>NZ_CAXBFW010000016.1:0-80380 GCF_963975215.1 uncultured Gilvimarinus sp.
TTTAATGCGAAAATTCCGTTATCAGCGCTTGATTTCCAAGAGGGTATCTGACCCCAGTCGTTCAATCTTCCATAGGTGATTCCTTTATTAGTTATCGACCGCGTAATAGGCGCGAGCTTGCGAGTGTCCTAATTGACGCGTTAGTTAAACGTTTTTCTGGTGATGGCTAATCGCTTTCTTTATGTCATCCATAAATCCATCATTTGAAGCATCGATATATCTATAATCTTGCATTAGAGGAGGCATGTCAGAATGCTCAACATCGATATTGATGATCACGAATTTTTTTGAACTATCTCTCATTCTCTGCTGCATAAAATAATTTGCCTCAGCAATCGTCCATCCTGATTTTACGTTTAGGAAATTTCTTGAAAGAAATATAAGACCAAAATTACAATTCCTTAGCCCATCATTTATTTTGTCAGTAATACTTTCTCCCGGAGCAATTTCCTCTTTGTCATACCAAGCACGAACTTCAGATTTTTGAAGCTCATTAAAGACGCCATCTACAAACTTCTTGTCTTTACTGGAATGAGATAAAAACACTGTGAATTTATCCATAGTGACTGGTTTTCCCCATACACCAAAAAATACATCTCTGTCTGGAAAGAAAAACGCCCCATTTGTTTCAGACGTCATATTGGTATCCGCGTCTTCCGGAGTACTCACGGAAATAACGTTGTACGACTTATTCTCCATCGAGGCCAAAAGATCATCAACAAACCTGTTATAAGCTCTTCTCGTAGTCGGATATTTACTAGCCAAATACTTATCAAAATCTTCATGTGATTTCTCGAAGTTTAGAAGCCACAGAAGCTCGAAGTGATACGGATTGTTATTAACGAAAAGGAGTGATCCCACCAAAGCGTTTCTGTCGTATCGAGACAAAATATCCTTTACAAAGTCTCGCTCTCCCTTCCGGTTCCCATAATCCAGCTCTAGCAAATAAGACCTATGTTCCTCTTTCAATGTTCAATCCTTGGATTACGTTTAACGCCAAGCTCAACTGCGTAGCAAACTGGCGGTTTTTGTGCGGTTTTTTTGCACAAAAAGTGACTGTTTTCGGAGTCAGTTTGTAGCTTCTTGTTATGTGTTTAAATTCCATTGACTAGACCGTCAGCCCTATTGATTACTCTTTGGGATAAAAAAACCATATCGCCCTACGGTTCTATCTTCTGTGAATTCGGTATATCCAATATCAAGTGATTTTGGATTGGATGGCCCATCATTATCTAAAATAATAATTTGTCCAAGCCCTTTATATTTAGCAATGCTAGTATAAAAAGCCTCTTTAGTTTCATCGCTGATGATGTCGTTATTGTCTATTTCTGGAGATTTCTTAACATGCCTTGAGCGCAAAGTACACAAAGGGGAATCTAATATTACTACTCCACTATGCGGAAGGTCGTTTTTTAAGCATATATGCATGAGTCCGATACTAAATGCCGAATAAGATAAGGCACGATATCCCTTACCCGCTAGGTTTCTATCATAACCATCAATTACTAAATCACAGGTATCCTCACTAAATGATACTGACGTATTTTCTCCGTATCCCCACTCATTCAGCAGCTTCTGAACAATCATGCAAAAATCACTTGTAGTAGAGGTAGTCAGCTCATCAAAGTTATAGTCACCATCCATAGGGTCGATTTCAACTTCATATAGCGACTTTTGATCCATTAGATCATTTAACTTCGTTACCAACCTAAATGCATGTTTACGATCCCTAAGGGTAACTCGCAGAGTATCTAGATTATTTACAGTGCACTTGATGAACTCTGATATGAATTGTGATTTATCTATCTGGGCCCTGTTATGGTTTGACTTACTATTCTCGATTTCCACAAGCAAACTGTCTTTTTCAAGAGCAAGATTATCTCTAGTCTTTCCAAGTTCATTCTTTAATGAATCTATCTTTGCAATCTCCGCATTGGATGCCAACAAAATATTATCAACATCCTCTGAACTACAAGCGTCATGATTCTCTAAATCGTATTCAGAGTTACAAATTGGGCATAGTCCGATGTCTAAGCTAGTATAAGCAGTGCTAGCCTCTTGCAGTGACTCAAGTCTAGACAAGTCGCTATCATAGTGCTGGTTTAGAAGCGCAAGCCTAGAGATGAGTTCATTAACGGTTAACAATCTTGACTCGCTTTCCTTCCATTTCGTCCAATAGCTATCAATTGTTGACTCATATACATCAACCCTTTCGTAGAGTGCTTCTAGCCTCTCGTTTTCAAATACAATTGAGGCTCCTAACTTCTCTATTTGCTCACCTAGCTCATCTGGGTTTATAGATATAACATCAAATTCAGAAAGTTCTCTTTGGTAATCATCAATCAGACTGTCAAGAACCTCCATGCGGCCTTTTCTGTTGTCAATAACCTTCTGTTTTGGTTTAGATTCTATGCCGCTATCGTCTTGCCCTGTCAGCAGAACTCTTAATACTGACTCCTCTTTAGGTTTTTCCCCGTTTTGACCTGTGTAGACAGGAGAATCCTCTTTAATTATTGAAATCTCGTCAATGAGAAATAGATGCCTTAAGAAAGAAAATGATAGATTATCGGCAACTCCGCTCTTATTCCTTCTAACCTTCTTGTCTTTTAGATTTGAGACTGACAAGAAATACGAATTAAGCGTTCGATTCTTTTTCGTAGCTTTCCTTCCTACGATCAGGATTTCCGGCTCATTAATATAATCAGGGATTTCAGCGTAACTACATTCATATAAAAACGCATCACCGCCGGTTAAGCTTCTACGAATGGTGTTTGTGGATTCATTCGCCAAGAATATTTCTAAGTAGCAGTCATCATAATCATAGGACTCTTTAATTTTCTTAGGTTTTTTTGTGCTGCCCAATAAATATTTAAGGCATTGAAAGATATATGATTTACCGGTATTTGAGGGCCCAATTATTACGTGTGTGCTTGACGAAAACTTGATACTCGCATCATTGCAAGTTATGCCTGTTGCAATTAGTTTTTTTATTTCTAATCCATTATTCATAAGTAAAACTCTCCACGAACAATGGACTCATTGACGAATTCACCACCCCAAACGTCAAGTTTGTCATTTACTAGTCCCTTTAAATCCTCAATGCTGTACCCGCCAAATGTTTCAAAAACCCAGTCTGCAATTTCAATTATTTTTCGTGTATAGCCGGCTTGCAACGAGTCCAAGAATGGTGAGCTAACTTCTGTAGCAGCGTACGTGATACCAGATGAAGAATATCTGGCTTCGATTAAGCCCTTGGCAATCATGTTTTTGAGCCCGCTTTCGATAATTGGCCTTTTTATTAAAATCTCGCCTGACCGGTGGGGCGTATCTGGGTGTATGCTTTTGGGACCATTCTCAACATCCCCAGAATGAACTAACAGGTAGTCATAAATTACCAATCTCTCAAGATCATAATAATGTGGATAAGCGGCTACTAAAAGCGTCAAACTACGTAGGCCTGATTCCATGGGAGAATTAAACAAACTTGATAAATTACTCATTTTCACACCATGATACATCGTCATCTTTGTTGGCCAGCTGATGGCAAATGCCGCCCCTATCATTAACTGTAAGGCAAGATGTTAGTGGAGTAAGTGGAAGCTGAAGCTTTTTAGCTTCACTAACCGCATCTTTCACTTTCTCAAAGCCACTTGTATGGCTCGAATCTAAAATGTCAGATATCCCATTCTTAATTTGATTCTGAATGCTATCAAATGAGCCATTTGGCATAGTATCTCTTGAGAAATTCCTTAATGCTTCAGCATTAGCGAAATCTTCGCGAGATCGTTTTAGATGTTTTTTGTAGGGTTTTAGATTATTAGCCTCATCCACATTGGTGATACTTTCTTCAGCATGACTATCGTATGCAGAAAGCAACTTTGTCACGTAGGTTATCTCATTGTTTCCTACGTTTTCAGGAACTTCTGGAGTAATAGGCCTTTCTGGTAATGGAACTCCAAATCTCACGACGTGAAATTGAGTTTTACTATGTTCCATAATGATTTTAATTGTAGCGATCTTGTCAAAGGCGCTAAAATCTAGGTTTCCTATATATTCTTTTAGTTCATCTGTTAATTCAATTTTACTGATTTCAGTTATGTCGTTTCTACAGTAGTTTTCCCATTTTTCAAACAGCTCTTTCTTCAAGTCGTCAGGCTTTTTTAGTAAGTTAGAAAGCTTCGTTCCAATCCCCAAAGGGGCTATAAAATAATACTTCCTTGGAAACGGGTAGTCATTCACAAAAGAGTAGTAGCAGATTTTTCCGATCTCCTTCCATATTTTTGATGGAGACAGTGGGGCAGCGTAATGCTTGCACTGATAGTTATCCCAAATATAGACATCGTTTCCAACAGGATTGTCTACGTAGCCGACTACATCTCTACCCTGATCTCCGGCGCCACCAAGTCGTTCAAAGTCATAATAATCTGACGACCTATGACTCATCCACTCCTCAATAAACTCTTCCCATTCATCCGCAGACATTGTGGATATCTGGTTTTGTACTGTAACGTGTTTCCCAGAATTCAAAACTATACGATCCTTTTTTATCTAATCTTGCTATCTGATATATTAACTAATAGCCGAATGAAGCATAAAAACTGCTCGCGCACATAACGCCCAAAACAGAGGCGAATTTACGCGTGCTCCGGATTTTTCTTGTTATGCTGCTTATACTCGGTAGATCCTACAACAACAAGTGCGACTCCGAAGTTAATGGATAGCAGGTCTGCAGCACGCCTTAGATAGCCATTCCTATTTCTATTCTTTTGCTCGATATCGAGAAGTTCTTCATTCGCTGATTTTAGAGCAGACTCCACCTCAGAGTCAGTTATTCGATTTGATACGCTAAGAAAAATCTCTTTCGCGAAGTTTTCGTCGATCTCTCGCCAATGAATGGACGACTCCCGGTAGATGGCTTCTATCTCATCTCCTCTTCTGGAAGAATCAAAAGAACTCACCTCTGAGTGGACTTTCCAGGTTCTGTTGCCAGGTTGGAACGTAATATGATGCTGATCAGCGTTGCGCTCCTCTTTGCATTCGTTCAATGGAATTAGCCTAGAGTTTGATAGTAGCTGTCTACTCAGAAAGGCACTATTAAATTTTTCTATCCCTGAAAACTCAGGCGCAACATAAAATGTATTTGGATGGTTTTTGGCATGCCTAACTAATGTATTGTGCTGCTTATTGTAGTCACGCTTGTGCAAAGAAAACCTATAATAGGGCGATATGTAAGTTCCATCTTTAATATACTTTGCATTTCCATTGGACAAATAGTCGCTGAGCTTAAATTGGTAATAGAAATCAGTGCCTATCAATGGCAGATGCGCATCCCAGCCCTCATCCTTCTCTTTCTGGAGACTTGGCAATATTGGGGCGGCAGTCAACGAGCTCCAATTTGCTTGGGTTTGCTCATATAAAAAACCATACCCAAAAGTGAATTCAGAAATTCCAGTACTTACCATTTCATTCCTTAGAGCATCCTCGATATACAACTAGCGGCATAACAGTATTAGGCGGAATTTCGTTTAAACAACACAAGCTCATGTCTCTTTTTATTACTTTTCGACAAAAAACTTATAAAATCAATAATTTAGAGAATATTTATTGGCATTCGACGACTACAAAAAGAAGCCCTTGTGTTTAACGAGACTCTATAAGGTCTTTTATGCACCCAATAAAGAATAAAAACTCCAGTAATTTCATAGAGTTATAGCGGTGCTGCTGTGTAACACAAGTCAGGCGAGTAAGGTTTTACATTTCAAACAATAAAAATGCATCAACCACCTCGCGCTACATTAAGTGTTCCGCGAATGATTGGCAGGCTAAAAAGGAGAGAAAAGACTGACGGCGCTCTGGGCTTTGCTCTTTGTTGTCTCACCTTCCTGACTGGCTATCTCTGAGGGAGTGGTGCCTGCCTTCTGGCAGGTTTGGTTTTCAACCATACCCCTTACGCGCTATGTGGCTTACTGTGCCATGATGTGGCGGGGTTGGCAATCTTGCAGGCTGTTGTAAAACCCCTTGCATGCTCAGCGTGGCCTGAAGCGTGCAGCTGCTGTGCATTGTCTCGACGGACAGGGTGGTTCCCTTTGCTAGAGATAAGGCGCGGCAGATGTGCGCTTCAGACCACGCCCCACGGGGCTTTCAGGCTGGCCCGTACTCGTCGTTGCCACGTTTCGATGGGTGGACACACACCTTCAAAATGGCGCCTAGATTACGAACCAGCCTGAAAGCCTGAGTACGTAAGGGGTTTTACAATAGCCTGCTAGGGCGGCGTTGGTTTTATTTCCCACACAAAAAAGTCACTCGCCACGCCCGGCGACGCGGGCTTATAAATCCACGCCCCTTTTTTAATGCGCCCGCGTCGACCACATCGCCAGCGCGTCACCTTTACGGTAAAGAAATGAAGGGTGAGATCTGAATGGCACTTACTTAAGCCTCGTCATTCCCGCGCAGGTGGGGATCCAGTGGGTTTAAATACCGGGGGCTCTGGATTCCCGCCTGCGCGGGAATGACAAAAGCCGGGGCTTCAGTGCTAACAGTCTGCTAAGTAAGTGCCATTCGGGTGAGATATAACACGTTACGCCTTCAATACGGTGTATTTACGCAGTCCAGCTCGTTCCGGCTACCAGAGCGCGGGTGCATAGTTATAGAGGTTTGGATATACGAAATAAAAAAGGCGACCCTAAGCAAGTCGCCTTTTTTGTGCGTGGGTAATAGCGCTTTATTCTGCCGCGCTTGTTATCGCCTCAATCAGCTCGGGGTACACCTGCGCCCCGGTGCTGCGATTAAACAGCCCTAAGCCGCCATTGCCGGTAACACCGTTATCCCAGTAAACGGGCACCATTTGATGGGCTAAGGCCGATTCGGTAACGGCTCGGTTCCAGGCAATACGATAGGCTTCGTGTTCGGTATTGTCGGCACGACGGATGGCGCCGTACTCGCCCAGAATAACGCCCACGCCATGGGCGACATAGGTGTCCTGCATTTTTGTAAACTGCGCGTTTAGATGATCCTCATGGGCCCAGCTTTCGGTTTTGGCCGGGTCGGCGGCATCGTCGCCCCACTGGGTAACGGTGCTGTCCTCATTTAAAGTAAAGTTAAATGGGTCGTAGTAGTGCACTTCCATTAACAGTTTATCGTTGGCCGGGTCGCTGGGGACGGCGGCAAAGTTTACGGTGTGGTCGATGTTGGTGTTAAAACCCTGCACCACTAAAAAGCGCGAGGCGTTGTTGCCGCCGGTGGCGCGCACAGTATCGACAAACACTTGGTTAAAGCCGTTTTGTACGGTGTAGTACTCCTCAGTAGGCGTACCGTAGTCGCCCTCGACCATCACCTCGTTCGTGCCGGCAAACAGTAAGCGCTCGTCGTAGCTGTTAAAGCGGTTGGCGATTTGCGTCCACATAATGGCGAGTCGCTCGTTAACGTACGCCTGCTCGGCGTAGGTGGGTTGCATCCAGCCGCCGTCCCAATGCAGGTTGAGTAGTACGTACAGGTCGGCCTCGAGTGCGTCATTCACCACCTCCTCAACCCGGGCTAGCCAACTCTCCTGAATGATAAAATTGGCCTCATCGGAGAAGCGGCTCCAGGCAACCGGTAGGCGAATCGTATCAAAGCCGGCCGCTTTAACAGCGTTAATAAGCTCGGGGGTGGCTTTGGGGTTACCCCACGCGGTTTCGCTGCCGATGGCCTCCAGGGTGTTACCCAGGTTCCAGCCGGTGCCCATACGCTGGCTTAGCGCAACACTGGTAAGTGGGTTGTTGTCGCCCGAGCTTGTGCTAGAGCTGCCGGGTGATGCGGGGGCGGCCGAGCTGATCGAGCTGGAAGCGTTGGCGCTTGCGGTGGACGATGAGCTGGACGATAGCGGGGCTACGCTGGGGTTGCTGCCCCCGCCAGAGCTGCCGCAGGCGGTAAACGTCAGGCAGAGCAGTAGGGCGAAAATCCTGAGAAGTAAGATCGCAATGGGCTCTTTCAGTATATATTATATGTAAAGTTAATTTTTTAAATGCGGCTTAAGGCAATCGATGTGTAATCTGAAGAGTTTGCGCAACGACATTGCGGCATCAGGCTGCTATCATCGATAGCTAACCGCTAATAGCCTCGGTAGGGCACTGTTAGTATCACGAGCACCCCCTTACAACACGCAAGACGAGGACGAGCAATTGTTTGGCTGGACGTTTTAGCAGAGCCTTGCCAGTATCAGATAATAGACGGTCGTGCGTTGAAAGCTGGGGTGGCATTATTTTACTGTCGGCGCAAGGCTGTGCGGCGTTGATCGCCGTCTGGCTGTGATACCTCAGCTGTACGCCAGTTATTGGTGTATCGTCGAGTTTTGGCTCCTATGGTGGCTACCGGTGGTTGTTACGGCCCGGTCAATGAATGGCAGTATTTCCATCGACGGGCGAATCCACTAGTAAGCGCCAGCAAAACACGCCTGTTTGGTTAACGTTATTTAACCCAGGCGTGGTTTACTTCGTCAGCAACAAAGCCTATACAGAACGGCTGATAGTAATCGATAAAATGGTAGGATAAAAAACAATGCAAGAGTCCTGGAGATGGTTTGGCCCAACAGATTCCATATCATTGGAGAAAATTAAGCAGGCGGGGGCAACGCATATCGTTACCTCGATGCACGAAATCCCCACCGGTGACGTTTGGCCCGCCGCAGACGTTATCGCCCGCAACGAGCTGATTAAGTCCTCGGGGTTAAATTGGAATGTGGTGGAGAGTATTCCGCTGCACAACGATATTAAAACCCGCAGTGGCGATTACTTGCAGTTGATTGAAAACTACAAAGAGTCCATCAGAAGCGTGGGCAAAGCGGGCATAGCGGCGGTGTGCTACAACTTTATGCCAGTGGTTGACTGGACTCGCACTAATTTAAGTTATCGCCTGCCCAATAGCAGTCAGGCCCTGCGATTTGAAATTACCGATTTTGCCGCCTACGACGTGTACCTGCTCAAGCGCGACGGCGCCGAATCTGATTACACCCAGGCGGTACTCGATAAAGCCAAAAGCCGCTTTGAAGCCATGAGCGAGCAAGAGCAGCTGCTGCTTGAAAAAAACATTATCGCCGGCTTGCCCGGGGGTGAAGGCTCTTACACGCGCGAGTCTATAAAAGTCGCGATCGAGCAATTTATCGCCCTTGGTACCGAGGGCATGCGCCACAACTTAATGGAGTTTTTAAAAGCCGTGGTGCCGGTGGCCGAGGAAAGCGGCGTTAAGTTATGTATCCACCCGGATGACCCGCCGTTCTCGTTGTTTGGTTTGCCCCGCGTGGTCTCAACGGCCGAAGACGCCCGTAAAATTCTGACCACGGTAGACAGCCCGGCCAATGGTTTAACCTTATGCGCCGGCTCTTATGGCGCGCGCTGTGACAACGATTTGGTCGCTATGGCCGAAGAGTTTGGTTCGCGTATTTACTTTGTGCATTTGCGCAATGTTAAGCGCGAAGAAGACGGCTCGTTTTTTGAGTCTGATCACCTTGATGGCGATAACGATATGGTCGGGCTGATCAGCGCGCTCTTAAAAGAGGAGCGTCGTCGCCAGCAGGCCGGTGAAGATATGCCCTCCATCCCCATGCGCCCCGATCACGGACACCTAATGGCCGACGAAGAAAAAGCCGAGGGAGTGAAGCCCGGTTACTCTTACAGTGGCCGTATGCGCGGTTTGGCTGAGTTGCGCGGGGTGATTCACGCGATTACGCGCTTGGGGGTATAAGTTGCAAGGTAATAATTCGTGTCAGCTTTGATCTCAGAGGCTGTTATAGGGTGATGCTGCTGCCTGAATATGTTGGTGGTTAGGTAGTAGCATTATTTAAAAAGACTCAGTTGATGCTCGCGTAAGAATGCAATGGTTTCGGCGCATGGCTCGGTTTTGCAGCGTGGAATCGAGTTTGCCAAAGCCGTCTTGTCGGTCGGCGTGTTTTTTATGGCCTGTTCGGCGTTGGTGAAGTAGTGCTCGACGTGCTTCGCCCGGGCGTGTTGTGTGACAGTTGCGTAAGAAAAAAACACAGCGAGCAGCAGTGTTAGTGCGGCGGCCGCTTTACCGCCGGACTTTTTGTCGCTTAATGATAAACCGATTGCCGCGGCGATGTAATAGACCGTAAAAAATCGGGCAAAGCGTCGCGCATCAAAAATATAAGCGCCGGCGTCTTGGTATCTTGCCAGTAATATCGTTACCCAGGCCACCAGCGAAAATAAAAATAACAATAGGGGTAGCTGACTCTTTTTTAAGCCGCCGCCCAACATGTAATAGCCCATCCCCGTAAGCGTTATTAACAACCCCACGATACCAATCAATACCTGCCAGATACGGTAATCCCCATGAAATACCGACGATTCAGACAATAAAGTTTGATCAGCGAGTGGCAGAGAAAAGGTGATAAACAGCGATTGTAAGACAGAGTCAAGGCTGCTTAACATCGAGACCGCAGACTCACTAAAGCTGGAGCGCCCTTCTATCCCCGAGCCGAGCAGCAAGTATTGCGCTAACAATATAAGAGTAAAGGTAAGCCAAAGTGTTGCTGTTTTACGCCATGGGTATTGCTTAAGCGCGCTATGCAAAAGGCTCCAGCCCAGTACGGTAAGCACGGCCATTAAGCCAATTGTCTCGGTAAAAACAACCGTTGCTGCAAACGCCACTAAAAATCCGTAAAAGCTAAATTTATGGCGCAGGGTTAAGTCAAACAGACACAGTAGGGCGAGTGCGAATAAAAAATACAAGTATTCAAACAGTACTAGCCCCCAGGGGAAGTCCGATAGTGGGCTGGCAAAGCCAAGCGTAAGCAGCAATAAACAGGTATAACCCTGAGTGTTTAATTGATACTGATGCAGAGCAAGATAATACCAAACCAAAAGGCCCCAAGTGAGTAAGTAGGCGATTAAGCCAATATAGGCCATGTGGGTATAGTCGAGACCGAATATTTGATAATCAATATAGATAAACAACAGCGTTAAATAGTGCGAGTGCCCTAAAAAAGAGTATTCGCCGGTAATGTATTGCCAAAAATTAATATCGCTTTCAATAAAGGGTATGAGCAAAGCCTGCATCCAGCGCCATTCATCCGAGAGAGGCACAGGGTTGATCACCGCGAGAATATAACCAAGCGTAAGGCCTAGTATGACTAACGGTGGGATAGCTTTAATGGTGAATCGGACAAGACTTTGCGAGCTAGTGACCAAGAGGCACCTAGAGTTTCTTACCAGAGTGTGAGGGCCTAAGCTTTTATGAGCTTTTATGAGCTTTTATGAGCTTAGTTGAGCGGTAAGATTTTGCCAAACAACTGTTGCAGTTTTGTTTCAGCGTGCTTGGGGGGGTGATAAGGCTTTGAGTCTAAGCTTTTATAACGAGTGGCCCGGCGAGTGCCGGGCCATCGCTTTGTGCGGCATCAGTGCCCGGATGGGAATGGATACCAGGCGTCGGGTACGTAGCGGATTTTCTCCTGGCTTTTGTAAAACTCTAGCGAATGCGCCGGCTCGGGCGAGCCTTTGGGCAGTGCTAAACCATTAACACTGGCAAAGTAGCTGATGCAGGCGTCGCGCCAGTAAATGGCGTCGCGCAGTTGTACTTTTAACTGAGCTTGTACCTGGGCAAAACGCTCGGCGTCAATGCTACCTTCGAGTGATTGCCACTGGGTTTGCATGGCGCGCACTTGGGCGACGCCCTCGTCGTATTTATTTACCAGCTCGTGCCACAGGGTATTGCCCGATTGCATGGTGTAGTCCCACGGTAAATGATGGAACCAAAGCATTAAATCTTCAGGGGTGGTTTCAGGCTTGGCAAACTGTTGGGTTATTGGCCCAAAGTATTGTTCGATGGCGTTAGAGCCGCTTTTGGTGCGATCGTAACCGATGCCGTCTTTATCGGCCTTGTGATAGTAAAAGGCAGTCCAGTCGGGGCGGCCAGATTTATCGTGCCACGGCGCCGGGCCGTAGTGGTGGCCCTGAGCGTATAGGTGGGTTAAGCCAAGCGGCATGCGGTAGTTAACGCCGGCCTCGCGGCTTATGGCCATGATGTCGCTAAGGGGGTTTAGCACCTCTTTTTGATTGTTAAAGGTCATGCGCGCCCATTCATCGGCAGCGGCGGCGGAGCTTAAATCAAGGTTCCAGGCCATGCGGCCAAACGCGTACCAGCTGGCTTGCACAAAGGTGTGGCCGGTCCAGTTGCGATCGGTGCCGGGGTTGATAACCGCGGCCATACCGGTGTGTTTATAGTCGAACACGTCACCGGCTAAGATTTTGCTAATGGTGCTGCCTTTGCCCTGGGCGTAAGTGTCGGCCTGCAGCGCTTCTTCAAACAACGGGCCTTGATAGGCTAAATGATTGGAAAAACCAAAGTACTCTTGGGTAACTTGCAGCTCGAGGGCGATATTGGTTTTTTGCAGCGCGCCAAATAACGGCGAGAACGGCTCGCGCGGTTGAAAGTCGATGGGGCCGTTTTTAATTTGCACAATTACGTTGTCGCGGAATTTACCATCCAGCGGTTTAAATTCGTCGTAGGCTTCGCGAAACCGGTCGCCCTGCTCGGGCGCATATACAAACGCGCGCCAAAACACCAGGCCGTTGTAAGGCGCCAGTGCGTCGGCCAGCATATTGGCGCCTTCGGCGTGGTTGCGGCCAAAATCTTGCGGGCCGGGTTGACCCTCTGAGTTGGCTTTAACCAAAAAGCCACCAAAGTCGGGGATGTACTCGTACACTTTTTTAACGCGCTCTTGCCACCACTGTTGCACCTTGGGGTCGAGCGGGTCGGCGGTGTCAAAGTCATCGAGCAACATGGGCGAATTAAACTTAACCGACAAATACAGCTTAATGCCGTAGGGGCGGAATACCTCGGCCAGCGCGGCGGCCTTGGCTAAAAAGGCATCGCTTAAGATGCGCGCGTCGGCGTTGACGTTATTAATAACGGTGCCGTTAATACCGAGCGAGGCATTGATGCGGGCGTAATCAACATAGCGCGGGTTGCTTTGGTACTCGGGCAGGTTGCCCCACTCCCACAGGGATAATCCCGCATAGCCGCGCTCGACGACCCGGTTGAGGTTGTCCCAGTGGTTGACCACCCGGTGTTGCACCGAGGGTGACGACTGCACGTTAACGTCGCTGATATCGCTGTGGGTTTGCAGCAGACGCAACAAATGAAATGCGCCGTAAAGCGCGCCAGTATCACTGTTGGCGGCAATTACCGTGGCCTTGTGGTTATCGGCCAGCGTTGCGCGCTGGATGATATAGCCCTCGGGCCCCACGGCGTTAAGTTGCGCATCCAGCTGGAGCTTAGCAATGGCGGGCGAGCTGGCAGGGGTGCCGATAATTAGGCTACCGCTGGCATCGGCGCTTTGGCTGAGCTTGGTGTTTTGTGCCAGCAAGCCGTTGAGACCACGCACGAGCTCATCGCGGGCCGCTTGTTGGGTGGCCGATTGTGCGCTGCCGACAATTTGTTGCAGCTGCTCGCGGTATTGCTGTTGCTGGTTGGTGTCGCTGATGGCGTCGTAGCGCAGCCACATTCGGTAGCCGTCTTCGGCCTGGGCGGTGGTGCAGAGTAGTGCCAGCATTACGCTGGCAAGCAGCACAAAATATTTGGGTGTTCGATACAGTCGGAGCATGACGGTGGTGTCCTGTTTTATCTAGTTATGGTCATTGTGACCATCATAGCATTGCGCCGGGTTTGGTGGGGCGTATCCTGCGATTGTTGACAAAAATTGACGTTACTTCAGTGTAGCGCCAGAACCAAGCCTATGCCGGGGCGTTGGGTTGTTGGTTGGTGGGTAGGGCCAGCACGCGCTCCCACAAATCGTTGGTCCAGCGGGCTAGCTCGTGGATAAAGGGTTCGTGTACCAAAGCGGGGTCGATGCACCATAAATCGATATCGGCGTGGCCGATGGCGGCGTACTCCCAGTCGATAAGGTACAGGCGGCCACCGGTGTCGAGCACATTCTCGGGGATCAGGTCGTGGTGGGTGAGTTGTGCCGGCCAGGGCGCTGCATCAAAGGCTTTTAGTGGCGGCACAAACTCACTCCAGCGCTGGCTTAGCTCTGGGGTGACGGCGTTGGCGGCCTCGAGCTGCTGCATATAGTGGGTGAGGTAGGCGTGATAAGAGCGGGTGGCCGTTGCCGGGCTGAGCTCGCGCACCGAGCGCAGCAGGCGCAGCAGCCGCGCTCGTTGTTGGGTGTTGGCAAAGTCCGCCGCCTGCCATACCCGCGCCTTAATAAACGGCAGTAGGGCAAAGCGGTGCTGCGGGTCCTGATATAAGGGCTGCGGGGCAATACCGGCGTTGGCCGCGCTAAACAGAATTTGTGCCTCGGCGTCGCGGTCAATGCCCAGCGCCGCGCTGCGACGGTTGTTAAGGCGCAATATCAGGGGCCCGTTAATACCCGGCGCTTCGATTTTAACGTTGCGGTTGGTGCGCCCACCGGGCACCGGGCCCAGCACTTTGGGCGGGGCGCTAATGGGTAGGGGCCACTCGCGCCAGCTGGCCAGTGCCGCTTGTAAGCTGATTGTATCAGGCACGTGCCGCCCCGGTGGTGGCATCAATGTGGTTATTGTAGTCCCGCCGCCAACTGATAAAGCCAAACACCGAGATCACTAAGTAAGTCACCAGCAAACCGGCGGTTAGGTACAGGCCACGGTCAATAAATAAGAAGATTGAGGTGGAGTTGATGATCATCCAATACAACCAGTTCTCTAACACTTTGCGGGCTACCATAAAGGTGGTTATGACGCTGGCCCAGGTGGTGAACGAGTCGACATAGGGCCAGGCGGCACCGGTGTATTGGTGCAGTAAGCTGCCGGAGGTAAGGGTGAGCAGCGCAATGGTTACAATGGTCAGGGCGTGTTTTTTGCCGCTCCAGCGTTGCACCGGCAGCGTGGTATCGCGCGCGCCGCCGTGGTGCCACTGCCACCAGCCATACACAGCCATCAACATATAGTAACCGTTAAGGGCCGACTCCATCAGCAGCTGTACATCCCAAAACAGGGCGGTGTAAATCGCGGTGCTGGCCAGCGCGCAGTACCAGCACAGGCTGTTTTGCCGCACGGCCAACAACAAATAGGCAATCGCCAAGATAACGGCGGCGATCTCCCAGCCCGACATCGCCTGCCAGGCGCTGGCTACTTGCTCGGTTACGCCGTCGCTCATGCGTCCTGCTCGGGCAGGGCGGCAAAGCCCGGTAAAAACTTAGCCACAAACACTGCTTTACCGTGTTCCTCCATACTGACTTTAAAGCCGTCGCGCAGTACGTCCATCACCCGGTCGTAATCGCCGGTAATGATGGTACAGGTGGCGACAGTTTGCAGCCGGATGCCCGGCTGCTCATTGAGCCAGTCGATAAACCCTTTAATCGGCGGCAGATAATCGCCGTTAAACGGGTACATACTGAGTTCTACGGATAATTGCATAGTGGCTCTCTGATGGTTGGGTTTGGGCCAGTTTACTTAAAACCGGTAGCTGGCGGTGGCGGCAATTAAGCGCGGCTCGCCAAACTGATAGTAAGGCTTGGTGCTATAGCCGTCGCGCGGGTCGTTGCCAAAGCTGCCAAAACCGCGGGTTTGGGTGTCTTCGTCGGTGAGGTTGCGGCCGTACAGCGCGACTTCCCACTGCGCCGTTTGGTAACCGATGCGGGCATTTAACAGCTCGTAGGACTCCGACTGCGCCTCGTGGCGGCTGGAGAAATAAAAGCTATCTTTGCCCTCTAGCTCGACGCGCGCGTACCAGTGGTCGGTAATGTTGAAAACCGCGCCGGTGGTAAATTGGTAGTGGGGCGCGTGGGGTAAATCGTGGCCACTAAGGTCGTATGGGGTGCCGCTGTCCGGGTCAGCCTCGGCGTGGGCGAAGCTTACAAAGTCGGTAAACTCACTGCGTAACAGCCCTAAGCTGGCGAACAAACTCAGCATATCGCTGGCTTGCCAGTTTACTTCGGCCTCTAGACCGTAGGTGGTGCCGGCGGCGGCGTTGGTGGTGTAGTCGATAAAGCTACAGGGGCAAATATCGCCTTCGTCGGGTTGTACTAACGATTGCTTGGTTTGCAGATCATCGCGGTCTTGGTAAAACAGCGCGATTTGGCTTTGCAAGCGGCCATCTTGGCTGGTGGTTTTAAGGCCGGCTTCGTAGTTCCACAAAAACTCGGGGTCGTACTCACGGTCTTCGGCAGGTATGTCGCTATTAGCGTTAAAGCCGCCGGCTTTGTAGCCGCGCGAGACAAGCCCATACCACAGGGTTGATTCATCGGGGCGGTACTCCAGCGCGAGTTTACCGCCCAACATATCGTCGCTGGGCTCGTAGCTAACGCCATCGCTATCGCGGTAATTGGCATCGCGCTGTTCGTAGCGCAGGCCAGTGACCAGTTGTAGCGTCTGGCTAAAAGGGATTTCCAGTTGCCCGTAAAGCGCGGTGTTGTCGCTGCTAAAGTCGCTTAAAAAGTCTTCGCTTAAATACGTGTATTCGCGGCGCAAATGTTCGGATTGATCGCGGTAGTAAGCACCCGCCACCCAGCCCAGCTCGCCGGCCTCGTGATCCGATACCAAGCGTACATCGAGCGTGCTGTTGTCGATTTCGCGCTGGTAATTGTCAAAAGAATTGTAGCCGTCGTAAACACAGGTGAAATCGACACAGATATCGGGATAGGCCCAGTCCTCGTCGTAACCGTATTCGGTGTCTGAGTTGGCGTTGCTGGCCAGCACTACGGCGTGGAACTCATCGCTTAATTGCCAGTTGGCTTTGACGGAGAAAGCCAGCGTCTCTTGCCGATCGTGACCGGGGTTGTCGGACAGCGTCGTGCGGGTATTATCCAGCGAGAAGCCGTCGTAGCCGTTATCGACGTTGACGTACATAGCGGTAAAATCCAGCGCCAGTGCGTCGCCGACTTGCCAGTTAAGCTTGCCGCGCGCGGTTTGCTCGTCGATGTTGGCGTTATCGTCGATATTTAAAAAGGCGTTTTCCTGGTAGCCGTCGCTGCTGTGCTGCTCCAGTGCTACCCGAAACCCAACATCATTGCTGATAGGGCCGCTTAATATCGCACTGGTGGTGTAGGTCTCGTAGTTGCCCACGGTGGCCGACAGCTCACCGCTAACGTCCTGGGTGGGGGTGCCCGATACCATGTTGATTAAGCCGGCCAGCGCGTTGGCGCCGTAGAGAGTGCCTTGCGGGCCGCGCAAAATCTCGACTTGCTGGATATCCAGCGTCGTGGCGGCAGCGCCAATACCGGTGAGGTCGATACCGTCAACTAACAGGCCGACCGACGGGTTGACCGGCTCGATAAACTGGCTGCGCTCACCGATACCGCGAATCTGAAAAAACCGCCCACGGGAGGCGCCGGTGGAGAAGTTCACATTGGGGGCGGTGTTTAAGATGCCGGCTAAGTGCTCGGCGCCGCGGGCTTTAATGGTGTCGGCACCAATCACGCTGGCGCTGGTGGAGATATCCTGCAAAGGCGCGGCGCGAAAGTCGGCGCTGACGATGATCTCTTCGATAGCTTGGTCCGCGGCATGGGTTTGCGCGGCTATCGCCAGGGTAAGGGCACTTAAGGTTAGGGTTTTAGTCATGGTGGAGTCTCCGGTAATGTGTAGGAGACCCGGTCTGCTTAACATAGCGTCGTAATTGGGGCACGTTGTTAGTGCTTGGCAGCCAAAGGCTCTGGCTGTGGGCGTATTATTGCTGTGCAAATAGTCCAATCCCTACGCCGGCATTAACCGGATCAGGTTCAACGGGTCCGCACTGTTTGCGTCTCAGGCCGACGGCTAACACCGCCTGGCCACCCCGAGGATGTCTTTCATTTTTCTACAAAGGCGGTATTTTATGCCGTTTTACATTCTCTAACCAGTGATAGTGCTTATTTTTGCGATGACAGGTCATTGGGGAAAGACGGCTGTGAGTATTTCCTGTTTATATTTTGAGCTGGCATGCGATTGAGCTTGCCGGGTCGCGGCTCTACAATTAGCGGTTCTACCTAAACCCGAGTGAAGACTGAGTTATGACACCCGATATCTTTTTAGAGCAACTCACCAGCGAGCCACTTAACATTGAGTTTGCCGAAACTATGGCCATTATCGATGCCTTTTACGATTACACGCCAACGGCGTTCACCAATGGCGAGCTGGAAAACGCCGCCGGCAGTAATGAAGGCTCGTGCAAAATCTTTGCGTTTGCCAAGCTCAATGGTCTGACGGAGGCGCAAACCCTGGCCTGTTTTGGCCGTTATTACCGGGATGATGTTTTGGCTCATCCAGAGGGCACCGACCACGGCAATATCCGCAACTTTATTCAGCACGGATGGGCCGGCATCGAGTTTCACGGCGAGCCGCTGCTTCGCAAAAACGTGTAATGAGCTTCTTTTGAGGTAATCCATAAGGGTGGGCACGACGTATGCTTAGCATCGCTGATTGATAGCGAGGTAACGTTTAGGAGGGTTGCTTGCCGCATTTATACACTCGAGTCGGATGCTTAATACTTATGGTTTTACTGGCCGGTTGCAGTGGTACCGATGTTTTAAATACCGTGAATGGCGCCGGAGGCTACCGAGCGGAATCCGATGTTAGCTATGGCGAGCATTCACGCCAGCAGCTGGATATCTACCGGCCCAAGCAAAACGATAACGCCTGCCTGATCGTGTTTGTCTATGGCGGTAGCTGGGATAGTGGCGCCAAAGAGCAATACGGTTTTGTCGGCGCGGCGCTGGCCCGCAAAGGCTACACGGTCGTCGTCCCCGATTACCAGCTCTACCCCGAGGTCACTTACCCGGTATTTGTTGAAGATGTCGCCCACGCGCTGGCCAGTAAGCCGCTCAGCGAATTGCGTCAAAAGCGTCGCTTAATCATGATGGGGCACTCAGCGGGGGCGATGATTGCTGGCTTGATCAGCTATGATCCGAAATATTTGAATGCAGTGGGGCTGTCCAGCGATATTATCGACGCTTATGTGAGTCTGGCCGGCCCGCATGATTATTTTTTGCCCACCCAAAAACAACGCTGGACGGAGATTTTTGGTGACGATGAATCGAAACAGGTTGACGCGCTAACGGTCAATCATGTGCGGGGCCAGAATCCTCCCACGCTGATTTTGCATGGCGCCGACGATGAAACCGTCACGCCTAAGTCGGCGATCTCGCTTGAGAAAAAACTGCAATCTGCCGGCGTACCCGTGACGCGCAAAACCTACGAGGGTGTCACGCACGTAAAACTTTTGGCTGCGATGGGCCGCCCGTTAGGTTTTTTGGCGCCGACCTTAAATGATGTGGACGAGTTTTTGCGCAAAACGTGTGGCAACGAGTAACGATTATTAAACTTCAGTCTCCCCGGTCTATCCGTAAAAATTACAAATAAATAAGGTTTTACGTAAGATAAATACAAAGACCGATACTGTATGGTTTCAGAAAAAAGTTGTTTCCCCTCTCAGACGGGCCGCCATTCGCGGCCCTTAGCCGATTTTTAGCGGGTTGCCTATGCTTGGCACGCCACATGCAATACCTCATGTACAACCTCGAAAGGGTTTTTAGTAAAGCAACAGGAATAATCATACTAGTTTTAGTGTGATTTTTAAAGCTTAATCATCATGAGGAATTACCATGAACAGTGATCAATTTGAAGGCAAGTGGCATGAACTGAAAGGCGGTGTAAAAGCCCAGTGGGGCAAGCTGACCAATGACGATATTGACCGTATCGAAGGCAACCAAGAAAAGCTTGCCGGAGAAATTCAGTCCAAGTACGGCAAGTCTAAGGAAGAGGCTAAAAAAGAAGTGAATGATTTTATTGATAGCCTCTAGTCTTACCTAGCTATCCGATAAAATAGCCGGCGGTGTTCACACCGCCGGCTATTTTTTTACATCTAGCTTATCAGGGCGACTAATTAGATTTTACTTTTGTAGAAAAATCACTAACACCTTTGTCCGTTCGTTTAATCGGTTTTATCGTGCCGTCATCATTAAAATACAGGTATTCAGCGGCGCTGTGACGCTGACGGCCGCAGGCTGAGTCGATGTCTAACCAACGGTGATAAAATAGAATCCATTGGCCTTGATACTCCACAATGGAGTGGTGATTATTGCTGTTGTGCTCTTGCCCCATGATTTCGCCCTTGTATTCCCAGGGCCCGGTGGGCGACTTTGACATATAGTAGCTGAGCACACGGTTATTTTCTGGCATGGTGAAGTAATAGCTATCGCCGCGTTTGAATACCCAGGGGCCTTCCATTTTTGGCTCGTAACCACCCATGTCCATTTTGACTAAATCGCCTTTTGTGCTGCGCATGTCGTCCGCCATTTTGATGACATGGTAATCGTGGTCTTTGGCGTGCACGTACAAATAGGCCTGGCCGTCGTCGTCAATAAATAGGCTTGGGTCATTGGCGTAGGGCGATGTCCACAGCGGCGCACCAATCTTATCTGTAAACGGGCCGGTGGGTGAGTCACTTTCGGCAATGCCAATGCCCATCCACTTGGTGCTGTTTTGTGGGTTAACTCTATCTTTGTGGCCGGTGCCGGCCGGGAACACTAAATAGTATTTGCCATTTTTATAGGCGGCATCTGGCGCCCAGGCGTAGTTGTCTGCCCAGCTTAAGTCGTCAACCGACAGCAATGGCCCATGAGTTTCCCAGTTTTGTAGATCCGTAGAGGAAAACGCGTACCAGTCTTTCATCCAAAAATCTTCCTGACACTCCTCATCGTGTGAGGTGTACACATACATTTTGCCGTCGTTCCAGACATGGGCAGAGGGGTCGGCGGTACGTAAGCCTTTGCCAAAGTTAAGGGGGTTGCCTTGCGCCGCTGTACCACTGTCTTCGGAGTGGTGGGCGCAGCTGATCATTGTTGCTGCTAGTAAAGCTGAGGCCGTTGCTGTTGTTATCTTTTTCATCATAAGGATTTCCTTCTATCTCAAAGGCTGCGCCACTGCACGTTACGGTGTGAAAAATGAATAGCGATAGATGATTGTATTCGAATTTATGCCCTGTTAGAAAGGCATCATATTACAGAAGTTGCACCTTTAATAACCATTTTATTAGGTGTAAAAAAGCTAACGAGCGTTAGCTTTTATTTTTTACTGAATCTATAGAAGGGAGGTATGAGTAATGTGATGAAATATGAAAAGTTTACATAACTCTTATGGCTTGGCGGGATAACTTGGCAGGATGACTGTACCGGCTATCGAGCTTTATGTTTTTCTCTTTCTTAGGTCCCGCACTAGGTAGGAGTTATTGGGGCCTCGTTTAATTTCAAAAAGATCAATGGCTTTTATCAGGCTGCTCAAGTTTCTATAACCGTAGTTTCTGGTGTCGAATGATGTTTTGTTGGATATGTGAGATCCGACAGGCCCCAGTGCCGACCAGCCATTATCTTCGGCGGTTGCGGCAATGGCTTGGCGCAGCAAGTTAATTAGTTTTGTGTCGGATTTAATATTTTTTGGTTTCTCTTGGTTTGAGTCAGTGGTGCTTTGATCTTGGTCTAAAAATAGAAACTTGGAGCAGGCATTTACAAACGGCTCTGGTGTTTTTCTCTCACCGAACCCCAGCACGACTTTTCCTTCTGCCAGAGCTCGAACTACCATCGGTGTAAAGTCGCAATCGGAAGATACAAAACACATAACATCAATGTCTTTTGTATACATGACATCCATGGCATCAATGACTAGTGCAATATCGGAGGCGTTTTTTCCCTTAGATAGGTCGTATTGCTGTATAGGTTGAATGGCATATTCATGCAAAAGATCTTCCCACGGTTTGATTGAAGCTTTTTTCCAGTTGCCATATGCTTTTCTAATGGTTACAACTCCGTATTTAGCAACTTCGCTGAGCACATCCTCAAACTTGTTTGCCGGCGCGTTGTCTGCGTCGATGAAAAGTGCAATCTTTTGCTTAGAGTCGTCCATTTTAGTTTTGCCTCATGTTCGGCTATTCAGTATTGGCAGATATTTTACGCGGGAATCGTCACATTGGGGTGGAATGGTTAGTTATATAAATTCTACGGAAACTATACGCTAAGAGGGCGCTTATCCGCCCTCTTGCGGGTTTGTATTTTAGCTATTGCGCAATCAACTGATACTGCTGATTGGTCGCCCCGGGCAAACACTCCCATTGGATCAGGTTGGCGCCATCGGCGGTGTCATTGGCGTTGACGTCGAGGCATTTCTGGCTCAGCCGGTTGATGATTCTCCAGCGACCATCGCCAGCGCTTTGAAAGCGATACTGCTGATTTTCGCCGCCCCAGTAATTCCAGAGCATTGCGTTAGCGCCATTGGCGGTGGAGAGTGAGTCGATATCCAGCCCTAAGGTTGGTGCATTTGCGGGAGAAATGCGGTGGTAGTCGCCATCGACCTGAGAAATGTTCCATTTTTGGCAGTCGTTATTGAGCCAGCTCCATTGCTGTACGTTGGTGCCATCGGCGTTGCCACAATTGGCGGTGTCGAGGGCTTTGCTGCTGTGCAGCGGTACGATCCGGTACACGCCGTTAACGGTGCCGTTGTTATTGCCGCCACCGCCGTTACCCGGCGGGGTTCCCACTTGCGCGCAACCCGATACGTTTAAGCTTGAGCTGTTGGTGCGTACCAGTTGGCAGTTGGGGTTGCCGTTGGCCACGCGGCCACTCACCACATGGGTGTTGCTGGCGTCTTCGAGAAATATGCCATGGGACGTGCTGGATTCGATATCGACATAATTAACGGTGGTGCCGTTACTGCCGGAAACGCTAAAAAAACCGCGCCCAGAGTTGCGTGAGTAAACGCTGTTAACCGTGACGTTGGGGCCGTTGTTGTTGGCAACGCGGAACGTGGCGTAACCACCGCCGTAGTTGTTGTAGTGGCCAGTGACATTGCCCACGGTACCGTTGCGCGAGTTGTTTAACAGCACGCCCGAGCCGCCGTTGTTGGTGACGGTAACATCGCCGATGGTAAAGCCATCAATGCCGTAGGTTTCCAGGCCGTGACCTTTGGCGCCGTTAATATTGATGTTGCCGGCCACGGTTAAGTTGCTGGCCGGTGCGGTAGAGGAGTCTACCCGGATACCGAGGCCCACGGGGTTGTTGTTGCTCAAATCCATGGTGATGTTCTCGAGCGTGACGTTAGAGCAGCCCCGGAACCAAACACCATAGCGCGGGTTACCCACCACATGCAGATTGCGCACGGTAATGTTGTTGCGCCGGTCGCAGTACACGGGCACCACCAGCTCGCCGCCGTTGGCGTTTACCTGATGGCCGTGAAAATCCAGCGTTTGTCCGGCTTGCGGGCGTATTGCATAGACCTGGCCGCCATCGCTGCCGCTGGCGCCCGAGTTTCGAATATTGACGGTGCCAGAGCCCATATTGTTAATGGCGGCATTGATTGCATCAAAGTAACGGTTGCCGTTGTAAACACTGTTGCCCTCGACGCGCGCGAGCCAGCTACCGTTGGTGTAAGTGACTTCGGCGTCGGCCAGTGCTTGCGCGGAGAGTGCCACTAAGGTGGCGGTGAGTGCAGAGCGAATAAAAATAGAACGGTTTATACGAGACATAAGCTATCCCTATCATGATCGGATTTATGAGCCCGGTGAGAGCTTGGCCAATCATCCTTAGCGCCCAAAGGGCCAGGTACTGCGATTGTTATTGTGTTTCCCACAGGGGGTTATTGTGATGCCGGGTCAGTCGGCGGAGACAGACTAACCTATAGATGCGCTTATTTATAATATTATAGTTTTATTGTGTGACGCTGCGCACAAGGCAGCGGCGGGCTGAAGGCTTAGCTAAAAGGACGTTTTGCTGAGCGGCTGCCGGTGGGTTAACTCGTCTGTGTGGCTTTAGCGGTACGAGTGGTAGGCGCGGTAGGTGTTGCGAATGGCGAGTTGCTGAAAAGGTGTACCACCGCTATTTTTATGGTCGACATCAATGGTATGGTAATAATACTTATTGCGGGCTTTGGCACATAATAACGCTCGTTCACCGATAAAAACTCAAATAAAATGTTGCTATTCTATCGCAAGACTTCGGTGGCCCTACTGATACTCTTGATGCTGACAATCGCGGTTATCTATAGCGGTTTTCTGCAATCACGGACGAGTGTGGCGCTCTTCCCGGCTAAAGATCCGGCGCTGCCCTGGGCGCCGGCCATTGAGCCTGTGGCTCCGGTGGGCGATACCCGGCTGGAGCTTAAAAGCGAGGTCGGTACGATTGATTACGAGTTCACTCTGGACTCAGAGCAGCTGTTCCCTTACACGCACTACTCCTTCTATTTTATTCAGCCCGACCTCGCCTATCGCCTGGTTGACCTTACGGCGTATGACCACGCCTCGTTTAGGGTGTTGTGTGACCCGCGCAATGTATTGCTGTTTGTGTTGTTCAGTTTTGACGACAAGGTCACCGACCCCTTCCGGCCGGAAACCCGGCGAGTGTCGTCGCTGGCGTTTTCCTGCAATGCGCACTGGCAAGAGGTCACCATCGATTTTGATGAGCTGAGCACACCCTACTGGTGGCTGGATCGCTATGGCTTTGAGGTCAGTGATACTGGCTATCAGCTCGATAAAACCATGGGGTTGGCTTTTGTGAATTCGCTGCAGAGCCCAATGGATCAGACTTCTCGGGTGCGAATTGCCGATGTAGTGCTCAAGGGTACTCAGCCGTTTTATCTGTATTCGGCGATAGCGGTCACAGCGCTTGGTTGGTTGTTGTTTACGGTCTGGGCGGTTCGGCTGTATGTGCGCTCGCTTACGAGCGGCTTAAAAGAAAAGGTGAAGTTAGACCAGCCGCTAATGGCCTATAAAAAGCTCTCGATCGAGCCTCAGCGAGACAAAGAAAAAGATACACTGCTGCGTTACGTTGCCACTGAGTATGCCAGCTCGGAGTTGAGCCTTGAAAACACCGCTGCCACCCTTGGGATTAACCGGACCAAGATTAACGATATTCTGAAAGAGGAGCTAGGCCTTACCTTCACCGCTTATTTAAAGAAGCTGCGCTTGACCGAGGCGGCGCGGCTATTGTCCGAGTCCAGAGAGGCAAATATCTCTGAAGTGGCCTATTGGGTGGGTTACAACAACGTCTCGTATTTTAACAAATTGTTTAAAGCGGAATATGGCTGTACGCCTAAAACGTTTCAAACCCTGTGTCGTGAAAAGGGCCGCTGTTTATAGTGTGGCGCAAGACTCTTTTTGTTGGCGGATAATTTTTTGAATTAATGACAGCATTTTTGTCACATCCTACATAGTGCTAAGAACCCAGCCATAATTGCCATCTTACCTAGCTTCATTTTTCTATGCTCACTGCTCCTTAGCCGTGGCCGATGTGTCAGTCACGGCCATAATATTTAATAAAATAGGTGAAAAAATGAAGCTGATGCCCACGAGGTTATTAACCTCTACTGTATTTGCCGGCCTGTGCGCGGCGATACCGCTAAGCGCTTTAGCGGACAACCCAATAGTTTCTCATGTTTACACGGCAGACCCCGCTGCCAGAGTCATCGATGGGCGGGTCTATGTGGTGGTAACGCACGATCAAGATGACCAATCCGATTATAGCCAGCTGGTCGATTATTATCTGTTCTCGTCCAGTGATATGGTCAACTGGCAAGATCACGGCATTATCTGGAATTCACAATCCGATAGTCCGTGGGCGAATTTGGCCTACGCGCCGGACTTTATTGAGCGCAATGGCCGCTATTATTTGTACTACCCCGATGGCGCGAATGCGATTGGTGTTGCAGTGGCCGACAACCCGGAAGGCCCCTATACCGACCCGTTGGGTGCACCTCTGGTGGATCGCAATACCCCCAACGCTAACGTCGACTGGGTGTTTGACCCGGGTGTATTTATCGATGATAACGGCCAGGCTTATCTTTACTTTGGTGGCGGTGGCCCCGGCAATGCGCGAGTCATTCGGTTAAACAATGACATGGTGAGTACTAACGGTGCGGCTATATCGATCGACGCGCCTAACTTTTTTGAAGCGCTCTCGATGAATAAGCGCAACGGCACTTATTATTTGACCTATTCCACGAATACCAGTGGTGGCCTCAGCATCGATTACATGACCAGTAACAACCCAACCACCGGGTTTACCCACCAGGGTACGATTTTGCCAAACCCGTGGGAAAACAATAACAATAATAATCACCAGTCACTGGTGCAGTTTGAAGACCAGTGGTACATCTTTTATCACAACCGCGCTGTCGCCAACGAGCGCGGTGCCAGTACCTATCAGCGCTCGATCAATGTTGACCGGCTGTACTTTAATGGCAACGGTTCTATCCAGCCAGTTGTCGCCGGCCCAGAGGGCGTACCCCAGATCGCCGCGGTAGACGCGTTTGCCCTCAATCAGGCCGAAACTTTCGATACTGAAAATGGCATTGAAGCCGCTCCTGCAAGCGAAGGCACACTTAATTTAGAGATGGGCCCGGGTGATTGGGTGAAAATCTCGGATGTTGATTTTGGCTCCGGTGCCACGGGTATGGATGCTCGCGTCGCTGCCAACATCAACTCTGGCTTAGAGATTGTGCTCGACGATGTGGGCAACCAACCCATAGCAACCCTTGAGGTGAGCAACACGGGCGGATGGCAAAGCTGGCAAACGCAGTCGGTCGCGTTTGCCAGCGTTACGGGCACGCACGATGTGTATCTTCGCTCTACCGCTGGACACAATTTGAATTGGTATCGGTTCACCGGGGGTAGTGGCTCCTCAAGCAGTGCCAGCTCCAGCAGTTCGGATGCGTCGTCGTCCGATGGGGGCGCCGATAGCAATGTGGTGGGTAGCATTGAGCTGACCAACGACTGGGGCGGCGGTTATTGTGCCACGCTGAACGTTACCAACAACACCGCCAGCGCCGTAGATTGGACCCTCAGTATTGCTGTTGATGGCACGGTGACCGATCTGTGGAATGGCGAATGGAGCCAGAGCGGAACGATGTTGCAAGTCTCGGGCGCGGGGTGGAATAACATACTGCAACCGGGCCAAACTGATTCCAATATTGGCTTGTGCGTCGAGCGCGGTAACGCGTCATCGTCGGTGAGTTCCTCAAGCAGTCAGTCGTCCAGTGAGCAGTCTTCCAGCGTGCCCGGTGGCGATAACATTGCCGACAACGGTGGTGTGGAGAGTGGTTTAACTAACTGGTCCGTTACCGCCGGTGATATTACCCGCAGTACTCAGCAGGCGCGCAGTGGTGCAGCGAGTGCGCTGATTTCCGCCCGCACAGATACCTGGCACGGGCTGACATTTGCGCCAGCCGGTCTGGCGAATGGCAACGACTATGATGTGTCTGTGTGGGTAAAAATGGCGGCCGGGTCTGCCGGTGCGACGGTTTATTTGACGGCAAAGCGCGTTGACGACGCCGACTCGTCCACTTACGAGGAGTACACCCGTGTGGCCGAGGCCACGGTATCGGCCAGCGGCTGGACACAGCTAAGCGGCACTTACAGCCAGAGTGGTACGGCGTTTCAGCATTTTATTATTGAATCCGATAGCACCAGTGCCAGTTACTACGCCGATGACTTTTCGGTAATCGGTGACGTGGGCGGCGGCGCAATTGACCATGACTTCTTTGTGGGCAATATCACCACTTCTGGCGGGGTTCGATCTGATTTTGTGCAGTACTGGGATCAAATTACCCCCGAAAACGAAGGCAAGTGGGGATCGGTCGAGTCATCGCGCGATCAGTACAACTGGGGCGGTCTAGATGCGGCTTACAATTACGCCCAACAAAACAATATTCCGTTTAAGCAGCACACGCTTGTTTGGGGCAGCCAGTACCCGAGCTGGATTGACTCTTTGAGCCCGGCTGAGCAGCGCGCAGAAATTGAGGAGTGGATTCGCGATTATTGCACCCGTTACCCGAATACGGAAATGATCGATGTGGTCAACGAGTCTACCCCTGGCCACGCTCCGGCTCAGTATGCAGAGCAAGCGTTCGGTAGTGACTGGATCATAAATGTGTTTGAGCTCGCGCGGCAGTATTGCCCGGATTCAATTCTGATTCTTAACGACTACAATGCCTTGAGCTGGAACAACAGCGAGTTTATCGCCATGGCTCGCCCCGCCGTCGAGGCGGGTGTCGTCGATGCGCTTGGCTTGCAAGCCCATGGGTTGGAAGGTTGGTCCTTGAGTGATTTGCGCAACAATCTGAACAACATTGCCGCTCTCGGCGTGCCGATTTATATCTCGGAATACGACATTGCTGAAGCTAATGACCAGGCGCAGTTGCAGATCATGCAACAGCAGTTTCCGATGTTCTATGATCACCCGTCAGTGGTTGGCATTACGCTCTGGGGGTATGTGGTTGGCCGCACATGGGTTGATGGTAGCGGATTGATTTACGACAACGGCTCGCCCCGTCCTGCGATGACCTGGCTGATGAATTATTTAGATCGGTAGTTTTTCTCTAACGGACGTAAACGGGGAAAAGGATTTCCCCGTTTTGAACGATTACTCTCGCCGCTATCCACTTCTTTTTACCTTATACCCGTGCAAGCCTCATCCAGGAAGTTACTGCGTCGGGTTATTATTAAGGTACAGGCTTAGCTGCGTTTACGCGCTTCGCTTTATTTATCAGGCAACCTGTCCTACCGCTAATGAATCTTTCTGATCCCGCCACTGCAGCTGATCGCTAAAGTGCAGCAAACGCATGTGGCCGGAGTAGTCTTCGACCAGCGCGGTGCAGTTTTCGATCCAGTCGCCGGTGTTGCAGTAGCGAATACCGTTGCTCTCGGTGAGCGCGGGGTAGTGAATATGGCCGCAAATCACACCGTCAAAGCCGCGTCGGCGCGCTTCGTCGGTGGCTTCTTTTTGGTAGGTTTCAATGGCGTCTTTCGCGCCTTTGATGTTGTCTTTAATCATTCCCGCCAGCGAGAAATAGGGCCGGCCCATCCATTTGCGCCAGCGGTTGGCCCAGCGATTGATAAACAACAGTAAGCCGTAACCAATGTCGCCAAAAAATCGCGTTATATGCGTTAGGTTGATGTAAGCGTCCATGGCATCGCCGTGCATAATCAAGTAACGTTTACCGTTGGCGCAGGTGTATTCGTGTTCTTCGATAATCTCGATGGGGCCAAACAAATTGCCGGCAAAGCGGCGCATGGGCTCGTCGTGATTGCCCGGCACATAAATAACGCGGGTGCCGTTGTTGGCCATATCGTACAGTTTAAGCATTACTTGGTAATGCTCTTTGGGCCAGCGAAATTTTCGCTTAAGCGCCCACATGTCGATGATGTCACCAACCAAATACAGGGTGTCGCACTGGATACTGTCGAGAAACTCCAGTAGGTACTCGGCTTTGCAGTCGCGGTAACCCAGATGCAGATCGGAGATCCAGATAGTGCGGCCTTTGATCACAGCGCTTTGGGTGGTTTTAGCGGTCGGCTTAGCCGCCTGAGGTGAGGATGATGCGGGTGTTGCAGTGAGAGACTCGCGGGCAGTCGTCGTCATGGCTTGGCGCCTATGTCAGCTGTCTGATGGCCCAAAGTGTGAAAAACAGCGGTGACGGTTAGGCGACAATTTGGTGAAACTTTGGTGACAATCGCCCCAAGCGTAGAACTTGGGTTAAAAACGGCGGTCGCTCCGGGTTACTGCGCCTGCTTTTTTAGCAGCGACAACACAAACACCGCGCTGGTGCCCAGTACGATGGCGGGCCCGGCGGGCCAATCCCAATAGAAAGATCCGGCAAGCCCGGCGATTACCGCCAGTGCGCCAATGGCGCTGGCTAACAGGGCCATTTGTTCGGGCGTGCGCGCCAGGCGCCGAGCGGTGGCGGCGGGAATAATCAACAAAGCTGTAATCAGCAATACGCCAACGACCTTCATGGCAATGGCAATGACCAGTGCCATCAATAACATAAGCGCGGTGCGTACAGCCGTA
The DNA here is from genome assembly GCF_963975215.1 of uncultured Gilvimarinus sp. GTDB lineage: Bacteria > Pseudomonadota > Gammaproteobacteria > Pseudomonadales > Cellvibrionaceae > Gilvimarinus. The sequence continues at coordinate 29,774 of NZ_CAXBFW010000016.1, forward strand.
ACGGGCACGCCCTCCACGTGGGCCAGATCTTCGTGCACGGTAATCGATAGCAGCGGCCGCCATAAATAGATCAGTGCCGCCAGCACCAGCACGCCTACCAGCCAGATGGTAATAACATCCATGGCCGTGGTGGCGAGGATGTCGCCAAATAAGTAACCCATTAAGTTGATGCGACCGGGGCTGATTACGCTGATGGCCACTAAACCGAGCGCCAGAGTCGAATGCGACAAAATCCCCAGCAAGGTGTCGGTGGCCAGTTGCCTGCCGCGCTGCAGCGCCACTAACAGCAGGGCGATCAGCAAGCATCCCACGGCTACGGCGAGATTAATGTTGATATCCAGTAACAGCCCCAGGGTAACGCCCAGCAGCGCCGAGTGGGCCATGGTGTCGCCGAAATAAGCCATTCGGCGCCAGACCGCAAAACAGCCCAGCGGCCCGGATACGAGTGCGACGCCTAACCCCGCGGCCAGCGCCAGAAGTAAAAACTCAGGCATGGGGGCGGCGGTCCTTAGGCTCGTGCCGGTGATCGGCATCGGCTGTGTGATCGTGATGCAATTCGCCGCAGGCATCGTGGGCGTGATCGTGATGATGGGTATAGAGTGCGATTTGCGCCTCGGCGCGATGGCCAAACAGCTCAAGGTACGCCGGATCGGCGGTCACTTGTGACGGGTGGCCGTGACAACAGACGTGGCCGTTTAAGCACACCACCGTGTCGGTGTTTGCCATCACCAGGTGTAAATCGTGAGAGATTAACAGCACGCCGCAGCCAAGCTCGTGGCGCAGCTCGTTAATCAGGGCGTAAAGCGCCGCCTGGCCGGCGACATCGACGCCTTGAACGGGCTCATCGAGCACCAGTAATTGCGGGTTGCGCAACAGGGCGCGGGCCAGTAAAACCCGCTGAGTTTCGCCGCCGGAGAGCGCTTGCAGGTGTTGCTCTGGCAGGTGTGCGGCGCCAGTGCGAGCGAGGGCGTGATTAATGTCGGCGGCTTTGCCGCCCCCCAAGGCTAAAAAGCGTTTTACCGTCAGTGGCAGGCTGGGGTCGATATGCAGCTTTTGTGGCATGTAACCTATGCGCAAACCCGGCTGCTGTACTAGCTCGCCACGGTTATAAGGCATTAAGCCCAACAGCGCGCGCACGAACGTGGTTTTGCCGGCGCCATTGGGGCCAATCAGGGTGACGATTTCGCCCGCGTGCACGGTTAGGTCGGCGCAATCCACCAAACGGCGTTGGTTGCGAATCACCGACAACTGGCGCGCTTGCAGTAACACCTTGGGTTGGCTCACGGGGCGCGGTTGTCCGGTTGACAGTCGGGGCATAAACCAAACACTTCGAGTGACTGCGACACCACGGCAAAGCCCGCCTCGCCGGCGGCGTGCTGAATACTGTTGCTAACCGTCTGCGAGTGAATCTCTTCGGCGCGCCCGCACTCATCACACAGCAAAAAATGGCTGGCGTGGGAGTGGTCCGGGTGTGGGCAACCAATAAAAGCGTTGAGCGCACCAATGCGGTGGATCAGCTTTTGCTCCAGCAAAAAATCCAGCGCGCGGTACACCGTAGGCGGCGCCACCTGGCGCGTGGACTCGGCGGCCAGTAAATCAATCAGGGCGTAAGCGCCCAGGGGTTTATGGCTCTGCCAGATTAACGCCAGTACCTGTTTGCGCAGTGGTGTTAACCGGGCGCCGCGCTCGGCACACAGCTCAACCGCTGCCTGCAGCGCATCGCTGACGCAGTGCTGATGATTGTGGGTACTAAATGCTAGGGGAGTATTTTCCATGAGCTGAGTATAACCGATATGTTATACTATAACTATTATGTCTTTTGCCGTTCTCCTCAGGTTTATTCTATTCAGGTTTACTTTATGTCCCGCTCAATCTGCGCCAGATTTCTATTATTGCTAGCGTTACTGGCGTCCGGCGCGATAGCGCGCGAGCAACCGGTACAGCTAATGGTGAGTATTAAGCCGCTGGCGTTAATTGCCGAGCGAATTGCGGGTGACGAGGCTCAGGTGCAAACACTGCTGCCGGCGGGGGTTTCGCCCCATGAGTTCGCCCTTCGGGTATCGGATATGCGGTTGATTCGTCGCGCCGATTTAGCTCTGTGGGTAGGGCCCGCTTTAGAGGGTTTTTTGCAAAAGCCGCTGGCGGGGTTAGCCCCGCACACCGTTGTGACGGCGGCGGAGCTCGACGCGATTGTCTGGCCTGCCGCGCGCGGTGCCGGGCACTCGGCGCAAGCAGGGCACGAGGGTCACACCCACGAGCACGATCGGGACCCGCATGTTTGGCTAAACCCCGATAACGCACTCATTATTGCTCGCGAGCTGGCACAGCGTCTGGGTCAGTTGCGCCCGGCACAGGCACAGGTGTTTAGTCGGCGAGCGGCGCAGTTTGCCGAAGAGCTGGCTGTGCTGGATCGGCAAATAACGCTCCAGCTTGAGCCGGTTAAAGATCGGGGGTTCGCCGTTTATCACGACGGTTATCGCCACTTTGTTGCCCGTTACCAGCTAAAACAGGTCGATTATGTCACGTTAACGCCCGAGCGGCGGCCCGGTGCAAGGCACTTATACGAGCTGGAAAAACACTTGCAGAGCGAAGCGGTTTGTTTGTTTGTCGAGCCCTATGCCGACACAGCGGCGGCTTCGGCGTTAGCGGAGCGTGCAGGCTTGCGCACCGGCATCCTGGATCCGCTGGCCAGCGACGTATCAATACTGGATTATCGCGGCTTAATGACAGGGTTGGCAGCGGTATTAGCGGGTTGTTTGCAAGGGGCAAATGCGTAGGGGGAAAAGTCTGGAGTGTAGCGACAAAAAAACCGTTGGCTGTTCACATTCTGCAGTAACTCGCGTTGCCCGGCTTGGCCGCCGCGGGGTTTCTGCTTGGTGAACAACCAAAGCTTTTCAATCAGTCATTAATCTTGTCAATCATCAAATCTTACGCCGATTTCCGTATCGTTATCGATCTGTCCAATCACGCTGTAGCGCGCAACCTAAGCTAACGCGTGGGCGCTAGTTGGTCGTGCTTCAGGCTGAGCTGTTGTTACAGGCTCAGCTCTTGTTGCATTTTTTCGTTGAACTTCTCATTGATCTTGGCGCTTAACTTGTCGGCAATCGCGTCGGTTTTGTCAGTAAAATCAACATCAATCACTTTCAGTTCGTTGTCCGCCAAATCTTGCTCTGATTTAACATTGATGGCTTGAGCCGTTTGATTGGCAGCCAGGGTAAGGCTGTTATCAGCTTGCTCGGTGGCGTTATCTGCAATTGCGCCGGTGGCAAAAAGTAATCCTGCCAGTAATACACCATAGGTCTTCATAAGATCCCTCCGTTGGTTTAGGTGACGTAACGCGGCGGTGTGTCGCGTTACGGTTATCGTAATCGACCGCTTGTGGCGGTCTGTTACCATCTGTTACGTATGGTAACACAGTGGGCGGTTTAGTCCATAGCACTTCTTGATTTATCTGTAAAATAATAGAGAAGTGTGCTCTAAGTCTTCGTTTTTTCGGGTTTTACTGGGTGAAGTGGGCGTTTTTTGATCGGTAACACTTGCGGTAACCGATGGCGGTGGGCGTGAATGGTCAAAGAGATGCGCGAGCCTTTGGTGTATCCTTGCGCTTGCCCTGGCCGGCTTTGGGCGAATAAAAGCCTGAATAGGCCTGAGCCCCTTTGGGGCGACTCTGCACCAGCACCACGAATACGCTACACGAGACAAATTTATGAGCGATCAAAACCCCATCGTCTTAGTGGACGGCTCTTCTTACTTGTACCGCGCTTATCACGCGCTGCCACCGTTAAATAATTCCCGTGGCCAGCCGACCGGGGCGGTAAAAGGTGTGATCAGCATGTTGCGACGGTTGCTAAAAGATTATCCCGATAGCCCAGTCGCTGTGGTGTTTGACGCTAAAGGCAAAACGTTTCGCGATGAGCTGTTTGCGGAATACAAAGCTCAGCGCCCACCGATGCCCGATGATATGCGCCCGCAAATTGAGCCGATCCACAATATCGTTAAAGCGATGGGCTTGCCGCTGTTGGTAGAGGAGGGTGTAGAGGCCGACGATGTGATCGGTACACTGGCGCTGCAAGCCAAAGACGGCGGCCGCCCGGTAGTGATCTCTACCGGCGATAAAGATATGGCGCAGCTGGTGAACCACAAGGTAACGCTGGTCAATACCATGACCGGCAGTGCGTTGGATGAAGACGGCGTGAAAGAAAAGTACGGCTTTGGCCCCGAGTTGATGATCGACTTTTTAGCCTTGATGGGCGACAAGGTGGATAACATTCCCGGTGTGCCAGGGGTGGGTGAAAAAACCGCCAAGGCGCTGCTGCAGGGCGTGGGTGGGCTGGATGCCCTGTACAACAACCTGGAGGCAATCCGCGAGCTGGATTTTCGCGGCGCGAAAAAGATGCCCGAAAAGCTGGTTGAGCATCGCGACCAGGCGTATTTATCTTACGAGTTGGCCACCATTAAAGTGGATGTACCGCTGCACGTAGAGGTCAACGACATCGAGCTGGGCCAGCCCGATAAAGCCGCGCTAAAAGCGCTGTTTGAAGAGATGGAGTTTAAAACCTGGCTCGATGAGCTGGATGCCGACCCAGACGTTCCGGCAGGTGAATCAGAGCCCAAAGAGAAAGTAAGTGTTCACTACGATACCGTGTTAAGCGAGGCTGACTTTAATGCCTGGCTCGAGCGCTTAAAGGCCGCCGAGTTGTTTGCCTTTGATACCGAAACCACCAGCCTGCAGGCTATGAGTGCCGAGATTGTGGGAGTATCGTTTGCTGTCGAGCCCGGCCGCGCCGCTTATGTGCCCTTGGCTCACGATTATTTAGAGGCGCCCGAACAGCTGGATCGCGACTGGGTGCTGGGGCAGCTGAAGCCGCTACTGGAAGACGCCGCTAAAGCCAAAGTGGGGCAAAACCTAAAATACGACCGCAATGTACTGGCCAATCACGGTATTACTCTAAAAGGTATCGCCTGGGACACCATGCTGGAGTCCTACGTGCACAACTCGGTTGCCGGTCGCCATGATATGGATTCTCTGGCGCTGCGCTTTTTGAATGAAACCACCATCCACTTTGAAGATATTGCCGGCAAAGGCGCTAAGCAGCTTACCTTTAACCAAATAAAGGTAGAGGATGCCGCCCCCTACGCCGCCGAGGATGCCGACATAACCCTGCGCTTGCACGAGGCCATTTGGCCGCAGTTAGAGCAAGACGAGCCGCTGCGCAAGGTACTCATGGACATCGAGATGCCACTGGTGCCGGTGCTGGCCGATATCGAGCGCAACGGAGCTTTAGTGGATGCCAGGCAGTTGGGTGAGCAGAGCAAGGAGCTTGAAAAGCGCTTGCAGGAGCTTGAGCGCGAGGCATTTGATATTGCCGGCACTGAATTTAACTTAAGCTCCCCCAAGCAGCTGGGGGTGATTTTATTTGAAACCCTGGGTTTACCCGTTAAAAAGAAGACCAAAACCGGCGCCCCCTCTACCGCCGAAGAGGTGCTGCAAGAGCTGGCGCTCGATTACCCGCTGCCTAAGCTGCTGTTGGAGTACCGGGGGCTGGCCAAGCTTAAGTCGACCTACACCGATAAGCTGCCGAAAATGATCAACCCCGCTACCGGGCGCATTCACACCTCGTATCATCAGGCGGTGACGGCGACCGGGCGTTTGTCATCGGCAGACCCCAATTTACAGAATATCCCGATTCGCACCGAACAGGGCCGGCGCATACGCAAGGCTTTTGTCGCGCCCAAGGGCTACAAAATACTCGCCGCAGACTATTCGCAAATCGAGTTGCGGATTATGGCGCACCTGTCGGATGACGAAGGCCTACTGAGTGCGTTTAGCCAGGGGTTGGATGTGCACAAGGCCACCGCCGCCGAGGTATTTGGCACCGAGGTGGATAAAGTCACCGACGAGATGCGCCGCCGTGCCAAAGCCATTAACTTTGGTTTGATCTATGGTATGTCGGCCTTTGGCCTGGGTAAGCAGCTGGGGCTGGGGCGCAATGAAGCGCAGGGTTACATAGACCGCTATTTTGAGCGCTACCCGGGCGTCGCCCGCTACATGGACGATACCCGGGCGCTCGCCCACGCCACCGGGTATGTCGAGACCATTTTAGGGCGCCGCTTGTATCTGCCCGACATTAATGCACGCAATAAAATGTTGCAGCAAGCGGCGGAGCGAACCGCGATTAACGCCCCGATGCAGGGAACTGCCGCCGATATCATTAAAAAAGCCATGGTGAGTGTGGCCGATTGGTTGTATGAGAGTGATCTGGACGCCAGGTTGGTGATGCAGGTGCACGATGAATTGGTGCTCGAGGTTAAAGAGTCTGATCTTGAGGCTGTGCGTCAGGGCGTAACGGAACGAATGAGCGCCGCTGTGGACTTAAAAGTACCTTTATTGGTAGAGGCCGGCGCCGGAGACAGCTGGGATGAGGCCCATTAAGAGCTAAATTGGTGGGTTTTTGCGCCAAAAGCGATAAAAGTTAAAAAAACCTGAACAAAAGCTGAACTTTTCCGGTAGAGGCGACTCTCAGTAACAGCACATTGAACAGTTTGTTTTTTCATGAGCTCCTCCTCTATTGGCTAAATGCCAACTTGGCAGAATTACTTGCTGACATCAGGCCCCGATCATATGGTTGGGGCTTTTTTTATGGGGCTGATGGTAGGGCGCGTAGAGTCCAGGTTCGGAAGAGCGGTTGTAGGTGGCGGAGTTAAGACGTAGGTCACAAATTTTTACAGTTACCGATGAACTAACCAGAAACGTTCTAGTCTTAGTTACAGGTTGATTGCATAGCATGCAGATCCGTAACTGGCATCACCCCCCAAGGATGTCAGTATTGTGGCCGATAACAAATTGTTATCGGCCTTTTTTTTGCCAGTTGTTTGCGCTTGCGCCTCAGTCTACTCCTCGTGTTCCTCTGGCTGCAACTCGCGCCCGCCCTCTAACAGCCAACCCGAAAGTTTCACCTTAAGCTCTTCTAACCCGGTCTTTTTAAGCGACGAAAACATCTGCACGCTGATTAAGTCGTCCACTTGCGCCTCTTTCAGTTGCTTCTTTATTTGCAGCAAGGTGGTGTTGGCGGGGCCTTTTTTAAGCTTGTCGGCCTTGGTGAGCAGCAGGTGTACCGGCATATTCACCTCAACCGCCCAGTTGATAACCATGGTGTCAAAATCCTGCATTGGGTGGCGAATGTCCATAACCACCACCAGGCCGGTCAGGCAGCGGCGCTCGTGCAAATACTCCGATAAATTTGCCTGCCATTTTTGCTTCATGGCCAGGGATACCTTGGCGTAGCCATAACCGGGCAGGTCGACTAACCGGGTGTCGTCGGTTAGCTCAAAGTAGTTAATCAGCTGAGTGCGGCCCGGGGTTTTACTGGTGCGCGCCAGCTTAGAGTTGTTGGTCAGGGTGTTAATCGCACTGGATTTGCCCGCGTTGGAGCGCCCGGCAAAGGCGACTTCACGTCCGGTTTCGGGAGGACACTCGCGGATACTGGGAGCACTTTGGGTAAATTGTGCGCGGTTAAAAGCGATGATGTCGGACATGGCGGTTACTCGTCATTACGGCTTATGGGGTGCTAAGTCGGCAGTGTACCGGTTTCGGGTTTAGGGTGCCCCTATAAATTCGGAGCCGCCTCTGGCCTTCATGGCTTTTCGCTATCGGGGCGCCCTTATAGTGGGGAATTGTTCAGAGTTTCGCGAGTTAGTATATAATGCCGGCTGCAACCGGGTTGAGCCATCTTTTTTGGGGCCTCAACCTCTGCCTGGCAAGCAAAGTCAAGGCAACATCGCCAACACAAAATGACGACTTCACAGGTTAGCCAATGAAAAAACATGTTTTATCTTTGCTTCTCGCAATGGGGGCCGCAGCGCTGACCCAAAGCGTTAGTGCCGCTGGTGATGCCAGTGCCGGTGCCGACAAATCGGCTGTCTGTGCCGCCTGTCATGGCGCCGATGGCAACAGTCCTGCGCCAACCTTCCCTAAAATTGCGGGGCTAGGTGAAAAATACATACTTAAGCAGTTGCGGGACATTCAAGCCTGGGATCAGGCCTCCGGTGACGATAAAGCCACCACTGGCCGCGCCATTCCAGAAATGACCGGCCAGCTAAGCGGCTTGAGCGACCAGGATTTGCAGGATCTGGCAGCGCACTATGCCGCGCAAACCATGCAGCTGACTGGCTCCAAGGAAATGACCGTTAAAATTAACTCCGGTGAAGTTGTCGATGCTCTTGAGCTGGGGCAGCGGACGTTCCGCGCCGGTAATCAGGAAACCGGTGTTCCGGCCTGTACCGGCTGTCATTCACCCACCGGGGTGGGCAACGCGCCGGCGGGCTACCCGCGCTTGGGTGGGCAGTACGCCGAGTACATCGAGAAGCAGCTGCACGCCTTCCGGGCGGGTGAGCGTACCAACGACGGCGATCAAATGATCATGCGTCTGGCCGCTAAAAACCTCAGTGATTCCGAGATTAAGGCGCTGGCTAATTACATTGCGGGTTTGCACTAACCGCAGTGAGCGAGTAAAAAAGGCGACCAGAGGTCGCCTTTTTTGTCCTTAAGCGTTCAGGTTGTCCCGGAACTTGCGATTCAATTGTGGTTCTATACTCTGTCATTGTGATTCAATGGTTTCGATAAACACTTATAAATGGAGCGAAATTATGCGCGTATTCGTGGCCCTAATCGGCATCTTATTTAGCTTGGTCGCCTGTGCTCAGGAAGCCACCCCAACCTATGAAGAGGGCAAAGAGTACACGGAGATCGCCGAGCCCGTGCGCACCGACGATGCCGATAAGATCGAAGTGCGCGAAATGTTTGCTTACACCTGCGGCCACTGCTTCCGGTTTGACCCGCTGTTTCACGAGTGGCGTGAAAAGCAAGGTGACGATGTCAATGTTGTTCAGACTCCCGTCGTTTGGGCCAAGCAAATGGAGCCTTACGCCCGCGCTTTTTATACGGCTAAAGCGCTCGGTGTGTTAGAGGACTCGCACATGGATTTGTTTAATGCCTTGCACATTCAGAAAGCGCGCATTCTGAATGTTGAAGATTTTGCCGAATTTTACTCGCAGTACGGCGTTGATAAAGACAAGTTCACCAAAACATTTGAGTCTTTCGGTATCGACAGCCAATTGCGTCAGGGCGATGCCAAGGCGCGTGCTTACGGCATTAGCGGCACGCCAGAGCTGGTTGTTGACGGCCGCTATCGCGTCAGCGCCAGCGGCGCGGGCGGTCACCACGAGATGCTGCAAGTTACTGATTATCTGGTTGAAAAAATCCGTGCCGAGAAAAACTAGTCACGCCGTCAGCTGATCTGATCTGCAAAAGCCCCGGTAGTGTTCCACTACCGGGGCTTTTTTATAGGGTATTAGACAGCTCTGAACTGGTGTTGAAATTTGTGCCGGTTATAATGAGGCAATCGACCGTAACAGGTGACAATAACGATGCATGATTCTGAGCTTACTGGCGACGGGGCCGTTAAATGGCGGGATAAGTATCTCGATGCATTAGATGCCCAGGAGCAGCAAGAAAAAGCCTATCAGGCCGAGTCGCAACTGTTGGCCAAAGCGCTGGCGCGGGTTAGCCTCGCGGCCGAAGGTCAGCATCCCGAGTTAGACCAGGTGCTCGAAGCCTTGCGTCGCAGCCTGCGAGCCGACGATAAAGGCAGCCTGGGCGAGCACCTACAGCGGTTAGAGCAGTCGCTGCTGGATGTGGAGCGCTATCGTGATAAAAATACCGCACAGCAAAGCGCCGCGTTGCAGGCCATGGCGGCTCGCTTGCAACAGTTAACCCCCGAGCGAGCGCTTAAAAAGCAACTTCGCAGTCTTAGCCTGGATGCTACCCGACAGCGCAACCGGCTCGACGCTTACCCCGAACTGCTGCATACGCTGGAACAGCTGCAAGAACAAGTGCTGGCAGAGCGTGTACAAGAGACTGCCAGACCCGCGAGTTTACTCACACGTTTGTTTGGCGCCGGCAGCGACGCTCATGGGCGCGAGGCCGCTGCGGCCGCACCCGGGCAAGAGGATGAGCATTTGCCACCCGGCGCCGAGCAAGGCAGTGGTAGTGCCGTCAAAGCCGATCGTGCCCTGTTTGAGTTAAATCCTAACGCCACCCTGCGCGACAGTGAAACGGTAAGCGACAACTTGCGCGCTATTATTAACGAGCTGTTGCTTAGTGTTGAGGCCCAAGCCATCGCGCCAGAGCGTGTTAGCGCGCTGCAACACCGACTGCGCTCGGGCATTAGCAACGCCGATTTACTGCCAGCACTGGGCGAAGTCCGGGATTTGGTGTTGGCCGCCTACATGGCCGCGACGCGCGCCTTTACCGGCTACCTGACAGAGGTTAATGAGCAGTTAGTTGATATCTACCAGGTGATTGAAGGCGCGGCCCAGCAAAGCGATGGTTGGCAGCAGGCAAGTGACCAAATGCAGCAGAAAATGCTGAGCGAATTTGCCGAGTTGGAGGGCCAAAGCGCCCGCGCCGAGAGCCTTGATGCGCTGAAACATCAGGTTCAGAATCGGCTGGGTAATATCCGCGCGGCGCTGCAGGAATATCAAAGCGCGAGTGAGCGAGATCACCCGGTTACCGAGCAGCTAAATCTATTGGCGGCCCGTGTGCGAGAAATGGAGCAAGAGGCCACGCATAGTCGCGAGGTACTTGAAGAGCAGCGTGCTAAAGCGCTAAGTGATCCGCTGACCGGCATGCCAAATCGCGAGGCCTACAATGAACGCATCCACCTGGAGCAACAGCGATTTCAGCGCTACGGTCATCCTCTGACTTTAGCCGTATGTGATTTGGATTATTTTAAAAATATTAATGACACTCTTGGCCATCAGGCCGGTGACCGGGTGTTAAAAGTGCTGAGTAGTGCGATCGCCAAGCGCTTGCGGGAAGTGGACTTTTTTGGTCGCTATGGCGGCGAGGAGTTTGTCATTGTGATGCCAGAGACAAACGCTGAACAGGCGTTTGGTGTGCTCGATCGCATCCGCGCGGCCATTGCTAAAACGGCCTTTAACTACAAAGACACACCGGTGGACATTACCGTGTCCATTGGTATTGCCGAGTTTCGCGCCGGCGCCGACGAGAGCGCCGAGTTAGTGTTTGGGCGCGCCGATAAAGCGCTTTACGACGCGAAAGCCGCAGGGCGCAATACCTGTATGTTGGCGAGTGGAGAGTAACAATCTATGAAATGTATGATTGCCGGGCTGGTTGTTACTTTGTGGCTGTGTGCCGGGGCAAAGGTATACGCGCTCGAGGTTCACGTGCAAGACGCGCAGGGTGATGGCCTGAGTAATGCCGTGGTGGCGCTACATGGCCGCGAGCCGGTGACAGCCCCGGCTGAAACATACGCGGTGGTGGATCAGGTGGGCCGGGAGTTTGTGCCCTATGTGGCTGCGGTTCAGGTGGGTAGCTGGATACGCTTTCCTAATAGTGATGACATTCGTCATCATGTGTACTCTTTCTCGCCGGCTAAACGCTTCGAGCTTAAGTTGTATCATGGCTCAACGGCCGAACCGGTTAAATTTGATACCGCCGGTCAAGTGGTGCTTGGCTGCAATATTCACGACTCTATGGTCGGATACGTCTATGTATTAGACACGCCCTACTATGCACTGACCGATAGCCGCGGCCTGGTGACTATCGATGCTCCGGCTGGCCAATATCAACTGGAAATTCAGCACCCGCGCAGCACCGTGCCGATCGTCCAGTCAGTCGTGATTCACCAAAACCCGAATTCGCTGAGCTTTACGTTGTCGCCACTTGCACCGGACCCGCGCGACAGTCAGCCCAAAACAGACCTGGAAAAACTGTTTGATCGATAAGCGACCGCCATCATGATGCGTTACCGCATTAAGTTGATCTTGATCTTGCTGGGCATGGTCGTGCTACTGCAAGCTTCCTCATATATTGCCACCCGCACGGTGATTCTCGACGCCGTTATTGACGACGCCTACCGCGAGCTCGATCGCGGCGGGCGCTTATTTTCGCAGCTGATGACGACGCGGGCAAAGCAGTTGGCGCAATCGGTGAATGTGCTCACCGATGATTTTGGTTTTAAACAAGCCGTGGCCAGTAGTGAAAGCGCCACCATTCGCTCCGCATTACGTAATCATGCCGCGAGGGTCAATGCCGATCTCGCCTTTGTTATAGGCCTGGATGGGCGACTTACGGCCAGCAGTGGCGAGCTAGACACAGAGCGTTATAAAGCGCTGTCGCAATTAACGGCCGCGCTTTCCGGCAGCGGCGCTCTGTACGCCCCTCTGGTGATTGATGGCACGCTCTATCAAGTGGTGTTTTCTCCCATCAATGCGCCGGTACGTATTGGTACGGCAGGCATTGGCTTTGAGATAGATCAGGCGCTCAGCGAAGATCTGAAAAACCTGACGGATCTCGATGTCTCTTTTTGGCTACAGGGAGAGCAGCGATACGAGTATCTGAGTGGAACGCTAGAGCCCGATGCACGACTACAGCTGCGTGACTCGCAAGAGCTGCTAACCGCCGAGCCCAACCATGTATGGCGTGGCGGTGAGGTGCTCTACAACAGCGTATCCATAGCTACCCAGCCACAAACGCTTATCGCTGTTTTGCAGGCACCGCTGGCCCGGGCACTACAACCGTTTTCAATATTAGATACACAATTGCTGTCACTGGCAGTGTCCTTTTTACTGATTGCCGGGTTTATCGCTTTAGTGTTGGCGCGCAATGTGACTGAGCCGGTAAAGCGCTTGTCGGGAATTGCCCGAACCATTGCTCAGGGTAATTATGATTCTCCTATTGAGGCGAGGGGTAAGGATGAGTTCGCAGAATTAACCCAAGCGTTCACGAGCATGCAGCACGCCATTGCCGAGCGAGAGCGGCAAATAGTGTTTCAGGCCCAGCACGATAGCCTTACGGGGCTGGCGAATCGCTCGCAGGTATTTGCGTTACTGCAGCAGGCAATCGCTGAGGCAAGCCAAAGCGACAAGGTCGCGTTGGTTGCGGTTGTCGATATTTACAAATTTACGCAAATTAACGACACCTTGGGAGCCGAAACCGGCGATCAGGTGTTGCAGGAGCTGGCCGCTCGGCTGCGTCTTTTTGTCGGGGCGGATGGTCGAGCTGTGCGATTAGGTAGTGATGAGTTTTTATTGATTGTCACGGAGCCAACGGTAGCGGACGGCGTAGCGAGTATGTGGCAGCTGCGCAACAGCTCGAGCCGGCCACTGCACATTAATACCAGTGAGATTCGCGCGGAGCTTAACGTCGGCTACGCCATTTACCCGAGCGACGGCATGCGCCCTGAACTATTAATGCGGCGTGCAAACCTTGCTCTTAATCACGCGCGGCAGAGTCATGCCGGAGTGTCGGGGTATCATCTTGGCTGGGATGAAGATCACTTGCGCCGTTTACAGCTATTAACAGATTTTCGTCCGGCACTAGAGGCCGGAGAAATAACCCTGCATATACAGCCAAAAGTGTCGCCTAATGCGAAGCAAACGTTAGGTGGTGAGGCGCTGGTGCGCTGGGTACACCCACAATTTGGGTTTGTTAACCCGGAGGAGTTTATCAGCGTTATAGAAAGTGCCGGGCAGATAAACCTGTTGACTCGCTGGGTGATTGAGCAGGCGGTTGTGATGCTTGCTGCACTTAGCAAACAGTACCCGGGTTTTAAGCTGTCGGTTAACTTATCGGTGCTCGATTTACTGGACAATGAGTTGTGCGAATTTGTTGCGCATTTACTTCATCGGTCATCTCAAAGCAGTAGTGGTTTATGTTTTGAGATGACCGAGGGCGCCATAATGCGCGAGACGGAAAAGAGCTTAGAAAACCTGGAAAAACTACACGCGTTAGGCGTAGAGCTTTCGATTGACGATTATGGCACCGGATACTCATCACTGTCGCAGTTAAAAAGATTGCCGGTCAGTGAACTTAAAATTGACAAATCGTTCGTGCTGAATCTCGAGCGCAATCCGGACGACCAGCAAATTGTAAAATCAACGATTGATCTGGGTCACTCGCTTGGTTTAAGCGTGACCGCTGAAGGGGTAGAGTCGGAATCCAGCCGCGATTGGTTGTTGGCTCATGGCTGCAATACCTTACAGGGTTACTTTTACAGCAAGGCCTTGCCATTCGATAAGTTTGAGCAATGGTTAAAGCGTTATCGGCACCAGGAGCGGGTACAACATGAAGGTTAAGCGGATCTTAATAGCGGCGTTAATGTTCGCATTGTCGCTACCTGTCATGGCTGGGCAAGGCAGCAGAATTATTGCCACTGGGGGCGCCAGCACCATTGAAGGTACTGCCGGTGGAGGCATCGTGCCAATGGCTGTGATGTCGGGTTATGGGGCGCAGGAGGAAAGTGGCGGTGCCGTCTTTGCAAGTGTGGTGAACACGTCCGATTACGATTTGACCGCAGTGGGCGCTAGCTGGAGCTGGCGAAACCGATTTGAGTTATCGCTCGCTGACCAGACGCTGCAGCATCAGACTTTGTCTGCGGCGCTGGGCGTGACCGATGAAACAATTCGACAAACCGTGGTGGGGTTAAAAGTTAGAGTAGCCGGTGATGTACTCTATACCGCCATGCCACAAATCAGTGTCGGTATGCAGTATAAGAAAAATCATGACTTTTTTATTCCCGCCGCCGCTGGCGCCCTTGATGACAGTGACCTGGATTATAACGTGGCCGCCACTAAAGTCTTTTTGGGTGGTTTTTTTGGCTATAATTTGTTGCTAAATATGAATGCCCGGTATACCCGGGCTAATCAGGGGGGCTTGGTTGGCTTTGGCGGCGATTTGAATAGTGAGCGTGAGTGGCAGGCGGAATTTTCAGGTGGTGTTTTCTATAATAAGCATTGGCTGCTCGGGGTAGAGCATCGTAACAAACCGGACAACTTATCGTTTGCCAGCGAAGACGACTGGCAAACTGCTTTTGTGGCGTGGTTTCCAAATAAATATGTGACGGCGGTAGCCGCGTGGGTCGATTTGGGTGAAGTGGCGACTTTACCCAGTCAGGATGGCTGGTACTTATCTATTCAGGGGAGTTTTTGATGAGAATTTTAAGTGCTTGCTATTTAATAGTGGTGCTGGCTGGGATTGTGTCTTGTGTGTCGCACTCGCCAGAGTCCAGGTTATACCAGCGGTTAGGTGGCCCTTCAGGTGTTGACGCTATTGTCTATCAGCTGCTGGTTAGTATCTCGCAAGATGACCGGGTGGTTGATCGATTTTCTGGTGTGGATATTGAAAAGTTTCGCGTTGGGTTTGCCCAATATATCTGCAGTGTTAGTGATGGCGGCTGCACTTATACTGGCGACAGTATGCAGCAGATTCACGCGGGCCACCAGTATACGGCCACGGAGTTTAACGCCATCGTGATTAACTTGATTCGCGCCATGGAGCACGAGAAGGTCCCCACACAGGCGCAAAATGAGTTGTTGAAGCGTTTAGCGCCCAGTTATCGCGACGTAGTTTATCAATAAACTAAACGTTACATTTATTAACTCGAGCGCCGGTAAGGCGCTATACAATGGTTGAGTTAACCTTTCTAACCAAAATAAAGCATAAGAGAGAAAAGCCATGAGAGCATTGCTACTTTCTGCCTTAGCCCTGACTGCCGGAACACTGCACGCGGCCGAAAGCTTAGAGCTTAACGAGCGGGGTTATTTCTCTATGCCCGGCCTGGATGTTACGGTATTTGCGGATATTTACCCCGATGGACACCAAACGGGGGTAACCGTTATTCAGCATGGTGAGCGCACGGCAGCCAATGGCGACTTGCGCTTAGAAACCTCGCCGGGACAGTGGTCACCAGTGCCGGCCGGTGTGGGCGATGCGCTGGTCGACGAGAAAAACCAACGTATTTCCCAGACGCTCGCATACCCCGATGAAAGCAAAAACCGCAAGGGTTTTAACCCAATTATTTATCCCGACCTAAAATTTACCTATAAGGTTCACGTCGAGCCGCTAGAGGGGAGCAGCTTTAAAATCAGTGTTGATTTATCGCAACCTTTGCCCGATGAATGGATCGGTAAGGTGGGATTTAATTTCGAGCTGTTCCCCGGCGATTTATTTGGTAAGTCGTATTTAATGGATGACAGCGCTGGTATTTTTACCAATCAGCCGAATGGCCCGGTGGTTGAACATCACGGAGAGTGGTTAGGTGCACCCTTGGCAACTGGAACCTCATTAGTGGTCGCTCCCGAGGCCGCAGCACAAAGGTTGCAGATCGAGCAGGTAAAAGGTGGCAAGCTGGAGTTGTGGGACGGCCGGGCTAACCATAACAATGGCTGGTTTATTGTCCGTTCATTAATACCGGCCGAGGCGAGCCGCAATGCGATTGAGTGGGTGGTAACGCCCAACGTTATTGATGACTGGCAATATCAACCGGTCATTCAGGTCTCGCAGTTGGGCTATGGCGTGAGCTTGCCTAAAACCGCGGTGATTGAGCAGGATGCGAGTGATACCAAAGCGAGTAAGGTTCAGTTGTTAAAGCTTGGCGCCGATGGCGCTAAGGCGGTGGCAGAAGCGGTGCCAGAGCCCTGGGGTAGTTTTTTACGATATCACTATTTGCGTTATGACTTTTCTGACGTGCGCGAGCCTGGCATGTATCAAATTGCCTACCGCGGGCAAAAATCACAACCTTTTAAAATTGGTGAAGATGTTTACTCGCGTCACGCCTGGCAGCCGACGCTGGAATATTATTTGCCGGTGCAAATGTGCCATATGCGCGTTAATGAAAAGTATCGGGTATGGCATGATAAGTGTCACCATGACGATGCGCTAATGGCGCCGGTCGATTACAACCACATTGATGGGTATATTTCGGGCCCCGAAACCTTAACCAAATTTCAGCCTGGCCAGCCGGTACCGGGTTTAAATAAAGGCGGTTGGCACGATGCGGGCGATTATGACTTGCGGGTTGAGTCTCAGATTGGCACGACTTGGCTGTTGGCGATGATGGTTGAAGAGTTTGGTTTAAACTACGACGCCACCAGTATCGATCAGGCAAAACAGCTGGTGGAAATTCACCAACCCGACGGAAAAAATGATGCCTTGCAACAAATTGAGCACGGCTTATTGTCGGTGTTGGGTGGTTATGAAAACTTAGGTCGGTTGTACCGGGGTATTATTGTTCCTACCAAGCGTCAATACGTGATGTTGGGCGATGCTGCCGCGCAAACCGACAACTTGGTGTATCACCCAAGCTTAAAGCCCGGCGAAGTTAGAGATGGGCGCTCGGGTACACCGGACGATCGCTGGGTGTTTACCGAACAAAATCCTAACCGCGAGCTGGATGTCGCCGCAGGGTTGGCGGCAGCATCACGGGTGATGCAAAGCTATAACCCGGCGTTGGCACAACAAGCACTCGAAGCTGCTGAAGCCATTTACACCAGTGCGTTTGCTAAGTCAGATAAAACCGCCACACGCGCCTTTGCTTTGGCGGAGCTAATATTAGCCACCGGTAAGCAGGTTTATATCGATACGCTGACAGGCATGAAAGCGGAAATAGTGGCCGATATTGACAACAGCGCCTGGGCCATTGGCCGGGTAATGACGGCGGTTGATAATCCAGAGTTTGTGAGTGCGATTAATAATGCGGTGGTCGATCAGCAAAAGCGGGTAGAGGCTCAGGCCGCTGAAACGCCTTATGGCGTACCCTATAAACCGCATATTTGGGGCGCAGGTTGGGGAATTCAGGACTTTGGGGTTAAGCAATACTTTGTGCATAAATCCTGGCCTGATATCGCCAGCAGTGACATTTATGTTAACGCCTTAAACTTTGTGTTGGGGGTTCACCCAGGTAACAATACCAGCTCGTTTGCCTCCGGCGTGGGGTCACAGTCCGCATTGGTTGCCTATGGGGTTAATCGTGCCGATTGGTCGTATATTCCGGGCGGTGTGATCTCTGGTACGGCGCTTATTCGTCCCGATTTACCCGAGCTAAAAGTTTGGCCGTTTTTTTGGCAGCAAACGGAGTATGTGATGGGCGGTGGTGCCACCAACTATATGTTTCTGGCGTTAGCCGTGGAGGCATTAGAAAAGGCCAATAGCGTTAAAGCCAGCTCGGAAGCTGTGCATTAACCCCGCCATAAAAGGTTAAAAGGCAGGCTCTTGGGTGAGGGTCTGCCTTTTTTATTTTCTGTTAGACAACAATTTTACTCGTCACCGGAGTAATCGATATCGCTCCAGTTTTTGACAATACTTTTTACATAAAGCCCTGATTCTGTCAGATCGTCATCACTCCAGGCCCCGTCCGCTGCTGTGCCATTTTTTAGCATTGAAGCGCCTTCGATTTTGTCGTTAAGTGCCCAGTTGGCATGGCTCAGCTGATTGCGTTTAATAAAGTCTAGCCACTTCTGGGTGCTCTGCCTATCGACGGCGCCGTCACCGTTGGCGTCAACCGTTCCCCACTCGGTCACCATTAGCGCGATTCCCTTGTCCAGTGCATACTGGGCTTTTTGCCGTAGCTCGGCTTTGTGAGTGCCGGCATAAAAATGCAGGGTGTAAGCGATATTGTCGATGCCGGTTATAGGGTCATCGGCCGCCTTGTCTACATCCTGTGACCAGGTTTGGGTGCCGACAATAATAAGGTTATCTGGGTCGATCGCGCGGATTGCGGCGATCACCTCTTCAGCGTAAGGCTTAATAACACTCGCCCAATCGGTGTCGGCCAGAGGCTCGTTGTAAATTTCGTAAATAATATTGGGTTGCGCGCCGTATTTGCGGGCAAAGTGCTGAAAAAATGCAATGGCATCTTTCGGGTGGTCTTCGGCGTGGTGGGCGTGCCAGTCAAGAATTACATACATTCCCTGATCGGTGGCGGCATCGATGACCGCCTCCGCCTTGGCGATATTTTCCTCCGGGTGAGTCAGCATGCCGCCGTTTTTACCGGCGCCGATAGCGGCGCGAATGATGGGCGCGTTCCACTGCTCCTGAATATAATTAACGACTTCGGCGTTGTAGTATTTATCGGCGCCCCAGCCGGTGTTGCTCCAGAATAAGCTGGGCCCCGCTAAGGAGACCGGTTGCGCCTGCCGATCGACAATTTGGTTGCCTTTGACCGCAAGCTGGCCATAGTGCTCTACAGCGGTGTCCGCCAGCGTGGGTAGGCAGATGCTAAGCGCAGTGCCAAGCAGTACACAGGGTAGAGATTTAGTGGGCATTATAAGCGCCTTTTTATGTAAGAATTGCTAGCCTCATTTATACTAACCGTTGCCGTGGCTGTCCAACAGCGGCGATGCCGAAAAAACAATTCTTTACACCCGAACTCAAAGGGTGTGTGACTGAACAGGAGGTGAAACGTGCGTCTTGCCATGGATGTGGTAAATGCTTTTGCTCGCGGTCCGTTTAGCGGAAATCCAGCGGCGGTCATCATTACCGATAAGCCTTTGCCCGATAAGCAAATGCAGGCAATTGCCGCGCAAAACAATCTTGCCGAAACGGTTTATGTGGTGACCGGCGAAACCCCTTGGTCGATCCGCTGGTTTACGCCGGCGCGGGAGGTCGATTTGTGCGGTCACGCCACATTGGCGGCGGCCTATGTATTGGCTGAGCGAGGCCTGCTAGAAGGCGACGACGTGGCTTTTAGCAGTGCCAGTGGCCCGTTAGCGGTTAAGCGCCACGGGGACGGCTGGCAGTTGGACTTTCCGGCCCGGCTTACCGGCCCTGCGCTAGACGTTGAGGTTGGTCACATTGCCTCTGCGCTGGGCTGTCAAAAGGATGATATTGAGACCTGCTTTGACGGGGTGCAGTTGATGGTGGTGCTGAAAACCGAGGCGGCGCTGCTGGCACTTAACCCTGATTTTCGGGCGCTGTCGCGGTTGCATGATTTTGCCGTTGTGGTGACCGCACCGGGTAGCGATGATTTTGTGGCGCGCTTTTTTGCCCCTAATGCCGGTATTGATGAAGATCCGGTCACCGGCTCGGCCTACACTACCCTAATGCCCTACTGGGCCGAGCGCCTACAGCGCACCAGTAGTAAGGCCCGGCAGTTATCTGTTCGCGGTGGCTGGCTTGAGTGTACACTGGCGGATACACGGGTGCTTATTGCCGGCGTCGTTGAGCCGTATTTGCAGGGTGAAATTCAGGTGCCTGAGCTCTAAAACGCTGCTCTGGGTAATGGCCCGTAGCAAGATAATGTTTGTGAAATCGTCTATGGTTATAGGGTGCCGTCATTGCGTATAGGCACCTAGACCAACCGGAGAAACCTCTATGTTCTTGTTGTCGCTCGTTATCTTTATCGCTTTGCTCACGGTAGTGTTTTACTACCAAGTGCCCTTGCTGCTCAGCTCTGTGGTGCTGGTGGCCGGCTCATTTATCCTGACGTTTGTCTCGGCCTGGATGTGGCTTTTGTTTTTGCCTACGCTCGCGCTGACGGTGTTTTTGAATGTCCCGGCTCTGCGACGTCCGATACTTATTCAGCCTGTGTACAAATTGTTGCAAAAAGCCATGCCGCCCATGAGCGTTACCGAGCGCGAGGCGATGGAGGCGGGTACCACCTGGTGGGAGAAAGACCTATTTAGCGGCCGCCCCGACTGGAAAAAGTTTGTCGATATCGAGCTGCCCCAATTGAGTGAAAAAGAGCAAAGCTTTCTCGATAATGAGGTTAACGAGCTGTGTACGCGCATTAATGAATGGCAGATTTTTGAAGATCAGGATCTGTCTCCCGAAGCTTGGGAGTACTTAAAAGCCGAGGGCTTTTTTGGCTTGATTATCCCCGAGGAGTACGGCGGCCGCGACTTTAGCCCCTACGCCCAGAGCCGGGTAATGAGCAAGATTGCCAGTCGCTCGATTACCGCGGCGGTGACCGCCATGGTGCCTAACTCATTGGGCCCCGGTGAGCTGTTGATGAAATACGGCACCGACGAGCAAAAGCAGCGCTGGCTGCCGGGGCTGGCTGACGGCACCGAGATTCCCTGCTTTGGTTTAACTGGCCCGGAGGCGGGCTCTGACGCCGGCTCGATCCCGGATATTGGTGTGGTTTGTAAAGGCCAATTTGAGGGCCAGGAAGTTGTCGGTCTGCGCCTGAATTTCTCTAAGCGCTGGATCACACTGGCGCCGATTGCCACCGTAGTGGGCTTGGCGTTTAAGCTAAAAGACCCGGAGCACCTGTTGGGGGATAGCAACAAGTCCGACTACGGTATTACCTGTGCCTTGTTGCCCGCCGATCATCCCGGCATCGAGATTGGCCAGCGCCATAACCCCGGCTCGCCGTTTATGAACGGCCCGATCAAAGGTGTCGATGTTTTTATTCCGCTGGATTGGATTATTGGTGGGCCCGCTATGGCCGGTAAAGGCTGGCGTATGCTGATCGAGTGTTTAGGTGCCGGGCGCGGCGTATCGCTGCCTGCGCTGTCGACCGCCAGTGGCGAGATGAGCTATTTAACCGTGGGCGCCTACGCCCGAATCCGTCGCCAGTTTAATATGGAGGTGGGCAAGTTTGAAGGTGTGCAAGAGGCCACCGCCGAAGTGGCCGCCAATGGTTATACCCTGGAGGCTATGCGCCAATTAGTCACTCGCGGGCTCGACTCGGGTGCGCCATCGGTGATGACCGCCATGGCCAAATACCACGCCACCGAGCTGATGCGCACCTCGGTTAATCACGCCATGGACGTGGTCAGCGGTCGCGCTATTCAGCTGGGGCCACGTAACTTTACGGCGTTTGCCTATCGCGCCCTACCGGTTGCCATTACCGTCGAGGGGGCGAATATTCTGACTCGCTCGCTGATGATATTTGGCCAGGGGGCGATGCGCTGTCATCCTTACTTGTTTGATGAGGTGCAAACCTTGCAAGCTGAAGACGAAGATGCGGCGTTGGAGACCTTTGACGGCCTGTTTATGAAGCATATAGGCCATGTGCTCAGCAA
Source organism: uncultured Gilvimarinus sp. (assembly GCF_963975215.1). GTDB lineage: Bacteria > Pseudomonadota > Gammaproteobacteria > Pseudomonadales > Cellvibrionaceae > Gilvimarinus. The sequence continues at coordinate 51,602 of NZ_CAXBFW010000016.1, forward strand.
TATCACCCGCCTCAAGCTGTTTAGTTTTACCGGCTCGCGCTTTAGCCCCACACCGGTTAATGCCGATGATTTCTCGCGCCGCTGGTATCAGCACATTAACCATATGAGCGCAGCATTTGCGGTGGCGGCCGATGTGGCATTGGGTGTACTGGGCGGCGACTTAAAGCGCCGCGAGCTACTGTCGGCGCGTTTAGGTGATGTGCACAGTCAGTTATTTATTGCCTGTAGCATTTTAAAATTTCACGGCGCGCACCCACGTACCGATGATGAAGACGCCCACGCGCAATTTGCCTTAGAGCAATCGCTTTATAAAGCTCAAGAGGCGCTGTTGGATTTTTATCGTAACTTCCCGCTGCGCCCTGCCGCCTGGGTCTTTAAACTGGCTACATTTACCTTTGGCCGCAAGTACAAAGCGCCGTCCGATGATGCTGTGCGGCGGCTGGGTGGTTTGATTATGGAAGACAACAGCGTGCGTCAGCAGCTGGCCAGCTATGTCTACGTAAGCAATGATCCCACTGATTCGGTAGGGCGGGTAGAGACTACGTACCAGATGCTGCTGGCGCTGGGTGATAGCTGGCACAACTTCTCCCGGGCGCAGGCAAAAGGTGAGCTAACGGGCGAGACCCTGGAGTCGCGCTTACACGATGCGGTAGCGCGCGGCATTATTAATGAATCTGATGTGACACCGCTAATGGAATACGATGCGCGGCGCTACGACTGCCTGTTAACCGATAATTTTGATAAGCTTTAAGGCTAACAATCGTTTAACGCCATAAGTGTGAGACCCCGCGGGCGCAAGTGCTCGCGGTTTACAATAATAAATTAGCAGGAGCCGCCAATGAGCAGGCTAGCTGATGCCGACCCAGACTGCCGCCAACAGGGCGACGCCGGGGTTCCGGTTGAAACCGTGATTATTCCGAACATGCGCGACATCGGCGATTTTTCGGTTCGTCGTATTTTGCCGGCGCCCAAACGACGGGCGGTGGGCCCATTTGTATTTTTTGATCATATGGGGCCAACCACATTTAACCCAGGCGCAGGGCTCGATGTCCGGCCTCATCCCCACATCGGGTTATCGACCTTAACCTATTTGTACGAGGGCAGTATTCTGCATCGTGACAGTTTGGGGTTTAAGCAGCTTATCGCCCCCGGCGCGGTTAATTGGATGACCGCTGGCCGCGGTATTGTCCACTCCGAGCGCAGCTCGGATACGGCGCGAGCCCAGGGCCAAACCTTGATGGGGCTGCAGGTATGGGTGGCGTTACCCAAAGCGTTTGAGCAGTGTGCTGCGCAATTTGTGCATTACAGTGTGGCGAGCTTGCCCGAAATTGAGGCCGATGGGGCCCGGGTAAGGGTTGTGGCAGGGGAGTGTTTTGGCGCGCACGCCCGGTTAGAGACGCAGTCCCCCCTGTTTTATGCCGATGTTAACCTCGCGCCGGGCGGTGTATTAAAAATTGACGCCGATTATACCGAGCGGGCTATTTACCTTGTGACAGGCGCTATCGAGGTGGATGGTTGCTGTTTTAGCGACGGGCAAATGGCGGTGTTAAAACCCGCCGCAGAGATCATCGTGCGCAGCGCAACGGGGGCAGTGTTTGTTGTGGTTGGGGGCGAGCCGCTGGACGGTCCGCGACACCTGTGGTGGAATTTTGTCGCCAGTGACCGCGAGCTAATCGAGCAGGCAAAAGCGGATTGGCGTGAGGGAAAATTTGGTCATGTTCCGGGCGACACCGACTTTATTCCTTTGCCTGAGGCTTAGTGCCTTTCTCGTTAATAGACTCACCCGCCGCATGCGCTGTCTCGTGATCGATGCCATTGGCGACCTGCATGCAGTTTTCGTAGGCTTCTTCTGTGGTTTCATAGCTACAGCTATAGTGATTAGCCATTTTGTTTTGCGTGCAAGCCGCGCTACATAACAGGGTAAAAAGAGCGATCAGTTTATACATAGTGTTGGCGTATATTCATTGATGGCTTGTGCCGGATAAGTTTAATGAGTGTGAACAGACTCTACGACCCTATTATGCCTGTCGGGCAATTCTTACAGCAATAGAGTTCACGTTGTTATGGCGGATTATACGGTGAGAGCGGCATAATCTGGCGTTTAGCCCGGTTAATGCCCAGATTGTTCTGGTTACAGTTGTTGCGACCACTGCAGCGGGGGTAAACTGGGGATAATCGTCTGATGCGCAGGGACATGCTCAGGAATAATAAATAATGCGCGGCGCTTACCAGGGCCTTCGCGGACGTCTCAGGCAGGCTTCGGGTTAACCCCTCTCGCTCGAGCCGCACGGCTGCCGGGATTCGGCGGTGATACTTACCGCCGTGAGTGCGCACCTCTGGGCGCTACTGTGCTTGGGTTCCTGCCATGAAAAAAACACGTCTCTTTAAACCGGTTTTGTATGATGATTCAGGCGAGTACTGGATCGGCCAGCTTATTTTTTGGTTTGGACTCTCTGTTATTCCGTTTCTCGGTATGGTGCTTTGGTATGAGCGCGCCGAGTGGATTTATATTCAGCACATGTTTTTGCAGGCGGCCATGGGGTTGGTGCTGTCTCAGGCGCTTGCTTACTGTTATCTCGCCATCTGGCCTTTAAACGCGCTGGTACGTCTGGTGCTAGCACTGTTACTCGCCGGCCTCACGGCATTTGCGTGGACGGCATTGCGCATTGTTACCTACATTTGGTTAACCGATGAGACGGGAACCTGGGCTGAATTTGGCGGTTGGTATTTTGGTGCGTTTTATATTTACCTGTGTTGGTCGGCGCTGTATCACGGACTTAATTATTACTTGTTGTTGCAAGTAGAACACGCCGCTCATTTGGAAGATATTGAACGCGCCCGCCACGAGCAAATCAGGCGTTTAAGGGCCGAAGCTATTGCCCGGGAGGCGCAGTTAAAAATGTTGCGCTATCAAATAAATCCGCATTTTTTGTTTAACACGCTTCATTCAATTTACGCATTGGTGCGTCTTAAAGAGGAAAAGCAATCTCTCGCGATGATCGACCGGCTGGGTAAGTTTTTACGTTATTCGCTTGAGTATGACCCCAATGTGAAAACGACCCTTAATGATGAAATAAAAACCATGTCGTTATACGTTGACATTGAGCGAATTCGTTTCTCTGATCGATTAGAATTATTTTTTCACATAGAGGGAGAGGCCGGTCGGGCCCAGGTGCCAAGCCTGTTGTTACAACCGCTGATTGAGAACGCGGTAAAATACGCGGTGGGCGGTACCGAGCAGGGAGCAAAAATAGAGATAAGTGCCCGGGTTTCCGATCAGCGCTGGCTGGTAATAAGTGTCGCCGATAATGGCCCGGGTTTTGGTAAAGCGCGTAGCACTAGCGTGCCCAGCCATGGCGTTGGTCTACGTAATATCAGTGAGCGACTGGAAACACTTTTTAACGAAGACTATCAGTTTCAATTGCTCGATGTTGAACCCCACGGTTTGAATGTCGAAATTCAAATCCCTTACACAACCTAGAAGTATCTTCGTGATGACACTATTAAAAACAATAATTGTAGATGATGAGCCTTTAGCGTTGGGGGTGTTAAGTGCCTGTTTGGCTGAGTTCCCCGACATTGAAGTAGTGGCCCAGTGTCGCAATGGTCGTGAAGCGATTGAAGCGACACTGAGGTTGCAGCCGGATTTAATGTTTTTGGATATTCATATGCCCGGTAAAAATGGTTTTGAGGTGATAAAAGCACTGCAAAATGATGTGATGCCAATGGTGGTATTTGTTACTACTTACCAGCAATATGCGCTCGATGCGTTTGATTTGCACGCGGTGGATTATATCCCTAAGCCACTCGATGAAGAGCGGCTCGCTCGCGCCGTAGGGCGTGCGTTAGAACGCTTTCACTCGGCGCAGGGGCGGGGCGAGGTGAAGCAGCCGCTGATTGGCGCGATTGATGACCTGCTGCAGCGCTTGAGTGATAACGCCGATAGTGCGCCGCCGGTAAACAGTGCGCACTCGCTGGCCGATGCCAAGCTGGTAGTGCGCGATGCCGGGTCGGCGCGGGTGATCGCGCAGCATACGATTGACTGGGTCGATGCCGCCGGTGATTACATGTGCATTCACGCCGACGATGAGACGCATATTATGCGCAGCACTGTTAAAGAGCTAGTTGCAGCACTGGATGAGCGAATGTTTCGGCGTATCCATCGCTCCACGATTGTAAATATCGATCGTATCGCCAGCGTCCAATCGCTGAGCAAAGGTGACTACCTGGTGTTACTCCAATGCGGTGAACAGTTGAAAGTAAGCCGTAGCTTTAACGAGCCGATTAAGCAGCTGTTAAAAAAGGTTTAAGGCTCAATTCGCAATGAGTGAGAGGGCGGTCACAGCCCGGCCGGGCGCCATCCTATTTGTCGCCAAAAGGGTCCGGCTTGTCTCGCGCCGGTTGCGCCAAAAATCTGGCTGGTGCACTCTTGCAATTGCCCATAGTCTGGAAAGTGTCATAAAAACAAGCCAGACGCCCCTCAACGGAATGTGCCAACGGATAGTTCCCGCGGCTACCCTCTCGCAGGCAAGCTTTAAAAATCCTGACATTACAAAACCTATAAACCGAATTGCAGGACAAAAAGATGATGATTTCGAGAAAGCCACTTTGGCAAGCCATCGTGCTTGCAGGCTCTTGCGTTGCGGCGCAAGCAGCTACCGCCCAGAGTACCCCTATTTGGTCTGATGAGTTTGATGGCGAGCGTTTAGACCGCTCCATCTGGAGCTTTAATACCGGTGGTGACGGCAACGGCAATGGCGAGTTGCAGTATTACACCGCCTCCCACGACAACGTTTACTTAGAGAACGGCAGCCTAATTATTGAGGCCAAGCGCGAGGCCTACGAGGGCAGAGAGTTTACCTCGGGCCGTATTCATACCAATGGCCGCTTTGGGTTTCGCTACGGCACCATTGAGGCCCGTATCAAGTTGCCCGACTTAGCCGATGGCCTGTGGCCCGCCTTTTGGATGATGGGCAATAACTTTGGCATCGATGGCTGGCCTAAATCCGGCGAGTGGGACATTCTGGAGGCCGGTTACAAAGCGGCCATTGATGCCGGCACTGTGAATCACGCGGTCTCTGGCGCGCTGCACTGGTGGCACGAATCGGGCGATTGGAGCGATTGGCTGCAAGCCGATGCCGCCGCCGATATCGAGACGCCTTTTAACCTCAATGATGACTTCCACACCTATAAAATGGATTGGACGCCCGAGCAGGTGACCATGTATGTGGATGATATTGAGTTTTTTAACATGGATATCACCGACCCTAACATGTCGGAGTTTCGCGATAACCCAGCCCACATTATTTTAAATTTGGCGGTGGGCGGCTGGAATTTTGTTGAGCTGACCGAGCCGAGCCAGATTACCGCATCCTTTCCGGCCAAAATGGCGGTGGATTATGTGCGTTTGTACGAGAACAACTACACCGAAATTCACCGGGCCGAAGATACTCTGGCCACGGGCACTTACGGTGTCAGCACCGAAACGACTCCCGTGTTTAGCGAGCTAAACTGGGGCGATAATACCAACCTGTATATCTGGAACAACATGACCACCGCCACCACGGCGCCGTCCGAGGGCAGCTCGGCGCTGGCCTACGACATTGCCCCAGGCGACTGGTGGGGCATGGGTTTGTTGCACAAAGACCAAAACTTGCGTAACTACAAGCACGGTTATCTGCACTTTGATATGAAGACCGAGTCGGTAGAGCCGATTACGATTGGGCTATCAAGTACCTCGGGCGGTGACGGCTCGGTAACTCTGGCCGCCGGCGGCGATCAGTTTGGTTTGCAGCGCACCGGTGAGTGGACTCATGTGGCGATCCCCATGGCTGAGTTTGGCGGGGTCGATTTTGAAACCATTAAACAACTGTTCAGCATGTCCGGCCCGGCTCCGGCCGAGGCGATGAACCTCGCCGTGGACAATATCTACCTTACCGAGAGTGTTGAGCTGGACGCGCCCGAATTTGGCGCCTTTGGCATTTATACCGAGACGCCCGAGCACCGCGATGCCGGTGATTTTGCTTTTGGGGTAAACGGCGACTTGTTTATCTGGGACGACACTCTGACCTTGCAGCCTGACGGTATCCTGGAGGGTAACGGCTCATTGCACGTCGACTCGACCGGCAAAGGTTGGTACGGGATGGGCCTGACCGCGCGCGAAGGCTTTAACCTAACCGCCTTTGATAACCCCAATGGCATGCTGCACTTTTCCATGAGAACTACCTCTAACGCCGAGTTTAAAGTGGGCATGAAGAGCGGTAGCGTCGATGATATTGGCCAGTTGTGGGTCGACTTTGCACCCGGCGCCGACCCTTACGGTTTTGCCCGTGACGGCCAGTGGCATGACATTGTTATTCCAATGTCGGAGATTTCTCTAGACGTCGATTTGTCGGATGTCCGCCAGGTGTTTCAGGTGCTGGGCGTGGGCGAGGTCGAAGGCTTAGCGATTGATGACGTGTATTTGTCAGGCGGCGAGCAGGCCACGCAGTCCGGCAACAATGGTGAAGTGGTTAACCGTGCGCCGCAGGCCGCCATAAAAACCTCGGTTACACAGGGTGGTGCGCCGCTTACCGTTGAGTTTGATGCGAGTGCCTCGACCGATGTGAACGGCGATGAGCTTACCTACGTGTGGGACTTTGGCGATGGTAGCTTGGGCAGTGGTGCTACCGTTACCCACGAGTACCAAACCGAGGGCAGCTACGAGGTAATCGTCAGCGTTAGCGACGGTGAGCTGGAAGACACCACCACCAATTATGTTATTGTCGATGGCAGTCACAGCTCGGGCAAAAGTGCTAAGCGCGGTTTAGGCTTTGGTCATCACTCTGAAGACGACCTGGCGGCTATCTCTGAAGGCATCAGCTGGTGGTACAACTGGAGTCACAAGCCCGATGTACAGATTGCTGATGTGTATCAAAACTACGGTGTCGAGTTTGCGCCTATGGCCTGGAACGGCGGTTTTGATGATCAGGGTATGCGCGACTATATTGCCGCTCACCCCGATGTCGAGTACATCCTGGCGTTTAACGAGCCCAACTTTCTCGATCAAGCCAATATGACACCGTCACAGGCGGCGGCCGAGTGGCCGCGGCTAGAGGCCATTGCCGACGAGTTTGACTTAGACATCGTCAGCGTTGCCATGAACTACTGCGGCAACTGCAACAGCGAAGGCGGCACTACGTACTATGACCCCATCGACTACCTGGATGATTTCTTTGATATCTGCCCAGACTGTCGTGTGGATGCCATCTCGATTCACGCCTATATGGAAGATGCCGGTGGTGTTGAGTGGTACGTGGATCGCTTTAAAAAGTACAATAAGCCGATTTGGATGACCGAGTTTAGTCACTGGATTGATAGCACCACTCTGGAGGACCAGAAGAAATTTTTGATTCAGGTGGTCGACTCGTTTGAGAACGATGACGACGTTGAGCGTTACGCCTGGTTCACCGGCCGTCGCAATGGTCACCCGTACAATGGCTTATTTGATTATCGTCAATCGGGTGTTTTGACCGAGCTGGGTAGCATTTACGTTAATATGCCGGTGCATAACGACAGCAATGTGCACTCGGTACCCTCGCGTGTTCAGGCCGAAGAGTATGCCGATATGGACGGCGTGCGGGTTGAGCAAACCGACGACTTCTCAGGCTTCTTAAACTTAAGCGATATCGCGCCGGATGCCTGGGCCGACTACCAACTTAACGTTGCGGCCTCAGGCAGCTATGAGCTGAGCTTGCGGGTTGCCAGTGAAGTGGGTGGCAACATTACCCTGTTGCTTGACGGCCAGGAGAGCGGCGTTGTCAGCGTTGGCTCTACCGGTGGCCTGCAAGCGTGGGAGACGGTGACCGAGTCGATCGATCTGAGCGAAGGTGCACACACATTACGTTTGGCGTTTAGCGACGTGGTGAATGTTAACTGGATGGACTTTAGCGTTGAAGACGATGATACCGGCCCTGAGCCAACGGCCAACCTGGCTACCGGCAAAGCGGTTTATACCTCGTCTAACGAATCCGATGGCATGAGTGGCGCGCAAGCGGTTGATGGCGATGCCGGCACCCGCTGGGCCAGTGGCTGGACCGACGGCGAGTGGATCTACGTCGACCTGGAGCAGGTGTACAACATTAGTTCGGTTAACCTGAGCTGGGAAGCGGCCTACGGCAGCGATTACCAGATCCAGGTCTCCGACGATGCCAGCAACTGGAGCACTGTACGCACGGTATCCGGCGGCGACGGCGGAGTTGATACGCTGACCGATCTCGCGGCCAGCGGCCGTTATGTGCGCCTGCAAGGTGTTGCGCGAGGCACGGCGTGGGGTTACTCGCTGTTTGAGATGGAAGTATACGGCAGCGCCAATAACGGCGGTGGCAGCTCATCCAGTGTTAGTTCGTCTAGTAGTTCTTCCAGCAGCTCTCAGGATAGCTCTAGCTCATCCAGCTCGTCCTCTAGCAGCAGCTCGGTAAGCTCTAGCAGCGAGTCGTCAAGCGTTAGCTCCTCCAGCAGCAGTGTGCCTGTCGGCTCAGGCGGTAGTGATATGGCTGCCGGTGCTCAGGTGGATGCTTCATCGGCGGAAGGTGGCTATTGGTTGGCAAGCTACGCCACCGATGGCGATGCCAATACCCGCTGGGCCAGTGAGTTTAGCGATGATCAGTGGATCCGGGTGGACGTAGGCGCAACCCGCACCATTACCAATGTGGTACTGAGCTGGGAAGCGGCTTACGGCAAAGGCTATCAGATACAAGTGTCTGACAATGGCAGCGACTGGACCACTGTGTTCACCGAGGCCAATGGCGACGGTGGTATCGATGATCTGGCGGTAAGTGCCACTGGCCGCTATGTGCGTATGCTCGGAGTCGAGCGTGGCACCGGCTACGGTTACTCACTGTGGAGCTTTGAAGTCTACTAAACAAAAAGTCACTAAGTGCAAACGCAAAAGGCCCCGGTAGTTGCCGGGGCCTTTTGCTAACTTCTGTTCTTCTCTAATCTGAGTAAGTCCTGTTACTCGGTTCTTCCTCGCCGAAACTTGCTAAATTCTGCGTTGCATGAATTTAGCCCAAGTCCACCGGCGGGGCTTTTTCGCGCAATTTACATCAGTGCCTGGCTTTGTCCGTCTGCCATTAAAACACTGGCCTCTTTGAGTAAACTGTTTTCGTTTAAGTAGCGCGCAATCGAGCTAAAGGTGGTTGTCGCAACGGGGCCTGAGTGGTCATCCCGTGCTATGTCCTTCATTACCACGCTGCCCAGTAAAATTTTAACTGGACTCTCTTGCACGACCATTGGCGTAAAGTGCGCTTTGGCGTTGGCTTTTAATTTGGCTTTATCCTGGGTTTGATAAATAGCCGCATTAATAATATCGAGGGTATATTCGGTACAGTTTTGATACTTGGAGTTAAACGGGTTGGCAATGGCCGAGTAGCTCGGCACATGCACCGCTTGGGCTTTACCCTCGGCGTACAGGCTAATCAGCCGTTGTTGTAAATCGGCGCTCGGAATAACTATTCCGGCTTTTAATACTTTGGCCGACCAAAAAAAGTCGGTGGGGTAATCTGTTACCAGTTCACTTTCATCAACCGCATCGGCTTTTTGGTACAAGTTGTGAACCGCATAGCCCTTGCGTGTGGTGCCGTCCTCGAGCGCGATGCTCGAATAAATGGCAACGGCCGTGTGAGTGAAGCGAATACCCTCGGGCAGTGAGTCCTCGGGGCGACCTACCCGGCCAATAATAAAAGCGCGCGCGCCACGCTGGGCGGCGTAGTGTTCTACCGACTTAGCAAAAGCGGTGATTTGTTCGGGGGGAAACTGGTTGTCCTCGGCGCTGGCACTACCCGCCCACAGGCGGGTAGGCAGTACCGCGGTGCTTAGTATTAACAGCAGTGCGGTAAGTTTTTTCATGTTAGATCGCTCCCTGATCGTTAACGGTTTGCATGTGTTGGCGCGGGGCCGGGTCGGCAATGATGGTATCATCTGAAATCTCTAGTGGCTCGTCATCAAGCGCAAACTCCATCATTTTTTCACCGGTTTTGCCGGCTGCTTTACCGACTTCGCCCACCACCACGAGCGGTGTGGCGACCGCAGCACTAACGACTTGAGCGCCAGCGGTGGCAGAGTGCCCGGCGGCCAGTGCCGAGTGCTCGGCCGCTTTACTGGCGTTTTGCGATGCCGCACAGGCCGGCAGAGCACACAAGGCTAATAACGTGAAAAGTCCGATTTGTTTTGTTGATTTATTCATGTTGTTCTCCGTTTACTTAATGTCCATGAGTGGTTGCTGTTGACCAGCAGGAGCCATACTAATCGAGGGCTATTTAAAGTAAACCAATAGTGATAATGTAGCGATTTAATACTCTTTAAGTCTATGGATAATATACTTTGAGTCAGATACCTAAGATTTGCGATGCGTTAAAGGCCCTGTTGCGCGAGCGCGGCATTACCTATCGGGACCTTGCCGCTTCGCTCGGTATGAGCGAGGCCAACGTCAAGCGAATGTTCTCGCAACACAGTTTGAGCTTGGCGCGGCTAGAAGAAATTTGTCGCGTGTTGCATTTAAGCCTGCATGATTTTTTTGCTCTGGCCGAGCCCGTCAACAGCGAGATTACCCAGCTAAGCCTGGAGCAAGAGCAACAGTTGGTGGATAACCCCACCTTGTGTTTGGTGGCGGTTTGCGTGCGTGATGGTTGGAGCTATGAAGAGATCATCGAGCACTACCGCATCTCTGAGCATGAGTGCGTGCAGTTATTGGCCCAGCTCGATCGTTTAAAGTTGTTGCAGTTATTGCCGGGCAACAAATACAAAGTGCTAATTTCGCGCAACCTGCGCTGGATTCCCGGTGGGCCTTTGGAGCGGTTTATTACCCAGGATGTGATCAGTAAGTTTTTGCAGGGCAGCTTTACTGAGGAGGAGAGTTTTCGGTTTTACTTGCGTGGCTCTTATTCGCAGGCGTCTATTCATCATTTGCAGCGGCGCCTAGAGCAATTAACGGCCGAGGCCGAAGAGCTGAACCGGGTGGATGCAAAGCTACCGCTAAGCCAGCGCACCCATATTGGTATTTTAATGGCCATGCGGCCCTGGGAATTGTCGCAGTTTCAAAAGCTGCGGCGCAAGGCCGCAGCGATATAATGCCCTAAGCCTTTAAGCTCTGCATTTCGATATCACAGCTAATATCGTGCTCGGCGCAAAAATCTAACACCTCTTGGGTTTCGGCCATGCCGCCGATCAAAGAGCCGGCCAGTACGCGGCGGCGCATGACTAAGTCGCCGGCTTGCAGCGCGGGCTCTACCGGTTCTAATAAACCTACCAGAATGTGTACCCCGTCAACGCTGAGGCAGTTAATGTAGCGGTTTAGATCGTGCTGTACCGGAATGGTACCCAGCAAGTAATCAAACTGTTCAGTGGCGGCGGCCATTTGCGCTCTCAGGCTTTCAGGCAGGTTCGTAATGTAGACGCCATTTTGAAGGTGTGTCCACCCATCGAAAAGTGGCGACGACGGGTACGGGCCAGCCTGGAAGCCCCGTGGGGCGAGGTCTGAAGCGCACGTCTGCCGCGCCTTGTCTCTAGCAAAGGGAACCACCCTGTCCGTCGAGACAATGCACAGCAGCTGCACGCTTCAGGCCACGCTGAGTATGCAAGGGGTTTTACAACGGCCTGCTAGGTGTCATATACCCAAAAATTAATGCTGTAGCCCGGCACCCGATTGTCGGCCTCGGGTTGGGGCAATTGCTCAAGTGCCAAATCGCCTTTTTGCAGCTTGGGCCGAACCCCGTTGATAAACACTTTGCGGCTGGTCAGTTTTTTGGCGGTAACGCTGTAGCGCTCGGCCAGCTGGCCGCTAATGTCGAGCGTAAGACGCACGCCCCGCGGCTTTAAGTTAATAATCATCACCGTGTGTTGTTTGCCGTTTGGGTGGCGATGGCAATAAATCCGTAAATGTTTATCACTATGGTAGCAGCGGTGCACCTGACGCCCCATCAGCCGAACCCACAACCAACTTACCCAGTAATCGGGCCGGGGCTTTAAGGTTAAGCGGTCAAGCAAACCGTAATCGCCGCCCAGCAGGCTTTGGCGCACCATAACTTGATGGCCCAGCAGTGCGCCCTGACCCAGCTGATCGGCCCACCAAAACGACGAGATAAAGCGATCGGATAATTTCGGTTGTCCACCGCACTGAGCCGAGCCAGTTTCACCGGTCCAGAGCTCCGCTTGTGGCTGGTACTGGTCTCGCCAAAAGGCTAGGGTCTGGCTATATTTATCAAAATCTGCGTAGGATTTAGGGTTGAGCAAGGTGCGTAAGTTGGCGCCGCGGGTGCGCACCGGCGAGCGGGTACTTTGAAACGGGTAGTAGTGCCAGTTGACGATGTCCAGCGGCGCGGTTAGCTCTTGTAAAAAACGGCGGGTAATATTAGAGAAAGGTTTAAACGCCTCGCCAATCAGGGGCCAGAAAGCGCTGCCAGGGCCTGATACCCGCGCCTCGGGGTAGTATTCGCGAATGTGGTTGATAAACGTGGTGTAGTCGGCAGCCAGATCCCGCGCTTTGGGCTGGGCACGCAAGCCGTGAAACGCCCAGTAGGCGTTTAGCTCGTTGCCCAATTCAAACACATCGATCACATAATCGTGTTCGGCGCTGTAATCGAGTAACTCCTGCACTTCGTCGCCGCACCACTGGCCATGATCGTGGCGGGTAAATAAGCCGTACTTAACGGTAAATATCAGCTTAAGGTTGTTGCGCTCGATAAACTGATGCAGGCGATCCCACTGTTTACGCGTCAGTACTAGCGCACCCGGTTCATCGGGCGGAGCGGCAAAATAGTGAATTTTGTCCGCCTCGGAGCCGCCGATGCGAAGGTACGAGGGCCCCAGCGCCTGTACCAGTGTGTCGAGTTTTTTGCCTTTAAGTGCCAGTGGCGGTACACGCAAGGTGCCCAGGCCGCGACGAGAGCCCTCGCTGCCTTCCCACCAAAAGCCACCGGCAAGTACCGAGATATCAATCGAAAAAGATAGATAATAGGGGCTGACGCTAGAGTGGATACTTTGGGTCTCAATCGTCACCGCGACCGCGCTGCTGGCCGTACCGGCGCGAGCGGTGTAATGGCGTTTTAAGCGCGCGTACCAGCGTGGTAGCGTTAGTAGCAAAGAGTTAGGCATAATAATATAAGCGCCTACATAGCAAGCAGAGAATGTCGCGCCGATGGTAGCGTTTAAATGTGAACAAGAGATTGCAGTATGCCGGTTAAGACAAAGCACTATCTAATATCGGGTCGGGTGCAGGGTGTGTCCTATCGGGCCAGCACCGAGCAGCAAGCTCATCAACTCGGTTTGACGGGGTGGGTGCGAAACCTAACCGATGGGCGAGTTGAGTTAATGGCCTGCGGGTCAGATGTGCAGCTACAGACACTAGAGCGATGGCTGTGGCAGGGGCCCGCACGGGCGCAAGTGAGTCAGGTGGGCGTAACTGAGGTGAGTGTATCAGCTGGCGATGACTTTGTAGTGGCTGAAACGGCGGTCACTGCCGCACGGTATTAGACGAGTATGGGTCGTTTTCTGGGTGTGTTTTTTTGTGTTATGACCGGCTTATTTGTGCTGGAGTTATTGCCGGTGGGCCAGCGGTATCTGGTTGCGCCTTTAACCGTCGCGCTCACCCACAGTTGCGCTTTTATTATTGAGCTCTTGGGGCGCGAGTTATTGGTTGATGGCATTTTAATTATCGATAACGCCTCTGGATTTACCGTGCAGATCGCCGCCGGCTGCAACGGCGTGGAAGCAATGATTTTGTTAATCGCCGCAATTGTCGCGTTTCCGGCGCCTTGGCGCTATAAGTTGGGGGGCTGATTTTAGGGCTCATCTCAATTCAGTTACTCAATATTGTTCGCATAGTTTCTTTATTTTATTTGGGAATTTTTTATAAGGCGGCGTTTGAGTGGGCCCACCTGTATATCTGGCAGGCGCTAATTATGCTCGATACGCTGTTGGTTTGGATGGTGTGGATCCGCTATATACCAGAGCGTGACGCGGTAGGGCCTGCCAATGCCCCAGCGTGAATTTTCGCCGGTGCGCTATTTTGCTCAGGTGTTACTCTGGTTGCCGCTGTTTTTTGTTATCTGGTATTACCTGGCGGGGCTGCTGACGATTATCCCCGCGCATTTGAGTGAGTGGTTTATCCAGTTGATTCGGCCAGGTACGCTGGTAGAGGTCGATTGGGTAAACCGCAAGCTTGAGTATATTACCAGCTTTACCTTGGTGGCAGGCGATGCCGGTCGCTCTGGTAATGTCGTCGTCACCCTTAACCCCTTGATCTACTCCTGGAATATTCCGGTATTGCTCGCGCTTTGTTACTCAGTTGGGGATAAATTGTTTTCTAATACACGGGTAATTATCGGCTTATTTGCGCTGATGCCAATGCATGCGTGGGGTTTGGCCGCCGAATTTTTTATTGCGGTGATGTTTCGAATGGGCGATTCAGTGGCGCAGCAAATGGAGGTGGAGCAGTGGCAACGTGATCTGGCGGCGCTTTGTTATCAGTTTGGCTACTTAATGTTGCCTGTCATCGGTGCCGTAAGTGTTTGGTTTCTCGCCAATCGCGCCCTGGTGCAACAGCTTATTGATCGGCGCAAATAACGGCGGCTAATGCTTGAGTTTTTTTACCAGTGTAAAGCTACCTACCAGAATTGCGCCGGCGGCCACCCCAATGGCGCCATTGATAAGCGTGGGAGTGAGTGCCCCGAGGACAGTCCCGATGGTGGGTAAACTGGCCGCCCAGTGAGCGCTGTGCTCACTAAAGTGATGCAGTACCGAAACGCCGTGCACTAAAATACCACCGCCAACTAAAAACATGGCAATGGTGCCGGCTATGGATAAAAACTTCATCAGCTTGGGCGCCGCCGCCAGTAGTAAGCCCCCCAGCGACTTCTGCCAGGAATGGTTGCCATTTTTTTTCAGCCATAAGCCCGCGTCATCAATTTTAACAATACCGGCCACTAAGCCGTAAACGCCGATGGTCATGCTGAGCGCAATAATACAAAGCACGATAATTTGCTGGGTTAAATCGGCTTGGGCTACTGCGCCCAGGGTAATGGTAATAATCTCGGCGGATAAAATAAAATCGGTGCGGATCGCACCTTTAATTTTACTTTTCTCAAAAGCCACCATATCGGTATTATTTTGCGCAAGTGCTTCTAGCCGGGCTTTGTGCTCGGACTCCTGTTGCTTTTTAGGGTGCAGCCACTTGTGAGCTACTTTTTCAAAACCCTCAAAACACAAGAAGGCACCGCCCAGCATAAGCAGGGGGACAATCAGCCACGGAATAAACGCACTGATTAGTAAGGCTGCAGGCACCAGAAGAAACTTATTGAGCATTGAGCCTTTAAATACGGCCCATACCACGGGTAACTCGCGGTCGGCTTTTACTCCGGTGACCTGCTCGGCATTAAGCGCTAAATCGTCCCCCAATACGCCGGCGGTTTTTTTGGCGGCCACTTTAGTCATTACCGATACGTCGTCAAGCAATGTGGCAATGTCATCGATCAGTGCTAATAGGCTGGTTCCCGCCATAGTTTAATTCTCTTGTGGTTTGCCAAAGACCAACACAAAACGGTCGGTGTTGCCGCGGATACTGGGGTCAAATACATTCAGAGTCAAATCATCGGCGGGGTTGTGTAGTGTGTCGGGTTGCGCCAGCAGCACGAACCCGGCCGCCGTAATGTCGGCAATCGCGGTAGATTTTTCGATTCGGTGCAGTGATTTTGTTTGGCTTATACCCGTGCCCTTGGCGCCACTGTGATCGATAATAACCAGCTTGCCGTCGTTTTTTAAGGCTTGATACAGCTGTGCCAGAATATCTTTACGGTCGTGAGGGCCCCAGTTGTATTCGGGCACCTCGTGGTATAAGTCGTGATAGGCCATTACCAGTAAAAAGCCGTCGACACTGCGAGGGGCAAAGCCCAGATCGTCGGTTTCGGAGACAATAACGTCAAACGGGGCGGGCGGCCCTAAACGCTCAAGCCGCACGGTTAGGTCATCTTTCGCGAAGGCTGCAAAAGCGGCATTGTTGTATAATATGGCATCGCCCTCGGGGCCTACGGCCGCTGCCAATAGCTCGGCGTAGTAGCCCGAGCCGCCAAATAGGTCGACCACGGTTTCCCCTGGCTCGAGCTCAAGCAGGGGGATAATAGCCTGGGGTTTACTGGTGTGGTCGCGCTGAATATCTTCCGCGCTGCGCTGTTCGGCCGCCTTTGCCTCGGGTGGCACTGTGTTGTCGGCCATTACCCGGTTGCCGAGCAGCAGTAGCAAAAAAGCTAATGTGAGTGTGGTGTTCATGTTGACGCTCCGTGTTTTGAACAGGACTTATCATAACATGCTGCACGGGGCGCGATTGCCACTAAGGCCATGTAATGCGCTTGGTTTTTGGCGCCAAATTAATGTCTCTATGGTTGGTGTTTACTGTCTCCGTGCACGGGGTAATGCCGGGGCGAGCTGTAATGGCTTGTAGTTGTACCGTGCAAAACCGTGCACTATGCTTTTGAGTGGAATTTTTGCGTGGGAACTAGGGCCATGATTCAGATTGACTTGCTGCCAGTGACAGATAACGACACGGTGTTTTTGCAGCGTTTGTACGTAAGTACCAGGCAACAGGAAATGGCGATGGCAGGGCTAGCAGCCGATCAGGCAACGGCGTTTTTACACTCACAGTTTAATGCCCAGAGGTTGCACTATCGCCAATATTACCCGCAGGCACAGTGCGATGTTATTAGCTGCGACGGTGTGCCCGCGGGGCGCTTGTATGTAGATCGCTCGGGCGATGAGATACGTATCGTCGATATCGCATTGTTACCGGAGTATCGAGGCCGGGGCATTGGCTCGCGGCTATTACAGGGGATCTTAGCCGAAGCGCGTGAGGCTGGTTTGGCGGTATCCCTACACGTCGATAAGCTTAACCCTGCGCTGCACTGGTATCGGCGTTTGGGGTTTGTCACACTTGAAGAGCGCGGTATGTATGATTTTATGCGTTATTCCAGTGCCGGTAGCGACGAGTCCATAACGATTGAACATGCCGGCTAGCCGGGTGTTAGCCCAGCACGGTATCGAGATACATCATCACGGAAAAGCCTGTCAGCAGCGAGAAGGTGGCAAACCCCTCGTGATTGCGGCGATGGGTTTCGGGGATAATTTCGTCGCTGATAATAAAGAGCATAGCGCCGGCCGCGCCGCCCAAAATCCACGGCAGTAAGGGCGTGGCCACCGAGACTAGCGCGGCCCCAAACAGGCCGCCAACAGGCTCGAGTAATCCGGTTAAGGTGGCCACCCCAAATGAGTACCAGCGCGAGTAGCCAACCGCCAGTAACGAGACGGCTACGGCTAGGCCTTCGGGAATATTTTGCAAACCAATACCGATAGCCAGGGGTAAACCATTATCGATGTTGCCATTGGCAAAACCGACCCCAACGGCCATCCCTTCGGGAAAGTTGTGCAAGGTAATCGCCAGTATAAATAGCCAAATTCGCCGCAGGTGCCTGGCGTCGATACCGGGTTCGGGTTTTTGAAAATGCTGATGGGGGGTGTATTTGTGAATCACCGCCAAGAGCGCCGCGCCCAATAACATCCCGGCCAGCACGATTAACACAGCGCTGCCTTGCTCATGACCCTGAGATTGTGCCTGGTCAATACCGGGCAGCAGAAGTGAAAAAATCGAGGCCGCCAACATGATGCCGGCGGCGGCGCTTAGTAAGATATCTTCATTGCGCGACGAGAGTTTTCGGATCAGGACTATGCCTGCCGCACCCACAGCCGTCATCATACCTGCCCCTAAGCTGCCTAAAAAACCTAAGGCGATGATGTCCCAGGACGAAACCATGTACGCGCTCCATTAAAGTGTCCGCTCTATTGTGTCGCTGCTGAGAGTGGAACGCAATATTAATGACTACACGTTATTGCGGGCGATAATAAATATCAACGTGTGGTGTGTCGTCTTGTTCCGGAAAGCTGAGGTTAGAGACTCCTCGGTACTGTACCAGGCGCTGATCCGACCGCTGGTAAGTTAACTCAATAGTATCCACCAGCATTCGCAAAAACCAATTATTAATATCCAGTGACAGACATAAAAAAAGGTTCGAATCATATTCTTCGCATGGACGAGAGCTGAGCTTTAGTTCAACTAACCTCTCGCGCCTGGGTAGTAAAAAGAAAAAGGTTTCGGACTCCCCCTGACTGAGACTTTGCCAATGCTGACGCACGAATGGATCAAACCCGGCATCGACCACGAGTGGTGATTGAATGCCGATCTCCGCGGTGTATTGCTTACCCTTGTCAGAGCGTTGAATACTAATGTGCTTATCGTTGACGGTGACTTGCAGTGACTCTTGATTGCGACTGTCGGTTAGCGTAAAGCTAGGGGCCGTCGGTTGCTGGCCGTAGGTGAGCGTTTTTTGCGCCCAGAGCGTTCCGTCTGGCTGGGTGTAAATGACCTCCTGCTGCCTGATGTCGTTATTGACGTTCGAGTAATTGTGTACCTCACGATACAGCAGCGTCTCGGTAGCTTGGCGGTATGCCTCCCCGGTGACACCGCGAGAGGTACTAGTGGCTTGCGTTATCGAACAGGTGAAAGCCAATAGCAGAAAGCAGAAGCTCGATAGGTTACGCTTAGCGTTAAGTGTCACGATAGCCTCCTCGCATTTGGCCGACAGTTCCGGCGACAATAATAGAGTGCTGTGGGAAATACGATGGCCCAGCCAATGGCCACGGCCATAAGGGGTTGCCAAATCGGTATTGCAAACTGTGCGTCGCTTATTTTAACTCCGGCAAAGTAGCTGAGTGGGGCAAATAGGGCCGCCAGCAGTGCGCTGGCTAAAGGGTATCGCGCCAGCCAGTAGAGTGAGTGATTAACCGTGGTGGCAAACAGTACCCAAAGGCAAATAAGCCATACAGGTATTAGAGCAAATCGTTCGCCGATATAAACGGTGCTTTGCGGCGCTGCAAAGCTGATAAGTCCGGTGCTCATTATTAGCCCGTCCCAGACAATACCGGCCAAGGCGATACCGGCTAACAATCGCCACTCGCGGGGCGAGTGAAGCATAAATATTGCGTGAACAACAAGCGCGACCAAGGTAAAGCCCAGCGCCCAGTAAGAGCCGCCTATCAAGCAAACGAACCAGCCGACTTGAAACAGCGACATATTGGTGATGAGCCTCACCAGGTGTATGCGTTGGGCTTTTAGCATTGGTGTCGCCTTAGTAAGTGGGTTGGCGCCATTGCGGCTTTGCCAGTAAAAATTGGCCGGTGCCAATTACCCGTTCACTAAAGCCACCTTCGCAGTAACTTAAATAGTACTCCCACATGCGAATAAAAGTATCGTTAAACCCCAGTGCTTTTACTTGCTCAAGATTATCGTGAAAGCGTTGGCGCCAGTGGGCAAGCGTTAACGCATAATGTTCACCAATGTCCTCCATCCCCACCATTTGCATGTCGGTGTGGCGACTAAGCTGCTTGGTGATCTCACGATCACTGGGTAGGCAGCCGCCCGGAAAAATATACTTTTGAATAAAATCTACCGAACGGCGGGCATAATCGTAGCGTTGATCCGGAATAGTAATCGCTTGCAGTAGCATTAGCCCATGGGGCTTAAGGCGTGACGAACAGGTAGTAAAGTACTCGCGGTAATACTCGTGTCCCACGGCCTCAATCATCTCGATAGAGACGAGTTTATCGTAGCTGCCGGTTAGCTTGCGGTAGTCCTGGCATAATACGGTAACCTGGCCAGTTAGGCCGGCTTGTTTTACGGCTTCACAGGCGTGCCGGTACTGCTCTTGCGATATGGTGGTGGTGGTGACTTTACAGCCATAGTGGCGCGCTGCGTGAATGGCCATAGCGCCCCAGCCCGTGCCAATTTCTAGCAAGTGGTCGTCGGGGGTTAAATGTAATTTTTGACAGATATTATCGATTTTTTCCCGCGATGCCTGTTCAAGCGTTGTGGTCGCGCGGTTAAATCGCGCCGCCGAATACATCATGCTACTGTCTAAAAACAGTGAAAAAAACTGATTGCTTAAGTCGTAGTGCGCGGCAATATTCGCGCGGGCATTATCCTCGGTGTTGCGGCGGGACCAGTGGTAGAACTTTTCTAATAGCTTGCTTACGCCGAAGCGCGAGCTATCAACATCGTTAAGCAGCTCGAGGTTGGCGCACATTAATTTGGTCAGGGCGGTAAGGTTGGGTGAGCTCCAGGCGCCGGCCATATAGCCTTCGGCTGCGCCAATGGAGCCGCCCAACATAAAGCCGCGGTAGGCACTTGGTTGGTTGACACAAATGTGGGCATGATGAGGCGCGCTGGCCCCGGCCTCACCGAGGTAGATAATCTCATCTTGATCTTCAATAACCAGCCGGCCCACGCGAATATTTTTTAATTGCCGCAATACCTGCTGTTTGGCAATACGATCCAGCATGCTGGGTTTAACTTGCCGGGCGATTCTCGAGCGGTTAAGTGTTTCCATTGTCATGCTTGATTACCTAATCGTGACTTTTAAGATACGTTTTATTGCCATCAACCTGGTTTGAATGGCCAAAAAAAGGCACGCGTTTTAACCAAAGTTTTAAGGCCTGCCAATAGATGGCGGTCGCAACTTTTACCGTCATCCACGGGTAACGGTAAATAATTTTGTTAAGCGAAGCCCTCGTTATAGGCTCGTGCTTTAGTACCAATGTTGCATCCATCACTTTTTGAGTGTCTCTGGTGCAGCTTAAGTCAATGCTTAGGCGTTTGCCCGGCAAGTTGCTGCGCCAGTGATATTGCATGTCCATTGGGTTAAAGGGCGATACGTGCATTCCCTTATCAAAGGTAAAGCGCTGAACGTCCTCCCTTTGGCTATTTTTACGGGGCTGTTCTGTATTCGGATCACAGGGCAGTACATAGCGAATGCGCTCGCGCCAGGGGGTGTTGGTTACTTCCGCGACGATGTAGCGCAGCTGCTCTTGCTCGTTAAAACAGTAATAGGTCGTGATAGGGTTAATAATGAACCCAAAGTAACGCAGATTGGTAAGCACCCGGACGGGGCCCGTATGATGTTGTCCCGTTTGGTTCGCTATCTCACGGCGTACCGCTGCGTCCAAAGGAATAGTCGGGTCGCCTAAAAAATCACTGCGCTTAAACCGGGCGAGTGCCCAGCGACGGCTCGACCAAAACCGCGACTGCGCCATAACCGCGTCGATTTCCCGGGTGTCGAGATACATCATAAACACGCGATAACAAAAGGCGTGGGCGCGCGGCGTAAACCGCCGGTGTCTTACCCAGCCGTAGTAAATGCCGCTGTGTTGAATGGCCGCCCTATTAACCATGGGGGCCGCCCCTATTGCTGGCGCCGATGGTGTCGCTCACCCGCTTAGCGCTTACTACACCATCTTCATGAAAGCCATTGCCCCAATAGGCACCGCAAAACCAGGTTCGGTTGACGCCGTTAATCTCTGCCCAGCGCTCTTGCGCGGCGATGGCTTGCTGAGTGAATACCGGGTGAGCGTAGTTAAACCGCCGCAATATAGTCTCGGGGGCAATGGCCTTGGTGTCGTTGAGGGTTACGCAAAAGGTCGTGTCGCAGCTTAAACCTTGTAGGATATTCATATTGTAGGTAAGTACGGCGCGCTCTTGCTGATGCTTGCGTAAGCGGTAGTTCCAGCTTGACCAAGCCAGTCTTTTTTGGGGTAACTGGTGCGTATCGGTATGCAGGATAACCTCATTGTTTTGATACTGAATAGCGCCCAGTATTGTTTGTTCGTCTGGTGTGGCATCGCCCAGCAGAGCGTGCGCCTGATCGCTGTGACAGGCAAAAATAACCTGATCGTATTGCTCGCTCTCGCCATTGCTGCGCAGCACCGTAATGCCGTCGCGCTGGCGGGTAATCTGGGCGATATCGACATTGGTTTCGATGCTCGCCCCGCGCGCGCTAATGGCCTCTGTTAAGGCGGGTAAATAATTGCGTGAGCCGCCCTTAATAACCCGCCATTGTGGCCGGTTGCTGACACTTAATAAGCCATGATTGTTAAAAAAACGTACAAAAAACAACAGGGGAAAGTCCCACATAGCCTGGGTCGATGCCGACCAGATGGCGCACCCCATGGGTATTAAGTAGTGGTTGATAAAGCCTTTGCTGTAGCCGCGCTGCTGTAAATACTGCCCCAGCGTAATATCTTGCTCAAGCCGATTGCTGTCGAGGTCGGCCACCGCCTCTTTGTTAAAGCGTAAAATGTCGCGCACCATGGCCAAAAACGAGGGCCGGATAAGGTTGCGTCGCTGGGCAAATAAGGTGTTGAGGTTGTTGCCGCCATACTCAATGCCGGTAGTATCGCAGCTGACGCTAAAACTCATTTCGGTGGTTTGGGTGGCAACGCCCAGCTCGTCCATCAGCGCGATAAAATTAGGGTAGGTCCAGTCGTTGTACACAATAAAACCGGTGTCGATTGCCTGTTGCTGTCCATTGACGGTTACGTCTACCGTGGCGGTGTGACCGCCCACCCGGCTGTCGCGCTCGAGTATATGCAGCTGGTGCTGGTCTTTTAAATAGTAGGCGGCACTCAGGCCGGCAATGCCGGCGCCGATAATCGCAATTTTCATAAGTTGTTCTCGACAGGTTTTTTATTTTTCATGGCCCGGCGCCACAAGCCGGGTAGTAACCGTGCTAGCCACAAAACGGCGCTTAGGCGGTGGGGGAAGCTCATCTTTACCACCCGACGCTCAATGGCGCGGCACATGCGGCGGGCCGCCTCATCGGCGTCCATTAAAAAAGGCATCGCGAAGTCATTTTTGGCGGTCAGTGGGGTGTCGACAAAACCTGGGTATATTGCGGTGACGTCTATCTCATTGGCAAGGTCGAGACGCAAGCTGTCGAGCAGGTAACTCAGTGCCGCTTTTGAGGCGCCATAGGCTTCGGCACGGGTAAAGGGTGCGTTAACCACTTGCGACACAACCCCCACAATGTGGCCCCGTTGGGGGCTTTGGCGCAAAAGTGGCAAGGCGGCTTCAATGCAGTTAACGGCGCCATTGAAGTTAACGGCAAATACCCGCTCTATCGCACGCCAGTCCGGGTGAGGGAAATCCAAATATTCGCAACAGCCGGCGTTGGCA
Source organism: uncultured Gilvimarinus sp. (assembly GCF_963975215.1). GTDB lineage: Bacteria > Pseudomonadota > Gammaproteobacteria > Pseudomonadales > Cellvibrionaceae > Gilvimarinus. The sequence continues at coordinate 74,685 of NZ_CAXBFW010000016.1, forward strand.
ATCAGCCGGTCAATCCGGCCCAGTGTACGGTCTATTAAGCGGGCTGCGGCGACGACGTCCTCGATGCGGGTAACGTCCAGAGGCAGGCTAAAGATACGCCCGGGCCCTGCGTGCTCGGCGGCCAGTTGCGCCAGCGCCTGATGATTGCGTGCACTGGCAATCACCCAGTGGCCCTGCTGCGCCAGTTGCAGCGCGAGCGCGCGGCCTAAACCGCTGCTGGCTCCGGTAACCCAGCAGATTGAGGTGTCGGCGGTTGGTGCTTGATGGTTGTCGAAGTGCGAAAGTTCGCTCATTACCCCTCCTAAATTAACGCGCGAGGCGAGCTTTTAACCAGCGGGTAACACGTCCCAATACCGGTATCTGATCGTAGAGCATGGCGCCCATATCGTATACGTCTTCGTGAAAGTCGATTTTGTCGTTAAAGTGTAGGTGGGATACACCGCGCACGGAGATGAGTCGGTTGCCCAGCTTTTCGTGGCGAAAACGCATAATCCATTTAATATAGGCGCTGTTATCGCCAATTAGCTCGTCCAGGTACTCAAATCGACACTCGGTCAAACCCTCTGCCTGAGCGGATAAGTAGTCCTGCAGTGCGACCACCCCTTCAATGTCGTGCACCGGGTCTTTAAACTTAACACCACTGGCATACACCTGATCCAGCCGTGCGATACTGCTTTCATCGAGCGTCTGGTAGAGCAGCTTAAAATCGTTCAGCAGCTGATGGTGCTGAACACCGGTGGTAATGCTTGCTTGGGTACTGGGCATAGTAGGCTCAAATCAATCGGTTACATGTGTTTTAGCATACGCCTTAGAGCAACCTTTGGATCATGTGATCCAGCATTGCAGTTGCTGCGTAATCAGCCTAAACGCACGGCAAGTATCACTCAGTGATCACAGGCCCTTTAAAGCATAGGCCGTTAAAACAAAGGCGTGGCCGGCTTAACCGCCGGCGACAAACAAGGTAGGTAACCATCCCTATGGTGCAGGCACAACCAAAGGCAGACCAGCAAAAGCAGCTCAAGCTGTGGCTTAGTGCCGTGGGGCAATCTCAGGATCGGGCCGCATTTGCCAAGTTATTTGAGCATTATGTGCCGTTAATCAGGGCCTATAGTCTGGCGCAAGAGCCTGGTGCTACCTTGGTAGCCGACGATTTAGCGCAAGAGGTAATGATTAAAATTTGGAACAAAGCGGCCAGCTATAACGCTAGTTTGGCCAACACCAATACCTGGGTTTTTACCCTGGCCCGAAATGCGCGTATCGATGCGCTGCGCCGCAACGGCCGATACAACACCAATATTGATGCTGATGATTTATTTGAGCATATCGAAGATGACGGCCCGGACCCGTTTCAGGCCGCACAAGCACTTATGACACAGGAAACAATACACGCAGGCTTGGCACAACTGCCAAAAGAACAAGCCGACGTATTACGCAAAGTTTATCTGCAGGGCCGCAGTCACCAGCAGGCGAGTGAAGAGCTACGCCTGCCGCTAGGCACGATTAAATCGCGAATCCGCCTGGCGTTAAAGAAAATGCACCTGCTGATGGGAGGGCAATAGTATGGCGATTACCCAACATCCAAGCGGTGACTGGCTGTCTGCCTATGCGGCGGGGTCCTTACCTTTGGGCCAGTCTCTGTGTGTTGCGGCACACTTAGAGTTTTGCAGCCAATGTCGCCAAAATTACATGCGTTTAAGCCAGTTAGGCGGCGAGTTGATGCAAACCCTGGAGCCCGTGCCGAGCCAAAAGTTATCGTTAGACGATCTGATGGCACGTATCGATGCTCAGCCCAGACAAAAGGCTGTAGATATCGAGGCCGAGGGGCTGGATTTATCGGCAGAGCCAGAACCGTCTGGCCGGCGTAAAAAAGCCGTGGTTAGTCAGAGTGCAGCGGTTCCGCGCAGCTTGCGCAAGCTTATCCCCAACGGCTACGACGAGCTTAAGTGGTCACGTATATCCTGGAGCATTCGTTCTGCCGAGCTGTGCCGTGACGACAATGGCTTAAAGGTCGAGCTGCTGCGCATTAAGCCAGGTGGCGCCTCGCCCCGGCATACTCATCTCGGCGATGAGTTGACGATGGTGTTGCAGGGCAGTTTTTCTGATGAAGTTGGTGTGTATCACTCGGGTGATTTTATGGCTTGCGATCAATCGGATACCCACACGCCGGTGGCCAGTGTCGATCGTGAGTGTATTTGCCTGACCGTGACCCAGGCGCCTATACAGCTTTCGGGCTTTTTGGGGCGCTGGCTTAACCCGCTACTGCGACGAGGGCATACGAGCGCATCATAATGTAAAAAACGCTGGCAGAAGCCGGCGTTTTTTTTAAAATGCACCTTAACGATTGTCCGGCTCTTTGCCGATTACTTTGTACACTGCGGCTCCCAGTAAGCCTCCGACAATGGGAGCCAGCCAAAACAGCCATAATTGCGCCACCGCCCAGTCACCCACGTACAGGGCTACCCCGGTACTGCGCGCGGGGTTGACCGAGGTGTTGGTTACCGGAATGCTGATTAAATGAATTAGGGTTAGACATAAGCCAATGGCAATGGGGGCCAATCCTTGTGGTGCTCGCTTATCAGTTGCCCCCAAAATAACCACCAAAAACAGCATGGTCATTACCACTTCGCACACCAGTGCTGCGAGCAAGCTATAGCCGCCGGGGGAGTGCTCGCCATAACCGTTTGAGGCAAAACCTGCGGCAACATCAAAGTCCGCCTGCCCGCTGGCAATAATATAAAGCACGCCCCCGGCGGCGAGCCCACCCAGCACCTGAGCAATAATGTAGGGCGCCAGGTCTTTGGCCGCAAAGCGTCCGCCTGCCCACAGCCCTATGGATACGGCAGTGTTGAGATGGCAGCCCGAGATATGCCCAATGGCAAAGGCCATGGTGAGTACGGTTAAACCAAACGCTAAGGAGACTCCCAAAAAGCCAATGCCGAGTTCGGGGAACCCCGCTGCCAAAACTGCGCTGCCACATCCACCCAGTACCAGCCAAAACGTGCCAATAAACTCTGCACCATATCGATTCATAATAAAATCCCTTCTAAACCCATGGAGGTGTTGAATTGGTTACTCCGCATGTGGCGCTGCGAGCGGCACTAAGAGTTTTATTATAAATAGCAGGTTTTGCTAAAAGCGCCAGAAAATACACACCGTCAGCAACAGCCTGCTAACTTGAAAGTAAGGCCGGGTATTAGTAAAGGTTGTTGAGTAGCTGGTTAATATCTTTAATGAGCCAGTTACCCTGAGGGGTTAGTATGTACATCAGTGCGGCGATATTGAGTAGCACAGTCATCCAATAAGCCACACGAAACGATCGTTTTTTTGATTTATGACGCAAGTGTTGTTGCGCTATTAAAGCGCCGGGCCAGCCACCGATGAGGGCCAGCCAGTGTAATGTGACCTCCGGAGTACGGCGGCGATTATTTCGCGCGGCGGATTTATCCCACGCATAAAAAAGGTAGGTGGTAAGACTAACACCCAAATACAGCCCTAATAGTAGATAGGGGATAACATTTAAGACTGTCAGTGCGGTGACAACCAACAAAAACAAGGTGCTGGTTAAAGCAGCGTTACACGCTTGGCCGGTGCGCGGCTGGCGCGCAGGCTTTACGGGGGAAACGAACACGGCGCGGCTACGCCCGCCGGCATCACGCTCGGGGGTAAATTTAACTTGCTCGCCCTGAGTAGGCCTAACACCGCGCACGCTATAAGCCGATACATGAAAAAACACTTCGCGCTTGTCAGATTCTGGCAAGATAAAGCCATAGCCTTTGTCGTCGTTCCATTTGACAATAACGCCGTGTTTAACGGTGTTTGAATTCTTCATTGATTTTATTTTTACCTCGCCGGCAGTTAACTCTCGGCCTTAATGAGGGCTAACACTTTACTGGCTTTCTCAAAGTGATCCAGCTGGTGGGTTTGTATCCACCACGTTGCTGCCTCCATTAATAAGTCTGGTTGCGAATTTTTATTGGCAAAGAAGGCATAAAACGATAACCCTACGGAGTTACCTTTGGCTGCCATTTTTTGTTCGCAAACGGCGGCGATTTTCTTTTTTAGTTCTGCTCTCATTAATTCTGCTCATCGTGTGAGTGCTTTTTGCGATAAAAGGCCTTGGCGTCTTGCATCTTTTTTGCCCAGGATTGTCTCAGTCGGTCGCGCACTTTGGCCGCTTCGCGCTCAAATTCTTCAGATGGGGGCTCGGCCTCTTGTTGTTTTTTAGCAGCAAGGGCTTGGCGCAACTGCTGGCGTGTTTTTTCCGAGACCTTGTTTGGTACCGGCAGGCTATCGATGTCGTGCAGCAGTACCCGCCCTAACCGGTCGAGCAGGGCATCGTTAAGCTTGTCTGGCTGAAAACGGTGGCGTTGCACCCCAGGGCGGCCAAAATTGCGCAGCAGTATCTCAATACAATGTTGCCCGGCATCGGCCTGTACGCGCACGGCATGCTGCAACGGGCCCTCTAGCGTAAAGGTGGCTTTGTCGATTTTGTGGGCATTGTTGAGTGCATCCTGGCGATGATAAGCCAGGCCGTAACTGTCGAGGTATTCGGTGTAGTGCCGGATAGAGGCTAAATCGCCGATAACGTATAAAGCCGGTTGCGTTAATTTTGCCGATACCCGGATATCAATTTGTCGCGGAGAGTCCGAACTATCGATGAGCAGTTTGTATTGGCCTTGCTCCAGAGCGACGGACGTTTCGCGGTCGGGCGCCAGCGGGTAAGAGACTGGGCGCTCGGGTTGGACATAATTGATGTGTTTAACCAGCTCGTCCAGATACGACAAAACTTTGAGCATTGCCGGGCGCAGCACTTGGCGATAATAAGCCTCTTGCTCGGCAAGGCGCGCGGCTTCGTCGGCCTCCGCTGCACGCAGGCTGCTGGCCTGTTGTTTAAGCTCGTCCAGTATTCCCATGGTTATTCCATTATGCCACGCCCACATTAACGCCAATTGTAATGGATATCGCTTGCGGTTGGGAGGTTAGCCAAACGAAATGTCGTGCTAGAAATCATCACCTATGTGAGCACTCAAGCGAGCAGCATGGGGCCAGTGTTGTTGCAGGCGATAACGCCTCGGCGTGGCACAATGGCACCTGCCAACGTAGCGCACTGGTAGTGTCTTTAAAGGTACGCAAGGTGTTTGAGTGTTTAAACAGTGTTTGAGATGGGCAGTCGTGCTGAGTGGCAGGGACAAATTCGCAGGAGCAGATTTGATCTTCCGGAGGAAGCCCGAAGGGGGCGGGGCAGGGATGCCCGGCAATTATCCAGGGTGCAGCGTTACTTAAAAAATGGCGCACCCGGCAGGGTGAAGCAAGCGTTTTACAAAGCACTGCTTTGTGCGCAGCTGAACGGCACTCAGCTGCGCTGAGTGACAGGCAATCCAGGGTGCAACGTTACTTAAAAAATGGCGCACCCGGCAGGATTCGAACCTGCGACCAACGGCTTCGGAAGCCGCTACTCTATCCAGCTGAGCTACGGATGCGTAATACTGATTGTTTTAGCAGGTTTAGTGCCTGCGTCTAAATAGTAGTGCTAAACGCGCTACCCGCTACTCCCCTCGCTGTCGCTCGGGCCCGGTCTTTCAGCTTAGCTGAAAGCCGTTCGGCTGCGCACAAAGCGGCGCTTTGTAAACGCTTGCCTCACCCAGCTGAGCTACGGATGCGTAATACTGATTGTTTTAGCAGGTTTAGTGCCTGCG
>NZ_CAXBFW010000017.1:0-79306 GCF_963975215.1 uncultured Gilvimarinus sp.
TGGCCGCTGCATCAGGGGTATCATCCTGACTATCATCGGCATGGTCAATATACGAAGTCTTGAATTGTGAACTTAAGTTTCAAGGCTTGGCCCCGATTTTTCGAGACACCCACTTAACAAACGCCATGGCAAAAATCGCCTAAAGCAAAAAGCTAAGCACCACCACCACGGCCAGCCCCACCAAGCCCAGAATGGTTTCCAGTACGGTCCAGGAGGCGAGTGTTTGCTTCTCGGTTAAACCCATATACTGTTTTACCAGCCAGAAGCCGGAATCGTTTACGTGAGACAGCACCGTCGCCCCGCAGGCAATGGCGATCACTACACAGGCCACTACTGGCTCGGAATAGTTGCCAGCGTCAACCAACGGCGCTATCAGCCCGGCAGCAGTTACCATCGAGACGGTTGCCGAGCCCTGCGACACCCGCACCACGGTGGCAATCAAAAAGGCAAACAGCACTACGGGCAGGTTGGAGCCGGCCATCGCCTGTACCAGTGCATCGCCCACACCGGCGGTAATCAGTACTTTGCCGAATACCCCGCCGGCGCCAGTCAGCAGAATGATCATGCCCACCGGCTCCATAGAGCGGGTGGCCACGCGCTGGACTTCATCGCGGCTAAAACCCAGCCGGGTACCCAGAAAATAGAATGCGAGCAACGTAGCCGTCAGCAGAGCCGTAAAAGGGTGGCCGACAAAGGCCATAACGTCTACCAGCGGGTGCTCTTCGGCCAGCCAGACATTGGAGGCGGTGTTAAGCAAAATCATCGCGAGCGGCACCAGAATAATACTGAGCACCAGCGCAAAGCCCGGCTGGGGCCTGTCCGATTGACACTGTGACTCAAGCTGCTCGTGAGCAAACTCGGGCAAGGGCACGTGGATGCGCCCGCCAATAAAACGCCCAAACACAATACCGCCCACAATCGCGGCGGGGATGCCCGCCACCAGACCAATCAGTATCACCCAGCCTAAATCTGCACCTAATAAAGAGGCCACCGCCACCGGCCCGGGCGTAGGCGGAATAAACGAGTGGGCCACGGCAATACCCGCCACCAAAGGCATACCGTAAAGCAACAGAGATTTCCCCGTGCGCCGGGCCAGGTTGTAAACCAGCGGGATAAACAGAATCAGCGCGACCTCAAAAAACACCGGTATGGCGACAATCAACCCCAGCATCATCAGCGCCCAGGGCGCTCGCTCGGTACCGGCCTTGCGGGTCAGGGTATTGGCTATTTGCTGCGCCCCGCCCGAGACCTGCAAGATCTCGCCAATCATGGTCCCCAAGCCAATCACAATGGCAATGTACCCCAGGGTGCCGCCCATGCCCTGCTGAATAACACCGGCCACCTCCGCCAAAGGCACACCACCGGCAATAGCCACCGCCATGCTCACTAGCAGCAGCGCAACAAATGCCTGCAAGCGCAACACAATAATCAGAAACAGCAGCAACGCGATGCTGGCGACAGTCATCGAGAGTAAATAGGTGACAGACATGGTTTTTATGATCTCCGTGTTTTATTAGGCCATGGGCGGGCCGTGTTGTTATTTTACGCTACTAGTGTACCCGTTATATTTTCGGAAATGTTTTCAGGGCATTCACAAATTTGACAACAGGATACGCTCTCGACTGAGGAATACGCCATATTCAATGTGTAAGGTTTAGATATGGCACCTTATCTGCCTCTTGGCCGCTAGCTTTTCTTCTCGCGCTTTAAGGTCTTTCGCGCGCTGTGCGATTTCTTCAGGCGTCATGGTGGTGTCTCTACTGAGCCCGTTAAAGCTTGCGCTGATCGCCTTAAAGCGGCGCTTGCTCACTATTTCGGCAAAGTCTTCATCGACCGGGTGCGGGGTTGCATCAAGGCCGCGTTCCTCCGAAAATGCCAAACCAGATATCCAGCCGTAAGCCGATAGATTGTCCTTGGGGTGGCCTACGGCAATGGGGGCTTTGTGTAACGCGGGATCATAGGCATCCACCGAGGCCTGCAAATCAGCCTCGCTAAAGCTCAAGGTAGCGCCTCCGGCGCTAGTATGGGTACCTGCCATTAATATGTTAATGCGCTTCATGTTCGCTCGCTTGTCCGGTTAAAATTATCAATGCTGATGTTTTACCGAGGGCGGAAGGGATAAATACTGATAAAAATGCCGGCAGAAGCTGGCCACAGAAGTGACCAGCTACAGAATATTCCTGGTAGTTCAGGGTTTATTCGGAAGCAACCGAACCACGGTATTGCATGGACCTAATAACCTGAACAGGAATTCACTTATACAGGCACAGAAATATGGATTTATTCACTCTTTTACTTGAAGCTTTTGTTGCACTAATTAACATTGCTTCATACGGCATGATACTCGCAGAAAATTGGACAGGCATAATACAAACGTTTGCCAGCTGTACTATTGCCATTTGCGCGGCACTGGGCACCCGCGCTGCATACAAGGGTTTAGACGCGTGGAGGACCGAGCACGAAGGAATAGCCAAGATTGATGCGGCAAAAAAAATATCGATAATTCTTCACAAGATATCCAAATTTTCCACCATTTTATCTTCGGTTTGGGTCCCCCTTAATCTCCTAAAGAATCCACAAGAAACCCTGCAAGGGGCCACACCTCAATCAATGCTAGCAACTATTAGATTAGATAGCTTTATAGACACCATAGAAGATAAAAATAAATTTTATGAACTTGTAACACAAGCTGACAATCTAAACAAATTTCTCGGCAGGCATACAGTCGATCAGCGCCACCACGATTCGTTATCCAATTTCATCAAGAAAAAATTATCTGATTATAACGAATTAAAAGAAGGCGTCTATTCAGAAATCCTGGATGCAAGCATCACCATTGATGAAGAAATTAAACCATTATATGATGAGCTCCTACGAATCTTGGACGAAATATTTGACACCTACCAACGCGTACTTGTAATTTTAGACCCAGAAAAAGATGAGACCGATAAGACCATTAGACACAAAATTATTTTCAACACCTTTCCTTTCAAGACCCTTCATTATCAAAGGTCAGGTACTCAAGATTCCTACGCATCCAGCTTGATCAATGCGTTTGATGCACAAAAGAACGAAGTTGAAAAACGAGCAATGGCCCCTTTGAAAGCCAGCCAAACTGCAGCAAAGTTAAGTTGGAGACGCATTTGGAAGCGTAATTCTAAGAAAATATAAAACTAAAGGACAATAGGATGATTTTTGACGAATGGGTTTGCTCTATAGACTGGCCGGGGCTCTGGGAAACCATAAGAAACATAGTATTAACTTTGAGCTCTGGAGGAGGGTTTACTCTGGCTCTTTTGAGTTACAACAAGTGGATCAAAGAGCATAAGGGTAAGGATAAGTACGATATAGCGAAAGACATAACACTCTATATTTATACTTTCAAACGCCAAATTGATAGAATGAGTAAACCTTGGTGGATTACTCTACTGATTACCTACTCTGACTTAGAAAAAGTTTTTGAATCCCTTAAAATCACAGATGAACATAAAGAGAACGTAATCAAACAACATGAAGATCAGATTATAAAAATCAAAGAAACCTGGGTCAGCCTAGAAAAACAACTACCATTCGCTAGAGTTCATTGGGGGCAAGACACAGCAACGAATATAGAAGAACTCGAAGACTACATGCATCGAATTACAGAGTATCTAGAGTGCTTTAACTTAGCTCTGCGATCTAACAGAACCGGCGCCCTAGTATGTAAGAAGAGCCTCATCTCTATGAGCGATAGGCTGGCGCTAAGAACACCAGAATCCCAAGATTATCACGATAAATGGCTCAGAAAGTTTAACGAAGCGATTAGGCCATTCGAGACCTACATAGAGTAAAAAACGCACGAAGGCGGCTAATCCGCCGAATCATTCTGGTACACCTCTCCGGTACCGGTATCCTTCATAGCCGACGCAACACCGTCGGCTTCCATCTGTTCGATCATACGCGCAGCGCGGTTGTAGCCTATTCTGAGGCCACGCTGCACTGACGATATCGAGGTGCTGTTTTTCTCTCGCACGAACGCCACCACCTCTGAGTACAGCAGGTCTTCATCATCCTCGGTGTTACGATCACCGGCACTTAAATCAGGCTGGGCAGGCTCTGCGGTTAGCGCTGAGTCGGTGTTACCGAATTCGTCAGGGTCAGACATTGACACCATGACGTTACGGCCCTCACAGTCAACCAAAGTGCGTGCACCCTCTATCCGATTGGAGTCATAAAAACCGGCTTTGGCGAGGCACGGCGCGGAGGTATGGGAGGCGTTGAGAAGCCTAAACAAAAAAGGCAACCAAACTTTGTATCTGGTCGCCTTTATAGCGTTATCGTACTAGCTTAGTAGTTTATCGGTCGATATGCTCCCGAATAAGCGGCACTAACTCATTCGCCCACAACTGATAACCGTATTCATTCGGGTGGAGTAGATCGGGCATGATCTCTTCCGATAAATTACCGTCTTTACCTAAGAATACGCTGTTAAGGTCAGTAAAAAACACTTGCTCGCCGTCGGCAAAGTTGCGCAGCCTTGCATTGGCAAGCGTATTGTTGCGTCGGGCGTAATCATCGGCCGTGGCGCCGCGCGGGAATATCGCTAACATCAGTATTTTACTATCGGGTAAACGACGCTTTAATTCGGTAAGAATTTGCTCGACACCGCGGGCAATGGCAACCGGTTCATCCTGGCGGTGACCGGTGTTGTTGGTGCCAATCATTAGTACGATTAGCTGCGGGTCTATGTCGGCCACCTCACCGTGCTGCAAACGCCACAATACGTTTTCCGTTCGGTCGCCGCTAAAACCCAGATTTAAGCTGGGCCACTCGGCAAAGGCCTGCTGATAGACGGGCTTACCCGACTCCTCCCAACCCTGAGTAATAGAGTCGCCGATAAACACTAACTGCGGATCGCTTTCGGACGCGATTTTTAGTTTTTGCTCGTGCCGCGGTATCCACCAGCTTTTGGCCCAGTGCTCGTCCAGCGGTGCCGGAGTAACCGATGCCGTTTTATAATCGGGACAATTAAAAACAATATCTACCTGCGGCATACGCGCTTCGATTCGCATATCACTTAGGGTTAACTGCCCGGTGCCACCGGTAGCAAAACGCAGTGGTGTGCGCTCGGCCACTAGGGTGTCGCTATCGCGTACAAGGCACGACATAGGCACGGCCACGGTTTGCGGCCCCTGATTTAGCAGAGGCTGTACCTGATTGGCAAGCGACAAGCGACGCTCGCAACCGCCCTCACACAGCCGGGCAAAGTCAAAACCGGCGTTCTCAAATTGCTCCAGGTGCAGATCAAACACATAGGCACCCTGGCGATAGTGGGTTAAATTTTTAGGCGCCGGGAATGCCACTTCAAACCCCGTCCACCAGCTATCGTGCCAGCTCGCCTCGATACCGCCAGAGACCCGCTTAATGTGAATAGCGCGCTCGGCATTGCCCAACGTCAAGGAGCCAGAGCTTAGGGGCTCACGCTCGTCGTGGTTAAACACCGTTAAGCTCACATCATCCGCGAGTAACGCCACGGCATCCGATTGGTTGTTATGGGTCACGCTCGAGCAGGCGGTTAACGTCAAAGCCGCCGCGCTCATAATTAATACTTTTAACATGTCGCTACCTTTTTTGGCTCTTCGTAGATTTGTGTGGCAATTCAACCCCATCACCCTCGATAGGGCCGCATTGTTAGGCATAGAGTGACGTGCTAACAAGCTCTTATTGAAATGCTAAAGCCAGTTACAAAGTACCGCCTTTTGGGCCCCTGCAGCCAGCCGAGCGGAAGCCTATTTTAGGGGGTAAGCAAACAGGACGTTTGCGCAAGCATCGTCAGGACATGGACGTCCTGTCGATGCGGCCCTCTAAAATCGGCTGGAGCGAGGAGACCCGACGGGCTGAGCTGCCGGGGTGGCCTTTCTTTGGGTTACTTTGCTTTGGCCAAACAAAGAAAAGTCACTCGGCACGCTCGGCGATGCGAGCTTATAAACAATGTCCGCGTTAGCGGCAACCAACTCCAGCTCTTTATCGATTACGCCACAGAATCTAGTGCACAGACCAGCACAGATCAAACAAAAAATGGAATCAGACGTTTAGCTGCTCCACCCAAATCTACGCAGAACCCATTTTATTATAACGATATAAACATTAAGGCGACGGCAATACCGTTTGCGATTGCTCGCCCAACCCGGTAATCCCCAAGTTAATTTTGTCGCCTACCTTTAAATACACCGGTGGGGTTTGCCCCAGGCCAACACCTGGCGGAGTACCGGTCGAAATAATATCACCCGGCTGCAAGCTCATAAACTGGCTTAAGTAAGACACTAACTTAGCCGGGCCAAACACCATATTTTTGGTGCTGGAATTTTGATACATCTTGCCATTAACACTGAGCCAAATATCTAAATTTAACGGATCGTCCAGTTCATCAGCGGTGACTAAATAAGGGCCTATCGGCCCAAAGGTATCGCAGCCTTTGCCTTTGTCCCACTGGCCGCCGCGCTCCAACTGAAAGCTGCGCTCGGATACGTCGTGCACAACACAGTAACCGGCGATATACTCAGCCGCGTCGGCTTCGTCCACGTAACTGGCCTCGCGACCAATCACAATACCCATCTCCACTTCCCAATCGAGTTTATCTGAGCCGCGCGGTTTAACCACGCCATCGTTGGGGCCGGTAATGGCGCTGGTGGCCTTCATAAAAACGACTGGCTCTTCTGGCACCGCCTGACCGGTTTCTTCGCAGTGATCGACGTAGTTAAGACCAATGCAAATAAACTTGCCTACGTTGCCCACGCAGGGACCCAGGCGCTGGGTATTACTGAGCAATGGCAGCGACTCGATATTGCAGGCGGCGATTTTTGCCAGGCTCTCGGCCGCTAACGTCTCGCCATTAATATCATCCACCACCGACGACAGATCGCGAATCTGTTGTTGAGAGTCAATCAAACCCGGACGCTCTTTGCCCGGCTCACCAATACGCAGTAATTTCATAATCTAATCCGTCAATCGTGAATTGTGTCTTACCAAATTAATAAAAGCGTCAGGTTAGGTTTACCCAACGTTCTTTTCCGTTCCCCGTTCCCCGCTCCCCATTAAACGTCGAACCCGCTCATCAATTACTCCAACCGCCGTCGATAATATTAATGGTGCCTGTGGTAAAAGCGCTGTCGTCACTGGCCAAATACAGCGCGAGCTTGGCAATCTCGTCGGCCTGCCCCATGCGCCCCATAGGCTGGCGGGCCACAAACGCTTTGTAGGCCGAGTCATAATCGCCCGTTGCGGCCAAACGTTGCTCGAGCGAGGGGGTTTGCACGGTGCCGGGGCAAATCGCATTAGCGCGAATGCCCTCGGTAATATAGTCGGCGGCCACGGCTTTCGTTAAACCAATCACCGCCGCTTTTGTCATGCCGTAAGCGCAACGGTTGGGCGCGCCTTTAATTGAGCTTGCTACCGATGACATATTAATAATCGAGCCACCGCCGGCGCGGCGCATAGCCGGTAAAAACGCCCGAATGGTGTAGTACATTGAATTAACATTGATATCGATCGAGCGCTGCCACTCGGCCGGCTCGCACTCTAAAATGGTACCCGAGTGAACGTAGCCGGCGCAGTTAAACAAAATATCAATTGTGCCAATTGCATCGGCCAGCGCCGTCACGGCCGTTTCATCGGTGGCATCCAGCTGGTGCACCTCGCCGGCAAAACCGGTAAGCGGCGCCGTATTGATATCCGTGGCAATAACCCGCGCGCCCTGCGCTAAAAAAAGCTCGGCGGTGGCGCGGCCGATACCTTGCGCCGCGGCGGTAACCAATGCAGTCTTATTCTGTAATCTCGCCATAGTCTAGCCGGTTGTGGTTAAGAAACATGCCGCACGGGCAGGCAATTGGGGCCAATGGGCTCAAACGATTTGTAGGTTAAAATAAATTCCTGATGCCCCAGCGCCTCGGACACACTGCGCTCACCCCCAGCCACCGCCAACACTGCCCGGTGAATTTCATCGCCCACCTCATCGAGGCTGGCTTCACCCGTTAGAATACGCCCGGCATTAATATCCATATCGTCAGCCAGGCGCTGATAGGTTTCGGGATTGGCGCAAATTTTAATAACCGGCGATATCGCCGAGCCTACGACCGAGCCCCGCCCGGTGGTAAACAAGGTTAAGTGACAACCACAGGCAATCATCTCGACAATTTCGGCGTTATCGGCAATATTGGGAAAGCCAAAGCGCGGCTCGCCATCTGGCACCACGTCGAGTAAATACAAGCCGCCCGTGGGCGGTATGTCGCCCGGTTTAATTAAACCCGTGATGGGTGACGAGCCGGACTTTGAGTAAGCGCCCATGGATTTTTCTTCGAGCGTGGTGAGGCCACCATCGGCGTTACCCGGCGCAAAGCTGCCAAACCCCATGGTGCGATAATAGTGCTCCGCTTTGGCCACGCACTGCTGAATCAACTCACCCAGCTCAGCATTTACCGCCCGCTCGGCCATAATGTTTTCACAGCCAATCAACTCGCCGGTCTCTTCAAATACGCAGGCGACGTCCTGCTCGACTAAGCGATCAAAACAGCGGCCCACCGCCGGGTTGGCGGTAATGCCACTGGTGCCATCGCTACCGCCACAAATGGTGCCCACGATTAACTCACTTAACGCCATCGGCACCGGCTGTTGTTGCGCCAATTGCTGGCGCATGCCATCGACCAGCGCAATGCCTTGGTCGATAGTCGCGCGGGTACCGCCACGCTCCTGAATCACCAACAGCTCTACCGGCCGGCCGCTGGCCGCCACTTGCTCGCGCAGGGCATCGCGGTCCATGCTCTCGCACCCCAGCGAGACCAGCAGCACCGCCCCCACATTAGGGTGGGTACACACCGCGTGCATCATTTGGCTGGCGTACTCGTTGGGGTAACAACCGGGAAAGCCGATAAGGTGAATGTCCAAATCGTTAAAATGGCTGGTAATACGGCGGCTAACATGATGTGCGCACTCGACCAAATAGGCGACCACAATCACATTGCGGATACCTTTGCGGCCATCGCTGCGCAAAAAACCTTGCAGAGCTGGCTCAGATTTACTCACCTTTCGGACTCCTTTGGCGCGCGACACTTTGCCGTGTATGGGTGGCTAAATAATCGCTTTGCAAATTGTGCATATGAACCCACTCACCCGCCTTAACCGGCTGAGACAACGAGCCCACCGGTGCCCCGTAGCGGCGTATTTTTTCACCCGCCGACATATCGTAGCGGGCGATTTTATGACCCACCGCCAGGTTCTGGGCAATAACGTAAGGCTCGCCCTCGATGTCGATCTGTTGGCCGACAGCGAGGCTTTGAACGCAAATCAGAACATTATCCGACGGGTGCAATAGCAGCACTTGGGGACGGCCGGACGCATCACTCATAGACTGTGTTACTCATAGACAGTTAACTTACCGCAAGCGCTGGGTGTGTTAGGCCCTAAACCAGAGGCAAACGCCGTCGTTCTCAGCCGGATTAACCGGTTTTTTGCGGCGTTTGCCACCACACACTTAATTTTATAATTGAAAACACAATCATAAATAAAAACTGTTGATTGAGCAACGTTATCGCGCCGCGTGCCCTGACAGGCCGCCAGACATAAAAAAACGGGTGGGCCTCCTGAGAGTACCCACCCGTTTTGATCGGCCCCGCTCGCGCCCCGCAGGCGCTACCGGCTAGCTGTATTCAGACATCTGGCGCGACACCTTCTCGGCCGCCACGCGCAGGTGCTCGAGCGCCTGCTCCAGGGTGCACACCTGGGGCTTGGTTTTAACGTAGGGCACAGTGATGGCCGCCAAAGCGCCGCGCGAGCCCAGTACCGGAGCCGACAAATCGGTCACCCCGTCGACAAAATCACTGGCGTTACTCACATAACCGCGTTCTACAGTCGCGTCGGCCTGCCGTACAAACGACTCGATATCGGCCGCGCTGGCACCGTCAATTTTAGCCAGCATCAAGGCTCGTGTTTCGGGCGACTGAAAACCGAATAGCGGGCGCCCGGAGGTGGCCTGAATCAGCGGCCGGCGGTAGCCAACGCGCACCGAGAAACCCAGATCCCCGGGGCTCTCGATACGGCCGATCACCACCACTTGATCGCCCGAGGCAACCGCCATATGACACGACTGACCAATCTGGCGGGTCAGCTCACTCATAACCGGCAAGGCCACCTCCAGCAGGGTTTTAGTGGGCGCCCGGGCGATACCCAGGGTAAAGAGCTTGTTGCTTAAGGTGTAGCCATCGCGGCCGTCCTCGGCCGCCACTATGTAGCCGCGATACTCCAGCGCCAACACCATGCGAAACAGCTCGCTCACCGAGCGGCCTAACTGCGCGGCCATTTGCGAGGTGGTTAGCGGCTCGCCGCTGGCGGCCAACAGCTCGAGAATATCCAACCCTTTCTCTAGCGCCGGTGCTTTATATTTGCGGTTATCAGAATCGCCGGCTTGTTCTTGTGCGTTATCAGTCATTGTGTGTGCTCAACTAGTCTCTTGTTTTTAACTCAACCCCGCCGCGTAAAAATACAGGGTTAATGGCGACACTCGGTGTGCCATCACAGGTCCGGGCCAGTGCAAACCCGCCCGAACATAAAGCTCGCTAACGGCAGCGCTATGTCTGCCATCGTATTATCAATACGCGCACCGGAGGTCTAGATCCGTGACGCTCGCGTCAATATCGCCGAATTAAACGACAAATACCAGTGTCGGCGTTAATGTATCCGGTATCATTACGCGCGTTATGCAAACGCCCCACATAAACCCGGCCAATCACTCGCCTGCGGCTTGCAAACGATAGTGCCGCTCACTGATATACGCGAAACGGGCAATCACCGCAAAACTCAGCAGCGGCACAATAACCGCCGTGTGGATACTGCTAAGGTCGGATACCAGCCCCATCAGCGCCGTCAAAACAGCGCCGCCGATAATAGCCATTACCAACAGCGACGAGCCCGCTTTGGCCTCGCGCCCCAAACCTTTAATACCCAAGGCAAAAATCGTCGGAAACATCAGCGACATAAAAAAGCTGGTAGCGGCCAACATC
The DNA here is from genome assembly GCF_963975215.1 of uncultured Gilvimarinus sp. Taxonomy (GTDB): domain Bacteria; phylum Pseudomonadota; class Gammaproteobacteria; order Pseudomonadales; family Cellvibrionaceae; genus Gilvimarinus. The sequence goes on from NZ_CAXBFW010000017.1 coordinate 11,031, forward strand.
ACTAAACCTGTGTGATTGGCGCAGAGCATGGCCACCGCGCAAAGGCCAATATTGATCAACGCGTAAATAAACATCAGCCTTGCCGGTGCGATATAACCCATAAGCCAGGTGGCGACAAAACGCCCCACCATAAACGCCACCAGCGATAAGCTTAGGTACATGGCCAACGCTTTTTCACCCGTACCGGGCATCGTCTCTTGCCCGTAGCGGATCATAAAGCTCCAGATGCACACCTGCGCACCCACATACAAAAACTGCGCAATAACGGCCGAGCGATAGTAGCGGCGCTGTAACAGGGCGCAAAAGTCCCGCCAGCGCAGCGCCTGCTCGGTGTCATCGTGCTCTTGTGCAACCACCGGGAATTTTGCCCAGGCCACCAGCAGCGCCCACACGATAACAACGGCGGCAATCACCAGGTAGGGCCCCTGCACCGCTTGCACCTCGGCGGTGTAAAAAGCCGTTTGCTGGGCGCTCGACAAAGCGGCCAACTCCTCCGGGCTGTGCTCGATACCCGATAAAATAAACTCGCGGCCGATCAACACCCCCGATATGGTCCCAAGCGAGTTAAACGATTGCGCAAAGTTAAGCCGCCGCTCGGCGGTGTTGGCATCGCCCATGGCAACAATCAACGGGTTGGCCGAGGTCTCTAAAAACGCCAAACCACTGGCAATCACAAACAGCGCCGCCAAAAAAAATAAATATTCATGCGCCTGCGCCGCCGGGTAAAACAGCAGCGCCCCGGCGCCGTACAACAACAACCCGACGATCACCGCCGCTTTATAGCCAAAGCGCTTCATGGCCAAAGCCGCGGGGATGGCAAACACAAAATAGCCAAAGTAAAAAGCCGACTGCACCAGGCCCGATTGCAGATCAGTCAAGACAAACGCTTTTTTAAATTGCGTAATCAGAATATCGTTTAAGTTGTTTGCCACGCCCCACATAAAAAATAGGCTGACAATTAAAAACAACGGTATCCACACCACTAAGCCGGTTAGATCAGACGCCCGTTTATTGTTATAAGGCATTGCTCCTCCTGGGAGTCTCGCACTGGCAGCCACACAGACTCCCAAACGACCATTATTATGCTGCTTTATATACCATGGGCAGCTTTACATGTAAAATGCAATTTATATTTAAAATATATTCGCGATAAAGTGTTACACTAAATCCAACCGTTTCTATGGATAGTGAAAGGCACCGCCCATGATACCCGCCAGCGTCAGCGATTATCGCCTACTTGCTAAAAAACGATTGCCAAAATTCTTATTCGAGTACATCGATGGCGGCGCCTTTAGCGAATCCACCCTAGCGCGCAACAACAGCGATTTTCAACAATTGGCGTTGCGCCAACGGGTATTGCGCGACGTCAGTAACGTTAGCACCGCCAGCACCTTATTGGGCCAGCCTGTTAACCTGCCGCTGGCACTGGGCCCGGTTGGCATTGCGGGCTTTAACGCCCGCCGGGGTGAGGTGCAAGCGGCGCAGGCCGCCGAGCAAGCCGGCGTACCCTTTTGCTTATCCACCGTATCCGCCTGCTCGATTGAAGAGGTGCGCACCGGCACCCAAGAGGGCTTTTGGTTTCAGCTGTATATGATGCGCGATCGCGGCTTTTTACAGGCCACCCTCGATCGCGCCTGGGCGGCCGGCTGTCGCACATTAGTGTTTACCGTAGACATGCCCGTACCCGCCACCCGCTATCGCGATATTCGCTCGGGGCTCTCGGGCGGCACGGCCTTACAGCGGCAACTCACCCGTATTTGTCAGGTGCTGGCCCGGCCGCGCTGGGCACTGGATGTGGGCATTAAGGGCCAGCCGTTATCACTGGGCAATATTGCCTCGGCCCTGGGCGATAAAGCCGGCATTGATGAGTTTTGGCGCTGGCTGGGCGAGAACTTCGACGCCAGTGTGACCTGGAAAAGCCTGGAGACCATTCGCCAACACTGGCATGGCAAGCTGGTGATCAAGGGTATTCTCGATCCGGACGACGCCCGCGAGGCGGCCAAGCTCGGCGCCGATGGCATTGTGGTAAGCAACCACGGCGGGCGTCAGCTAGACGGCGCACCTTCCAGTATTGTGGCGCTACCGCACATCGTTGAGGCGGTAGCCGGCGAGCTGGACATCTTACTGGATTCGGGCGTGCGCTCGGGGCTGGATATCGTCCGCGCGGTGGCGCTCGGCGCCAGCGGCGTGATCATCGGCCGGCCCTGGGTGTACGGCCTGGCCGCGCGCGGCGGCGCAGGTGTGAGCGATATTATCGCTATTTACGAGCGCGAAGTACGGGTGGCTATGGCACTCACCGGCTGCACCAGCATTGCCGAGCTCAACCGCGACATCCTTACCAGCCACAACCTCAGCCCTAGCGCCCTCACGCCTGGCTAACCAGCAGCGACAACCACAGCACACTTAGGGCACCAATAGCCGGGGCACTTAACGCGAATAACGTCGCCAGCCCCCGGCCCCGCCGTTTAAAGGCCAAGGCCGACCAGTACACCAAAGGCACCAACACCATATAGATATACCTAAAATCGGTATTGCACGACAGCGGCACTTTTATGCGATAGGCCAGCAATAACAGCAGCGGAAACACAATGGCCAACAGCCACGGCAACCCACGATAAACACGGCGCAGGCGGCTGCGCCCGCTTAACACGGCATTATTTACGGCGGTAAAGTACAGCTGCCCCACAAGCATCACCAGCAGTAAGATACCGCACACTTTACCCCACCACTGCAAGGCATCACCGGTATAAAAAAACTCCGACGACAAACTTGAGCGAAACACAAAATTCCAAAAGTATTGCCGACCGTAACGGTCCTCCCAGGTGCTGATAAACGGCTGTTGTAAAAACGTCGCCAGATCAAACACCAGGTAGTTCTCGGGCTCGTTACCCACTTTTAGGCCACTGTGAATGGTGGTGCTAACGTTAGAGAGCAACCAGTCGGACGACTGACCCTGATAATAATGCCAAATGTTATCGCCCAGATTAAGCGCCACCGCCACCGTAAAAAATACCGCCAAAATGGCCAGCGACGCGCTACTGCGCCGCTTAAGGTAAGCCCGATTGAGCGGATTACGCCCCAAGTGCAGCGTGCGGGCCCACCACAAGCAACCCAACACCGCCCACAGCGCCAGCGCGTTAGATTTGGTTAATAGCGCCGCCGCGGCCCAAACAGCGGCCCACAGCAAAGGCTTGCTTGCCCCGGTACGCCACCAGCGTAAAGTAAAATAAAACCCCAACGCGTAAAACGCGTACAGGGGTACATCATTGCCGATGCGAATACTGTGCACGATGCCCGACGGCCAAAAACACACACTAAAGCTCGCCAGCCACAGCGCCCAGCGGTGCCCGCGCAATGCTATGCGCAGCGTCGCCAGCGAGGCCCATAAAAATATCACCCACAACCACAGCGCCAGCCACTGGGCCCAGCGATCATCCACCACCTCGGTATCCGGTAGCAGGCTCTTCGTCAGGGCGGCAATGGTGTAGTACAGCGGTGGCTGGTGGTACTCCCAGCCCTCGGAGGCCAACGGCAAGCTGTGGTTATCAGCCAGATAGTGAATGTAATCGCGGTGACCGCCGCCCTCGTACACATCAAAGGTGCGGGTGTAAGAGTCCGTCACACTTAGGTAAGTGACGGAGGCCGCCAAACCGCCCAGCAGGATAACCCCTTGCCACCGGCTGAGCGGTAAATGGCGCGCCAGTGCCCACAGCAAAAAGGCAAACGCCGGCAGCATCAAAAGCAGTTGCCCGGAGCCCAATCGGGACGCCGCGCGCAAATCAAACCCAGCGGGATTACTGTGGTTGCGCAGCGCAAAGCGCACTTGGTTAAAACGATTGGGGGTAAACCCACTAAGAGGCAACACAACACCCTTACTGTAGTCGCGCAGCGCTTGGCGGCTAATACCCTGCAATGAAACCGGCTGGCCGTTTACCTCTACGGCCAGCAGCTCGTCATCGGGGACAACCCGCAGCTCCAACGCCGCACGGTTGCCGGGGTTAAGCTCCAGGCTTACCCAGTAACGGCCGATGATATTTTGCTGCAACGGCAAAGTTGCAAGATCAGTGGTACGGTTTTGCTGCTCTAACTGTAGGTTTTGCACGGTCAGGCGTGAGCTGTTATTGGCCAACACCAACAGCGTCAGGCTGAGCAGTAATAAGCAACAAGTAATACCGTAACGAAGTGCAGTTGCCATGGTAACGATCCATGTAATCAATAGGTGCGCGTACTGTAGCAAAATGTATCGCACAAACTGTTAAACCATGTACAACGCCCCACGCAAATGACGTTAATGCGTAAGATTTTTAACCCAAACCCCGCGCCCGACGCGCCAGCGGATGGGCAGCCACTTGAGGGCATCTTCGGTAAAGGTCAGCGCGTACAGCAGCGCAAACGAGTAGTCCGTCCAAAACACGCCAGCCAGGTAGATGGGCACACCAAAGACCCACATAACAATCACATCGACAACCAAACAGTAATGGGTATCACCACCGGCGCGCAAAATCCCCAATATCCGCAGCATGTTTAATACTTTGACCCACACGCCCAGGCAAAATACCGCGATGGTTTGCTCAAGCAGCAATGTGGTTTGCGCATCAACATGATCAAACGCCGCCAGCACCCAGGGCTTGGCCAGCCACAAGGCGCCCGCCAGGCTAAATACCAACACCAGGGTTAACCGATTAAAAAACCGGTACAACTGCCAGGCACCCGGCATATCGCCACGGCCCAGGGTTTGCCCCACCAGCACGGCCGCGGCATTAGCGAGCCCCACAAACAGCGCAAAAAAGCTGCTCTCGATGGGCACCATAACCCCCATCACCGCCAGCGCATCGGTACCGGCATAGCCCGAGGCTATGTGATACACGGTATTGCCCACCGCCCAGACCACGTGATTCACCAATAGCGGCAGCGCAAACCACAAAAATCGCTTAAGCGGTGCCCAGTGCAACGCTTTAATAAAATCCAGCAGGCGCAGGGCAAAGTCATGCTTTACCCCGTACAGCCACAGCAAAGTCGCGGCTAACTGCACAATGCGCGAGATTAAAGTGCCCCAGGCGGCCCCGGCAACACCCAGCGCCGGAAAACCAAAGTGGCCAAAAATCAGCACATAGTTAAGGCCAATATTAAGCAAGACCCCCAGCGCGCCCATCAACAACGGCACGGTGGTATTACCCAGTGCCCTTAAGGCGGCTTCATAAATGGTGATAAGCTGCGTCAGTAACAGTACCGGCGCGGTGATCAATAAAAAGGTTACCGCCAGCTGCACCACGGCCGCGTCTGGGTTAATCAGCCCCAGCCATTGGCCACCCAGAGCAAAGGCGAGCGTAAAAGGCACCATAAACACGGCGCCCACCACCAGTGCCATGGCTAAGGTACGCTTACCCTCGGCTTGGTTGCCAGCGCCGCAATACTGAGCCACTAATATGGCGCAGGCCGTGGCAACGCCCATCATGGTCACCAACATTAAAAAGTGCAGCTTGGCGGCCATACCCACTGCCGCTACCGCCTCGGCGCCCAGGCTGCCCACCATGAGTACATCGGCCATGCCCAAAAATGACTGCAACAGCATTTGCACTGCCACGGGCAGCGCCAATAGCAATACGCGGCGCCATAGCGATACGGTTACAGCCGGTGTAGACATGGAAGATCCGGTTTAATAATGGTGAGCGGCGAACTATAGTACAGTGTAGCCATTGGCGCATACGCCCAGCGGGAGCCGGCGCGTAAAGATTTGTTCCCGCCTATTAAGGCAAACAGTGCGCCGCAAACCGCACCACCCAACTACCGGCCCAAGTGGCCACCGCTGTTACTGAGGTTTTGTCATGGATGCCCTACAACGCCGACGCTTGCTGCGCTTAAGCGCCAAGGTCTTTTTCGTCGTCCTGCTTGTGTTGTATTTACTTTATATACTGCTGGGCTACTTTTACCTGCCAGGCAAATTAAAGTCGCTGGCCGAAACCGAGGGCAGTGAATTGCTCGGGCGCACCGTCAGCGCCGAGGCGTTCTCGTACAACCCATTTACCTTTGAGCTCACCAGCCAGAACTTTGCCATAGCCGATGAGCCCGAGCACCCGCTGCTGCAGTGGCAACAATTGCGTGTCAACGCGGGCTTTTGGGCAACTCTCTGGAACCGTCATCTGGTTATCCAAGAGATTGAGCTAAACCAACCCGACACCTACATCCACCAAAACGAAGACGGCTTTAATTTTGACGCTATTATCGCGCGGTTAACCCAACCCAGCGATGACCCCAAACCCGAGCCTAAAGCTGAGCAAGCCGAGTCATCCAATTTTGCGTTTACCGTTTTGCTGTTGGTTATTAATCAGGGCGACGCCCTGTACCGGGATAGCAGCGGCGACGTAAATGCTGACGTGAATATCGATGATCTATCCGTCACGTTTAACGATTTGTATTTTGCCACCGGCGATGAACTGCTCAACCCGTTTACCATCAATGCCGCCCTAAGCGATGGTGGGCAATTATCCTTGAGCGGTGAGTACCGTCTGCAACCGCTATTGTTTGATATTAATGTTAATGCCGAACACCTAAACCTTACTGAGTTTGCCGATTTTTTACGCAATACCATCAACGCCCACTTAACCCATGGCACCCTCGCCGCCAGCGGCCAAATACATATCGCTCACAACCTGGACACAGAAAACACCACGGTTACCCTAAAGCAAGGCTCGATTGAAATCGACGAGCTAGCCCTGGATGACGACGTACAAGACCCACCCATGGTGCGGATTAACAAGCTCGGTGCCAACGAGATAACGCTGGACTTACTCGAGCGCAGCCTGCGTATTGGCGCGCTAGAGTATCGCGGCGTGCGGTTAAACCAGTGGCAGACTAAAGACGGCGAGTTTCGCTACGAATCTCTACTGGTAAAAACCGGCACCGACGGCAACCTAAAATCCGATGCCACGCAAGAGCTAGCTCCGGCCGAACAGTGGTCTATTGTGATCGACGATTTTGCGCTAACCGATAGCGCCATGAACTTTAACGATCAACACGTCACCCCAGCGGTAGAGTGGCAGTTGAGTGAGGTTGATATCCATGCCGCGCCGCTGCACCTAACCGAACCGCAACAAGCCAATGTAACAGTCAGTGCTCTGATCAATCAAAACACCCCACTCAGCATCGGCGGTGTACTGACACCCGTGCCACTAGAGGTAGATGTCGACATAGACCATGGCCCGCTCGATCTAACCGTGTTTAACCCGTATATAGCCACAGGCCTACAAGCGGCTATTGCCCAAGGCACTATCGCCAGCCAAACCCAACTTAAGCTAACGTTAAAGCCTGAACTTGCCATTGATATACAGGCCAACTCCACGGTGGAGTCTTTTAGCTTTATCAATAGCCGCAGCAACAGCGAGCTACTCAACGTAGAAAAGCTAGCCGTAAACAACGCGCAGTTTAATATTCCAAGCTTCAATACCAGCATCGATACCATTAGCATCACCCAGCCCATTATGACACTGGTACGCGATACTCAACCTAACTGGTTATTATTGGCAGACAAAAACGGTACCAGCAATAAACCCGAGACGCCGGAGCAAACCACTGCCGCTGAAAACACAAGCGACAATAGTGACGAGGCCGCCGGGCAAACCCCACCAAGTTTTGCCTTAAACAAACTAACCGTCACCCAGGGCGAACTGCGCTTTACCGATCTACTGCAAAGCCCTAAATTTGTCTCCAGCGTTAACGACATGACGCTCGATGTTAGCGGGCTTAGCACCACGGCCACAGAGCCGACAAAAGTCGACTTAACCGCACTGTTTAATCAACACGCTCCCTTTAAACTACAGGGCGAGCTAGGGCTTAACCCCGAGCACTTAGATATGGAGGTAAAAGGCAACCTAAAAGGCCTGGAGTTAGCGCCCATGTCGAGTTATAGCGGCACCTACATAGGCTATAAAATTTCTGAAGGTGAACTGAACTACGATTTTGATTACACCATTGATGGCAGCCAACTTAACGGGCAAAACAATGTACTGGCCGAGTCATTTCACTTGGGTCAGTCGGTTGACAGCGAGCAAGCCATTAACGCACCCATTAAACTGGGGCTGGCGCTGCTGCGCGATTTAGATGGCAATATTGATTTGGATCTGGATATCAGTGGCGACATGCAAGATCCGAGCTTTAACATTCCAGGACTCATTGCCAAAACCTTTGTTAATATTATTGTCAAAGCGGCCGCGTCACCCTTTACTTTATTGGGGTCACTGGTGGGTAGCGATGACAACTTGGGCGAGATTGCCTTTGCCAGCGGGTCGGCACAATTAAGCAGCGATAACCAACATAAACTCAAGCAACTCATAAAAGCTTTGAACAAAAAGAACAACTTAAACTTAGTGGTGCGCGGCAACGCCGACAAACTGCAGGATCGTACCGCCCTGCAAGGGCGCCGATTGCTTCTAGAATTAAACGATCCAAATACCGCCACCGACATAACAACCCTCGCCGCAATGGAGTTTGATTTAGACAGTGAACTAGACAACCCTCAAACCCTCAAGAGCATTGAGCGCTATTACCGGCAACAAACCGATAAAAAGCTCAGTGACAGCATTGAGTTAACCATGCAAGAACGCAACGTAGATGAGGATCAAGCTCGGGTTATTTTGGCCGAACAGGCATTTAAGGAGCTGGCGGCGAGGTTAGAGTTCTCTGAAAGAGACTTTGAACAACTGGCCGAGCTTCGCGCACAGGCCATCATTAATGACTTAACAGAGCATAAATTATCGCCCGAACGAATCAATCGCGAAGCCGCGTACAGTGCCACCCTTACCGGCACCACGGTCGAGTTAACCGTGGCACCGGATTAGATAAAGCTTAATGCCTTTGCCGATTAAGCGCTGTTGCGATAGTTAATGGTCGTCCAGTAAGTCTCGGCGTACTCGCGGTCGGTAAAGGTAAAGTTGTTAGCATTGCTTACAAGCTTTGCCACTAACCGTGCATTTAGCGTGTGGCCGATTTTTCGGCCACTAAAATGGCCAACAATATGCGCACCGGCCAGAGCCAAATCGCCATACAAATCTAATACTTTATGGCGCACAAATTCATCCGGGTAGTGCAGCCCTTCGGGGTTGATGACTTTTTCATCGTCCACCAAAATAGCGTTGGCCAACGATGCGCCCTGCGCCAGGCCCTCGGCCATAATCTTGTCGACCTCACTCTTCATGGTAAAAGTGCGGGCATCGCGAATACGGGTTACAAACGTTCTCTCGTCGAGTTTTACCCCCGTTAACTTTTGCCGACCAATAGCGGCCGGCGGAAAGTCAATTTCAACATCCGCCGTAGCGTCTGGTGCCGGCGTCAACCGCACAAACTTATCGCCCTCCACCACTTCAATAGTCTTACGCACTACCATAACCCGGCGTCTGGCCGCCTGAACACGGGCCCCGGACGATAAAATTAAATCCGAAAAAGTCCGTGCACTGCCCTCTAAAATAGGAACTTCCGGCGCGTTTAGCACAATGCGCGCGTTGTCGATGCCATGGGCTTTAAGCGCCGACATAATATGCTCTACCGTGCTAACGGTAGCGCCAAAGCGGTTACCCAGGGTCGTGCTCAACTGAGTGTCGCGCACGTTAAACCAAATGGCTCTAATCTCATTTTCACCCTGGGGCAAATCGCGGCGCACAAATGTCCAGCCGGTATTTGGCTCGGCGGGCAGTATCCGCATCACCACCGGTAAGCCCGTGTGCAGCCCCCGGCCAAAACAGGTAACGGGTTCGTTTAAGGTGTGCTGAAAATATTCAATATCTTTACTCATGGCCTTATCTCCTTTCTGGTATAACCAGATTAAGAGCTTTAGGCCCATTATTTTTGGCCGAACACGCCAATGTATTAGCTTTAGGTGCCACTTTGCGACTCACCCCGGCTGACGTACAATTAAGCCTACTTAAGGAGTCAGGCATGCGCTATTCCACACTCACCAGTTGGGCTCAGCTGCTGTGGGAAACGTTACAAGATGAGGGCGTCGATCCGCGTCCGGTTTTTGCCCAATCCGGGCTTAACCCGGCGCAGTTGGGCGATGGCCTTGCCCGCTACCCAACCGATCAGATGCACGCGCTGTGGGAGCTTGCCGAGACGACACTTAACGATGATTTAATGGGCCTAAAAACCGGCAAACGCTGGCACAGTACCACCTTTAATGCACTGGGTTTTGCCTGGCTGGCCAGCGACACTCTGCACGATGCCCTGGAGCGCTTGGTGCGCTACGCTCGCCTAATCAGCAACGGCTTACAAGTCGATATGGTGCAACAACAAAATTTGTACCTATTAAGCTTTGATGCCGAGCTAACCCCGCAACGCTCTGCCAACCTGGCCGCTGTGGCTGCTACTGTCACTATGTGCCGCGCATTATTGGGGCCAAGCTTTGCACCGGTAGCCATCGATTTAAAGCACACCTATCACGACCCCCAAAATGCCATTGGCGACTTTTTTGGTTGTCCAGTTCAAGCAAAAGCGCAACACACAACGATTGCGCTAGATGCGCAACAGGCGCATATTCGCCTGCCGGCTGCTAACGCGCAGCTGGCCCAACTCAATGAAAAGATCGCGCTAGAAAACCTCAACCGCCTGGTGCTCGACAACCTCCCCGCGCGCGTTGCCGAGCTTATCGTAAAGTACTTACCCACCGGTGAGGTGAGCGCATCACTCATCGCTCACGACCTCGCCCTAAGCGGCCGCACATTGCAGCGCCGGCTACAGGCAGAGGGAACGAGCTTTAACGATTTATTAGATCGGGTGCGGCAACACCTTGCCAGCGATTACCTACAACAATCGCAGCTGTCTTTAAACGAGATGAGTTATTTATTGGGTTACGCCGATCAGGCAAATTTTAATCGGGCCTTTAAACGGTGGTTTAAGGCAACGCCGCTACAGTATCGGCATCAGGCACTGGCTAACGTAAAAGCGCGGTGATAGCTTACCTCACCTTTGGGTGTGTTATTGGCAAGCGGCAACACTTGAAAATACTCTCCCGTCACACCGGGAAAGCTCAAATACGGCAGCGACTGAAAGCCAAAGCGGCCGTAATAATTAGGGTCACCCAATACCGCACAGCCGGCGGCACCATGATGCCGTAGATTATCGAGCACGCCCTGTATTAAACGCGAGCCCACGCCACGCCCCTGATACATCGGCGCAACCGCCACAGGCCCCAAGCCATACCAATACTCGCTCCCATCGCTAAAACTTACCGGTGAAGCGGCGGCGTAGCCCACAAGGCGCCCCTGAATCTCGGCCACCAAAGAGACGGTTAGGGCACCCGCCTCGCGCAGGGCCAACACTATTTCTTCTTCTGTTTGAGCCGACGCAGGCACATCGCTAAAAGCCTGCCTTAACAGCGCGCTAATGGCACCTATATCATCAGAAACTTCCTGGCGTATGCTAAATTTTGTCATTGTGTTTGCTGCACCTTTCCCAGTGATTTTCCAGTACCGAGGTCACAGATTTTCTATCGCCTTACACAGCATAGCAAATTCCCCAACCTGCTGCCGGCGCTGTCATAAAAGTCTCCTAAAACTGCCACAACTTCGTTAAGTGTTTGTCACCTTGCTCTGCTTCCATAAGCGCTCTTGTTACACCACACCAACCATTACTCACTATGGATAACCGAGGTTGTTATGAAGAAAAGTTTGCTTGCCTCTTTACTGGGGCTGCTCGCGGCCAATGCTAGCGCACAACTCACGATTACCGGGGTTTACGATGGTCCGCTGCCCGGCGGCCTGCCCAAAGGCGTAGAGCTATACGTTAGCGAAGATATTACCGACTTAAGCGCCTATGGATTGGGCAGCGCCAACAATGGCGGCGGCAGTAATGGTGAAGAGTTTGTCTTTCCGCCAGAAGCCATTACCGCAGGCAGCTACATTACCGTGGCCAGCGAAGTTGACGGCTTTAGCGAGTTTTTTGGTTTTGCCCCCGATTACATCGCCGCCAGCGCTATGAGCATCAACGGTGACGACGCCATTGAGCTGTTTTACAACGGTGTTGTTACTGATCAGTTTGGCGAGCCAGACGTGGATGGCACCGATCAGGCGTGGGAGTACCTCGACGGCTGGGCGTACCGCAAAAGTGGTACTAACACCGCCGCAAGCTTTAACGTCAGCGATTGGCAATTTAGCGGCGCCAATGCGCTGGACGGCGCCAGCGATAACGCCAGTGCCGCTAACGCCGTTCCCTTAGCCAGCTTCAGCTTTAGTCAGCCCGAGCCCACCCCGGCAAATGTACTGATCAACGAGCTGGACGCCGACACCGAGGGCGCGGATACCGCCGAGTTTATCGAACTGTTCGACGGTGGCACCGGCCACACCGACCTCAGCGGCCTGGCCCTGGTATTGTTTAATGGCATTGGCGATACTAGCTATTACTGTGTCGATTTAACCGGCTACACCACCGATGCCGACGGATATTTTGTGCTGGGCAATGCCGCCGTTACCAGCGCCGACCTTATTTTGCCCGATAACGGTCTACAAAATGGTGCCGATGCCGCCGTGCTGGTTAGCGCTGGCGCGTTTGCCAATGGCACCGCCCTGCCAGACAACAATATTGTCGATGCCCTGGTGTATGGCACCAACGATGCCGACGACACCGAGCTTTTAGCGTTATTAAACCCCAATCAACCCCAGGTTAATGAAAGTGCCGGCAGCGGCAGCGCGTTAGACTCCAACCAACGCTGCGCCAATGGCGCCGGCGGCGCACGCAACACCGACAGTTTTATTCAGGCCGAACCTAGCCCAGGCACCGCCAACAACTGCAGCCCTGTCATTGCCGAGCTAACATTAATTTCGGCCATTCAAGGCAACCCCGGCACTTACGCCAGCAATAGTTTTGGCGAGACCGATGTAAGCCCCATGCAGGGCAGCATCGTCACCGTCGAGGCAATTGTGGTGGGAGATTTTCAAGACGATGACGCCGACACCGCACGCAACTTAAACGGTTTTTATCTGCAAGAAGAAACCAGCGATGAAGACGGCGACCCGCTGTCATCCGAAGGTATCTTTGTATTTGGCGACAGTACCGATGTTGCCCTGGGCGATAAAGTACGCCTAACCGCCCGTGTCGATCAGTACTACGGCGAGACTCAGCTCAGCAACATCACTGAGTTAACCGTACTCGACAGCAACCGTCTGACCGACGTAACACCGGCCACGATTCAGTTAGCAAGCAACACCGCCACCACCACGGGGCAGAACGGTAATGTGCAACCCGACCTCGAAGCTTACGAGGGTATGCTGGTCACCTTTGCCGACACCTTAACGGTAACCGAGCAATACCAACTCGACCGTTTCAACGAGATAAAGTTAGTGGCCGGCGCACGCCCCTATCAATTTACTCAGCAAAATACCCCCAGCGTTACAGGCCTGGCGCAACACCTACAATCAGTGGGGGCGCGCACCATTACCTACGACGACGGTTTAAACACGCAAAACGCCAGCATCAATAACCTCGATGGCTATGCACCCTACAACGAGGCCAGCGCCAAACGCATGGGTGATACCATTAGCGGCTTAAGTGGCGTGCTCGATTACAAGTGGGCAGGCAACAGCGCCTCGGGTGCCACCTGGCGTGTTCGCTCGCATCAAGACGGCAGCAACCTGTTTAGCTCTGTGGCCCAAGGCAACTCAACTAACCCCCGCTCAGCCCCGCCAGAACTTAGCGGTGCGCTAACGTTAGCCTCACTTAACGTACTTAACTACTTCACCACGCTCGATAACGGCGCGACCACCGCCGTCGGGTTAGACCCACGCGGCGCCAACAACCCTGATGAACTAGCACGCCAACAAGCTAAACTCATCAATGCCATTGTCGGGCTGGATGCCGACGTACTGACGCTGGTAGAAATCGAAAATGATTTTGACTCCGTTAACGATGGCTCGACCGCTATTGAAACACTGGTAAGTGCCATCAATGCCAAGCTTGGTAACACGCGCTACGATTATGTGTTTCCGGGGCAGCGCTTTGTCGGTACCGATGCCATCGCTGTTGCCTTAATTTACGATACGCAAACCACTGAACTTGCCACAGGCAGCAGCCCCGCCCTGCTGGACGATAGCGCCGCTGCGCAACTTGATGTATTTGCCAGCCGCGACTTTACTGCCAACCCAATCTTTAACGGCCCTGCCACCAACCGCGTAGCGCTGGCGGCAAGCTTTACCCATAAAGACAGTGGCGAGCAGTTTACGGTGGCGGCTAACCACTTTAAATCTAAAGGCAGCTCTAGCCTAAGCGATACCACCAGCCCCAACTATGACCAAAACGATGGCGCAGGCTTTTGGAATCAACGCCGCCTTGATGCCGCTAGCGCACTGCTCAGCTGGCTCGAAACCTCACCAACGGGGCTAACCGATAGCGACATCGCCATCACCGGTGACCTAAATGCCTACGCCCTGGAAGCGCCGGTGCAATACTTATTAAACCAAGGCTTCGTCAACCCAGAGGGTGAACAGGATTACTCCTACGTGTTTGACGGTCAGGTGGGCACGCTCGATTATATTTTGCTTAGCGGCGATTTTAGCGATAAATATTCCGAATCCGCGGTGTGGCATATTAACGCCGATGAAGCCGACGCGTTGGACTACAACCTGGATTTCGGCCGTGACCCCGGCTATTTTAATGACGCCAGCGCCGTGCGCGCCTCTGACCACGATCCACTTATCGTAAGCTTTAATGTCGCGCAAACGCCTGCAATTAGCATCGCTATGCTCAACGATGAATTACGCACGTTGCTGCAAAATAAAACCATAACCGGTGCCGGGCGCTGGCACTTTTTACAGCCGTTAAATGCCCTGCTGTATTACGGCCTGCTGCAAAAGGCCGCGTGGCATGAGCAGCGTGGTCGCATCACCACCGCCTGCCGTTATCTGGCCCACGCTCAGGAGCGTGCCGATGGCAACGCCCGCCCCACTGACTGGATTAGCGGCAGTGGCTTAGGGCAATGGCAGACACTTCTCAGCACCACCCAACAAAGTAACTGTGCACCCTAGTAGCAATACAGACATAAAAAAGCCCCGGCGATAGGCCGGGGCTTTTTTGTAGAGGCAAACAAGCAATTATTGCGCGTTATTTTGTTCGACGTAAATTAGCTCATCAGTGGCAAAACCCAGCTCGCTGGCACGTTGCTCAAACTGGTTAATCACCGCCTCGGATACCGTCGGGGTGCGGGATAACAACCATAAATAACCGGTATCGGGGCCCGAGACAAACGCGTACTGATAGTCATCATCCAACTCAAACACGATGTAAGATCCGTAAAAAGGCCCAAAAAAAGAAACCTTTAAAAAGGCGGTGTCTTCATCGTTTACAAATTTAGCTTTGCCCTCGGCTTCATCCCACTCGTTTTTATTCGCATCGTAGCCGCGATTGATGACTTTCACACTGCCGTCATCGTTAAGGCTATAGTGTGCCGTTACCTGTGTTAGACCTTGCTCAAAGCTGTGATCCAAACGGGCGATCTCGTACCAGTTACCCAAGTAGCGCTGCAACTCGAAATCATCGACAGGCTTAACCCCTTCGGGCCTTCCCACACAAGACATGGTCAACAATGCCAAAATAAAAATCCATAAACGATTCACACTCACCTCCTAGAATTTTACCCAGCCAAGTTATACGCCGCGCACCTCATAAAAGATCACTATTAACTCCAGCTTATCGTATTTTACTCGATACCTTTTTTACATTAACGCAGGATCCTATTACATAGAAATGTTCTATAAAAAACACTGATCCACCTTCATAGCGCCGGCGTAATCACATTGACTTTCAACCCACAACTAAACATGGAAACGTCGCTATGAACAAATTACTGCGTTATCTTATGATGGCCGTCATGGTTCTTGGTGTTACCGCGTGCGGTAGCGATGATGACGACGACTACAACCCACCGGAAGAAGTTAACACGATCGTTGATGTCGCCGAACAAAACGGCAACTTTACAACATTAATAGCCGCGCTTGAGGCCACCGGCCTGGATGCAACCCTCGATGATGAAAGTGCCACCTTTACCGTGTTCGCACCCACCGACGACGCCTTTGCACTACTAGGGCAGGATAGCATCGACAACCTGCTGGCCGACACAGACACTCTGTCTGATATTTTGTTGTACCACGTCGTAGCCGATACCGAGATCGACTCGGGCGCAGCCATTGCGGCGGCCGGTACCACATTAACCATGGCCAACGGCATGGATACCGGGGTTTCTCTGCAAGGCGAGACTCTGCGGTTAAATCTGGTTAAGGTCACCAGCACCGACATTGAAGCCAGCAACGGGGTTATCCATGTACTGGATGCCGTGTTAATGCCGCCGGCCGAGCGCGGCACGCCCGACATGAATATTGTCGAAACCGCCGTTTCAGCCGGCAACTTTACAACGCTGGTAAGCGCGCTACAAACGGCTGGCCTGGACACAACCTTAGCGGATGAAAACGCCACCTTTACCGTGTTTGCACCAACCGATGCGGCCTTTGCCATGGTTGGCGAAGAAAACATCAACGCCCTGCTTAACGATCCAGAGGCGTTAAACGCCGTGTTGTTGCAACATGTGATTGGCGATGCCGAAATTAATTCGGTGCAAGCATTTGCCGCCAGCGGTACCTCATTAACCACGGCGGCCGGCACGCAAATTGACGCTAACATCGTCGATGATCACTTCACGATTGGCGGCGCCACCGTCGAAACCTTCGACATCTATACCAGCAACGGCATTATCCACGTCATCGACGCCGTAATCGTAGGTGACCTTGAACTTCCGGCGCCACCAATGTCACTGGTCGACGTCGCCCGTGAAGCCGGCAACTTTACCACGCTGGTAGCCGCCCTTGAGGCCACCGGTTTGGATATGACACTGGCCGATATGGACAGTGACTACACCGTGTTTGCCCCCACCGATGAAGCCTTTGCCAAATTGGGCCAAGACACCATCGATAACTTGCTGATGGATACCGAGGCACTGAGCAACATTTTGCTTTATCACGTAGTAGGCGGCCCCGGCATTATGGCTGCCGACGCTATTACGAAAGCGCAATCTGATATGCCAATGCTGGAAATGGCTAATGGCAACAACACCGGTTTGTCATACGCCAACGAAGCGCTGTACGTAAACACCTCAATGGTAACCACGGCCAATGTCATGGCCGAAAACGGCATTATCCACGCGCTTGATCAGGTATTAATGCCACCGGCCGAGATGGGCAGCCCCACCAGCAACATCGTCGAAACCGCCGTTGATGCCGGCAACTTCACCACTTTGGTGACGGCACTGCAGGCCGCCGGCCTCGATAGCGTGCTGGCCGATGAGTCGGAAACCTTTACGGTGTTTGCCCCAACCGATGACGCGTTTGCCAAGATTGATTCGGCAACACTGGATGCTCTGATCGCGGATGTACCGGCATTAACCGACGTGCTGTTGCAACACGTTATTCAGGGGGCAGCGGTTAACTCGGTAAGCGCCTTCACCCTCAACGGCACTAACGTTGACACCGCCTCGGGCGAAGACGTCAGCATCGACATTGTCGACGGACAACTGCAAGTGCAAGGCTCGGTGGTTACCATGTACGACATTTACACCACTAACGGCGTCATTCATGTGATTGATACTGTTATCACCGAAACCCTGGACTGATCATTAGATTTGCTTAACCCTGCGGGGCAAAGGTCGAGACGTACAGCGCCTCGACTTTGTCCCGCGCCCAGGGGGTTTTACGCAAGAACTTAAGGGATGATTTTACCGAAGGGTCTTTTTTAAAGCAGTTGATATTAATCTGCTCGGCCAATGCCTCCCAGCCGTAGTGCTCCACTAGCCGGGTTACCACCTGCTCTAACGTAATACCATGTAACGGATTGTTCGGCTGTTCCTGGCTCATAGATTTTACTCTTTCTTTGTAACCCGCCCGCTAATCCTGCATATGAGCGACATAGGCGACAACAAATGCCTGCTCCTGAAACCCTTTAAGGCCAGTCTCAGAAAACGGAATCGGTAACGGTTTATCGGCCAGCGTCTGTTTGATGGCAGCAGAAGAGTAAAGCTCGACCGCAATATCGTTCATCAGTTGCAACGCCGCTTCAAGTTTAAAGCTAACCGCCCCACCGGCAAACTTACCTTTGGTCAGGCGCTCGCGAATAACCACCTTATCCACCTGATAATCTTGCATAAGCTTGGCAAAGGTCGCCTGAAACTTTTGCAAATCATCCCGGCTGTGCATTTTGGGCAAACTAATTTTACGCACCCGGCAATCGGGCAAAGTAAATTGCTGTTGCGCCAGCTCTAATAAACACACAACGGCATCGTTGCCGGTTAACTCCACACCACAAATTCTCATCATTTCACCTTCTGCTATCCGGTTTTAGCGCCGCCTATGTTAAGGCCTACACCGGCAAATTACCCGGAATATTCCGCGACAGCCGGAATCGATCAATCGCATTAGCCGCACACGCAAGCGCTAAGGGAGTAAAAGCGGTTGCCAGACGCTTATAGCCGTGCATAATGCACGCACTGACGTCGCACCACCTGTTTTGGGGCAATTCTAACGCCCCCACCCGGTGCGAGCTAGCATCACTGTTATTAATGTATCGCAACAGCACCCCGGGGTGCAGGAGCAACCATGGCCACTGGCAAAAAATTTGACTATCGCGTCACCGAAGTAGATGGCGCCTGGCGCGCCGAGCTAACCCGCCGCGCCACCGCTCGCAAAACCCTTGTGTCCAAATCGCAGGACGGGTTTGCCACTCAAGCCGAGGCAACCAGTTGGGCCGAAGCCGAGCTAAAAACACTGCTGGCCAACGTGCGTGCGCGCCAAGAGGCCAAAAACCGCTAGGCCTTGGCCAGTACCGGCAAACAGCGGTTAATAAACGCACTGATATCCGCTATTTGCTCGCGGCATACCTCATGCGCCATCGGGTAGCGGTGCGACTCGTACTGATACCCATGCGCCTGCAATACCGCCTCGGCCCGCGCAGCCAGTGCGGGCACCACCACTTCGTCGTTTAACCCGTGCTGGATCGAAATAGGCAAAGCTTGGTTCGCCGCATTGAAGCTGCATGTTTCGCTTGTGGCAAAATAGGTCGAAAGTGCCAGCAAACCCGCCAGCGGCTTGGCAAAGTTTAAGGCGGCATCAAACACCACAGCCCCGCCCTGAGAAAAACCGGCCAGCAGTATCCGCTCGCTTTTGATACCCGCCGCCACTTGCTGCTCGACTAGCTCTGCAACCGCCGCACTGGCCTGGGCCAAATGCTCGGCATTAAATTTGCGATCGACATCCAAGCTCAGCAGATCGTACCAGGCGGGCATTTGATACCCACCGTTAACGCTAACCGGCAACGTCGGTGCCTGCGGAAACACAAACCGAATACGCGCTCCGGGCGCCAAGCTAAGCTCTGGCAACAGGTTGGCAAAATCATTACAACTTGCCCCTAACCCGTGCAGCCAAATAACACAGGCATCGCTATCGCCGGCGTTGGGGTTTTCCAGGGTTAAGCATTCTAATGAGGCAAACGGGTTACTCGGCATAAAAGGGCTCCACATCAATCCAGGCGTGCCTAAGCGCAGGCCATCGGCGCATTCAATTCAGTAGCGCATAGTAAAGCAGTGCCTTACACGAGGCAAAATGGGCGTAGCTGCAACTCTTATAAGGCTTCATCCCGCTCACTATCGGCTGCCGAGAATACCACCGAGCAGTTTCCGCCAGCACTTTTTGCCCGGTACATCGCGCGATCGGCCCTCTGGATAAGCTGCTGTTCGTTAATGCCGTGTTCGGGGAAATGGGCGATACCAATGCTGGGCGCCAGCGTCAGGTTTAAGTCATCAATGGTGTAGGCCCGGTTTAGCTCATTGCGGATTTTTTCAGCCACCTTAAGCACGTCCGCCGCCTCGGGGATACCGTTTAGCAGCACCAAAAACTCGTCACCCCCCAAACGCCCAACAGTATCGGAAACTCGCACACTAGCGCTCAGCCGCTGCGCAATGTGCTGCAATAATTTATCCCCCACTGAGTGACCATAGGTGTCATTCACAGGCTTAAAGC
The DNA here is from genome assembly GCF_963975215.1 of uncultured Gilvimarinus sp. GTDB lineage: Bacteria > Pseudomonadota > Gammaproteobacteria > Pseudomonadales > Cellvibrionaceae > Gilvimarinus. The sequence goes on from NZ_CAXBFW010000017.1 coordinate 31,064, forward strand.
CATCCATATCAATAAACAGCAACGACAAACAGGTTTGCTCGCGTTTTGCCGTGGCCAGTGCGGTTAACAAGCGATCTTGCAGTAAAACGCGATTGGGCAAATTAGTAAGCTGATCGTGCCCTGCCATATGGCTAAGCCGATCTTCCATTTGTTTACGCTCGGTAATGTCGTGCGCTACAGCGATACGTGCCTGGTGCTTCTCTGACCAACGTGCCGTCCACAGTACATGCACAACGCGTCCGTCTTTACGCACCCAGCGATTCTCAAAATGCGGGTTTGGCTCGCCTGCCAGCAAGGTGTCAACGGTACTCAAGGTGCGGGCCCGATCATCGGGGTGCACTAAATCAATCATCGGCTGGCCGATAACTTCATGGGGCTGATAACCAAAAATCGACTCAAAGGCGGCGCTAACAAAGAGAAAGTTTCCGGCTTTATCAACCACACAGACGGCATTGAGCATTAAATCCAGCACGTCAGCCAAATCGATTGGCTCGCCGGCCTTCATACGGCTGTAGTCTCTAATGGTTTTATTTGATGCAATATAACAGCATTCATCGCGGTAACCGCTTGCCTATGAGTAACCCTATTACTATACGCCCAATAAGGAGTTAGACGCCACCTTAGGGAGCTAAAGCGGCCGTTACACGGCCCTTGGTATTGACCCTGGCGTATCCCCCCGCACAGAGACCTGCTCAATGCGCCAACGTCTGGCGGCAACGTTAAGCCTATAACCCTTAATATGGCATTAACCTGCAACGCTTTAACAACACAGTGATGGCGTAAACAGCCGCTGCATTAACCGCCCCAACCACAGTCAGTCCCGTCACCCACAGCAAATAATCAAACACACCTGCAGCCGCAAAATGGGCATCACCCGGCGGAGCAAACACAAAAAAGCCAATAGCCAATGTGGCGCCGGCGATCGCGCCGTCTAGCAACACCCGGCACTTACGCATTGATCGCCGAGTGTAAGCCCATTGCCAATAGCACGGCAGACGCAAATACACCACTAACGAGCATATTGCGACAATCAGTATCAACCAAGCAAACCCCGCCGGAGGCGGGTGATCGGCACCGGCATAAAGCACAGATAACCAAAAAATAAAAAAGGCGATGGCAATCACTAAGGCCGGCCTATTAATTTTCATGCGATTTAACACCACTATTGTTGGGGCACACCTGATGACGCGGCAAAGATCATAACCATCAGAAACCACTTTACACGGAGCAACTAAAAATATAGGTGCCACTAAACGGTAACACCATAAACCCATTATTAACGGCGCCGCATCTGCGACACAAAAAACAAAGAACCTAGATTGAAACTTAAAGTCCTTTAGGGTATATTTTTCGCCCAATTTATTATACGGAAGTAAGTACCAACATGAGAAAGAAGCATTTATTACTCAGCATCCTACCTTTAGTTGTCATTGCCGGCTGCGCCTCTACACCAACCCCACCGATCCAGGCCCAAAGTAAAACCGTCTCGCACGAAGGTAAAGACTACGTGCTAGGCGGCCAATACGATACCGATCGCAATGAGCTTCAGCTTACCGTAAATGGCGACCCGATCATGAAGGGCAGATTCCCGCCCTACACGCCCACCCTTAACCTAGCCAGTGAATATCAAAACCTGGATGTTTCCAGTTATTGCTACTTCGGCTCTGTGCTAAACAATCAAGGCGGTGTTTTTGGTGTGGTGGCTGGTGCCATTCAATCCTCTAACGCTAAATCTGGCGACAAATGTGACATTAAATTCGCTGGCGAAAAAGTCGAAAGCTTATTCTTCTAAAGGAATATAGCCGATTAAATACTCTAAGAAATAGCTACCCCAACTCGGGAACAACTTATGCTTAGAGTAGAGCAACTAAAAAGCCGGTGTGAGTTATTCACCCCGGCTACCCCACCCAAAACCCCACCAGTTTTCAAACTTAACCCATAAAGGTCACAACAACTATTTCGAACGGCCCGCAAACACTATCCCGGCAAACATCCACTCTGCCAATCCACCGGCCAGGCCAGATACAAACGCAGGCGGCTGCAATACCGCTAAGGTAAGCGCTAAAACACCTACGCCACCACCAAATAACCAATACACACGTAGCCCATAGAGTGTTGTAAACGTTAAATAGCGCCCACCTATTACCAACAGCATCGCCGGAAAAAACCATTCAATATGGTACAACGCCACAGCCGCTGCCACCGGCATACACATCAGCATCCATACTGTTCCCTCCATTGCTAACGGCGCTAGCGGATTACCGCTGGCATGCTTGCCACTTCGCCCTAAACATTTACACAAGACTACCGATGCAGGAAATATTAATGTGCCCGCAACAAGCAAAGTAATCACACCTTTAATAGGCCCAAACCAAAGCGCCACCAAACCCGCCGCCAGCCAAACAGTGCCCGACGAGACTATCCCTGGCACTCCGTTAAAGTATGCCGCTCTCATATCCTGTTGTGCCGCCTGAATAGAATCCATGGCCCGCCTCCTGCCCCAACGAATAGTTAGTTATATGAAATTATTAAGTTTTAAAATTACGTAGCAAGCCGCACGTTTACTCGGGTTCATTAATAACTCGGTTATGTTTATGGCATAAGCTCTGTCCCATTCAAGTAAACCAACGCCATAATCCATGACAAAAAAACCGCAAAATCGTAACTATACCCAGGATAACAGTAAAACACCTACTATGATCAACTGGCATACTACTGCCACGATAGCCCCCCACCGTAACCTATCGGCGTAAACTCGGGTAGAATCTTTTATACTCCAAAACTCATACCGTTTTGGCACAATCTGATCTAGCAGAAACGCCAAAGGCCCCAAAAAATAAAAACCTGAAAAACCAAAATGAATTTTCTCAGGCGTAGCAACCACAGAATAGGTTTTAGGGTCATCTTGTTCTAATCGGGTAAGAAAACAACCAAGCGCGGCAACCAATGCAAGGTGTATAACAATAAGCAGCAACACAGAAACACCAGATGAAATCATAGAAAATCCCTTTCTTCTAAAAATACTAGCGGCTACCGAATCGGACGAGCTTTACCACCACACTATAAGTAGACACAAATTATCTTTTGTACTGGGCGTTGCCTGCGAGTTATTCTCCGGCGGTGCTCAGGGGAACCACTCGGTATGCTGGTCTCCCTGCCGCCCAAAGTAAACAACGCGCTGACCGCGAAGAAACGCAAAATAACCACCAACTCCTGCGTGCATGGCCCGCTCGCAAAAAATACGAAATTTTTGGTCATGTTGCTGGCTATCAAAAATGGCCGATTTTAAAGCCGCCACATCAAAGTTCTGCGAAACAGATGGCAAGCCTTCAAATAACAGCGGAACGGTTACCGTTGAGTGATCGTCACTGTAAAAAGTAAATGTACAAGCAGCGTAGTCAACGTAATAGTACTCAACACCTTCGGCAATGAGTTCTCTGATGATGACAGGAAAAGGCATCGAGCCATCGAGCGTGGCCCTCGCCAATAAATTTATTGTATCGGCATTCATAAGATGCTCCGACGTACTGGGTTGCCTAAAAACCAGTGATAGTTTTGGCCGACGGATGCAAAGCTTGTCAGTTGCTGTGCATCCTATAACTTGCTGTAGCTTAATAGCCTGCTAATTTTGGTAAATTTTACGCTAGAAAACTCTATGACGTGACAAAAATCGACCTTCTTTCCCTTGTTATTTTGGCTAAAGCCATTTACGGCGCCAACTTTTCCATGCGACATTACGTGATCAATACTTACGAAAACAGTTTCAGCATCGCTTTCATTGAAGACACGCCCGATATCTTTCCCTGCTGCGACTCTTTTATCAGAAAGCTCCCAAATAGCGCCATCAGCCAGATATTCACTCAAAAATTCAGTATCACCAGCCTCTAATGCAACGGCCACTTTCTCCACCAGTGTGTTTTTTGGCGAGTTACCACAATCCTTACTTCCGTTAATATCCACCATAGTTGGGGCTCCGTGCTTAACGCCCAGCGCAGACAATGCCAATGCGGAGCGATTTATGGGTCAATAGTTTGACCGCAGAAAGTAACACAAAGGTGCGAAGTGTTAGGTGTTATTCTGCCGCGGCTTTTGATGTACTGTTCTGTCTGACGGCTAGATAGGCGCCCAGAACCGCACAGCCAATAACAATTAAAAAATGCGGAATATAAATAGTGTAAGAACTAGAGTATGCGATAAACAAAACAGCTTCACATGCGATCAGTGCGGACAAAACAATCAGCCACGGATTTGGCTTAAAAAACTTTACCGCAAAGAATAAAAGTAAAAATGTAACCACCCCATAACCCAGAAACTGAGTTACAGCAACTTCCCAGATTATAAAGCTTGAACCAGATAGTATTTTGCCGATCTGTTCGGGAACAGCTATTGCGGCGGAAAATCCGGTAAGGTAGACGCCAAGAAATGCTATTGCGATCCCTATAAATAAGCCAATTATTGTATCTTTCATTTGATCCTCCTTGTTTGCATAAGGCCCAGCTAAACGACGCGAGCTACGAGCGCCCAGAACCGAAGGTTGTGTAGTACTTAGGCGTTCTTGGCTGCGTGTATTGGCTGTACTTCACAGCTGTTGTCGAAGGGCTTTTTGAGTTAACTCGCTCAGTCGGGCTCGCTGCTTGCCGAGCTCGTCAAAGTTATCTGGCGCTAGCCATTGTGAAAACGCCCGATACAAAGCCGGCCATTCGGTATCGATAACCGAGAACCACGCGGTATCCCGGCTTCGCCCTTTGTACACTGTGGCTTGACGAAAAGTGCCTTCATACGTAAACCCAAGGCGTTTAGCGGCAGCACACGAAGGTGCATTCAAAGCATCGCATTTCCACTCATAGCGCCGATAGCCCAGATCGAAAGCTCTTTTCATCATCAAGAACATGGCCTCCGTAGCAACAGGAGTTCGCTTAAGCTGCTCGGAAAAACGAAGGTGACCAACCTCGATCGAGCCACTCGCGGGCATGATTCTCAGATAGCTCGCAACACCCACGGCTCGCCCATCCGACTTCTGGATGATCGTGAAAAACAATGGATCATCGCCCTGACTCATTGTATCAAGCCACTCATGGTAGCGCTCAAAGGAACCAAAGGGGCCATAGGGAAGATAGGTCCAACTTCCCCCATCGTGATCCTGCGCGTTCGCAGCATAGAGTTCTTCGGCATGGAGCTCCGGAGCAAGCGGCTCCAGGCGACAAAAGCGGCCTTCCATCGACTCCCGCGAAGGGCGCGCGGGCTCTACCCAGTCCGCAAGCGACTCTCCGACACGCTGACCGAAATCATTTATAAATTGAGTCATGTTTTTGCCTTACCGCCGAAGTAACCTGCGCTGCATGCGCAGTGAAGCTTTGGGGTAAGGTGGCAGGGCCACCCCAAAGCGGAACGTAGTATGCGGCGTCGGGTTGACTGCCATGTTATGGCCATATACCATTATATACCTATATTTGGTATTTGAGGTGCCGTTATGTCTAAAAACACGAGTATGACCCTTGGTAACCACTTTGATGGTTTTATAGCGCAGCAAATTGCAGATGGTCGTTATGCCTCTGCGAGCGAGGTTATACGCGCAGGCCTTAGAATGCTCGAAGTAAATGAGCAAAAGCTTATGACGCTGCGTCGAATGCTTGAAGATGGTGAGAATAGCGGTGTTGCTCAATACAGCTACGATAGCTTTATGCAAGAGCTTGATGATGAGCTTGGCTAATGGGAACATTCCAGCTCTCGATCCAAGCCAAAAATGACCTAAAGACCATTGCCGTCTATACCCAACATAAATGGGGGAAAGCTCAAAGACGAATTTATCTTCGGCAATTTGATGACGCTTTCCATTCAATTGCTGAAACTCCGGCCATAGGCATAACCTGTGACTTTGTAAGGCCTGGGTACAGGAAGTTTCCTGTTACGAGCCATATAGTATTTTATCGGAAAGTTTCAGACACCCATATAGAAATAGTCCGAATACTTCACAAAAGAATGGATGCTAAGCCGAGTCTTCTAAAGCCATAACGCTGCCAACACGCGCAGCTTTGTAGTGAAAATAGCAATATAATATTGGGGACACCCACAAACTTGACAATGCCACACCTCTAAACCAATGACAATATTGGGGACACCCACAAACTTGACATTGGGGACACCCACAAACTTGACAATGCCACACCTCTAAACCAAAGTAAATTCAAGGAGCTCACTGCACCGCACGTTCAAGGAGGAACCATGACTCAACCCCGTAAGCGCCTTATCTCTCTTGACGACACCCCTTTTTATCACTGCGTTGCCCGCTGTGTTCGACGCGCATTTTTATGTGGCTCTGGCAAGGACTATGACTTCGAGCATCGCCGGGGCTGGATCGTCCGTCGACTTAAACAACTGGCGGCGGTCTTTACCATCGACGTGGCCGCCTATGCGGTCATGTCCAATCACTATCATTTGGTCTTGCGTGTTCACCGGGAGCAGGCCGAAGCCTTAACTCGGGATGAAGTGATTGAACGCTGGTGCCAACTCTTTAAAGGGCCTCCATTGGTGCAGCGGTTCCGAGCGGGCGAGACGTTATCGCCGCCGGAACTGGAAGTCATAGATGGCATTGTCGATGATTGGCGCCAGCGCCTAGCGGATATCAGTTGGTTCATGAGGTGCCTCAATGAACCCATTGCCCGCTGGGCCAACCGTGAGGACAACTGCACCGGGCGATTCTTTGAAGGACGCTTTAAAAGCCAGGCGTTGTTGGATGAGCGAGCCGTATTAAGCTGTATGGCCTATGTGGACTTAAACCCCATCCGGGCCAGTATGGCCGATACCCCCGAGAACTCGGACTTTACCAGCATTCAGGAGCGTCTGGGTATCGAGCCCACCACCCTCGTCGAATCACCTGCCGAAACGGATCGAGAAAAACCCTTGGCTCTGGCCGAGCTGATGCCATTTGCTGGCCGTGAGCATCAAGACCGCCAACCCAACCACCTGCCCTTTGATCTAAGCGACTACCTGGAGCTGGTAGACTGGACGGGACGCGCCATTCGCAACGACAAGCGCGGGGCCATAAACGAAAACCTGCCGAAAATTCTGGATCGGCTTGGCCTTCCTACAAAAGACTGGCTGGACACATGCTGCCATATCGAGCAGCGTTTTGGCCGAGCCATCGGCCCGGTCGCTAAAGTCAGTGAATTGTGCGAAGCACTGAATCTACACTGGATACACGGCATCAGACACTGCCGAAGCTTCTACTCGCAAACCGGCTGACGCCAATCCTATCAAAAGCCCCTTTGTGCTCCTGCGGGCAGGAACGCCTGTGTCCGAAATACGCCCTATGCGAGAAAAACTCGCCACTCGCCATCATCGAATCGATATAGCCAAAAACCGTTGACGACTGGGATGAATAGAGAGGGGGATTTTTAAACTGTGGGTGTCTTTGTTTTTTTGATCTACTCCAAGTCGACGTAGTCTACGGTATCCGCTACGGCCCCATTGTTTCCAGATATAACAACGTAATTTCCGTCTGATCCATTTGTCGATGTCCCGCAGCGGGCTCAGTACTTCAGCCACGCCGAAGTACGCTTTCCAACCAAGCAGGTATTTCTTTAAATCTGCGATGACACTCAACAACTGATGGCCTCTCGTTCGACGGCTCAACTCCCGGATTCGGCCCTTCAGCTTGATGAGCGCTTTATCACTCACCTTGATGCGGTTTCCTCGCCGGGGGCTGAAAGTAAAACCCAGTAAGCTCCGTTTCCATGGGCGGTCTACAGCGCTCTTCTCGTCGTTCACCTTGAGCCGAAGACGGTATTCGATAAAACGTTGTACACTGCGTTTAATACGCTCCGCCGCTCGCTCACTGCCCGCAAATATCTGACAGTCATCCGCGTACCGACTGAAGCGATGACCTCGTCTTTCCAGCTCCCAATCCAGCTCATCCAGAACAATATTGGCCAGCACCGGTGACAGCGGCCCTCCTTGCGGAACGCCCTCTCTGCTCTTGGTGACTTGTTGACCGTTTTGTACCGGACTCTTCAGATAACGCCTGACCAGCTTCAGAATATCCGGATCTTGTATGCGCTGTCCGAGTCGATGCATCAACCGGTCGTGGTTAACGGTGTCGAAGAACGCCTGAAGATCCAGATCCACGACCCAGCGCTTACCCTGCACGATGGTGCTCTGTGCGTGCCGAACGGCTTGGTGGGCGCTTCGGTGCGGTCTGAAGCCGTAACTGTTGGGGTGGAAGGTCGGCTCCCAGAGTCGACTGACGACTTGCGCAATTGCTTGTTGGATAAAACGATCAACGACCGTTGGAATGCCCAGCTTGCGCAATTTCCCGTCTGCCTTGGGAATTTCGACACGCCTGACCGCATTAGGCTGGTAACGGCCTTCGACCAGGCTTTCCTTGAGTTGTGGCCAGTGAACGTGAAGGTATCTCGACAACTGCTCTGTTGTCATACCATCTACACCCGCTGCGCCTTTATTACGTCTGACTTGTTTCAGAGCTCGTGCCAGATTATTCCTGTCGAGCACTTGCTCCATCAACGATGTTTCGATAATTGGTAATTGGATGGGATTTTCAATAACACAGGCTTCACCCACCGCCGATAGCGGTGCCCCTTGTCGAGGTTGGTCAGGTGCTATGTCCATGTTCTTACAATCTATACATACCAGAAATGTTCAGGCCTTCAGTGCCGAGAAATACACCTACTATGCCCTCTGCTGACTTCTGCATCGCGATCACAGAGAATTGCTTTCCTGTCAGTTGTTCCTTCAACACAATGCAGACCTCCCAGGGTAAGACACTTAACTTTCCTCGCGTAGACGCCGGATTTATAAAACATAAGCCAGTTGCAGATGGAGGGCTTAGCAGTCACGTGCCCGCTGGCCCCACCTATGTCACACCTCATATCCGATTCTTGTTCATCGCCCCGCGATTTCGCCTTGGGCTTCCTCCAGCCAGCTCATCACGAAACTAACCTTGCCCTTTGGCTAACCTTCGGCTCTGCGAATACCTGGTACGAGGACTTTCACCTCGCGAGTTAAGTGCCATGCCTGGCACACACGCCGCAAGCAAAGGCGCGCGTTAGCGCGTCCAGTGGAGCGAAGCGGAACGATTTTGCCTTGCCTTGTTATGGCTTTACACATGACGCCCTTCATGATCCCAAAGAATAAAGGTTTGATTTTCTGTGGATGACATTGATTTTATGAGTCGCTCATTATTAAAAGTTGGAATATCCTGAAGGCGCTGCAGTAATTCACCGGCTCCAGTGGCCTCACTGGGATAAGTTATAACGCCGTCTTTAGTTGCCAAATGCCACCACACATCTTCAACAAATGGACCTTCATCAGTTGTTTCGACTGCAACGCCAATAAGTCCATTCCACGCAATAGACTGAGGCTCCTTTTCTGGCCAATGCACCCACGCATTATTTTCGTCAAACCACACCTTTACAGAGGCATATGGGCTTTTTGCATCTTGCTGTTCGTTTTTTTTATTACTGAAGAGCGAAGATATCCATTTAAACATCCGGAGTTTCCTTGTAGCCATAACGCCCAGCGCAGGCGCAGCCAACGCGGAGTGCCTTTTGTGTTAATGTTTGAGCGACAGCGAGTAACGCAAAAGACGCGTAGTGTTGGCTGTCGCTCTGCCGCTGCTTGTTATGTTTTGGAACTTTCTAATTGAACCAATTACCATTGCGTAAACTTTGGTAATCTTGATTGGTAGTAATGCGAACCATATTTGAAATAGCTCCATTTGCCCGACCATGATCCAACTCTGTAAGGAAATCTTCGACCTCAGACTCTGGTGCGTGGAGCACCACATCCAGATACTTCCTTTGCTGATTTTCGCTCAGAGCAGTCTGTCTAAGCTGAAATGGATGATGCATCGCGGCTTGAAGCAATGCCGCTCGCAATTCATTAGTTGAAATTACCTCAAAATCACGTTTTTCCAAAGAAACGGTGACGCCAAAATCTACAATTCCGCTAGCAATTGAAATATTCAACGAGTAGTCCCCATCTTTTTCCAGTGCGATCATGCGTAGATTCTGAAATTTGATTTCGTTTTCCATTCTTCTGGTTTGACTCTGAATCACGTGGAAACATAACGTCCGCAGCACGCGTGGCTTTGTAGTGATGAACTTGCACCACTTTCACGGACACTATGACGCCACCCGTTGATAGGCTTTTGGCGATACGTACCCCAAAGAAGAGTGCAGGCGTTCCTCGTTGTAAAACTCCACATAGTCAATGACTCTGGCCGCACACTCCACGTAGGAACTGAATTTCATCTGGTGTACCAGTTCGTTTTTTAATGTTCCGAAGAACGACTCGACGAACGCATTGTCGGTTGGCGTACCCGCTCGGCTCATACTGCTGACCAGGTCAGATTTTCTGAGTGTGTTTTGGTAGATGTCAGAGCGGTATTCCGACCCTTGATCACTGTGGAACAAGCAGCCCGCTTCATTCTCCTGCAGCGCCAGAGACATTTCAAGCGCGCCTTTGATCAGGTCGGCATCATGGGCCCGAGAAAAGCCCCAGCCGATGACCTCTCGATTGAACAGATCCAAAACGGCCGCCATGTAGATTGGGCCTTGCGCCGTTTTCAGATAGGTCATATCGCCTGCCCACTGCTGACCCGCTGCGGTTGCTTTGGGCGAATCCGCAAGCAGATTATCAGCGACCTCAGCGTAACCGCCGCTACGCCTTCCCGGCCTGGAAGCGTGATACGTAGATTGAATGCCGTTTGCCTTCATCAGACGGTTCACTCGGCGCTTGCTGCAACTAACGTTCTGATTTCTCAAGGCTTTATGAACGCGAGGGGCTCCGTAGTTACGCTTATGACCGACATGAACGACTTTAATGGCTTCAAGCAACGCTTCATCTTCCAGCGCTCTTTGGCTCAGCCCCCGATCTTCCCAATCATAGAAGCCGCTGGCCGAGACACCTAAATGCCGGCAAAGGTGAACTACTTTATGCTGGTGGCGGTTCTTCTCTATGAACGCGTATCGCTCTTGCGCTGATCCGAGAAGAACCGCTTTGCCTTTTTTAGGATAATGACTTCCTCTTCCTTGGCGGAGAGACGTCTCTCTAGCTCTTTGATTCGACGCTCCGCCGCTTTCAGTGCTTGCGCATCCTCTGGACGGCGCTCAGGAGGGTTGGTTTTCTGACGCATGTGCTTGTTCTCCGAGAGGCGGCCCTCTTTGAACTCCTGCCGCCATCGATAGAGCATGACGGGATGAATCCCCAGAGACGCTGCTACGTCTACGGCTTTAACGCCTTTCTTCTGGGTCATCTTGACCGCGTGGACCTTGTAAGCCAATGTGTAGCTGTCGTACTGGTTTTTCCTTGTTACTCCCATGTTATCACCACTTAGATTGAACAGTGAGTTACTGTCCGTGAAAGTGGTGCAAGTTCATGAAGGCGAAGCCGCAACGGAAAAGCCATCGCTGTGACTGCGCTTGTTAAACGCTTACCGTGCTTCATTAAAAGAAATAAACTCCATTTCATTGAGACTGAATACCCCACCGAAATCTCTTTCGCTTTGCTGGTGAAAACCAATCCAGAGTCCTTCTTCAGTTTCGCTAGCATACCAAAAAGAATTTTGCCGGCCACCCACACCATTTGATGGAAAAGGTATTTGAACTATCTCATTTCCCTGAAAGTCATACACCTTGCCTACAAAAGGTAGATCTCCGCTCCAGCCATCAATAAATAGAGCGACCAATCTTTTTTTAAGCAAAAGAGCCGCATAAGTAAACTCGAAGTTAGCGACAAATGAAATACTGTATTCTGCGACTTCGATTTTTGGGCTTTCTGATGTTTCTATTCGCATCGATTTCTACTTGACGTTTAACGCCGCTATAAAAGGCGCGTGTTAGCGCGTCCAGTGAAGGCCATCTTTTTGGCCGGAACGATTTTTGATAGCTTTGTTAAGCCTTTATTCGATGCCACGATTTTGACCTAATATTTCAGTTCGAATCCAAATGTTACCTTTGTCAAAACCTTCTAGGTCGAACGACCCTCCAAGTGCGGGGTCTAGTTTAGGGTAATAGATTTGTAATTCACCTAAAGGCCCTAACCTATTCTCCAGAATTTCTAAGTCTCTAGGGTTAATTGGGTACAAACAATACTCAGGAAAACTCTCCTCATCTAGGATGGTTTCTTTAAATTCTTGCAGGCTCTCGAATACACCATAACCTTTGCAGTTGTTTCCCGGCATACTTGGGTAAAAAACCAAATATTCACTAGACTCTGGAGAGAATAAAAATATTGCCCCTGTTGCTGAGTACCCAATTACCTCAGTGTAATGCCACATATGCTTTTCCCACACACCGAGAATTTCACGATGCATAGGTTTATCAAAAAGCGTGTAGATAACCTTTTCATGCTTCTTCCTGCCAAATAGTTTAGATAGCATACGTTGCTCTCAGAGGCTTAACGCCGCAACCAACGGCGAGCGAAACAACGTGTAGCGAGTCCAGCCCGGCGTGTTTTTGCCGGGCGGTGTTGGGTTGCTTTGTTAGTGTTCATTTTTAAATTTCTCCACCCAATCAAGACTTTCATTGAATATACCTGAATCAGTCTCTTCGATAGTGGAACAGTCTGAGTGATACCAGCCGTACATGTTTTCTATTCCTATGTTGTCGCCCACGTACTTCTTAATGCCTTTGTGAAGATCGAAACTTTCAATGTCATCAAGCAGTTGCCGAAACTGCTTTGAAGGGCTTACATTTCCCTGGCTAATAAGCAATATGTGATATCTCAACAATACCCACACTGCCTGCTCGAAACTTGGAACCGCATAACCTTTTTCCTCTACAAAGCTTTCGAAATACTCTGATACAGGATTCCAGTGCTCAGGTCCGTCATCCATGATATTAAGTAAATGCTCCGAGTAAACACCGTCTGTAAGTTTTTGGTCTGCAAATTGGACCAAATCTTCAGTATTTAATTTACCTACGACATATTTCGCTATGAATATTCTGTCTTCCATGGATGGCTCGAAGTCTTGTAACACTAACGCCGTGTTCTTTTGAATTTTTGGAGTGGATGCTTTTGTGTTACCAAACACAAAAGGAGCAACGGAAATAATTTCAACAGGAACACCTTGTTAGAACACATTGCCGTTTACCTGTGACCAGTGATGTGGCATAAGCTGTTTTAAAGGGACAAACTTAATTGCGTTGCCTGGATTGCTAATAGCTACTAGGACATCTGGCCCCCAGTATATAAGCCTTTCTTGGCAAATGCCGCATGGACTTAATAGCATAAAGTCATCCGCTTCGCTTTCGCGGCACAGACACAAGCTATGAGTCACTGGCACATTGAGCTTATTCGCTTCAAGCAGTGCCCCAACCTCCATACACAACGACAATGCATCGTTTTCAACTTCCGGTGCAACGCTTGTTAAAATACGCCCGTCCTTGAGACGAACCGAAGCGGCGCCACCAAATCCAACTGGATATCTCGACTCGATTAATTCTTTGGCCGAGTTAAATAATTCCTGCTCTATGCTCATACTCGACTCGTTCTAACAGTGTATTAGGCGGAATTTCGTTTAAACAACACAAACTCCGGCACCTTTTTATCGTCTTTTCACTAAAAAATCGAACGCATCGGCGTCAGGCCTTACAATTCACACCGAAGTGTAAAATGTAAGGCCTGACCCTAAAGTTTCAGCTCTTTGGCCACTTGGGCTTGCGTGACACCCGGCTTCTCAGACCGTTTTATGGCCTCTTTACGAAACTCTTCAGTGTAATGCTGATGTTTTTTACGTGCCATTTTGGACACCTCCATATAGGGCAAATATAACTATACAGGGTGTCTACTTTTTGTGGGTAACTTGGACTCATAACGCCGCAATAAAAGGCGAGCGTTAGCGAGTCCAGCCCACGTTTTTTGTGGGCGATTTTTCATTGCCTTGTTATGCGCTGTACGTGCCATTTTTAACTTTCCTAGTATCGGACATCCACCACTCACACATATCCCAAAAGTCCAATTTAGTAGCCTCATTGCCCATACTCTTGCGGATTTCTATTAGGAAGTTACCTAATAGCTCCATCATATCTTTGAGAAAGTCTAGTTCACCTGATTTTTGAGCCTCTTCCATGTTGTAGAGGTACTGCATTAGGTTGTTGTAAGCTTTAACGACAGAATCATTTGCCATTAACGCAAGTTTAAAGCCGTGACGCCTATACTCAAGGGTCAACATGGCGCTGGTTGCAACATCGCCTTTATCCTTGCCTTTATTCTTCTTGTCAGATTCCCAGGCAGCATCTGACATTAGTAAGATTATGAAAGGCTCTAGTATTTTGTTGTAAATCTCAATCCGATCGTCTCGTAGCTTATTTTCGAGATCTATTTTTCTCTCGATGCTATTTTTTGCTTTCCAGCCAATAGATGAGATTATTAGGACAATTATAGGCGTTGCAATACTTCCAATTGCAGTAACAAAATCTAACCAATGTTTTTCTTCCATGCTCAATTCTCAATTTATCGCATAACGCCTCACATAAGCCGCGCGAGGTACGAGCGTCGGGCGAACGAAGTGAGCGGACTTAATGTGATTGTTAGCAGACTTTGCCATTTGCACGGCGGGTCCAGATTGCACCTAACACTACGCCGAATGCGGTGCCAAACCCCATAGCTTGTGCCATGTCACCGGAGGCAGCACCGAAACCTGCCCCAACGGCTACACCTGTGGCAATACCAATTCCCATCTTGTTCTTAAAGCAAGCTTTGCAAAACTCTTCCATGTCGTAGTTCCTATTGCGTAGGAGGCCTTGAATGCAGCCTCGGTGAATGAACGGGTGAACTGCTAACGCCGCAAGCAAAGGCGCGCGTTAGCGCGTCCAGTGGAGCGAAGCGGAACGATTTTGCCTTGCCTTGTTATGGCTTTACACATGACGCCCTTCATGATCCCAAAGAATAAAGGTTTGATTTTCTGTGGATGACATTGATTTTATGAGTCGCTCATTATTAAAAGTTGGAATATCCTGAAGGCGCTGCAGTAATTCACCGGCTCCAGTGGCCTCACTGGGATAAGTTATAACGCCGTCTTTAGTTGCCAAATGCCACCACACATCTTCAACAAATGGACCTTCATCAGTTGTTTCGACTGCAACGCCAATAAGTCCATTCCACGCAATAGACTGAGGCTCCTTTTCTGGCCAATGCACCCACGCATTATTTTCGTCAAACCACACCTTTACAGAGGCATATGGGCTTTTTGCATCTTGCTGTTCGTTTTTTTTATTACTGAAGAGCGAAGATATCCATTTAAACATTCGGAGTTTCCTTGTAGCCATAACGCCGGTATATGCGGCGGCTGAAATGTAGGGAGGAACGACCGAAATGGAAGCCGTCCGAGCCGCGCAGCGGCGCCATAATACCTTTGTTAGGCCTTGGCTAAGTTAAGTTTAGTACGAGCAGCACGAACAAAAGATATGTGAGCTTCCACTACTGAATCTGCTGCTTCGTTGATGATCTTTGCCTCCTCTTCGAAGCGCTGCATATGCTCAGAGTCGCTTCTATGCCCATTTACGATCACAGCCTGCAGCCCCGCCAGATTTGGACTTGTGTATTTAGCCACGGCCATACCGAACTCGACAGCGCTTTCTAGTAAGCTTTTTCTATAGGACTCGAGATCGCTGTCAAGAAACTCATGCTCTGGGTTATCCCATTCGTAGAGAAACTGATTGATGGGGCGTATCTCTTCGCTTCTAAAGCTACCTAGAAAGTCATGTTCTTTCAGAAACTTTATGATGCCGTTGGAGGGAAGAGCATCCAGCAGCTTCTTCGCCAACGCAACGTCGTTAGGGTGCCCTTGCTTAGCGAGATTTCCGCTAATGCTCGACGAATCGTGGACGTCTGCGGCAATGAAGCCCGCTAGAGTAAGCGTAAAAGCCACCACAGGCTCCCACTCGAATGTCCAGTCCGCAGGATTCCACAGGAACCACGCAACGTTGAACAGCATGCCAGCAATTGTCAAGTACTTAGCCAATTTGGCCATTTAGTCAGAAGCTCCCTAGCCTAACAGCTAATTCATGCGACTCAGTCGCACTTTCGCCTGTCACCCTATCCCCAGTAGAAACTGGATGAAGTTGGAGATGGAAGCTGTTGAAAGCACAGGGGAAATAGACATATTCTGACAGCTCCTTGTCTGGGGAAAGTGCGACTGACTTTAATTGAAAGCCTAATGTAATGTCTTTTTCTGTACTGCGCAAGCGCCGCTCAACCCATTGAATTAATTAAGAAAATATTATTTGCACTCAACTTATCTTCTCACATTGTTCAAGGGTTTCCCCTGAACACGGATTTGACCGGAGTGTGACCCCCAACTAAACTGTATATAAACACAGCATAAGCACGGAGCTAATCATGGAGAGACCCTCGGATATCCCAGTGTATGTACCTGAAAAATCGGCCAGATTTATGGATCAGCTACGTGCATTTATGCGATTTAGGCAGCTCTCTTACCGCACCGAGCAAACTTATGTTCACTGGATTTTAAAATTTATACGCTTTCACAATAAGGCCCATCCATCGACCCTTGATGAAAAAGCGGTAGAAGTTTGGCTTACCCATTTAGCCACCGAACGAAACAACGCGGTGGCAACCCAGAAAATTGCACTTAATGCGATAGTGTTTCTTTATCGTCAATTTTTACGTCAGCCACTTGAGAATATGAATTTTAAGCGAGCTAAGCAGTCGCAGCGAGTCCCTACCGTGCTTTCACATACGGAGGCTAAGACGATTATTGATTTAGCCACTAACCCTTATCGGCTTATGTTTGCACTGATGTATGGCGCTGGGTTGCGACAAGCAGAGTGTTTGTCATTGCGCATACTGGATATAGATATTGAAAACCTTATGTTAGTAGTTCGCCATGGCAAGGGGCGTAAAGACCGAACAACCCTGTTACCTAAAGCGCTGCTAATTGATATCCAGCAGCAAATAGAACACGTCAGCGCTATTCATGCGATGGACTTGCAACGGGGCTTTGGCGAGGTTTATTTACCCGACTCACTCGCCAGAAAGTATCCCCGCGCAGCGTTTCAAACTAAGTGGCAATATTTATTTCCATCCAGTAGGCCAGGGCCTTGTCCACGCACGGGCGTTATTCGTCGACACCATTTGCACCACAGCGCGGTACGAAAGCATTTAACCACCTGTGTTAATAGCTCCTCGATTGCTAAACATATATCTTGCCACACCTTCCGACACTCATTTGCCACAAGGCTTTTAGAGCAGGGCTATGATCTTAGAACCATACAGCAGTTGTTGGGTCATACGGATGTAAAGACTACTGAAATTTATACGCATGTCGTGAAGCAAGGAAAGCTAGGCGTGATAAGCCCTTTTGACGGTGTTCGGGAAGAATATGCTCGCTACGCCTAAGCTTAGCGAGCATACGGGGTGCGAATTGACTTAGCCCGCCAACTGCCTTAACACATAATGCAGGATGCCACCGTGGCGGTAGTAGTCCCACTCGACGGCGGTGTCGATGCGTACCCGCACCTCAAACGTTGTATCTTTACCGTCTTTTTGCGCCGTGATTTTTAAGGTTTTGGGCTCACCGTCGATGGGCTCAAAGTCGAAGGTTTCAGTACCTTCCAGCCCCAACGATTCCACACTGTCGCCGTCTTTAAACTGCAGCGGCAACACACCAAAGCCCACCAGGTTAGAGCGGTGAATACGCTCAAAGCTTTGCGCGATTACCGCTTTAATACCCAGCAAATTGGTGCCTTTGGCGGCCCAGTCTCGGCTAGAGCCGGTGCCGTACTCTTTACCGGCGAGCACAATTAAGGGCACCTTATCGGCCTGATACTTTTGCGATGCCTCGTAGATGCTCATTTGCTCGTCGGTGGGCAGGTACGTGGTCCAGCCGCCTTCGGTGCCGGGGGCCAGTTGGTTTTTAAGCCGCACGTTGGCAAAGGTGCCGCGCACCATAACTTCGTCGTTGCCGCGGCGCGAGCCGTAGCTGTTAAAGTCTTCGGGCTCGACGCCCTTGTCGCGCAAGTATTGCCCGGCGGGGCTGTCGGGCTTAATGGCACCGGCGGGCGAGATATGGTCGGTGGTGATCGAGTCGCCCACTTTTACCAGACAGCGCGCGCCCTTGATGGGTTTGGCCTCGGGTAACTCCATGGTCATGCCATCAAAGTACGGCGGCTTTTTCACGTAGGTGGATTCCGGCCAGGAGTAGATTTCGTCTTCCGGCACAGGCAGCGCTTGCCAGGCCTCGGTGCCTTTAAACACATCGGCGTATTTATCGGCGTAAATGCCCTCGGTCATGGCGCTGGCGATTGTGTCGGCCACCTCTTGCGGGGTGGGCCAGATATCGCGCAGGTAGATATTCTCGCCGTCTTTGCTTTGCCCCAACGGCTCGTTGAGTAAATCCACATTCATGTTGCCCGCTAACGCGTAGGCCACTACCAATGGCGGCGAGGCCAGGTAGTTGGCTTTTACATCCTGGTGAATGCGCCCCTCAAAGTTGCGATTGCCCGACAGTACGCCGGCGACTAATAAATCGCCTGCGCGCACGGCGTTTTGCACCGGGGGTGGCAAGGGGCCCGAGTTACCGATACAGGTGGTGCAGCCAAAACCGACGATATCAAAGCCCAGCTCGGCCAGCGGGTCGAGTAAGCCGGCGTTTTTCATATAGGCCGGCACCACTTGCGAGCCGGGGGCAAACGAGGTTTTAACCCACGGCTTGGTCATTAACCCTAGCGCGTGGGCTTTTTTGGCCACCAAACCGGCGGCCACCAACACGGCGGGGTTAGAGGTATTGGTGCACGAGGTAATAGCGGCAATCACCACGGCGCCGTGATTGAGCATAAACTCCTGGCCGTTCATCTCGACCGGCACCGCGCCGCGCTCGTGCAGGTTGGTATTGTCGATGGCGGTTTGGCCACCCTCGCCCACAAAGCGCGAATCGGCGTCGGTGGTAATCACCTCGTCGGCCTCGTCAAACTCGCTTTGCAGCAAGGTGGCAAACGCCGATTTGGCATCGGTTAACGCGATGCGATCTTGCGGGCGTTTGGGGCCGGCCAGGCTGGGTACCACATCGCCCAAATCAAGGTGCAGGGTATCGCTGTAGTCGGCGACCGGGTCGTCGTCGTTGCGCCACAGATCTTGCTCTTTGGCGTAGGCCTCGACCAAATCAATTTGCTCCTGGTCACGACCGGTAAGCTCCATGTAGCGCAGGGTTTCGCCATCCACCGGAAAGATACCGCAGGTGGCGCCGTACTCGGGCGCCATATTGGCGATGGTGGCGCGATCGGCCAGCGGTAACTTTGCCAGGCCCGGGCCGTAAAACTCAACAAACTTGCCTACCACGCCGCGCTCGCGCAGCATTTGGGTCACGGTGAGCACCAAATCGGTGGCGGTAGCAGACGGCGGCAGCTCGCCTTTTAGCTCAAACCCGACTACCTCGGGAATCAGCATGGTAATGGGTTGGCCCAACATGGCGGCCTCGGCCTCAATGCCGCCCACGCCCCAGCCCAGTACGCCCAGGCCGTTAATCATGGTGGTGTGCGAGTCGGTGCCTACCAAGGTATCGGGCAGTGCCACCCGCTCGTCGCCGTGCTCCTCGAGCAATACCACCTTGGCCAAATACTCGAGGTTTACCTGATGCACGATGCCAGTGCCCGGTGGCACCACGCGAAAGTTGGAAAACGCCTGCTGGCCCCAGCGCAAAAACTGGTAGCGCTCGTTGTTGCGCTCAAATTCTTTCTCGGTGTTTTTTTGCAGTGAGTCGGGGCTGCCAAAATAATCGACCATCACCGAGTGGTCGATAACCAAATCGACGGCCCCCAGCGGGTTGATTTTGGCCGGGTCGCCTTTTAAATCGCGCATGGCCGCGCGCATAGCGGCTAAATCGACCACCGCCGGCACCCCGGTAAAATCCTGCAGTACCACCCGCGCCGGGGTAAAATTGACTTGCTCGGAGGCTTCGTCCGAGCCCTTCCAGCGGCATAGGGTTTCGATATCCTGGCGCGTTACGTTTTTGCCGTCCTCTTTGCGCAGTAGGTTCTCAAGCAAGATTTTTAAGCAGTACGGCAGGCGCTTTAAGTCGTACTGATCGGCTAGCGCACCTAACCGGTAGTAGGTGTAGTCTTGACCATTGACGGTGAGGGTACTTTTCGCACGAAAACTGTCGCTCACGGTTGTCTCCCTTGGCTCATTGATTTGTAGAATGATTACATAAGTGAGTATAGGCCTCTAGTAAAGCAAAGTTTACGCCCGTTTGCCGCTTTAGGCTGCTGACAATCACGCGCAGCACACTTAAGCGGTTGCGCAGCGGTGTAATCGGCCGCGCCTAAGCGGTGGTGCTAGCAACGAGATCAACAAAATAGCATGGCGGTCAGCGAACAGGTGCGTAAGATTTACAAAAAAGCCCGGGCCGAGACGGACCGGGCAAGCTTCGTCCCACGAATAAGTAGTAGCCTAGAGTGTACGTAAAAACTCTTGATGTGACGGCGCACACTGGGCACCGAGAATAATAGAGCGAGCCATCCCATCCACCATGTGGGTGAGTTTCTGGGTATCGAGCCGCTGTACCGGAGCGGGCAGCACCCTCGGACGTAACCCCAAGCCATGAAACAACGCAATCCAGCTCTGCTCGGTAAACGATTCTTGCTCGCCAAGCAAAATGCATCCGTCCTCGGTGAAGGCACGCATCTTTTCGGTCAATGTGTCCGGCACATCCATGGCACTGACGTCACGCCAAAACGCCGTATCGCGCCGGCCGCTGGCTTTGTAATGCAGGATAATAAAGTCGCGGATACGCTCGTATTCCGCGCGATTGAGGCGATTTGCCTGAGCTACTGCCGACTCGGTGACCTCCAGCTCGGGCATAGACTGCATAAGCTTTTCAAGCCCGGTTTGAATCAGTGAAATAGAGGTAGATTCCAGTGGCTCGATAAACCCGCCGGCAAGGCCCAGCGCAACACAATTTTGCTGCCAAAATACGCGGCGCATACCTGCCTTAAAGCGCAACTGCCGTGGCTCGGTTAGCAAGGTGCCATCGAGATTTTTAAGCAAACTGTCAGCCGCTTCATCGTCACTCAAGTAGTCACTGGAGTACACCAGGCCATTACCTTTGCGCTGCTCCAACGGAATCCGCCATTGCCAGCCAGCGTCGCGGGCTATCGATTGGGTATAAGGTATCGGTGCACTGGTGTTTTGTGTCTGTACCACGACGGCCCGGTCGCAAGCTAGCCAGTGTGACCAATCATCAAAATCAACGCCCAGATTTTGCTTAATCAGCACACCGGCGAAACCTGTGCAGTCGATAAACAAATCCCCCTCGATAAACGCACTTTGTTCAAGCTGCACACCCGTAATCGCCCCTGTGCTGGCGTGGTTGTCGACACGTGTGACTTTACCTTCAGTGCGTTTTACGCCGCGCGACTCTGCGTACTTGCGCAAAAACTGTGCGTAACGAGTGGCGTCAAAGTGGTAGGCGTAATCATAAAAAGCCAGTGGGTTGGTAGCCGCCTCGTCGGGCTGAGCAAAACGACCTTGACGCGCCATGGTGGTAGACAGGCTAAAAGCCTCCAGCTCATGTGCACACCCATTGTCGTGGGACTTAAGCCAACAGGGATAAAAAGGCTGACCATTGATGGGCGCGCCAAACGCCGAGAACGGGTGAAAAAAGCGCTTACCGACTGACTGCCAATCAATAAACTCTATGCCGAGCTTAAAGGTCGCATGAGTGGCTTTAATGAATTCGCGCTCAGAAATACCTAAGTTTTGATGTAACCGCATCAGCCCGGGAACGGTTGCCTCTCCCACCCCCACGGTACTAATCTGGTCGGATTCGATTAGCTCGATACGTAAGTTGTGCTGGCGGTAGCGCTCGGCGAGTGTCGCAGCGGCCATCCACCCACTAGTACCGCCACCAACGATCACTACTTTATTCACTTTATAAAGCATACGATCACCGCTTATACAGTGCGCCCGGCACTAGGCCGGGCGAGCGAATACGCTAAAAACTAGCTCTGATGCCCAGAGAATAGCGGGTATCCTGACTGTAAACAAAGGCGGTGTGCTCGCCTGCGCCGGTCTGCTTAATAATGCCACGTTGCTTAGATTGGCTGAGGTTGTAGGCCTCAAAGTTAATCGACCAGTTATCGTTGAAGTTGTAACCCATGGTGAAGTCGAGCTGGCCGTAATCGTCAGAATAGACCGGCAAGTTCCAGGTGACACCCTCATTGGTGCCGTTCCAGCCATTTGGGCCTACCGATAATAGCTGCTCGCTGCGCCAGTTATAGGCCAGCCGACTATAAAAACCGTACTTTTCGTACATCGCCATCAGGTTGTAGGTGTGCTCAGAGATGCCCTCCAGAGGCTGCTCGCCGTAGCTCGCACCGTCAGTATCCACCGGGGCCGTGCTTTCATCAACGTCAGCACTTGAATCCAGGTAGGTATAGTTCGCCTGCACACCAAAGCCGTCAAAAGGCTCCGGGAGTTCATCAAAGAACTTTGTCAGCCCCACCTCAAGGCCATTGATTTCTGCCTCGCCGGTATTAATAACCTGAGTAGCCGTTACATCCTGAAAACCTTCAAATTCGTCCAGCGTCGTGGTCGAGACCCGGAAGAAATCAGATACATCTTTACGGAATACCGCTGCGTACACCATGCCGCCGTTTTCATTAAAGTACCACTCGGCGGTCAAATCGTATTGATTGGCCTCCATTGGCTCTAAGTAGGGGTTGGTTTCCTGCGAGTCGAGCGTGAAATTCACCATGCTCTCGTCAAAGTCGTCAATTGTCTCGGGCTGCTCGACGTTATCTTTAAATGCCGCGCTTAGTGCTAAAACGGCTTTCAGGCGGGAGAACTCAGGCCGCCAAATACCCTTTGAAGCACCGAAACGAAACATCAGCTCATCGGTCGCCTCCATTTGTAAGTTCAAGCTAGGTAGGACGTTGGAGTAACTGTTTTGGCCTTCGTACACCTGATCGGGTTGGTAGAAAGGCTCTTCGCTGATGGCAGCGCCCTGATCATCGGACTCACCGGTTGGCACCGAAAACGTCGGGAAGCTTAACTGACCTTTGGCCAGGTTGTCGGTTTGCACATAGCGCACACCGATATTACCGCGGATAGGCATACTCAGCTCATCAAAGCCGAAATCCATACGGGCATAAGCGGCTTGAGTTTCTTCTTCTTGAGTATTGATGTTATCGGGCGAGTCAAAGTCCACAAAGCTGTAATCGGGTGCCGAGCTACCGCTTGGGGTGGCCGCCACAATAGCGTCGGTAATACTCTCAAAGTCATTCAACAATTCGCGCTGGAACATCATCCCGGTGGTAGGAACACTGGTGTCACCGCGCTGAAAGTCGTCGAACGAAAACTCTGTCAGGTATTGTGGGTTATCGATTTTAGGTAGTGCGTCACTTGAGGGGAAAGGCTCCCAGGAGGTGCCGACCATCCAAGGCTGATAACGGGCCGACCAGGTATTACCACCACGGTTATCCGCTGATTTTTCGGAAAAGCGCACACCGGCCTTAACAGACTTAACGATAGAGTCGTCAAAACTATACTCCACATCTAAGCGCCCTGCGGTAGAGTCGGCGGTGTTCTTTGACAGGATTTGCATCATCTGACCGTAGCTATAATTGCGGTAATCCGACAAGAAGCCGTCCTGCACACCAACCGAAGGGGTGCCGTCGGTCGTATTGAGGTCGGACACCGTAATCTGATCAGGGTAGGCGACCAGACCCAGCGTGTTGTCTTCGCCTTCAGAGCTTGAGTCTACGTATTGAAAATCACCGCTGATTAACAGCTGATCCGACAAATGCCATTTAAAACCGGTTGAGATGTCGGTTGTTTCAGATGTGTTATCGGACAGACGGGTACTGGTACCAAAGGGTACGCCATTACCTTGTGCGGTGGTGATGGTGCCACTAATCAAGGCGTCGTTGCCGTCATAGGTCCAGTCGTCCGCACCTTTAGATGGTAAATAGGTGGCGAAGCTGCCGCCAGCGTCAACAAAAAAGCCGTTTTCTAACCAAGAGCGCTCAGCCTCACTGCGAAAAGCTGTAAGAAAGAACTCGGCATCTTCGTTGGGCGCCCACTGTAAAGCGATGTACTGACCGTCGCGCTTACGCTCGTAATCATTGCGGCGCCAATCGGCCCCGCGTGGCACGTACACGGTACGGTCTGCCTCAATCTCGGTCTCGGTACCCGGCACACGAGGGTGAAAAGCGCGAACATAAAAGTTGTCAGCACGAGACTGAATCGTTGAAGAGGAGAAATCTAATAGTAGCCCAAACTCACCAAAATCAGTGTCCCAGCGATTACTGTACAAACCAGAATACTCTAGGTTGCCCTCTTCGATTAAATCGCCATAGTTAGCTTTTACGGTTGCGCTAATAACTTGACCGTCAGAGTCAAAAGGCATGCGAGTGCGCAGGTTAACAATACCCCCCAGACCACCCTCAATCATGTCGGCTGTGGGAGTTTTGTGTACATCCACACCAGCCATCAGCTCGGCCGGTACGTCATCAAAGCTAAGCCCCCGGCCACCATCTGCCGAGAAAATATCCCTACCGTTAAGCTCACCGCGCACTTGTGGTAAACCACGAATATTCACACCAGCGCCCTCACCGGCAAAGTGCTCGGGGTCGGACGGGGTATCAAAGCGCGACACAGCCACACCCGGTACACGCTGCAAAGCATCGGTCACACTGCGATCAGGCAGTTTGCCAATATCTTCGGCAACGATGGAATCGACGATACCATCCGCATTACGCTTAATGGCCTGAGCGGATTCAATACTGGCGCGCTGGCCGGTGACGACAATTTCTTCCAACGCCATTTGTTCCGCGCTGCTGTCATCCGTTTGCGCCATAGCCGGGGCAACCACACCGAGCGCAGTTAATACCACGGCCGAAACACTGGTTTTAATAAATCGTTGGGCACCAAAAAATTGCTGCTGATTAGCATGTGTTATCACGAAAATACTCCTCTTCTTTTATTATCATGCGGCTGGCAACCGCTATTGGTCAGATTTGCGATTGGCGTCATGCAAGGCAAAGGTCGGATATGGACAATAGGGCATTACCCACCGCACGCATGACACCAAAACTGCTTTTATATATGATTACTTTATAACCCATTATTTTTATTGGCGCAAATATATTTCTATATAAAAAAGTAAAGCTTTGGCGCCAAAAAACAAAAAAAGGCACCCAGTGGGTGCCAAAGCGAAGCGAACACGACTAACAGGTTGCGCTAGAAATTAGCCCGTAACCGAACCCCAAAGCGACGATCATTGAGTACGTAATCGCGGGGGCGGTTGGGGTAGGCTTGATAGGTAAAGTTGTTTTCGTCGAGCACGTTGACGGCATCGATAGAAACGCTCCAGATCTCGCTAAAGTCGTAGCTGATCGAGGCATCCAGCTGACCGTAGGCATCGTTATAGATGGGTAGATTGCCGGTACCATTACCGGCGGTGGTAATGACCCAGTCATCGCGCCAGTTGTACGCCAAACGGGCCGAGAAACCACCTTTCTCGTAAAGCCCAACCAGGTTGTAGCTGTTTTCAGATAAGCCCTCGAGCGGCACCAGCAAGGCGTTGCCCTCGCTATCGGTCGCGCTGGGGCTGGGGGCTTCGCTGTCGACAAACGTGTAGTTGGCCTGTA
Organism: uncultured Gilvimarinus sp.; assembly: GCF_963975215.1. Taxonomy (GTDB): domain Bacteria; phylum Pseudomonadota; class Gammaproteobacteria; order Pseudomonadales; family Cellvibrionaceae; genus Gilvimarinus. Next base: position 56,692 of record NZ_CAXBFW010000017.1, read on the forward strand.
AGCCAAGGCCGTCAAAGGGGGCCGGTAAAAAGTCGAAAAAGCTCTGCAAGCCCACTTCGAGCCCTTTAATGGTGCCCTCTTCACCGTTTACCGGTGCGCTTACTTCAAAGGTTTCTGTGCCTTTACCCGGCACCTCAAACGCCGCGTCGTAGATGCCATTTTGGACGAAGTTTTTCACCTTTTTATGGAACAAGGTGGCGTACAGCATGCTGGCGTCGTCGTAGTACCACTCTATTGCGGTATCAAACTGATCGACGGTAAGCGGCTCTAGCGCCGGGTTGCCACCCTCGCCCGTGGCATCGCGGTACACCGGCGGCGTTGCAGGGTCGTTGTCGTCGTCGATGTAGTTTTCCGACAGGGTGAAGTTAGCCGACAAATTCGCAAACGACGGACGCGATAAGCCGCGCGATAGCGCAAAGCGCCAGTAGAGGTTATCGGCCAGGAAGAAGCGTAAGTTCAAGCTCGGCAAGACTTTTGTGTAGTCCTGTTCGAGCGCAATCGGCTGCTGCGACTCGAGATCGGTGGTGGTATCGCCGGCATCGCGGTAGGTTAAGGTCTGAGTGCCAATGGCTTCGGCATCGGTTTTTACCACCCGCACGCCGATGTTACCGTCAAACGCGACAAAGGCATCGTCCATACCAAAATCGAGCATACCGTACACCGCCTGGGTGTTTTCGCCCTGCTCGTTGATTTGGTTGCGCTCGGGAAAGCTCGAAGGCGCCCCGGAATTTGGGTTGATGCTGGCCAGTACTTGCAGCGCGCGGTCGTGGTCTTTGAGTAAGTCTGGACTGACGACATAGTGCGCGCCAAAATTGGCCTCGGAGGCATCGCCACGCCACAGGGTATCTTGATGTGGGTCTAATACATTATATTCTGGGAAGTCTTCATACTCGGCGGGAGCATCGGCTCCCGCAATGGCAAACCAATCAAACCCAGAGTCGGCCGTGCGCACGTCTTTATCGGTAAAGCGTACACCTGCGCTAAAGCTGCGCATAAAGCCGCCGGTGTCTAAGTCCCACTCTAGATCGGTACGTACCGCCACCTCTTCACCGGTATTATCGGCAGAACGCGCCATCATGGCTTCGTAGTAATAGTTGGACTGGTCTTCCAAATAGGCATCTGGGGTTACTTGGTAACTCGGGCGCTCGCCCGTCAGATCCAGATAAAAGGTCGTGCCATCATCAATGCTGCCAAATGCGGTCACGTCGCGATAGCTGGTGTCAGAATCCACGTATTGCACATCACCGGTGATTTTTAGCTGGCTGTTGGCGTGCCAGATAAAGCCGGTGGCGTAATCTGTCGTTTCGGAATCGCGCACCGCATCGCGGGTAAAACTTTGGAACGGCGGATTCACAAAGCCGCCGGTTTCTAGGTTACCAGCGCCATCAAAAGTAAAACTGCCGGGCACTGGGGTCAGAGAGCCGCCCTCGCCCGCGCCATAGGCAAAAATGCCCGTTTGCGGATCGTAAAACTCGTACTTAGAACTTAGGTACGTGGCGTAAAACTCTAAGTCGTTATTGGGTGCCCACTGCGCCGCCAGGGCCGTGCCGATGCGCTCACGGTCGCCGCTCCGAGAGGAGATGCCGCCGCCAGAGGCCACCTCGACCTCTTCACCCTCGTAGCCCGGAATATCCGTACGAGTAAAGAATGGTTCGACAATTACCGAGTCTTCCCGAAACACCGCCTCGTTGTACGAGACGTTAGCCAGCAAGCCAAACTCGCCGGCGTCGGTGATCCAACGGTTAGAGTACAGCGCCGAGGCACCGTAGCCTTCGTCGTCGCGCACGTCGTAGTGAGTGCCATTTACCGCCACGTTAATAAGCTGGCCATCGGCATCAAAAGGTTTGCGGGTGCGCAGATTAACCACACCGCCAATACCGCCTTCAATTTGATTGGCGGCTGGGTTTTTGTACACGTCGACCCCGGCCAACAACTCGGATGGCACATCTTCTAAGCTGAGGCCGCGGCCATCGGTGGTCGAGAAAATATCGCGCCCGTTAAGCTCGGTGCGCACCTGAGTTAAACCGCGAATGGCAATCTCGCTGCCCTCGCCGCGGTTGCGGGAGATCTGAACACCCGAGATACGCTGCAGGGTTTCGGCCACGTTGACGTCGGGCAGCTTGCCGATATCAGTTGCCACCACTGAGTCGACAATCACCGCGGAATCCCGCTTGATCTGCTGTGCGGACTCAATACTGGCGCGCTGTCCGGTAACGACCACTTCTTCCAGCGCGAGCTGATCGGCATCGCCAGCGGTTTGGGCAAACGCCGGCACCGCGCCTACGGCACACAGGGCCATCGCCGATACACTGGTACGCCGCGGTATTGCGCGGGCAAGCCCGCGCGCGATGTGCGATATTTTATGGTTATTCACAGTACTCTCCTCATGGTAAATCGATGGGCAGGGTCTGCGCCCTGCTGATAATGCTTATTTTTTTACACTTGGCAAAACCTGGTAGCGGGCGCCGGCACGGGCCAAAAACACCGTGTTGCCGTCGCGGAATGTACCGATCTCTTTGCCCTCACTATTCAGAATCCGCACCGAGCCGCCGGCCACGGTAAGCTCGCCGTCCCGCCCAGCCAGCAGCTGCGCGCCGGTTAACTTGCCGCCGCGCCAGGCGATATCCACGGTGACGTCGCCACGGGCTTTTAGGCCTTTTACCTCGCCCTCGGGCCAGCGGCTTGGCAGTGCGGGCAGTAGGTGCAAGGTCAGATCCTGGCTTTGCAACAGCATCTCGGCGATGCCGGCGGTAGCGCCAAAGTTACCGTCAATTTGAAACGGCGGATGGTTATCCCAGAGGTTGGGTAACGTGCTGCGTTTAAACTGTTCGCCCAGCACTTTGTGGGCGCGGTCGCCATCGAGCAGGCGCGCCCAAAAATTGATCTTCCACGCTTGCGACCAACCAGTGCCGCCATCGCCGCGGGCGTTGAGGGTTACTTTGGCGGCCTCGGCGAGCTTGGGGGTTTGCGCCGGGCTAATCACACGCCCCGGATGCAGCGCGTAAAGCTGCGAGACATGCCGGTGCTGGCTGGTTTTATCGTCCAGATCCTCTCGCCACTCTTGCAGCTGGCCCCAGCTGCCAATACGCAGGCCCGGCTCGAGTTTGGCCAGGGCCGCCGTTAACTTGCCGGCAAACCCGTCGTCATCTAACTTGAGCGCCGCGGCGCGGGTGTTGCTAAACAGCTCGGTCACGATTTGCTGGCTCATGGCAGCGGCTACGGTAAAGTCGCCGTGCTCGGGGGAGAAACTCGGGCTTACGACCAGCGAGTCGCCGTCTTGCACCAGCGCATCGAGCCAAAACTGTGCGGCTTGCTTCATAATTGGGTAGGCGCGCTCAGCAAGAAACACCTCATCACCGGTAAACAGGTAGTGCTCGTAATAATGTTGCATCAGCCAGGCGGCCGACTCGGGCTGCCAAAACGCCGTAGGCCAGGCGATGACACCGGTAAAACCGTAAATATTGGTGTTTAAAAACAGCGTCCAGCCCCTGGCGCCCACCAGTTTTTGCGCCGACACCCGGCCCGGCTCGACTAACGAGTCGACAAAGTCATAAAGCGGCGCGGTTGTCTCCGCAAGGTTGGTGACTAAGGCCGGCCAGTAATTCATCTGCAGGTTAATGTTGACGTGATAGTCGGCGTTCCAGGGCGGCGTATTAGAGTGATTCCACACCCCCTGTAAATTGGCGGGTAAGCTGCCGGCGCGCGATGAACTGATCAACAAATAGCGGCCAAACTGAAAGTACAACGCCTCCAGCGCACGGTCGGCGGCCAGGTTGCCTGTGCCGTATTGTGCGAGCAACTCTGGGGTGGGCACCTTGGGCGTCACTTGGCCAATATCCAGGCTAACGCGGTTAAACAAGCCCTGGTAATCTTGCAGGTGAGCCGCACGCAACTGCGCCGGCGTTTTGCCGCGCGCGGCACTGACGGTTTGGCTGAGGGCGCGGTGCGGGTGCTCCCCGCGATAATCCGGATATTGCTGGCGGTAATTGGTGGCAGCGCTAAACAGCAAGGTCACAGCGTCGGCGTTTTGCACACTTAGGCTATTGTCACCGGCGCCGGTGTTAACCTTTGCGCCATTCGCCCGCATAGCCACCTGGCCCTCATAGATTAAGCCATTGTCATTAAGCGCCCCCTCCACGGTTAACAGAGCATCGTGGCGGGTAAACCGGGCGCTGCGATTGTCGGGTATCTTGAGCGCAACATTAACGCTGATGGCGGCGTCCTGATCGGCGCTCAGGTTTACCACGAGGACTTGATCGGGGTAGCTGTAAAAATATTCGCGGGTGTAATTAACACCATCGCGGGCATAAGTTACGCTGGCAATACCGCGCGCCAGATCCAGTTGGCGACGGTAATCACTCGCCTCACCCTGGCCGGCCACGGCAATTTCGAGCTCGCCAAAATTTTGGTAGTTACCATAGCCCTTAATCTCACGGCCCATCAGCTCGGCCGCGGCCTCTGGCGTCATACGACCCTGCTCGGCCAAAATGGCTTGCACCTTCTTTAGCTCGGCCACTTGGTCGCCCTCAGGCGGGACGCCGTAGTCATAGCCCTGTTTGGAGCCTGGGCCACCCTCCCACAGGGTTTTCTCGTTCAGCTGCAGAACATCTTGCTCGATACCACCAAAAATAACGGCCCCCATGGCGCCATTGCCAATGGGCATACCCTCTTGTTCCCAGTCACTTGCGGGGCTGTCAAACCAAAGCACAGGCGAGGCTGAGGCTATAGAGCCGGCAAAAGACAGCGCTACCATTGCGAGACCAATAAATGCCGATTTAGGTGTGGTTACTGCCATGATGTTGTGACGGAGAGCCCGCCTCCTCGCTATTTATGGTGTTTATGTCAGCCAGTGGCCACGTTATAACGCAGATATTTTTATAGGCACAAAACATTTTCCATATAAAAACTATTCTTTACAAAACCAATAGCACACAGGCCGGTAAGCTCCGGGCTGTGCACTAATAGTATGACAAATAATTTTAGAATATAGCGTGCGGGTTGGCCGTCAGTGCGCAAAACTTTGTTGAATAGAGCTGTAGGTCGCTTTGAGTTTAGCAAGCTCGAAGGGAGGTTTGAAAAAACCGTGATAATCGCCGCGCGGGTTAATCAGCACAATATTGCCCGAGTGATCGACGGTGTAGTCATCGCCAATGGTGACTTTGTTAAAGGCCACGTTCACTTGGTTGGCAAACCTGCGCAGCGTTAAAAAGTCGCCGGTAACCCCAATAAACTCCGGGTCAAAATAGCCTACGTATTCTGATAAAACCTCGGGGGTATCGCGGGCCGGGTCCAGGCTGACCAGCACGACTTGTGTCTGTTGGGCAATATCGTCGGGCAGCTTGCCGACTAAACGATCCAGCTCGGCCATGGTGGTGGGGCAAATATCGGGGCAGTGGGTAAAACCAAAAAATACCAGTGACCACTGGCCCACAAAGTCATCGCGGGTAAAGGGCTCGCCCTTGTGGTTTAGCAGGGTAAAGTCGTCAAAGCGGCGCGGCGTATCAAACACAATAGCGCCATTTAGGCGCAGCTCGTCGGCCGACATAATTCGCGGGGTGGTCAGTTTATTAATCAGCAGCGTTAACAACACCACCATAAAGACAATGCAGCCGATAACGGTAAAACGAATACCACGGCGGGTTTGGGCTTTGGCATCTAACGCGGTCACAAAAATTCCTTAAAACGGGTGTGTTACCGGCATCAGGTAGTGATCGAGCAGCATCACCACAAACAGCGCCATTAAATAAACAATCGAGTATTTAAAGGTATCCATGCCCACGCCTTCGCGCTTGCTAAACAGCATCATTAACGACCAGTAAATAAACCCGGCACCCAGCACCAGCGCACCTATTAAGTACAGCCAGTTCATCATGCCCGTAGCAAAGGGCAGCACGGTGACCAGCACCATAATAATGGTGTACAAAAATATATGCAGTTTGGTGTATTGCTCGCCGTGAGTAACCGGCAACATCGGGATATCGGCTTTGGCGTACTCGTCTTTACGGTGTACTGCCAGCGCCCAAAAGTGTGGTGGCGTCCAGGCAAAAATAATCAGCACCAGCAATAAAGCGTGACCATCTAAGGTGCCGGTAACGGCCGTCCAACCCAACAGTGGCGGCGCGGCGCCGGCAATGCCACCAATAACAATATTTTGTGGCGTAGCGCGTTTTAAAAATAACGTGTACACAACCGCGTAGCCCAACAGCGAAACCAGTGTTAGCACCGCCGTAAGCGTATTAATAAACACCACCAGCAAGGTCATGCCAATCGCACCAATCACCAGCGCAAACAGCGCCGCTTGCATGGGCTCAAGCCGGCCTTTGGCAACCGGGCGGTTATAAGTGCGGGCCATTTTTTTATCGATGCCGCGATCCACCAAATGATTCACTGCCGCCGCCGAGCCGGCACACAGCGCAATGCCCAGATTGCCAATGATGAGCACATCGAGTGGCACCATGCCCGGCACCGCCAGCAACATGCCAATTACCGAGGTTAATATCATTAGCATCACCACCCGCGGTTTGGTCAGCTCGTAGTAATCGCGCCAGCTAGCAGAGGTGTGTGCTGTGTGTGTCTGTGCTTGGGTCATAAGGCTACCGCTTGTTTGTTATGTTTACTCGCTTGTTCGCCAAGTGCAGCGGGCGCTACCGCTAATGTTAAGCGCCTACCGGTTGCTTACTTTGCGCTGTATAAAGCCGATGCGTCAAGGTTACCAGCACCAATAACAGCAATGCGCCCCCGGCATTGTGGGCTACGGCTACCGCCAGGGGCAGATGCGCTAACACGTTACTGACACCTAAACTCACTTGTAATAAAAGCACGCCTAACAGGGTAAACGCGATTGGCTTACAGGCCCCACCAAGCCGTAATAAGCGCACAACCAAAAGCAATACGCTTACGCTAACCACTAAGGCACCTAGCCGGTGGGCCATATGAATCGCGGTACGCGCCTCCCCCTCAAGCAAGCCACCCAAATAGTTAGGGCCGATACTCTGGGCTAAATTAAAGCCTCGCGCCACATCCATGGCCGGCCACCACTCGCCGTGACACGTGGGAAAATCGGTACAGGCAAGTGCCGCGTAGTTTGAGCTGGTCCATCCTCCCAAGGCGATTTGCATAACAACCAATACCATTACCAATAGCGCCAAAGGCCGCACGCCCCGCAAGCGTGACAGGGTGGCTGACGACACACGCCACTGCCGCTGCCCCAACCGTTGCACCAACAGCCACAACATACTTAACGTGGCAAAGCCACCTAACAAGTGTGCGGTAACCACCTGAGGCCACAGTTTAAGTGTCACCGTCCACATACCAAAAGCGGCCTGCACAATCACTAACAACAGCAAGCCAAGGGTGTGCATGCGCGGCAAAGGCTCGCCGGTTTTAGCAGCCCGGCGCCAGGTAATGATGGTTATGGCCAAAATTAGTAAGCCCAGAGTGCCGGCAAAATGCCGGTGCACCATCTCGGGCCAGGTTTTATCGTGCTCTACCGGCGCCTCGGGAAACAAGGCCTCGGCCGCCACGACATGTTCATCTGTGGTGGGCCAGGTTAAGTGGCCATAGCAACCGGGCCAATCGGGGCAACCCAGGCCAGCATCGGCGAGCCGGGTAAAAGCCCCCAGCACCACCACCACACAGGCTAATGCTGTTGCCAATACCGCTAACCGGAACCCCCAACTAAACGATGTTTTCTCGATCATGCTTCGCTCTTATTCGTAGGAGGTTTTTAACATTTTTTTAACGTCTTTTAATAACTCGCCGCCGGTGTGCTCCGGCGTGTAACTGAGCATTAAAAAGCCTTCTTGATCCATCAAAAAGTAGCGCCCTGAAGCGATCGGGTCATCACTGATATTACTCGCCTGCAGCGCTTGTAAAAGATCGTTACCATTGACGGTCATCACCCGTAACAGCGGATGTTGCTCCGCAATATGAGCCGCCAGCTCTGGGCTTAGCGCGTCATCCAGTAATAAATAAATGCGCTCGACGCGATCGGCTTTTTCGTTAAGGCGAATATGCACCTGGCGCGTTAGGTATAAATTATCCAGGCAGGTTTGATCGCAGCTGGCATTGCCCACCACAACATAGCGCCAGCGCTTTGGCTCATCGTTAATGCGCCACAACTCGCCCTGCTCTTTGGGCCCCAGTGCAGCCACCTCAATAGGCGGTGTAACTAACGTGCCTTTATTAACGGTGCCGTCGGGAATGCCCCAGCCTGTGTGATACATGGTGTAGGCGGCAATCATGGGCAGAGCCACAATTAGCATCAACAATAGCGCTTGAATCTGACCGCGCCTTTTATTCGCGGCTGGCTGAGCCGGTTGTGAATCTGTCATTTACATCTGCCTATTTTTTATTGTCTGTTACATCTTGGCGCCGCTTATGGCGCCATAGGGTCGCGAGGTTGGTGTTAGCAAATAGTGTTAACACCACCAGAGCCAACGCCAAACCAAACCACTGCAGGGCGTAACCCGTGTGGCGCTCGGGCATCATATTAACCGCTTGCCAACCGGTGCGAAGTGCTCCGGGGCTGGCTTCATCAATCTTTAACATCCCTTCGGCTAACGGCTGCCCGACATCTTCGGCCATTTGGCTCACATCCACCTCCGTAATAACCCGTGGCCAGCCGGATTTCTCGGCCTTAGCACTCAGTAAGGGGTGTGACGTTACGGGATAAAGTTGGGCAAATAAACTTATCGTACCGTTTAACATTGGCACTTGGGGTAACTGCGTACGACTAACATCGCCCAACAGCCAACCGCGATTAACCAAAATATTTTGTTGCGTATCCAGTTTAAATATTTGTACCACTTCAAAGCCAATTTGACCATCGCGTTGGCGATTATCCACCAGCCAAATATGCTTGTTATCAAATTCACCGCGAGCAATAACTCGGGTGTAGGGCTGCAAACCTGTAAGCGCTGTATCGCTGAGATCTACCGGTGCGCCAGCCTGACGCTGTTGCACCTGCTGTAGCACAGTGCGTTTTTGCTCTGCGCGCTCTAGCTGCCAAAACCCCAACCCTATAAGCACAGGCAAAAATACAACCGACAAAGCGATCAGCGCGCGATTGGGCGTTAGGGTAAGGCGTGAGCGAGCTGTGGAACCGGGTGTCACAAGGCGTACCTCTATCTCAAGCTTTTAACTAAGACTTTATCAATACATCTGAAATACAACAGTCAGTTATAGCGCCCACTTTTGATGCTGATTTTTAGCTGGGCGTAAACAGTTGCTTGGGCAAATACGTCGCCTGCGTTACTATCTAGGCAGTTGGCGACTTAAATGGCTTATCGGCCAACTAGCTTCTTAGTTCCTTGAGCTTATCTGACGTTAGCTCATTCAATCAATGGTTTTATTATGTGGCTAAAAATAATTATTTTAATACTGTTTATTGGCATTGTGCTCAGTTTGACGGCGGGCCTAACGTACCTTTTACGCGACGCCGGCGTACCCAATAAAAAGCGTACCCTGTATGCGCTGGGGATCCGAATCGTGCTGGCCAGTTTAATGATGATCTGTGTCGTATATGGCTTTTACTCTGGTATTTTAACCGATACCGCCCCCTGGGATCAGCACCTTCGCTAACCCAGGGGAAGGTGCTTTATTAGCCAAACACGTAGACAACAAAAAACAAACCAACCCAAACCACGTCCACAAAGTGCCAATACCAACTGGCCGCTTCAAAGCCAAAGTTATCGTCGGGTTTAAAGTGGCCTTTTAGCATTGAGCGCATCCACATAATAAACAGCATCAAGGTACCGATGGTTACGTGTGCGCCGTGAAAGCCCGTCAGCATAAAGAAGGTGGTGCCGTAAATACCGGACTGCAGCGTTAAACCCAGCTCATGGTAGGCGTGAATATATTCCTCGGCCTGTAAAATCAAAAAGATCACGCCGAGTAAAACCGTCACCCCCAACCAGATATTAAAGCTTTTACGGTTGTTGTTTTTAATGGCGCTGTGGGCAAAGTGTACAGTCACACTAGAGCTTAACAGGATAATGGTGTTCCACAGTGGCAGCCAACCTAATAAACCACCCCAACCCGGAAACGTCATACTGTCTTTAGGGCCTAAGCGGGTAGCGGCATCGCCGTTAAGTGCCATATCTGGCGTGGTCATTAGAGGCCACTCGGCGGTAAAGTTGGGCCACAACAGCGGGTTATCAACACCGTCACCTTCCCCGGCAAGCCACGGCAGTGCGAGCGTGCGGATATAAAACAGCGCGCCAAAAAAGGCGGCAAAAAACATCACCTCAGAGAAGATGAACCACTGCATGCCCATCACGTAAGAACGCTTTAGCTGCGCGCTGTTCATGCCCGCCATGTTTTCTGAGATGGCGATGCGAAACCAATTCCACAGGACGATCGCAAACACCAGGCCACCGGCAAAAAATAAATAGGGCCCTTTATCGCTACCGTTCATCCAGTTGGCCGCACCAAATACCGTCAAGAACAGGCCAAAGCTCGCCCATATGGGCAGCCGGCTCTGCTCCGGTACGTAGTAGGTTCCTGCACTCATAGTTGTACTCCCCGCCGAAATTTTATTGTTTTGCGGTTAATGTTAAAGCCCATCGTGGGCCATGCTCAACAACTCGTCTTTGCTAAAACGATCGGTCACATCAAACAGCGTGTAACTTAACGTGATCGTTTTAATGTGTTCAGGAATATCTTGGTCGACAATAAACATCATCGGCAAGATGGCATCCTTTCCTGCTAGTAGTGCTTGTTGCTCGAAGCAAAAGCACTCGGTTTTGTGAAAAAAATTGGCCGCTTTGTAAGGCACCAAACTCGGTATCGCCTGCCCCACCATGTCTTTTCCGGTGGGGTTGCTCGCCACATAGTTAATCATAGCTTGCTCGCCCGGGTGCACCGATATTTGTTTAATCTCGGGGCCAAACTTCCAGGGCATACCTTCGTTATTGGTGGCGACAAACTGCACATTGATAATCCGGCTGGTATCTACGGCGGTGTCGACCACTTCATATTTATCGCCGGTTTTACCGTTTAGCCCGGTGATATCACAAAACGCATCATACAGCGGCGGCATGATCCAAATAGCAAACACAAACATGCCGCACACTGTGAGCCCAAGCTTTACGCTTAGCGCTGTAACCGGGTTACTTGGCCACGATAACTTCATAGCTATGCGCTCGGGCTTATGCCTTATTTAACTTCGGGTGGCTCGGCAAAGGTGTGGTATGGCGCAGGCGAAGCCACCGTCCACTCCAGGCCTTCCGGGTTATCCCACACTTCATCGGTCGCCTTTTTACCCGACATGATGGTCGCGATGACGTTGTACAAAAACACCACTTGCGCGGCGCCAAACAAAAAGGCACCCACAGATGAAATCATATTCCAGTCGGCGAACATCAGGTTGTAATCCGGAATGCGACGCGGCATACCGGCAAGACCCGAGAAGTGCATGGGGAAGAAAGTCACATTCAGGCCGATAAACGCCAACCAAAAGTGCATCTTACCCATGGTCTCGTTGTACATATTGCCGCACCACTTGGGCAGCCAGTAGTACACGCCCGCGGTAATAGAGAAAATAGCCCCAGGCACCAACACATAGTGAAAGTGCGCCACCACAAAGTAGGTATCGTGATACTGAAAGTCAGCCGGCGCGATCGCGAGCATCAGCCCCGAGAAACCACCAATGGTAAACAAGATGACAAAGGCGATAGAGAACAACATCGGTGTTTCAAAGGTCATGGAGCCTTTGAACATGGTGGCTACCCAGTTGAATACTTTAACCCCGGTAGGCACCGAGATCAGCATGGTCGCCCACATAAAGAACAGCTCACCGGCAATCGGCATACCCACGGTAAACATATGGTGCGCCCATACCACAAAGCTCAAAATCGCAATGGCGGCGGTGGCGTACACCATAGAGGCATAACCAAACAGTGGCTTGCGGGCAAAGGTGGGGATGATCGCGCTGACGATACCAAACGCCGGCAGGATCATGATGTACACCTCGGGGTGGCCAAAGAACCAAAATACGTGCTGGAACAACACCGGGTCACCGCCGCCGGCCGCATCAAAAAAGCTGGTGCCGAAGTGAATATCCATCAGCATCATGGTGACAACGCCAGCGAGTACCGGCATTACCGCAATCAGCAAGAAGGCGGTGATCAACCAGGTCCAGACAAACAGCGGCATCTTCATTAAGGTCATGCCGGGCGCGCGCATGTTCAAAATAGTGGCGATGATATTGATCGCCCCCATGATGGAGCTGGCACCCATAATATGAATGGCAAAGATAAAGAAGGTTACCGACGGTGGTGCGTAAGTGGTCGATAGCGGCGCGTAGAACGTCCAACCAAAGTTGGGTGCACCGCCTTGCATAAACAAGGTCGATGACAACATCGCAAACGCAAACGGCAGAATCCAGAAGCTCCAGTTATTCATGCGCGGCAGCGCCATATCCGGAGCGCCAATCATCAGCGGTACCATCCAGTTAGCCAAACCGACAAAGGCCGGCATAACCGCACCAAACACCATCACCAAGCCGTGCATGGTGGTCATTTGGTTAAAAAAGTTGGGCTCGACTATCTGTAAACCGGGCTGAAACAGCTCGGCGCGAATCACCAGTGCAAACATGCCACCCAAGAAAAACATGGCAAAGCTGAACCACAGGTACATGCTGCCAATATCTTTGTGGTTGGTGGTATACAACCAGCGCGTTAAACCTTTAGCGGGGCCGTGAGCCATTGTCTACCTCCTATTTGCCTTGTTTATGGTTATAAATATCAAGCGGTTGAGCAAGATCGCCCATGTTGTTACCCCACGCATTGCGCTCGTAGGTAACCACAGCGGCGATGTCCACCTCGGACAATTGCTCACCAAAGGCTTGCATCGCGGTACCCGCGACGCCGTTCACGACCACATCTATGTGATGATCAATTGGGCCCACAGCCACCGGGCTGTCTTTAAGTGCCGGGAACACGCCCGGAACACCTTCACCGTCGGCTAAGTGACAGGCAGCACAAGAGCGGTTGTAGATCTCTTCACCTTTGGCGTAGAGCTCGTCAAAGGTGAAGGTTTTTTCGGTTAGCTCGGCCAGCGCCGCCGCAGCGGCTTTTTTCTCATCGAGCCAGGCGCGATAATCGGCCTCTGATCTTACGTCCACGACGATAGGCATAAAGCCGTGATCTTTACCGCACAGCTCGGCGCATTGGCCACGGTAAATACCGGGCTCTTCAATTTTGGCCCAGGAGTCGTTAATAAAACCGGGAATGGCATCGCGCTTAACCGCAAAGGCCGGCACCCACCAGTTGTGAATCACATCGCTGGCAGTCACCAGAAAACGAATTTTTTTACCGACAGGTAATACCAGCGGCTCATCGACTTCAAGTAGGTAGTTTGCGCTTTTTTCGGCGTGACCTTCAATTTGGTCTCGAGGGGTCGAGAGGTTACTAAAAAAGCTAACATCTTCGCCTAAAATTTCGTACTTCCAACGCCATTGATAACCGGTAATCAATACATCGACTTCGGATTTCTCCGTATCGTAGAGTTCGATCAGCGATTTCGAGGCGGGAATGCCCATCAGAATCAGGATAACGAAAGGAATCGCCGTCCAGAGAAGTTCGAGCCAGGTGCTCTCGTGAAAGTTCGCCGGTTTTACGCCGCGGGATTTGCGGTGCAAAAACATGCTAACAAACATGACGCCAAAAACGACGACGCCGATCCCCACACACCACCAGAACATTTGCATATGCAAACCGTAAACGTCCTGACTAACCGGTGTTACCCCCGGGGTCATATTGAACTTCCACCGCTCAGCTTCTTCTGCCAGTGCGCTACTTGCCACCAGCAGACACGTGAAACCAAGCATCCAGGCACAAAGCCCACGTGCTGTTTTCAACATTGCCCATCTTCTCCGTTAGCTGTTTCATTATGCTTATTGTTTTACGGCCGGATATCTTGCTCCCGACTTTCTCGACATCGGCGCGATCTAGTCGCCCCTACCCTGTCTATTACATCTCCGATGTAACTCGCGCTATACAGTTGCTACAGCCGCCGTGCGTAATTAACACGCGCACTTCATCCACCACACTTTAATACAGCGAGTGGGATTCGCGCTGTTAGCTTATTGGGTACCAACGAATAATCGGAGGGGTACGACTAATAAACTGCGGCAAATCGTCGCATCTGCGCCCTCAATGTGGCCATAGCCAAGCAAAAATGTCAATAAATTTGTCGCACGAATGCCGCTTTTGCGACCCCTGTGGCGAGTTGCTCACCCAACACCGGGACAACCTTGTATCATTCGCGCTATGCAACAATCACCTCCTCACACACGCACCGTTAGCAGCCGCTGGCATGGTATCTGGCCACTGGTATGGCCCATCATGCTTAGCAACCTCTGCGTCCCTTTGCTGGGCGCTGTCGACACCGCGATTCTGGGCCACCTGGATGCGCCCAAGTACCTTGGTGCCGTTGCGGTGGGGGCGAGTTTGCTGTCACTGCTGTACTGGTCGTTTGGTTTTTTGCGCATGGGCACCACCAGCTTGGTTGCCCGTGCGGTGGGGCGCAACGATACTCGCGAGGCCACCCGGCTGTGGCTGCGTGCGGCGGCCCTAGCGCTGACTTTGGCGGGCGGTTTACTGCTGCTAAAGCCCTGGCTGATCGGGCTGGGGCTCTACTTTATGCAACCGGCTCCCGAAGCCGCCGGACTTGCCGCCAGTTACTGTGCCATTCGGTTTTTAAGCGCGCCCGCCTCGCTGCTTAACTACACCCTCATCGGCTGGTTTATCGGCCAACAAGACACCCGGCGCCCGCTGCTGTTGGTGGTAACCGCCAATGGCGTCAACCTAGTTCTGGATGTGGTGTTTATCATCGGCCTGCAAATGAACAGCGACGGCGCCGCCTGGGCCTCGGTGATTGCGGAATACTGCGCTCTGGCCGTCGGGCTTGTGCTGCTCGCCGGCAAAATCGATCGCGCCCATGTCAAGGCTCAGTGGCACCGCTGTATCACTAACTGGAGTGAGTATTTACCACTGCTACAGGTTAACCGCCACCTGTTTGTGCGCACAGCCTGCCTGCTGGGTGTGTTTACTTTTTTTACCGCCCAAGGGGCGCGAATGGGCACCGAGATAGTGGCCGCCAACGCCATTTTACTGCAGTTTGTGCTGCTTACCTCGCACGCTCTGGATGGCTTTGCCCACGCCGCCGAAGCCCTGTGCGGCAAGGCGGTGGGGGCTCACGATCGCGCCGAGTTTATTCGCGTAGTCCAGGGCACCACGGCGCTCGCACTGTTAACCGCCGCGGCAATCAGCCTGCTGTTTTGGCTGGGGCAACATTATTGGCTGTCACTTTTTACCGCTTTGCCCGAGGTACTTGCACAGGCGAACCGTCAATTTGGCTGGGTGGTGATATTACCGCTGCTCACCGTATGGGCGTATCAGCTCGACGGAATTTTTCTTGGCAGTGGCGCCACTGCGGCCATGCAAAATATCATGTTAGTGTGCACCACGGCTGTGTTCTTGCCCCTTTGGTGGTTTACTCAGGCGCAGGGCAATAGCGGCCTCTGGCTCGCCTTTTGCGGCTTTAACCTAGCCCGCAGTATCGCTATGGCACTGGTTTTTCGCGCGCAGCAGCGCCGGCTGTCATCATAATTTCACCAAATTATGCTCAACCGATGCCGCAGCACTTGCAAAGCGGCGGTGTTGTATTACTTTTATTAAGTACTGTTAGGGCGGTACGTGCAGAGCATTACCCCCTTTAGTGTAAATCCAGCCACCACTACCCGGCAGTCGTGGCACGTCCCGGTAAACTGAATGCACCCACAGGCCAGTAGCCACACACTTAACAACATGCTACTCGAACAGGTCGGCCAAATGCGTACCCTGATCGACGATCTCTCGGCTTCGAGTGAAGAGACCGCCGCGCTAATCGCTCGCCTGCAAGTTCGCAGTAGCACCTTACACAACGCCATATCTTTGTCGGCCGACGTTGCGCCGCTACTGCTGGCTGACTTTGTGGTGCGCTATATCGAGCATGTGCCGGATTTTATTGAAGCCATTCACACGATTACCCGCGATGCCAATATCAACCAGCAAGTAGACCCGTTGCTAAAAGTAGCCGTGGATTACTTTTTACGCCCCCCGGAGCTGGTTCGCGGTTCAAGCACATTACAGGTGTTACTGGCTGAGGCGTATTTGGCTCATCGGCTACTGGAGGAGATCAACGACCGCTTTATTAGTTTGTGCGGTTCACCTTTGGTGCCCATGGACACCACCCGGGCTAATATCGTGGCGCACGAGCTCATCGGCGAACCATTTGCCATCGAGCTCGACCAAGCGGTGCTGTTTTCGGCCGATATATTGCTTACTGAGCACCACTTTACCGGGGCCGCTTTTGACCATTTTTTTGCCCACCACCGCGCCCATGGCTGGTCGGTCGAACTCTCCCGCTGGCCCTGTCTTGCGGCGGATCGATCTATTTTTGTGAATTTCTCCGGCCCTGACTGATGTTTTTAGTATTAGACAAATTAATATTTAGGTGCCATATTAAATTAGATATTTTAGTCTAGGGGCGCCCCGGTAAGGCGCCAAATACCCACTCACCGCGATGATAATAATATGGGTGAGAGCGAACACTTTATTGATTTGCATAAGCGCCTCGTGGCCCTGCGCCACAATCGGGACTTTATTACCTTAGATAAAGCTCACCAACTCATTGAGCTTATTACCCTGTGCAGCACCTTGCTGGACATCGACCGGGTCAGTGTCTGGCGCCTTGAGTCCGACCTTGACTCTCTCTCACTAGAAGTCCTTCTCGATCGCGAGCACGGGATTTGCCACAAGGCTGTGCAGATTGAGCAATCCGATCATCAAGCTTATTTTCGCGCCCTATTGGATGAGCGCATTATTGACGCCGTCGATGCCCACACCGATTTACGCACCCGCAGTTTTACCCGTGATTATTTACAGCCAAATAATATCGTTTCCATGCTCGACGTTCCTATCTTTGACCACGGCAAACTCTACGGCGTCGTCTGTTTAGAGGCGCGGGTGCGCACCGACTGGACCCTATCGAGTATCGCTTTTGTCTCGGCTATTGCCGATACCCTAAGCCTGATTAATACCTACGAGGCATGGCAGCAAAGCCAACAAGAACTCGATTACGTTACTCACTATGACGATTTAACCGGCCTGTCTAACGCCCGTGCCCTGCAAAAGCGAATCTCAGTACTGACTAAAAACACTCCCAATCGGCACAACTCATTCTCATTGATATGGCTCAATATCGATAAGCTTAAACAAATCAACCAAGGTCTTGGGCAAAGTGTGGGCGACCAAATTATCACAGCGGTAGCGCGCAAGCTGCGACAATTACCCATACACGGTAAGGACAAAGTGGCCCGAACCGGCGGTAACGAGTTTGCCTTGATTATTCGCAGCACCGGACAAAGACAGTCCTTAGAGCGCACCACCGAAGAGCTGCTTGAGCAACTGCTAAAACCACTGGTGATGTCTGAGCATAAAATTCAGGTGACGTTAAGCGCGGGGGTATGTTTTTACCCAGAGGATGGCGCCGATGTTAATACGCTGCTGCGACACGCCGAAACCGCCATGCACCAGGCAAAAGACCGCGGCCACAACAACGCACGATTTTTTAATGCGCAAATTTCACGGGAAGCTCGCGCCCGTTTTACCCTTGAGCGCCAACTGCGCAAAGCTATCGAGTCCAGCAGTCTCACGGTGTTGTATCAGCCCATTGTCGCCGCTCGCGGCCAGCACCTTGTCAGTGCCGAGGCCCTTGTGCGCTGGCAGCACCCCGAACATGGCTGGCTGACACCGGCCGAGTTTTTGCCATTAGCCAAAAACGCCGGCTTTATGTACGACCTCGATAAAGCGGTGATTAGCCGCGTCTGTGAAGACATCTACCGGCTGGGCTGCAGCGGTATCCACCTCGCTCAGGTGGCGATCAATTTAGGCGTCGAACAAGTATTGCATCCCAATCTGGCACACAATATCGCGGCACTGCTGACGCACTACAACATTCCCGGCGATCAGCTTGAGTTTGAAATAACCGAGGATGTTATTGCCCACGATTCCATTGAACTGCAACGATCACTACAAGCATTAGTACGGCTTGGACCGGGGCTCTCGATTGATGATTTTGGTACAGGTTATTCGTCGCTGTCGCGCCTAAAGCACTTACCTTTTAGCAAACTAAAAATTGATCGGTCGTTTATTCAGGATTTACCCGGCGACAAAGACAGTATCGCTATTGCGCAATCCATTATCGGTTTGGCGCGCGGACTCAATTTGCGTATCGTCGCAGAGGGTGTTGAAACTGATGCGCAGGCGCGCTGGCTGGCCGAGCGCGAGGTGGACTACCTGCAAGGGTTTAAGTTTAGCCGGCCAGTCAGTATAGAGGAGCTACGCAGCAATTATTTGGGCGCCGCAGCCTCGGCCTGAGATAAGTACCGCGCTTGCAAGGCGAGCCACAACTCCCGGTTCTCGGCGGCCGCAAACGCCCGGTCCAACCGGTTTATTAGCTCGCGACTGTAATCATTACCGGGATACAACGCGAGGTAAAACGGTTGCGAAGCCAAACAACTGGCCGGACGAATAGCCGTAATATCACGCTGATGTGAGTAAGCCTGCCAGGCGACAACCCGGCGCTCCTGAATAAAAACATCAAAGCGTTTTAGCAGCAACATATCCCACAGGCGTGCAGTACTGTTTACACCGCGCAGGGCGATAACATTGTTTTCAGGTGCCCGGGCGATGTAACGGTTAAGCTGGCTGGAATAGCCATAGCCATGCACCACACCCAAGCGCTGCTCCGACAATGAAGCGACCCCGTCATACTCCCACGAGCTGTCAGATCGGGTATATAAACAATCTTGATACTCGGCCACCGGCTCCTGGGTAAACATTAACTGTGGAGCCTCGTCCACGACAGCGGTAAGTAAGCCATCAACCGCGCCGCGTTGCGCCTCGACGACCGCACGGGTCCAGGGTAAAAAAGTAAGCGTTAAGTCGATCTGCTCACGCGCCAGCACAGTGCGAACATACTCGGCCACAATGCCAGGTCGGTCGGGCTGATCAACACAAGTGTAAGGGCACCAGTCGGTCGCCGCCAGATGCAGGGTATCGGGCAACTGCGCCCGAGCCTGACTGGCAAGCAACAGCGCCAGTGACACCCCCCACGGGCCAAGAGCCCGGCACTGACGCAACAGCCGCATTTAGCGCGAGGAGTCCGAGGGGAACGATAAGATTTTTACCACCTGTTCAGTCGGTTCGTTGTCTGCGGTGTCACTGACGCGGGTGTCGAGCTCTTGCGCCTGAGGTGCAAAGTGCATTTCATCGATAAAACCGCAATCAACACACTCGCGAAAGTCGCGCTCATCCCGTGAATACACCACAATGGCATCGGTCGCTTCGCAGCGCGGACAAATAGCACCAGCCAAAAAACGTTTGGTTTTGCTGTAGGTGCTCACGATGCACGCTCCAATAATCCGCCGTGCCGCAATAGCGCATCAATGCGCGGTTCGCGACCGCGAAAACTGACAAACAACTGCATAGGCTCACGCGAACCACCGCGCTGCAAAATCTCTTGTAAAAAACGCTTGCCGGTAGCTTGGTTAAAAATGCCCTCTTCTTCAAAGGCCGAGAACGCATCAGCCGATAACACTTCGGCCCACTTATAGCTGTAGTAACCCGCCGCGTAACCGCCGGCAAAGATATGGCTAAAGCTATTTTCAAAATGGTTGTAAGCCGGCGGCGTGAGTACCGCGACTTGCTGGCGTACCTCGTCCAGCAGCACCGCCGCCGCGACAGGCGCCTCGGGGTTATACTCAGCGTGCAAGCGAAAATCAAACAGCGAGAACTCTAACTGCCGCATCATTTGCATGCCCGATTGAAAATTCTTGGCAGCCAGCATTTTATCCAGCAGCGCTTTGGGCAAAGGCTCACCGGTTTCGTAATGACAGGAGATCATGCCAATCACTTCTTCCTGCCAACACCAGTTTTCTAAAAATTGGCTGGGCAGCTCTACCGCATCCCACGCCACACCGTTAATGCCGCTGACGGCGGCAATGTCGATGGCGGTTAACATATGGTGCAAACCGTGACCAAATTCGTGAAACAAGGTGGTGACTTCATCGTGGGTTAACAGCGATGGCGTGTCGCCCACCGGGGGCGTAAAGTTGCAGGTTAAAAACGCCACCGGCAACTGATGGCTGCCGTCGTCTAGCTGCCGGCGCACCCTGCAGTCAGCCATCCAGGCGCCGCCGCGTTTGTGCTCGCGGGCAAAGATATCCAGATAAAAACTGGCAATCTGCTCGCCATTTTTAAAGATGTGATAGAAACGCACGTCGGGATGCCAGGTGTCAAAGCTGGCAACCGGCAGGATATCGACGTCAAACAGCTTGGCGACCACATCAAACATACCGCTGATGACTTTTTCCGCGGGAAAATAAGGGCGCAGCTGTTCTTGCGATATAGCGTACTGGTGCTGACGCAGCTGCTCGCCGTAATAGGTTGCATCCCAAGGCTCCAGCGTGTCGCAACCTTGCTCGCGGGCAAAGCGTTCAAGCTCGGCAAAATCGGCCTCGGCTCGCGGGCGAGACTTTTCACCCAGCTCGCGCAAAAACTCAAGCACTTGCTCTGGGCTGGAGGCCATCTTGCTGGCCAGCGAGCGCTCGGCAAAGTTATTAAAGCCTAACAGGCGCGACTGCTCGTGCCGCAACGCGAGAGTCTCGGCAATAATACCGGTGTTGTCCCACTCGGCAGCGCTACTGCCATCGGCTTTAACGCCATCGCCCGAGGCGCGGGTGACAAACGCACGGTACATTTTTTCCCGCAGGGTGCGGTCATCGGCGTACATCATTACCGCCAAATACGACGGAAAGTCCAGCGTTACCACATAGCCGCCTAACGGCTCGCCATTGTCATGCTTTTTTTGTTCGCCGGCCTGTTTGGCCTGAGCCAGAGCCGAATCGGGCAAGCCGGCCAACGCCTCGGCGCTGTCAAAATGCAAATACCAGGCGCCGGTGGCATCCAGTACGTTGTTGGCGAAAGTGGTAGAGAGCTCGCTCAAGCGCTGGGCTATTGTGCCGTAGCGCTGCTTGTCGTCGCCCTCAAGGCTAACGCCTCCTAAGCGAAAATCCCGCAGAGCGTTATCCACCACTTTTTGTTGGGTGCTGGTGAGCGTCTGATACTCGTCGCTATCGGCCAGTGCCTGATAGGCCTGATACAGATCGCGATTTTGCGATACTTCGGTGCTGTACTCGGTTAGCAGGGCAATGCTCTCGTTGTAGGCATCGCGCAATTGCGGTGTGTTTACCACCGCATTTAAGTGGCTGACCGGAGCAAACGCTTGCTCGAGGCGGTCACCCTCGGCCTCGAGCGGCGCCACGAGAGTATCCCAGGTAGGCGTGCCCAACTCCGCCAACAGCGCCTCCAGGTGCGCGCGCCCCTCATTGATCAAGGTTTGCACCGCTGGCACCACATGCTCGGGTTTAATCTCGGCAAACGGTGGCAAGGTATCCTGGCGCAGTAGTGGATTATCGCTGGCTTGACTCAT
This sequence comes from uncultured Gilvimarinus sp., assembly GCF_963975215.1. Taxonomy (GTDB): domain Bacteria; phylum Pseudomonadota; class Gammaproteobacteria; order Pseudomonadales; family Cellvibrionaceae; genus Gilvimarinus. The sequence continues at coordinate 78,232 of NZ_CAXBFW010000017.1, forward strand.
TTATCCTCCGGGTCGGATCGATTTTTTCTCGGCGTAAGAATGGGTATGATACACCCAATCGGCCCACCATTCGCGGCAGGCAAAGCTCTCACGCAGGACTTCACTATGGCAGAAAACCACCCAAATGGCGCGAATATCCGCCGCCACCAAGATCATACGCCTCACTATGACGCTACGGTCTACATCGACCCCTGCGCTCTGGTCATCGGCGACGTCACTCTGGGGGCAGACACCTCCGTCTGGCCGTTTGCGGTGATTCGCGGTGATATGCACCGTATATCTATAGGCGAACGCAGCAGTATTCAAGACGGCTCGGTATTGCACATCACCCATGCCGGGCCCTTTAACACCGAGGGGTTTCCCCTCACTATTGGTGACGACGTCACCGTAGGCCACAACGTCTGTCTGCACGGCTGCACCATTGGCAACCGGGTACTGGTGGGCATTGGCTCGAGCGTGCTCGATGGCGCCGTAGTGGAAGACGAGGTAGTGATTGGCGCGGGCACCCTCGTGCCGCCGGGCAAACGGTTGGAGTCCGGCTATTTGTACATGGGCTCTCCCTGCAAACAGGTTCGCCCGTTAAAAGACAAAGAGCGGGAGTTTTTTCGCTACTCGGCGGGAAATTATGTTGCCCTAAAAGATCAATACTTAGCAGATGCGCAACGCGATGACTGAGCTCGCCATCAGCCAGAGTGAGCGCCGCTGGCCGGTAACCCGGATCATATGCATCGGCCGCAACTACCGCGAGCACGCCCGCGAAATGGGCCACGACCCGGAGCGGAGCACTCCATTTTTCTTTTTTAAGCCCGCGAGCGCCATACTCCCCGAAGGCGAGGCTTTTAGTTACCCCTGGTTTAGTCAGGAGGTGCATCACGAGCTTGAGTTAGTGATTGCCATCGACCAAACCCTAAGCGCCGCCAGCGAGCAACAGGCGCGCGACGCAGTATGTGGCTTTGCCGTTGGTTTGGATATGACCTGTCGTGACCGGCAGCGTGAAGCAAAAGCTCAGGGGCGCCCCTGGGAGCTCGCCAAGGGGTTTGATGGCTCGGCGCCCTGCTCGGCTCTACGCCTTGGC
>NZ_CAXBFW010000018.1:0-79074 GCF_963975215.1 uncultured Gilvimarinus sp.
TCACCGTTCACCGTTCACCGTTCACCGTTCACCGTTCACCGTTCACCGTTCACCGCGACACAAGTGGCGCCGGGCACGGGCCATTCGCGTTCACTTTGCCGGTGCCTTAGGCGGCATTGACCATTGACGAGATAGAGCTCGAAATGATCGGGCCGGTCGCGCCAACTGCCCTGAGCCCCTGCCGCCTCCATACTGCGGGGCCGACTGGCGGCGTCGATGATTAGCAGTGGCTCCTGAGTCAGCACTTGCTGCGACAAGGCGACTTCGGTGTTCAGGGCGTTACTGACAATCCCTTTTAATTCTGCCCGAACCTGGTCGTTTGGCTCTAGCAGTAGCGCCGGTTTTGGCGCCACGGAGGTGCTTTGGCAGCCGCCCAGTGCGAGCGCCAGCAGCGCCCCCACACCGAGGCGAGCGCGCAACGTTGCGCTAACCGGATTCGTCATAAAGTGCTCCCGCTGGTAGGTTGGCGCAGCAGCATATCGCCAAGCCCGGGCGGTTGCCGGATGGTCGGCTCGTTGCTACCAATGCTCGACTTTTGCGGGCCCGCCTGAGTTTTGTTGGCACTGCTTGCGGGGCAGCTGCCGGTGTTGCGGTAGTGCAATGCGGCGGCCAGGCGCGCCTCGTTACTGTCGCCTAAGCCGTGTCCGTAATCGTCGGGTACCCAGCAGCCCGGTAGCTCGGCGGGGTTAGCGCTATTGCTGGTGCCGGGGAAGAAACCGTCGCTGTACTCGCCAAACCCTTTGGCGTTAACCGACTTAAACTGTGTCGAAAAATAGCTGGTGCCGCAGTTACCCACCACATAAGCGCCGTAGGGTTTGCCGCAGGTGGCGGCGCCAATTTGTACTACTTCGACATCGATACCAATCAGGCCGTTAATAATAGCCTCGGAGGCCGAGCAAGTGTCGGCACTGGTGAGCACATACACACGGTCCAGATCCAGAGCGGGTAATGCCTGACCGCCAATTTCGGAAAAACCCTGAGTGGAAGTGTGAAATTCCATAGGCTCCAGTGGCTCGCCGGTGAACGGATCGACATTAGGATACTTGTCGTTAAATTCAGTCGAGTTAAAGGTTTTACCGGACGCATTGCTGCCGGCAATCATGTAGGCCAGCTGGTTGGCGATGTCCAGATAGCCGCCCCCGTTGTAGCGTAGATCCAGTACTAAGTCGCTGATGCTCGCGCTGCGCAATTGCTCGACGGCGTTAATCAGGGCTGTCTCTGCGGTGGCGATGTGGGTATTAAATAAGATATAACCCACCTCGCCGGTTGCGGTGCTCAGAGTTTTCACCGTGGGCGCTGGCGCAATAGTGATCTCGATAGAGTTGAGTTCAACCGTGCGCTCATCTGTGGCGTTTAGGTCGCGCACGGTAAAGCTGTGAGTTTTATTGAGCTCGGAGGGGAACAGCCCGGCGTTAAGCGCATCGACACCGGCATTACTGGTGTCGTAAATTGCATCGACGCCGTCAATTTCTAATACCTGTGCACCGCGACTCAGGCCGGCTTCGGCGGCAGGAGAGTTAGGCTGCACGTACGACACCAGAATTTCCCGGGGCGGCACGGGAGACAGTATCGCCCACACGGCGCCAAAGCCGGCTTCAACTCCAGACTCGGTGCGCTGCAGGTATTCGTCGGTGGGCGCACTCCAGTGGAATTGATCTTTGGGCGTTCCGGTGGGCGTTAGCTGCGTGGTTTTCATCAGCTGAAAGTACTCGGTGGTACTGTAAAGCGCGGGGTTACGATCTTCTACCTCGTCATACCAGAGGTAGAGCTCATTGGTCAGCGAGCGTAAAAAGAAGTTTTCTTCGAGGGTGCTACCGGCCATGTCTGGATAGGGCTGATCGTTGTAGGGCGCAATGCCGGTGCGGGGGTTCTCGCAAAGGCTCCAATAGTCGTCCGCCGGCTCGTAACTACCCTCAACCCAGGTAAGGTTTGAGGTGCTGGAAACGCTGCTCGAGCTGCTCGTGACTGTGGCGCTCGAACTTGAGCGGGTCGCAATGGGGTCGGGGCCTCCGCCACTGCTGCCGCCGCCGCAGGCGGTTAAGCTTAAAAGAGCGGTGGCCAGCAGGGTGCCAGTGGCGTGTGGTAGTTGTCGCTTAAAGCTCATAGTTGCACATATCCTTTGTACTGAATGATTGATGATTGCTCGCGCTTTTATTGTGACTCGACGTTTAGCGCCCGGCGATTATGGCTACCGTGGCGGTTGCCAGCAAGACCCAAAGGCCCGCCGGTAATTGGCTTAGCTCAAGGCTCGGCAGCTGCGCATTTGCCTCGCTTAAGGCCAGATACCCGGCACCGCCGAGGCTGAGCAGCGCGGCGAAGTTGGCGTAGCGCCGGCGCCGCCGGGCTTTTTCTTGCCGGGCCAGTTGCGCGCGGGTGAGCGCCAGCTCCTGGCTCCACTCACCGATGTTTTGCACTTGCTGCAAACCGTTAAACACTAAGTGCGGCACCTCGGGGAATTTTTCCAGCCACTCGGGGGCGTAGCGTTTTAACTCGCCCCACAGAGTGCGCGGGTCAAACCTGTTTTTTAACCAGCGCTCTAAAAAGGGGTGCGCGGTTTTCCATAAATCTAAATCGGGGTACAGCTGTCGGCCCAGCCCTTCAATATTGAGCAGGGTTTTTTGCAGCAACACCAGTTGTGGCTGTACCTCCATATTAAAGCGGCGCGCCGTGCGAAACAGGCTTAATAGTACATGACCAAACGATATGTCTTTGAGAGGTTTTTCAAAGATTGGTTCACACACGGTGCGCACGGCGGCCTCTAACTCTTCGATGCGGGTGTCCTCGGGTACCCAGCCGCTTTGAATATGCAGCTCGGCCACCTGGCGGTAGTCGCGGCGGAACATCGCCAGCATATTGCGCGCTAAATAGTACTGATCGGCCCGGGTGAGTGAGCCGACGATGGCCATATCGACGGCGATGTACTGCGGCTGCTCGGGGTGTTCGCGGGAGACAAAAATATTGCCCGGGTGCATATCGGCGTGAAAAAAGTTGTGCTCAAACACCTGGGTAAAAAAGATCTCGACACCGCGCTCGGCGAGCTTTTTCATGTCTGTGTGCTGGGCTTTTAGCGCGTCGATCTGAGTGACCGGAATGCCCGAGATGCGCTCCATAACCAGTACTTTATTGCGGGTGTAATCCCACATGATTTCGGGGATGTACAGCAGTGGCGAGTGTAAAAAATTGCGCCGCAACTGCGAGGCATTGGCCGCTTCGCGCTGTAAGTCCAGCTCGTCGAAAATCGTTGTGCGATAATCCTCGACCACCTCGACCGGGCGCAGGCGTTTACCGTCGGCGCTGTAGCGCTCGAGACCGCGGGCCAGCAGATGTAGCAGGCGGGTGTCCTGGCTGATTACGCGCTCGATACCCGGGCGCACCACTTTGACTACTACCTCGCGGCCGTCGTGAAGCACCGCGGCGTGCACCTGTGCCACCGAGGCCGAGGCCAGTGGCTCGCGATCAAACTGCGCGAATATGGCATCGACGCTGTCGCCCAGCGAGTTCTCTACCAGCTGGCAAAAGGTCTCTTTGGCGAAGGGCGGTACATTGTCTTGCAGGTTGCTCAGGGCTTCGACGATATCTCCGGGAATTAAGTCTGGCCGGGTTGATAACAGTTGGCCAAATTTGACGAAGATGGGCCCCAGTTGTTCGCACGCCAAGCGCAGCCTTTCGCCACGGCTGAGCTTGCCGGCGGGAATCAGCCGCAGCGGGCTCAGCAGCAGTCGCAGCCACCAGGGTATATTGTGGCGCGGCAGCAGCAAGTCGAGCCGAAATCGGGCAAAGGTAAACATGATTCGGCACAGGCGAAGCAGAGAGTACATCAGTAGTCCTTATTATCGTGGCGCGCCTGCAAGCGGGCTATTCGGGCACCGAGTCGGTCCACGGCAAAACGAGTGTCGTCGATATCGGCAACAAAGGCGGCAAACTCGGAGCGGCCCAATACCGCGCCGGACTCTTCGGCCAAATACTCTCGCACCAGCCGCTCGGCGCTTTGCGCGCGATCGCGGCCCCAGCGGCCAGCACCGCGCAACGATTGCGCCAGGGTGTGAGCGGGTAGGGTGCCAATAATATCGGCGAGCGCAAGCTCCCAGTCGATATCTAACTGCCCTGTTAGCCCTTGCAGCTGCGCCAACACCCCGGCGTTGCCGCTAATGCTAACGCCGCTGCCGTACAGGCTGTGTTGATCGCCAAACAGCAACCTGGCCATATCGGCGCCGCTGCCGCTAAGCGTCGCCGAGAGCTCGCCCTCATAATGCCCGCTTAGGGCAAGGCCGTTGGGAGTAAATTGCAGGTAGATTGTTTGCGCCGGCTGCGTGCAGTCGAGCAGCAAAGTCTGGCCCGCCAGCTTGGCCAGCTGCGCCCGGGTGCCGGGATCATATTCAAGCGCTTTTGCAGCGGCTTGTTCCAGTGCCGCGAGCACAGCGGTGATGGCGGTTGGGTCGGCCATTAGGGTTTAACACCCATGTGCAGTGCAACAATGCCGCCGGTCATGTTTTGAAACTCCGTCATCACAAAACCGGCGTTGTCCATCATGCCCTGCAGCGTTTTTTGGTCCGGGTGCATGCGGATCGACTCGGCCAAATAGCGGTAGCTGTCGGCGTCGTTGGTAATTAATTTGCCCATTAACGGCAGCAGCGAGAACGAGTAGGTGTCGTAGGCTTTTTCCAGCAGCGGATTGGCGGGCTTGGAAAACTCCAGAATCAGCAATCGGCCGCCGGGTTTTAGTACCCGCAGCATCGCCGCCAGCGCGAGGTCTTTGTCGGTGACGTTGCGCAGGCCAAAGGCGATGGTGATGCAGTCGAAGGTGTTGTCCGGAAAGGGCAAGTACTGGGCGTCGGCCTGGGCGCAGGTCAGGTTGCCGGCTACCCCGCGATCGGTTAACCGGTCGCGCCCGACATTGAGCATCGAGGCGTTAATGTCGGCCAGCACCACCAAGCCCTCGGGGCCTACTTTTTGCGCAAACTGATAGGATAAATCGCCGGTGCCCCCGGCAATATCCAGCACTTTGTGGCCGGCGCGTACGGCGGATTTTTCGATTGTGTAACGCTTCCATAAGCGGTGCACGCCGCCCGACATTAAGTCGTTCATCAGGTCGTATTTGCCGGCGACCGAGTGAAACACATCGGCGACGCGTTCGGCCTTTTTGTCGACCTCGACCTGCTCAAAACCGAAGTGAGTGGTTTTTTTCTCGCTCATAGCACACCTTGCCTGTCGCCGGATTTCGGGCCGCTATTGTAACCGAGCCGGCTCTGGTGCGCGACCGGCAACGGCGGGCTATTGCGCCGCGGTGCGGATAACGACGGTGTGGGCGAGCTTGTCGTGCCAGCCTTGTTTGCGCGGGTCCCAGAGTATCCATAAAAACCCCAGCCCCAGCGGCAGTAACGAGACGTAGTAGCCAAGGTAGCGCACCAACAGCTGCCACGGGGCCGGCTTCTTGAGGCTAGTGGCGTCGACGATGGTGGCCCGAACCACCAGTTTGCCGGGTGTTGCGGCTTTAATCAGCCAAAACACCAGAGTAAACGCGGCGGGAATACCGTAATTGACCCAGAGGTCGTCGCCCCCGGCCAGCAGCATGTCAAGGCCGCTGCCGAGGTGGCGATAGGCAATGACAATTGCCATAATCAGCAGGGGTAAAAGCACAATAGAGTCGATGACAGAGGCGCCCAGGCGCGGGCCAAAGCCCACATACTCTGGCGCGGGCGGGGTTTGGCTGGCTGTTTTAGCTGATGTAGGCATAGGGTGAATTTACTATGTTAGCGACTGCAAGTATGGGTAAAGATTACTCGCCCGGCGCGGGTGAATGGCTATACTGATGCCCGGTTCGAGCGTTTGCTCGTAGCTTTTGACGTAGCGGCCAGGCCGCAGTTCCAGCCCTATAACAAATAACGAACGGAGTGCCATTATGCATGGTTTTAAACGATTTTTGGCGTCTTGCCTACTGACAGTAACGGCTTTGAGTGGCGCGGCTAACGCGGCAGAGCCCGAGCTTAGCGTTCAGCTATGGTCGGTGAAAGACGATTTAACGCAAGACTTTAAAGGAACACTGGAGTCTCTGGCCGATATGGGCTTCGACGCGGTGGAATTTGCCGGCAACTTTGGCCCCTATGCCAATGACCCGGCGGGGTTAAAGGCGTATTTGGCCAGTATTGGTTTGCAGGCCTCGGGCGCCCACGTGGGGTTTGATCAGCTGAGCGGCGATAAGCTTTATCAAACCGCCGCGTTTTACTTGGCTCTGGGCGCTGATTATTTGGTCGTGCCCTGGGACGAACGCGCCTTTAGCGCCGATGGTGTAAAAGCGCTGGCGGCTGAGTTAAACGAGGTGGCCGGTAAGCTCGCGCCTTACGGCTTGGTGACTGGTTATCACAACCACGCGCCCGAGTTTGAGCCTTATAAAGACACGACTTTTTGGGATTATATCGCCTCTCATACCGATGACCGGGTGGTGATGCAGCTGGACGCGGGCTGGGCGACGGTCGCGGGTAAAGACGCCGCCGCTTACATTCGCAAATACCCGGGGCGCACCCTGGCGACCCATATCAAAGCGGGCCTGCCCGAAGGCACAACCGGTAAAAAGACCATTTTAGGTCAGGACGTAGCCGACTGGGCTGCCGTGGTAACCGCTGCGCGCGAAGTGGGCGGCACCGAGTGGTTGGTGGTCGAGCAGGAGGAATACCCCGAGGGTATGTCGCCGCTGGAGTCAGTGGAGGCCTCGGTAAATGGTCTGCGCGAGATTATGGCCAATATGTAACGCCACCCTGCGACTACCGATTGGGCGCCACAAGGCGCCCTTTTTATTGGTCGGTAGGTTAAGCAGAATGCTAAACTAGCGAAGCTCCACTCCGGCTATAGAGGGGGCGAGCTGGCCTCGTGTTGCAACTTCCGGCAGGGATGGCTTGTCTGAAAGGTTGCTCACATTGATTTTAGTATGGACCTTATGTCGCCAAACACCCCGCGCCTGCTGTTAGTTGGTGCCCTTATTCAGACACCTCTGGCGCTTGCCGTCGAGCCCAAGCTTGAATTAGTGGGCGGCTCCGATGCGCTGCGAGACAATATCCGCGCTTACCTTGATCTGGGCAGCCAGTCTTGCCGGCTGGCACGCTGGCACATGCGCGCGCTGGGGCGCGAGCTTGATACCAAAGTGGATGAAGCCGCGCGCGCGCTGGGTTACTACCACCTCACGAGCCAAAAAGAATTTACCCGCGAAAACGACTGCTGGCGCTTAACCCTGAATATTACGCCGGGGCCGGCGGTTGCCTACGAAGAGGTGAATGTTTATATCAGCGGCGAGGGCAAAGACAATCGCCGTCTGCTTAAGGCGCGCTCCAACAATCCGCTACGCGCCGGCAGCCAACTCGATCACGGCCGCTACGAGGCTTACAAAAACAGCCTGTTAAAAGCCGCCAACACCCAGGGCTACTTTGACGCCGACTTTCGTCGCGCCGAGGTGCTGGTGAGTCAGGAGCGCAACACTGCCCGGGTTAATATCGAACTGGATACAGGTGACCGTTACCGCCTGGGCGATATTAAGATTACCCACGATATTCTGAACGATGACCTTATCGATCGCTACGTCACCTTGGAAGAAGGTGACGAGTACAACGCCGACGATTTAGTGCGCTTAAAAAGCGAGTTGCAAGCCAGTAATTATTTTGGTGGCGTGAACGTCGTGCCGCAAATGCAATCGCTAAACGATGGCACCGTGCCGGTTAATATCGATTTAAATGCCGGCCCCAAACACAGCTATTCGGCGGGTATTGGTTACGCCTCGGATACCGGGCCGCGCATTTTGCTGGGGTATGAAAACCGCTACCTAAACGATCGCGGTCACAAGCTTGACGTTAACATCAACGCCTCGGAAGTGATCACCACTTATATGGTGAGCTACTCCATTCCTATGGGGCGCCCGGCGTATCAGGTGTTGCGCGGCTATACGGGGTTTACGCAAGAAAAAATCAACGACTCTACCAGCAACCGCTTAGCGACCGGGGTAAATTATTCCAGCTGGGAAAACAGTGCCTGGCTGAATAATTATGGCCTCAGCTATGAAAAAGAAGATTACTCTTTTGGGGATGACCCGGCGAAACACTCGGAGTTGATTATCCCGTTGTACAGCACCTCTTATTCAAGCGCTAAAGATGTGAATTATCCCCGTCGCGGTTGGAATGTCACCATGCGCCTAAAAGGCGCCAGCGAATCGCTTATTTCCAGTACCGATTTTTTGCAGGCCTATGGCCGGCTAAAAGTAATTTTGCCGCTAGGCGACGATAGCCGCTTACTGTTGCGTGGCGAAGCCGGGGTTACCGAAATTGATGACTTTGACAAGCTGCCGATCTCGCTGCGCTTTTTTGCCGGCGGCGACTCAAGCGTGCGTGGTTACGGCTATAAAACTCTGGGCCCCACCAACGATGACAATATTGTGATTGGTGGCTCGCGTCTGTTAACCGGCAGTGTCGAGTACGATTACCGCATTTTTGGCGACTTTAGTGTGGCAACCTTTTACGACGAGGGCACCGCCTTTAATAAAGGCTATCTCGATCGCTACCGCGGTGTCGGTGTCGGGGTGCGCTGGATTTCGCCGGTGGGGCCGGTGCGCGCGGATATTGCCCGGGCGCTCGATGGCGATGAAGGCTGGCGCCTGCATTTAAGTGTGGGGCCCGATCTGTGATTAAGCGCGTGCTGCTGCGGGGGCTGTTGTCGGTCGTCGTACTATTGATGACGCTGATCAGCGTGGCAACGCTGGTGCTGGTGACCGAGCCTGGCACGCGCTGGCTGTTAGATCAGGTGCGCGGTGCCACCGCCCTCGAGTATCAGCGCCTGGATGGCAACCTAATGACCGGTGTGCGTCTTGAGCAGGTGCAATATACGATGCCGGGTGGCGAATATCGCGCCGAAGCGCTCGAGTTAAGTTGGCACCCCGCGGGCGTTATCTGGGGCGCGCTGGTGGTGGATACCCTGGCGGTCACGGGCTTAGACATAAACATAACCACCAGTACTGAGGCGCAAAACCCCGAGCCGCAAAAGGCTTTTAGCTGGCCGGAGCTCAACCTGCCCATTGCGATTGTGGTGCGCAACTTAACGCTCGATCGCGGTTACGTGGCGGTTAATGATCAAGCGTATTATGTGGATGCGATTACCGCGAGTGCCCGCTATGGCCCGGGTAGCTTAGTGTTTGACGCTTTGCAGGTGCGCACTGCCGCGAGCGAGGCGAGCTTAAGCGGGAGCGCCGATCTTAGTTACCCCTATCAATTCGATGTGCAGTTAGATTGGGATTTACAGCCCCTGCCGGGCGATGCTCACACGGCCGATGTCATGCACTTTGTGCCCGCTGCAGTGTTAGATCGTGCACCCGCCGGGCAGTTGGCGTTGCAGGGCGATATCGCCGACTTAACGGTAGACGCATCGCTTGCGCGCCCGGTCGAGCTGTCACTGACGGGCCATTACCTTACCGGCCTGGATGAGCGGCCCGCCGCAGTGGATGCCGAGGTGTCCTGGTCGCGCCAACCTCTTGCGGCGCTAGGCGTTGAGCTTGAAGCGCTGTCGGGCAGCGATATCGCAGGCACTTTGACGGTAAAAGGGTGGCTCGATCAGTATCAGGCCAAGCTGCGGGGGGAGTTTATTCACCCCAGTTACCCCAGCTTGTCACTGGCGGCCGATGTGACTGGCGATACCGAGCATCTGGTGTTAAATGAGTCGGCGTTTGGTGCGTCTGGCTCTAGGCTGGAGGCGAGCGGCCGGCTCGATTGGGCGCAGGGGCTGGGCTGGGATTTAGCCATCAGTGCCGAGCATTTAGACCCCCAGATGTTACTTGCCGGTTGGCCGGGAGATATTCAGGCCGAGGTGGTGACTAAGGGTTTTCAGCGCGAAGGTGACCTGGATATAACCGTGGATATCAACACGCTGGCCGGGCAGTTGCGTGGGCTGGCGCTGAATGGTCGGGGCGCGGTGGGCTATAACGGCGAGCGCTGGCAATTTACCGATGTGGCGGCATCACTTGGGGCAAACCGGCTGGCCGTTAGCGGCAATTTGAGCGACCAGTACAATATTGGCTGGGACATTCAGGCGCCCATATTAGCTCAGATCGACCCGAGCCTGGGAGGCAGCCTTACCGCCACGGGCAAGCTAAGCGGTAGTATCGCGACGCCTAAAATTGAGCTAAACGCTACGGGTGAAGCGCTGCATTGGCAGGACTACCAGGTGGGTAACTTGAGCTTGCGCACCAGCTCCGACGATATTAAAAGTGGCCGCCTGACGCTTACCGCCGAGGCGCGTGAGCTACTGTTGGGCGGGGTCGAGCTGGCCGCCACCACCGCTGTGATTGATGGCGGTGCCGAGCAGCACACCTTATCGCTGGACGTGGTGCAGGACGGCCAAAATGATCTGCAGTTGAGCTTGGACGGTGGCTGGGATGGCGAGCAGTGGCGCGGTGATCTTGAGCAGCTGCAAGTGCGCTCGGCCTACGCGCGCACGATGAATTTACGCGAACCGGCCGCCTTGGTATTGGCCGCTAACGCGGCCGAGCTGCAATCGCTTTGTCTTATTAATCAGCGCGGCGCGGCCCGCGCAACAAACAATGACGCCGCCAATACACCCGCTGCGCTGGATGCGCGCAGCGCTCGCCCCGGCGACGTCCCGCAGGATGTAGCCCCGCCGCGTAACGCCGGCACCGATTTGTGTGTTGCGGCGCAGTGGCGCGCCGAGGGGTTAACCGAAGCGACGGTAACGATTAATCGTCTGCCGTTAGCGTTGCTGCGCCGCTGGCTAAAAGATGACGTTGATGTTGAAGGCTTTGTGCAAGGTAAAGGTACGCTGCATTGGCCCGCCGGCGAATCGCAAACGGCAACCCTCGAGTTGGCGGCGCAAGAGGCCGCGTTTACCTATCATGTAGGTGAGGACGATCTCGATCGCTATCCGCTGGATAATTTGCAGCTAACGGCGGATTACCGGGATCAGCAATTAAGCGCTGAGGTGGGCCTGAGGTTTGTCGATTACGGTCAATTGCAGGGGACGCTTAACGCGCGTACCGATGATCGCTCGCTGGGCGGCAAACTCAATATTGCGCTCGATAACCTCTCGCCGCTGGAAGCGCTTGTGCCCGCGATCAGCAATATCCAGGGCTCGCTTAACGGCGCGGTTACGGTTGCCGGCTCGCTCGATGCACCCAGCGCGAGCGTCGATTTAGCGCTGGCCGGCGCGGCACTCGAGCTGCCCTCGCTTGGGGTCGATTTAACCGAGCTCAACGCCACCGTCACGGGCGATCACAACAAGCTGGAGCTTGAGGCACAGGCGGCCGCGGCTGATGGCTCGCTCAATGTATCGGCCCAGGGGCGTGATTTGTTGACGCCCGACTGGAACATTGATGCCGGGGTAAAAGGTGAGCGGGCAAAAGTGATGGCGATTCCCGCGCTGACGCTATGGTTAACCCCCGATATTGACATCAAGGTAAACGCGGGCGCCTTTGATATCTCGGGCAGCGCAACCGTACCCGAGGCACACGCGGTGATCAGTACCCTGCCGGTAACGGCGACCAAAGTGTCTGACGATGTGGTGGTGATCGATGCCGAGCAAGATACAGCGCAGGGCAAAGGCATGGCCATGCACTTGAATTTGGACGTTACCTTGGGCGATAAAGTCACCTTGGATGCGGCTGGTTTTAAAGCGCGTATCGGCGGCAATATGTCGCTCAATAAAGTGCCCGAGCGGGCCATGTACGCGGTGGGCAACATTGAGATTATCGACGGGCGCTATCAATCGTTTGGGCAAAACCTCACGATCGAGCGGGGCATTTTGTCGTTTCAGGGGCCGCTGGATGATCCGGGGTTAAATGTCACCGCCACACGCGAGGTAGAAGAAACCACTGTGGGGCTAATGATTGGCGGTACCCTGCAACAGCCGGTGACTGAAATTTTCTCGCGGCCACAGGTGAGTGACAGTAACGCCATGTCGATGCTGTTTACCGGCAAGCCACTCGACGGCGCCTCGTCGGGCGAGGGGGCTATATTGGTGAGCGCCATCGCTAAGTTGGGTATTAAGCGTGGCCAGTTTTTGGCCGATGATATCGCCGGTCGTTTTGGTTTAGATGAGCTGACCATTAAGGCCGACGATGACGTTAAAGACAGCCGCCTGTGGTTGGGTAAATACATCACCGAAGATTTGTACGTGCACTATGCCATCGGTTTATTCGACAGTTTGTCGAGCGTGGGGTTAACCTACTTTTTAAACGATAACTTCCGCATCGAGGCCGAATCCGGCGAGGTGCAAAGCGCTGATTTGATTTTCCGTATGGAGCGCTAACATCCTCTGACGCTCCATTTCGGTGCGCGCGCACAGGGGTATTCTTTATGGGCTCCATTTCGGTGCGTTAAATTTGCCGCTGGCGCGGGCGCTTTACTTTTGTAAGCACCAATGCGGTGCGCTTTGTTTGCTCGCAATCGTGACTTTTTAAGCTCTCACAACAATAATTATATTGTTTTTCAATGAGTTAGTGCTGTTCGAGCGCGTTGGCATAATGCTTGCCATAGCTCCTTTAACTGTCCTACTACTGTTAAAGGAAAACCCATGGCTTATATCGAACCCTCCGAGTTTGTGACCAAAATGGTCGACGCTGGTGAGCAGAAAGTTTACATGTCCACCAAAGATACCCTTATTCGCGCTTTTATGGCCGGCGCCATTCTGGGCCTGGCGGCCATGTTCGCCATTACCGTAATGGTTAAAACCGGCAGCCCCTTGATTGGTGCGATACTCTTCCCGGTCGGTTTTATCATGTTGTATTTGATGAAGTTTGACCTGTTGACCGGTGTGTTTACGCTGGTGCCTCTGGCGCTATTGGATAAGCGCCCGGGGGTTACCTTTGGTCAGGTGATGCGCAACTGGGGTTTAGTGTTTTGCGGTAACTTTGGTGGGGCCCTTACCGTCGCCTTTTTGATGTCGTTTATTTTGACCTACGGTTACAACGTTGATGGCGGCGCTTTGGCGGCCAAAGTTAGCAGCATTGGCGAGTCGCGTACGGTGGGCTACCAGGCGCACGGCTTAGATGGCTGGTTGACGATTTTCATCCGTGGCATGCTGTGTAACTGGATGGTTTCTATGGGCGTTGTGGGGGCGATGATTTCGACCTCGGCCACCGGCAAAATGGCGGCCATGTGGATGCCCGTGATGCTCTTCTTCTTTATGGGCTTTGAGCACTCGATTGTTAATATGTTCTTGTTCCCGTTCTCAATGATTATGGGTGGTGACTTTACCGTAGCCGATTATTTGGTGTGGAACGAGCTGCCTACCGTTTTGGGTAATTTAGCCGGTGGCTTGTTACTGGTTGGTTTGCCTCTTTATATGACCCATGTTCGCACTAGCCCCGAGCGTAAAGTTGGTCGCTAGTTATCTATCGGGTTGTTCCGCCCGGTAACGGGCGGAGTTTTTTATGGCACAGACATTAAAAGTTCGCGTCGGGCAATGCACCGATAAAGGCCGCAAAGCGGTCAATCAGGATTTTATCGGAGCCTGTATACCCAAAGAGCCACTGCTGAGTAGTAAAGGGGTTGTGTTGGCCCTCGCCGATGGCATCAGCAGCAGCAATGTTAGCCAAATCGCCAGCGAGACGGCGGTATCGAGCTTTGTCGACGATTACTACTGCACGTCTGAGTCCTGGTCGGTAAAAAATGCCGCACGCAAAGTGCTGCAGGCAACCAACTCCTGGCTTTACTCGCAAACCCGCAACAGCCCCTACCGCTATGAGCGCGACAAAGGTTACATCTGCACCTTTTGTGCGCTCATTATTAAATCCCATACCGCGCATTTATTTCACAGTGGCGATAGTCGTATTTACCGGCTGGCCGGGAGCGCGCTTGAGCCACTCACCGAGGATCATCGCACCCGGGTAAGCCCGGAGGTGAGTTATTTGACTCGGGCGCTGGGTGTGCAGCAAGCGTTAGAGGTGGATTACCGCGAGCAGCCGCTGGAAGAGGGCGACCGCTTTATGTTGGCCACCGACGGTGTTTATGAGTTTGTCTCTGGCGCCGAGATTTTTAAGGCGCTTAGTAAGCACAGCGATAACCTGGATCGCGCCGCTCAGGATATTGTCGCTACCGCACTGGCCAATGGCAGTGACGATAACCTCAGCGTTCAGTTGTTGCATATCGAGCAGCTGCCCGCGCAACAAATACATGAAGTGCAGCGGCAGTTGCACAGCTTGCCGTTCCCGCCGCGCTTGCAACCGCGCATGGAGTTTGATGGTTTTACGATTGTGCGCGACATTTATATCAGTAGCCGCAGTCATGTGTTTTTGGCCGAGGATCAACAAACCGGGCAAAAAGTGGTGATTAAAACCCCCTCGGTGGAGGCGCGCGGTAATCAGGATTACCTCGAGCGCTTTTTGATGGAGGAGTGGATTGCCCGGCGTATTGATAACGTGCACGTATTAAAGGCGCCGTTGGTAGAGCGCAAGCGGCGTTACCTGTACGTGGTGACCGAGTACATCGAGGGGCAAACACTGGTGCAGTGGATGCGCGACAACCCTCAGCCAAGTCTTGAGCAAGTGCGCGATATTATCGAGCAACTCGCGCGGGGCTTACAGGCGTTTCACCGCCAGGAGATGATCCATCAGGATTTGCGCCCCAATAACATCATGATTGATGCCAGCGGCACGGTTAAGATTATTGATTTTGGTGCGACCAAAGTGGCGGGTGTGACGGAGATGACGCGGGACGATCGCAGTATTCAAGGCACCGCGCAATTTACCGCGCCGGAGTATTTTAGTGGCGACGAGACGGGCTTTTATTCGGATATTTTTTCGGTGGGGGTAATTGCCTATCAAATGCTCTGTGGCGATTTGCCCTACGGCACTGCTGTGGCAAAGGCCAATAACCGTCGTGCTCAGCAAGCGCTGAGCTATCGCTCGTTATTGCTCAGGCGCAAAGGGTTGCCCGTGTGGGTAGATGAGGCGCTGCGCAAAGCGGTGGCGATAAAACCGCACAAGCGCTATCAGGAGTTAAGTGAGCTGGTGGCCGATTTGCGCAAGCCCAACCGGGCGTTTAGTCAAAAGGCCCGGGCGCCATTAATCGAGCGCAACCCTGTGCAGTTTTGGCAAGGCGTGTCGCTGATTTTATTGTGCCTGTTGGTGTGGCAGCTTTTGCCCTAGCGCCAACTGCTCGCTATTTTCCCTCCTACTTTTATCCCCCAACAACGGCCACTCGCCAGGCGTTAGCGGTGCGCTAGCGCTTTTACGCTAGATTAGTTAGCCTCTATAGGTCGATCGACTGAAGATAGATTTACACTATTGGCCGAATAGACGCAATTGCGTGGAGCTTATTGTTGGGAGTGATTATTATTTACCTGTAGCAACAAACTAATCACTAACCGGAGGCGGTCATGTTAAAAACTCTATCTTTTGCCGTATTGCACTTCACCGTCGCGTTCACGGTGACCTACTTATTAACCGGGGATATTTTAATCGGCAGTGCCGTTGCCCTGATCGAGCCGGCTGTGAACACGGTGGTGTTTTACTTTCACGAGCTTGGCTGGAATCGTTGGAAGGACGGGCGCGGCGCCTTACTGGAGGTGTTCGCGCAAAGGGCTTAAGGCCGGACAAAAGCGCGTTTAGTCGGCGCTTTTGTCACTTTTAGTATCGGTTTGATCGTTTGCGTCTTGCGGCTCGGCCTCGTTACGGCGGCGATACAATATGCGGCCAAAGAAGATACCAACCTCAAACAACAGCCACATGGGTAGGGCCAGTAACGTCTGCGAGATAACGTCGGGCGGAGTGAGCAGCATGCCGATAATAAAGCAGCCAACCACTACATAGGGACGTTTTTTGGCCATACCGTCGGGGGTAATAGCGCCGCCTAAAATCAGCAAAATAGCGGCAATCGGAATCTCAAAGGCGACCCCGAAGGCAAAAAACAGTTTTAGCACAAAGTCTAAATAGCGGCTGATGTCGGTCATGATGGCGACATTGGCGGGCCCCACCGAGGTAAAAAAGCCAAACACCAGCGGGAAAACCACAAAGTACGCGAACGCCATGCCGGCGTAAAACAACACAATACTGGAGGCCAGCAGTGGCAGGGCCAGTTGTTTTTCATGGCGGTACAAACCGGGGGCAATAAACGCCCAGGCCTGATAAAGGATGTAAGGCGCACTCAGCACAAACGCCACAAACAGTGTGAGCTTAAAGGGCGTTAAAAAGGGCGAGGCCACATCGGTGGCAATCATCGAGCTGGACTCTGGCAGGTAAGCTTGCAGAGGCGCCGAGGCCCACTCGTAAATCTCGGCGCTAAAGCCCAGCAATGCCGCGCAAATAACCCCCACCACCAACAGCGCCCGCAGCAGTCGGTTGCGCAGCTCGATCAGGTGTTGCACAAGCGGCAGTTCTTTATCGTTGGATTCGCTCATGATTTACCGGAGTCGCTTGGGGCGGGGTTGCTAGGCTTTTCGGCTTCTGTTGGCTCTGTTTGATCCGCAGAGGGCTTTTGTTTATCCGCTGACGGCTCCTCCGTGTGCGCGTGGTCGGGCAGCTCGTCGGTCTGATCATAACGTTTGGAGTCCATGCGGCTGGCGCGTTCGGGCTCCATAATGTTGTTCATCTCACTTTTTACGTCGTCGAGCTCGCGGCGGGTGGCTTCGAGGTTGCGCATGATTTGCTCATTGTGCAGCTGCCGGCGAATATCGTCGGCCCCGATTTGGCGCTCGATCTCGGTGCGGGTTTCGCTCAGGCTGCGTTTTAAACGGCCGATCCATAAGCCTACGGAGCGCACAGTCTCGGGCAGCCGCTCGGGGCCAATCACCAGCAGTGAGACGATAGCGATCAGCAGCAGCTCAAAAAAGCCCATATCAAACATAGTGGCAGCGGCGCTTAGTGAGTTTCAGTTTTGTCTTTGCTGGTCGCTTTGTCAGCGTCGCCGGCCTCGTCAGTATCTGGTGCCGCGACTTTTTTAGGGTCTTCGGTGTCTTTTTTTTGGTCGTCGTCACCAACTGACTTTTTAAAGCCTTTGATGGCCTCGCCCAGGTCTGAGCCCATGCCGCGCAGCCGTTTGGTGCCAAACAGCATGATAACAATGGCCAAAATAATCAGTAATTGCCAGGGACTAATGCCCATGATGATGTCCTCTTGATTAACTAATTGCGGGTGCGCGAAGCTTTTTCGTCATGCCCGGACACGTTAAAGCGTCGGCCCAGCTCCGCCAGTACGCTGTCGGCATTTTCGCCCAGGTGCGAGAGCATTACCAGCGAGTGAAACCACAGATCGGCGGTTTCGCTAATTAGCTCGCGGGTATCGCCGCTGGTGTCAGCGTCTTTGGCGGCAATAATAGTCTCGGTGCACTCTTCGCCGACCTTTTCTAAAATTTTGTTCAGGCCTTTTTGGTGCAGGCTGGCCACATAAGAGCTGTCGGCGTCGGCGGCGTTTTTGCGCGCTTCGAGTATCTGGCTCAATTCGCTGAGTATATCGCTCATGATCGTTCTTCTGTCGTTAGCGGCGTTTAGCCGTAAATGTCTTTAGGGTCTTTCAGTACCGGCTCGACGCTGCGCCACTCGCCGCCTTCCAGTACCCGGTAAAAGCAGCTTTCGCGACCGGTGTGACAGGCGATGCCGCCGAGTTGTTCCACGCTTAAAATCACCACATCGGCGTCGCAGTCGAGCCGGATCTCGTGCACTTTTTGCACGTGCCCCGAGCTTTCGCCCTTGGGCCAAAGCCGGGCGCGCGAGCGCGAGTAGTATACCGCAGTGTGCTGCCGGGCCGTCAGCGCTAATGCCTCGCGGTCCATCCAGGCCATCATCAGTATGCGGCCGGTTTTGTGATCCTGGGCGATGGCCGGTACCAGCCCGGCGGCATCCCATTTTACGTCGTCGAGCCACGCGGGCGCGGAGTCTGTCATGGCTGTTCTCCTGATTGCGCTTGGGCCAGTGCCGCTAACGCGGCGCGGGCTTGCTGTACATTGTCGTCCAGATGGGCCGGGTTAATGGTGCCAATGATCGCGGCACTAACACCCGGGTGAGCAAAGGCAAACTCTAAGCTGTAGCGCACCGGGTTACTCTGCTCGCCAGTGTGGCATAAATGGCCGCTGGCAAGGGCCTTTTTCAGCAGTACCCCACGATTTAAACGCCGGCACTCATCCAGCACCGGTTGCTCGGTTGTGTGCGCCGGGTTGTAGGTCACCATCACGCAGTCCGACTCGCGGGCGGCCAATATACCCCCCGCAACGGTTTTGGTCGACATGCCAAAGGCGCGAATTTTACCTTCGCGCTTACATTGCTCAAGTGCGCTAAAGACCTCGGTGTTTTCGATGATGTCCACATCGTTGCCATCCGAGTGCACCAGCACCAGATCCAGGTGGTCGGTGCCCAGGCGGGCCAGGCTGCGCTCGATGCTTAGTCGCGTGTGTGGCGCGCTAAAGTCATAGTGGCTTTTGCCAGCGTCAAACTCTTCGCCGACTTTGCTGCAAATAACCCAATTATCACGCTGCCCGGCCAGCAGTGGGCCCAGGCGCTGCTCGCTGGTGCCGTAGGCCGGTGCGGTATCGATCAGGTTTATGCCCAGCGCGTGCGCGCGGTTGATAAGCGTTAAGGCCTCGGCATCGGAGGGCAGCTCAAAGCCGGTGGGGTATTTTACGCCCTGATTGCGCCCGAGCTTAACCGTACCCAGCCCGAGGGCGCTAACATGTAAACCGGTACTGCCTAAGGGCCTTTGGCTAAAGCGCTGAGTGGGTGTTTTAGTGTCTAAATCAGTCACCGTTGGTCTCCCAGGGCAGTGGCGCAATGCCGGGCACGGACAGCTGTTGCTCCAGCGCGGCAAGATCGTGATTACCCGCGCCCGGCGGGGGCAGTTGCGCCAGAATCTGATTGGCCAGGTTGGGCGCCAGAGTCAATTTAGTGGGCCAGCCGACCAGTACGTTGGCAAGGCCGCGGGCGGGCTCGGCAAAGGCGTTGTCGGGTCGGGCAAAATCTTGTTGGCGCGGCTCGGCGCGCTCGATGGGCAGCGTAGAAAACTCCGCGTCGCTAAAGTCGAGCCACGGAAACAGTTCGGCCAGCTCTTGTTTACCGGCGCAAACTAGCTCGGCCGCGCTCATGTTGGCGCCTTTTTCGGCCAGCGAGCCGCCCAGGTACCAGACGGTTTTGTCGCTGGCCGATGGGTGGGTGCTGATGGTCAGGCGCGGGGTTTTGTCGGCACCCAAACAGTGGCCGTAAAACGGGTAGGGGTAGCGGTGACGTACGATCAGCTGCTGCAACGGGCGCAGCTGCATGGCAGGTTCGGGGCACGCGAGTGCCGCCAGCAACCCGGCGTTGCCTTTGCCGGCGCAAAATATCCAGCGCTGCGCGTGCAGCTTGGTGCCATTATCCAGTGTTAGATAGGTGTTTTCATTGGCGTCTTTGTGCAGCCGGCTGGCGATGTTTGGCAGCAGAAACAGGTGCCCCTGATTGTTCGTGGCCAGGTTCGCCAGCAGCGAAGGTACGTCTAGCACCCGGTCTACCAGGCGGTAAAGGCTACCTTTAAATTGGCGGTTTTGCAGCAGTGCCGGCCGCTCGTCCGGAGCTACTTTATCGACCCGTCCGCGCACCGCACGGCTGGCAAAAAAACCGGTGAGTTTGCCCATGGTGGAGTTGGACCACATGTAAAAGTGATCGCTCAGGCAGCGGGTCTGGGTCAGGTCGACATCGCCCTGGCCGCCCAGGCAGCGCTGCCAGTAGTCGGGCATGTCCGCAATGGTTTCTGAGGCTTTGTTAAGGGCGCCGCTTAGGGTGTACTTGATGCCGCCGTGAATCATGCCCTGAGAGGCCAGTGTTTGCCCTTCGCCCAGCGCCCGGTCGGTTAGCAACGCGACGTTATAGCCCGAGTTGCGCAGCCGGTCCAGCGTCCACAGCCCGGCAATACCGCCGCCGATAATGATCGCGTCGAACTGTAGGTCGCCGGATTCGGTCGACGAGGGGCTCGGGTTGTTCATAACTTACTCACTGTGGGTAACGGCTGCGATATACAGGGTTATCGAGGTGATGTGGGCAGAGCGCGTAGTATATCGATTCTGGCAAAAGTTTGCGCTCTGATCGCCGTTTTCTCTACAATCGTTCGCCTTTGGTTGTCACTCACCATGGGGACGCAAGGCCGTAGCCTGAAGAACAAGGAATATCTATGAAGGGAAAATCATTATTGGCCGCCGTGGTTATTGTGCTGTTTTCGCTGCTGGCGATGGCGCTCTACCTGTGGGCTGGGGGCAAGCGGGCCGGATTGCCCAGCTATGGCTTTATGCATCAAGATGGCCAGCAGTTGGCGGTTAATTTAGGCTCGCATCTGGTGTGGTTGGATGCCTCTGGCCGGGAGCGGGCCGCGTTGGATTTGGCCGACTTAGGGTTTCGCCCCGTCGGTGATTTTGGCTTTTTTGCCGATGGCGATTTGCTGTTTTACCACCGCGCCGAGCCCTATTCGGTGCTGGACAATTTGGCCGCTTTTTTCCGCTTGCGCGCCACACGGCAAATCGGTGCTGACAGCGATGACGGTTTTTACCGCTGTGAGTTGGAGCTCGAGCAATGCCGACCGCTCGCTGACAGCGCGCAACACCCGGCGCGAAGTTTTCGGCTATTAGTTTTACCCGGCAGCGATGATATCTTACTGGCCGATACGGCTGATCACGCCCTGTATAAATTGACCGCCGAGGGGCGCGAGCTCGCCAGTAAACGGACGGGGTTTAAATTTCCTAACCAGCTGTTGTGGCATGACGGAGCCGTTTGGCTGGCCGATACCAATCACCACCGGGTGGTGCGTTTGGCAACCGGGGCGCACGAGTTTGGCGGTAAACAGCAGGCCTTTACCACTAAGCTTGGTGGCGAGCATCGCTGGCCCCATCAGTTAGCGGCCAGCGAGGAGGGCTTGTGGGTGCTGGTAGGTGACAGCGCCATGGCCAATGGTGTGTTGCAGCTTTATAACTGGGACGGTACACCCGAGCGACGATTGCCGCTGGCGGATGTAGACGACCCGCTCGCCATTACCTTTTGGCGGGAGCACTTATGGATCAGCGATTTTGCCACGCCAAGACTGTTTAAGCTCGACCCGCGCTCGGGCGCTGCCGAGTCGGTCAGCTCGGCCACCCTGACACGGTTGCACCGTCAAATAGAAAATGACGAGCGCTACTTTCGCCGCTTTGAATGGCTGGCGCTGGGCCTGTTTGGGTTGATATTGCTCGGCGGCTTTGCCGCCGCCTGGGTGCTCGAGAAAAAACAAACCCTGGAGCGCTTTAGCAAACTGCCTAAGCCCGCCGATGCGATTGTCGCTAGTGGTGACATAGAGCCCACGGGGCAGAGTGATATTTTGTGGATTCCCAGCCGAATAAAACCCTACCACTGGTGGTTGGCGAATGCTTGCTGGGTGATGGCCGCATTGATGCTGTTGATGGTCGCGCTTACGTATCAGAGCCTGGCCGATACCCAGGCTATTTTGTGGATGGGTGTAGGAACCTCCGGCTTTATGGTCTTAGCCGGCTGCATGACCCGCGCTTTGTTGGCCAGTATTGCGCACGCCCAACTTGGGGTGATTGGCGAATCGCTGGTGTTGGTGTCGGCCCAGGGCGCGCGTACCGTCGCCCGCGCTCGCGAGTTAGCTTACAGCGCGCAGTTTATTTTTGCCGATGACGTAGCCATAGCGCTGGGCAATACGAACTTGCGGTTTTATGACGAGCAAGCTCTTAAGCGCTGGGTGTATCCGCGCTTAAAAAATGCGCAAAAAATCAGCGGCCGGCAACAGATGCTAAGGCTCTGGCGCTTGCGCCACCCACAGGTGATTTGGCCCACGGTTTTATTGGCGGCGTTAAGCGTTGCCGTGTTGGCTTTAGAATTGTGCGGGTGATTGCATATTGCTCCTGTTGATTGCGGCGCGTACAATGCAGGCTCTCTGGCAAGCTGTTTATCAGAGAGCCTATTGATAGCGTTATTTGCAATAGACGTTTTTACTTTACTGCTGTGATACTTTTTATGAACATTTGGACCCCTTCCAATACTAGCCATCCGCTAGACGCCTCACGCTGCCAGACAATGGTGGTGGGTGTTGTTCGTTGTTCACAGCAGTCTGGATTTATCTGAAAATAATACAGGCCGCGCACCGAACGCGGCCTTAAGTGTTTCTCCTTTGCTATCTTAAGTTCCGCGTTCGTGTTGTGGCGACAACACGGAGTGTTTTGCTGTGGGCTTACGACACAGATTACGGGCCTTGTTTACCCGTAAGAGCAAACAAACAATGGTGGTAACGGATCGTGCGGTGGCGCCTTTGGCGCGAGACGCAGGAGTCCGTGTGACCCGCATTACCCTACCGTCTGGGCGCGTGGTTACTATTGTTCACCAAGACTCAGATCAATAACCCCAGTGCGGCCTTAACGCGTTGCGATCGGCGCCGTACAATGGTGGGTAAATAAACCGACAGGACGAAACCATGATGGGTAAAACGATGCACTATTTGGCATTCGGCGTTTGGCTGCTTTGCAGTGTGGCGGCGCATGGGTTAGACGTGGGGCATGGGTTAGACGCGGCACATGGGTTAGAAGTGGCGCCCGATGACAATGCCATTAGCTATCGCGGCCGAATTGATTTTTCTGACCCCAAGGCGCCGGTGCTCAGCTGGCCGGCGACCCGGGTAGATGTCAATTTTTATGGTCGTTCAGTGGCGGTCACGTTGGACGATGAGCTGGGCAAAAATTTTTACAGTGCGTTTATCGACGGTGACTGGAGCCGGCCGGTGATACTGGGGCTGCACAAGGGCGAACACCGCTACCAGGTCGCCGATAACCTCGATAATGCCCGGCATACCTTGACGCTGGTAAAGCGCACCGAGGGGGAAGAGGGCGCTACCCGCCTAGTGGGGCTTAGCTTTAATAAAGGCGCTAAACTTTTACCCGCCGGCAAGCTGCCCGAGCGACGCATTGAAATTTACGGCGACTCTATTACCAGCGGCATGGGGAACATGGCGCCCCTTAAAGGGGAAGACGGTAGGCTGCTGGATAAAAACAGTTTTATGTCGTACGGGGCCATCACCGCCCGTGCGCTGGGCGCCGACTACCGCAGTATCTCGCAAAGTGGTATTGGCATTATGGTCAGCTGGTTTGACTTTACCATGCCCGATTTTTATGACCAGCTTAACGCCGTGGGTGATAACGACAGCGAGTGGGATTTTAGCCGCTGGACACCCCAGGTGGTGTTGATTAATTTATTTCAAAACGATAGCTGGCTGGTGGAGGATCGCCTCGACCCGGTGCCGGGCGAAGCCGAGCGGGTAAAGGCGTACTACGATTTTATCGATGCGATTCACCGGCGTTACCCCGATGCTTTATTGGTGGGTGCGTTGGGCAGTATGGACGCGACTCAGGAGGGCTCCCCCTGGCCCGGTTATATCACCACGGCTGTGGCCGAGTATCGGCGCGATCACCCCAAGGCCAAGCTGGCGACACTGTTTTTTCCGTTCACCGGGTATGGCCAGCATCCGCGAGTCGAGCACAATCGGGCCAACGCCGCGCGCTTGACCGCGTTTATCCGCGAGCAGATGAATTGGCAGTAAGTCCACGCAAGCAAAAAGAAACGTAAAGTTTTTGCCGGAGGGCTTGTTTTGTTTTGTGGCTGGCCTTATATAGATTGTAAGAGGGCAAAAAGGCCTGTTGTTTTTTTGCCCCGCAACTCTTGAGATGTAACACTCTGATGAGCACGAACCCTATCCAAGCATCTGGCACTGCCGCTCTCAACACCCTGACTCGGGTGCTGGGTTGGCTATCGTTGCCACTGTTGCTGGTTGCGGTCGTTACAGCTGGCCAGCAGACTAAGGTCAGTGATGGTCAGGCGACACTAACCCAGTTAGTCGCCGATCTTAGTGCCATCGATGTTAACCCCGCCGATGGTTCTGACAATCCGGATCATGACGCCTGTGCTCTGTCGGGTACATTGGCGATATCAGACCAAGATTCAGGCACACCGGCTCAATCACCCCGGGCACAGGCGCGTATCGCCGCTCGTGCCTTTGCGCCACGGGCGCCCCCTGTCTCCCTACACATTTAACGTTTCTCGTTTTTACTTAATGTGTTTGTTATTTGTCGTCGCGCCTATGCCGACGACAAAGGAGATGATTATGAAACCCGTACCTAGTATTCCGTTATCCCGTTTAAACCACAGCCTGACTCTGACCAATGTCGAGCCACCGGAAATTCAGATGTCCAGCCCGGCTGACAAAGTGTTTCTTGACTTTGATAGCCGCCAGCCGATGGTGCTGGAGCAGGGTGTTAGCGTTGATGACGCCGCCTATTTAATGCGCATTACCCACGCCAAAATTAAGCTGAT
Organism: uncultured Gilvimarinus sp.; assembly: GCF_963975215.1. GTDB lineage: Bacteria > Pseudomonadota > Gammaproteobacteria > Pseudomonadales > Cellvibrionaceae > Gilvimarinus. The sequence continues at coordinate 24,283 of NZ_CAXBFW010000018.1, forward strand.
TGTCGACCGCGATAAAAAGCTGCTTGGCATTGTTAGCTTGCGCGATATCGACAGCGTTAAGGTGCTCGCCACCGCATCGGCCATGGGCGTTGCCAGAGTTGATTTAACCGTAAAAGATATTATGACCCCTACGGTGCGCTTGCAGGGGATTGACCGCAAGGTGTTAAGTCGCTCCAGTATTTCGGATTTGGTCGAGGCGCTCGAGTTTGAAGGGCAGCGCTTTTTGCTGGTGCTGGATGAGAACGAGCGCATTTGTGGTTTGATCAGCGCCGATGAAATCGCTCATCGCCTGGGGCGGCACTTAGATATTGAGCCCGTCGCCCACAGCTTTAACGAAGTCTTTAGCGCCTTGCGCGTGGGTGCGCTATAGCGGTTGTTGCGGCCCGGGCAATCGGGCCCGGTTACGTTAAATCCCTCCGGCGGCCTTTATCTTAGCCGCCGGCCTCGTTATGCTGATGACCTTTATCCTTGGTAATGGCCATCAGCTACATGCGCGCACTTTATAGCCTTCTGTTTTATCTGCTTTTACCGGTTGTGTTACTGCGAGTGCTGTGGCGCGCGCGACACAATCGTGCTCATCTGGCGCGTTTGCGCGAGCGCTTTGGCTACGTCGCCCCCATTACCGGTAAACGTACCCGCATTTGGGTTCACACGGTGTCGGTGGGTGAGTTTTTGGGGGCACTGCCGCTGATTCGTCAGTTGATTGCGCGTCAGGAAACCGAGGTCATAGTCACCTGTACCACCCTTACTGGCTCGGAGCGTATTGTGCAGACGCTGGGCTCCACCGTGCATCACTTTTATATGCCCTATGATTTGCCCGGGGCGCTGCGGCGCTTTATTAAAATTGTTGCGCCCGATTTACTCGTTATTATGGAAACAGAGTTGTGGCCCAACACTTTAGCCGCCTGTAACGCCCACGGTGTGCCCACGGTATTAATCAACGCGCGTTTGTCTGAGCGCTCGGCCCGGGGTTATCAGCGTATCGCAGGGTTAACCCGGGCCATGTTGTCGCGTTTAACGCTCGCCGCGGTGCAACACCGCGCCGATGCCGAGCGCTTTGTGGGGCTTGGCTTGGCGGACACCCGCCTGAGCGTTACCGGCAATATTAAGTTTGATATCGCCTTTGACGACGAGCAAAAGCAACTAGCGCTGCGCTTGAAAAATGAGTGGTCCAACAGCGGGCCGCGCTTAGTGTGGATTGCCGCCAGCACCCACAGCGGTGAAGACGAAGTCGTGTTAGAGGCGTTGCAGCAACTACGCGAGCAAGGCGTAACAGCCGAGCAGCTGCTGCTGGTGCTGATACCGCGACACCCGGAGCGTTTCGACTCGGTGGCCAGTTTATGCCAGAAGTCGGGTTTTAGTGTTACCCGCCGCAGCTCGGGCACGACTCCCGAATTGTCGAGCGATATTTTGCTGGGCGACACCATGGGCGAGCAACAATTAATGTTTGGCGCTGCCGATATGGTTTTTATGGGCGGCTCACTGGTCGATGTGGGAGGGCATAATTTTATTGAGGCCGCGGCCTGGGGCCAGCCATTAATCAGCGGCCCCACGCTGTATAACTTTGCCGAGGTATCGCGCTTGCTACGCGAGGCCGAGGCGCTGGAAATAGTTAAGGACGCGACACAGATGGCCCGCGCGGTTAAACGTTTTGTTGACGATGAACCTTTGCGCCTGATGACCGGCGCCCGCGCCCAGGAGGTGGCCGAAGCAAACCGCGGCGCGCTGGCCCGTACCCGTGAAGTGATTGAAAGCCTGTTGTAGGGTGATTGTTTACAGGCACAAAAAAAGCAGCCCGCGGGCTGCTTTTTTTGTGCCTGAACTGATGGCTGGTGGTTACAGGCCGTAGTCGCTGCGACGCACCATTTGATCCTGCTTGAGGAAGTCATCAATGCGCTGTACGTCGGCGGGCGTTAGCATACCGGCTGATTCGCGCAGACGAGTGTTTTGAATGATGTAGTCGTACAGAGCGTTTGAGTAATCGCGCTGCGCTTGGTACAGCGAGCGCTGCGCCAACAGCACTTCAACCAGGTTGCGAGTACCTACCTCAAAGCCCGACTGGGTTGCTTTTACCGCGCTCTGGTTAGAGATAATCGCCTGATAGCGCGCTTTAACCCGGGCTACACCAGTTTCTACGGCCAAATGCAGCGAGCGGGTGTCCTGAATGACATTGCGCTGCAGTAAGTTGAACTGCTCGCGTGCCTGCATCGATTGGGCCAGCGCCTGACGGCGCACCCCAGAGGTGCGTAAACCGCTAAACAGCGGAACACTCAACTGAATGCTGGCCGAGTAGCCCTCGCGCTCGTAATCGTCAATGAGCGCATCGGCGCCATTTCTGTTTTCCGAGTCGGTCTCGGTGTAACCGGCCTGCGCGCTTAGGGTAGGGTAGTGACCGGCTTTGGCCGCCGAGGCGCGTTGTTCCGCGGCTACCGCGCCTTCGCCGGCGGCTTTGAGCGAGAAGTTGTTCTCCAGGGCAAACTCTACCCAGGCGTGACGCTCGGCAGGCTCGGGGGCAACAACCGGAAAGTCTTCGTCCAGCGGTGCAATGGTGTCGTGCGTGCGGCCGGTGAGTACTTCAAGCGCCTCAAAACTAATGCCTAGCTGACCGCGGCCCTCCAGTGTTGCGGCGGTGGCGCTGTCGTAAGCGGCCTGTGCGTCATGTACGTCAGTGATTGGCGTTAAGCCCACCTCAAAGCGCTGCTTGGTTTGCTCTAATTGTTGCTCTAAGGCTTTTTCTTCGGCGATGTTGGCTTGCAGATTATCGACCGCACGCAACACGTTAAAGTAGGCCTCGGCGACCCGCACGATTAAGCTTTGCTCATCAGCAGAGTACTGGGCAACGGCTTGTTCGCTGAGCGCGGCGCCTTGCTTGTAGGTGTACCAGGCGCTCATGTCGATCAGCGCCTGAGTCAGGTTTAAGCCCCAGCTGGTTTGCTCGCCATCCACTTCCAGGTCGGCCCCGTCCAGTGGTTGGCCATCGCGGGCGTTGTACACTGTTTCGTTGTTGGAAATGGTGTAGCTGCCGTCGGCGCTGAGTTGCGGCAACAGCGCGGCGCGATTAATGGTGCTGTTTTCCAGACCGGCCTGATAAGCGGCGAAGTCGGCTTTAAGCTGTGGGTCGTTTTCCAGCGCCATTTGGTAAATTTCTAAAATCGAATTTGCCTGCGCACTGCCACTGCATGCGATCAGCGCGGCAAGGAGATAACGTTTCGTATTCTTCATTTGGTCTTCCAGTTCGTCATGCGTCCGTAAAAAGAGCGAGTGGTTTGCCACATTTCCCTGGCCTGCTGATACTGAGATTGTGTAAATCGTTTTAACAGGTCTTTGTGTGACGCGCCAACGGCTGCGTTGGATGCAGTGTCGGGCAAAGCCGATGTTGTACGCGTTATTTCAGGCCTGAGTTTAGCGGTTTGTCGGCGCGAGGTACAGATGAATAATCGTTCATTTTGTCCCGCGCAGGTAAAAAACCGTAAAATCCACCGCTTTACAGGCTCGTGCGACTTCTCTAGACTGCGATTCTTTCTTGTCGGGGTGCAGTTTTGCGTAGGCAAAATTGCTGAGAGAGTCCCGTCGACCTGATCCGGTTAGTACCGGCGTAGGGAACGAGAGCACGTCTAAATGAAAGTCACTTCTATAGTATCTCTGGCACTGTTCGGTGCCGATGTCGCGCAAGCGCTGGGCGTAAATCGTCTGGCGGTGTTTTTGCGTGCCGACTTTAACGGCTCTACTCCTGCGTTTTATCTGTGGAGCCTTAAATGTCGAATTCCCCTCTTAGTGCACGGCTAACACCGGTCGCGCTCACGGTTGCCGGCAGCGACAGTGGCGGCGGCGCGGGTATTCAGGCCGATTTAAAAACCTTTGCCGCCCTGGGTGTCTATGGCGCCTCGGTGCTGAGCGCGTTAACCGCGCAAAACACCCAGGGGGTGCAGGGCGTAATGCCGGTGCCCGCGGATTTTGTCAGTGCGCAGCTTGAGTCGGTGTTGAGCGATATGCCGGTGGCGGCCATAAAAACCGGCATGCTGGCGGATGCGGACAGCATTAACGCCGTGGCTGCGGCACTGCGTCAGCTCGCGCTTCCGCTGGTGGTCGACCCGGTGATGGTCGCCACCAGTGGCGACCGCCTGTTGCCGGCATCGGCGGTGAGCGCCATGCGCGATACCTTACTGCCGCTGGCACATGTGCTCACGCCTAATATCCCCGAGGCGGCGGTGCTGCTGCGCGAGCGTGAGGCAACTTGTGTCGATGACATGGTGCAGCAAGCGCAAGCGTTGCTCGCGCTCGGCGCGCACGCGGTGCTGCTTAAAGGTGGGCATTTAACGACGGACGATGCGGTAGATGTTTACTGCGATGCCCGTGGTTGCCAGCTGCTGCGCGAGCCCCGCGTGACGACCCGCAACACTCACGGCACCGGCTGTACCTTAGCCGCCGCTATCTGCGCCCGCCTGGCACTGGGTGATGGCGCCGAGCGCGCCGCCCGTTATGGCAAATCCTATTTGTATCAAGCGCTGTGCCACGCCGATGAATTGTCCGTTGGCGCGGGCGCGGGCCCCGTTAATCATTTTTACTTTCACTCCCCCCCAAGAGGTTTAGCATGAGTAACCATCAGGATAACAATGCAGTGCTACTAAGCGAGAGCGCCAAAGTCGATAGTGCGTCGGTACAGCCGTTTCCGCGCTCGGAGAAAATCTATGTGACCGGCTCGCGGCCCGACATCCGGGTGCCCATGCGTGAGATCAGTTTGGATGATACCTCGACCGATTTTGGTGGCGAGCAAAATCCGCCGGTGCGCGTTTATGATACCTCGGGCCCCTACACAGACCCGGCGGCGAGTGTGGATGTACGCACCGGCATTAGCGATATTCGCCGTGGCTGGATTGAAGAGCGCGGCGATACCGAGCTACTCGAGGGTACCAGCTCGGCCTTTACCCGCGAGCGCCATGACGACAACTCGTTAAACCACTTGCGCTTTAAACATGTGCGCCAACCGCGCCGGGCCAAAGCGGGCGCCAACGTCAGCCAGATGCACTACGCCCGCCAGGGCATAATCACCCCCGAGATGGAGTACATTGCCATACGTGAAAACATGGCGCTGGCTCAGGCCCGCGAGCAGGGGATTTTGGGCCGGCAGCATAAGGGCAACGATTTTGGTGCGGCCATCCCCGATGAAATTACGCCCGAGTTTGTGCGTGATGAAGTGGCCCGAGGCCGCGCGATTATCCCCGCTAACATCAATCACCCAGAGTTAGAGCCGATGATTATCGGACGCAACTTTTTGGTAAAAATTAACGGCAATATCGGCAACTCGGCGGTGACCAGCTCGATTGAAGAAGAGGTGGAAAAGCTCACCTGGGGCACCCGCTGGGGCGCCGACACTATTATGGACTTGTCGACGGGTAAAAATATTCACGAAACCCGCGAGTGGATTATTCGCAACTCTCACGTGCCCATTGGTACCGTGCCTATTTATCAGGCGCTGGAAAAAGTCGATGGCGTGGCCGAAGACCTAACCTGGGAGATTTTTCGCGATACCTTAATTGAACAGGCCGAGCAGGGCGTGGACTACTTCACCATTCACGCCGGCGTTTTGCTGCGCTATGTGCCACTGACCGCCAAGCGGGTGACGGGCATTGTCAGCCGCGGTGGCTCGATTATGGCTAAGTGGTGTTTGGCCCACCATAAAGAGAGCTTCCTCTATACCCACTTTGAAGACATTTGCGAAATCATGAAGGCCTACGATGTGTCCTTCTCGCTGGGCGATGGTTTGCGCCCCGGCTCGATTGCCGATGCCAACGACGAAGCCCAGTTTGGCGAGCTGGAAACTCTGGGCGAGCTGACCAAAATTGCCTGGCAGCACGACGTGCAGTGTATGATTGAAGGGCCCGGTCACGTGCCTATGCACATGATCAAGGAGAACATGGACAAACAGCTCGAATGCTGCGACGAGGCGCCGTTTTATACTCTGGGGCCGCTCACCACCGATATCGCGCCGGGTTACGATCACATCACCTCGGGCATCGGTGCTGCCATGATCGGTTGGTACGGTTGCGCCATGCTCTGTTACGTAACCCCCAAAGAGCATTTGGGGCTACCTAACAAAGCGGACGTGAAAGAAGGTATCATTACCTACAAGATCGCCGCCCACGCGGCGGATTTGGCCAAAGGTCACCCAGGTGCGCAGCTGCGGGACGACGCCTTGTCTAAGGCGCGCTTTGAGTTTCGCTGGGAGGATCAGTTTAATTTGGGCTTGGATCCCGACACTGCCCGGGCTTATCATGATGAGACCCTGCCCAAGGATTCGGCCAAAGTGGCGCACTTTTGCTCCATGTGTGGCCCCAAATTCTGCTCTATGAAAATCTCCCAAGAAGTGCGGGATTACGCCGCTAAAGAAGGATCTTCGCCGGTTTTGGACGACGGTGAAGAAGTGGTGCGTATGATCGACGTCGAAGCCGAGATGAAAGCCAAGGCCCGCGAGTTTCGCGAGTCGGGCTCGGAGCTGTACCACAAAGTGTAAACCGGCGGGTGAGTTACCCCGCCCGATTTTGGATGAGGTAAATGACACAGCGACCCCAAAGCGATGACAACCCGCTAAACAACACAGACCCGCAAGGTGCGGCGCCCGACTTTGCCCGCGACGATGTCGAGGTGCTGGGCCGGCGCGAGCTGTATCGCGGTTTTTTTCGCGCCGAAGAAGTTCAGCTGCGTCATCGCCTGTTTCGCACGGGCGAGTGGTCGACGGCTATGAAGCGTGAAATTCTCTATCGCGGTGAAGCGGTGGGCGTGGTGCTGTACGACCCCGCACGGGATGAGGTCGCGCTGGTGGAGCAGTTTCGCCTTGGGGCGCTGGACGAGCCCGGTGGCCCTTGGCGCCTGGAGGTGGTGGCGGGGATGGTCGAGCCGGGCGAGACACCGCAGGAGGTAGCCCGCCGCGAGCTGGTAGAAGAGGCCGGTATCGAGCAGGTCGAGCTGAGTTATATCGGCAACTACCTGGCCAGCCCGGGTGGCTGCGACGAAAAGCTGCACCTGTACTGTGGGGTATGCGACTTAGCCGGGGTGGGCGGCATTTACGGCCTGCCCGAAGAGCACGAGGACATCAAAGTTCATGTGCTACCGGCGCAAGAGGTATTTGCCAAGCTTTATACCGGCCGCTGTAATAACCCCGCCGCGATGATTGGCTTACAGTGGTTGCAACTCAATCGTGAGCGCCTGCGCGCCACCTATCAGAAGCAGGCGGGCAAGCTATGAAGCAGGCTCTGAAAAAAGATCGCTACAAGGTTAACTTCCCCCTGCAAATGGCCCAGTGCGAGGCTAACTATTTGCTGTTAAATAAGTTAACGCCCGGCCTGGCCGCGCGCGACGTTTGGAAGTTTGCGGTCGAGCGGGCCGGTAAAAGCTGGGAAATGTCGATCGAGGTTACCGAGCGTATGCGCTACACCACCACGGTGCGAGTCGCGCGTCACGACTCGCGCGATACCAGTTGGCTGCAATCGCCGCAGCTGACAGTGCGAATCTATCACGATGCCGAGCTGGCCGAGGTGCTCGCCTGGGAGGGGCACCGCCGGCTACAGGTGCGCTATAACTACCCCAACCGGGATATGTATCAAGCGGACGAGAAAGCGCAATTTAACCGTTTTTTGGGCGAGTGGCTGACCCACTGTCTGCAGCACGGTCACTCGTTAGCGGATGTCTCGCTGCTGGTTAAATAACCAGACGGCGACTGGCGCTTTTGGGCCTTTACCAAACTGGCACCTCAATTTGCAAAACAAAAGCGCATTAAATCCGGATAAAAATGGGCGGGCGGTCAAACTTTGTCCGGTTGGTGGGGCTTAGGGGCTGGCGCGTACCGGCATAAGCGTTTATCGTAATTGGCGATACGGCGAAAGGTTACGATTTAAGGATTCACACACGCTATGGTGCCGACAGCATCACCGGAAAAAGCCCCTGGCGCACCCGCCCGGCTTATTCAGATAACTGATACTCACCTCGGCCCTGCCGACGGCGAAACCCTGCTGGGGCTAAACACCGATCAAAGCCTGGCCGATGTGCTGGCGTTGATTGAGTTGGAGCAAGCTGAGGTTGATGCCGTGGTGTGTACTGGCGATGTGGCCAGTAACCCCGAGTTAAGTTGTTACCTGCGCTATATCGATACCATACGCAAGTATTTTGATTGCCCGCTGGGTTGGCTGCCGGGCAATCACGATATCCCCTCTGTTATGCAACAAGTTCGTCACCCGCATGTGCCCGCGCTGCGCACGATGAAGGTAGATTGCTGGTTGCTGGTGCTGCTCGACTCCAGCGTTGCCGGCCACGTACACGGTGCGTTTAGCGATACCGAGTTAGCGTTTTTACGCGAGACGCTCGACGCTAACCCCGCGATGCCTACCTTAGTGATGCTGCACCATCAGCCTGTGCGGGTTGGCAGTGACTGGATAGATCAGTATCAGGTGCGCAACCACGAGGCGTTTTTTGCCATTATCGACCAACACCCGCAAGTTAAAGCCATTAGCTGGGGCCATGTACACCAGTCTTTTGAGCTAAATCGTGGCGCGCAAGTGCTGTTTGCCACCCCCTCCACTTGTGTACAATTTAAACCAGGGTGCGACGACTTTACCGTGGATACCTCAATGCCCGGTTACCGTTGGTTTGATCTGTACCCCGATGGTCGCCTGACAACCGGAGTATCCCGGGTGAGTGGCAAAGACTATCGTATTGACTATCGCTCGGCCGGCTATTGATATTGCATGTGCCGGCCTGAACAGGACACGGCACTATGGCAGCGGTTATTTATCTGCACGGTTTTTTAAGCTCGCCCGAGTCGCACAAAGCCCGGCTGGTTAAGCAGTGGTTGGCCGCCAACGAGCCGGAGCTGAGCTATCACTGCCCGCACCTTACCCCATACCCCGACCAAACCCGCCGCGAGCTGGACGCCCTGATGGAATTTTTACAGCCCGAGCCCGTGTGGGTGCTGGGCAGCTCACTGGGTGGCTTTTGGGCGACCTGGCTGGCCGAGCACTACGATGTCCCCGCCGTGCTTGTCAACCCGTCGGTACGCCCCTGGGAGTTTATGCCCGGGTATTTGGGAGTTGACCTTGTCGCTTATCACACCGATGATAGCTACCGGCTAGAGGCGGCCCACGTGGATCAGATCCGCTCGGCTGACTGCTCACCCATTAATCGGCCACACAACTACTGGCTGATGGTGCAAACCGGCGACGAGACATTAGATTATCGTCAGGCGGTGGAAAAATACCGCGGTTGCCGCCAGCTGATCGAGCCCGAAGGCGATCATAGCTTTGTCGGGTTTGAGCATCACATTGGCGATATAATGGATTTTTTTCGCGCTCACCGTGACATACGGTAGCGACTGCCAGAGGCGCTGAGGCGATCTGGCAACCCCAACAACAGATAACAGCGCAAACCACATAAGATACTCTATGGCTAATTATTCTGCGGAAGATATTGAAGTTCTCACGGGGCTCGACCCGGTTAAAAAACGCCCCGGTATGTACACCGATACCACCCGGCCCAACCACCTGGCGCAAGAGATTATCGACAACAGCGTCGATGAGGCGCTGGCCGGCCACGCAAAACAAATTGATGTGATTTTACACAAAGACCAATCCATTACCGTCACCGACGACGGCCGTGGTATGCCGGTGGATATTCACCCGGAACAGGGCAAACCCGGGGTCGAGGTGATTTTGTCTACCCTGCACGCCGGCGGTAAATTCTCTAATAAAAACTACCAGTTTTCGGGCGGTTTGCACGGCGTGGGTGTATCGGTGGTTAACGCCTTGTCCGAGCGGCTTGAGGTGACTATTCGGCGCGATGGCCAGGTGCACCGTATTGTTTTTGCCGACGGCGACAAGATCTCCGACCTGGAGGTAATCGATACCTGTGGCAAGCGTAACACCGGCACCAGCGCGCACTTTTGGCCCAACGCCTCTTATTTTGACAGCTCTAAATTTTCGGTCAGCAAGTTGCGCCATGTGTTGCGCGCCAAAGCGGTGTTATGCCCCGGGTTAACGGTTACCTTTAAAGACGAAACCTCGGGCGAAAAAGACAGCTGGTTTTACGAAGACGGCTTAAAAGATTATTTGCGTGGCAATACCCAGGGCTGGGAGGTGCTGCCCGAAGCGCCGTTTGTGGGCGAGTTCTCGGGTAAAACCGAAGCCGCTAGCTGGGCCGTGCAATGGTTGCCCGAGGGCGGCGAGTTAACTCAAGAGAGTTACGTTAATTTAATTCCCACCGCCCAGGGCGGCACCCACGTTAATGGCTTGCGCACCGGTTTATTAGACGCGCTGCGCGATTACTGCGAGTTTCGTAATTTAGTGCCGCGCGGCGTAAAGCTCGCCCCCGAAGATGTCTGGAGTCAGTGTTGTTACGTGCTGTCATCCAAGCTGGCCGACCCGCAGTTTTCCGGTCAAACCAAAGAGCGTTTAAGCTCGCGCGAGGCGGCAGCGTTTGTCTCGGGTGTGGCAAAAGATGCGTTTGCGTTATGGCTTAATCAACACACCGAAGAGGGCGACAAGCTCGCGGAGCTGTGTGTTAACAACGCGCAAAAAAGGGTCAAATCATCTAAGAAGGTCGCCCGTAAAAAAGTGACTCAGGGGCCGGCGCTGCCCGGTAAACTGGCCGACTGCTCCAACAACGATCCGGCCACCAGTGAATTATTTCTGGTGGAGGGTGACTCGGCCGGCGGCTCGGCCAAGCAAGCGCGCGACCGGGAGTTTCAGGCCATCATGCCGCTGCGCGGTAAAATCCTAAACACCTGGGAGGTAGAGTCGGGGCAAATTCTGGCAAGCCAGGAGGTGCACGATATATCGGTTGCCCTCGGTATCGATCCGGCGGCCGAGTCGTTAGACGGGTTGCGCTACAACAAAATTTGTATTCTTGCCGATGCCGACTCCGACGGCTTGCACATCGCCACGCTGTTGTGTGCGCTGTTTGTGCGCCACTTTCGCCCACTGGTGGCCCAGGGGCATGTGTATGTAGCCATGCCGCCGCTGTACCGTATCGATGTGGGTAAAGATGTTTACTACGCGCTGGACGACAGTGAAAAAGCCGGTGTGCTAGAGCGCATTGAAGCCGAAAACAAAAAGGGCAAAGTCAACGTACAGCGCTTTAAAGGCCTGGGTGAAATGAACCCGCTGCAATTACGCGAGACCACCATGGCCCGCGATACACGCCGGCTGGTGCAGCTGCGGATAGAAGACGGCGACGACACCATGCAAATTATGGATATGTTACTGGCCAAAAAACGCGCCTCTGATCGTAAAGCGTGGCTGGAAGAAAAAGGCAACCTCGCGGAAATCGTCGCGTAATTGTTTTTTAGCTTATACGCGCGTTTATATTTTTGACATTGGGAAATGGCTATGCGAGAAGTTAGCGGAATGTATCAGTGGGTGCGGTTGCAGCGCACTATTTTTCAGCTGGTAGGGGCGTTGCTATTGGGTGCTTGTGTAGTGGCTTGCGAGCGTGGCGAGCAAGACGCTGAAAGTGACGCCCCTGTCGCGTCTGCGCCGCCACAACCCTATGTTGCACCAGACGCCGGGCTGATTAAAAACCCCTCGTTTAGCAAGGTGGGGGAAAAGATCGCAAGTTGGTCCACGTTGCAGCATGCCGGTGAGGCGTCTTTTGCATTCGCGGCCGAGGGCGGTGTGCTTACCATTAGCCGTACCGGTGCTCAGCCTTGGGGGATGGTACGCCAGCGCTTGAGTCGCGATGATACTAAGCCTCTGCAGGGTAAAACGCTGGAGTTTTCGGCTGAGCTATCGGCGTCGTTAACCGGTGAGTTTGGGGCCGCGCTAGACCCGACTGGATTACGAGTTATGGTAAAAGGTGTAAAGCGCGGGGCACCGGCGATGCTGGGGACGGCAATTTTGGCCACCAGCGAGCAAGCTATTGCGGGCACCGAGGGCGAGATCCCCTGGCAGCGTTACGCGCTGCGCTTTAAGGTGCCGGCTGATACTGAGGCCAGCCACGTGTTCGTAGAGTTAGGCATAATGCTCGCCTCGGGTGGTTCGCTCTCGGTGCGCGGCCCGGTACTGCAGGAAGTGGCGACGAGCGACACTGCAAACGAGATTCAGTAATCGCTTTAAAATATTACACTGGCGATTGATGGGCATGCGTTCTTACAAAACCGCCATGCCCGCGTGCAAAGTTTACATGGCGGTTTGTTACATCTCCTGGGCTCGCACGGCTTCCCGCGCCAGCAGTTTGGCGTTGCTTTGTTCAATGTTTAGCAGTTCACTCAAGGTGTTTCTGCTTGAGTCGCTTTCGGCACGTTCGTGTAAATGTGTGTACAAATCGATAAGCTGCTGGTGAGCATTGGTAATTTCAGTGCAAATTTGCTCACAGTCGAGGTTTTTAAAGTCCGTCTCACGCGGGTCGCGCAGTGTAATAGGGTGCCGGTCGGTATAGGCATAAAACCACGTATTTAATGAGTTTAGGCTTTCTTTCTGACGAAAAACACCTAATGTAGCGGCAAGCTTTTGCTCTTGCTGTGCCAGATAACTCAGCAATAATTGCTCGCGCTCTGGCGAACCATCATCAGCACAATCGGTTAGATGGTCGGCCAGGCCTTTGTGAAACTGCTCAATGGTGGATAGTAGTTCATCCATTGTTTTGGGTAGCATTGCCATCGTATCTCCTTAGTCTTTGCTGAGCTGTTTGGGTGTATCGCTCCGTTTTTATTTCGGAGAGAAAGAGTGCGTTAAGATTAAGCAGGATCGATGCCAGTAACAGGGGGCTATTTTTTAGGCGGCTTTGAATGTATGTGTGAATAATTTTTGATCAGGAGTGGTTGTGTTTGAGCTCAGCTTGTTTGACCGTGGCCTACCTCATTTAAGTGCGCGACATATTAAAATCAGCTCGCGCTATGATTTTTTTTACGCGCTGAACGATTTGGTGGCCGGCATTTTATTTGTAGTTGGTAGCGTATTATTTTTTAAGTCTAGTACTGAGTATGCTGCCACGTGGTTATTTCTTATTGGCTCGATTTTATTTACCGCGCGCCCTGCGATTCGGGTGATACGCAATATTCATTTGCAGCGAGTGAGTAAAGAAGGGCATTAGCGTATCTGGTAAAAATCTTTCTCGTATTAAAAACAGCCCCGCCGCGAGAGTGTTGCGGCGGGGCTGTTTTTTTGGTTTAAGGGTTAGGAGCTACTAAGATGTCCTTCTCTGGCCCCCAGGTTCCCTGCCCGCGGTTGTATACCCCAAACGAGCCGTTATCGTCCCACACGGTGGCGGCAACGCCGTACTGAGTGGCAAAATTTACGTGGGCGCGCAAGTACTCCAGTCGGTCGGCTTGGTTACAGATGTTTTCGGGGTTTTCGTAATCCTCGTGGGCCGCGCCAAATTCATTCACGGTGACGGGTACGCCGTTGCTTTGCGCCCATTGGCTGGCGGTTTGATATACGCCCTCGAGTTCATCGTGATCGGCTGCGGTGCCCCAGCCGCGGGTGCACTGCCCGGCAAAGGCCCACGGGTCGTAAGAGTGAAAATTGCCGATCAAGTAGGGGTCGTTTGGCAGCTCGATATCGGCCAGCGTATTTACCGGGGTAAAGCCGCTGCCGGCAATTACCACCAGTCGGGTCGGGTTTTTAGCGCGGATAATATCCAGTATGCGCGGGTTTAAATCGTTGCTTTGGGCCGCGGACATACCGTTTGGCTCGTTGAGAATTTCAAACAATAACCGCGCTGATTTATGCTGAAAGCGCTCGGCAATTTGCGTCCAGATGGCGTCAAACCGCTCCCGGTTGGCGTCGTTGTAATCTTGCTTTAACCATATCTCGTGATGCGCGTTGAGAATTACCGGGTAACCCTGCGCCAGCGCCCAGTCGACCACTTGCTCGGTGCGCGCCATGCGCGCTTCGTCAATGCGGTAGGGGGCGCTGTTGGCCGTGTGATTGTCCCATGTGGCGGGAATACGCACGTGGTTAAAACCCGCCTCGGCAAAAGCGGCGAAGTAAGACTCTTGCGCCGCCGGTGCCCAGTCGCCCTCGTTGGGGTAGGCGTCGAGGGTGTTGCCAAGGTTAATGCCAATACCCATTTGCGCCACGACGTCGTGGGGCGTGTATTGCGTGGGTTCGGCGTAGTGCAGCTCCAGATAATCCAGTGCGGCGCCGGGGGCGGAAAAGTTAAGGGTTAGCGTCTGTGGGCCATCCGAGAGATAAACCTCGGTAGCGGTCGTGTCCTGCCAGTCGCCCGAATCCCCGGCGGTAAGCTCTGTGTCGCTGTTGGCTAGTGCTGCGCCGTCGGCTGCTAGCGACCAGCGGCTGGTGTCGCTGCCGGCGCGCGCGCGATAATTGATGGCGTAGAGGCCAGAGGTTTGTACCTCGATGCGGTAGTTAAGTGCAGCGCCTGTGTCAGTGATGGCGAGCCCGCCCGATAGCTCCTCGTCGGCCTCGGTGGTTTTGTTTTGCCCGGTGCAGCTGACGTAGTGTTCGGCTTCCAGGCGAGTCGTCGCGGTATTTACCATTGTGGGCGTGTCCGATGTGCACTCGCCAGAGCTGGAGCTACTGGACATGGAGCTAGTGCTGGATGCCTCACTCGAGACTGAACTGCTCGAGTCGGAGCTGCTGGCGCTGGCGGTGCTGGATGAGTTAACCGGCGGCGAGGAGCTGGTGCCCCCGCTGCTGCCACAGGCGGTTAACACGCTGATGCTTAGCGCCAGAGTGGCGGGTAAAAACCAAGCGGACTTAACGTACATAGGGTGACCTTTTTAGTGTTATATAAGAGCGCAGTAACCCGCGGGGTGATTACCGCAGGTTGCTGCGTGTACAGTGTTTAGTGAGGGACGTACTCCAGATAATCATAGTAAGCCCAGGTGTTTTCCCAGTAGTACTCGCCGGGAAAGTAAAGCCCCGAAGCCGAGTTATCGCCATGCCAGTGGTTGAGCATAATGCGGGTTGGGTCCTGCGGCCAGGCGTACTGCGGGATCTCATTGTTGGCGACATAGCCGTCGCCGTTGTCTTTGTAGAGTGTGCGTATTATCTGCTGGTTGCCCCAGGCGTCGTAAACGAACCACTCAATTTTCCAGCTCGACCAGTCAAAGCCAATAGTGACCAGATTTTGGGTGATGTTAAGGCCGTATTGACCGAGGTCTATATCTTGCTCCCAGCTCTCGTAGGTGCCGCCCTGAGGCTGATAAATGACGTTGGTGTGTACGACATTGCCCAAACTTGGCAGAAACTCGATATCAATTTCTTGCCATGGGCGGCCCGGCGCGTCATACCACGAGGTATAGGTGAAAATGGATGACACCGTGCCGGCGGTGTTGCCCGTTTTTAAGCTGCCTTGAACTCTGCCGTAACCCACCGTTTGGTTGGTGCGTATCTCGGCGCACTGACCGGCCGTTACCCCGAGGGTAATGCCATGGGAGCTGGGCGTAATCATGCTCGGTGCAAAGGTGCAGCCAAAGGGGGTGCCGTTGCTGCCGCTGCGGGCTTGCCAGATGCCGCTGTTAAAACCCCAGCTAAAGTCATCTTTAAAGTAGCCCGATTGGGCGTTGGTGGAGGCGCTGACCAGCAGGGCCACGGCAGCGCCGGTAAGCGTGATCGTACGAACAATACTCTGTATCATCTTTTGACCTCTCGTTATTATTTGTCTTAGTCTTACGGGCACCGCTGTGACCGCGCAGTTTGCTCCGGCACGATAGGTCGCCCGGCAGCCGTGAGGTTAATGCAACGGCCGCACAGTAAGGATAATCACGCTGGTGCGAGGGGGCGACCGAATGGCCTGCTAAGCGTGAGTTTGGCCTGTCCGAAGTTCCGTATAAAAACTCGTACCCCGCGTCATTAGGCGTCTGGCGGCAGGTATCATGACAATAAAGAGAAGCCAACTTGAACACCCTGAGCCACGACTCCCTACTGTTTAATATCCACGATTTAGTCTTGCTGTTGGCGGCGAGCCAGTACCTGATGCTCGCTACCTTGTTATTGCTCACCCGCCGCAAAGGTGATGTCAGTGCGTATTTACTGGCTGCCATGCTGATAACAACCGCGCTGCAAGAGTTAGATACCCTTTTTATCTGGAGTGATGCCCTGCGCGGCGTTATGCTCGCTTGGCACCCCAACCTGATGTTTTTGGGCAGCTTTAGCTACTGGCTGCAGGGGCCGCTTCTGTATGGTTTTGTCGCCAGTGTGCTGTATCGGCGGGTGCGCTGGCACGCGGGGCATGTGTTGCATTTGGTTCCGGCGTTGCTCGCGGGTGTCATGCTGCTGACGCACTACTACCTGCTGCCGCGGGCAGAAAAGGTGGCCGCTATGAGCGATCTGGCGTTTATGTGGACACCGCTAATGACCCACTTTATTACCGGCTGGCACATAAGTGTGCTGGCCTATGGTGTTGCCAGCTTGTGGCTGCTATGGCGCTATCGGCGACAACTGTTGGAGCGCTACGCGAATGTGGAGGTCAGTGAGCGGCGCTGGCTTATGTGGGTGGTGTTGGGCTTTATGCTGATTGCCCTGTGGAAGCTTAGTGTGCATTTGCTGGGCGAGCGGGTCGGCGAAGGGGTGTCGAATATACTGGGTATTGCCAGTCACTATATGGCGTTTATTTTTGTTACGGCGCTGGTGTTTATCAGCATTCGCTACACTCACTTATTTGGCGGGCTGGGGGCCGAAACCGGCGGTGGCGAAGCAGACCACTACAAGCCTGAGCAAGTGGCCCGGGTAAGCGAGTGCATGCGCGCCGATAAGCCTTACCTGTCACCCGAGATTTCACTGGAGCGCCTAGCCCGGCGCCTGTCGCTGCCAGAGCGCACTTTGTCGCGTATTTTAAACCAGCACTTCGGCAAAAACTTTTTTGAGTTTATTAACAGTTATCGGGTCGAGCAGGCCAAACACCTGTTGCGTGACACCGACAAGCAGCACTGGACGATGCTGCAGGTGTTAGCCGAGTCGGGCTTTACCAGTAAATCAACCTTTAACGCGATATTTAAAAAGCAGGTGGGTAAAACCCCGTCGCAATATCGCAAAGAGCAGAGCCAGTAAACACGCGTGCGCTGCTGACACTATCAACGGAGTTATTGTGGCAAAAACCAAAACAGCTTTTGTGTGCAACGAATGCGGCGCCGATTTTGGCAAGTGGCAGGGCCAGTGCAGCGAGTGTGGCACCTGGAACTCGGTCGTCGAGATGAAGTTAGGCCCGGCCCCTAAAGGCGGCGCGCGCGGCGCCGAGTTCTCGGGCTATGCCGGCAGCACTCAGGCGCAGGTACAAACACTGGCCGATATTAGTCTGGAGGATTTACCGCGACTGCCCAGCGGCACCGGTGAGTTTGACCGGGTGCTGGGGGGCGGCCTGGTACCGGGCTCGGTAGTATTAATTGGCGGTCACCCGGGCGCCGGTAAAAGTACCTTACTGCTGCAAACCTTGTGCAAGCTGGCCGAGACGATGCCGGCGCTGTACATCACCGGCGAGGAGTCGCTGCAGCAAGTCGCTATGCGTGCAAAGCGTTTAGGCTTGCCTACCGACAAACTGCAAATGCTGAGCGAAACCAGCGTTGAGTTAATTTGTATGAGTGCCGAAAAGGTCCGGCCCAAAGTTATGGTGGTGGACTCGATTCAGGTGGTGCACTTAAGCGATATTCAATCGGCGCCGGGATCGGTATCGCAAGTGCGCGAAGCCGCCGCGTTTTTAACCCGCTTTGCCAAACAAACCGGCACCGTGGTTATTTTAGTGGGGCATGTAACCAAAGATGGCTCGCTGGCCGGCCCCAAAGTGCTGGAGCATATGATTGACTGTTCGATTTTGCTCGAGGGCTCGCACGACTCGCGCTTTAGAACCTTGCGCGGCAGCAAAAACCGTTTTGGCGCGGTGAACGAGCTGGGCGTATTCGCCATGACCGAGCAGGGCATGAAAGAGGTCAGCAACCCCTCGGCGATATTTTTGCAGCGTGGCGAAGATGTCTCGTCGGGCTCGGTGGTTATGGTGATGTGGGAGGGCACCCGCCCGTTATTGGTTGAAATTCAGGCGCTGGTGGACGATAGCCACCTGGGTAACCCGCGCCGGGTGGCGGTGGGGCTGGATCAAAACCGATTGTCGATGTTGCTCGCGGTGCTGCACCGCCACGGTGGCATTATGGTGGGTGATCAGGATGTGTTTGTGAACGTGGTAGGCGGTGTGCGTGTCGCCGAGACCAGCGCCGACTTGGCATTACTGCTGGCGATTGTGTCGAGCTTTCGCGATCGTCCGCTGCCGCGCGATTTAATGGTGTTTGGTGAGGTGGGGCTGGCCGGTGAGATCCGCCCTGTGCCCAGCGGCCAGGAGCGTTTGCGCGAGGCCTCTAAACACGGTTTTAAGCGCGCTATTGTGCCGGCGGGTAACGCACCGCAAAAAAGTGTCGCGGGGTTTGAGGTGGTGGCGGTGCATAATTTAGCCGAGGCGTTAGCGGCGATTGATTAATGGTTACGGTTAATAATGGGCTGTTTACGGGCTTAATAAGGCGGATTAACGCTGCATTTGACTACGAAAGGACTGCAGTCATGACAAAAATATCGATGACAAACATGTGTAGCTTATTCCCGGCAGCCATTGTGCTTGGCGTACTTTCCGGCTGCGGCGGCGATGGCGGTAGCGACGCTGACGAGTCCGCCCGAGATTTATCCTTTACCGTATTGGACTGCCCGGCGGTGGCATCGAACAGCACGATATCCTCCGCGGTCTCCGAGGTGATTGACGACCCTCACTATTATCGCGAGCGCTACCTCAGCGCCGATTTAGACGCTCAAGAGCCGCCAACTGAGGTCGACTTTGACTCTGAGACCGTATTGGCCGTGTACTTGGGGTTTATAACCGCCGGCGCAGGCATTGCGGAAATTACCCGTGTTGCCGAAACCGATGACGCGGTGATCGCTCATTTTAGGGTGAAAAAAAACGGAGATGACTGTAACTCCCCCAGTGTGATGGGGTACCCCTACTGTTTTGTCCGCACAGAAAAAATTACCAAGCCGGTATTGTTTACCAGCGACGTTTATCGAAGCTGTGAGTAAAGGTACGGCGGTTGTACTAGCTGGGAGCTACGCACTCTATTTGGATAATTGGGTGCCCGGCTCTTCAGCGGGCCAGTAGACGTCCGGTAGTTGCTCGAATCCCGGGCGGGCAAATAAATATCCCTGAAACAGGTTAAAGCCGGCACGACGCAGGTAGTAATATTCCGCCAGGGTTTCGACGCCCTCCGCCAGCGGCGTGAGATTTAGCTCGCGACACAGGGCAAGCGTGTGGCGAATAATGGTTTGCTTAACCGGCGATGCGTCAATATCGCTCAGTAACTCCCGGTCAATTTTAATAATGTCGGGCTGAAACGAGGCGAGCATATTGAGCCCCGCGTAGCCTGCGCCAAAATCATCGAGGGCCGTGCGAAAGCCGCTATTTTGATAATACCGGATGATATCGCGCAAATGCGCTTTGTCGACCACGTGCTCTGCCTCTGTGATCTCAAACAGAATCCGCTCGACGGGAAAGTTATAGCGGGCCGCCGCTGCTAAGGTGGTGCGGATGCACAGCTCGGGCCGGTAAACCGCGTTGGGTAAAAAGTTAATACTGACATAACCCGTTATGCCAAGCTCTGCCGCCAGAGCGATGGCTTTAACGCGACAGGTTTGGTCAAAGCGGTAGAGGTTTTGCGCATTCACCTGAGACATCACCTGCGCCGCCGATTCCCCGTTAAGGCCGCGGGCCAGTGCCTCGTAACCCACAATACGCTGCTGCGCGACATCGACAATAGGCTGAAACGCCATTGAAAAATCAAACCCTAACGCCTGGCCTTTTGTGCATGCTGCGCAGGGCAGCTCTTGGTAATCGCTGGGGGCTGTGGTGCTTTCGGGCATAGGGGAAACCTGCCTTCTGATTAAGTGAGTCAATTAGGCCAACACCTTGAATCGCGTTTTGAGTTGCCTGCATCCGCCGGGCTTAAGGCGGTAAATGTAGCGGTTAGTGGAGTAACTGGCTCAGATGTAATGACAGTTGGCGCATATTTTAACATTTATGGCGCATTTGAGGATAGCACTGACACCCCAGCTGTGGCCATAGGTTATGGCAGGGTTACAGTAAATCGTGCAGTTCCCGTTCGGCTGCCTCGGCGCCAATGTTGAGCTCGACTAAGCGGCGCAGGTGCCGAATGCTGGTAATGTCGATTGAGGTGCAATGAAAGCCGGTGTAATGATGTTCGCGATGCGCGACTTGGGTTTGCATGCAGATCTCTTGCTGCTCTGAAAGCGCTATTTCGGCGCGTACTGGCAGTTGGGGGTTTACCTCGGTGGGCAGTCCTCCCTCTACCAGCAAACCTTTTAATGAAATATCCAGCAGCTGCGCGTGCCAGTGAAACCCCGCCTGAGACAAAATAACCTCGGTATGAAACGGAATGCGCTGAAAGTGGCGGCGGTCTGAATTGATCATGGCGTGGGCCTGTTATTGTCGTTGTGGTGTTTGGTGAAATGCTTTTGCCTTCATTGTAGTTGACCTGTATCCCGTCTGCTGGCTGTTATAATGGCGCCTTTTGCGCACCTGAATTCCCAAGTGAGACAACCATGACACAACTGAGAGTAGGTATTGATCTGGGCGGCACTAAAACCGAGATCATCGTGTTAAATAACGCCAGTGAAGAGCTGTACCGCAAGCGAATTCCCACCTACCGCGATGACTATCAACGTACTCTGGATGATTTGACGCTATTGGTCTCTCAGGCCGAAGACGCAGTAGGCGCCAGCAATATACCGGTGGGCTTGGGGATTCCCGGTACGGTATCGCGCAAAACCGGGCTGGTTAAAAACGCTAACTCTACCTGGCTTAATGGCCGCCCTTTGGCGGTGGATATCTCGGCGCAGTTACAGCGCGAGGTTAAAGTCACCAACGATGCCAACTGCCTTGCCGTGTCGGAGGCAACCGATGGTGCCGGCGCGGGCTACGATTTGGTATTTGCGGCCATTTTAGGCACTGGCTGCGGTGGCGGGGTATGTTATCGCGCCGCACCGTTGGCGGGCCCGAATGGCGTGGGAGGGGAGTGGGGCCACAATCCGCTGCCCTGGACGAGCGAGCCACAGCTTAATGCGCGCCCCTGTTACTGCGGCCGCTTTGGCTGCCAAGAGACGTTTATATCGGGCACCGGCCTGGGCGAGACTTACCGTTTGGCGACCGGTGCGAGTCTGTCTGGTGCCGAGGTATTGGCGGCTCGCGAGAGCGGTGATGTTACAGCGTCGCAGGTTATCGAAGCTTATATGGAGCATTTGACCCGCGCGTTTGCCGGGGTGATTAACCTGCTGGACCCGGATGCCATAGTGATTGGCGGTGGCGCCTCTAATATGACCGAAATCTACGATGAGTTGCCGCAACGCCTACCCAAATACGTATTTGGCGGAGAGTGCGAGACGCCTATTTTACAGGCACAACACGGGGACTCGAGCGGCGTGCGCGGCGCGGCCTGGTTGCATCCGCTTTAGCGTGCATAAGTGGTGATAGCATTTTTTATAAAAAGGCCCGGCCGTAGAATACGGCCGGGCTTAGTTGTGCGGGAGCCGTAACGAAGGTTAAAAAAGGCTGGCGTTAAGCCACATATGGGTGACGATACTGCCAATGTACCCCAGCGCAATAACCGGTGCCCACTTTAGGTGGCCGGCAAAGGTGTAGTGGCCACGGGCTTGCCCCATCAGTGCCACACCGGCGGCCGAGCCCACCGAGAGCAAGCTACCGCCGACACCCGCCGTTAGGGTAATCAGCAACCATTGGCCGTGAGACATATCGGGCTCCATGCTCAATACCGCAAACATCACCGGGATATTGTCCACGACCGACGACAGCAGGCCTAAAAAGACGTTGGCGTAGGTTGGGTCCCAGCTGGAATAAAGTGTGTCAGACAGCATGGCCAAATACCCCATAAAGCCCAAACCGCCAACACACATCACCACGCCGTAAAAAAACAGTAGCGTATCCCACTCGGCGCGAGCCACCTTGCTGAAGACATCAAACGGTATCACACCGCCCAGGCGTTCGAGCGCCCGCTGGTCGCCAGCACGCTCGGCACGGGCCCGCTTGCGCGCGAGCGAACCGGGCAGAGTGCGACGTAAAAAATAACCAAAAAACTGTAAATAACCCAGCCCCGTCATCATGCCCAGTACCGGCGGTAAATTAAGCAGCAAGTGGCACAATACGGCGGTAATGATGGTTAGAATAAAGAGCGACAGGATACGCAGTGCGCCGCGCTTGAGCTCGACATCCTCATTGACCGTGTGTGGCTTACGGTTGGCAACAAAGAAGCTCATAATCAATGCGGGTATGCCGTAGTTAACCAGCGACGGCACAAACAGCGCTAAAAATTCGTGAAAATCTACCAGGCCTGCCTGCCACACCATAAGGGTGGTGATATCGCCGAATGGGCTGAACGAGCCCCCGGCATTAGAGGCGACCACAACGTTGATACAGCACAGGCTGATAAAGCGCGAGTCGTCTCCGGCGACTTTTAAAATCACGGCGCACATCAGCATGGCGGTGGTGAGGTTGTTGGCGAACGATGAGATAAAAAATGCCAAAATACCGGTTAACCAAAACAATGTGCGCAGCTTAAACCCTTTGCGTACCATCCAGGCGCGCAGCACATCAAACAGGCGGCGCTCTTCCAGAGCATTGATGTAGGTCATCGCCACCAGCAAAAACAGCAGCAGCTCGGCGTACTCTAGCAGAGTGTGGCGGAACGCCTCTTCCGACTCATGGGGTATTCCCGCCTGGGTGTAGACCCAGCCGATAAGCATCCAGATAATCCCCGCGGCTACCAGTACCGGCTTGGATTTACGCAGATGCAGCTTTTCTTCTAGCATCACAACAATGTAAGCAATAACAAACAAGAATATTGCGATATAACCCACGGCAGAGTGGGTCAGGTCGATCTCACCTGTGGCGGCAAGAGTTGCAGGCGATATGACACACAAACATATCCCCAAAAACGCCAATGCGCGGGAGTGTAGGTTAGACATTAGTGGCTACCAGGTTTTTAGTTTTTGACGGGGGTGCGCGGGCAGGGGTCTAGGCCTCCGGATGCACCAAGAACGCGCGCGCATATTACCATAGTGTTGCAGTGACGGCAGCTGGTAAAGCGGCTCCTGGGGGCCCTATAGCGGCATATTTACGCCCACAGGAGCAATGAAAGCGCTACCATCCACATTTTTTTTCTTTGCCGTCGCGTCAGGCCGCATTTGATGGCTGACCGCGCAGACAGTGTTGGCTGAATCACACTTTGCAAAAATCGCTGGTGCTAAGGTGCGTGTATACAAACATAACTTCTGTACCGGAGCTCGCTATGTTGTTTAATCGCAAAAGTCCACAAGCTGCCACCGAAACTCAGCGTCATGCTGGTGCCAGTGCCGCCCGTGTGGCTCCAGCTTCCGCTAGCCCCGCCGTCGGAAAGTTTGCGACCAAACGCGATAAGCGCATTGCCGATGTTCCCGTCTCACGCCTTAGCACCCACGCTAGCTGGCAGCCGGCGGGTAGCTGGAGTGGAATCTTCGAGCTGGCGGTATGGTTGCGTTTGCCTCAGGGCACCGATCACCCGTTACAGCTAGCGCTGCGCTATACCGACCAAAAGGGCGAAAAAACCGTCTTGGTGGATATCTGCAAGCCGGGCAGCTACAAAAGTGCTTTGCTTAACGGCAGTGTCACCATCGAGGCTCAGGGTCGTGTGCGCGATATGGGCCTGTTCTTGCTGGGTTTACCTGGCGATATCCCGATGGGGCTCGAGGAGTGGCACTTTTTGCCACAAATCAAGCGGGCGGTATAACCGTTCACCCCGCCTAACCCCGCTAACCTTAAATCAGCGCTTACTCTGGCGCCGCCCAGGCCATGATGTCTGGCGTGTATTTCTTTATGCTCCTGCTATACTCCGAGCAAGGTTGCGCACATCAACTCGGCTAAGTTTTGTGTAGCGAGCTTAACACCGGCGCTAGATGCGTGCATGATGGTTAACCTTGCTCCTCTTAGGCCATTCAAACAATAAATGCGCGCCGGTATAAAAGGATCTGGCCGGATGATTGTTCGCTGTAAGCAACTCTGTAAGGTATTACTGTTATTGCTGTTGTCGGGCTCTTGGTGTTTCGCCGAGGTTGCTGACCCCGCCGTGCGGGTGGTGTTGGGGACCAATACGCCCTCGGCATATGGCGCAGAGAAAAACTCCCGCAGTTTGGGGCACTCGGCCGATTTAGTACGCTGTGTGATGGCGCAGCTGCCCTACGAGCTCAGTTTGCATGTACAGCCCTGGCGACGGGTGCAGCAAGAGGTGTTAACGGGCGCATCTGATGGCTTTTTTACCGCCATGTCCGATCCTCAGGTAGATCAGTACGCGCGCCTTACCGACCCCCTGGTGCTGGAAAAATGGTACTGGTTTACCCGCTCGAAGACCCCCGCCAGTACCGACCCCCGCAGTTTGCGTACCGGCACTATCCTGGGTAGTCAGCAGCAACTGTGGTATGAGCTTAACGGCTACACCAGCGCACTCTCGGCGCAGGATTTACCGCAGCTGATTAAACTGCTGTTGGCCAAACGCATTGATGTGATTTTGGCCGATCGCGAACACTTTACCGAGGCGGCCAATGCCTTGGGCGTTGCCGCTGATCGCTATCAATCGGACTTTTTTCGCTATGTACCTTTAGGGGTGTACCTGGGCCGCGACTTTCTCGCCGAGAATAAAGATTTTATGGCGCGTTTTAACCAAAAAATCCCTCAATGTGTTCCCGAAGGGTTTGCGCTTAGCCCCCGTGAAGAGACGCTTATTCGCGAACGAATTGAACCGATGGTCAATCGCTGGGCGCAGTCGCCAGTGTTGCAACAAGTACTGGCTGAGTACAATAAAAAGCGCGCTGAGTTAACTGACTCGCACATCCAGCAGAGCGACCTGCAGTGGCGTGTGGCGTACCAAAAAGCGGACACGGACACCCTGGATAAGATGTTGGCGTCCGCGCTGATGGAGGAGCTCGCCGGCTGGGTTAAGGCTGATCGTTCGGGCTATATTAGTGAGATTATCGTCACCGGTGTGCGCGGTATTAATCTGGCGGCCGCGCCCTACAGCTCGGATTACTGGCAGGGCGATGAGGCTAAGTTTCGCCGGGCCATTACCTTGCCGTCGGGGCAGTGGTTTTTTTCCGAGGTGGTGTTTGACAGTTCTAGTCGCCATTTCCAGGTGCAGGTGAGTTTACCGCTTTTACCTGAAGGCGAGAGCGCTGGGGTATTAACCGTGGGTGTAGATATTGAGCGAGTGTTACACGCCGCTGAAGGACAACCCTAAACCCTACAAAGTTCGCACGCTTTTTGTAAACTTTGCATAAGATACCCCATGATCCGGGTGTTTTTCCGCGTAAATGACCGATTTGGCGCTGTGTTAAACCGGCCCCGTTTTTGCTCTGAGAAGTGCAGGTACTGATGGATTCAACCTCACTCTGCAGAGGTTACTATGACGGATAAACCCCACAAGCCCATCGTAATTATCACCGGCTGCGCCGGCAATCTTGGCAGCAGCTTGGTTAAGACCTTAAACAACGATTACACCGTGGTCGGTCTCGATCGCGACGAGTCGCCCTTGGCTGATGCTAGTTATCTGGTTGACCTTACCTCCTCAGATTCTGTGCAGCTCGCGCTAGAGCGCTTTGCGGGTGACTACGGAAAGTCGGTGGCGGCGGTTATACATTTGGCGGCGTATTTTGATTTTTCGGGCGAGCACTCGCCCTTGTACGACGCCGTTAATGTCCAGGGCACCAAACACCTGTTGCAAGCGCTTGCCGAGTTCACCGTCGAGCGTTTTATTTACTCGGGTACCATGCTCGTGCACAAGCCCGGTGTGCCCGGGCAAAGAATTACCGAACAAACCCCTATCGAACCGGGCTGGGCGTATCCCGAGTCGAAGGCTGCCACCGAGGCGGTCATCCACGAGCACGCCAAGATGCCGTTTAGTTTGCTGCATTTGGCGGGCCTGTACGATGAGCAAACCGCTGTGCCCACTTTGTCGCATCAAATTGCCCGCATCTATGAAGACAGTTTAAAAAGCCACGTGTACGCTGGTAACGTGGGCGCGGGGCAGGCGTTTATTCACCGCGATGACTTAATGGCGCTGTTTGCGAAGGTGGTTGCCAAGCGTAATGATTTGCCCCGCGAGCATGTGGTGCTGGCCGGCGAGGAGCACACCTTGAGCTACGAGGCGCTGCAAAACCGTATTGGCGCGCTGCTACACGGTGAAGACAACTGGTACACCCGCTCGGTGCCGGAGGGGGTGGCAAAAGCCGGGGCCTGGCTGGAGGAGCGCACGGAGCCGGTTGTGCCAGACGATTTTGATAAAGGCGAGAAGCCGTTTATTCGCGCGTTTATGATCGACATGGCCTCTGATCACTACGAGCTCGATTGCACGCAGGCACACCAAGAGCTGGATTGGCGGGCCGAAAAAAATGTTTACGATGAGCTTGAAACACTGATTAAAAACTTAAGATCAGAGCCGCTTAACTGGTATAAAGCTAACGGTATTACCCCGCCGGACTGGATGACCTCGGCGGCACAAAAGCAAAAAAATCCCGATAAATTACTGCGTGACTATCAAGCGCAAACCCAGCGGGCGCACTACCGTAATTTATGGGCGCCGTTTCTAACCATCGTTTTGGGTACATGGTTGTTAACCTCGCCCGAGGCGATGGGGTATGGCGATACCCTAATGGCGCTAAGTGATCGTATCAGTGGTGGTTTACTGGCACTGTTTGGCGCTATGGCAATTAGTTGGCGAATGCGCGCTGTGCGCTGGGCAAGTGTGTTGGTGGGCTTGTGGCTAATGTTTGCGCCGCTGGTGTTTTGGACGCCCAGCGCTGCCGCCTATTTAAACGGCACGGTCATTGGCATGTTGGCGATTGGTTTTGCGGCGCTGGTGCCGCCTATTGTCGGGGTATCTCCGGCGGCAGCTATGAGTGGGCCGACTGTGCCACCGGGCTGGAGTGTTAACCCTTCAAGCTGGTTTCAGCGAGCTCCTATTATTGCGTTGGCGTTGGTGGGCTTTTTTATCTCCCGCTATTTAACCGCATACCAGCTGGGGCATATCGACGGTGTGTGGGAGCCGTTTTTTAGCGGGCCTAACTCGCCCGTTAAAAACGGTACCGAAGAAATTATCACCTCCAGTGTATCCGAAGCCTGGCCGGTGCCCGACGCCGGCCTTGGGGCGCTAACCTACGCACTGGAAATTTTAACCGGGTTGCTCGGCTCCACCCGACGCTGGCGCACTATGCCGTGGTTGGTGGTGCTGTTTGGTTTTATGATTGTGCCGCTCGGGATTGTCTCGATTACCTTTATTATTATTCAGCCCATTGTGATTGGCACCTGGTGCACCTTGTGTTTGCTGGGGGCTTTGGCGATGTTGGTACAAATACCTTACTCGCTGGATGAGTTAATCGCCACCGGGCAGTTTTTAAAACGCTGTAAAAGGGCCGGTAAGCCGGTGCTTAAAATCTTCTTTGTCGGCGATACCGATGTAGGCGATAACCGCAAAGAGCCTGATGACTTTACCCGCAACCCCTGGGTGGTTATTAAAGACATGTTCGCTGGTGGTGTTACCATTCCGTTGAGCATGGTGGGCGCTATCATGGTTGGCTTGTGGTTGATGTTTACCCGGATAACGCTGGGGCACAGTGACCAGTTGGCCAACTGGGAGCATCTTATCGGCGCGTTAGTGGTGACCGTGAGTGTCTGTGTTTTTGCCGAAGTCGTCAGGCCTTTGCGCTACGGTTTAATTGTATTGGCCCTGATGTTATTGCCGGCGCCGTTTTTTGCCGGTGCGGGCTTAGTGGCTTATCTAAGCTCAGGTGTTTGTGCTGCCGCGCTTATCGGTTTGGCGTTAGTGCCTTTATCGGTGAAAGGAGAGTACGGGCAGTGGAATCAATTGTTAACGCGAGAAAAATTGCTTGGCGACGCCTCGTTAAAGTGAGTCGAGTGCGCCAAGCAGTAACCACTGGTACAGCTTTTCTTTAAGGTTTTTGGGCCGCTCCAGCTGCATCCGCTGCAGTTCGGGTGCGTAGACTTGCCGGTGAGCTTTAAAGCCGCGCTGTATGAGCTGCAAGCTTGCCCGGTTGGCCCCGACCCGTTCAGACAGCAGCGTCAAGGCGCGGCTAAGGTTTTGCTCCGCCGGCGTGAAGTCGCTACCAAGCGGAAAATGCCGTAACGATTTTTCCTCAAACGCGTTTTTAAGGCAGACGCGCAAACGCTCTGGGGTGTTTTCACGGTAGGCGCCTGGAACCTCGTAGTGTGCGGGCAGCTTGCCGTTTTCTTTTGCCTCGTTAACCAGCTGTGTCTGAAAGCGCGAGTCGGCGATTTCGATCATGGCGGCAATGGTGTCGGCATCGCTTTTGCCGCGCAAGTCCGCCACGCCATACTCGGTAACCACGATATCGCGCAAATGTCGTGGGATTGTCGTATGGCCGTAATGGCTGACAATATTGGATGAGAGTTTACCCGCCCGCTGGCGAGTGGCGCGCACGGTAATGATAGAGCGTGCGTCTTTAAGTGCGTGCGCCTGTGCGACAAAATTATATTGCCCGCCAACGCCGCTAATGACCTGACCGTTTTCCAGCGCGTCTGACGTGGCGGCGCCTGCGGTACTAACCATCATGGCGCAATTAATAAAGCGCGCTTGTTGCCGGCCCTGGCGTTTATCCACCTCGCTGGCCAGTGGGTGACCGTAAAGGTCGTTAATAAAGTTGATGGGCATCATGGCAATCTGTTCGCGCTTAGAGTGCGGTAAGCTTTGCAGTTGCCGGTAAAACAGCGGGCTTCCCATAATAAAGCCCGCGTGCAGGCAGTAGCCATTAACGGTGCGAGTTAAAATGCCTTGCTCAATCAACTCGATAAAACCCTCTACCAGCATCTCGCTAAGGCCGTACAGCCCCTCACGGAACGGCTCGTGTTCGCCATCGGGCCAACTGGCGGCACACGCTAGTTGCCTGGTAATCGCCTGAAATTTGGCGGGCGATTTATGGCGTAATACCAGTGCCGAGGCAATGGCGTCACCAATAGAGCCGATACCGATTTGCAAGGTGCCGCCGTCGGGAATTAATCGTGCGCAGTGAATGGCGATGGCGTGGTCGGCGTGACTTACGGGCTGATGCGGCGGCATAAAAAGCAAAAAATCGTACGCCGGGTCATCCAGCACTACATCTAGCTCGGCGCTTGGGCGAATAGCCGCGCCACCTAAATAGGGCAGTTGCCGGTTAACCTGCGCGGCCATTAAAAAATCGGCTTCGCCCCGGCTGCGCTTTTCCAGTAAGTCGACGGTAATGTCGGGGTTACAGCTTAAGCTGTAGTGTTCGCCCAGAGGGCCACCGACTTGCTGGGGTGCAATTTGCTGAGTAATCACATTGACGCCGGCGCTTAATAGGTAATCGAGTGCCTCGGTGTAGTTGATCGAGGTATAGTTTTGTTGCGCCACTTTGCAACCGAGCCAAGCCGCCGGTTGTAAAAAAAATTCTGTTACCGAAATATTTTTAGGTAGCTCGCCGTTTTTAAGTGCCTGAGCGTATTCCAGACGTGGATAACCATCAAAAAAACGCGGGGCGATGGGCTGTAAAAAACGCCGGCCCAATTCGTTGGGGGCAGTGGGTGGCTCGAGGGTTAAGGCGGTAAAAATATCGAGGGTGATACTGCTGTCGTTACACGCACTGCGGTAAAGCGCATTCACCAAATGGTTGGCTTTACCCAAACCGAGCGGTAGGCCCAGCACTATGTGCTTGCCTACCCGCCCGATTATGTATTCGGCTACGGTCTCCGGTGTGGGGTAGTGCTTCATTGCCCCTCGTTAGACCAGCCCGGGTCGGGGGTGTAGCGCTCACCGTGTTGCTCAGCCAGTTTTTCTAGCTCGGCTTTAATGGCGGCGTAACCGCGGGTTTGGCTGTAGTGCATAGGGCCACCGCGAAACGGCGCAAAGCCGGTGCCAAAAATCATGGCGCCATCGAGTAAGTCGGCATCGTCAATCACGCCCTCGCGCAAGCATGCCATACACATATTCAGCATGGGCATCAGCAATCGGTCGGTTAAGTTGTCGGGGCCGCTGGCAGGGCTATCGGCTTTTTTGGGTTTGCCTTTTTCCCAAACGTATAAGCCTTTGCCGGTTTTTTTGCCCAAGTCACCTTTGGCTACTTTATCGGCAAGCCATTTAGGCACCGCCGGCATGGGCTGGCTTAGCCCACTGCCGAGCATCTCGGCAACGCCCATACAAATATCCAGGCCAACCACATCGGCGAGCTCGACCGGCCCCATAGGCATACCAAATTTTGTGGCGGCGCGGTCGATGGTCTCGGGGGCAACGCCCTCATCCATTAACACCATGGCCTCGAGCAAATAGGGCGTTAGGGCGCGGTTGACCAAAAAGCCAGGCGTACCGGTAACCGGTGTTGGCAGGCGTTTTATCTGGCCGGCAAACGCCAGCGCTTTTTGGTAGGTGTCGTCGCTTAGTTTACTGTGGCGCACAATCTCGAGCAGTTGCATTTGCGAGACGGGGTTAAAAAAGTGCAGCCCGACTAACCTGCCAGGGTCTTGCAGCTCTTGCTGCAAATCGTCCAGCGGAATGCTTGAGGTATTGGTGGCAAGGATAGCACCGGGTTTTAACAGCGGCTCGATCTGATTGTACACCTGCCGTTTGATGTCGATTTTTTCCGGTACGGCCTCAATCACAATGTCGGCGTGGCGTGCGCCGTCGTGGGTTAAATCGGGAATTAAACGATCCAGTACAGCGCGCTTGGCGGCGGCCCCCATGCGCTTTTTATCGCACAGAGCGGCGGTGCGGGCTACCGCTTTGCCGATGATCTCCGCTTTCATATCAAACAGAGTGACGGTTAACCCTTGCAATGCACACCAACCGGCAATGTCGCCACCCATGGCGCCAGCGCCAATCACGTGTATGTGTTTGGCTTTTGCTACGCCCTGTACGCTGCTGGCGAGTTTTTTCATTTTCTCTTGTAAAAAGAAAACCCGTACCAGATTACGCGACGTATCGGTAAGCAGTAACTCAGAAAATGAATCGACTTCGGCCGCCAGCATTTGCTCGGGGTTGCCGTCGGCGCCTTGCCATAAGTCGATGAGCTTGCCCGGCGCCGGGTAGTGTTGTGGCGGCGCTTTGGCGGCGGCTTTTTCGCGCATTTTTTTGGCGATAAAGTTGCGCGCCGGGCCGGTTGCCATAACTTTTGCCTTTAGCCCCGGCTGCTTGTGTTTTAGCTTGCCGGCCATAGCCGCATCAATCGCGCCGTACACATGACGCTCGGGCACCAGGGCATTGATAAGGCCTAAGCTTTTAGCGCGCTTGTCGCGCACAGTTTTACCGGTGAGCATCATGGTCATGGCCTCGACCGGGTCGATCAGCTTAACACTGCGCCCGGTGCCGCCAAGGCCTGGGTGTAAGCCCAATAATATTTCCGGAAAGCCAAAGCTTGCGCCAAACACGCCAATGCGATAATCGCACACCAGAGCAAGCTCTAAGCCGCCGCCAAAACAATGGCCGTGTACCACCGCAACCTTAGTAAAAGGCAGGGCGGCAAAGCGGTTGGCAACGGCATGGGCGGCGTGAAGTTTATCGCGCGCGGCATCGATGGTGTCGATTTGACGAAACTCTTTAATGTCGGCGCCGACGCAAAAGCTGTTGGCTTTTGCCGAGCGCAATACCAGCGCTTTGGGTTTGTCGGACTCAAGCGCCATAACGACTTCGTTGAGCTCTTCCAGCGCCGCTTGCGATAACACATTTACCTCGGCATCGGCGCAGTCAAACATTAACCATGCCACGCCGTCGTCGGCTATACGTAACTGCCAGTGCTGCCAAGGGTTGGTGACATCAGTGCTGGCGTTGCTAAAGGGGCCAATGGCTTTTGCCCGATCGCTTAGGGTTTTAAGGACTAATCCGTTCATAGTGATCTCCTGGCTTAGAGCAGTTCGATGAGCATGGCGCCGGCCTGGCCGCCGCCGATGCACTGAGTGGCGATGCCGCGCTTGAGGCCTTTTCGCTCGAGCGCGTTAACAAGGTGCAGCACAATACGGTTGCCGCTGGTGCCCACCGGGTGACCAAGGCTAACGGCGCCGCCGTCAATGTTAAGCCGCTCCTGATCAAACTCGCCCAACACATGGTCGATACCAAATATGCTCTGGCAAAAATCTTTGTCGTTCCAGGCGGCCAGACAGCCCAGCACCTGCGCGGCAAAGGCTTCGTTTAGCTCTAGTAGGTCAATGTCATCGAGCGATAACTGGTTGCGCAGTGCCAGCCGGCCGGCGCTAACAGCGGGGCCAAGGCCCATAATTTCGGGCTCGAGCCCAGACCACTCGCTGTCGCGGATGACGGCTTTGGGCTTTAAGTTGTATTTGTTAACGGCTTCTTCAGAGGCGAGAATCACCCACGAGGCGCCGTCGGTAATTTGCGAGCTATTGCCCGCCGTTACTTTGCCGTAGGGCCGCTCGAACACCGGCTTTAATTTGGCCAAATGTTCTACCGAGCTGTCCGGGCGCACGCCATCATCAAAGCTGTAAACGCTGCCGTCATCGGCCACCATGGGCATGACTTCGTTATCGAGCCAGCCGGCTTTTTGGGCCTCGGCAAGGCGCAAGTGACTGCGCACCGCGTACTCGTCGGCCTCTTGGCGGCTAATGTTAAACAAGTTGGCGACCACCTCGGCGGTTTGCCCCATGTTGAGCTCTACCACCGGATCGGTAAGGCCTTTTTTAAGGCTGATTTCGGGTTTGAAGTAAGCGGGTTTGAGCTTCATCAAGTGCTTAAGTTTGGCAGGTATGGAACGGGCCTGCCCCAACTCGGCCAACCAGTTGGTGGCTTCGTCTTGCAAAATAAGAGGTGCGTGGCTCAGTGCTTCGGCGCCGCCGGCAAGAATAAGCTCATCGTTACCTTCGCGGATGTAGCGAAATGCCGTTTCTATGGATTGCATCCCCGAGCCGCAATTAATTTGCATGGTAAACGCGGGCATGGTTTCGCCCAAGCCTAAGCGCAGTGCGGCGATTCTGGCGGGGTTCATCTCGGCGGCGATGACGTTGACGCAGCCTAAAATCACCCGATCAAAATGCTCAGCGGCAACGGGCTGGCGCAACAGTAAGTGCCGGCCGGCTTGCACCGCTAAATCGACGGGGGTAAACGGCCCCGGCTTGCCGCGCGCTTTAATAAAAGGGGTGCGGGCGCCATCGACGATATAAACGGGGCGGGCGCCGTTGTTATTGGCCTGAGGTTGCAAACTCATAGGGTTTCCTTTTGTGGTTCACTCACAGGTTTTCAGTATGGCAGTAAAACGTTGTTTTTGCAGTCGATGTAGCGCGTTTAAACAGCGCATGCCGCGACGACTGGGTTAACCCTAAACAGGGTTATATAGCAGTATTGCGTAGCAGGATTAGTGCCGATGTGTTTGCGTTGCCCGGGGCTGTGGTTGACGGGCATCACAGCCTTGGCCTTAGGCTTTTCGCTTTGCAAAATTTACCAGTGTTGCAGGGTTTGCCACGATTTTACCGGTTATCTGGGCGGTGGGGGGGCGCTCACTAGCAGGCTGTTGTAAAACCCATTACGTACTCAGGCTTTCAGGCTGGTTCGTAATCTAGGCGCCATTTTGAAGGTGTGTGTCCACCCATCGATAAGTGGCAACGACGAGTACGGGCCAGCCTGAAAGCCCCGTAGGGCGAGTTCTGAAGCGCACATCTGCCGCGCCTTGTCTCTAGCAAAGGGAACCACCCTGTCCGTCAAGACAATGCACAGCAGCTGCACGCTTCAGGCCACGGTGAGCATGCAAGGGGTTTTACAACAGCCTGCTAGGGTTAACCGCGTGTGGCATGGTGTTTGCGACTGCTCGGTTAGCTCGACGGGCGGGCAGCTTACCTCTAAGTCCCGCCTGACTATCTGTAACCTAGTGAAGTAGGAGAGCGTTATGAAAGTTCAAGACGTTATGACTGAGAAACCCGAATATTTAGATGTGAACGCCAGTATCCGCGAGGCGGCGCTGGGCATGCGCGATTCTGGTCGCGGTTTTACGCCGGTGGCCGATCACGAAAAAATTGTAGGTATTGTCACCGACCGGGATATTGCGGTGCGGGCCATGGCCGACGGTAAAAGCTCCGATGACAAGGTGGGCTCTATAACCAGTGGCAAAGTGCTTTACTGTTATCAGGAAGATCAGCTGGCCGATGTACTGCAGAACATGCAAGATCAACAAGTGCAACGCCTGGTGGTACTGAACAACTCCAGGAACAAAGATTTTGTTGGGGTGGTGAGCCTGGCGGATATCGCCAGCCATTGCACCACGGATGATTTAAGCCGCCGGGTGGTCAATGCTTGTCGTCACTACCATTAAGTGCACTATCATTAAGTGATAGGTTTTGATTGAGCCGCGGGCTTTACGGCCTGGACCGCTTTGCCAGCCAGCGGTCCAGCTCGTTGGCAAAGCGCTGGCGGTCGGCTTGCGACAACGCGGGCGCGCCGCCGGTATCGACGCCGCTGGCTCTGAGGTTGTCTAAAAAATCCCGCATGTTGAGCCGGGCACGGATATTCTCGCGGGTGTACAGCTCGCCACGACTGTTAAGCGCCGTGGCGCCCTTGTCGATAACATCGGCGGCGAGGGGAATATCGCCGGTAATCACCAAATCGCCGGCTTGAACCCGTTGGTGGATTTCGTTATCGGCTACATCAAACCCACGGGCTACCTGACGAAACTGAATATAGGCTGAGGACGGCACTTGCAGCGGCTGATTGGCCACCAGTGTTACCAATACCTGTGCCCGGTTAGCGGCGCGAAACAGAATTTCTTTCATGGCCACCGGACAGGCGTCGGCATCGACCCAGATTTGGGTGCCGTTAGTGGCCGGCTCTATCATTTAAATATCCACTTTACCGCGCAGCTGTTTGGTGCGCCCGCGCTGTGTTTTTTTGTCCATGCGTTTTAATTGCGAGCCGCGCGTAGGTTTAGTGGGGCGCCGCGATTTAGGCTGCACACCGGCCTGTTTAACCAGTGCCTGTAAGCGTTCCAGGGCATCATCGCGGTTCTTTTCCTGGGTGCGAAACTGCTGCGCTTTGATGACGATAACGCCCTCTTTAGTGATGCGTTGGTCGGCCATTTTAAGCAATTGTTGCTTGTACACGTCGGGCAGGCTTGAGCGACGGATGTCAAAGCGCAGGTGTACCGCACTGGACACCTTG
The DNA here is from genome assembly GCF_963975215.1 of uncultured Gilvimarinus sp. Lineage (GTDB taxonomy): Bacteria > Pseudomonadota > Gammaproteobacteria > Pseudomonadales > Cellvibrionaceae > Gilvimarinus. The sequence continues at coordinate 59,447 of NZ_CAXBFW010000018.1, forward strand.
TTGACATTTTGGCCACCGGCCCCCTGAGCCCGGATCGCGGTCAGTTCGATCTCCCAGTCGGCGATTTGAATATTGTTACTGATAAATAGCATGGCGCTACGTTAGCCGAACATGGCGTCAAAATAAAGCGGTAGGACGAAAATATCGCTACTGTTGAGTGTGTTTGTGAGCGAAGGTCAAACTTCTATTGCGCGCCATATCACATATCGAGAATGATTTAAGCGACGAAATTGCGTGGTTTAACGGTAATCGTCTAAGCGCTATGAGCTTTAATAAATTTATACTCTTTAAAACTTCAAAACGCCACTAGCCGCTGATTTTTAGCTGGTATAGCATAATCGTATAGTGCAGTGAAAACTCCTTTCACTTAGCAGGCTGTTGAAAAACCCCTTACGTAGCCTTGTCTCTAGCAAAGGGAACCACCCTGTCCGTCGAGACAATGCACAGCAGCTGCACGCTTCAGGCCACGCTGAGCATGCAAGGGGTTTTACAACAGCCTGCTAGTTATCAATACGCCCTCAGCGTTATTGGCACGTACCCCTTATCAAGAGCTCATCCAGAAGCTCTGCTTACGGTCTCTGTCCGGGACCCTTTAATTGTCGATTATGGCTGCTCGAGTATGAGTCCCCTGAGCGATATTACGCGCGTTACCTTTTACTTAATGATGGTTTTCTCTACTCCTAGAGATGGTGCGGAATATGAAACTCTTGCGGGTGTTTTTCATCCTGTCGGGCGTTATCGGCAGCGTGGGTGCAACAGCAGATGTACTGTTGCAAATGGCAGATGGCCAAGCGGTTGTCGACAGCTACGTCGAGGTCAGTCCACAGGCAGAATTTGATTTGCTGTACGACGTGAGCGTGCCGCCGAATGCACCGCCGGGAATGACGTTTAAGGCTCACTACTTTTTCATCAATGGCAACTATGTCGCCAAACGTAATACGCTGCCAACGGCGGCAGGCCAGGGTTGGCGCTTGACGCACCCCGCTTCGCTCGGGTTGTACGTTGGCGAAAAGGAGCTACTGGAAATTTGTATTGGCGACATTTCAAGTCTTGCCGATCATCCACTGCAGTACTGCCATGAGGTGGTTATTCGCGCTCGGGTGGATAGTGCCACCTTGCAAAGCCGCTATGTCACCAGTCAAAGCCTCGGCGACGGACAGAACTATAGTGGCTGCGATACAGCCTATCGCTGTGCATTCTATAAAGATGTGTTTTTTGGCTCTGATCAGCCTTGGGTCAACGACTATCGCACTTCGCCGGACTTTCCGGGGCCCATGGGGGAGCCCGCAAGTCATCATATTAATAATCTGAGTTTTGATTTTTATTACCCGAACCCTTCCGGGGGCGGTGCCATCGATAACAGTGCCGCTAAAACCCTGATTGTTGTCGGCCACTCGGCGAGTAAAAGTAAAGAGTCTATTCGGGTGGGTTCGGCAAGTGTGGTTAAGTTCTTACTCGCTAATAACTATGCTGTGATTTCGCCGGACTTTCGTCACCCATTAAAAGAGTTAGATGGCGATAATAACCCCTTGGCGACAAAAGATATGGCAACGTTGGTGCAGTTTTTAAAGCGCTACGCCACGGTGTTTAATATCGATCCCAACAAGATTGTACTGGCCGGAAATTCGTTGGGCGGGGGCGTCGCGGTCAATTCGGCGTTTGGCGATGTTGCTCAGCCTAACAACCCTGATCCTATGTTACACGAATCATCGCAAGTGGCCGGAGTGTGGGTGCTTGATTCGGCGACCGTTTTTTCGCCTAACTGGGTTCGTACAACCTTCTTAGAGGAGCCAACCGAAGATACTCTCCCGTGGGATAACGCCTACCTGTGTTACTACCCCGGGATTGATGACGGTGGTGATTACTACAAATACGGATTCGCTGTGGGTGAGGTCGATGTTAATGCCCCGTTTATTGGCATGTACTATTTGGCAGAGCCCGCGGATTTAACTATGGGAAAACTCGGTGTCGACGATATTCTATTTTGCCCCACCAGTACCTCAGGGGGCAGCCACGACATTATTCATTTGCCCAATTTTGGCGAGCAGATGTATCAAGCGTATAGCGCTTTGGGTATCTCCGACCGGGTGACGCTCGGTTACTCAAAAACCAGTACTAACTATTACTACGACCTGATCGACTTTGTGAACAGTTTACCGCCTTAACCGTGTGGCTAACACATAGGGGAGGATACGGATTTTTTGGATTAATGGATCTTAATAGAGGTCGGCAGATGGGTGTGATGTTTGGGAGGGTAATTCGCGCGATTTTCTCACCGGGGCTAATGGTTTTACTGAGCGTTAGTGCGGCAGCGCCGGCCGAGACAGTAAAAATACAAACGGTGGCGGGCTTAACCGTGATTGATCGTTTTGCCGTGGTGCCGCCACACGAATCATTTAGGTTGACCTACGATGTGAGCTTGCCGGCAGAGCCGCCGGCGGATATGAGCTTTAACTTTCATTATTTTTATCGCAACGGGAAGTATTTAACTAAAACGTCCCGCGGAGAAGGCTTGGGCTGGGCTATAAATCATCCGGCGTCCCTGGCGTTGGCTGTAGGTGAGCACGAAATCCTGGAAATATGTATCGGCGATGTGGCGACACTTGCACAAAAGCCGCAACAATACTGCCAGTCGGTAGTGATTCAGTCTGACGTTAGCCGCACTACATTGGACTTACATTACGTACAAACCGCGAATCTGGGTGACGGATACAACTACGTAGGTTGCGCGGCATTTGGCTGCGCCTTTTATCAAGATGTGTTCTTTGGTAGTGATCACCCGTGGATAAATGACTATCGCGTAAGCCCCGACTTCCCCGGGCCAAGGGGCGAACCTGCGGGGTATCATCGCAATAACCTAACGTTTGATTATTACTATCCGGGCACAGGCGACGCAAAAATAGATTCCTCCTCACCTAAAACACTCATTATTCTCGGCCACCCCGCCAACAAAACCAAGGAGATATTCCGGGTTGACTATGCTTTGGCCATTGAGTTTTTAATCGACAATAATTATGCAGTAGCGGCGGTGGATTTTAGGCATCCGTTAAAAGAGTTTGACGCATACAAGCAGCCTATTGCTAAAGATGATATGGCTCGAACTGTTCAGTTTTTTAAACAGTACGCATCGGAGTTTAATATCAACCCTAACAAAATTGTACTAGCCGGAACCTCGTTAGGTGGCGGCATGGCTGTGTACACAGGGTTTAGAGAGTTACGTGATATATCGAGTGCTGATCCGATTGCGCGGCAATCGTCGCGGGTGGCGGGCGTGTGGGGTTACGATGCGTCCACGTCGTTTTCACCCACCTGGGTCAGGCAGAACTTTCTGGAGGCCCCGACCCCTACGACACCGGCGGAGCTGAATGCCTACTACTGTTACTACTCGTATTTGGAAGATTACGGCAACCTGCAGTTGTTTGGCCACGCTTTGGATTTAGTGGATGCAGCCGCACCGAAAATTGGTTTGTATTATGCCGATGAGCCAGTGGATTTATCAGAGCATAAGCTAACCGTCGAGGATGTGCGTTATTGCCCCGATAACACCTCTTCAGGCACTTACGATTTAGTGCATCTACCGAATTTTGCTGAGGCGATGATAGACGCCTATCAGGCCCAGGGCGTAGGAGATCGTATTGCAACAGCTTACGGACAGCCGATTACCCAGTACTATTATGACCTTGTAGGCTTTGTGAATGGCCTGTAAGCAATCGCCCGCCCCGGATAACCTAAAGGCGGGCTAATATTGCGCTGCCGTCGAGTGGGCGGCAGAGTTAAGCGGTAGCTTTTAATGGTCACTCAAAAATGGGTAGTCGGTATAGCCGGCGCTGTCACCGCCATGAAACGTTGCAGGGTTGGGTTCGTTTAGCGCCGCATTTTGCGCAAAGCGCTCGGGCAAATCCGGGTTGGCGATAAATTTAACCCCAAAGGCGACGGCGTCGGCTTTGCCCTCGGCCAGCCACTGGTTGGCTTGTTCGTGCTCAAAGCCTTCGTTGGCAATATACACACCGCCAAACAATTGTTTTAAGTCAGGGCCCAAGCTGTCGTCGGCCTCGTGCTCGCGGCTGCAAATAAAGGCTAAATTGCGGGTGCCCAGCTCGCGAGCGATATAGCCAAAGGTTTCGGCCGGGTTGTCATCGCCCATATCCTGGCCATCGCCGCGTGGCGCTAAGTGCATGCCGACCCGGCCAGCGGGCCACACGTCGAGTACCGCGTCGGTCACCTCGAGCATTAAGCGCGCGCGATTTTCGAGCGTGCCACCATAGCGGTAGGTGCGATGATTGGTGCTGGTCTGTAAAAACTGATCCAGCAGGTAGCCATTGGCGCCGTGAATCTCCACGCCGTCAAAGCCCGCTTTTTTGGCGTTTTCGGCGCCTTGCTTAAACTGCGCGATAATCTCTGGAATCTCTTCCAGCTCGAGTGCTCGCGGGGTGACGTAATCTTTTTTAGGTCTTACTAAGCTGACGTGTCCGGCCGGTTGAATCGCGCTGGGGGCGACGGGCAATTTGCCATCCAGGTAGAGTGGGTCGGATATACGACCTACGTGCCACAATTGCAGCAATATGGTACCGCCCTTGGCGTGTACTGCATCGGTAATTTTTTTCCAGCCCGCCACTTGTGCCTCGGACCAAATGCCCGGAGTGTCTGGGTAGCCAACGCCCATGGGGGTTACCGAGGTCGCCTCGGTTAAAATCATACCGGCACCGGCGCGCTGACTGTAGTACTCCAGCATCAGCTCGTTGGGCACCCGTCCCTCACTGGCGCGGCAGCGGGTGAGTGGCGCCATAATAACGCGGTTTTTGAGCGACAGTTCGCCAACGGTAATAGGGTCGAGTAGGCTGGTCATATGCGGTGCTCCTGAGTGCATTTAGCGTTAATAGGCGCGTAAGTTATGTTCATATGTAGGAGGCCGGCGCATATTTCAAGTGTACCGGCTGTTTGTGCGGCGTAAAGAATTGTCAGAAAGTGACGCCCATAAAAATATACACGCTCTGGCTGCCTGTGTCTGATTTGCCCCAGGCCAGGTATGCCGGTCCCAGCGGGCTATCCCAACCTAAAAACACACTGCCCGAATAGATGAGGTCGGAGTAGTCAATATTGTCTTGCTCAATCCAGGCATTGCCCGCTTCAACCGAGGTGCCGGCGTAGAGCGGAATATTGAGGATACGGTAGTTGCCGTCCGCCAGGCGATAGGTATAAACCACGCTGGCGAAGCGGGTGTGTTGCCCCGAAATAAAGTCGGGCGAATTGCCTGACAAGTTTAAAAAGCCGCCCAGGCTATAAGCACCGGTAATAGCCAAAGGGTCGTCGTTTAGGGTGCTATTCCACTCCAGCTCTGCGCGCCAACTGTGGCGCCGGTAAGAGGCTGCGCCAATCAATTCCGATGTGATTTGAGTGGCATCGGTAGTGTCGTCGAGCAAATCAAACTGCGAGCGGCTTAAGTTTAACTCGTACTTCCAGCCGCGACTGGGAAAACTGGGGTGATTAAGGTTGTCAAAATCGATGTTTACTTGCAGCCCTTGTTGTCGGTAATCGATTTTCTCCTGGCCGGTGGATTGTTGTAGTAAGGCGGGCAGTTTTAGCTCACCTTCGGCAAAAAAAGGCCCGCTAACAATGTCGATCTTGTCCGAGATGTTGTAGCCCAGTGCCCCCAGTACGCCAAACTCGGTTTCGGTAATATCGCCAAAATCTACGCCCTCGTCCCGGTAGCTGTAGATGTCCCGGTCGTAGCGCGCGCCCAGCTCCCAGAAAAACTGGGTGGTTTTAATCGGCCAGTAAAGCTCGGTAGAAAGAATTTTCTCGGTGCCTAATTCAACAGTGGAATACCACTCGGCGCCGTAAGGCGATAAATTAGTGCGGCGGTAGTTAAATCCCAGTTGGTAGCGACTTTGCGATTTCAGGTTGTCTTCCAGCGCGATTTTAAAATCCAGATAACCGGGGCCCCATTCTTTTTCATCGACTACGGTGTTGAGCGTATTGCCCGTTTGACCGTGGCTAATGGTGGTGCGTACCCGGGCGATACTCCCTTGGCCGTAGAGTCGTTGCACGCCCTTGCGAATGTGCTCGGTGCTGTAGACTTCGCCCTCGCGCAAATCCATACGGCTGAGAATATAATCGTCTCCTAATCGCGAGTGGTTAATCAGGCGAATTCGGTCGAGTTGCAGGCGCTGATTTTCACTCAGTGGGGAGCCTTGTCCGGTGCGCTGCGATAGCCCTGCCAGCGAGGCAATGGTGTCGCTGCCTGAAAGTATCGGCTCGGCTTGGATATATCCGGCACGGGATGCCTCGGCGACGCGGTCAAAATCCAGCATGCCGATGTCATCCAACTGAATATGGATATAAACATCGCGTTCGGTAAGCGTCGCTTTTTGTTGGCTAACGTTTTGATGGGTAAGAAAACTCGTGAGCTGCCTAAGAATGCTCAGGCCGGAGTTTAACTCTTCGCGGGTTTGGTTGGCCACGCCAATATCCGCGGCGATAATCACATCGGCACCTAACTCGCGGGCGACACTGATAGGTAAATTGTTGGCAATGCCGCCGTCTACCAGCAGGTGCCCCTGATGCTCAATGGGGCGCACGATACCGGGAATGGACATCGAGGCCTGCAGCGCGGTGCTTAAATCGCCGCGGGATAACACCACCTGCTCGCCGGTGATAATGTCGGCTGCCACCGCGCGGAAGGGGATGGGTAAATCATCAAAGCTATCGTAGGTGGCGTAGGTGCCCACCAATTGGTCGATTAAATCTTTCATGCCCTGGCCCTGCAGCACGCCCTGAGGCAGGCGCACCGAGTGACCGTCAAAGCCTAAATCCACGTGAATAGGGAAATCGTCCAGTTGGCGCTTGCGGCGATTGGGGATTTGGCTGCGTGGTAGGCTATCCTGGTAGCCGCTGTCCCAGTTGGCGTGGGAGAAAATCAGTTGGATTTCTTCGGCATTTTTACCACTGGCGTACATAGCGCCTACAAACGAGCCGATACTGGTGCCCACCACTAAGTCGATGGGCACACCCTGCGCCTCCAACGCTTTCAGTACGCCGATATGCGCGCCGCCCCGGGCACCACCGCCACCCAGCACCAAAGCTACGCAGGGGCGCTCGAGCTTGTCCGGGCAGGGCTTGGAGCTGGCAAACACTTTGGCTGAGCTCAGGCACAACAATGCCAATAGTGTTATTGCGAAACGAGTCATGTCGCTCCTGGTAGAGTTAAAGCATGCTTGTTATTAAAGAGTGTTTGCGACTAAATTGCCAGTGAGGGGGCACTATTGCGCCGCCGGAAAAAATGCCCGCTGGATTAAGTCGTGGCCTACCGGGTCATACTCGCTAAGCTCTTGCTGATTAAATGGGTAGTGGTAGTTATTGTAAAAATAAGTCTTGGCCAGCTCGGCAAAATACTCTCGCTGGTTGGTAAGGGCGTAGGCTTTGTCGATCGACTTGCCGCCTTCGGTTTTGGCCTGGTAATACAACCGTTGCCGATTGGCGTTGCTAAACGCTTGCTTGGTCGGGTGATACAAGGTTGGTCGGTGGTAGTAATAATAGGCGTGGCTTAGCTCGTGAATGGCCGTGCGGGTGGCCTGCGTATCATTGTAGCGGTTCACGTAATCGTCGGCCGAGCGCACAATAATTGCGTCGTCAAAACGTGTGGATACATGGTTGCCTTTGCGAAAATACCACTGGCCACCTTTGCGGCCGCCGCTGCTGGATTCATCGCCTAAAAAAATAAAATAGCGGATGCCGCTCATCTCGGTGCGGGCGCTGGCCGGAAAATAATGTTTTGCCTTGTTGATGATTCGCTCGAGCTTTTGCGCTGCCTTTTGGGCCAGTGCAGGGTTGCTGTCCCACAGTGATTGCTCGACGGTAATAGGGATGCTAAAGCCGCTTAGCTCTTTGTAATGGCGGTAGCGGTAGTTGTGGTACTCCTCGCTGACCACTTCGCCAAACTGCGAGTGAATATTGGCGCTCGGTAGCTTAAGCTCGGCGGTGTGTTGTGCGCTGGGGCAGTTGCGGGCGCTATCGGTAAAGGTGATGTTGCCGTTGGCATCTTCGCAGCGAAACAGCGATTGAGCGTGGGCGGTAAGGGTGATGATAAGTGCCAGCAGAAGGGCCAGCTTGGTGTACTGTTTATGGCAGCGGTTAAACAAATCCATGCAAGTCATTTCCTATGAGCTTACTGAGCGGGGCGTGCACCACCGAGAAATAAAAGTGGCGCACGCCCCCGCAGGATTACCCTTTAAGCGGCTTGTATTTAACCCGCTTAGGTTGCGCATCGTTGCCTTTTCGTTTAACAAAGTCTTCGTGGTAGTCGGTGTAGTTACCTTCAAAGAAGACCGCCTCTGAGTCGCCCTCGTACGCCAGAATGTGGGTGGCGATACGATCCAAAAACCAGCGATCATGCGAGATAACCATCACGCAGCCGGGGAAGGCTAAAATCGCGTCTTCCAGGGCGCGCAGGGTCTCAACGTCCAAATCGTTGGACGGTTCATCCAGCAGCAAGACGTTGGCGCCTTGCTTTAGGGTGTTGGCCAGGTGCAGGCGGCCGCGCTCACCACCGGATAACTCGCCCACGCGTTTTTGCTGGTCCGAGCCTTTAAAGTTAAAGCGCCCCACGTACGAGCGGCTAGAAACTTCGTAGTTACCGATGCGCAAAATATCCTGCCCGCCCGAGATCGCCTCCCACACGGTTTGTTTGTCTTGCAGGTTTTCGCGGCTCTGCTCAACGTAGGCCACATTCACGGTTTCACCTAGGGTGATGGTGCCGCTATCGGGTTGCTCGGTGCCGGCAATCATCCGAAACAGCGTGGATTTACCCGCGCCGTTACCGCCGACGATACCCACTACCGCCCCTTTGGGGATGCTTAAGCTGAGGTCGTCGATCAACAAGCGATCGCCATAGCCTTTGCTAACGTGTTCCAGCTCGATAACTTTATCGCCCAGGCGCTCGCCCGGCGGGATATAGATCTCGTTGGTTTCGTTGCGGGCTTGAAACTCCTGGCTTTGCAGCTCGTCAAACCGCGCCAAACGCGCTTTGCTTTTAGCCTGGCGGCCTTTGGGGTTGGTGCGCACCCACTCGAGCTCAGCTTTAATGGCCTTTTGGTGTGAGGCCTCGGCCTTAGCTTCTTGCTCCAGACGCTTTTCTTTGGTTTCCAGCCAGTTCGAGTAGTTGCCCTCGTAGGGGATACCGTAGCCGCGGTCCAGCTCTAAAATCCAGCCGGCGGCGTTGTCCAAAAAGTAGCGATCGTGGGTAATGGCCACCACGGTGCCATTAAAGTTTTGCAGAAACTGCTCTAACCAGTGAACACTCTCGGCGTCCAGGTGGTTGGTAGGCTCGTCCAGTAGCAGCATATCGGGGCGCGATAACAGCAAGCGGCACAGAGCGACACGGCGGCGCTCACCACCGGATAGCTTGGTGACATCGGCATCCCAGGGCGGCAGGCGCAAGGCGTCGGCGGCGATCTCCAGGGTGTTGTCCAGGTTGTGGGCATCCCACGCCTGAATAATATCTTCGCAGCGCGCCTGCTTTTTGGCCAGCTCGTCAAAGTCGGCATCGGGTTCGGCGTAAGCGGTGTAAATGCCCTCCAGCTCGGCCAGTGCATCGACGGCTTCGCGCATGCCGTCTTCCACATTGCCGCGCACGTCTTTTTCCGGGTCTAGCACTGGCTCCTGCGGCAGGTAGCCGATTTTAATGTCGGGCATGGGGCGGGCTTCACCGTTAAATTCGGTGTCGACGCCGGCCATAATGCGCAGCAGGGTAGATTTACCCGAGCCATTTAAACCCAATACGCCGATTTTGGCGCCGGGGAAAAACGATAACGAGATGTCTTTTAGGATTTCACGCTTAGGCGGGACGACTTTGCCCACCCGGTTCATGGTGTATACGTACTGTGCCATTTAGCTTGCCTCGTGCTGGCCGCCAGCGGGCGGAGAGGGCCGGAATCGGCCGATTGCAGATAAAGGCGCAAGTTACCGAAAGGCGCCGGTGTTTTCAATCTTTTATGGCCCGCTGGCAGCCGGTAAGGGGGCATATCAGCTCAAGGCCCTGACGCTGCGACAGGCTGTCGCCACAAACTTGTAACATTCGCTCAGTAGGCTCTGGCGCACAAATATCATTCCGGAGTCTGTTATGAGAAAGAGTTTCCCTTACATCCTGGCCGCCTGCAGCGCCTTAGCCTTAGTCGGCTGTGGTAGCGACGATGACGATGATAACAGCGAAGTTGTTGTCGAGACCCCAAGCTCCATCGGGTTGCAATTTGCCGGCCGCTACAGCGCTGGCCAATTTGACGAGAGCGCCGCTGAGATCCCCGCTTACGATGCCGCGAGTCAGCGCCTGTTTGTAGTTAATGCCGAAAAAGGCATGTTGGATGTACTGGATTTATCGGACCCGGCTAACCCCAGTTTGATTGACACGATCGCCGCCGGCAGTGTGATTGCCGGTGGTGAGGTGAACTCGGTGGCGGTGCGCGACGGTATTGTGGCCGTAGCTATTGAAGCCGACGTTAAAACCGATACCGGTGCGGTGGCACTGTACAACGCCGACGACCTGAGCATGATCTCAAGCGTAGCCGTAGGCGCTCAGCCCGATATGCTGATCTTTACCCCCGATGGCAGCTACATCTTAGCGGCTAACGAAGGCGAGCCGAGCGACGACTACCAAATCGACCCGCAGGGTTCGGTCTCGATCATCGATATCACCGATATGGCCAACCCCAGCGCCATGACCGCCGGGTTTACCAGCTTTAACAGTCAGCGCGATTTACTGGTTGCCGATGGCGTACGCATCTATGGCCCCAACGCCAGCGTTGCCCAGGACTTAGAGCCCGAGTACATTGCGGTATCGGCCGACAGCCAAACCGCGTGGGCGGTGTTGCAAGAGAACAACGCTGTTGCCCGTATCGATATCACCTCGGCTCATGTGCAGCAAATTATCTCGCTCGGTTACAAAGATCACGGCCTTGATGGCAACGGCATTGACCCCAGCGACGAAGGCCCGGTTGAAATTTCTACCTGGCCCGGTGTGCGCGGCCTGTACTTGCCCGATGCGATTACCGCCTACGAAGCCGGCGGCATGACCTACCTGGTTACCGCCAACGAAGGCGATGCGCGCGCTTGGGGTGAAGATAACGATGACTACTGGGCCGGCGACTCAAGCAAAGGCTTTGTTGAGGAGTTTCGTGTTAAGCATCTGGTACACGCCGACGGCTTTGATCGCCGTGCCAACGACGACTTGCCACCGCAACTGCGTGAGCTGGCGGCCGGTGCACTGCTTAACCCAACCACCTTTAGTTACTGCGGTGCCACCGCCGGTGATCCGGGTGATTGCCGCGAAGATGAAACGCTTGGCCGCTTAAACATCACCTGGACCGAAGGTTATCGCCAGCACGCCGATGGTTCACCGGTTATGTTTGATGCCGCCGGTAACGAGTCGAGTGACGGCGACCGCATTATGTACGACAACCTTTATAGCTACGGCGCGCGTTCATTCACCATCTGGAACGACGAAGGCCAGCTAGTGTGGGACTCGGCCGATGCCATCGAGCAGTTTTTGGCCGGCGACGACTGTATGCTAAGCGCCACCCGTGACATAGCCTGTAAAGACTTCTTTAACAGCGCCCACGACGAAGGCAACAGCATCGATAGCCGCAGCGACGCCAAAGGCCCCGAGCCGGAAGGTTTAACCATCGGCAGCATTGGCGATAAAACCTTTGTATTTGTTGGCCTCGAGCGCATGGGCGGCGTGTTGGTGTACGACATCACCAACCCCGATGCCCCCGTGTTTCAGGATTACTTAAACACCCGTGAAGATTGGGTAACCGAAGACGCCGAAAGTATTTTGGCCAGCATCGGTGATCTAGGCCCCGAGGGCTTAGTGTTTATCTCCGCCGAAGATTCACCTACCGACGATGCGTTAGTGGTGGTGGGTAACGAGGTGAGCGGTACTACGGTGATTTACACAATCGAACAGATGTTTTAACTCGTTCGTTTGCTATGCTGAAAAAGGGGCGTCGATTCGGGTCGGCGCCCCTTTTTTGCTATCTGATAGGGTGCCTAAACTATCTACAGGCGACGCTGTTATAAAACTTTTGACGCTCGGAAAATAACCGCGAGTTGTGAGTTTTTAGGGCAATTCTATGGTCTATCAGTTCTCGGAAATTGCTCCTTATTGCGATGCTGCATTCGTTTCGCAATATGGGTTTGTTCTCTAAAATCTGTAAACAAAAGTCGGCATTTTTGTTAGCAGCTTGCGCGCTGTACCGATTTTCCTGCGCCGGTTTATTGCCGCGTACGCCCTTTACGCTCATCAGCGTTGGTGCTGGCTTCAGTCGTGTAATCGCAGCGTGGCTTTAACTGGGCAGCTCGGCCGTGCTTAAGCCCAGTTGCCGGCAGAGTTTGTCTTGCTCCTGGTTTTGCCCATCACTATCGCCGAGGCAGGCGGCCAGCCGCATCAATAACAGCTCTGGGTTTACATTGCCGGTGCCGGTTACGTAAGTCGCACCAACACGCTCGCGCAGTGCCAGCGGCAGGCGCCATTTAATTTTTAGCTGGTTGCCGTAGGTGGCGGCGTGCTTGGTGAGCATTGTATCTATGTCGCCCTCGTTGACTTGTCCCCCTGAATCGATAAACAATTGAATCGCTTCAAGCACGCCAAACTCACCAAGTTTCACCATTAAGCCTGCGGTATAGCAGTTGGCGATGTTGAGCTTTAAGCGCTGCGCGAGCCGGGCTGCGCGCTCTGCTAGCTGCAAAGACTCGTCGACAAAGTGCTTAGCCCGCGCCTGTAAGGCGCCGTCGCGTAAGTGGTTGGTTTGAGCCAGCGAGATTGCCAGTACTTGAGTCAACGCCATGTCTACGCCAATGGCAGCAATTGCTTCACGCAGCGTCATCACGCTACTGCCCGAGCGACGCATTAACGTGGTGTTGGCAAGGCGTATGAGTCGTGTGGTGATAGTGGTATCGCTGCGCCATTGTTGCGCTAGCTCGGCGGCGGAGGGAGGTTCATCGTGAGTGATTGCATTGGCGGCGGCCTCAGCGCCGGGCATGAGCGTGATGCGGCTTAGCATCTGCTCGGTATCGCCGATAAACTCATCCAGCCCGGCACTTAACACTTGGCTGTGATCCGTGGTTTCCTGACTTTGCGTTAAATAGGGCTTGAGTCGCGCCATCACCGCTTTGGCGTCGAAGGGTTTGACGATAAATTCGTTCACTTTGTAGCGCGCGCTGTCGGTGACGGTGGCCCGATCGACACGACCGGTGACCATTATAATGGGCAGTTCGCGATCGCGTGTGCGAATGACTTTGACGAGGCTTAATCCGGTTTCTTGCTCGGGCAGGTTCCAGTCGCACAACACTAAATCAATGGGGTGTTTTTGCCAAAGGGCGAGCCCGGTGTTTAGCGTTTCGGCGTGGTGTATATGTATCAGACTGTTGAGACCACGCAGTAAGGTGGTCAGCAACTCTTGCATGACGATGTCGTCTTCAACGATTAATACGTGCATGCCTGAAATGCCGGTGCTTTGGTGGTAAGGCTTATAGTTATCGATGGTCTGAATCCTGCGAAATACATCATGGGCTGTACATCTTCCACTGGAGTAAAACGATACTTCGAGTGTAGTTGAAAATATGGGGTTATCGCGAACCAAGTGGGCCGCCCCAGCTAAGCGACTACCGGTTTCCCCATAACTTGGCGACGGCGCGATCTTCACCCAGTAGCGCGACGATAAGCCCGTAGGTGCCCGCCAGCGTAAACACCACCACCGGGAAGTAGTAGCCAGGGTCGGCGCCTTCGGGTATTAACCAGGCCGCCAGCAGGCCCAGAAACGTAAACACCGCGCCAAAAAACAACAATACTTTGCGGCTTAAGGGTTTGTAGTTGTAGGGCTCGGTACCAGACTCGAGCCCTTTTAACAGTGGTGCAAAAATTTTACGCAGGGCGTTTTTCACGGGGCGGCTCAATCTTCGGCTTCGATGGCGTTTTGGTAGCCGTCGGCGTCCAGCGCGTCGTCCAGCTCGGATAAATCGCTGGGCTTAACTTTAAAGAACCAGCCATCGTCGTAGGGTGACTCGTTCACTTGCTCGGGCGAGTCTTCCAGTGCTTCGTTTACGGCGATTACTTCGCCGGTGACGGGCGAGTAAATGTCTGAGGCGGCTTTTACCGACTCGACCACACCGGCCTCTTCGCCGGCGGCGACGTTGCTGCCTACCTCTGGGGTTTCGACGTAGACCACGTCGCCCAGGCTATCTTGGGCGTGGTCGCTGATGCCGACGGTTACGGTGCCGTCTTCTTCAACACGAGCCCACTCGTGGCTGGGCAGGTACTTTAATTCGTTGCGAATATCGCTCATGGTTGTGTCCTTAAATAAAAAGTAGGCTCAAAAAGTGTAGACCTAAGTGATCGATTAAACGAGCGCCTCGCCGTGGCGCACGAAGCTGGGTTTAACCACCTCGACGTTAACGGTTTTGTTGCGCAGGTTGACCTCGGCGGTGTCGCCAATGGTGCTCGGTACGCGCGCCAGGGCGACCGAGAAACCAAGAGTCGGCGAGAAGCTGCCGCTGGTAATAATGCCCGAGGCGTCGTTACCCACCACGCTGATCGCCTGACCGGCACGCAGCACACCGCGCTCGCGCATCACCAAACCAACCAGTTTGGTGTCTGGCCCGCCGTTGGCTTTAATGTCTTCGAGGGGCGCGCGGCCGATAAAATCGCGCTGTTCGTCCTCGAGGGCGATGGTCCAGCCCATGTTGGCCACCAGAGGCGAGGTAGTCTCGTCCATCTCGTGGCCGTAAAGATTCATGCCGGCCTCCAGGCGCAAAGTGTCGCGCGCGCCCAGGCCGCAGGGTGCCACGCCGGCCTCGGTCAGAGTTTGCCACAGCTGGCAGGCGGCATCGCCGGTTAGCATAATCTCCAGGCCGTCTTCGCCGGTGTAGCCGGTGCGGGCGATAAACCAGCCCTCGCACTCAACGCCGCAAAATACCTTGAGGTTACTGATTGCCTCAGCTTGCGCGCTGCTGGCGGCGGCCTGTACTTTGTCGATGGCCTCGGGGCCCTGAACGGCAATCATGGCCAGCTCGGGGCGCTCGGTCACGCTCACGTCAAACTCGCTTGCGTGCTCGTCCATCCACTTTAGGTCTTTGTCGCGGGTGGCGCAGTTGACCACCACGCGGTACCAGCCGTCGAGGTTGTAGACGATTAAATCGTCTATCACGCCACCGGACGTGTTGAGCATGCCGCTGTATAAGGCTTTGCCAGGCTTGCCGTCCAGCCGCGCGACATCGTTGGCCAGCAGCTTGCGCAGGTAGGCGCGGGCGTTTGGGCCTGCGACATCGACAACGGTCATGTGGGATACGTCAAACAGGCCCGCATGTTGGCGCACCTGATGGTGCTCCTCAATTTGTGAGCCGTAGTTGATTGGCATATCCCAGCCGCCAAAATCCACCAGTTTGCCGCCGGCGGCTTTGTGCAGATCGTACAGTGCGGTTTTGTGTCCCATGGAGTCACCCTCAGCGCTGCGCAGGTGGCAGCCGTAAAGGGCGCTATTTTAGCGCGAGCGGGGCCGCTATAACCACCCGTAGAGCGCAATAGTGGATAGATTTCATGGCTTTTGTGTCTGTGGCGGCCCGGAAGTTCACGGGCGACAGGGGCGAATTTGTCAGTGAGTGCGCTGGCGCGCAAAATAGTTTGTTAGTCACGCGGCCGCTAGCGACAAGTGCTATGCTCTGGCTTTACCCGATTACTCAAGGAGATGGTGGTGAAAACGTTATTAAAGGTTCTGGTCGTGTTGCTGTTGTTGGTCGTGCTGGCCGTTGCCGCACTGTTTTTTTGGCTGGACCCCAATATCTTTAAACCGCGCATCAAAGCGCTGGCGGCCGATCAGGGTATCGCGCTGGAGATTGCCGGCGATATCGGCTGGCAGTTTTGGCCCAGCATCGGCATCGAGGTCGAAGACATTAGCGTCGCCGCCCTTAGCGCACCAGACGAGCAACTGGCGCAGCTGCGCAGCGCGAGCTTACTGGTGGCTACCCGGCCGCTGTTTGATCGCCAGTTACAGGTCGAGCACCTTATTATTGACGGCGCTGAGCTTGCCTTTGAGGTAGACACCTCGGGCACCAGCAACTGGAGTCGTCTGGCAGAGCAGGCAAAGCGCAAAGCCGAACAGGCGGGCGGTAATATCGGCCAAATGCCAGCAGATGCCGTAGCCGCCGTGGATAAAGGCGAGCGCCAAACCGCCCCTGAGGTGACCCCCGAGGCCGATAATAGCGCCGCCAGTGGCGGCGAGCTGAACTTAGCCGTAGACGCCATCAGTATCACCGATACCGCGGTGAAGTATCGCGATGCCGCAACTAACCGCACGGCGGACTTTACCGTCAAAAGCTTTAAACTCACCGGCTTTAATGTTGATAACCGCCCCTTTGCCCTAAGCAGCCAGTGGCAGGCGAGTGTTAAAGATCCGGCTATGTTTGCCGAGCGCACACTGCAGGTAGGTGGCGCGCTTAGTGCCGAGGTAAAACTGGCCGCCGATTTATCCCAGGTATCAATTACCGCCGGTGATGTGGCGCTGGATATCAGTGGCCTTGGCGAGGAGGCAGCAATCAGTGCCGGGTTTGATGTGCAGTTAGAAACCCCCACGCAAAACTTGATGTACAGCGGTCAGTTAGCGCTGTCGCCCGTGAACGTAAAAAAACTTTTGGCCAGCTTGGGGCTAAGTGCACCGGTTACCGCCGAGGCAGACGCGCTGACGCATTTAAGCGTAAACGCTAATGTGTCGGGCAGTGCCAGTTCGATTAGCCTGGCGCCTGTAACGCTAGAGTTAGACGACACCACAGTGAATGGCGAGCTGGCGGTGACGGATTTTACCCGCATGGCGTTTGAGGTCACGCTGACGGGGGATCGAATTAACGTCGATCACTACCTGCCGCCTAAAGTTGAGTCGACACCGACGGCCAAAGCCGATAAAACCCCCGCTAACCCCCCCGTTAAATCCAAAGGGCCCGGCAGCGCTGGTACTGGTTCTCAGGCGAGCGGTGATGAGCCGTTGATTCCGCTGAATGCCGTGCGTGCGCTTAACGCTCTGGTGCGTATCGATTTGCACGAGGCGATTGTCAGCGGATTAACCACGCAAAACCTGCGCCTGCGGCTAAACGCCGCAAACGGTTTGGTGCAAGTGTCTGAGGTGAGCCTCGATGCTTACCAAGGGCACCTGCAGGCGTCGGGTAAGCTTGATGGCCGCGGCCCCACGGCACAGATCAGCAGCGTGGCGGACATGAAAGGTCTGAATGTGGCCCCGCTGCTAAGCGACCTGGCGCTGGATGAAAAACTGCAATTGACCGGTTTAATGAACTTAGAGGCTACGGCTAACACCCGCGGCCTGACCATGAACGAGCTGATGCAGGCGGCGGTGGCCGACGCCAAGTTTGATGGCGTGCAAGTGACGGTGGCACCGATTAACGTCGAGCAGTATTTTTGTCAGGCGATTTCGCTTGCCAAAGATCTGCGCGAAAAAGACGAGCAAGAGGCCGAAGCTGCAACCGACACCGAGCCCGCTGAGCCACAAAGTGCGGCGAAGCAAGATTGGCCCGCGTTGACGCAGATGCACGACTTACAAGGGCGGGTAAAACTGCGCGAACAAGTCATCACCATTGAAAGTTTTACCGCCGGCGTCGAGCAATTGTTGCTGGGGCTAAATGGTCAGGTTGATTTGGCCGGACAAACCTTTGATTTGCGTTTGCCTTTGACTCTGGAGGAGCGCTCCACCAGTGACCAAGGCTGTACGGTAAATAGCAACTATTGGGTTAACCGCAGTTTATCGCTGCTGCGCTGTCGTGGCTCCATCGCCGAGCTTGCCCCGGCAAAAGATTGTCGGCTGGATTCAAAAGCGTTAGAGTCGCTGCTCGGCGATTACGCCAAGTACCGTCTGCAAAAAGAGCTGGTGCGCAAACTCGGCGCCGACGAAGCGGAGGGTGAAACAGAAACCGACCCGACCAAAGCGGCCGTGAAAGGTTTGCTCAACCAGTTTCTAAACAAAGACAAAAGCCAGGACAAAAAACAAACAGAATGACCGATAATTTTTCGGCGGCCGTGCTCGATTGGTTTGATCAGTACGGCCGCAAACACTTACCTTGGCAGCAAAACATTACACCGTATCGTGTTTGGCTGTCTGAGATCATGCTGCAGCAAACCCAAGTCACTACGGTTATCCCTTACTTCGAGCGCTTTACCCAGCAATTTCCTAGCGTGGCTGATTTAGCGGCGGCGCCGGTGGACGATGTTTTGCACTTATGGACCGGACTTGGCTATTACGCCCGCGCGCGCAACTTGCATCGCTGCGCGCAGCAAGTCGTTAGCGACTTTGCCGGCGAGTTTCCCGCTACCGTAGACGAGTTAGCCTCGCTCCCGGGTATTGGCGAGTCTACCGCCGGTGCTATTGTCAGTATCGCTTTTGGCAAAACCGCCACTATTTTAGATGGCAATGTAAAACGCGTGCTGGCCCGCTATCACGCTATTGAAGGTTGGCCCGGCCAAAGTGGGCCGCTAAAGGCCTTGTGGCAAGTGGCGCGGCAGCACACGCCAACAGAGCGCTGTAATCACTACACCCAGGCGATGATGGATTTGGGGGCCACTGTCTGCACCCGCACCAAGCCCCAGTGCGAGAGCTGCCCGTTGGGCGACGGCTGCGTGGCACGCGCCACTGGCACTCAGTTGCAGTACCCGGGTAAAAAGCCGAAAAAAGACAAACCCGTTAAAGCCACTTATTTGCTCATGCTGCGCGCCCCCAGTGGCGATCTACTGCTGCAGCAGCGCCCGCCGCAGGGTATTTGGGGCGGGCTTTGGAGCTTCCCGGAGTTGGCGCTGGAGCAGTCTGTGGCGAAATACTGCCAAGAGCATTACGGGCCCACGGGCGAGATCGAGTACTGGGATAGCTACCGCCATACGTTTAGTCACTATCATTTAGACATCACCCCGGTATTGATACAATTGCCCGAGCCGGCTACCGGCGTTATGGCGCCGGGTAAGGCGCTCTGGTATAACGTCAGCGAGCCGCCCAATGTGGGGCTGGCCGCGCCGGTCAAGCGCCTACTCGAGCAGCTACACCAGTTGGCGCCGCTGTCTGTTAACATGGTGCGCTAGTTTTGTGAGTAAACATCAGGAGATTTTATGAGCCGTACGGTCATGTGCCGCAAGTACAAACAAGAGTTGCCGGGCCTTGCTCAGCCGCCGTTTCCTGGCCCCAAAGGGCAAGACGTTTACGATAACGTGAGCCAAAAAGCCTGGCAGGAGTGGATGAGCCACCAGACGATGCTCATCAACGAAAAACAATTAAACCTTATGGACACCGGCACCCGGGTCTACCTTGGTGAACAAATGACCAAGTTTTTGTCCGGGGAAGACTACGATGCCGCCGAGGGCTATGTTCCCCCCACAGAAGACAAATAATTTGCCTTTGACCCCTTGACTCAAAGCGACTCAAACGGTTTAATACGCGCCTCTTGTGACAGCGGCTACACAGCTGCCAACGCAAAGCCCAGATAGCTCAGTCGGTAGAGCAGTGGATTGAAAATCCTCGTGTCGGTGGTTCGATTCCGCCTCTGGGCACCATACAAGTTAAAAGGCTCGGTCTTCGGATCGGGCCTTTTTTGTATCT
>NZ_CAXBFW010000019.1:0-72436 GCF_963975215.1 uncultured Gilvimarinus sp.
ACGACGCCTTTTTTACCGTACCCTCGGCGCCAGGCTCATCGGCGCCGTAATACTCCATCGATAAAACACCGGAGTCTTCAAACAGCGACACGTAAAAACCAATCGCCTCATCGGCGTCGCCCTCAAACATCAACATTGGAACCATTGCCTGTGCCATATAGCCTCCTTAATTGTTACATCATCAATAGCGAGCCGCTGTTTACAGGCCCTAACCAAAAAACCAATAAGCGATTAACGTTGCCGCAAGCATGCCGGCGCCATCGGCCAGTAAACCACAGGCCAGCGCATAGCGGGAGCGGGTAATGGCCACCGCACCGCAGTATACGGCCAGCACGTAAAAAGTGGTCTCGGTACTGCCCTGATACACCGCCGCTAAGCGCCCGGCAAACGAGTCGGCGCCGTAAACATCCATGGTCTCGATCATAAGCGCCCGGGAGCCAGAGCCCGAGAAAGGCTTCATTAGGTCCGTGGGTAGGGCGCCCACAAAGCGGGTATCGCCGCCCATAAACGCCACCATAAAACGCAGCTGCTCGAGCATAAACTCAAACACCCCTGAGGCGCGCAACAAGCCCAGTGCAAACAACATGGCCACTAAGTAGGGGATAATACCAATGGCGATGCCAAAGCCCTCTTTAGCACCATCGATAAACGCATCGTACATGCGTACACGCCGCTTAAAGCCGTATAAAAACAGCGCGGTAATTAACAGCAATAACGTTAAATTACCTACCAGTGCCGAGCGCTTGCCTATCTCGCCGTTATCCACACTGGCCGCCAGTAAACCACCAACTATCACCGCCGCCCCGACAAAATAAGCCAGTACCACCGGCGACCATAGTTTGAGTTTTTGCAACCAGGCAACCGTTAACAAACCCACCAGCGTCGAGCAGCTGGTGGCCAGCAAGATGGGCAAAAACACATCGGTGGGGCTCGCCGCACCCAGCTGCGCGCGATAGACAAAAACGGTAGTGGGAATTAACGTGACCGAAGAGGTGTTAAGCACCAAAAATAAAATTTGCGCGTTACTTAAGACACTGGGGGTTTTGTTGTGCACCTGCAAATCACGCATCGCCTGAATGCCCGCCGGGGTGGCGGCGTTATCCAGGCCCAACATATTAGCCGCCATATTCATGCTGATGCTGCTAACGGCTTTATCGCCGCGGGGGACATCGGGCATTAGCCGGCTAAATAACGGCGCCAACCCCCGTGCCAATTTGGCGCTTAACCCGCTGACATTGGCGATTTGCATTAACCCGAGCCAAAAACACATAACCCCTATCAGGCCAAGACAAATGGTTGTGGCAAGTTCGGCCATCTCAAACAGCGAGGCCACCAGTGCATCGGCAACCTCATGGTGCCCCAACACGCTAGCCGATATCCCCCAAAGCAGAGAGATGACGATCAGACTGGCCCAGATACGATTGAGCAATGCTTAACCTATTTCGTTATGTGTGCGTTTGAACGTTCACACTATAAGGCAAGGGCCACACAAGCACTAGCGGGCCATGGGTTTTACGAAATAAGCTTGAGAGGACGCACCTCACACCCGGCGTGGCCGGGTGTGAGGGCAACGGTTACTCGGCAGTAACCGATAAAATGTAGGCGGCAATTTTATCTCGGGTCGCCTGATCCAGGAAGCTGTGAGCCGGCATTACATGGTCGCCCCACTTACCGCGGCTACCCTGAGCAATGGTATTGGCGATGTAGGCTTTCGGATCTTCCAGCGTGCTGTACTTTTGCTTAACCTGTAAAAAGCTCGGCCCCACCGAGGCGGCGTTTTCTTTGTGGCAGGCAATACAGCTGGTGCTTTCGGTCAGATCTTTACCCTGGGCAATTTCCAGCTGTACCTCGTGGCCCACGCCGCCGGCCACCTCGCCAGAGGCGTCACTGTCGGCGATCACCGGATCGACCAACTCGGCATCCGGGTCGTAGCTAATAAAACTCAGCTTTGCGTCTTTGCCGCCAGCCCACCACTGGGTGCCATACTCTAACACCCACAGGCGACCGTCTTTGGTAAAGCGCATATCCAAGGGGCCGGCAAACTTAACCGTAGGCGCAAAACCATCAATTTTTACGACGTTATCGTCATCGTCCAGCGTAACGACTTTAATCCAGCTGCGCATAAAATCGCCGATAAACAATTTGTTTTGGTAATAACGCGGGTACGCCAACTCATCGTCATCTCCTTTGGGGTAGATACCGGCGACCAGCGCGTTGCGCCCACCCTGACCCAACTCGGGGAAACGTTCAGAGCCAGCATAGGGATACCACATAAGCGCCGGTTGCGCCGGCGGTAAAACATCTAACCCGGTGTTGCGCGGCGAGAAGTTTTGTGGCGCCAGTGGGTCAAAAAACTTACCGGTTTTCTCAGCCTGGTAGTCGTACATACGGTAGGGTTTATTGTTAGCCAGCATCGTAGGCCAGCCAAAAAAGCCCGGCTCGGTCACTTTGTTAATTTCGTCGTAACCGCGAGGGCCAAATTCGTCGCTATCGGCTTTTGCATCAGGGCCTATATCGCCGTAGTACAAATCACCGGTGCTCTCGTCGATGGCGATGGTGTAGGGGTTGCGGGTACCCATGACGTAAATTTCGGGCCGTCCCTGCTCGGGCGAGCTAAACAAGTTACCTTCGGGGATCTGATAGCCACCTTGTCGATCCGGGTGAATGCGCAAAATTTTACCGCGTAAATCCTGGGTATTAGCCGCGCTGCGCAATGCATCGTGATAGGTGCCGTCGGGCTTGTTATTCATGGGGCCAGAGTCATTCGACTCGAACGGGTTACTGTTGTCGCCGATGGCGATAAATAAATTGCCCGCGTTATCAAACTCCAGGTTGCCACCCGTGTGGCAGCAGGTGTTGTCCATAGGGATATCCAGCAGCACTTGCTCCGAGGCCAAATCTACCTTTTTATTGTTAACGCTAAACTGCGCCACACGCTGCAGTAGCTCGGCCTGACCGCTCTCGTCTTCGAGGTTGTACATCACATAAATTTGGTTGTTGTGCTTAAAGCCCGGATCAAACGCCACGGCTACTAAACCAAACTCAATTTTCTTTTTCGGTGCAAACACATCAAATTCAGCCATTGTCTGCAGCTCGCGGCTGGCCACATCCAGCCAAAACAATTTTCCCTGACGCTGAGCAATCATGGCGCCGGCGTAGTCGTCGGTCACATCAAAGCTGACTGGCTCGTCTAAGTTGTCGACCAATACCTCGCGGGCAAAACGCCGCGGATCTGGCCGCACGGCGGTGTAATCCAGCGGCTGCCGCTCGCCAATGGCGTAATCGAGGCCGCCGGCCAAATGCTGTAAAAAGCGTGGGTCGCTAAAGGTTTGCTTGGTGTGCCCAAGCCCTGTGTAGAACGAGCGGCCACCGTCAAACGCCTGATACCAGGCAATGGGATGGTAAGCACCGTGACTGCCCCCTTGATAGCTGCGCTCATCCACCACCAGCAGATCCTGGCGCAAATCCGAGAGCCCGCTAAAGTCATACCATTCATCGGCGATGCTAAACTCATGAGGCATTGTCTGGGTGGCAGGGTGGTGCGAATCTACCACCTTAACCTTAGCCCGCTGCACGTTGGACGGATCGCTAGGGTGCGATTCAAAAGCCGCCCCGACCAAACGCCGGTACCAATGCCAGCCTCCCTCGCGCTCGGTATCAGCCGCCGCATGAATACCAACAAAACCGCCGCCCGCCTGAATATAACGTTCCATGGCCAGCTGCTGCTGATCATTCAGAATGTCGCCCGTGGTATTAACAAAAACCACAGCCGCCATCTGTTGTAATTTATCATCGGTAAAAATGTTAGCGTCATCGGTTGCGACCGGTGTTAAGTCTCTGGCCTCAACCAGCTCGGTCACGGCGGCAACCCCTGCGGGTATCGATTCGTGTACCCATCCGGCCGTTTTCGAAAAAATCAAAACCGACTGTAAACGCTGGTCGGGCGCCGTGTCAGCAGCTTGGGTTAGAGGGGCAAGCGATACACTCAGAAGGCATAAAAACGCCAAAAAACGGGAAATAATCATAGTATGGGCACTTTCGGTTGATCGAATATTTTTATTTTGTAGCCGCTAGGTTTATGTCTTTAGGCATGGGCACAATAACCGTTTAAAACAATAGCCGCTTAAAAAACAATCAAGCCAGTCTACCCCAGCACCGGCCACTCGTCATGAGGCTTATCAATTATTAGGACTACTTTAAACTATTCTTAACAATTGGCCTGCCGTTGCCAATCTTGCTAACACCTGGCTTTTACTGATACAGCG
Organism: uncultured Gilvimarinus sp.; assembly: GCF_963975215.1. Lineage (GTDB taxonomy): Bacteria > Pseudomonadota > Gammaproteobacteria > Pseudomonadales > Cellvibrionaceae > Gilvimarinus. Next base: position 4,266 of record NZ_CAXBFW010000019.1, read on the forward strand.
CCACATAAACTAACGTTTCACAGCCCATAAAAATATTGCGCTGTGCGCCCCCAAATCCACGCCTGCTCTTCGTCGCTTAAGCTCGCCAGGTAAGATCGACAATCTTTTACCCAAGCATCGTAGCTACCGGCTAAATTAATCACAGGCCAATCGCTACCCCACATTAACCGCGTCGGGCCAAAGCATTGAAGCAAATGCTCAAGTGCGGGCGTGACCGACTTAAAGTCAGGATTTGGCCCCGCCTCGGTTAGCAAGCCGGACAACTTACAAAACACATTATCGCACGTTGCCAGAGTGGCGATATCCCGACGCCAGACGCTCACGTCAGCCCCTGTAAGGTCGGGTTTGGCGCCATGGTCAATAACAATTTTTAGTGTTGGGTGGCGCCGTGCCAGGGTGTATAAATAACGCAGATGCCGGGGGGTAACCAGCGCGTCAAAACTGAGCTCCAGTTTTGCCAACAGCTGGTACTGTTCATCAAATTCCGGACGTAGCATCCAGGCCGCATCGGGAATACTCTGCAACATGGGACGTACACCTTTAAAGACTGGCTGCTGAGAGAGGCACTCTAATCGGGCACTCGCCCCCGCTGACGCAAAATCTACCCAGCCCACCACGGCGGCCACAAAATTATTGTTATCGGCTATCGATAATAAAAAATCAGTTTCCGCATCTGTTTCGGCCGCCTGAACCAGAACCGTTTTATGAATATGATTTCTGAGCAATATACTCCGCAAGTGCTCGGGTAAAAAATCTTGGTAAATCTCGCTTAGCTCTGAGGTTAGCCATGTATAGTCACCTCGCTCACGCAGCCAGAAATGTTGGTGGCTATCTACGCTAACAAATGTATCGCCCCTGTGCCGGCTCATGCTAGCCAGCCTCCGTTCGCTCGAACGGCAGCGGGGCCGACTCGTCAATTAAATGATTAGATTTTAGTGACTGCCAAAACGCACGGGGAATATTTTCATTAAAAAACTCCAGCGTTTTCTCGATATGTTGCTCGCTACCCAGCCCGGGAATAACCGACGCGACACTTGGATGCGCCAATGGAAACTGCAAAGCCGCCGCTGCCAGAGTAACGCCGTAATCGGCACACACTGACTCGATGCGCGATACCTTATCGATAATACGTTTAGGTGCAGGGCTATAATTGTACATAGGCGTGTGGCTCGTGTTGACTCCAGAGGCCAATATACCGGAGTTGTAGGGGCCACCCACAATAACCGAGGTGTTGTGCTGCTCACATTTCGGCAGCAGTGTCCTCAGCGCCTCTTGCTCTAGCAATGTGTAACGCCCAGCCAGTAAAAAACAATCCCAGTCGCCATAATCCAGCGCGGCTTCACACACCTCGGTTTCATTGACGCCCAGGCCTATGGCTTTTACAAGCCCTTGCGAGCGCAACTCATCCAAAGCTTTATAGCCACCCTCCATAGCCGTTTTAAAATATTCGGTATCTTTATCGCCGTGAGTCAATCGCCCTATATCATGAATATACAAGATATCAATCCGGTCTAACCCCAACCGCATAATGCTATCTTCATACGATCGCATTATGCCGTCGTAACTGTAATCGTACTCAAAGTCAAAAGGCATCGGCGAAACAAAACCGTGACGCTCTTGTCGATAGCCTAAAGGCTTAAGCAGGCGGCCCACTTTGGTCGACAAAATATAGTCGCGTCCTTTTAACGCACGCAACGCATCCCCCGTGCGACGCTCACTCAAACCCTGTCCATAGTGAGGTGCGGTATCAAAATAACGCAACCCCATATCCCACGCGGCGGCTAAGGTCTGCGCCGCTTGCGCGTCAGAAACTGCATGGTAAAGATTACCCAGCGGTGCGCAGCCAAAACCTAACTCATCCACTTTTAGGTCGGTCTTAGCAATCGCTCGCTTAGCAATAACAGTTAGGCTCATGGGGCATCTCTTATCGTTATAATGATGATTCAAATACAGTTGGGCGGTAGGGCCAATAGCGTTAAAATTCTACTGCGTCTGCGAGTTATCCTCAACGCCTTCGCTTTGTGTAATCAATAAGTACGCCATCGAGAGCATAGCCACCGTAAAAACCAGTGCAACAGGCCATAGCACTAACCCCAAGACGGAGGCGTAAGGCACAAGGCCAACCAGATAACTTAACGTGCCAACAAGTACAGGTACTATTACTACCACCAACAGCATCAGTTTTTGATGGTGCTGGGTACGCCGCCACGATGCCGCAAAGCTAATGCGTTGATCAACCGCAATGGCGGGAAACACCAGACTCAACCTGCTGAGCAGATATAGCGCCGCCACTAGCCACAGCACAACACCAATTACCGGGATAGTTACCAACATACCAACCACCCCCATCAGTACACTTAAACCCATTAGGTACAGCAAAAACCACCACTCGCGCGCCGAGGGAAAGAAAATCCCCCACGGTGGCACTGAGCCTGCACCCAGCAAGACAATCCGGTGAGTAGTGACGGCGATCAGAACCTCAACAACCATACCCAGTAACCCCACGAGCGCTTGCAACATAATGTCAGGCTCTAAATAGCTGACAAGGCCCAATAACAGGTAAGCGACCACGGGTAGCAACAAAGCTCTCACTAACACCAAGCGCTGTTGCGAGAGACTAAAAATAGCACCAGCCAATACTTTTTTAAAATCCATTTTTATCCTTAGTAAGAGCGAGTGAAGTGTAGACACAATCAGACAGCTCCTTATCTTAGAGACGAGATAATACCCATAAAACTTAACGTAATGACTTTTGAACTGTAACGCAAATAAAAGAGGACGACCTTGGCGGGTGTAGCAGTATTAATCCAACTCTGAATTTATCCTTCGGGGTGGATAATAAATGGCGAGCTTGAGCAATGGGTTGAATATTGGGGAAGCGGTGGGCCGGGCCCACCTCAGAGACTACCGCAGTTTACAGTTGCGGCAGGAAGTTAAGCGTGTAGTTGCGCGTGGTAACCACCACATCGGTTTTGGGATCGAAGGTAATGAGTTTAACCCGCGCCAGCACTTTTGACTCTAAATCCGCATCACGTAAATCCGAGCTGACAATACTCACCGAGGCCAACGAGCCGTCGGGGTTAATCACCAGTTTCAGCACAACTTTACCCTGCAGCGCTGGGTTTTCACGCAGCGCGCGGCGGTAATAGCGATCTAGCGCGCTGGCGTGCTGGCTCATAACCCGGCGAATTTCTTCGTCGGTACGCTCGCCCGCCTTACGCGTATTTTGCGCCGCGCTTGCGGTAGCATCGGCGCCACCCAGAGCGCTCTCTACCTGGGTAGTTTCGCGGCCCGAGAGTGCCACACCACCGGTGTCTTGCGACAGAGCAGAAGTATTGATGCCGCCACTGTCAGCCTCGGCGCCACTGGTAATTAAGTTGCGCTCGGTGCGCTCGGCTTCAGCCTGGCCGCGGGTAATGTCTTCGCTGGCCACGGCTTTGGTGTCAATCGCCTCGCGCATATCCGCCAGCGTATCCTGAAACTGCAGTACGCCACTTACCTTGGCTTTTTCGCGCGCCTGATCCACTTGTGTGACCGGCTCGGGTTCTGGCTCAGGTTCTATTTCTGGTTCTGGCTCCGGTTCCTCTTCAGGCTCAGGCTCTTCTTCCGGTTCGGGTTCCGGTTCAGGCTCTGGCTCCGGTTCGGGCTCGGGTTGCTTAATCTCTTCTTTTTCGAGCAATACACGCGCAAGTTGTGGCGGCAGCTTTTCTTTTTCTTCGCGTTTAATTTCAGGCAAGTTAATCAGCGGGACGATAATGCCTATTAGCGCAAACACCACCAGGGCAATCGCCACCAATTTAATAAAGCGTTTATCGTCGGCTTGACCTTGGCCAAATAACCGATCGTTCTCTGAGTTGTTGGAGTCGCGCAGGGCCATATCAGCTATCGGCTCCTGTACCCGGTTGCTCGGCAGAGTCTGAGGTTTTGTTCACCGCCAACGAGATATCGCGATAACCGGCTTGGGCGCAGGTATTCATAATGCGCTTGAGCAGCGTATAGGGAATGGCTTTGTCGCCCATGATGGTAATCGGGCGGCCCGTTTGCTGTTGCTCTTGCGTCAGCGGGCGGGCACGGGAAGCTAAGTACTCGAGCTCTTGCGTCAACTCGGCAATATTGTTGGCTTCTTCGTCCGCGCCGGCCTCGGCCGCTTGTGCGATATCGCTTATGGCAACAATGGCACGGCCACCCACTAGAATTTGCTCGTTGTTGACTTTAACCACCACCGTAGTCTCGGGCACAGTGTCGGCTACCGAGGCTGGCAGCTCGATGGTTTTATCGTTAGTGAGCACTTCAACGTCAGAGGAGTTGACCAACAAAAAGAACACCAAAATGGTAAAAATATCCATCAAGGACACAAGGTTTAACTTGGGCGTATTCTGATTACGGCGATGATGCTTTGCCATGCGTTTGGCGCGCAGTGACTGCTTCACGATTCACCCCCAACGCCTGTCAGGCAGGTAATTTTTTCTTTGTCGACCAGCGGGTCATTAACCGGCGCGTCGCCCAGTGACACTTTAGGGAACAACACGGCGTCGACTTCTCCAGCTGCTACCACGGCTTTAAACGAGCGCACGGTATCCATGGTGCTAACGATAGTCTGATAATCGGTATCCGGCTGGGCCAGCAGCACGATATCGTCTTTCTCCATTTGGTGCTCGTCTTCCAAACGGATTTTGATTTGCCGCAGAGTCTGTGAGAGCAGCGCAAAATCGTAGCTGCCATCGTCCTTAGTGCAAATACTGGCGGCGCGGTTGCCCGCGGGGTGATTGACTCCGAGGTAGTCGGGGTAAATCACCACCTCAAGAAAATCGAGCTTGTCTTGCTCATCGTCAGACGCGCTGGGTGAGGCCGAATCGGGCAGATTCAGCTCCAGCACAGTAATGCGCGAGAACACCATGCTGAGCAACAGTACCGGTACCAATACGATCATAAGATTCATAAAGGAGGTAATGTTTAGCTCGGCATCCTCGCTATGGCGTCGCCTTCTAAAGCGCATGATCTTCCCTTATGCGTTTGCGTTAGCTTTGGGCGCTGCGGGGCGAGCGGTATTGGTCAGCAGGTTTAAACAACGTACACCGGTCATCTCCAGCGAGTCGACCAGCTCAGTGGTTTTAGTTTGCAGCATGGCGTGAAACAGCAACAGAGGGATCGCAGAGATCAGACCAAAGGCGGTGGTGTTCATGGCCACCGAAATACTGTTAGACAAGAGTGTGGCTTTCTCGGCCGGGTCGGCCTCGGCGACCGCGGTAAAAGCCGCAATCAAACCGATAATGGTACCCAGCAGCCCCAACAGCGTGGCGATGTTGGCAAGCGTTGCCAAATAGGGGGTGCGTTTTTCCAGACGCGGCATAGCCTCTAGTACGCCCTCTTCCATGGCCAGCTCGATTTCATCGCGGCCACCTGAGCCGCCCATGCGCGAAACACCGGCGGCGACGATGCGGGCAATGGGCGCCTCATCGTTACGGCCCATGTTGATGACCGCTTGGTAGTCACGTTTTTTTAACAGCGGCATGACCCGGCCAAACGCTTGCTGGTTAGCCCGTTTGGCCTGGCTTAGTACTACAAAGCGCTCGATGGCGATCACCAAACCAATCACCAGTACAATGGCGATGGGGTACATAAACGGCCCGCCATTTTGAAAAAAGCGCACCACTGTCGAGAAAAAGTCCATAGTTGTCTACCTTACAAATGCCGCGAGTTGTCTGTTAGTTAATCACGCACGCGCCGTGCGCACGCTTATCAAAGCTGTTGCTAAAACGCCGAGTGTACACTGAGGCGTATCGGCCGCGCTACGCTGGTGCCGCCGGTTCTATCGTTTGCGCCGTATTATGCCTGAATTTTACGGCGCCGGTTGTGACGATTGCGGGTCAACCTGTTGCCCGTCAGCCGGCGCAACCAAATCCGTCAAATCGGGTTCGGCCACGGCTGGTAAATATTTTAATTCGCGCAATAATTCTGAGCGCTCAATATGCTCAAACACCACGTGGGCCTGATTATTAATTACGTCGTATTTTAGCGTCGGGCTATCGGGTGTTTGCCACGGCACCAGATACAACACCTGAGGCTGCTCCTGGTTACCGGTAATAATACTTTCGAGGCGTGACTCGCTCTGCGCCAAAGTCATCGCACTTACCATTAACACACTGAGCAGCGCCGCCTGCATTAAACGCTTCATCCGTTTGCCTCCCGCGCGGCAATGCGCCGCTTGAGATCGATAATCCAGCCATTGACGGTATTGTCGAGCTCGCCGCTTTGCTGCTCGCGCAAATAACCACACGCCTCATAGTGAGCCAGTGCCTCGGGCCAGCGCCCCATGTATAAATCGTACAACATACCCTGATTGCAATGAGTGTCGGCAGAGTAGGGCCACAGAGTAAGCGCTTCACTGTACAAGGTGTCAGCTTTGGCAAAGTTACCTGCGCGCCGCTCTAAAGCGGCCAGCTGATTGTAGGCATCGGTATTTAATGAGTTAACCGCCAAAGCTTGCTCAAACGCCTCGCGAGCCCGACCGGGCTTATCCAGTTGCAGCCAGACGATACCCAGATTCAACCAGGGGCCCGACAGCCTGGGCGCCTCGGCTACTAACGCCTGCAGTGTCTGGCGCGCCTCGCTCCAGCGCTGCCCGCTCATTTGCTCGCGCGCGCGGTTAAACGCGTCGCGCACCTCGGGGGTAATAGCCGGTGTTGGCGCCGCCAGATAGGGGTTGCGGGTTATCGGGCCCGGGGGTAATAAGGCGGGCCTTGGCGCTGCTTGGTCTGCGGCCTCGGTGCGCGCGGCCGGGCTTGTGCTCGGTACAGGCTCAGTCGCGACGCGCTCCAGCGGCTGACTGGCACAACCAAATAGCCCGAAAAAGAGTACCGCCCACAGCGGCGGCCGCCAGCTCGCCTTATTAACGAATATCATCGGCGAACTCCACGGTAAACTCGGTTTTGTTGTAGCGCGCCGGCAAGATGCCCGCCAGAGACGTTAAGCTGGCCTTTACCCATTCATCGTAAATGCCACCCCAAGCGCGCTGGGCGTTGGCCTCGTGCAGGTCGATAGCTTTTTCTTCAAAGGGGTAGGCCTGCTCTTCCAGCAAAATATCGTACTGCTCAAGCTCCAGCATATTGAGGTTATCGGGCCGCTCGGAGTCCATTAAGTCGTTGGCCAGCTGCAGATAAATCTCGCCGATGTAATAGTTGGCCCGAGTGGTAAAGTCCGCCACTTTAAACTCGAGCACACGCTGCTGGGCTGTTAGCGCCACATCCAGTGCATCGCGTTTTTTGCCCAGACTCGTTTTGATGGGTAGCGTTAAACGCAATTGGCTAAAGCGCTGGTAGGGCGCCTCGGCCAAGGTGGTGGCAGCGCTGGCGGCCAGATAATTGCTGCGCTCGGTAGGTGCTGTACGGGCGCTTTTAATCACCCGCGCCAGCCAGAAATCGCGACTACTGATATCGTCTTTTGCGCTGTAAAGCTCGACCAGGCGCTGCTCGACTTCGATCAGCTCAGCCACCGGCTCTGGGTAAGCGTGGGCGTAGTCGCGGTAGTGATTGCGCGCCTGCTCCCAGTTATCGGCTTTATCGTAATACTCCGCCGCGGTTAACAGCGACTGACGCGCCAGCTCTGGATCGGCGCTGCTGCCGGATTGCGCGCTGAGCATGCCAGCGGCCTGCCCCCAGGCGCCCATGGCCTCGTAAATCACAATTAACTTGGCGGGCAAGCGGGCGTTAAGCTCGTGGTTGGGGTAGCTTTGCGCAAACTCATTCAGCAGGGTTTCGGCTCGGCCCCAGTCACCGGCCATTTGCGCGGCGTGGCCGGCATCAAACAGCGCCTGACTGGCAATACTGCTGTGCGGTAGCTCGGCGTGAATTCGTAGCAGCAAATCGATCGCCGCATCGCTGTCGCCGGCGGCCAGCTGCGCTTGTGCCTGCTGATAAATACTGGCGGCGATGCGCTCGCGAATATCCGTAGCGCTGGGCGAGCCGGGTTGTTGCCCGTACTCGGGGTGCAGATCCAGAGCCCGCCAATAGGCCAGCTCGGCATCGGCGTATGCCTCCTGCTCAAACTGGGCGTGGCCCAGAGTAAGCCAGGCGGTATACAGTAAGTCGCCCGAGGCGGTAGGTTGCCAGGCGATCACTTGTTGAGAGACCGCCGCGGCGCGCACCAGATCGCCCTGATACAACAGCTCCGGTGCGGTTTGCGTGAGCACTTTAATGGCCCGTGGGTCGGCGGCGTAATACTCGGCAAACTTCATAGAGTCGTCAATTTTACGCTGCTGCCACTGCCACAGGCTGCTTTGCACCGGCTCGGGCGCCAGGGCGCTGGACTCGAGCAATTCGCCCGACTCCGAGCGCCGCACCAGCTCCCCGGCCAGCAATACCGCGCTGTAACCGGCCTCGGCACCAAACTCCGGGTCGCGCTTGTCGAAGGCGACATTCTCATAGGCCACCAGGGCATCAATGGTGCGCTCACCCTCGCTGAGGGCCTCGGCCATCAGGAAGGTGACCTCTGGTACGGCCTTACCGGCCGGAAAAGTAAGCACTAACTCCAGGTATAGGTCGGCGGCATCGCTAAAGCTGCGGTTGATGTCCGCGCGACTCGGTGCGCCGGCGCCACCCTCGGCCAGCAGCCGCTCTAAGCGCTGCGCCTCGCTGTGGTGATGGCGCGCCAGCTGTTCGAGATACAGACGCAATTTACCCAGCGCATTGGCGCTCATATTGCGCGGCTTTTTAGTGCGCACCACTTGTTTGGCTTGCATCGCCGTGGGCGGCGCACTAATGCCGGCACGGGCCTGCCAATAGCTGCTGTAAATACCGTAGCGATCGACGTACGCCTGCTTTGCCGGAAACACCAGCGATGGAAACTCGCCCGCCTGATAAACCTCGATCTCGCGAATAGAAAAATCTGGCGCCATATCGGAGTCGGGGTTGTGATTCACAAAACGGGCAAAGGTATCGGCGCTATCCAGGTAGCGCTGCTGAGCCAGGTATAAATCACCCAGCTGCTGGTACAGCAAAAACTGATAGGGCCGCCCACCGATGCTTTGCTGCTGCTCGGCGATGGTTTGGGCACCGTCGAGGTTGGCGTAGGTAAAGCTCAATACCCGCAGCGTGTCTTCCACCAGATTGCGGTCAGTAGCGCCCATTTGCTCGATGATACCCGCCACTTCGCCAGACAACTGAGCTTCACCCAGCTTGTTGTCGAGCAACTCGGTAAAGCGCGCCATGGCGATGTCGTACTGGCTTTGTTTGTAAGCCGACCAGCCTTCCATATAGAGCGAGTTGTCGGCAAAGGCCGAGGTCTCACTGGCAGCCACTTCGCGGTATAACTCCTCTGAGAGCAGGTAGTTGCCATCGGCAAAGGCGCGCTCGGCACGGCGAAACTGCGCCTCTTGAATATAGGGCGATTCGGGAAAGCGCTTGGCCAGCTCGTTTAACACAGCGGCCGCCTCAGCGTCGCGGCCGTCCAGCGCGTAGGCCTTAGAGAGCTTGTAATAAAGTGCATCCGGCTCACTGGCCACAGAAGCTGCCGGGTCAGCGCGGTAATCGTCTACCAGCGCTTCGTAGTGAGCGATAGGCTCGGCAAAAAACGCCGTTAAGGTACGCGCTTGCTGCTGCGCCGCCTCGGAGCGGGCCATTTCTAAATCGGCAAGCCGCACCTGAATATGGTGACGCATCCCGGGGTTAGTGGCCATTTGCAGCGCCGCGCGGTAGTTGGCCTCGATCTGGGCCAAATCCTGGCGCTCGATTTCTTGCTCACCCAGCGGGACAGTTGGGTCCGGCAAATCGGCCAGCGTGCTGTGTTCCTCCAGCGGATTTGTGCTGCAGCCTTGCAACACCAAAGCAATAGCCAGCGCGAGCGGTAGTCGGTGCCGGTAGATCACTCTTGCACCTCCGGCAGCCGGGGAGCATTGATGTCGGTATCGCCCGCCGCACGGTAGGCCTCATCGTACAGACGGGCAATACTCAGACGCGTTTGCGCGAGATAATCCTGCAGCCGGTTACGGTGTGCCTCGAGGGTTTGGCGAATGGTGCCCAGCAGCGCCGCGGTATCGCGGTCAATGGCTGCGTTAAGCTCGGCCAACTGCCCATCGGTGCGCGCCTGCAGTGCGGTGATTCGTGCCGCCTGGGCGTCTAAATCCGGGTCGGTCGCTAAAATAGTGGCCACGCGATTGCTGCGCTCGGCACTCTCGGCCAGGGCCGCATCTAACTGCGCCAGCGTGTTACGCGCGCGCCAGTGGTTCTCGGCAAATGCCTCGGCGGCACGCCAGCGGACAACCCCGTCGTAAAAAGCTAAGCGCTCAGCCGCATTAGCGGCCACCTCGCCGGTGCCGGCTAAGGCCACCGCGTTATCGCGGGCGCGGGCAATGCGCTCGGCCAGCGCGCGAGTCTCTTCGCCGGCCAGCGCCACGGCGTTATGCTCTTGCTCTATCAGCGCAAGCTCGGCCGCCAGCCCATCGCGCTGCTGGCGCAACACCTGGTGCTGTTGCAATCGCTGGGTTTGGTCGATCTCGGTGGCGCGCTCGACGCGCAGCTGGCGTTTATCAACGATAAGTTGCTGGTAGATGTCGAGCTTGCGCTGCCACTGATTAAGCAGCGTTTGCAGTCGCAGTAAATCGCGCAATTGCTGCGCGCTGTCTTGCAGGGCATCGCGCTTCAGCAGCGCCTGCAAATAGCGCGAGTCGCTGGCGAGTACGTCCACTTCGTGGAGCGTTAGCCAGCTCTGTCGCTCGCGGCCATCACCGGCGCCAAGCAAGGCATCAATCTCGGTGGTATTGCGCAGGCTCGCGGTCAGTGTCTCGCGCTCGAGCCCGGCCAACACTTGTTTAATACGACCGAACTCGTCCGTCAGGATTTGCTCGGACTCCCGGTAAGCCTCCAGCGCCGAGCGCGGCGCTTGCAGTTGCTCGTAGGCCCAGGGCACAGCCAATAAAGTCTCCTGTACTGCCGGCTCCAGTAATGAGCGGCGCCGCAGCGCCTGCCAGGGCTTAAGCGCCAGTACATAGTCGTGATAGCTGGCCGCCGCCCAACCGTAGCCCAGCAACGCGCTGTTGGCGAGGTTGCTATCGAGCCGCACATCGCGAAACGCGGCTTTGGCCGAGGCGTAATTACCCAGCTGCAAAAAACTATAGCCAAGGGCGGTGAGGGTTTTGTCGCGGATGGCCAACGCCTCGTCCTGGCGGCTTTCATCCTCCGGTAGCTCGGTGCCGAGCCCGGCGCGATAGTAATTTTGCGCGCGAATGGTATCGCCGGCGCGGGAGGCCGCGTTGCCCAAATTGAGCAGCGCCAGAGCGCGATTTTCTTTAAGCGGGCTGAGGGTCGTTTCGGCCTGTTGCAGGCTTGGCACGGGGCCATTTTTAATCAGTAGGTGCGCGTTTAGCAGGGCGATGTTATCCATCAGCGAGTCGCTTAGGGTATCGCCAATGGTACTCGCCGATGCGGCCGCCTCGGCGTAGTCGCCGGCGCGGTAATCAAGCCGCGCCAAATAATAGTGGGCCGTGTCACGCACATTTTGCGGCTCGCTTTGCCCCAGCTCGGCGGTAAATTCACGGCGGGCGTGATCGTCCATACCGTAGGCCAAATACATGCCTGCGCGCATCAGTTTAGGGTAGTGTTGATGGCCGGCGATGCCGCCGTCAGCTTCCGCGCGCAACAGTACGCTCAGCGCCTCGGGAAAGTCACCGGTGTAGTAGTGGTAGAGGCTCTCGCCGTAGCGCAGATCTTGTGCTGAGCTGTGGCGCCCGGCGGCCGACTCCGCCGCGACTGCCGAGCCGCCAACTGCCAGCAGGGCGCAAAGCCCGGTGGTTGTTATAGCTCCCATTGCTTAATATCAAAGACCGGTTGCAGCTTACTGGTAGAGTCGACAATGCGCAGCTCTAACACCAGAGGAGCGGTGGTTTTATCCACCGTAATGGCGGCGGCGCGCTTGTAGGGCTGCCCCTGGGGGCCAATACCGGTAAAGAAGGCGCTGATTTCATGTTGGCCACTTTTGATATTGCCCAAAAAGAGCTTTTGAATACCGCCGCGCATAAGCGCATCGACTTGCTTGGGTGTGTAAAGCTCGCTGGCGACAAACTCGTCATCGAGCTTGACCTTTACCGCATCCAGCGCAAAGTACTCACCGACATCCAGTGACAAATACACCGCCACCTGGCTATTGGCGGGATAGAGCAGCTCCGCCTCTAATATAAGCAGGTCGCGGTTGAGCTCCAACACCTGTTGTTTCAGTGCCTCGGTCTTATCGGTCGCGGTTGGCTGCGCCTGCACAGCGGCGGCGAGTAGTAGCAGGCACACGAAAAGTCCATGTAAAGCCATCTGGGGGTAACGCTGTGTCATTGTGACGTCCTGTTTCTCGCTGGTGCCTGCTTGTTGTAATAAGGGAGTGTAATCAATCGACGCCCAAAGTGCAGTTATTGTATGACGTTGTCCTGCCTGTGGCTGTGATTGCCGTATCACTCAGGCGGCGCCAAACCACTGCTATAGCGCACTTTGCCCGCCCGGGTGATTAGTATCGCATCAAATGCCGGCAATTGGTCAATCAGTGTCAGGCCTTTATCGGCCCCCAGCACAAAAACACTGGTCGAGAGGGCGTCGGTATCAAAACCATCGGGACCGATAATAGAGACACTGGCCAGCTCGTCGCTGCTTTTGCCTGTACGCGGATTAATAATGTGGTGAATCCACTCGCCCTCGGCGTCGATAAAATAGCGCTCGTAATCGCCCGAGGTAGAGATCGCCGCATCGCTCAAGGGTACTTTAATGGCGACGCCCTCTTCCCCGCGCGGCTGTTTAATACCCACCACCCAGGGGCGACCGCGGCGATCCCCCAGCACCCGGCTGTCGCCGCCGGCACTGACGCTGGCGTGCTGCACGCCCGCCTCGCGCAGCAGCGCAATCGCGCGGTCCACCGCGTAGCCTTTGGCAATGCCGCCTAAATCTACATACACCTCGGGGGCGGCGTAGTACACGGTATGGGCAGACTTATCGAGCACCACATGCTGATAATCAATGGCCGGCAACAAGTGTTCACGCTGCGCCTCACTCGGCTGTTTACCGGCGCGGTAATCGTAGTAGCGTGCCAGCGAGGCAAAGGTGATGTCGAAGGCGCCGTCGGTAAGCCGGCCATAGTAGAGGGATTTGTCCAGCAGGCGGGTCATCTCGGGGCTGATATTCAGGGGGTGGGCCGCATCGCGCTCTGGCGCGAGCCGGTTCATCTGCGACAGCTCGGAGGATTCCTGATAGGGCGAGTAGGTGGCGTCGATACGGCGCATCTCACTCATGACCTGAGCGGCCAACTGTTCAGCGCGGGCGGCATCGTCATGCCAGAGGGTTACGCTGACCCGGGTACCCATAATAGCCTGTTCGTCATTTACCCAAACGGCATGGACGGCGCCGCTGCTTAACAGCAAAGCCAGCGACACTACTAGCCGGGCAAAACAGGGGGTTGCTCGTCTCACAACATTAACCACAGTGTATTAATCCACTCATCCGTAAAGCTGACATACTAAACACTGCTCCGCTAAAGGTCACCCCCGGGGTTGCGACTTACTGCGGCGGTAATTGTACCAATGTGAGCGGGTCGGGCGTCGCCAACAGCTCGCTAAAACGACAGGGTTTGTGCACCCCAAAGCCCTGCACAAAATCGACGCCCATCTCCGTTAGTAGCGCTAATATGGCTTGGTTTTCCACAAACTCGGCAATGGTTTTTTTGTGCAACGTTTGCCCGATTTCATTAATCGCCCGCACCATCGCCAAATCTGTCTCATCGCGATCGATATCGCGCACAAACACGCCATCAATTTTTAAATCGTCGATCGGCAGACGGCGCAGATAACTAAACGACGACAGCCCGGTGCCAAAATCATCCAGGCCAAAATGGCAGCCCCTCTGGCCCAATTGCTCCATAAAGTTAATCGCCTCGGCCAAATTATTTACCGCGGCGGTCTCGGTCACCTCAAAACAAATCTTCCCGGCCGGTATCGCGTACCGCTCTAGCATATCGACGATAAATTGATACAGGTCACGCTGATCGAGTGAGACGCCGGACAAATTAATATGGCAGGACTCTAATTGATCCAGGTGCTCGGGGTGCAGCGCCAGCTGACTAAAGGTGTGCTCTATAACCCAGCGATCAATCGGGTAAGCCGCCCCAAAGCGCTCCGCCGCCGGTAAAAACACGCCCGGGGGCACGATTTCACCCTGTTCACCTTTTAGGCGCACCAATACCTCATAGCGCAAACCACTTTCGCCCGGCCGGGTAGGCACAATAAGCTGGGCATCGAGAAAAAGACGGTTGTCGTCAATGGCCTCTCGAATTCGGTTGAGCCACTCCATTTCGCCCTGACGCGCCAGTTGCTGTTGGTCATCGAGCTCAGAGATATACACCCGATTACGACCTTGCTCTTTCGCCAAATAACATGCGATATCAGCCGCTCGCAACACGTGATCTGTGTCTGATGTAGAGGTGGTGACCGGCACCACACCGATACTGCAGGTGATATCGTAGCGGCGATCCTCCCACACAAAAGTCATCTGGCTCAGCTCCAGGCGTAGTTTTTCGGCCACTTGTGCGGCGATCGCCAAAGAGCAGTTTTGCAGAATAACCCCAAACTCATCGCCGCCGAGCCGGGCCAGCATATCGTGCTCGCGCAGGGTGCGGCGCAATACGTCAACCACTTGCTGTAACAGGCAGTCACCAGCGTGATGGCCAGAGGTATCATTAATAACTTTAAATTGATCGAGGTCGATAAAAAACAGCGCATGCTGTAGCTCTTCAGCGCGAGCCTCAGCCAATACGATAGAAAGGCGCCGCTCAAAAGCGCGCCGATTATGCACACCGGTTAAGGTGTCGTGAGTCGCCTGATAACTTAACTCGACTGACAGTCGCCGAGACTCAGACACATCCTCGATGATAACAATAATGTGGGGCCGGCCCTGCTCACTTGAAATGCGCGAGTAGGTTAAGCGAGCCCAGAGTGTGCCGCCATTACCACGCATCAGCCGCTGCTCTAAGGTGTAGCAATTAATCTGGCCCAGGCGCATTTGCTCACGCCGCTCGCCCCCAAGCTCCCAGTCCTCGGGGTGCACCAGCTCCGAGCGAGACATACTCATAACCTGCTCTCGGGTGTAATTCAGCATGCTGCAAAAAGCTGGGTTGACGACAACAATATTATCTCGCTCATCAAGCCGCAGCATACCCACCTCGGCCCGCTCAAAAATCGCCCGAAAACTCTCCTCTGAGCGCTGCAGGGTGCGCACCAGTAACCACGCTAACCAACTTGCCAGTAACGCCACTGTCACCAAAAAAAACAAACTGCTTACGGATAAAACCAATGTCAGCCAACGCACGGCGTTGCTCATGGCGATACGAAAGTGCTCGGTAAGTACATCCAGTTCGGCATTGAGATCGCTGAGCTCGTCGCGCAAACCGATAAATTCAGCTTCTGCCGTACGGCCCGATTGCCACAGCTGCTCTAAACGGTTAGCGACTTCGGCAACAGCTGCAATTTTAGGGTCTGAGGCACGCCAAACCGCGACGGCGTGTTGCATCTCGCCGATGTCACTGCAGCACCGAAACAGCCAGATCATCCCGGCAACATCATCGGGATGGTTGCGCCCGGCAATAAAGGCCCGGGTGACATAAGCGCGATCGAATTCGCCCGCCTCCATGGCTATTCGCGCACGGCGATCGGCCTGAACCACCTCAAGCCACTGTCGGGCTCTGGCTAGCTGGGCGGGATTACCCTCGTGCGAGTAACGCTCCAGCTCGTAGATGCTACCGAGCTGCGCGCGCGACCACGCGCTCAGCCCCGCAAGATAGGCTGCAGCCGCAGACTGCACCTGAACCACAAGCAGGCTAAAACAGACAACCACAACCAGAAGCCCAGCCAGCGCGGAGACCAACGCCACCACCTTTAACCGAATATTATTGGCCCAAACTTTCATGGTATGTATAGG
Organism: uncultured Gilvimarinus sp.; assembly: GCF_963975215.1. Classification (GTDB taxonomy): domain Bacteria; phylum Pseudomonadota; class Gammaproteobacteria; order Pseudomonadales; family Cellvibrionaceae; genus Gilvimarinus. Next base: position 20,201 of record NZ_CAXBFW010000019.1, read on the forward strand.
TGCCTCCCGCGCCTATTGTCGACGTCAAATGTCATTCGCACACATGCAATTAAGCATCAAATTCAGCCTATTACCATAAGCCCCTGTGCATCCTCTTATGCCGGGGTTTGTAGGTTAAGTGCCCCCGTCAATAACACCGGGATTGGTCATTGAGCTGTGCCAGCAGTTGGCCTGATTACGGCCGTGTTGCTTAGAGTAATAGAGCGCCTCATCGGCCCGATTGACTAGCTCACCAGCACCGGACATCGCCACTTGCAGCGATGCCAAACCGAAACTGGACGTCACTCTCACGCCTTTATGTTCGCTCTGCTCTATGGTGGCTCGGCACCGCTCGGCAATCTGAGCGGCATGCTCGACTTCGGTATCCGGCAAAATAATACAAAATTCCTCGCCGCCAAAACGAGCGACAAAATCACTCGCGCGCACTTGCTCGTGCAGTATATCGGCCACCATTTTAATAATGTCATCGCCCATGGTGTGCCCATAAGTATCATTAATACGCTTAAAGTGATCGATATCTAACATAATACAGCACAAGGGGCTGCGTTTAACGCAGGCGGTATCAAACACCTGATCCAGCTTGGCGCGCATAGCACGCCGGTTGAAGCAACCGGTTAACGGATCGTGTGCCGCCATATGCTCGAGCGAGCGGTTCTTTTCTTCGATAGCCGCCTGCACACTGGCCAGCTCGGCAACCATGTTTTCTAGCTGACTGTTTTTTTCTTCGAGTTCAGATACGTCATCAAAGCTTGCAATAACACCCTGACTATTGCCTTTGTTGTCAAAAATCGGCACCGCGTTGACACGAAACACACAGGCACGGCCATCAGGTGCCGCACACGTAAGTCGTACCCCAATCACTTTTTCCCCGCTTTGCAGGGCCTGACTCCAGGGCAACAACACGTTTTTAGCGTCGTCTGCCAGCCACGCCAAGGTTGCGGCCTTGCGCCCTAGCAGGCGTTTTTCATCGACCCCTAACCGGTCAGATAAAATCGTATTGACCAACACAATGTGTTCCCGTCGATCGAGGATGAACACCCCTTCGGCTAACACATTAAGCGCATTGCGCACACGCGCCGGAACCACGGAGCTCGGATCTAAATAACGCAGTGCCCGACCGATAAAAAGGCGATAGCTAATAAAAGCAGCGACGATCAAAAAAATCACCAGCAACCACTGACGCGGCCAACCAAAGTAGCTGGTATCTGATTGCCCCAGTGACTCAAACGCGAGCTCCAGAACACCAATCTTAGTGCCCCCAAGCAGCAGCGGTACGCTGACAAACCTCGGCGTTGACTCAGCGCTGACATCTATAGGCCAGAGCGAGGTGTGCCTCTCTGTGCGATAAAAAAAATCACCTTCGGCGCGCCTTACCGCCGCCGACAATAAATCAGCATTGGAGGCGACGGCATTATCGAGTACTTGCTCAACCAGCACCCGATCATTGCGTGAGTATCCCACCAGCGCCTGAAAAGCCAGTGTCTGCGATAACGCCTGGCGCGCCTGTAACTGGTTTTTATCGGTATTGGGCGTTAATCCAAGCGCGGAGGCAAACAGTAAGATGGAGAGGGTTAATACCATCAGGCCAAAACTTAAACGCACAGCGGGTGAAATGGATAGCATTATGAATGGTCCTGTGGCCGCGCCGACATATCGTGGTCAAATAAGTAGCCCACCTCACCAGCGCTGCTGTCTTCTGTTTTGCGATCTTTTTTCTGTTTCGCTAACTGTTTCTTTTTCTTTTCGACATTCTCTAAGATAGGCAATGGATCCACCCCGCGCCACAATGGCAATACAGAAAACAATGCAAACAACAAACTACTCGCTCTGAGCGCCCATAAGATCAAGCCCGTGCCGAGCGATAGCGAGACGGCGGCAATCATCTCCTGCTGTTTTTGTTGCTCTAAAAAAGCTTGTTCGATTTGCTCGCACGATTCATCCACCGCCCGACTAAAGTCGGCGATATCTTGCAGGCTTAAATGTGTATTGGCCGATGGGTCCAGGCCAATCAACTCATACTGACGATTATCTTGTTCACGCAACTGTGCCTGACGGTCACTGGCATCATTGACCGCAACTCGCGTATCGCGGTCGTTATCGTTATTATTTGTGTCGTAACTAAATAGATCGTCGGATTCGGGCAACACAAACGGATCGGGATCGAGCGTATCGGGACCTAAAATAGCAAGATCACCACCTCCCGTCTGAGTCACGATCGGGGCATCGTCCGACTCAACCTGCGGCGGAGCAGGTGTCGGATCGGGGCGATCCGGTGGTACGCCGATATCATTATCATTCAGTTCAGCAGGCTCGTCGTCATCGCGCTCGGTTATCGTGCCCGTGTCGGCAACGCGAATATCAATTAAAAGCGTATGCTCTTGCCACGCGCCCTCACTGTCAGTCGCACGTACGGTAATGTAGCTGGTACCACCATTGGCGTTGGTCGCCAACACCAGGACACCGGTCTCACTATCAATGGCGGTAATCTGGGCCACCGCCGGATTACTATTGCTACTTACCGTGTAGCTCAGCTCACGGCCATCTTCTACATCAAAAAAACTACCCCACAAGTTTACCGGGTAGGCATGCGCCTCGGTCGACGTGGCAATATTGGTTGGCGCCTCTGGGGTGACTACCGGCGTATCATTAACAGGCAGCACCGTCACCGTAAACGCAGCGCTAATGATGTCGCCGCCGGCTGACTGAGCCTGAATCTGTAACTCGCCGCTGCCAAAAGCATTGGCTGCGTAATCGAGTGTCACTTCACCGCTGCGGGCATCAATACTCACAGCATCAAACAGTGCCTGATTGGTATTTTGCAGCAGGCTAAAGCTTAACGGCTCGCTATTTAACGCACGGTTAAAAACCGCCCCAAGGCTCAAGGTCTGGTTCGGACTATCCTCCAAAACGGTAATATCATCCAGCGCAACCTCAGCCAGAGGCGCCTCAGTAACGGTTAGCACAAAACTATCCGTCGCCTGAGATTGTCCATCGCTGGCGGTTACCAGAATGTTTATCGCCCCCTCATCGGAGGCCTGTGCTACACCGCTAAAGGTTTGCGTGGCGCCGTCAAAGGTCAGCCATGCAGGTAAGGGCTGACCATTAGCAAGGGTCGCGCTAACAACGAGTACATCTCTATCCGGATCAACAAACGTGTTGCCGGGCAGCTGAACATTCAACTCGGCAGCCGCCACCACGCGAATATCATCGATCGGGTTAAGCAGCACGGGGGCATCATTGACACCGCTCACCACAATATCAAACACGGTCGTTGCCATCTTGCCGCCCTGGCCATCGGTGGCACTTACCGCAAACTGATAAACTCCCGCGTCCTGATTACCGGGGGTGCCACTAAAGATTTGTGTCTCGGCATTGTACTGCAACCAATCGGGCCAGCTTGTCGCAGAGGTTACTGTAATCGCGAGCACATCGCCGTCCGGATCGATAAACGTATTGTCCGGCAATTGAAATAAAAACTCTGAACCTTCAGTAGCCAGTTGATTGGCAAGCGGGTTATTGAGCCGCGGGTCATTATTTTGACTTAATACTGTCAGTACAAACTGCGCTTCGGCGCTCGCGCCATTGCCATCGTCAGCACTGAGCACAATCGCAAGATCACCACTGTCGCCGTTTTCCGGTGTACCCATAAAGGTTACGTTTATGGCATCAAACTGTAACCACTCAGGCAGAGCACCGCCACCCGCTAACTGTGCGCTGTAGCGTAAAGAGTCGCCGTCAATATCATTAAAAATACCGGGCGCAAGCTGATAGCGAAATACATTATCCGCAACAGCAACTTGATCGGGCAACGCTTGCGTCAAAAGCGGAGCATCGTTGGTGTTAAGCACCTGTAGCGCAAACGAATCTGTCGTGCTGGCAACCCCGTCTGAGGCGATTACCTCTAAGGTAAGAGTGCCGACATCGTTATTTTCCGGGGTGCCGGTAAATGTACGGGTTGTGGCATCAAACGTAAGCCAGGCCGGCAAAGGCGGTCCGCCCGCCTGCTGCACCGAGTAAGTCAGTGTCGAGCCATCGGCATCGTAAAAGGTATCGCCCGGGATCTGAAAACTAAAAGGGCTGTCTTCGTCGACCGTCTGATCGGCAATGGGCGCCGCCACAACAGGGCCATCGTTACTGTTAATGACGGTTATAACAAAACTGTCGCTCGCCAAAGTGCCACCGTTGTTATCACTGGCGTACACCGTAATATCAATAGCGCCGACGTCATTGTTGCCCGGTATACCACTAAAAACACGCTCGCTTGCATCAAAGCTAAGCCACGCCGGTAATGCGTCGCCATTGGCCAACCCGGCACTGTAATCAAGGGAATCACCGTCATCATCAATAAAGGTATCGGCCGCCAGTTGAAACCTAAAAGCCGAATCCTCTGTGGCTGATTGATCGGCAATAGGGTTGTTCAGTATTGGGGCATCATTGCTATTGGTTACAGTGATCGTAAAACTATCACTGGCACTCGCGCCGCCCTGATCATCACTGGCATTTACCACAACGGTAATAACAGCCACATCATCATTCGCCGGGGTACCGCTAAATGTTCTTGTCGCACTGTCAAAGCTTAGCCAGCCGGGCAATGCGCCGCCGCCCGCCAACTGCGCGCTGTAGGCTAGCGTGTCACCGTCTTCGTCGCTAAAGGTATTAACCGCAAACTGATAGATAAAAGGCGTATCTTCCGTCGCCGTTTGATCGGCCATAGCATGGCTCACCACTGGCGCATCATTGGTATTGCTCACTACCAGCTCAAACGAGTCGCTCGCCGTTAACCCGCCCTGACCATCATCGGCCATAACTTCAACGGTTAAACTGCCCACATCGGCATTGCCTGGCGTACCACTAAAAGTGCGGGTTGCCGCATCGAAGCTAAGCCACGCGGGTAAGTTTGCGCCGCCAGCGAGCCGGGCACTATAAACTAAGGTGTCGCCGTCATCATCGCTAAAAGTATTGGCCGGCAACTGAAAACTAAACGCCGAGTCTTCGGTCGCATTTTGATCCGCAACGGGATTATCGAGCATCGGGCTGTCGTTGGTGTTGTTGACCGTCAGCGTAAAGGCATCGCTCACCACGCCACCCTGACCATCATCAACGGTTACCGCAATCTCTAAACTGCCCACATCAGAGTTGCTGGGCGTACCGTTAAACGTGCGATTAGTAGCATCAAAACTTAACCACGATGGCAGAGCCGCGCCGCCACTTAGCTGAGCACTGTAATTTAAAGTATCGCCATCTTCGTCGCTAAAAGTATTAGCCGGCAGCTGATAACTAAAAGCGACATCTTCGGTTGCCAGCTGATCGACAATCCCATGAGTAACCATGGGATTGTCGTTGCTGTTAATTATGTTGATATCAAAGGTATCGGTAATATCAGCCGTACCGTCTGATGCGGTGACGGCAACACTAATTGTGCCTACGTCGCCATTAAGCGGCGTGCCACTAAAGGTTTGCGAGACAGGATCGTAGCTTAACCAGGCGGGTAAGGCAGCGCCGCCCACTTGCTGCACGCCGTAAGATAAAAAGTTACCATCGGCGTCAAAAAAAGTATCACTTGCCAACTGAAAGCTAAATGGAGTGTCTTCCGTGGCGGCTTGATCGGCGATAGCATTCGCCACTACCGGGCCATCATTGGTGTTATTAACGACAATATCAAAGGTATCGCTCGCGACAGCGCCCCCATTATTATCCGTCGCCGTCACCGCAATGGTAACCGTACCAACATCGCCATTGAGCGGCGTGCCGGTAAAGGTTCGGCTCGCGCCGTCAAACGACAACCACGCCGGTAAAGCTCCGCCACCACCCAGTTGCGCGGTGTACGTTAACTCATCGCCGTCGTCATCGGTAAAAGTATTTTCAGAAAATTGAAAACTAAAGGCCGAATCCTGGGTGGCCGTTTGATTACTAATACTATCGCTCAGTACCGGGTCGTCATTCGTGTTGACCACCTGTATATCGAAAGTTTCAATCGCCGGCGCTCCCCCCTGGCCGTCATCGACCGTCACAACAACCGTTAAAATGCCAACATCGCTATTGCCAGGCGTACCGCTAAACGTCCGGCTGGCGGCATCAAAGTCGAGCCACGCGGGTAAACTGGCACCGCCACTGAGCTGGGCGCTGTATATTAAGGTATCGCCATCTTCATCACTAAAGGTATTGGCGGCAAACTGAAAACTAAAGGCGGCGTCCTCGGTGGCAGTTTGATTGGCTATCGCACCGTCGAGAACCGGGTTATCGTTGGTGTTTGTCACCTCGAGGGCGAAGGTAGCGGTAGCCGAACTACCACCCTGACCATCGTCGGCGCTAACCGCAATCACCATGGTGCCAATATCGCTGCCGGCGGGAGTGCCACTAAAGGTGCGGGTGGCCGCATCAAACGTTAGCCAGCCGGGCAGAGCGCCACCGCCATTCAGTACCGCGCTATAGGTAAGGCTATCACCATCAAAATCGGCAAAGGTATCGGCGGCAAACTGATAGAAGAACGGATTATCTTCCGCAGCGATTTGGTTGGGGATGGCGTTCACTAAGCGTGGATTATCGTTGCTATCAACAACCGTTAAGGTAAAGGTATCGCTGGCGGGAGTGCCGCCATTGTTGTCATCGGCACTCACCAAGATATCAATACTGCCCACATCTGAGGTAGCCGGTGTACCATTGAAGGTGCGGGTTGCCGCATCAAAGGTTAACCAGCTGGGCAATGCCCCGCCACCGGCAAGCTGAGCACTAAAAGTAAGGGTATCAAGATCTGAGTCACCAAAAGCATTGGCAGCATAAGTAAAGCTAAAGACTTCGTTGTCGTTAGCCAGCTGATCCGGTATGGGGTTTTCTACATGGGGGTCGTCATTCGTGTTGGCAATCGCTAAATTAAACGATTCAGTTGCGATGCCACCCTGTCCGTCACGGGCAAACACATCAATCACCCAGGTGATGGAATCGGACTCCCCCGGCGTGCCAAAAAAGCGGCGATTGACGGCGTCAAAAGTTAACCACGGCGGCAAGCCACCGCCGTTGGACTGCAGCGCTGTGTAGGTCAGTGTGTCGTTGTCGGCATCGCTGAACGTGTCTGCGGCAAAGGTGAAGTCAAAGAAGCTGTCTTCGGCGCCGGATTGATCGGGGATCGGGTTGTTAATGACCGGTGTGTAATTAGTGCCTGCAATTTCAAAAGCGAGGTCGCGCCCCGGATCTTCGACGCCGTTATGATTGTAGTAAGAGCCATTACCGTAAACGCTTTGGTTGTGTATGCCTGCGTAGACCAACGGGTCGCCGGTATTACCTGACGCACTTAATTTTATAAAATAGGTTTGGCCATAATTGAGCTCAAGGTTGTCAACGGCAAAGGACTCCCAGCTAAGCGAGTTTTGCAAATCTTCCGAGGACATACTCGCCGTCGCCAATAAGGTGCCACCGATGCTATCGAGCAATTCAGCGGTAACGGTTTGCTCCGTTTGGTCGAGCGCGTACTCGTTAATACGCAATTGCACCGACAGCGAATCGACCACATAAATACCGGTGCCATCGGAGTCATTAAAGCTTTGATACACGTCACTGCCGAGCTGCAACCCCGTGCCATTGGCCGCCGGCGGCGACCACTCAAATACCTGACCGGCATCGGCCGCCATGTTGGTGACTACCAGTTCAAAAGTATCTTGCACCGTTGCCCCGCCCTCGCCATCGTCGGCTGTCACGGTGATCTCAACGGTACCTATATCGAGCGCACTGGGCGTGCCAGAGAAATTTCGGCTCGCGCTGTCAAAACTCAACCACGCCGGCAGCGCGCCACCACCGGCCAGCTCGGCCTGATAATTAAGGCTCGCGCCCGGATCATCATCGCCAAATGCGTCGGGCGGGATGGTAAAACTAAACGGGGTATCCTCGGTGGCCGCTTGATTGCTAATCGGGAACCGGACATAGGGATCGTCATTGGTATTGCTAATCACTAAGTCAAAATAATCGGACGCCTCCGCGCCATGGTTATCGATAGCGATTAACTGCACCGACATAGTACCTATGTCATCGGCACGAGGGGTACCTGAAAACTCGCGCGTAATCGGGTTAAACACTAACCAATCGAGATCTCCGCCACCGGCTAATTGAGCGCGAAAGCGAAGTGTGTCGTTGCTATCTGCGTCGGTAAAAGTATTGGCCGCAACGGTATACGAGTAAGCGGCATCTTCCTGTAGGTTCTGATCCGGGATCGGGCTGATAATGGTGGGAGCCGCATTAATGCCGTCCTCTTCACTGACTTTAAACGCAAGGTCCCAGCCATCGACATTGGCCACACCGCCGTCCAGCAACGTCGCATTGTTATAGAGGTTACTGGCATTAGACCCCACCAATACACCGCTGTCATCGGCATCGGAGGTGATCCGGATGGAATAGGATTGCGAGTCGTTAAGCGTTACATCGGCAAAACTAAAGCTATGCCACTCAAACCCAACATCACTAATTTCATTTGACGAGAGCGAAGCGCTTGCGAGTATCGCACCATCCCAGCTGTCACGGAGCTCAACGGTAATGGTCTGCTCAAGCGCAGTTTGATAACGCGCTAATGACAGGGATATTTCGTTGACGTTATAAGTCGCGGCGGCACTATCAAACACGTATTGCTGGCCGACGTTGTGACTGCCGGACACTTCGAGAAACGTCGTGCGATCTGCGACATTGACGTAATGGGTATCAGCCAACCGCCCCTGCCAGGCTTGTTGCGCTGCTTGGCTAACAATAACGCCGCTGGCAATCTCGCCTTGCTGATATTCCAGTGTCCAATCGCCCCCCGTGACCGTGTGCCCGGTGACATCATCACTGGCGGCGACATCAGCCCCCGTCAATTCGCCCAAACGCGCAAGCATCGCGACACCGCCACTGTTGGCGGCCAGGTCACAGCCATACAAAAGCATATCGGCGTCTGCCCCGAGCGCGCCTTGCCAGCCTTGTAGTTCGCGGTGATATTGCTCTATCGTGGCATCGTTTAGCAGGCTGTTGCCCAACTGCAATGCCCCTGCGCTGCCATGGGAAATAACGTGTACGGTTTGCAGATTTTGATACTGACGCAGCACCTCGCTGATTTGCGCCACGCCATCGCGCGCCAGATCCAGCGTGATTACGGTAACGTCGCCGCTTAACCCGGCCAATAACGTGTCCGAATCCTCGACTCGGGCATCGATAAACACAATTTGCGCAAGGTCTTCACGTAGCGGGGGCTCGGTATTGCTCAGCGGCACAAAAGCTGGCTCGTCACCGCCTAACTCCGGGGGCTGGTAGGATAACGCGGTATCGTAAACCTGCGTTAAGTCGACGCTGCTCGCGCTATTTTGCAGCAACAGGTCGTCCAGAGGGGGCTCATCCAGCAATATGGCATCAAGCGTCGCGGAAAACAGCAGCCGCGGCTCCAGTGGCTCAATCAAGGGCCGGCGTTGCTTGAATACCTTATCAGGCATGAATAAATTCCCCGAGGAATGAACTGCAGTTTATGATCCTTCAGGTCAAAGCCGATGCTCTATCGGTAAGGCAGGGTTCCTGCGCCACTTGTTGATTTTAGCGCCAAGCGCGACGCTAAAACAGCGATTAACTAGATCAAATCCTCACTAAAACGACACACTTATAGTGCTAACCTAACCGTTCATGTCGCTGTCTTGTTTATTGTGGTGTCTCTTGTACATTGGCAAACCGCACGGTGCAACGCTGGCCACTGGGCAGGGCCTGCTCGGGGTTCGGAATGGTTAAGCGAACGCCAAAAGTATTACTCGGGCCATCGATAACCCGGTCGACTAAGCTCACCTGCGCTGAATAAAACGTTTTACCGCTATTAATATCCGGCTTTACCCGGGCGCTCGAGCCCTCTCGAATTTGACCGTACAAGCTAGCGGGCGCATAAACCTCAACCCGCAGGGGGTCGAGCTGGACCAAACGCACCACCGGCTCGTTATCCACGTGCTCGCCCGGCTGCTTATAGCGCTCAGTTACCACGGCATCCACCGGGCTCACAATGGTGTAACGCTTTAAATTTTCAGTGGCGCGCTTAAGTTCCAGCTCCGCCTGACGCTGGCGGTCTTTAGCCTGCTCCAGCCGCTGTGAGGCAAGAGCGTGCTCTGTTTTGGCTTTATCCAGCTCGGCAAATGAGGCCACTTTTTTACCGTACAGATCTTCTACCCGCTTGAGCGCTCGCTCGGCAAACTCCAGCGCTAGCTGTTGCGATGAAATATCACTCTCTAGGCTTGCCTGAACCCGACGCAAATCAACGGTGGCAGCCTCCAGGCCCGATTCCAGCTTGGCCAGAGTATCGCCCTTTTTAACCACATCGTTTTTATCAACCAACATCTGGGCAATCACCCCTTCTACCGCCGAGCTAACCTCGACTTGCATATAGGGCTCGATGCGACAATTTAGCGCAAGCTCGGTGTCTTTTTCCTGCGCCCACGTAGGCGCCGCACTGCAACACAGTGCAATAACGGCCCAAAGCCCGCTTTTTGTGGGATATTTACAGCGCATACGATTGTTTCACTTGTGTGTTTATTATAAATATTATCGGCACCGCGTTAGCTTACTTTAGAACTGTGAGCTTTATCACATTTTCGAGTCTAGCATGAGATGTCACCGAGCTGGCAGCACAAAAAAACGAAAAATTGACAAAAACAATCACGATTAGTAACGAAAAAGCTTTAAACTATTGGCCAACCTGACGAATAAACAGCTGACGCAACAGGCGGTACCAGCGCTGGGCAATAGGCTCAGGCGGGTGAGAAAAGCGCACATATGCACGCTGCCCGTAGAATGGATCGGCCACCGCCTCACCGAGAGACACATCCAACAAAAATACCTGCTGCACGCTCAAGGGTTGTCCGCTTTGCGAGGTTTTAGTGGCCAGACGGCCGCCGCCCTGTGTGCCCAGTACCGGGCTAGGCAAGTGGTAGGTTCCCCCCGGCACCTGCCCGGCGATCTCGCCTTGGTACTGTCGGGTTAAATCGCCGGCCAAACGCACGCTCACACGGCGGGTCGCCTGGCGCACACCGCCTACCTCCTCCTGGGTAAGCGCCGCCCGCACCCGCACGGCCCCCGGCGCCAGGACGTAAGCCACCAAATCACCCTGAGATACAAAACGACCGGGCAATTGCTGGTCACCCGCCAAATACACCCGACCTGCCACCGGACTAAGCACCTCAAGGCGCGCCACCTGCCGCTTAATATCGGCAACCTCTTCGGCCAGCACCGCTAAATCCTCACGCAATACATTCGCGCGGGCGCGATCAGAGGCGAAAAATTGTTCGTAGCGCAGCTGGTACTCTTTTAACTCGGCCTGCTTAAGGCGGTAGCGATTAACAAGCAGCGGATTATGCAATTGTAAAATCGGCGTACCGGCACTAACGGTTTGGCCGTGGGTAGCGACAATGGCCGAGATAGTGCCATCGGCCCCGGCGCGTACCTGACTCTCTTGTGGTAACCAGACAACACCCTCGGCCTGAGTGCTTAGCGGTAACGGCACCACAAATACCAACCCAAGCACAGCCACCAGCGCGACGCTCACCACCGTGAGTGCGCGGCCGCGATGAGACTTTAATGCTTGTCCCCGCAACAAGTAATGCACATATTTAAGCAGTGGCCAAAACAGCTGAAAACCCAACATCCAGCCGAGCAATACCACCGCCAACAAAAGCGACACCTGCGCCAGGATAAAAAAGATAACCGCTAGAATAAAAAGCCGATAAGCGTAAGCGGCCAAAGCGTAACCGATCAGCCCGACAGACTCTGACACACTGCGCGCCTCCGTCTGTAAGGCACTTACCCCGTAACCAAAACGCTCGACAAAGTAGCGCCATTGCGACTTGGCCCGCGCCGCCAAATTGGGCATTTCCAAAAGGTCACAAAGTAGGTGGTAGCCGTCAAACTTAAGCAGGGGGTTACCGTTAAACAACAGCGTCGAAACACTACCGAGTAATGCCACGTTAAACAAAATAGTTTTTGCTAAGGTGTTTTCGACCACCAACCACAGCAACAGCGCCACAGCGGCCAACAGCAGCTCGACCGCCATCCCGGCGGCACTTACCATCAAGCGTTGGCGTTTGGCATCAAAATCAGTGGCGGCCGTGGCATCGACATAGGGTAGGGGCACACCCAGAATAAACACAATGCCACACTCATAAACATCGCCGCCAAAGGCCTTGGTATACAGTGCATGCCCCAGCTCGTGTAGTATTTTTAACAGCGGATAAGTTAACCACAACAATAATAAATTACCCGGCGAGAGCAGCGCATCCATCGATACCGCACGCAACTGGGGCCAGTGTAATAGCGTTTGCAACAGCGCTGCAGCCACCACCAGCAACCACAGTAACGCCACCGGCCAGGTGGCCAGAGCACGCGCAAAACCAGTCCAGCGATCCAGTACGCGGTTGGGGTTACCCAGCACAATACGCCAGGATAAAGGGTTGGCCCACAATCGTCGCCACCGCTGTTTACGTTTTTCCCCCTGACGAACAAACAGCGCTTGCGTGCTCGGCGGGATATCGCAAATTAATAAATCGGCGACATACAAATATTGCAGCAGCTCTACCACATCTTGCTGTTCTGGCTCTTCACTGATGCCCTGTTGTTGCAGCTGGCTGCGAGCGACTATTAAAAGCTCTGACAAATCACGCCGGCCATTCATCGCGCAAATAAGCTCGTAGGCGGACGGGCTAAGTTTATGAAAGCGGGCGTTGTTTACATCGTGCAATACATAAAATAATTCACCGCGATAATGCCTGGGTTTACAGCGGGCATGACTCGCCAACATAGGGCGTAGAGATTGCAGCTGCCGCCACACGGTGGTGGCGCCATCGGCCGCTACAGGGGCTAAAGCTGATTGCGACATAGCAGCGCCTACCACCACAACCGCAGGCGAAACCAGTCAATCAAACGATGCAGCGCAATCCAGCCGAGCGACTGTCGACCCACCAAAATTTTCGCAGTTCCGGTCATCCCCGGTTGCACCAGCGTCGAGGGGTTTTGCAACTCGGCTTCTACCCTAAACCGATTGAGCCCGTCGCGAACTTCACTGACCGGTGTTACGCGTTCGATCAAAAAAGTAAATCGCTCGGACGGCAAGCTCGACAACACCAGCGTGCCAGTTTGCTGTGGTTGAACCTGCACGATATCGCGCTCATCGACGAACAAAATAACCCGAAATTTATCGGTAGAGGAAATTTCAAACAGCACCTCGCCCGTGCTGAGCGGTTTGCCGGTCGACTGACTAATATCGTCGGATACCACGACACCGGTGATTGGCGCGAGCACTTGCGTGCGCTTTAACTGTTGCTCCAACAGCTGCAATTTAATATCGGCCTGATCAATTTGCGCCGCGGCAATCGCCGCCTTGGCGCGCTCGGAGTTTGCCAGGGCATTATTATATTCCTGCCGTAACTGCTGTAACTCACTGGCAAGTTTGCGACGTTCCAGGCGCAGCTCGCGCTCGTCCAACCGCGCTAACGGTTCACCCTGTGCAACACTATCGCCGGGGCGCGCCAACACCTCGGCCAAAAAGCCTTCTTGTTTAGCCACCACAATGGTTTTTTCAGCGCCCTGCAATTGCGCATCGGCCGCCACGCGATAATCTGCCGGCAACAACCCAACCAGCAGCAGCACAACAAACGCCGCGACGCCGAGCAACCACTGCACTCTTTTTTTTCCCTGCCAGCGATGTTTTATTGAGCGCCCCAACGACGGCTGTTCGGCCAGCCGTTTAAAATGCATTACAGAGGCAAAGTTTGCCAATTGCGCGCGCAACTCGTCTAACCGCTCAAGATCAGGCTGGTGATGCCACTGCAATGTCATCACCGCCACTAAGTCGCGTCCGCTCATCAGCGGTAAAGAATAAAGCGCCGTGGCCTGCGTCTGCCTCAGTAACTCGTGATGCTGCGGGTAGTGCTCATCCTTTTGCGCCGCGCTAACGGTTATCTCGTGGCGCGCGTGAGCCACCTCTTGCATCGCGCGCTTTAAGGTATCGTTAGCACGGGTGCGCGGGTCAATATCGGCGCTATTGGACAGCGCTTGTAATACCACCGAACGCGCCGCGGGAAAGCCCAGTGCCACTCGCTCACAGCCAAGCCAGTGCGACAGCTGATTGACCAGTGTTAAGCAGGTTTCGGTAACGCTGGCCTCGTGTAACACGGCATTAAAAACGCCGTGCAACTGCGCGGAAGGCCGCGGTTGTGGCTGGTTTTCGGCTAATTCAAACCAGCGTGATTCGGCTTTTAGGCGCCGCGTTACCGCGCTCACCGTCTCCCGGTCGCGCCGCTTAAGTGTCACCACCAAACAGCTTGTTTGCTGCTGTCCCAGCGGCTGAGCCAACAACAGCCCCCGCTCGCCGTATGCCTGCAAGCGGGTCCGCTGCTCGCTTAGCGCTTGTCCGGCGAGCTGCTCCAGCGCGTCGTGCCAAACATTGGGGGCCGGCCAACTGGCCAGCGGGGTAACAGTTTGGTCGTCGTTTAGGCTCACCAGTACGGCGCGCTCAATAGGCGGCAGTGCCTGACATTGCAGTCGCAGCCATAACTGATAGGGGAATACACTCTGCATAAAGGTCACTATAGGGTAATAATAATATCGCTGGCGAGTGTTATTTATATTCTGGTACTAGCAGGCTTGGCAACGCGTGGCATCGCGCCAATGACTATACTAACCGGCGGGCACGGGCCTCGGTACCATTTGTTCACATTAACAATCAGGATGTTCTTATGTTTACGCCCAAGCAGTGGCAATCTTTAGCGTTAGCCTGCACTTTAGTGATACCCGGGTACTTGCACGCCAGCTCTGACAGCAGCGCCGCGAGCGACCCTGACGCTGCAAAAACCGCACAGCCGGGCAAAAAGCCCTCGCCCTGGCTGCTGGTGCCCACGCTTAGCAGTAACCCCAAAATTGGCAGTTCGGTGGGGTTTTTAGGGGGCTACTTATTTAAAATCGATCCGGCGTCTACCTCGTCGATGGTCGCCCTCAACGCCAGCTACAGTGATACCGATGCCGTCATTGCCAGCCTGTTTGGCCGCACCTTTTGGGACGGCGACCGCAAGCGCTTAATCGCCCTGTTATCCAACGGCAAAATTCCCAACGATTACGATGACTATCTGGGTAGCGGTCAGGAAGTCGCTACGACCGACAATATGAAGTTCGCGTTTTTGCGTTATTTACACAACATCCACAGCGACTGGTTTATCGGCGCACAGGCCGCCTACACCAATTATTTTATTGACGCGGATAACGCTATTGCCGGAGAAATTTTATCCGAGCTGGGCCTTGCCGGTTATACCTCGGGGGCGGTGGGCCTCGCCACCACCTTTGATAATCGCGACAACCAAAACTCGCCCCAAGCCGGCATGCTGTTTAACGCCAGCAACTTAGCCTATCGCGAAAACCTGGGGGGCGAAGAAGACTTTGATACTTACCGCGCTCAGTTTAAACACTACATTCGCTTATTCCAGCGGGGGCTTTTAGCCTACCGCGTACAGGGGCGCTGGACCGACGATGCGCCACTCAGTGCTTACTCGAGTATTGGCCTGCGCGGCTACACCCGGGGGCAATACCTGGCCCCCAACTCTACCTCTATTGAGGGCGAGTATCGCTGGCGCTTAACTGAGCGATTTGGCATTAATGCCTTTGCCGGCATGACCTGCCTGTATGGTGACGATAAAAGCTGTGACAATAGCGAGAATCTTTACACCAGTGTGGGTATCGGCGGTCAGTATTTGCTAAAGCCGTCCGAGCAAATCGTGATCTCGTTTGATATCGCTAAAGGCGAGGGAGACAACCACGGGCTCTACGTTCGCTTTGGCCACTCGTTTTAATAATCGGTGGCCACCGTCAAGGGCGCGAGCCACTTACAGTTGCATTTGGATTTTTTGTCGACCGTTATCCAGCGGTGTGGCAACCATTGGCAGCCACTGCTCGGCCTGAACGTCGCGGCTAAAAGCGTCGGTCATGGTGAAGTCCACATCGATAATTACTCCACCGGTAAGCGGCATGGTGACATTGCCCTTTAAGTCGATCGGCCCATCCAGCGAAAATACGTTAGCGTAAATCTCGCCGGCCTCAGTGGCCGATAACTCGGCGGCAAATGCGCCTAAATTTAGCCAGCGCTGCCCGTTGTTTAAGCGCGCCGCGCTCCAGCTTAAATTGCCCTCTAATGCCTGCAGGTTTTGCTGCTCGATGTTTAACTGCTTAATATGCGCCGATAACTGGCCCGATATTTCAACGTTATCGGGCAGATCCTGCACCAGTGACGCCGGCACACTGATATCCGTATCGCGCAAGGTGAGCTTATTGCCCATACCGGCACATGCCGTGCCCGACACCTGCTGCCGCTCGAGGTTAGTCGTTAAGTCTGCGCAGGGGCGCAGGGTAAGCAAACTCATAGGGTGCAACTGCCAATCTAACTCGCCCAGCGAGTAATCGCGACCATCGATGGTTACCGAGGCCATACTGGCACGGCCATGCCACAAGGTGCCCGATATTCCCGTCAGCGCCAGCGCGCCATTGCGGGTCATCATATAGCCGCCCCAACTGGCGGGAATCTGCACAATCACAAACACCAGCCAAAAAACAACGGCCAGTAAAATCCAAACAATTTTCGACATGGTTGCTGTCACTTATACACTAAAGATGAAACGGGTATCCTGGTAATCTCTATATCTTCTTTACCAGTGGCGTAGCTTACATACACATAATCACCGTGCACATAAGACTTAGGGTAGCTATAGCCGACGCGCTTGTAGCGCCCGGCAAACTTTTGTTGCGGCAAATCGCTGCCGCCAGAGCGCAATACAAACGCTTTATCAAAGTATTGGCCGTCGGCACTGGTAGAGATCACCAGCGGTGCACGATGTTTTTTGCCACTGGGGTTATTCACCACAAACGCCGCACCATCGGGTAAGTTACCGGCGCTTTGCTTCGCGCGCGAATCGGGTATATTACTAATGGCCGGTGTGCTCCAGTGCTCGCCCCGGTCTTCACTCACTGCGGCCAATACCTTAAAGCTGCTGGCTTGATCGCGAAACGTCATGACCAAAGCGCCATCTTTACGCTGCAACCAGCTGGGCTCTATTTCACGGCTTACGTCAGAGTCATGGGGAAGATTTTGCATCTCACCTTGCCGCCAGCCACTAACACCTTGTAGATCATCGGTGTAATAGGGCTTGGCAATTAAACCCGGCTGCACATGTACCGCGGTCAACAACCGCTTACCATCGCGCAACAGGCGAACGTCTTGTTCAATAACACCCGCCAGCGGTTTGTCGTTTGCGGCCGTCACGGCATTTGGTTTACTCCAGGTTTTACCGTCGGTGCTGGTTATATATTCCACCCAGCCACCACGAGGCTCCATATCCGTTGGCCAAATATTTAAATAGGCCACCAGCGTATCACCCGATACCCACCAGCCGCCGTTGGTGACAACCGCGTCGGGCCGCGCCGGGGCTAAAGTGCGCGCCTCGCTCCACTGCTCGGCATCGGCGCTGGTAGCGTAAAGCACGTGCGTGTCGGCGGCGTCTTCATCGCACGCCGAGCTTTGCCACTGGGTATAAAAGTGGCCGTTAAAATACACACTTACCGCGCCGTGATTGTATTGATTGGTTTCGGCTTGGGCGCCATACACCCGGAATGTTTCAGCCCCCGCCGCATGGGCTAATCCCAGTGTGGCCGGTTGCGACACATCGAACAAATCCTGCGCCACACTGATTGGCGCACCGGCTGCCTCAACCAGCGGTGTTACAGACAACAGCGCCGCCGCCCACCAGCCTGACATAAAAGTTAATCGTGCCGCCTGCGCTTTAAACATAGTTAGCTCCGGTTACTCACTGCGCAAACGCACATTGGCGGTCACTTTACCCGCACTGCTGCTGGCCGCGATAGACAGATCGAGAATACTCACGTTGTGCTGATACTCGATGTCATACAACCACTGCATCATTGCACTGTAGCTAACGTCGTCTAAGCGCACGCGAACTTCACCCCGGGTGCCCGGCTGAAAGCCACTCATGCGCAAGCCATTGGCTTGCAAGGTGGTATCAATTAACTGACTAATATTGCCGCCGCTATTGTTTGACTGCGCGGCGCTGTCGCGCTTGCCCTGCTGAATTTTAGCCGCCATAACTTTTACCCGCTCGAGTGCGGCGCTGGTGGAAGCGTTGGTCAGCAGTTGTTGCTCGCGTTTGGCCTGCAACGGCGACAGTATCGCCATCCACAATACGTACAAAATAATCGCCAGTGCACCCACCAATAAAATGGTTTGTTCGCGGCGGTTGTAACGTGCCAGAGCTTCAAAGAGTTTATTCATGATTAATTCCGTCTTACTTTAAGCCGCGCCGAATGATTATCGCCCTGGGCATTGGCCGACAGCAGTTCGGCCGTCAAACCATTAGACTCCAGCGCACCGCGCAGTGACTCAATCGCATTAAACGTACTGGCCTGTAAATTCAGCGATAGATCACCCGCCTCGGCGGTGTAATAAATGCCTTTTAGGTTTATCTCATCGCGGTTGTCCAGCTCGGGCAATACCGCCGCCAATAGCGCAACGGTTTGCCCGCTTTGCGCCTTGGGCGCTAAATCACTGGCCATAATGCGCAAGCGGCGCTCGGGGTCATTGGCCGGCCCGTTGGGCACCACGGTGCGAAACACCTTTTCGATATCGCGGCGTACTTCTAAGTTTTCACCTTGTAATTGATTCAGCGATAACAACAACACGGCGACATACATCACCAGTGCCGCCGCCGCGGCATAACTTACCCACTGCCAGCTGCGCCACCAGCGCTCGATCGGCAAGCGCTGCGAGAATTCGCCCTGGCATAAATCCACCGTGTGGGCATCGGGCTCGTAATCCCAAATACCGGCAATGCGGGTTTCTCCGGTGGTCGATTCGAGCGAAGCGGGCAGGTTTTGCTCGAGTTCGGCCAATTGATTTTCATCGGGCGCACTCAAGCTCAACACCGGTAATCTGTCGATGCGGTTCTCGGCGTTTAACAGCATGGTTAACGCGGTAGCCAAACTTGTACTGGTTACCGTAAAGCCCACGCTATCGCCGTAGCGCACATTGACCAGACCATCTTGCCAGTGCAGCGCCCAAACATCCGGCTCCTCTTCGTCCGCTTGCTCGGTGGTTACCAAGCTGGGCAGCAGGGCCGCGGGCAAACATTCGGTTACCTCAATGCCCACCTCCGCCAGCTCGGCAAATATCTCGCTCAGGCGGGCTTTTTCGGTATAGGCCAAACTCACTTCACCATCAACGGCCTTGCCCAGCGCAAAGTGAAACTGGCTGATATCGCCAATGACTTCTTCTTCGAGCTGAAACGGCATTAACCGGCGCAAGTGACGTTTTTCGGCCTCGGCGTATTTCAGCCTACGCACCACCACTTGCGGCCCCCCGACAATCAACCGCGCATTGATGGCGGCGCCACTGTGCGGCCGGTCGCCAAGTTGCCCGGCAAGCTGGGCACTGCTGCCACTGCCCAGCTCATCGGGCAGACCTTCGCGCCGGCGCAGCCAGGTGTAGTCGCCGCCGTAATGGGCGATGTAGATTGTCAGATGATCACTCATTGTCTGTCGTCTGTCCGATAGTCGTGGGCGTTGCCGCCCGTTCTAAGTCGAGTATGTAGTCGTACACGTCGCGCCGGGCGATGACTTTAATGTCACCGTCGGTACGTTGCAGCAAGCTTTGCATGCTGCGGCGCTGATCGCCCAGCTGTACCCGGGTCGTCACGCGAAAATAGTTACTGGTGTGAGTCGCCATCTCGGTATTAACACCGCCTTCACCACTCACCACAGAACTCCAGGCCGGGTTGTCGGCAAAGGTATTTTCCGGGCCATATTCTACCCCGGCGTCTTGCATTACTTGCCCGGCTTGCTCGGGTGTTAAGGGTGCCAAAACATTATCGGCGTTAAACGTGCGCAGTAACTGCGGGTGCATGGTATTGGCGTTTAGCTTGCTCTCCTCCGGATCCAGCACGGTAATAAACGGCCTCAGCAACGTCATTAATTCGCCAGTCATATGACGCACCAACCGCAGCTCTTCGACGCTGGTAAACTCTTTTGCGTTAGCCGGTAAGTACATAGGGTCGAGGGACTGGTAATAATCGCGCTCGGCGCCGTTGTAGCCGGTAATATCGTCGTCGGTATCAATCCAGTCCCTCATGGCCTCTACAATACTGATGGCCTGTTCTTCGGTGACCGGGTACTGCTCTTCAAAGCTTTGCAGCAGGCGCAAAAAATGTTTTTGCGCCAGACTAAAACGGGTCGGGTCATTGGGCGCACCGTCGGTTTCATTAATCTTTTTGGCAACCACATCGTTTATATTTAACTTGGCCGAAGCATCCTCAATTTGTGCCAAAATCACCCCACCCTCGACGGGAAAAGGCGGCAGCTCTTGCGCCCAGGGCTCGAGCAAACTATCTACCTCAAGCTCTTCGTCCAGCTCTAAAAAATAAATGGCTAAGCTCTCGGCGCCCGACAAATAGGCTCGCGCCTGAGCGCCGTGCCAGCGGGCTTCGGCCCGCGCCATGCTCAACTGGTAATCGCGCGAGGCTTTAATGGCAAACGCCGATACCATCGCCACAATTAAGATGGCCAAAATCAGTACCGAGCCGCGTTGGCGCTGTGGCAACTTAGTGGGCCATGTCATACAAGCGCTCACTTACTAATCCGTCGTCTAACTCGATGCTCACCAACACCGCCAGCGGTGTGCTGGTGTCAAACTGGCCTTGATTGTTGGTGGGCCAGCTTTCGTCCCAGTCGCGGGCGTAGTCATCGCCCTCTAACACGCCCTGAGCCTCGCGCTCGGCGCGCTGGCCGGATAAAAACTTTAGCTCCATCTCGCTGATGCCGGTGAGCATTTGCTGCTGGATCATGTCTTCGGCAAACAGCCAATCTTCGATCACCAGGTTGCGCTCGGGGCGATAGTCGCGCCACAAAGTACCGTCTTTAATCCGGTACACCACCTGCTGTAAATCGCTGCGCGGGCGGTTCATGGGGTTGAGCCAGTTGTCGCGGGTAAACTGCAACACCAACTGCTCGCCCGAGGTATTGTCGTAAACACTTGCGCCGCGAAACGGGCGGCGTATTCCGCCCGGCACATTGGGGTCATCGCTGGCGTTAACCGGGCTTAAAATATTGCGTAAATCCTGCCCCAGAATTTGCCAGGTGCGATCTAACTCATTAATGCGTGCCATTACCTCGGCACTCGCTGTCGCGCTGCGCTCGGCGGTGGTAAAGGCCTGAAAGCTAAAGGTCATAATCACCGCGGTAATCGCCATCGCAATGACTACCTCAATCAGGGTAAAGCCTGTTTGCGTGCGACGGTTACTCACTGATAAACCCCGTCAAGGTCGCCAAATAGCTTTCTTTGTCGTCGGCCAGCGCAACGCGAATATCCAGACGCTTAAAATCTTCTACCTCGGTGTCCTGCGTTTCGAGCTCCCAGTACCAGGTTTGTCCACCGCGCTCTAACTCGCCATTTTGCGTGTCGGGCAGGGTAAAGTTATCAATTAAATTGCGCCGCATTTGCAAGCGCGTTAGCTGGTTTTCGGCGATCCAAAACGCCTGAGTTTTGTCTCGGGTAAACCCCGCGCCCTGCAGCTGGCTGGTAATTAGCATCATCAGCGCCGGCAGGGCAGTCGCGACAATGGCCAGCGCCACCATCACCTCAATTAGGGTAAAACCGCGCAGCTTATTCACAGCTCGCGCTCCCGCTCGGCCAGCTCTTGCTCGCGGTTAAGCCAGCGCACATCGCCCATCATATCGATCTGTACGCGCTCGACCTCGTCGCTCTCAAAGCGGGTAAACAAGGCCATCTCTAACCGGCTGGCCTCACCACTGGGGTAAAACATCAATACCGGCTTGGGGGTCTTTTCGCGCTCGTCATACTCGTAGGGCTCGCCCTCAACCACCAGTTCCAGCTCGACCTCAGAGCGCAAACACTGGTCGGGTAAAAAATCACTGACCGGTTGCCAGGCGCTGTTGCGAAAGCGGCGCCACTGATAGCACCAGGTATCGCCTTCGCGCGCCGGGCGGGGCTCGATAAACAACCCTATCACCTCGCCGGTTAACACGGTTTGCTCGCTGACAAACTCGGCCTGCAACATAAACTTATCCACCGCTTGCTCGAGCTCGGTGGTGTCGTCCGGGGCAAAGGCTAGCGTCGCCATACCCGCGCTCAAGCCGATGATCATGACCACAATCATGATTTCGATCAGGGTAAAGCCCTGTTGGCGCGAGTGGAGCGACATAAGATTTACTGCTCTTCGGGCTGGTCCCAAACACTGATATCGGCATTGGGGCCCTCGCCGCCGGCAACAGCGTCAGCACCTTGAGTGTAGATATCGTATTCGCGGGTTTCGCCCGGGCTGATGTACAAATACTTGCTGCCCCACGGATCGGTAGGCAACTGATCGAGATAACCACTAGAGCGCCAGTTGCGCGGCACCGGGCTTAGGGCAGGTTTGGTTACCAGCGCCTCGAGGCCTTGCTCGCTGGAGGGATAAACGTAGTTATCAATGCGGTACAGGTTAAGCGCGGTTTGAATGTTTTTAAAATCCGCCTTCACTTTATTGATGCGCGCTTCGTCGGCACGATCCAACACCATGGGCGCAACGATACTGGCCAATAGACCAATAATTACGACCACCACCATAATTTCAATCAAGCTAAAGCCTGTTTGTCGGTTGGTTTGTTTCATTTGCTCTACTCCGTTGTGGCTAGCGCCCAGCGTTACGCTTGGCAAAATTAACTCGTGTCCGACGTCGGACTTCAGGCATCCGGCCTAGGGCGAATGCCCTAACCTACCATCTTGTTCATTTCAAAAATTGGCTGCAAAATCGCCAGCACGATTACCAGTACCGCGCCGCCCAGCAGCACAATAGTGGCCGGCTCCATTAACCCCAGTGACACCGCCAGTACCATTTCCAGCTCGCGCTGCTGATCGCGCGCAGCGTGCTCTAGCTGGGTGGGCAAGGTGCCATTGGTTTCACCACTGGCCACCATTTGCACCAACAGCGGCGGAAAGCAATCGGCTTTTTCCATGGCGCGGTTGAGGCTGGTACCCTCGTGCACTTGATTGGCAATGTCTTCGCAGGCCTCTTGCAATACCCGGTTGGTCATTACCTGCCCGGCAATACGCAGCGCTTGCAACAGCGGCACGCCACTGGACATTAACAAACTTAAGGTAGAGGCGAAGCGCGCCGAATTAGACTGATTAACCACATTGCCAATCACCGGCAACTTGAGCTGGATTTTATGCCAGCGGCGTTGCCGCGATTTGTTTTTAAGCAGCCGCTTAATACCGTACATCACACCAATACCGGCCAGGAACACCCAGATCCCATAGCCGACAATAAAATCACTGGTGGCAATCAGCGCCTCAGTCAAAAAGGGCAAATCGCGTTTAGAGTGGGCAAACAACTTCACCAGGTCCGGTACCACAAACGTCATCAGAGCGACGATGACCGCCAAGCTGATAACCAGCAGTACAATCGGGTAGATCATGGCGGTTTTTAAACGCGACTGCAGCTGCTGCGCGTTTAGGGTGTAATCGGCCAAGCGATCGAGCACCGGCCCCAAAAAGCCCGAGCTCTCGCCGGCGCGCACCATGGCGCGATACATATCGTCAAACGAGCCGGGGTGCTCGGCCAGCGCCTGGGCCAGGCTAAAGCCCTCCAGCACTTTGGTGCGAATTTGCAGCATTACCTGCTTTACCGCCGGCTTTTGCGCCTGCTTGGCGGTGGCTTGCAGCGCTTCATCCAGCGGCAAACCCGAGCTAATCAAGGAGGCTAACTGGCGTGTCACCAAACTTAAATCGCGGCTTTTAAGTTTGGGTTGGCCGGTGGGTAAAAAACTAAAACGCCCGCTGGGCTTGGCACTGCCTGGGCGCACCTTGGCGTTACCGGCGTCGTTTACCTCTAGCGGCTTAAGCTTTTTGGCCCGCAGCTGAGCGCGAACCTGGCGCTCGGAGTCGCCCTCCAGCATACCTTTTACGGTTTTGCCGGACTCGTTTAGCGCGCGATAACTGTAGGCTCCCATAAGGTACTCTCGGCTTAACCTGCGGTGGTAACCCGCAGGACCTCTTCCAGGCTGGTGATGCCTTCAATAACCAGGCGGCGGCCGTCGGCACTGATGGAATCTGAGTGCTTGCGCGCCTCGACGATCAGCTCTTGCTCGCCCGCCTCTTCGTGAATAAGGTGACGCATATGCTCGTTAATTTCGATTAACTCGTAAATACCTTTACGGCCGCGATAACCCATTTGGTTGCATTTGTTACAGCCGGCGGGGCGGTACACCATTTGCCCGGCGGGCAGTTGCAGCATGTCGCGCTCGGCCTCGACCGGCTCGTAGGGTTCTTTACACGCTTGGCACAGCTTGCGCACCAGCCGCTGCGCCATCACCACCTCGACACTCGAGGCCAGCAGGAACGGCTCCACCCCCATATCTTTAAGCCGCATAATGGCGCCAATGGCGGTGTTGGTGTGTAGGGTGGAGAGCACCAGGTGACCGGTCAAACTGGCCTGAATGGCAATATCGGCGGTTTCGGAGTCGCGAATCTCACCAATCATCACCACGTCCGGGTCTTGCCGCAAAATCGCGCGCAGGCCGCGGGCAAAGGTCATATCGACTTTGGTGTTTACCTGGGTTTGACCAATGCCCTGCAGCAAATACTCGATAGGGTCTTCGATGGTCAGAATATTGCGGCTCGGGTGGTTAATATGGCTAAGGCCCGAGTAGAGCGTCGTGGTTTTACCCGAGCCCGTCGGGCCGGTAACCAGAATAATACCGTGAGGGCGGCCCAGCGCTTTGGCAAAGCGATCGCGCACCTGCACGGGCATTTGCAAATCGTTAAGCGACAGTGCCCCCGCGGCCTGATCGAGCAGACGCAATACAATGCGCTCGCCGTGGGCCGAGGGGATAGTCGATACCCGGATGTCCACCGCGTGGCCGGCCAACCGCACGGTAATACGACCATCCTGTGGCAGGCGTTTTTCGGCGATATCCAGTCGCGCCATTACTTTTAAACGCGATACCAGTACCGGGGCCAATTCGGCCTTGGGCGAGAGCACCTCGCTTAATACGCCGTCGATACGAAAACGCACCGACACGCGATCTTCAAACGATTCCAGGTGAATATCCGAGGCCTCTTCGCGCACCGCTTGCGAGAGGATGGCGTTAATCAGCCGGATAATCGGCGCGTCGTCGTCACCGGCCAGCAGGTCGGTGCGATCGGCCAGATCGTCGGCCATGGAGGACAAATCAAACTCGTTGCCTAAGTCTTCGGCGGCGCGCTGGGCGGCGCCGTCACTGCTTTGGTACTCGCGCGTTAGGCGCTGCTGAAACACATCGGCGGGCAGCTCTTCAAGGCTCATATCGCCATCAAAATAGCGCGCCAGCTCGGTCAGTACATCGAGCGTTAAGCCCGGCTTGTGCAACACGGTGTGCGGCTGCTCGGGGTCGATCATCACACCGTGATCCGAGGCGTAGCTAAACGGCAGGCGCGGGCTCTCACCGGCGCTGGCGGCCAGCTCTTCCTCTTCGTCCTCCAGAATGGCGCTCTCTTCAAACTCCTCGGGCATTTCGGCCGGTTCAGAAATCTCGCTATTCACCGCTTACTCCTTGGCCTTGGCGCGGCCTTCGGCAGGCGGGATTTTGTCTTCGTCGCCACCGGTGGCGTTATCCGGCTCAATCGCCTCTTCCTGCTTCTGATACTGGGCCTGAACCTTGCGCAACTGCTCCTCCCACTCGGGCAGCATCGGTAAGTCTTCTTTGTTTGTTACTAGGCTGGTGTGGCTGCGCCGCTCAATCATCTGATCGCGAATGTGACGGTATTTATCGGAGGTAGCACCCATCAACATGGCATCGTCGGGCATCACACTGGCGCGAATAAATACCATCAGGTTAGTTTTGGTTTTAGAGCTGCTTTGGCTTTTAAACAAATTACCAATAATTGGGAGGTCACCCAACAAGGGTACTTTGGTTTCACTGGTACTGACATCATCCTGAATCAAACCACCCAGTACCACAATTTCACCCGAGGCGGCCATTACCTGAGTGTTGATCTTACGGGAGTTAGTCACCAGACCCGAAATACTTGGATCCGAGTTATCCACGCTGGAAATCTCTTGCGCGATATCCATGACTACCGTATCACCATCATTAACGTGGGGCGTGACCGTCAGCAAAATACCCACATCTTCACGCTCTATCGTGTTAAACGGATTCGTAGGGTTGCTGGAGCCATTGCCGGTGCCGGTATAAGAACCAGTCACAAAAGGCACCGTTTTACCAACGGAAATTTCGGCTTCATGGTTATCAGTAGTAAGCAAACTTGGCGTTGACAAAATATTGCTGGAGCCGTTGGCTTTAAGCATTTTTAGCACCGCCAACATATCGGTATTGCCACCTATGCGGCCAACGCCAAACACCTGACCGGCAATGCCGGCAAGGCTCCCGGCGAGAGTTGCCGTAGCGTTATCGCCCTCAGCTAAGGCACCGGCGGCAACGTTTCCCAGAGTGGAGTTATCACCTAAAGTAGAGCTACCAAAGCCAGAATCGCCGCCGTTGTACATCCATTCAATACCCAGCTCTTTAGAGTTGTTCGTCCCAAGCTCGACAATAATCGCCTCAACCAACACCTGCGCGCGACGAATATCCAAGCTCTCGACCAACACCATCAGCGACTGCAAAGTATCGCCATCGGCGGTAATCAAAATTGCGTTGGTGTCTTCATCGGCCTGCACGCTGGCTTTGAGCTGGCTGCTAGAGGCCGGCGCACCTTCGGCTGAGTCAAGTTTTTGCATGTTTTGCAGCACGCCGTTAAGTACGGTAGCCACTTGCTCGGCCTTGGCGTATTTAAGGTATTCAACCCGCACATTGGAGTTGGTAATTTGCGGCCGGTCGAGGCGGCGAATCAGCATTTTAATGCGCTCGCGCTGCATATCGTCGCCATTGACCAAAACCCCGTTGATGCGGGTGTCGGCCACTAAGGTGGCCGGTGCGGTGGCGTTGCCGCGCTGGGCGTCGGGCTTTTCGAGCTGCTGAATCACTTTAACAATGGCGTCCGCCTGAGCGTAGCGCAGCTCGACCAGCTCGGTGCTGACTACGGCGGCCTTGTCGATTTGTGCAATAACTTTAAGCAGGCGATCAATATTGGCGCGGGTATCGGTAACGATAATCGCGTTGCTGGGGTCGTAGGCCGAGATATGCCCGTGCTGGGGCACCAGCGGGCGCAATACCGGCAGCAATTTAGCGGCGCTGATATTGTCCAGCTGTACCACCTGAGTCATGTAGGTATCTTGCGCGCTGGCGTTAGAGCTTGGCTCCTGCGTCGGGATCGCCAGTGAGCGGGCATCGCGGTTGGGCACAATACGCACCACCTCGCCATTTTCCACCGCGGTAAAGCCGTGCACATCCAAAATCGACAAGAACAGGCCGTACAACTCATCGCCATTAACCGGCGCGTTAGAGATCACCTTAACCTGACCGCGTACTTTGGGGTCGATAACGATGGTTTTGCCGGTAGCCTCGGCGATAAATTTTATGACTTCCTGAATATCGGAGTCTTTAAAATTAACCGTCCAGGTTTGCTCGGCACTCATGACCACAGCGGGCAGCGCTAGGCTGACCACCAACAGGGCGACTTTGATTCGCTTGACGCTCGCTCTCACTACTAACCTCACTTATTGCAGCTCTACATCAATGGTCACGATTTCACCATCGCGCTCAATCTCGAGGCTGGCTGACGTGGTTTGACCTAAATTGCGGTAAATTTCCATAATCTTGCCGGGGTTATCCAGCGCGGTGCCGTTCACACCGGTGACAATATCGCCCGCCTGCAAACCGGCCGAGTTAAAGGCTTTGGGATTGCGGCCCGGGCGAATACGGTAGCCTTTAATCTGGCCGTTCTCGCGGTGGATATTAAACGCCACCACATCGGACAGGTTTTGGCTGATTTGCTCCACCGACGCTTCACTGGTGCTGGCTTGATTCACCTGATCCGCCTCAAGCGGCCCCTCTACCACAGACTCCTCGGCCGCCTGTTGGGTTAACTGTTCTTCGTCGCCCTCCCAGCTACGGCTGGCGGTGGGTGGCGGGTCGTAGCGCACCTGACGGCGAGGCGCGTTGGGATCGTCTTTGTACAGCCAGAGGGATTCATACTGGCCGTTGTTATCCAAAATTACCCGCTGATTCAGTACCTTGGCGACTTTTACGCCGCGCTGGTTTTCGATCTCATCGCCCGGGCCGTAAATCGCCTGGGTCTTGGCATCAGCGATAATCGCCCGGGCCGAGGCATCGACGCTCGAGCCTATAATGCCGCTTAAAACCAGCGACAACTTAGTATCCACCGCCTGATCTTCAATTTGCGGCTCCAGCGGTTGAACCGGCTCGTTGGCAAGCTCGGCCTCGGGGTCGCCGCCACCGGCGCCAAACAGGGTTAAGCTGCGCAGTTGCTCGACGTCCACATCCTGCGCCTGACTGTTAGCCTCGGTACTGGCCAGGGCATTGGCTGAAATTTCGGCCGCGGGGATTTCGGGAGTTGGCACCAACAGCCAAAAAAGCTGTGCCAGCGAATGGGTGAGCCACAGCAGAATCAATAGACCTGCAAGCTGTTTCCAGCGGCGCTCGGGGACACGGCGAAACGCTTGGGAGACTCGGCGCTGGACGTTGCCAAGCCGATCACCACCCGCCATGCCGGGGTCTTGCGTTGTAAGATTCTGCATAAATTAGTCGTTGTATTTGAGCCTGTTTAACTCGTTACTGTCGTACTTCGCAGGCTAACCTACATACAGCGGTATGTACTGGGGATACAGGCTTTTTATTCGGCCTCCGTCCATTGGAGCCGACCGATTGTACTGCAACACTTAACGAAAAGCGAAGCCTGCAAATGGCCCGAGTTCACAAAGGGCAAAAGCTAACGCTGTCACCGGGGCCACTGGGCTGGCTAGGCTACGCGGCCATTGTGACAGTTTTTTTGCAGTTGGGGTTCAACTCGCCGCCGCCTCAGCGTTAGTGCAGACCCGCTCACCCTGTTTGGACGCTGGATAACTCGCTTGCTATATTGCAACACTTATAAAATTTCGCAAGCGGCGGCCGCATATTTTTACGCATCAGGCGCCAGGCGATCACAGCGGCGCGCGCTTACAAGCGCGCATTAAGGACGACCAGCATGACCCTACGACGACCAGCCACTGCTGCGAGCCTCTTGTTACTGGCGGCCAGCGCCCACGCCGAGCTGCTTTGGCAAGCCGACTTTGAAACCGGCGACCTCTCACAATGGCCCTATGTCACCAACCCGGCAGGAGCCAGCGTCACCAGCGCCTGCGCCTATGATGGGCAATACGCCGGGCAAATTGCGATTACCGGCGATGACAAATACCTTTGGCACGGCAATGAGGCGCTCAACCGCAGCGAGTTTAACTACCAGCCCGCCGCCACCGGCGAGGGTGATACGACGCATATTGGCTGGAGCTTTTATTTGCCCCAGCCGCTGCTCGCGGTAAAGCACGAGATTGGCTATTGGGAGTCGGGCAACAGCTGGCAACAAAAAATGCGCTATAACCTGTTCGGTGAAACCTTAAGCTTTACCCGCTCTGATGCCGACGAACCCTACTGGAGCAAACCCGGCTTTGCCAGCGCCGGAGTTTGGCACGATGTCGCCATGACCGTACACTGGTCAACCGACCCGGCCCAAGGCTACGTTGATATCTGGCTGGACGGCAAGCCCATGGGCCGCACACAACTGCAAACCCGGGCGAACAACACCGATCCGATGTTTACCCAAATCGGCCTGTTGCGCCACCGGGTAGCGCAGCGCGAAGTCATTTTGCTCGACAATGTACGCGTCGCCGACACCATAGAAGACGTACTCGACGCCTTTGACCCGACCCAGCCTAAGACGTGCCCCTGAGTGCGCCCGAGCGCCGTATAATAGAGGTCTTTAATGCAGTTTGAATTTGCCCGGTCGATTCACGCCGCCGCGGCCCCCTCGTGGAACGCGCTGCTCGCTGACGATTACCCATTTGCCCGCCACGAGTTTCTCGCCGCACTGGAAGACAGCCAGGCCGTGGGCGAGGCCAGCGGCTGGCTGCCCCGACACTTACTGGTACGCGATGGCGACACACTGGTAGCCGCGCTGCCGGGATACCTTAAAGAGCACTCCTACGGCGAGTACGTATTCGACTGGGCTTGGGCCGATGCTTACCAGCGCTACGGCCAGCGCTATTATCCCAAGTGGATCAACGCCATTCCTTTTACCCCCTGCCGGGGCCCGCGCCTGCTGGGGCAACCCGACCACAATACCATCGCCGCTATCACCCAAACGCTGGACAACTATTGCCTGCGCGAGAGCCTATCGGGTTGGCACTGCTTGTTTCCCGATCAAAGCGTCAGCGAGGCGCTAAGCCAGGCGGGTAGCGCCCGGCGCCTCGGATGCCAATTTCACTGGTTTAACCGCAATTACCGCACATTCGATGATTTTGTCGCCACATTTACCTCGCGCAAGCGTAAAAACGTACTCAAAGAGCGGCGCCGGGTGCGCGAGCAGGGCTTTCAGTTTACGACGCTCACCGGCGCCGCCATCGAGCCGTACCACTGGCAGTTTTTTTATCAGCTGTATCAGCGCACCTACCTAAAACGCAGCGGTCACGGCGGCTATTTAAACGAGGCGTTTTTTCAGGCGCTGGGGCAAAACCTCGCCGATCACTGTGTGCTGGTGCTGGCCCAACTGGACGGGCAAACCGTCGCCGCCGCGCTCTACTTGTGCGATCAACACACCCTATATGGCCGCTACTGGGGCTGTCTGGCCGAATTCGACAACCTGCATTTTGAGACCTGCTACTACCAGGGCATCGATTACGCCATCGCCCAGGGGCTGACGCGTTTCGACGGTGGTGCACAGGGCGAGCACAAGCTGGCGCGGGGCTTTGAGCCAGTATTAACCTACTCTAACCATCACCTGTGTGACCCGCGCTTTGCCGCCGCCGTGGAAGACTTTGTGCGCGAGGAGGGCGAGATGACTCAGGGCTACTTTAACGATGCCGCCGCGCATTTGCCCTACACGCAACCCACACCCAACAACCCCCCGTCGCAAAAGGACTAACCCTTGCAAAAGCTCCTGGCCCGCGCCAACCTATTTGCCATTCTCGATCAAATCGACCGCGAGCCCCCCTCGTACGAACTGGGCCGGCCCCAGGCATTGCGCCGCGTGTTTATCACTCTGGCCACAGCCTGCGTTTGCCTGCTGCTGGTGCACTACGGCAAATACTCCACTAACCTAAACACCCTGTTGCGCGCCGTGGCCGAGCTCTCCGGCCAGCCGGCCAACGAGCTGCTACGCCAGCTAGAGCAATCCGGTTGGCGACAACTGGCGGGCTACGCCTGGTGGAGCTTTATACATTTGGCGGGCTATGTGCTACTGCCCTGGCTGGTGATTAGCCGCCTGTTAAAACTGCGCATGGCCGATATGGGCTGGCGCCTGGGCGACACTCGCGAGCACTGGTTAGGCTATGTGTTGTTGGTCAGCCCCATTTTGTTTTTTGTTTATTTGGTAAGCCTGGGCGGCGACTTCGTCAATCACTACCCATTTTATCATTTGGCCCAGCGCAGTTGGCTGGATTTAATCGTCTGGGAGTGCCTCTATATTGGCCAGTTTATTTTCTTAGAGTTTTTCTTTCGCGGCTTTTTACTCAACGCCCTGCGCCCGGCACTGGGGGCCAACGCCATCTGGGTCATGTGCGTGCCCTACCTGATGATTCACTTCCCCAAACTGTGGCTGGAGGCCACCGGAGCCATCTTATTTGGCCTGTTTTTGGGTATTTTAGCGCTGCGCTCGCGCTCGATCTGGGGCGGCGTGGCCGTGCATGTCGCCATTGCGCTAGCGATGGATATCGCCGCCCTGCTGCGTAAAAGCGGGCTGCCCGAGCAGTGGTGGCCCACGCTATAATCTGTGTTTTAACCAGACCATTCCCTGCAAGGTCGTTTACCGGTAGAATTTGCCTCTTTCAAGAATCGCCAGCGCCGAGCGACGGCGGGCACTAAGCAAGAGACAGGGCAATGGGAAGAGCATTCCAAAACCGCAAAGAATCCATGGCAAAAACCTCGGACGCTAAGGCCAAGGTTTACAGCAAATACGGCCGCGAGATTTACGTCTGCGCCAAACAGGGTGGGGTAGAGCCGGCTGGCAACCTGGCGCTGCGCAGCTTGATCGACCGGGCAAAAAAAGATCAGGTGCCCAGCCACGTTATCGACAAAGCGCTGGATAAAGCCAAAGGCGGCGCCGGAGAAGACTTCTCGCCGGCGCGCTACGAAGGCTTTGGCCCCGGCAATGTCATGGTGATTGTCGACTGCTTAACCGACAACCCCAACCGTACCATCGGCGATGTGCGCACCTGCTTTAACAAAACCAAAAGCAAGCTGGGCACTTCCGGTACCGTGAGCCATATGTTTGATCACAGCGCCATTTTTGTGTTTGCCGGTGAAGACGAAGAGGCCGTTCTGGAAGTGTTAATGATGGCCGAAGTGGACGTTACCGACATTGAAACCGAAGACGGTAAGATTACTGTGTTTGCCCCCAACACCGAGTACGCCAAGGCGCGCAACGCCTTAACCGAGGCCTACGAGGGGTTGGATTTTGAAGTGGACGAGATTCAGTTTGTACCGCAAACCATCACCGAAATTTCGGGCGACGATGTAGAGATGTTTGAAAAGCTGCTGGACATGCTCAACGACGCCGACGATGTGCAGCGGGTATATCACAACGCCGAAATCCAGGGGTAAAAAAATAGGGCGCAAGCTGCTGCCTGCGCCCCACACTGCTTTTGCTTTTTGAGATCTTACTTTTTGCTGCTCCTGTCGTACTTTCTTTTTTAATCACTGCTTTGCTTAAAACCGCTTTACTGGCGGCTTGTTGTTTAACGCTTGTATTACTCAAAAACCCCGCACGCTACCCGCGCGCCCCCGCCGCCTAACTTCTCGGGCGAGTCGGAATAATTATCGCCACCCTGGTGAATCATCAGCGCCTTACCTTCAAGGTCTCTTAACGTTAATCGCGGCGCTAATACTGGCTGCTCCGCCAGGCCGCGATCGGACACATACAGCGCTGGCAAATCACCTAGATGACCATCGCCCCAGGGCGCGCCGTGTTTTTCAGCCCCCATCGGGTCAAAGTGGCCACCGGCTGCCGCAGCGGGGGTGCCGTCTTCACCCGCCTTACAGCTACCATTGGCATGCAAATGAAATCCATGCGCGCCGGGCACTAAGCCTTCTAGCTTAGGCGTAAACACGACACCGTAATTGCTTTGATCGACCTCAATTTGCCCCAACTCTTGTGAGGCACCTGATGCATCCACTCGATACATAGTGACACTTTCGGCCATAGCGTTAGCGGCCAGTGTAGTGCACAACATGGCGGCTGCCAGAGAACTAATACGCAACATAACAAACTCCCATTCGCTTATGCATAATAAGACTGTTAAAAGTTGTACGGCATACAGCCATACCATTAGTTCGGTTAAAGCAATGACAGTGCCACGCATTTAACGCGCGCTACAAAAATGACAAAAACCAAGAGGTAACGCACAAACAGAGGCGTATTAGCGCGCAAGATCACACAGCAGGCGTGCCCCGGTTTGCGCCAGACAACGCACAACCAAAGTTTATATTTTGTAATTCACGCAACCCGTGGAAAAACACACAAACCACAGCGCGCTACAGCACAGATGTGGGCTTAGTGAATAGGCACGTGCTGTACCGAGCCATCGGGCAATACCTCTACCATCGTTTCGGCCGGCTCATCCAACAGCATCGCCGCGGCGGCAGCCACCGCAATGGTGGCCGCAATCACCATAAAAAATACCGATGTCTCGACAAACGAGAATACCGTTAACAACAACACCGCACCGATATTGCCGTATGCTCCCACAATACCGGCGATTTTCCCGTCTGACTGCGTCGAGTATCCGCGGGCCGCAAGAATCCACCTGCATGCCCACTAAAGTATGAGCCGGAATGGTCAGGGCAACGTTAAGTACCAATAGGGATTTAAACTGGTGATCGATGAGGGCTAATTGCTCTTGAATGACCAACATAAGAGGCGCGTGGTTAAACCGCACCAAAAAGCTAACAAAAAATGCCGGCCAAGTTAAATGCCTTAACCGAAATTTCCCGGAGAAAAACGTCAACGTTGCACGCTTCTGCCCATAATTCACATTGCTTACTAAAAGATGATCAGCTAAACAGCATTACGCCACAAGATAGCGCTTAACGAAGAATAGAGATTTTATGAGCGCCAAAGCGGTGCTTAGGGTATTTTTCTACCCTAAACTAGAGGAAATCGAGTAATGAATGATCAAAAAAGCACAAGGAGAATGGTGTCCGAAAGTAGCCAGTAATAAAGAAACCGCCGTTTTTTGCCTTTAGCGCGTGCAGTACTCCTGTGGCTCGCCCAGAAACATGGCGCCGGATAACCCGGCGCCATGCTTTAAGGGTAAAGTTACCGCAGCAGAGGTTAAGAGTCGCGGTCAGTCACCTCTTCACCCTCGTCGGCAATAATGATCTCTACCCGACGATTTTGTAATCGCCCGGCCTGTGAGTCATTACTGGCCACCGGGTGCGACTCGCCATAACCGCGGGTGCGAATCCGGCTGCTGTCCACACCGTCATCCACCAGTGATTGCTGCACCGAGGAAGCCCGACGCTCGGACAAGTTCTGATTGTAACTATCCGCACCGGTATTATCGGTAAAACCTTCGATCAGCACTTTGCGCTCGGGGTACTCGTTTAAAAAGTCCGCCACCCGCTTCAGGGTGCGCTCCGAGCCAGCCTTAATACTTGCCTCGTCGACTTCAAACAGAATATTACCCAGCGTCAAGACTAAACCGCGCTCGGTTTGCTCGGTGCTAATATTTTGCAAATCACTTTCGAGCTTTTGTGCCCGGTTCGCCATCTGTTGCGCGTAAGCCTCGGCGGCCAATGCACGCTCTTCCGCCAGGCGAGCCCGCTCGGTCGCCTCTTCGGCCTGCTGGTTCATTCTTTGTGCGCGCATTGTGGCACTCTCGGCTTCGGCTTCACGGGCGGCAATAATCAGGTTGCGGCGCTTTTCATCCGCTTGCTCAACCGTTTCATCGGCCGCTTTCATACGCGCTGTTTGCGCCGCCACATCAATTTTTCGATCGGCCAGATAAACCTGATGACTCACCACGTCGGGTTTCGCATCGGCGTTAAGCAAACTCTCGAGCTGCTCTACCGACTCTTCGGCCTCGCGCAGTTTAACCGGTGCGTAGCGATTGGCTTCATCGATGGTAGAGACATTGTCCAGCTCGGCGCGCAGACGAACTAAGCGCTCGTCTGGCTCTTCCGGTGTGGTCGCACAACCGCTCGCCAATAGTGCCGCCAATGTAGTACCTAACAATGCCTTTTTGTGATGTTTTATACCGTACATAATTCTATCCTCTGAGTTAGCGGTCGATTACTGTTGGTTCTTTTTGACTTCCTGCTCCAACGCGCGCAAGTTTTCTTCAACCTGATCGGCCGCTTGTTCGGATTTTTTGGCATGAGATTGAGCTATTGCAAGCTCCGAGTCGGCCACCGATTTTTCCAGCCAGTCCCGAGCCTCTGCGTTTTCCTTTTTAGCCAGTGCCGCTTGCGCCTTCTCTAAATTTTGTTGCGCATCGCGAAAGGCTAACGGCGCAAATTTTTCAGCGTTTAAGCTGCGCGCCTGCTCGACATTGCCCTCGGCCTGCGTCAATAAAGTGCTGGGCACCGGGGCGTTGTTAGCACACGCAGTGAGTGCGAAAACCGCCATTAATACCGTGAGTAAGCCAATTTTTATCCGTTGCATAGTTATCTCCAGTGCGTTTGTAAGTGCTACAAAATTCTGTAACAACACCAGTCAAACAGCGATTAATAGCGCTTAAATGACCAATTCAATGGGGATATTGCAAAGTGGGTGCCAGCCCAAAGGCCTGCCGGATACAATCATCACCAAAAGACCGCGCACCTTCAGCTATAGCGCTTTATCTAGGTTTTTACGCCTGCTAACTTAATGCGCCACAAACTCTTCCCTCATATAAAAAGGCCCCACTGTGAAGTGAGGCCTTTTAATCGTTTATGATCTCGTTTTATGCGTAAGTATTAACAGTCGCCGGTTTTTTCCCATACCTCCCACTGGCCAGAGAAGTCCGCGGGGTTTTGCCCCTGAGTCCACCATTTGGCTTCATACAAACCGCCATTGTGCTGCACGGTATCGCCGCTGTTGTAAACACTGGAGGCATCCCATACCGGGGTAGAGGAGCACAGTCCCGTGCTGGAGCTACTGGATGAGCTCGACGAACTCACCGACGACGAACTGCTAGAGCTGGAGCTGGACGAGCTACCCGCCTCTAAATCCATTTGATAGGTGTAGTTGCTGTTTAATACGTAAACGCGGTTCGCGTACAAGTCATTGCTGTTATAGCTCACGGTGCCATTGTTTAACACACCCACCTGTACCGCCGTTTCGCTGCTGTTAATCTCCGCGGCAAGTTCAGCCGTCCACGTATTAAGTGCTTGGTTGCTGGCGGTAATATCAAACTGATTAAACACCACTTCGCTACCACTGCCGTCAAACACCCTAAACCAAATCTGGTCGCCCGCGCTGGGGTTAATGCCTTGGTTTACGTAATTGCCGGCATTGCTCCAGGTGGGAGGCGCCACATCACCCAGCACCACATCGCTACAGTTGTAAAAGCCTTCGCCGGCTACATCCTGACGCTGCCAGCGGGTATAAAGAATGGCGTTACCGCTGCGATTAGTGGGCAAGCTTACATCCATCACGTAGTAACGCTTGCCGTTAATGGTTTGTAAGTTAGCGCTGGATTTCTCGTCCACCAGCTCTAAATCGGACCAGCTTAAAGTATCAGTGGCCGGGTTAAAGCCCGGCTTACTCAGGTAAAACTTCCAAAAGCTTGGGTCGTGCGGAGTCGAGGCGTAAAAGCGATACTCAAACTCCCCGGCGCCGTTTAAGCTAATTTGCTGCGCCGGCCAATCCGGGTGGGGCACATCGATACCGGCTTTGCTCGCGTCACCTGCGGCACACAGGCTGCCATCGGGCACGCCGGCCTCGACCGCCGCCTGGCTGTTATAGTTGGCGACATTTTTAGAGAACTCGATAGCCTGCACAAACTGATAGGTACCCGCCTCTAAAAAAGCGGCGCGGCAAGCGGCATTGGGGATGCCCGAGCCATCGGAGGGTGACCAGTAACCACCGTCTTCTTCACAATACGCTTGGCGCGCTTTGGGGTAATCGGCGTAGCCGTGGGCAAAACTTTGCTGGGCGCCTAGCGCCAGTAGGGTGCTGGCGCTTACCAGGCCGGCGGTTATGGAGCGGGTCAGGAATTTTTGTGTTTTCATACTGAAACCTTCTGTGTTGGTTAAAAAACATCACAGATCGCGGGCACCAGTTCTGCGAGACTGGCAGATCGCAAACGGCTCTCGTTTTATTATTTTACTGTTATTATCGGGTGATGATACTAGATATCATTTTTAATTATAAATAAAGATAGCTAATATCAGGCACGCTGGTTATTTCGATCTCAATAACCACTAACCAGCGTTAATAGCACGGCCTAAACCATACATAGTTCGCACGCCATTCAACTTGGCTTAAGAGGTATCAGCGGGGCGGTTATTGCAGAGGGCAACGGCATGCAGCTGGACGATCGCGGAAAAATATCGCTGGTTGTTGGTTTTTTCTAAGACGTAAGACCCATTAGTAAGTGTGGCGTGCCTCGTACGCCAGCCACTGCCGGAACGGTGCTTCGGACTCATCCAGCGCGCCGTGGTAAAAGGGGATTTGCCGCTCGGGGCCGGGAATATTCACTTCGCGATACACCAGCGAATCGTCAAACCCAGCCCCGGAGGCCTGCTCCCGGCTGGCGGCAAAAATTACTTTATCCGCCCGGGCCCAGTAAATTGCCCCTAAACACATGGGGCAGGGCTCGCAGCTGGCATAAAGGGTACAGCCGGTAAGCTGATGATCGCCCAGCACCTGGCACGCCTTGCGAATGGCCGCTACCTCGGCGTGGGCCGTGGGGTCGTGGTCGCGGGTAACACTGTTGCAGGCCTCGGCGATCACGCGGCCGCCTTTGACCACAATGGCCGAAAACGGCCCGCCGCCGGTGCGCGCCGAATCGCTGGCAAGCGCTATACAGCGCTGTAACAACTGGCGATCGGTCTGGGTTAATGCATCGCTCATGGACTACCCCGTTACACGCTACCGGATTAAACGCGATAGCAAGTCAAACTTATCCGCCTCGGTATCGACAAAGCGTAGTATCACTTTTACCGCGCGACTCTCTGGCCGGGGCTCCGCCGCCTGCAGCGAGTGCACATAGGCATTGAGCTGCACTTGCTCGGATTCATTGCCAATGTCCACCACCACCGGATCAAACAGCGCCGGCAAGTGGCCATCGCGCGCCATCAGTGCGCTAAACGCCTGTAGCGAGACCTCGCGCACCACGCAGCCCACCGGTGCCTGATTGCTGTCAAAGCGCAGCTGCGCCTTGAGCTTATCGGGCTTGGGAGCCTTTTCAGCGGGGGCCGCTGACTCTTTGGCAGCCGTAGCCGCGCCAAACCCGGCGGTTAATACATCCACCGATGATTTTGCAACTTGAGCGGCGGGGCCACCAGCACCAGCGCCGCGCGTGGGAAACTTGTTGATCTTTTTTAGCTGCTTAGTGACTTTGCCAAGCAGCTCTTCGGGGGTAAAAGGTTTACTTAAATAGTCCGACACACCAGCCTGCACCGCTTTAAGCACATGGCTGCGGTCGCCGCGGCTGGAGATCATAATAAACGGTATGTCTTGGTAGTGCTCATTGGCGCGAATGCTGGCCAGCAATTGCTCGCCGTTCATATTGGGCATCTCCCAATCGGACAGCACCAGATCCATTTTTTGCGCTTTAAGCTGCGCCAGGGCCCGGTGGCCGTCCGGCGCTTCAAACACCTCGACACCCGGCAGGCGCTCGCGCAGGTGCTTTTTAACCATGTCGCGGATAAAGCTGGCATCATCAACCACCAGTATGCGTAATGCCATAGGGCACTCCCTTTGTTGTACTTGCTTTTATACATTAGCCCATGGCGCGCCGGTCACTGTCGCTTAATCCAGTTTGCGAGTAAACACCCAGTCGCGCTCCGATGACAGCTCGGGGTTAAACCCATAGCCATCAACATCAAAGCTCTTTAGGTCTTCGGCCGATGTCAGGCGATTTTTAATGGCGTATGCACTCATTAAGCCGCGCGCCTTTTTGGCGTAAAAGCTAATGATCTTGTACTGGCCGTTTTTCCAGTCTTTAAACACCGGCGTAATCACCTCGCCGGCCAGCTTTTTAGGCTTAATGGCTTTAAAGTACTCATTAGAGGCCAGGTTAACCACAGTAGTGCTTTTTAGCGCCGATAACTGCTCGTTGACGGCATCTGTAAGCTGTTCGCCCCAAAACTGGTACAAATTAGCGCCGCGACTATTATTAAATTTGGTGCCCATTTCCAGCCGGTAGGGCTGAATAAGATCCAGTGGCCGCAGCAGGCCGTATAACCCCGACAAAATTCGTAAATGCTTTTGTGCAAAGTCAAAATCCCGCGCTTTAAACGTCTCGGCGGCGAGACCGGTGTACACATCGCCCTGAAACGCCAGCACGGCTTGCTTGGCATTACTGGGCTTAAAGGGCGTCTTCCAGGCCTGAAAGCGATCAAAATTAAGCACTCCGAGCTTGTCGGAGATGTGCATCAGGCCCGAAATATCCGCCGGCGATAGCGCTTGCAGCTCTTTAATTAATGCGCGCGAGTCTTTTAAAAAGTCGCTGTCGGTGTGTTTTTCAGTCACCGGGGCCGACTCAAAATCCAGGGTTTTAGCGGGGGAGATCAGTATCAGCATGGCTCTCTCAGTCAGTGTTAGCGTGTATTACCGGGGCGTAAGCTACTCGGGTTTAAGGATGTCCAGCCACCAATTGAGCGGCGTGGTGCCATCGGTTGGGTCGTAAACGTTGCCGTACTGCCAGGCGCTATCGTCGCCATTAATGGTGTTAAACACCGCCTCGATCTCGGTAAAGCCGCAGCTAACGTGCAGGGTATACACCAGCATACGTGGGGTCTCGACGTCTAAATCGCCGCCGAGCTTAGCCACCGGACCGCTCAGTTGGTCGGCCAGCGCCTGAATATCGCCCTTGCAAAAAACCTGCACGGCAACGTTGCCGCTGTGGGTTACGATCTCAAACTCGCGCTTGTCCGGTTGGCAGCGAATCACATCGCCACTGGCAATGCCTTTAACAAAAGCCGGTGATCGCACCAGCTGTACAGAGTTGTCCTCCAGCACTTTTACCGGAAGTCGCTCGACCATGGGCTGGCCATCGGGACGCAGGCCGGCAAACAGCTCGACCGCCTGAAGAGTTTGCATGAATACCTCGTTCGGTTAAATTTGTGACATTATAACCGGCAAAACCCGCGCAACGATGAATAATGCTTAATTGCGCAATAGCGCAGCGCAATGACTAACGGAGGCACCTGTGACTTACTGGAAACAACTCACCCTGCTGGTATCGCTGACCATTCTAGCAACCGGCTGCAGCGTTAACCCGGTGACCGGGCAAAACGAGCTATCGTTTATGTCGGCAGAGCAAGAGGTCGCCATCGGCGCCCAGCAGTACGAGCCCAGCCAACAATCTCAGGGCGGGCGCTATGTGGTCGACCCGGATCTAAATCAGTACGTCAGTGAAGTGGGGCAAAAGCTGGCCGCCGTCAGCGACCGGCGCGAGCTGCCCTACGAGTTTGTGGTGCTAAACAACAATGTACCCAACGCCTGGGCCCTGCCCGGGGGCAAAATCGCCATTAACCGCGGCCTGTTAGTGCTGTTGGACGATGAGGCCGAGCTGGCCGCCGTACTCGGCCACGAGATTGTCCACGCCGCGGCGCGCCACGGGGCCAAGCAACAAACGCAGGGCACGTTGCTCAATGTTGGCCTGATGGCCGCCGGGGTGGCGCTGGCGACACAAGATCACGAGGCCGCCGGCCTCGCGGTGGGCGCGCTGGGTGTTGGTGCCCAGGCTTGGCAAGCGCGCTATGGCCGCGACCAGGAGCTGCAATCGGACAAATACGGCATCGAGTATATGGTGCGTGCCGGCTACGACCCGCAGGGCGCGGTCGAGCTGCAAAAAACCTTTGTGAAGCTCTCCGAGGGGCAGCAAGCCAGCTGGATGGAAAGCTTTTTTGCCAGCCACCCGCCGTCGCAGCAGCGGGTCGAGGCCAACAAAAAAATGGCGGCCGAGCATCCCGGCGGCGTGCGTAATCGCGCCGAGTACCAGCGCGCCATCGCGCAACTGAAAAAAGACCAGGACGCCTACGCCGATTACCAAAAAGCGCTAAAAGCCCTCAGTGAAGAAGATGTCGCCAGTGCCAAAAAGCTGGTGGACAGCGCGATTGCAAAACAGCCCAAAGAAAACCTGTTTTGGGAGCTTAAAGGCCGGGTAGAGGCCAACGACAAAGACTTTGATGGCGCCGCGACGGCCTTTGGCAAAGCGATTTCGGCCAACCCTGAGTTTTTTCGCCCCTATGTGTACCGCGCCCTGGCCTACCGCCAGCTAGATAAGCCCGATGCCTCGGCGCAGGACCTGCAAAAAAGTATGCAACTGCTGCCCACCCAAATTGCCAGCTACTATTTAGGCGAGTACGCCCTGCAAAACGGCGATACGCAAAAAGCCGTTAGCTACTTTCAGCAAGCGGCACAAGGTGGCGGCGAGATTGGCGAGGCCGCCAAAGCCCAGCTGCAAAAACTGCAACAACCTCAGGGTTAACCGGTATAATACCCGCCCATTAGCCAGCGGCAGCGCCGCTGGCATCGCACTTTGTAACAATAATAACGCTGACGCCACTGACGCGTCCGGATTTTATGGCGACACCCGCAGCACCCACTAACACTCACAACACAGCGCCGCCGCGCTTGTTGCGCGCCCTCGATGCGATTACCGAAACCACCGGCCGCGCAACCGCCTGGCTCACCTTAATTATGGTGCTGGCCACCGTCGCGGTAGTTGTGCTGCGACGCCTGCTGGGGGTGGGGTCCATCGGCCTGCAGGAATCCGTCACCTACATGCACGCGGCGGTGTTTTTGCTCGGCGCCGGTTACGCCTTAAAGCACGGCGCGCAGGTGCGGGTGGATGTGTTGTATCGGCGCTTCCCGGCCCGCACCCAAGCCTGGGTGGACGCCGTTGGCGCTATCGCTTTTACCTTGCCATTTGCGCTGTTTATCGGCTGGATTAGCCTCGACTTTGTCACCGGCTCGTGGGCGGTGGCCGAGCGCTCTACCGACGCCGGCGGCCTTGCTTATGTGTATTTGTTAAAAACCCTGGTGCTGGTGTTTGCCGTGTCGTTAACCATTGCCGCACTGGCCGAGCTGCTGCGCGCCGGCTGGGTGCTCATCACACGCCCAGATACTCCAGCTGCACCCGGGGCCCGCCATGTTGATTGAGTTTTTGCCCCTGTGGATGTTTGCCGCCGTCTGCCTGCTGCTTATGCTGGGTTACCCGGTGGCTTTTACGCTGGCCGGTGTTGCACTGTTATTTGCCGGGGGCGGTATTATCGCCGGGGTGTTTGACCCCTCGCTTATGCACACCTTCCCCAGCCGTATTTTTGGCATTATGAGCAACTACACATTGGTGGCGGTGCCGCTGTTTGTGTTTATGGGGGTAATGCTCGAGAAATCCCGCCTCGCCGAAACCCTGCTGAGCAATATGGCCCGCGCCTGCGGTCGCTTGCCGGGCGGGCTGGGCCTGTCGGTCATTTTAGTGGGCGCGATGCTCGCCGCCAGCACCGGCATCGTCGGCGCCACAGTGGTCACCATGGGGTTAATGTCGCTGCCCACCATGCTGCGCCACGGCTATCACCCATCGCTTGCCACCGGCACCATTTGCGCTACCGGCACCCTGGGGCAAATCATTCCGCCGTCTATCGCTTTAGTCTTATTAGGCGATGTGCTCTCTAACGCTTACCAGCAGGCGCAGTTGCGCCTCGGCGTACTCAACTTGCAAACCGTATCCGTGGGCGATTTGTTTGTCGGCGCTGTGGTGCCGGGGCTAATACTAGTACTGCTGTATATCGTCTACCTGCTGGCGGTCGCCCGCTTTGCGCCCCATAAAGCTCCCACGGTTACACAGACGCTGGAGGATAACAGCGACAGTACAGCTCCCACCGGCGGCCGTTTATGGCTCTCGCTGGTGCCGGTATTGGTGCTGATTGCTCTGGTGTTAGGCTCGATACTAACGGGCGTTGCCACCCCCACCGAGGCCGCAGGCGTAGGCGCCATGGGCGCGCTGATATTGGCCGCCGCGCAGCGCCAACTCAACCGCGAGCGCCTTCTGGATGTGATGCGCTCGACTGTTCGCATCAGCGCCATGATCTTTACCATTTTGCTCGGCGCCTCGCTCTTCTCGCTGGTGTTTCGCGGCTTTGGCGGCGAAGAATTAGTCCACGAGCTGTTTAGCAACTTACCGGGCGGCCACATAGGCGCCTTGCTGGTGGTGATGCTGGTGATATTTTTACTGGGCTTTATTCTGGATTTTATCGAGATCACCTTTGTGGTGGTGCCGATTGTTGGCCCGGTGCTGCTGGCTATGGGGATCGACCCAATCTGGCTGGGCATTATGATCGCCATCAACCTGCAAACGTCTTTTTTAACGCCGCCGTTTGGCTTTGCCCTGTTTTACCTGCGCGGGGTCGCGCCCGACTCGGTGGCTACCGCCGATATTTACCGTGGCGTTG
Source organism: uncultured Gilvimarinus sp. (assembly GCF_963975215.1). Lineage (GTDB taxonomy): Bacteria > Pseudomonadota > Gammaproteobacteria > Pseudomonadales > Cellvibrionaceae > Gilvimarinus. The sequence goes on from NZ_CAXBFW010000019.1 coordinate 63,974, forward strand.
CGCCCTTTATTGCACTGCAATTGTGTTTGCTGGCGGCGCTGGCCATTTGGCCGGGGTTGGTAACGTGGCTGCCGTCAATAATGCGCTAAAGCCGCCGCCGGCTATTGGATATACTTGGGTTGAGTATCCAGGCACTCACTCCGGGCCGCCCATTAAACTTATTTCTTTGTCGGCTGTCCTTTACTTCACACAATAGTAAGGGCGGCTCTGCTATATTTAGCACTCTGCCAGGCTTTAGCGCCGCGATCACGCACACGGAACACAAGGTACTCTTAATATGGCCATGCACGGTCTCGATGACGATCCAACCCCCAACGGCGAATTAACACTGCAAACCCTGTCGATGCCCGCCGACACCAACCCTTACGGCGATATTTTTGGCGGTTGGCTGATGTCGCAAATGGACATTGGCGGCGCCATTATGGCGCAGCAGATCGCCCGGGGCCGGATCACCACCGTAGCCGTGGGTAATATGGCCTTTTTGCGCCCGGTACCCATTGGCGCCACCGTCAGCGTGTACGCCGATGCCACCGACGTGGGCCGCTCATCGATTCACATCACCATCGAGGTATGGATCAAAGTCGCCAGCACCGGCGAAGTGGCAAAAGTCACGGAGGGCGAGTTTGTTTATGTGGCGATTGACGATAACGGCCGTACCCGCCCCGTACCGCGTGATTAGGGCAAGATTTGTAAAATAGCCGGCGCATCAGCGGCAAAGTGACAATTATTGTTGGCTTTATGCGGCCGCACCGCTATTTTCGAACAAATCTTAACCGCGCCACACCGCCAGCTTTGATAGCGTAACAATATGAAACCGCTAAGGATTTGGCAACATGCTTAAAGACAACCACAGTGGCTTTGGCCTAATCAGTATCGCCATCCACTGGGTCAGCGCCATTGCGATTTTTTTTATGTTTGGCCTCGGCTTTTACATGGTCGACTTAGGCTACTACGACCCCTGGTACCACAAAGGCCCGGCGCTGCACGTTAGCATCGGCTTATTGCTGTTGCTGCTAACGCTGGCGCGACTCGCCTGGCGAGTGTTTAACCCAAAACCTAAACCCGTACCCGGCGTCGGCAAATGGCAACACTGGGCCGCCGAGGCGATGAAAATCGTACTCTACGCCCTACTGCTTACCTTGCTGATCTCCGGCTACTTAATTAACAGCGCCGAGGGCAAAGGCCCAATGCTGTTTGATTGGGTAAGCTTCCCGGTGTTTGTCCAGATAGACCCGGCACAGGTAGATCTGGCCGGCTTTATTCACCGTATATTTGGCTGGCTCATCGTCATTCTGGCAGGCGTTCACGGCCTTGCCGCCGTCGCGCACCATTTTATATTTCGCGATCGCACCCTGGTGCGAATGCTTAAACCCGTTAAACCTGCAAACACACAGTAACGCTTTTACGCAAACTCAAGGAGAACGCAATGAAAGCAGCAAATGGTTGGATGAAAAAAACACTGGCAAGCGTCGTACTGGCTAGCAGCGCCGTTGCTGCCAGCTCGGCCATGGCCGCCGATTACGTGATCGACACCAAAGGCGCCCACGCCTCGATCAACTTTCAGGTGCAGCACTTGGGCTACAGCTGGTTGCTCGGCCGCTTTAACAACTTTAGCGGCAACTTTAGCTACGACCCACAAGACGTGGCCGCCAGCAGCATCAACGTGACCATCGACACCACCAGTGTCGACAGTAACCACGCAGAGCGCGACAAGCACTTGCGCAGTGGCGACTTTTTAGAAGTTGATAAATACCCCGAGGCCAAGTTCGTCAGCAAGCGCATCAGCGATATTGATGACAACGGTGAAGAGTTTGATATCGTCGGCGACTTAACCCTGCACGGCGTCACCAAAGAAATCACCATCGAGGTAGACAAAGTTGGCGAAGGTAAAGACCCCTGGGGTGGCTACCGCGTAGGCTTTGAAGGCGAAACCGAAATCCGCATGTCTGACTTCGGCATCACCAAAGATTTAGGCCCAGCCTCACAAGTGGTTGAGCTTAAACTGCACATTGAAGGTATTAAGCAGTAGTTAACAAGTCTGACGCCTGATGTCGGATGCAAAACCGTGCGCTTAAGGGCGTGCAAAAAAGGCCGCCCTCATAGAGGAGCGGCCTTTTTACTATTTTACGCAATCAGCATTAACTTACTGACGCAGCAAACGCCAGTGTTGGTTGTTAGCACCGGTGCGCTGCCACTGTAGTACATTGGCACCATTGGCGGTACTGCGGCCGTCTACGTCCAAGAGCTTATTGCTCATGTCCGATTCGATTTCAACCATGTTGCCGCCCACTGAGTTCAAGCGCCATTTTTGTCCGGGGCCGCCCCAGTATTCCCACTGGGCAATATCGGCGCCGTTAGCCGTGCTCTGCTCCCATACGTCCAGGCTTTTTTGGCTCCAGGCATTAATCAGGCTGTAAGTGCCGGTACCTTGATCAACCAAATACCACTTCTGGTGCAACCAGTCGTTAAAGTCGTACTGCACCACACTGGTACCGTTGTCGGTAACGGCGCCTTCAATTTCCAGTGCCTTACCACTGTGACGCGACTGCAACTGGTACAAACCTTCACTGTAACCGCCACAGCTGTGGATCGAGTTAAAGTTGCTGGTCATGGTGGGCCAACCATTCACAAAATCCATACGCTGAATATCCAGCTTGGCCGCGCCATTGTCGTTTAAGTCGTAGTAGTGAGTGCTGGTGTAGTTACAACCGTCTTGCTTAATGATACCAACGTGGCCCGGCCCCTTGCGGTTGCCGCTTACGTTAGGCATTAGGTTACGCTCGCCGGTGTAAGGCCCAAACACACTGGTAGAGCGCGCCACTTGAACCCGGTAGGTACTATTTACGCCCTGACAACAGTTACCGCGGGTAAAAAACAGGTAGTAGTAATCACCGTTGCGGGTAATGTAGGGCGCCTCGATCGACTGATGGCCGCCACCAAAAATGTGCTGCACCGATGACGACAGCTTACCGGTGCTCTGGTTAACCTCAGCAACCCCAAGGCCACCAAACCACGAGCCGTAAGACATATACACCCGGCCATCGTGATCGCGAAACAAAGCCGCATCAATCGCATTAATTTCATTGTTGCCGCCATAGGATTGCACCACCGGCCCCAGATCTTCCCAGTTAGGGCTTTTTAACGACGCGGTGCGGGCCACACCAATCGCCGAGCGGGAGCTACCAAAACTCGACACCGAGTAGTACAGGTAAAAGTAATCACCCATCTGGATAATATCTGGCGCCCAAAAGTGACCACCAAAACCGGGCACGGCGCTGTTAATCCAGCTGGGCCAACCGTTAGCGAATACCGTACCTGGGTTGCCCCAGTTCACCATATCGGTAGAGCGGGAGTACCAGACACCATCGCCGGTGGTGAAGTGAAAATAGGTATCGCCGTCCTTAACCAGAGTGGACGGATCGTGAGAGTTAGTAATACCGGACAAGTTAAGCGCACTGGCAAAACTGCTACAGGCGATCAGGCTCAAAAGACCGACTCGGGCAGTTTTACGCGCTATATCGCGTACAGAAAAGAACATAAACAACCTCTTTTATCATTATGTAAGGTTTCGTCGTCCATAACATTATTTGTAATATAGTCCTATAATAATCTTAACAGTAATTAACCTAACTGCCTAGTAAAGCACCAGCTGACAACGCCAGAGTGTGAGGAGGAGCGCTAAATGGCCGCCAAAAGCGGCTAAGCTGAGAGTAACCAAGAGGTATAAAGCACGACTTAAATGGTGCTAAGATTCTGATACTAAAGGAATTTTGTTAAAAGTAAGCCCTGACTCAGAGCAAAGTAAGGGTTATTGACTGGCTACCGCCTTGATCCGGCATTCCGATGAGTTGCTGGCCGATAGCGCTTCACGTTTCAGAACGTACCCAGCAGCCTAATGGCTGATGTGTTCATCTACACGTCTTGTGATTACTGATACGAATAATTGACGCGAAAATCCGTCGATGGGGGCACTTTAAAATTAACCTTCCGCAGGCTTTGTCACAAAGCCCCTCTCGATATTCCCAACAAAGCCCACACTCTCATAAACCCGATGGGCACCTTTGCGTTGTTCACCCGAGAGCAACAACACTTTGTAGCACTTTTTCTCCCAGGCCAACTGCAGTGCAAAACGCAATACCGATTTACCCAGCCCTTTCCCGCGGGCATCCGGCAAAGTAACAACATGCTCAATTACCCCAAAAGGCCGCGCGCCTTGCGCCATACTGGGAACAATGCCAAGCATGCAGGTAGAACATAGTTGGCCCTCGGCTTCGGCGACCACGATTTCCGTGTTCGGGTTACCAATAATAGCCGTCAACGCCTGCGCGGCCACATCAGGCGTTAGTTCCGGGTCTGTCGGCCGCAACGTTTTGTACAACGCTAATATTCCGCTAAGATCTTCTTGCCTGGCAAGTCTAGGCACATTTGAATTCATTTGGCCTCCCAGAAAAACAACAAAAAAGGGGCCCCTCTACACGATTATTAAGAGGCATCTAGCCAACCTTTTTTAACCGCATAGTCAACTTTAGATCTGAACCAGCGGTAAATTTCCGGGCTTTCCGCTTCGATAAACTGATGCATCTTTAACACCTGATCTTTGTGGATGCCATTGTCTATCCAGGCTCGGCCCTCGCTGTTTATGTTGTGCAGAAAGGGCAGCAGGCGATCAACAATTTTTAAAAGCTTGGCCTCTTTACTGCCTCCCACTTCTTGTTCATCCCAAAGGGCAAGCATATTGTGGATTGGGTTTCCGGCATGAGCCGCTATTTTTTCAACGTATTTACGCTCTTCAACATGGGCATTGTCTCTGTTGGCACTGTATAAAAAGGTATCGCCAGCGCCTATTTCCCCAAGGTCATGCAGCAATGCCAGCTTAAGTAAGCTAGATAGGTCGTACTCTTCTTCAAATAGCTCGGCAAACGCCCAGCAAGCCATCGCCAAATGCCATGAATGCTCCGCCGAGTTTTCAAGCCGCTCGCCACCGCTAATGTAAGTACGGCGATTAACCAACTTCAATGCATCCAACTGCAGTAAAAAATCAGACGTATTAGAAACTCTATCAGACAATGTTGCTCTCCTATTCCGTTTTAAGTGCGCCTAGCGCAGAGCAGGGCACGCTTACCCGTCAGTCTAGCTGTCGGGTTAAACAACGGCCCCTTGGCTCGTCACCTTTATGCAGCACGGTATCGGAATGTAAAAACTGTGCCGCGGCAGCCGAATCTTTTACCTTAACAGCGCTGCGCGCTAACATCTCTGACTCAAATTCAGTTAATACACTCTGCCGCAAACCTAGATCGCGCCACTGGGACAATGGCCTACAGCCGGTGGCAATAGCGCGAGCTAATGCCAACGCATCGAGCAGCGCCTGGTTCGCGCCCTGGCCTTTAAACGGGCTCATAGGGTGCGCCGCATCGCCAATCAAGGTTACCTTCGCGGCTTTCGCCAATAACTCCGGCGTAAGTAATTCCCGATCATACACCGGGTAGCCCGATACCAGCGCCGTTTTAGTGGCCGTTAAAATTTGTGGAATAGGGCTGTGCCACTGAGTTCTGCGGCAGGCTTCGTCTTTTAGTGCCTGAGCGCCCTGGTTACTCAGCGCGATGGCCTCACTCTCGGGCATCGGAAAACTCAACTGCCACATCACCGAGTCAGCGGTGTAAGGCATTACATAGAGCCGCTCATTGCCGTTGGCCGTTTGAAAAACCGTGGCCGAATCCAGTAAATCATGGGTAAGACCATTTAAATCCGCCAGCGGGCAAATACCCAAAATCACGATACAGCCCAAATAATGCAACGGGGTCACATCCTCGCCAATCAATAGCTGGCGCACCGCACTGCGAATGCCATCGGCCCCCACCACCAGATCGGCCTTGGCGTGCTCCACCGTACCGCCCACCTGAAAGTTTAAATCGACACGGCCATCCTTACCCTCTTTAAAACCAATAAGCCGATGCCCCCAACGTACTTCATCTCGGCCGCCGAGTTCATCCAGCAATGCTAAGCGCAAAAATTGCCGGGCAATATGCACATTGGTTCGCTTTGTCCCTGCACTTGCGTTATCGGCTTTCCACTTGCGTACGCCCCATTCACCCAGCACTGTGCCGTCGGTGGTGTGCACCAGGTGCCGGGTAGAAACCACACCGTCTTTTAAATCAAACAGCCCCAGCCCGGCAATCGCCTTACTCGCCTGTTGCAGCGTTAAACCATAACCCTGCGAGCGGGCATCAAAGCTGCTGTCGCGCTCATAAAGCGTAAAAGGGATTCGGCGGTGCAAACAAGCCAGCGCCAAGGCTACCCCGCCAATACCACCGCCAATAATGGCTACGTGCGGGAGGTTATCGGTATCCGCCAGCGGGCGGCTCGCGCAGTACACCAACCCCGAACCGCCACAGTGGGCACAGTCATCTAGGTGTGCCTTGGGGCGAACAGGGGCCAGCCCCCCGCGGTTAAGCCGGACAAACTCATCCAGCTCGCGCTGGTAGCGCAGCCGTACTTTTTTACGCAGCCGACGGCTTTTTTGACCACGGCCCTGGCACTCCGGGCAAACCGTCCAGCTACTTGATTGGGTGTTCAATGTTCATTCTTCTTGATTGTTGGATTCCGATGAGAAGGTGGGCATTCTAGCAGCTCTAGCATAAGGCACAGGTAACGGCGTACGCCATCAGTTTAAAAAGGCCGCCGCCCCGTAAAGATGAATGCGCAAGGGACTCTCACCTTTCAGGCAAGCAATATCTGGATATTATTACGTGAACGAATGGCCAGTGGTTTCCGCTTATTTCCAGCCAAAGGCCCACCGCGAATCATCTTTTAAATCATTCCAATCTATTGGGTTAGCTCGCTTTGTAAACACGGCCTCTAATACGCATAAAATCACTTCGTCATCTTCGTCAAACTCAACCTCGGTGACGATAAAGTGCTTTTCTTTATCTACTGGTGTAACCGCCGTCCACTTACTGTTAAGCAATTTCTTCGGATTGATCTTGTTCACGGAAGCTCCCTTAACTCTTCAAATTTCACCTGGCACACCTTAGACAAGCGCGCCGGCCGGAATCGCAGATAAAAACTGGCCATGATTGCTGCTATTACCGATTTAAGTTTAACCCGTAAATTATCTCGGCGACTTCTTACAAGTACCAGACTGATTACAAATACTAGCCTGATTACAAGCACTAACTAATAGTCATGTGCTTCGGTTAGAGCTCTTGTGCAATACCCAACAAAATTGGCAAAGCAGGCTCGACCATATTGTGCCCATAACCATCCATTTCATAGATACGGGTATTTTTATGCCCATTAACTTTTTGCATTCGTGCAAAATAAGCATTTTCTTCATATCGACCTAGTAGCTCAAGCTCACGGTCGCCCGTAATGAGCGTAATTGGCGGTGCATCTGCCCGGACATGAAACAGCGGCGCCAAGTCATCCACAATCGGCTGCTCCCCTTTAACACCCCTTTCTTCCCTAACCGTAAAATGCGTTATGGTGTGCCCACTAAAAGGCACAAGCCGCGCAATTTTATTGGCATCCATTTTATATTTGGCCAACCATCGTTTATCCATCACCGTCATTAGCGCCAAATAGCCACCGGCGGAATGACCAGAAAGCACCATTTTATCTTTATCACCACCGTACTTTTTAATATTCCTGTAGACCCAATCCACGGCACGGGCGGCATCATCAATGTAAGTCGGGGATTTTACCGTGGGGAATAATCGATAGTTCGGCGCTACGACACAAACGTCATGGTGTAGTAATCGCTCGGGCAACTCTTTTTCGCCGGACCGTAAGCCACCGCCGTGAAACCAAACGATAACAGGCGCATTTTCCACATTATCCGGGCAATAGATATCCAGCTTAGCGCGCTCTACTAAATACGCACCGACATTTTTCGTATCACCGTCAAGGTATGGCACATCTTTCCAGGTTTCTGAGTAGCTGCTAACGCAAAAGAATAACGCCACCAAGCAAAAGGAAGAGAGCATTTTAGGTTTTAGAATATTCATAGACATTTCTCTTTAGGTAATCGCTTACTTATTATGGAACACGCAAAGCACTACAAAGCGCCGCCTGTTTTTACTAAGGCTGAGATCAAAGCCGTTCGGCCAATCGCCATTAGGCATTGGCCGCCAACAAAACACCAATAACGGCCAGCACAAAACCGAAACATAAAATAACCGACGGGAGGTTATTTTTTGCCAACTCGCTTAACTTGGCTCGCACCATCTGCTTTTCTTTATCGCAGATATAGTCCCCACAACCTCGGCAATACTGATCCGTGATACAAATAAACTCTAAGCAATGCACACATCGGTATCTATCTCTGGTGTTCCAGGGTAGTGCGCCAAACACTGAGCTAAATTAGCAGGCTGTTGAAAAAGCCCCTTACGTACTCAGGCTTTCAGGCTGGCTCGTAATCTAGGCGCCATTTTGAAGGTGTGTGTCCACCCATCGAAACGTGGCAAC
>NZ_CAXBFW010000020.1:0-71678 GCF_963975215.1 uncultured Gilvimarinus sp.
GCTCGCTGGGCGTTATAACCGCAACCAGCTGCGCCTCACTAAAGCAGCTGGACTCCTGAACCACTCTGGCCTCTACCCGCTCACCCGGTAAGGCGCCCGCGACAAAGACAACTTTGCCCTCATGCTTGCTAACGCCACGGCCGTCATGCCCCAGGGCAGTAATATCGAGCGTTAGTGGCGGGCCAACGGGTGCAGGGCGATGGGGCTTATTGCGCCGGGAGCGATTGCGCTGGGATTGTGCTTGCGAGCGCCCGCGCGGCGGAGGCCGGCGACTCATAGTGCCGCCGTATCGAACAACCCGGAGGATAAATAGCGATCCCCCCGATCACAAATAATGGCCACAATGACAGCGTTCTCGACGCTCTGCGACAACTCTAGGGCCGCCGCAACCGCACCTCCCGAAGAAACACCACAAAATATGCCCTCCTCCCGCGCCAGCGCGCGCATCACCTGCTCGGCCCGACTCTGGCTCATACTCACGATGCGGTCGACACGATTCGCATCGTAAATAGCGGGTAAGTACGCCTCGGGCCAGCGGCGGATACCGGGTATGCTGGCGCCATCTTCCGGCTGCAAGCCAATAATTTCCACCTCGGGGTTTTGCTCTTTTAAATAGCGCGAGCAGCCCATAATGGTACCAGTGGTGCCCATAGAGCTGACAAAATGGGTAATACGGCCATGGCTTTGCTGCCAAATCTCCGGACCGGTCGTGCGATAGTGCGCATCGGGGTTATCCAAGTTGCCAAACTGGTCGAGCACTTTACCCTCGCCGTCAGCCTGCATCTTTAGCGCGAGATCGCGCGCGCCCTCCATGCCTTGCGTTTTGCTGACTAAAATAAGGCGGGCGCCATAGGCGGCCATCGAGGCTTTGCGCTCGGCGGTACTGTTATCGGGCATGATTAACGTCAGCGGGTAACCTTTTATGGCGGCCACCATGGCAAGCGCGATCCCGGTGTTGCCACTGGTCGCTTCGATCAAGCGATCACCCGGGGCAATATCACCGCGGGCCTCGGCGTTTTCGATCATTGCCAAAGCCGGCCGGTCTTTAACCGAGCCCGCCGGGTTATTGCCCTCAAGCTTTAACAGCAAGGTGTTGCTGCTCTCGCCCAACAAACGCTGCACCCGTACCATTGGGGTGTTGCCCACGTACGCGTCAATAGTTGGGAAATCCATGCTTACCTCACTGCCAAATTAAACACACAGGCACCACGCTTGCAGCACCGTACAAAAGCCGTCTATTCTACTCGGCAAATGAAACGCGGGAAACAGGCGCAAAAGGCTAAAATAACGGCAAAGCCCACGACCTGTCAGCTCACACAAACAAAGCGATACCCGGGCCCATGAAACCAAGCAGCGTAAAAACTGAAGTCTGGCGACTTATCCTACTCCCTGCCATCAGTATCACTGTGCTGCTGGCGGCCACTTTGACACTGCTGTATATCTCTAAACTCAACAGCTTTGTCGAGCAGCGCGGCTTACTATTAACCGAGAAAACCGCCCACCTGGTGCACGTAGCCTTAAGTAATAACGAGCCGCAACTGTTGCAAAGTTTGGTACAGGCGACCATTGAAGAGCCTATGGTACGCGCCGTACATATCTATGACTCGCGCCGCAACCACCACATCCACAGTGGCCCCCGGTTTGAAAACCAGCAAGAGATAGACACCAGCAGCAACAGCATTACCCGCACCGAATTCGGTTACCGCTTTCGCGCGCCGGTGGTCGATCTCAATAAGCAACAAAATCTCGGCTGGTTGGATATCGAGCTGGTGCTGTCGGCCTACTGGATAACAGTCTATCAAATGCTGCTTATCGTGGTGCTGGCTACCACCGCCTGCCTAGCACTGGCAGCCTATATGGCGATAAAACTACACGGCAATATTATCCAGCCGTTGGCCAGTATTGGGCAGGTGATCGATCAGCTGAGCAAAGGGCAATTAGATGCCCGGGTGAAAGGCAGCTTTGCCAACGAGTTTCAGCGTCTGGCCACGGCCGTAAACGCCATGGCCGACACCCAGGAGCATGCGCAACAAGATATGCAGCTGCATATTGATCAGTCGATGGAGGATTTGCGTGAAACGCTCGAGACCATTGAGGTGCAAAATATTGAGCTCGATATGGCTCGCAAAGACGCCCTTGCCGCCAGCCAAATAAAGTCGGAGTTTCTCGCCAACACCAGTCATGAAATTCGCACCCCTCTAAACGGCATTATCGGGTTTACCAATCTTGCGCTAAAAACCGAGCTCGACAGCCGTCAACGCAACTATGTACAGACGATTCACGACTCGGCTCACAGTCTGATGGCCATCATCAACGACATTCTGGATTTTTCCAAAATCGAGTCGGGCAAGCTGATGCTCGATTACGCCCCCATGATGCTGCGCAACCTCACTGAAAGCACCGTGGACACCCTGGCGTTTGAAGCGCAAGAAAAAAACCTGCAGGTTGTCACTATTATTGACAACAATATTCCGCCGCAACTGATGGGTGATCCTCTGCGTTTTGGCCAGGTGCTCTCTAACTTACTGAGCAACGCCATTAAATTTAGCCAGCGTGGCACCATCAGTATCGAGTGCAGTTTGCTGCATTTTGTCGAAAACCAGGTCACTATTAAAGTCGCCGTAAAAGACGAAGGTATTGGCCTTAGCAAAGAGCAGCAGTCGCAGTTATTTTCGGCATTTGCTCAGGCCGACACTTCCAGCAGCCGCGAACACGGTGGTACCGGCCTGGGTCTGGCCATATGTAAAGGCCTGGTTGACCGTATGCAGGGTGAAGTGGGCGTGGACAGCTGCCCCAACGAAGGCGCCACTTTTTGGTTTACCGCCAAACTTGGGGTCGACCCTAACTATGCCGCCCCCGAACAAAACCGACTAAAAAACAAACGTATACTGATTTGCAGCGAAAGCCAGCTGGCTTATCGCCAGCTCGAAAGTCTGGTTGAATGCTGGCAGGCGCAAACCCTTTGGATTGAATCCATTTACGATATTTTTCCGCGGCTGCGCAAAGAAGTTTTGGCCGGGCGCCCCTGCGATTTAATGCTGGTTGATGTACCACCCGATGAGCGCAAGATACCACCGACACTGTTGGGCAACATCGCCGAACAACTTGAGCTGGAGTTTTCCTGCAAGGTCATCGTTTGCTGTACCAACAGCCACATGGAAGTATTCCGCCAACACAGCAACGGTAACGCCATAGAATTTGTTATCAAGCCGATCACCTACGACCACACGCTCGCCGCCATCAGCCACTGTTTTGGCCTTGAGTTGGATGAAAGCGAACCTAAACCCGAGCTCACCAGCGGGCCGCAGCAACATGTGCTACTGGTAGACGACAACGCCGCTAACCTACAGCTCACCAGCGAGCTGTTAAAAGACCTAAACGTCGCCATCACCCAGGCCAGTAGTGGCGAGCAAGCTATCGAGCTTTTTAACCCGGGCGACTTTGATTTAGTTTTTATGGACATTCAAATGCCCGGCATGGATGGCATGGAAACCACACAAAAAATTCGTCAGCAAGAAGCCTCGCACCCCAAGCGCACCCCCGTGGTAGCCCTAACCGCCCACTCCCTTACCGAGCATAAAACCGACTTATTAATCGCCGGGCTTGACGACTGTATTCGCAAACCAGTAACCGAGGCGCAACTGGCACAAATGTTAAATCGCTGGACAGGGCTTGTGGTCAACCAGCAACGGCAAGCCCCCCTGCCCGCAATCGATACCAGTGAGCCCGAAGACCCGGGCAGCCCGGTTAACATTTCTCAGTGCCTGGCGCTGGCCAATCACAAAGCCGACCTGGCCCGGGATATGTTAGTGATGCTTATCGATGGCCTCAAGACCGAGCAAAGCGCTATTAACCAGGCTTACGAGGCAGAGGATTACCCACAACTACAAGAGCTCGTTCACAAGCTTTACGGCAGCTGCTGTTATACCGGTGTGCCACACCTGCGCAGCATTACCGGGCTACTCGACAAAGCCTTAAGCGCCGAACAAACCAACGATTTAGCGCCCACGATGACGTGCCTGAACAACGCCATTGATCACTTACTTATCTGGGGGCAAAACCAGCCGATCGATCAACTTTTTGGCTTTAGCACCCCGACGTAAACCGGTATGGTGCGGTTAAAGAAAAAGCTGACGCGACTGAAGTGGTTGATCGCCCAACAGCGGGTGCAGCAGAGTTCGGCTTATGTGTTTTGCCGCGCGCTTAGTCTCTGGCGACTCATAGGTATCTTCGGCAATGGCGATAAGGTGGGCGCCAAAGTAATAACGGTCGCGCTCATCCGGCACAGCCGCAATAAAACCTTCCTGCGGCTCGAGGCGATACCAGACATCAGCCGCTAACGCCTTACCGCTATGTGCCTCGCAGTGCCAATCAATGGCGTAACCCAACTCCTGCAGCAGCTGTTTTTCAAAGCGCCGCAGCACCAGCTCCACATCCTGATCGCCCGCGAGCGCATGCAGCGCTTCGGTATAGCGCTCAAACAAGCTCGGACAGCTGTCCCACTCGGACAGCACCCGACGCAGCAACTCGTTAAGGTATAAGCCAGAAAACAGCCGGCTACCCGTAAGCGGCAGGCCGTAACCGGTACTCTCGATAGACAACAACAGCTGCAATGAGCCTTTACCCTGGAAGGAGATTAACAGTGGAATAAACGGATTCAGCAGCGGGCGCTGACTGTTTTTGCCCCGCCTAACACCCCGGGCTACGGCGCACAGTCGGCCATAGTCGGGGGTAAAAAAGTCCACCAAAAAACTGGTGTCCCGGTAGGGTCTGGCGTGTACAACAAAAGCGGGTTGTAACTCGACGCGCTGCATGGGGTTATAGGTCGTCGTACCCTAAGCTGCGCAGCGCACGAGAATCATCGGACCAGCCGGATTTAACTTTAACCCAAAGGTTAAGCATCACTTTAGTATCCAGCAGTTTTTCCATATCAAGCCGCGCCTGCTGCCCGATCTGCTTAATTCGGTCGCCTTTATTGCCAATCAAAATGCGCTTTTGCCCCTCGCGCTCGACCAAAATAACCGCCCCTATATGCAACACGGGGCCGCGCTGTTTGTACTCTTCGATCTCTACCGCCATCTGGTGGGGCAGCTCATCGCCGAGCTGGCGGGTAATTTTTTCACGGACAATCTCGGATACCATAAAGCGCGCCGAGCGGTCAGTAAACTGATCATCGTCAAACATGTGCATCCCCTCGGGGATATAGTTGAGGATGATGCTCTCTAACCGATCGAGGTTAGCGCCACGCAACGCCGACAGCGGAATAATCTCGGCCACCCCTAAGCGGCTAGATAACTCCTGCAAATGTGGCAGCAGCTGGTTTTTGTCTTCTAGTAAATCGACTTTATTCACTACCAAAATAATGGGCGAGCTGGAGTGCTCAAGCTGCTGCGCCACCATTTCGTCCTCTTCGTTCCACACCAACCGATCCACCACAAATAAGACTAAATCAACGTCTTTCATGGCGGCGCCGGCAGCGCGGTTCATATAGCGGTTTATGGCGCGGGGCTCGTGTTTGTGCAGCCCGGGGGTATCGACAAATATCACCTGATCGGCGCCGTCGGTTTTAATGCCGGTGACGTTATTGCGGGTGGTTTGCGGCTTGCGGGAGGTAATACTGACCTTTTGCCCCAGCATATGGTTCAACAGAGTTGATTTACCCACGTTGGGCCGCCCGACAATGGCGACATAGCCACAGCGCGTTACGGGTTGATCACTCATGGTTAAACTCCAAGACGCTTTAATGCCTGTGCGGCAGATTTCTTTTCCGCAACCCGGCGACTACTGGCTCGCGCGCGCTCCGGGGTATCCAACAGTGAGACATGACACTCGACGGTAAAAACCTGCGCGTGGGCCTCGCCTTCGACCTCGGCTACGCGGTAATCGGGCAGCGGCTGCTGACGACTTTGCATGTATTCCTGCAGGCGCGTTTTGGCATCTTTGGCCGGGGTATCTAAGCTTAGCGAGTCAAGCCGCTGCTGATACCACGCCAGCACCCGCTCGCGGCAAGTTGCCATACCCGCCTCACTGTAAATAGCACCAATAATAGCCTCGACGGCATCGGCCAGAATCGAGTCGCGCCGGTGCCCGCCGCTTTTCATTTCGCCCTCCCCCAACAACAAACAGGGGCCAATATCAAATTCACGGGCGATCTCGGCCAGGGTTTCACCTTTAACCATCTGCGCGCGCAAGCGGCTTAACTGCCCTTCGCGAGCGTCGGCAAACTTAGTAAACAAAGCCTCACCGACGATAAAGTTTAAAATAGAGTCGCCCAAAAACTCGAGCCGTTCATTGTTGTGAGCACCGACACTGCGGTGACTTAACGCCAAACGCAAGCGTTCGGCTTGCTCAAACCGGTAACCTATTCGGCTTTGCAGGCGCTCAAATAAAATATCGTTCACACTAATATTCCGCAGCCTTACAGCATTCGTCCGGGCGATCGCTATCGAGCACGTTTTTAAAGCTCAATACTAAATCTATGTTGTGGATAAGCGGGACGCGAGATTCGTACTCATTCACCACCAGCACATTGCGCGCGTTGCGAATAACGTCAATCTGCTTGGCGCCTTCGCTGCGCACATTGTTAATAGAGTAATAACGGTTCATCGCGCTTTTGATTTGAGTGGTGCTCATTTTAGCGAGATCAGGGTTATCCTCTGCCAACGTTTTTAGGCCGGTGGTGATGTAGTAATTCTCGGCGTAAACCGGCACCACCTTAAAGGCGAACAGCATTAAAAATGCGCCGATCACCAACACCAACAGCAGTGATATCGCCGAAAGACCCGATTGTTTTAGTTTTGCTCGCATAACATTCCCCTGCGCAATGCGCTTTGCTATTACAACACCATAATCAATTTCAAACCCGGCCCGGGTTAATCGATCTTACCCACCCGGTCAAAGCTCGGCAGGCTGAGCAAGCTCTCCCAGTGCATCCACACCACAACGGCTTTGCCTACGATATTCTCTTCGGGTACAAAGGGGTCATCCCAACCGCGACTGTCAAAGCTGTTATCGCGATTATCACCCATCATAAAATAGTGACCCTGGGGGACGGTCCATGCACCGCGCACACTGTAACGCCCAGGGCGCAAATACTTGCGCGCGGTAAACTCGTGCTCGCCAATGGTTTCCTCTGTCAAACGAAACTGCGGCTGCCCGGCGGGCAGTACGGCCTGCAGCTGCTCAGAAATAGGTTCACCATTAATCGTCAGTTTGTGGTTAACATATTCTACTTTGTCGCCCGGCAGCCCTATAACCCGTTTAATATAGTAAGTATCTGGCAGGTGCGGCGGAAAAAACACCATAACATCGCCCCGCTCGGGCTTATTGACCGGAATCACCTCTTTATTGATGACCGGCAGCCGGATGCCGTAGGTGTACTTGTTGACCAGAATAAAATCGCCAATATCCAGCGTCGGCTCCATAGAGCTTGAGGGGATCTGAAACGGCTCGACCAAAAACGAGCGCACCACAAACACCAACAGCAATACCGGGAAGAAGGATTTACTGTACTCCACCAATACAGGCTCACGGCTCGCCTGGCCAATGGCCTGCTGATAGGTGGCGTCGGCGGGTGCCGCAGCGCTGTTATCATCGCGTTTAAACTGGGCGTTAACCGCCGCTACTTTTTCGCGCCGGGCACGGGCCAAAAAGATAATGTCATACAGCCAGACAACGCCGGTAAAAAATACACCCAGCGTTAAAATCAAAGGAAGGTTTATATTACCCATAAGACGGTAGGCCCTGCTTAATTATCAACTTGTAACACGGCCAAAAACGCCGATTGTGGTATCTCAACATTGCCCACTTGCTTCATGCGTTTTTTACCTTCTTTTTGTTTTTGCAGCAGCTTTTTCTTACGCGAGGCATCGCCGCCGTAACATTTAGCCGTCACATTTTTACGCAAAGCTTTAACGGTGGTACGGGCAATCACATGGCCGCCAATCGCCGCCTGAATGGCAACATCAAACATCTGCCGCGGGATCAGCTCTTTCATTTTCTCGGTCAGGTTACGCCCCATGCTTTGCGCGTGATCGCGGTGAACAATCAATGCCAGCGCGTCTACCCGGTCACCATTAATCAAAACATCTAAGCGCACCAGGTTGGCTTGCTGGAAGCGGGTAAAACTGTAATCGAGTGAGGCAAAACCGCGGCTCACTGATTTCAGGCGATCAAAAAAGTCCAGTACAACCTCGTTCATGGGCAGGTCGTACTTTACCGATACCTGTTTACCCATGTAGTGCATATCGCGCTGGATGCCGCGCTTTTCGGAGCACAGAGTGATCACCGAGCCCAAGTGTTCTTGCGGCACTAAGATGTTCGCCTCGACAATGGGCTCGCGCATCTCCTCGATAACGCCGATATCGGGCAATGACGAGGGGTTATCCACGTAGACAATATCGCCATTGCTCTTTACCACCTCGTAGACTACCGTCGGCGCACTGGTAATCAGGTCCAGGTCGTATTCGCGCTCTAGCCTCTCCTGGATAATCTCCATGTGCAGCATGCCGAGAAAACCACAGCGAAACCCAAAGCCCAGCGCATCGGAGCTTTCGGGTTCAAAGAATAACGACGCATCATTGAGGGTTAACTTTTGCAGGGCGTCGCGGAAGTTTTCAAAGTCATCCGAGCTGACCGGAAACATACCCGCGTACACTTGGGGCTTAATCTTTTGAAACCCAGGCAGCGCCGCTGTATCCGGGTGATTACTACTGATAATGGTGTCGCCCACCGGCGCACCCTGAATCTCTTTAATACCGGCAACAATAAAACCCACTTCGCCAGCTTTTAGCTCTTTAAGCTTAGTAAGCTTAGGGTTAAACACCCCGACGCTATCGACCACGTGGGACTTGCCAATAGATTTGGTAACAATTTTGTCTTTAACTTTAAGGGTGCCCTGAGTCACACGCACGAGCGACACAACGCCCATGTAGTTATCAAACCAGGAGTCGATAATCAGCGCCTGCAAAGGGGCATCCACATCACCCACCGGCGGCGGCACCAGGCGCACCAGCTCCTCCAGCACATCCTCCATGCCAAGGCCCGATTTGGCGCTACAGCGCACGGCCTCGGTGGCATCGATACCGATCACATCTTCAATTTCTTGCGCGACCCGGTCGGGCTCGGCCTGGGGCAAATCCATCTTGTTAAGTACCGGAATCACCTCCAGCCCTTGCTCGATGGCGGTGTAACAGTTGGCCACCGATTGCGCCTCTACGCCCTGAGCGGCGTCTACCACCAGCAGCGCGCCCTCGCAGGCCGACAGCGAGCGAGACACCTCGTACGAGAAATCCACATGCCCAGGAGTATCGATAAAGTTAAGCTGGTAGGTCTTACCGTCGCGGGCCGAGGTAAAGCTCAGGGTTACGCTCTGCGCTTTAATGGTAATGCCCCGCTCACGCTCAATATCCATCGAGTCCAGCACCTGCTGGTTCATCTCACGCTCGGTGAGGCCCCCGCACATCTGAATAAAACGGTCGGCGATGGTGGATTTGCCGTGGTCGATATGGGCAATGATCGAAAAATTGCGAATATGGCTTAGGTCAGTCACGAATTTGAGGCACACCTTGAGTTGAACATGTCCGGGCTCGTGCCCGTAAAGGCGGCAAGTGTAGCTTATTTACCCCTGCCGTGCTACGCGCCGCGGCGCGCTTTCGCACCGCAATTTTGCTAGAATCGCCGCTTTGCCAATTAACCGAGACGCCCCATGAGCCAGACGCCCCACTCCGCCACCGTGCAACTCGCCTGCGATTTGATCGCCCGCCGCTCTGTTACCCCCGAAGACGCCGGCTGCCAGGCCCTGATGATCGAGCGCCTGGAGCGCATCGGGTTTCAGGTAGAGCATTTACGCTTTGGTGAGGTGGACAACTTTTGGGCGGTACGTGGCAGCAGCGGGCCGATTGTGGTGTTTGCCGGCCATACCGACGTGGTCCCCACCGGCCCCGAACAGCACTGGCAGCACCCGCCGTTTGAGCCAGTCGTGCGCGACGGCATAATCCTCGGGCGCGGTGCCGCCGACATGAAAGGCTCACTGGCGGCCATGGTGGTTGCCTGCGAGCGCTTTGTTAGCGAGCACCCGGATCACAACGGCCGCATCGGCTTTTTAATCACCAGCGATGAAGAAGGCCCCGCCGCCAACGGCACCGTTAAGGTCATCGAGTGGCTGCAAGAGCACGATCAAAGTATCGACTGGTGCATTGTCGGCGAGCCCTCCAGCACCACTTTGGTAGGCGACGTGATCAAAAATGGCCGGCGCGGCTCTCTGGGGGCCGAGCTAACGGTAAAAGGCACTCAGGGCCACGTGGCCTACCCGCACCTGGCCGAAAACCCCATCCACAGCTTTGCCCCGGCCCTGGCCGAGCTTGCCAGCACTCACTGGGACAGTGGCAACGAGTTTTTTCCCGCCACGAGCTTTCAGGTGTCCAACCTAAACGCCGGCACCGGCGCCACCAATGTCATTCCGGGAGAGGCTCATGTGGTGTTTAACTTTCGCTTTTCGACCGAGCTAACCGACGCGGAGCTGCGCAGCCGCACCGAGGCGATTTTGGATCGTCACGGCCTGCAATACGATTTAACCTGGAAGCTAAGCGGCCTTCCCTTTTTAACCGAGCGGGGCAGTTTGGTTGATGCCGTGGTAAACGCGGTAGCCGACACCACCGGCCGCACGCCGGAGCTGTCTACCAGCGGCGGCACCTCAGACGGCCGGTTTATTGCGCCCACTGGCGCTCAGGTGATTGAGCTGGGGCCGATAAACGCCACTATCCATAAAGTGGATGAATGCATCAGCGCCGACGACCTGGACACTCTTACCACCATCTACTGCAAAAGTTTGGAGTATTTATTGGGCTAAGGGGTGGCTTCTGCCCAATCGCGCTCAAGTTCAATGACCTTGCGCTGCTCACTATTAAGCTGTTGCTCGGCCCACTGAAAGCGCGGAATCGACTGATACAGCGCGGCAAACTGACCTGTTTGCTGCGCTCGCGCCAGGCCCAGAGCCAGTCGCTCGGCCAGCGGCTGATCATCGCGGCGCACAAAAAAGTAGGTATAACTTGGGTACTTGAGCAATATATGCGGCTCAATGGCCAGGTCCAGCTCGGGGTAAAAATACAACTCTGAGGTGATTTGATGTATCCCGCGAGAGAAGTAGTCAAACCGCCCGGCCGCCAGCATCCGAAACAACTTGTCGTAACCGGTGACCGCCACATAGGGCAGCCCATTTTCAGCCATAATATTGGCATCCACCCACTGAGCGTTCATACCTCCGGTTAACCCTTGCAAATCCTCCAGGGTTTGGACAGCGGCAAACTTGCTTTCATCACCGCGACGAATCAGCAGCATCCGGTAGTGGTTAAGCTCGCCCAACAAAGGCACATGAATAGCGTGCATTTCCCGCTCGCTGGCTTTGTCAGTTACCAGCCAAATTACATCAACCTGCCCCTGCTGTAAGCTGGCTTTTAAGCGATCATCCGAAAAGTACACCGCGGGCGGCTTTAAGCAGTAGCCGCCATACTCATCGGCGGTCAAATCGAGGGCAAGCCTTAACAAACGGGTAAAGTAGTAGGCGTCATCGGTGGGCTCTTCGGCATGATAAATAGGTGCGGTAATCTCCGCGCACTCGCCCGAGCCGCCCCGCCCGCAGGTGCTGTCGCAACTGGCTGTCGCCGTACCGCACAGGGCACACATCCACACCACAAAGCTGCCCATCAAGGGCCATGTAAGGCGCACGCGGCCCCGCTGTACAGTCTTGCTGTCGCCGTTATTTTTTACCCACCTAAACACATTCACTAACCGGCTAAAGAATTGGCTTTTATTGAGTATAAACCGAATCCTTCACTATTGCCGGGGCTTCACCACCGTTACCGAGAAGCCTTTGGCCAAACTGCGGTACAATAGCGGCTTTATCCACGCTGTTGTTAACTCGCTTCGCTTACAAGGCTTTTCTTTGACGCTTTATCTGGATTTTATTCGCCGCAGCTGGCCGCTGTTATGTTTTGGTTTTGTCAGCATTTTTTGGGGCAATTTTGGCCAATCGTTTTTTGTCAGCTGGTACGGCGCTCATATTCAAGAGTCCCTCGGCCTTAGCGCGGCGGTGTACGGCAGCTTATACTCGGCGGGCACCCTTGCCAGCGCCATCACCATCATGACCGTGGGCGGCTATATTGACCGCTGGCCACTGCAACGCTTTGCCGCCGCCGTGGGTGCCGGCTTGATGCTGGCCTGCCTGGTGATGGTCGCCAGTTATCACGCCCTAACCCTGCTGCTGGGGTTTTACTTGCTGCGCTTGTGCGGCCAGGGGTTACTGCCCCACACCGCGCAAACCACCATGGCACGCTATTTTGATGCCGATCGCGGTAAAGCTTTAAGCCTATCGGCCAGCGGTGTGCCGGTCGGCGAGGTTATTTTGCCACTGTTAGCCGTTGCCCTCATTGCCGCCGTGGGCTGGCGCGGTAGCTGGCTGGTATTTGCCGCCTCGGTGCCGCTGCTTTACTTACCGCTTATTCTGTTCTTTTTACGCCGCGCGCCGCAAGACACCAACACCCCGCCGATACAACAAGCCAATACGCACCACGCCAGCAGTAAAGGCCGGCGCTATATGCTGGGCGATTACCGCTTTTGGCTGGCGTTGCCGGCCGTGCTGGCCGCGCCCTTTATTGTGACCGGTGTGTTTATTCAGCAAGGCTTTATTTTAAGCGCCAAGAGCTGGGACCCTCTGTGGCTGGCAAGCTGCTTCATTATGTACGGCGTGGCCCACTGGCTTGCCTCGCTATTGGCGGGTGTGCTGGTCGATTTGTTCAGTGCCCGGCGCCTGTTACCCGTGATGCACCTGTCATTAATTGCCGCCTTGGCGGTGCTCGCACTGTGCGAGGGTCAGTGGGTAGCACCGGTATTTATGATTCTTTTAGGCTCCAGCATTGGTGTGGTGGGCCCTATTACCGGATCACTTTGGGCCGAGGTTTACGGCACGGGCAAATTAGGCTCGCTGCGCTCGTTAATGACGGCGTTTATGGTGCTCTCTACCGCCATCTCACCGGTATTATTTGGCGCTTTAATCGATGCGGGTATTACGGTGCGCGACCTGTTTGGCAGTTGCGCCATTGGCGCCGTGGCTGCCAGTATTTTGGTGGCATTCTCTTACCCGCGTGCAACAGTAGACCAGCTCGGCTAACCGCTATGGCGCACTACTACCGGTTAGAGACTGCTGCTATCATGCGGACAAACGTTTAATCAGGGACTTATCTCGTGAGGACGCTATCGCGCATACTCTGGCCGGTGTTTTTACTGGGCCACTGGCTTAGTTGTGGCTTTATCGCCTGGATACTCCTGGCGCAAATAGACTTTGCTTACCCTCAAGCCTACCAGGCGCTGGACATAAACCAGCATATCGCCCAGTACGGCCCCGAAAATCGCTACCGCGATCACTTTGCCGATACCACCAAGCAGCAACACCTTGAGCTTTTTGGCCAGATTAACGCTGCCATCCATCACGCCCCCGATAAACTGGCGACAATCACGTTTACCCCATCCAATGGCGACACCCAAACGCTACTGCGCCGCGATGAAGTACTTCATCTAACCGACGTTGCCCATCTCATTGATGGCGTTTATGCGCTGGGCTATGCGTCGTTAGTTGCTATGTTGCTAGGCGGTTTTCTATTAGGCCGCCAGCGCAGCCCCTTACCCCAGCCTAAAAAAGTCGTTGCCAGTGTCTGCGGTAGTATCGCGGCCATTGTCGCGGTAGTGTTTATCGTTGGCCCCAAGAAAGTTTTTTACTATTTGCACACCTGGGTATTCCCGCCCGAGCACCCCTGGTTTTTTTACTACCAAGATTCCCTAATGACCACCCTAATGAAAGCCCCCGACTTATTTGGGTTTATCGCCGCCTTACTACTAGCGCTGTGGCTACTGCTGTGGGGCGCCTCATTACTTATAATCACGCGGCTCTGGCCTCGCCCGCACCTTAGCGCCACCCACAAGGACCTAACATGATTATTCAACAAGAAACTATCGACATACCTACACCCACCGGCGTGATGCGTACTTACGTACACCGCCCCCAAGCCGACGGTAAATTCCCCGCTATTATTTTTTACTCCGAGATATTTCAACAAACCGCGCCCATCGCCCGCTCGGCGGCGATTATGGCCGGCCACGGTTTTGTCGTGCTAGTGCCTGAAGTATTTCACGAGTTAAACCCCATCGGCACCGTACTCGGCTACGACGACGCCGGCAAAGACAAAGGCAACGCCGATAAGTTTGCCAAGCCCCTGCCCGATCACGACAGCGACACCCAGGCCATGATCGATTTTATTAATAACGCTCCCTACACCACCGGCGATGTCGGTACCATGGGAGTCTGCATTGGCGGCCACTTAGCATTCCGGGCCGCGCTTAACCCAAGTATTAAATCCGCCTGCTGCCTCTACGCCACCGACTTACACTCGAATACATTACCGACCTCTGACACAGATCAAACCCTAACCCGCGCGGCGGATGTAACCGGCGAGCTTATGATGATCTGGGGCCGCCAAGATCCACACGTACCCGATCAAGGCCGCGCCGAAATCAACCAAGCGCTGCGCAACACCGGCTGCAACTTTACCTGGCACGAAGTCAACGGCCAACACGCCTTTATGCGCGATGAAGGCGACCGGTTTGACCCAGAGCTAGCGCTTAGCTGTTATCAAATGGCAGTGGGGTTGTTTCGTAGGACATTGCGGTAGGGATTTAGATTCTGGCGAGCATATTGTTTACGAACGGATGTCGATGCCGCGGGCTTTTTATAGCCCGCCCGGCGATTGCGAGCAGACAAGACAGTAACCAACCAATACAGTCGTAAAGCACCGAAACACTTCGTAGCTAAAACGTCACTGGATGCCGGCTCAAGGCCGGCATGACGAGATAGCCCACCCGGCGAGTCGGGCTTATAAACTGAAGTCCGCGTTAGCGGCACCATGTAATCGCAGTCAACAAAGCCGCTGGGCACTGGCTCTAGACCGGCACGAAAGTGTCGCTAGTATGGCACCCTACAAACTACGAAGGCACCAACACCACCGACACCACGCCCCCTACTCCCTAACCCGATAAAACAACGCAAACAACACCGGCACGACAATTAAGGTCAGGATAGTGGCAAAGCCCAAGCCGGCCATAATGGTTACCGCCATGGGTTTAAAGAACACATCCCCCAATAGTGGAATCATACCTAAAATGGTTGTCAGTGCCGCCATACTCACTGGCCGCAAACGGCTTACGGCGGCGAGAGAAATGGCCTCGGCCCAGGGCACTTGCTCTTCGTCGTTGAGGCGCTTTATTTCTTCGACCAGCACAATACCGTTTTTAATTTGCATGCCCACCAAACTCAGCACCGCTAATAATGCGGTAAAGCTAAAAGGCGCACCCGCGACTAACAAGCCCCAGGCGACACCGACAATAGCCAGCGGCACAGTAAGCCAAATGACCAGAGTTTGCCGGATGGAGTTAAACATAACGATGTTGACGATGATCATCACCAACACCCCCAGGGGGACAAAGGCGAACACGGCTTTGTTGGCTTTTTCTTGCGCCTCAAACTCGCCGCCCCACTCCAGCCCGTAACCAAGAGGTAACTCCATAGACTCGGCGGGGCCGCGCAATTGTGCGTGCAACTCAAACGGGTTGCTGCTGGCGACCGGGTCAGCTAATACGGCCAGCGTGCGCTTTTTGTCGCGGCGCATAATTAATGGGTTTTCCCAGTCGAGCTCAACCGAGCGGACAAACTGACCGACGTTGACATACCCCTGGCTCACCGGGCTGTACACCTGTACGCGATCTAGCTGATCAACACCGTGACGTTCGTCGGCGGGCGGGCGAATAATAATGGGCAATAAGTCGGCGCCCTGACGGAATACCCCGATGCTTACGCCCTCGACGTTCATTTTAATGGCTTGATCTAAATTGGCCTGAGCAATACCCAACCTTTGCGCGGCGGCGGCATCAAACACGGGCCGTAAAACTTTGGTGCGCTCGCGCCAGTTTTGCCGAATGTTAGTGGCGTTAGGGTTATCGCTAAACAGTTTGATCATCTGATCGCCCAACTGGCGCAGTACCGCCGGGTCGGGCCCACTCAGGCGCGCCTCAATCTTGGCGGCGGTCGAGGGGCCCACCGACGAGCGTTTGATGCGGGTAAACGCCTGCGGGTACTGCTCTTTTAACAGCGCCTCTACCTTGCTAACGGCACCGTCTACCTGGGCAAAGGTTTCAGTTTCAATCAGCAACTGGGCGTAGCTCGGATAACTTTTTTCCGGGGCGTAGGTCAGCATAAAGCGCTCGGCGCCGCGCCCAATGGTGGCGGTCATTTGTTTAACGCCATCGATGGCAAGCACATCGGCTTCGA
Organism: uncultured Gilvimarinus sp.; assembly: GCF_963975215.1. GTDB lineage: Bacteria > Pseudomonadota > Gammaproteobacteria > Pseudomonadales > Cellvibrionaceae > Gilvimarinus. The sequence goes on from NZ_CAXBFW010000020.1 coordinate 16,373, forward strand.
GCTTTTTCACGTCCGCCTCGGTGGCGCGAATGGAACTGCCCTCGGGCAACCAGTAATCCACCATAAACATGGGCAGCGAGCTATCGGGAAAAAACGCCCGGTTAACCTGAGAAAACGCCAGCACCGCCGAGACCAACAGCGCCACCATCAGCACCATGGTGAGCGCACGAAAGTGCAAACAAAAATGCAGCAGCTTGCGATACCAACGGTAGACCGCGCCCTTGTATGGGTCGTCCGCCACCGGGTTGTTCTTGTCGTCGGTTACGGTTGCTTCGCCGCCGCGTTTACCTAACAGCAAAAAGCAAAAGAACGGCGTCAGCGTTACCGCCAGTACCCAACTAAAAAACAGTGAAATCAACAGCACCCAAAATAGGCTACCGGTAAATTCGCCGCTGGCATCGGGGGATAACCCAATAGGCGCAAACGCGGTGATGGCAATAACGGTCGCGCCCAGCAGCGGCCAGCGCGTGTGCGAGACAATACGAATGGCGGCCTCGGCTTTGCGCATCCCCTGGCGCACATTAATCATAATGCCTTCGGTAACCACAATGGCGTTATCCACCAGCATACCCAAGGCAATAATGAGTGCACCGAGAGAAATGCGGTGCAGCTCAATACCAAAGATGTTCATCACAATAAAGGTGCCGGCAATGGTCAGCAGCAAAGTCGCGCTCATAATAATGCCGGGCTTAAGCCCCATGGTGAACATTAGCACCAACACGACAATAACAACGGCCTGCAACAGCCCCCACAAAAAGCTGTTGACCGAGGCATCCACCTGCCCTGGCTGATCGTAAATAGAGCTAATCTCCATACCCACCGGTTGCGCGTATTCCAGCTCCTGCAAGCGCGCTTTAATGGCCGAGCCCACCTCGACCACATTTACCCCGGAGCCAAACGACACTCCCAAAGTAAGCGCCTGACGGCCATTAAAACGGTATAGGTGGGAGGGTGGCTCTTGATAGCCTTTACTGATGGTGGCGACATCGGTGAGGTACACCAACTGGCCATTGGCATTACCCAGCAACAATGATTTAAGCGCTTGCAGCCCATCGCCGCCATGCAGCACCGAGCTAATGCGCAGGTACTCGCGCCCGACGTTAATGTGGCCGGCATCCGAGACGAGGTTTTGCCCCTGCAGTAACTGGCTGATGGTATCGACCGAAAAACCCGAGGCGGCGAGCTTGGCGCGATCAACCTCAATATACACTTGCTCGGTGCGGCGCCCGCCCACCACCACTTTACCAACACCGTCGATCAACACCAGCTCACGGCGCAGATAATCGGTGTAATCCCCCAGCTCGTCAAAGCTGTAGCCATCGCCGGTAACGGCAAAGAACATGCCGTACACATCGGCAAAGTCATCGTTAATGATGGGGGCACTGGCGCCGGGCGGCAGCATGCCCGACATATCGTTTACCTTGCGCCGCATCTCGTCCCAGATTTGCGCTAAATCATCTTTGCGGTAGATGCTTTTCATCTCTACCTCAACCTGCGACATACCCGCTGTCGTGGTCGAAACGATGTGATCCACATAGGGCAATTGCTGCAAAGCGTTTTCGATGGGAAGAGTGACCTCCTCTTCGACCTCCTGCGAGCTTGCACCTGGGTACTGAGTAACGATGATCGCCTGCTTAATGGTAAATTGCGGGTCCTCTAACCGGCCCAGGCCGTTAAAGGCAAACACGCCGCCCAACGCGAGCAACGCCACAACCATCCAGGCTACGGTACGGTTGGCCAGCGTATATTCTGTCAGTTGCATAGCGGCCCCCTAAATTCCACGCTCTTTCACCAGCGCGCGCACTTTATCGCCCTCGTGCAAATAGCTAACCCCTGCCGCAACCACAGAGTCGCCGGCGTTAAGGCCCTCCAGTAAGTACAGATAATCGCCCTGTACCTGCCCTACGTTCACCGCCACTTTATGCACCTGCTGCTCACTGTCGACACGCCATACATAGGCCTGCCCGTCCACTTCAAACACCGCCTCAATCGGCACCAGCACACCGGTTATATTATCCCCGACAAGAAACTGGCTAAGATCCAAACGGACCGTTACAGCCATTCCCGGCAGTGCCGGAAAATCCTGATTGCGCGCCATTGTATGAACCACGCTGTACGAGCGGGTTACAGGGTCGGGCTTGGTTTCGTACTCTTTAAAGCACGCTTGGTAGCTGCGATTGGGGTAGGCATTAAAACTGACCTGAGCGCAAATATCCTTAGGGTCGACAGTTGGCTTTATTTGCCCCAGCAAACTCTCGGGCACACTGTAGCGCACATCCAGGGTATCCACGCTTTGCAGCTCTAAAATCACCTGGTTGGCGGCGACGGTTTGATGGTTCTCTACCCCCACGTGGGCGATAACCCCATTAAAGGGCGCTTTGAGCGTGGTATAGGTTAAATTATCGCGCGCATCATCCAACGCCGCCTTAGTGGCACGCAAGTTGGCCTCCGCTTCATCCACCGCCGAATCACTGGTGTAGTTTTGCGCGAGCAGCGAGCTGATTTTGTCGTACTGAGATTTTGCCAAATCGTACCTGGCTTGCCGGTCCGCCAGATTATTGCGGTATACGGCCCGATCCAGCTGAGCCAACACCTCGCCGGTTTCAAACTTCATGCCCGGCTTAGCGGGTAGCGACTCGAGTTGCCCGCCAACCCGAAACGACAGCTCCGAGTGCCGTGTTGCCTCGGTCACCCCCGGAAAACTGCGCAAGGCGTTAAGGCGGGCCGAATGGGCCTGTATGATTTTAGCCGGGCGCACAGGCTCGGACTCAGGCTGCTCGGCAGGTGCTTTTTCACAAGCGCTAAGTGCCAACACGGCACCTAACAGCAATACAGACATCGCTTTCATTGGGCTTCCCAAGGGTTGAGGGTATCGGGCTGTGGCTCAAAGGCGCCTTTAACCAAGCCGCTCATACGGCTTATCCATCCGCAGCGCTCAGCATTAAGGGTTAAATACAGCAAAGCCACTTACATACATTCATGTATGTTTGTATTATACAAAAAGCCGATGACAACACAATGTATAGCACGTAAATTTACACAATTGATGCGGCGGCGAGTGTGGCTGCGCACAAACTCAACCAAAAGGCAAAACCGACTGTGGCCAGAAAAACCAAAGCCGAGGCACAAAAAACCTTAAATGAGCTGCTGGATGCGGCGGCCTGGCTATTTCAAACCAAGGGGGTTAACCACACCACCCTAAATCATATTGCCAGCCACGCGGGGGTTACCCGGGGCGCCCTGTACTGGCACTTTGCCAACAAAGACGCGGTCATTATGGCCCTGTGGGAGCGCGATGCCGCTGTGCCACACAGTCAAATTATCCAGATGCTCAGCAACGTTAGCGGCAACGCCGACGAGTTTAAACAGCTGATTAAATCCGAGCTGGGGGCGGCGCTAAACAACGCCGCCTTGATGCAGGCATTGCGTATGATTTTACTTGGCGTGGAGCGACTGGAAAACGACAGCGAGTTACAAAGCTTTTTGGCCGAGCGCCACCAACAGATGCGCGACGGCTTTAAAAAAGCGTTTATCGCCCTGCAGGCAGCGGGAAAAGTGCCACTCAACAGCCGACCCGAGGCACTGGCCACCAGCTTTTGGGCTTACTTAAAAGGCTTAATGCAGCTGCACCTGGAACCCTACAACCAGGATGTCGACCTGCTAAAAGACGGCGACGAGTTACTGAATATTTGGCTCGACGCCGTTATCAGTGATTGACGTTTTTATTTATTCCGCCGCCTGTTGGCTCAGCTTATCGCGGATATTCATCAACACCCGCCCATAGTGATTTTCACCGCGACGGTCGCGACCAATCCCCCAGTAATAATCAAACTGACTATCCTCCAGCAAGCGTTGCTCACCGGTCGCCAGCAACGCTTGCGCCATCTCCGGGTAGGTTAAGCACTGGGTATAAAGCGCGCGCGTCATTAGTACCGGCTGCTCGGCTTTCCAGCCGGCTCGTTTTTTCTTAAACCATCCACCAGCAAGCTTGCGCGCCCGCGCCAATGTTGGCGCCTGCCGAATCGCCTCGCGGTCAGCCTCACCCACAAACCGCATCGCCAGCACATAGTGCTCAGCCGTAGGCCAGACAACACCCTCAAGCTCAAAGGAACGCAAAGATACCCGCCCCAACAGCTCGTCGGGGTCTTTCATATTAATGCAGTGAGCCTCTTCGGCGCTTTGGGTAAAAAACACGGCATCTCCGTTTGGTTGATTACGGCCGCAATAAACGGCGCGAGAAACGAGTGTCCGGCGACCGAAAGGTGCGAATTTATTGCTTTGTTAGAAGCTATTATCCACCGACTTTGTTATAAGCCATGGCAATAAATTCCTTGACCGGCTCAAACTCAGATTCGGATGATACCGTGAACTCGACATCCCCCGTACCATAGTGACCAATTGAGGTTACATCCCGGTAGTTGGGCGTTCCACAAAGAACATCTGAAGGTTTAAGCTTGAGAAAAAGTTTTATGTTCTTGCCTTTGACCTCCATGCAGGCGATATTTTGGGAGACCTTGTAGGCGACATAGAATTTCTTCGGCACCTCTTCGATTGACTCATCCAAACCCAGAATGAACTCACGGATCGTTGCAGTCAACTCCCGAATTTCATCAGTTTTCCCTTCAAGCCGCTCATCAAATGTATAGATAGCAGTGGCACGAGTCTGTTCTGCTTTCTTACCTGCCTCAACCATAACAGGATTTTTGTATCCGGCCTCAGTCGTTATGGCCGCAGAAGATGTAGCCGCTGACTTTGAAGCGTGGAAAACCTCCTCAAGATACACTGAGTCGTTGGAGAACAATCGATATTTCCATAACTCGATATTTGCGCCCATGACTTGCACCGCGTGCAAGTCATACTTCTTATAGTTAGGCGCTATGCAGATTACCCTCACGTCAGACCAGTCAACTTTGACACCGCTTCCGAGCCTCTTTTGCACCGCGATCTCGAAATCACCTTTGTGGTCTTGAATCCAGTGCAGATAAAAAAGACTTTGGTTGATGAGCTCCGATGACTCGACTTTCTTGTATTCGATGATAACCGGATTATCTTCTTCTGATAAAGCAAGGCTATCAATTCGCCCAGCGTGCTGGGCGCCAGTTGAAAACTCGCTGGCGACAAACCGGCAATTGAAAACAGTTTCGAGGTTTTTCTCGATCAGCGTTTGCAAGTCCTTTTCCAGAGCAAAGTTCTTCTGCTCTACGGCAGATAGCTTATCCCCTGAAATATCAAATATCGGCACTTGATGATTGCTCCGTAGCTTTTTGGCTTCTAGTGCCGCCAGCAGAGGCGCGAGCTTGCGAACATCCTGCTGACTAGCATGGTTATGTATTTCACCCAGTGTGTGTGGATACGAGAAACAAAGCCATAGAACCTGCTAAATTTACAGCAAGCTCTGCGTGCCGCGCCTTGGGCTTAACCGGTAGCTTGACCTTCCCGTGCGCATCACCTAGTTTATTGCGCAGGGTCCCCAAGCCGTTCACGACTCCGGAACAACCGCCCAATATTTGCTTGAAGATTTGCTCGCCATGCTGCTCTGGCGCCATATTCAGTTCCTTGGCCGTAAGCTTATATAGTTCAGACAACTCAATGCTGCTAGCGTCGTAGCTGACGGAACGATCATCAAGAATATGTTTGCATACACTTTCAAGGATGGTTCGCGATATAGTGATTGCCCCTTCAGGATCACTAACTTTCCGTTCGAGTGCTTTTGCCCAAGCGTACTTGATGCTCTCAGAATCGAAATTATCTAGCACTTCAGAGATGGTTTTCTGGGCTGGCGATGCTTGTCCGGCCTCCAGAAATTCCATCAACGGAGTGAATTCGTTCCATATAAAGTGGCGACGAGCTGCATAATTGTCAAACTTGAATTTGATGAACTGCCAAAACTGGGGAAGGCTGCGATTCGTTTTTACCCAACGCGGCACCAAGTTTGAGCACAGAGGATTATCAAGAAGCTCCGCGCGCAGAGCTTGATAGTGATCGTTATCACCAGATCCTCCCGTAGCTTCGTCGATCAGAAGGCTTTGGAGATACTCCATCCGATCAAACGGCGTCTCTAAATGCTCTAACCCTGAAACCATCTATCTACTCTCGAATACATAACGTTGCCGACACGCGCAGCTTTGTAGTGGAGGCGAAGCCGGAACGAAAAAGCTGTCGCCGTGCTTGGCCTGGTTAACTTTTTGCGGCTGATATTACTGCGGCCCCTTTAACTGCCAACTCAAGATAGCGCTCAGCGTCTGATTGAGTTACAGCGAAATCTGGCAAATGTGACGCTTTATTTCTTATTTGCCTTAGCTCGTTCAACAAATTAATGCTTTCAGGCGAAAACTTACCAGACTCTTCAAGGCGGCTTAGTATCATTTTGGGGTTTGTTCGTTTTATAACACCGCCCATAACTAAGCCGTTTTTCATTGCCGCAGTTTCAATTAGTGTCCACGCTTCGACTACAGCAGCTCTAGGCGAGACCTCTGAAATCCTAAGAAGCTGCTCAATTTGAGAGCTTTCGGATTCTGAGCCGTTCGTCTTAACCGGTGATTTTATGTTTCTGGCCTCACTCTCAGCTTTTTCTAGGCTTTGCCCAAAACTTGCCTCTACATCTTTGTATTTGAAGGTCGAAACACGGCTAAGCAGAGCCCTGACTTCTGCACGAAATATAAAGCTCATCCAAATCACTGCTACAGGCCAAGCAAGCGCTTTTATGATTTCTACAAAATGCTCCATATTTCCTCGTGGAAGTTAACAGCAAATTAGTGTGACTGATTCACATTCCCCACGGAAACCTATCTCCGGTAGAGATTGAATCAAGAGTCGGCAGAGGGTCTTTAAATAAAAAGAGAAACATGACATTTCTGACGATTCCTTGTCCGGGAAAAGTGCGCTTGGCGCTTATGTTTAACGCAGAATATTACGCCATAGGAATAAACGCAACCGCACCTCCAAACCAACTACGGAGCAGCGCTTTTGGCCTCCCCCGTAGATACAGCCGAATGGAGACCTATTTTTGGGGGTACGCGCACAGGACGTGCGCACAAGCATCGCCACGCCATGGACGGCGTGTCGATGCGGCCTGCAAAAATCGGTTGGAATGAGGGCACCCGCAGGGCTGGATATGTGGGGGCGCGCCTTTTGAGTACTTTTCGTCGCGAAACGAAAAGTACTTCGCCACGCCCGGCGACTCGGGCATATAAACGAAAACTCGCCTTGGCGACACTCTATTTCATCCAAAAGTAAGTTAACGTCGTTAGACGTACAGCAGCCATACGACTTACAATCACCCGTCCTTCAATCTGCTTGCCCTCAGTCGCCGGGCGGGCGAATTACTTCTTGTTGTGCGACAAGAAGTAATCAATGCTGCTCCTGCGCCTCCATGCGCTCGCTGCATTAGCGCATCCATTCACGTCAAACGCACCCCGGCATCTCAGCCCTCGACAACTGCTCCTGCGTTGTTCTATTCAGCTACATCCCTGTAGCGATTCGGGTCCCCTCGCTCCGGCCAATTTTAGCGGGCCGCGTCGACACGCCCTCCATGGCGTGGCGATGCTTGCGCACGCTTCCATGCGTGCTTACCCCCTAAAATAGGCCTGCGCTCGGCTGGCTGCAGGAGATTGATAAGCGGTGCTTTGTAGCTACATCAGCCTGTCATTGAACTAAGCTAATCGCCATAAACCTGTACGGGAAAACTAAATAAGCTGCGAAAGCTCCAAGCAAAGAAAAGTACTTCGCCACGCCCAGCGACTAAGGCAACCAAACTGAAGACTAAACACGAGTAAGTCGTTTAACCTCACTACCTAAACGAAGTAACCGTAACTCAGCCGTTTAACCCAAAGCCACTGGATTCCCGCCTTCGCGGGAAAGACGGCAGTAAAGCGCCCACCGCTCCCATTAGCCCAATGTTACCGGGCTAACAAAAACTCACGAGCTACACGACAACGTCGAACAACCCGGCTTCGCCCTCGCCCACTCCGGCCGCTTTTGCGCATAGCGCTCCCACTCGGGTTGTTCGTCGTAAGGCCGGCGCAACACCTCCAGCAGCTCATCCACCGCGCCGGTATCGCCCTCTTCTACCCGCTCGACCACCTGTTGCGCCAAGTAATTGCGCAACACATATTTGGGGTTAACGGCGTTCATACGCCGTTGGCGGTCGGCGTTGGTTTCGCCGCTGTCGGCGAGGCTCTGCTGGCTGCGCTGGCGGTAATCGGCCAGCCACTGGCAGGTGGCGCTAATGACCTTGTGTGAGGGGGCTTGATAATAGGCGGTCATTAATGGCGCCAGCTGCTCGGCCTCGCTCAACTGAGCGGCTTGTGGGCTTATATCCACCTGCGCCAGCTGGCGAAAAAAGAGTGTCATGTCGGTTTCGGTCAGGGTAAGCAGCTCTAACAGCGACTCGATTAGCTCGCCATCGTCTTGCTGGTATTGAGCAAAACCCAGTTTGGCGGCCATATCCGCCGCGCGACACTGGGCAAAGGTCTCGCCGTAAACCTCCAGCGCTTCTTCCAGTGGCTTGGCCTCGCCCACCAAGGGGTAAATAGCATTGGCGAGGCGCACCAGATTCCACAGGCCAATATTGGGCTGCGCGCCGTAGCCATAACGCTTGTGCTGAGCATCAGTGGTGTTGGGCGTCCACTCGGGGTCATAGCCCTCTAGCCAGCCATAGGGGCCGTAATCGATGGTGTCGCCAATTATGGATAGGTTGTCGGTATTCATCACCCCGTGAACAAACCCCACCCGCATCCAGTGGGCAATGGTACGGGCGGTGCGGGCGGCTACTTCAGCCAACCACTCGACGTAGACCTCCGGGCCCGGCTCGCGGCCGGCCAGCAAGTCAGGAAAGTCGTTGCGCAGGGTAAAGTCGGCGAGCTGCTTAAGCACCTGGTGCTCGCCGCGGCTGGCAAAAATCTCAAATGAGCCAAAGCGCACAAACGAGCGCGCCACACGGCAGACAACGGCCCCCGGCTCGTACTCCGGGTTGCCATCGTAAAACATATCCCGCAGCACGGTATCGCCGGTGAGAGACAAGCTTAGAGCCCGGGTGGTGGGTACGCCCAAGTGGTGCATTGCCTCGCTGCACAGATACTCGCGCACCGATGAGCGCAACACAGCCAAACCATCGGCGTGGCGTGAGTAAGGGGTTAACCCCGCGCCCTTGAGCTGGAGCGTCCAATGCTGGCCCTGATGGGTAAGCTCGCCGAGGTTAATAGCCCGGCCGTCGCCCAGCTGGCCGGCCCAGTTGCCAAATTGGTGGCCGCCGTAGCACATCGCGTATGGCTCCATGCCCGCCAACTGGTGGTTGCCGGTAAGCACCCGGGCCAGGTTATCGCGCTCGGTCGCCGCCAAGTCCAACCCCAGCAGCTCGGCCACCCCGGGCGCCACCGATAACAACTGCGGCTTGCTACAGACTCTGGGAGTTACCCGTGAATAGCAGGCGCCGTGCACCTGCCGGGGCGTGTTATCGGCGCTTTCGTCTCCGGGCAGCTCGTGCACAAAGCGGTTATCGAACTCGAGCTGATCTAACCCCACCATAGTTCTGCCTCGCAAAAACGGGCATTGTAGCACCCGGCCAGTTGCGCCCCCAAAGCGGCCGTTAGAAACATGCGCCAACACACAGGATGCAAATGACAGTGAATCAGCCTTGACGCTACCGGGAACTCAACTTAATCTAGGCGGCCTTAACACTCCTCACGGTTGCCCGATTTATGACCTACTGCGTTGCCATTACCACCGATGCCGGCCTTGTCTTCTGCTCCGACTCGCGCACCAATGCCGGGGTCGATCAGGTCAGCACCTATGGCAAAATGTATCATTTTGAGGTGCCGGACGAGCGGCAATTTGTGATTTTGTCGGCCGGTAACCTGGCCACCACCCAGGCGGTGGTGTCGCAGGTCAAGCGCGATTTGCGCGATAACGCCGCCAACAGCCTAAAAACCATGCCCGACATGAGCGAGGCGGCCAGTTACTTAGGGGAAATCAGCCGGCAAGAGCAAGATCGTCACAGCACACCCGATGGCCCCAATGGCGGCGCCAGCTTTGAGGCATCGTTTATTATTGGCGGGCAAATAAGGGGCGACAAACCCCGTTTAGCGATGGTTTACCCGCAGGGCAACCACATCACCACCTCCAAAGACACGCCTTACCTGCAAATTGGCGAGAGCAAATACGGCAAACCCATTTTGGATCGTATTTTAACCGCCGGCACCTCGCTCGAGATTGCCGGGCGCTGCGCGCTGGTATCGATGGATTCGACCATGCGCAGTAACTTAACCGTGGGGCCGCCCATCGACCTTGGGGTTTACCCCGTGGACAGTTTTAGCCTGCAGCGCATGCGCTTTGAGGAAGACGACGACTATTTGCGCTCGTTAACCCGCAGTTGGAACCAGAACCTGATTGAAGCTTTTGACCGCCTGCCACCGCTGGCCGCGGACACCCCGCTCGAGCTGGATTAACCCGTACCCGAATTCCCCACCACCCGGTGAATAAAATCTAACTTGGCGTACACCGGGTCGGTAATGACAAACGGATAGGCATCGCGCATACCCATACTGCGATTCAGCGCATTAAGCTTTACAGACAACTCCAGCCAGGTATCCACCAGCTCGGCAAACGGCTTATTGAGTACGCCTCGCCCTTCGGCCGCCTCGCCTTTTAGCTGCATAACATCAAACTGACCGGCCGTTTCTAACGTGTCGATCATATGCAGATAGTGCGCCCAGGTTTCGGCCCAATCTTCTAGAGGGTGCGATTGCGCATAAGCGCTGATGTACTCGGGCATCCAGTTATTTTGCACCGCACCATAGTGTTGCTTTAACGCGCTGTTGTAGTCTTCATCGGGGTTGCCAAACAGCGCCTCAAAAGGCTCGCGCCACGCGGTAGATGCCACTAGCAGCTCGTAATAATAGTGGCCAATCTCGTGCCTAAAATGCCCCAGCAGCGTACGGTAACTTTCACCCAGCTGCTCGCGTACCCGCTCGCGGTAGGCTGTATCTGCCTCGGCCAGATTAATGGTAATCAGGCCGCTGCGGTGACCGGTAGAGACAAACGTATCGGCAAATTCGGCGTTGGTGCGGCCGTCTTCCAAAAACGCAAACTCTAGCTTTACGTTGCGGTTATTGGCCGGCGTTAGCGCCAAACCCAACCGCAAAATTGAGTAAAGCGTATGGCGTTTGGCCGACTCGAGACTAATCCAGCGCTCGACGTTAATACGATGGCTCAGGTCGGGAACAGTTTTATTCAGGCGGCAAGACACACAAAAGCGCTGGCGGCTAGCCACGGGCAGCAACCAGTTACAGGCATTGTAGTCGTAGTAGTTGCCGCAGTAGCGAAACTCTTTACCGGTGGCCTCATCGCGCAGTGTTTTATCGGCCTCTGCCACCGGGCGCAAAGACACCATGGTAAAACCCACCGAATCAAAACCCAGCAGCCGCTGACACGTTAAACACTGGGTATTACGAAAAAATACACGGGTGCCACACTGACAATGAAAATCTATCACGGGGCACTCTGCACAACGGGCAAAAACCAGGTGGCGGCAATCACTTTGTGAGTTTCGGCAACATCGGTTTGCACCGCATCGATGTACTCGTGCAAATTACCCTGATCAATTAACTCAGCAAACTGCGCCAATTTAATGCGGCGGCGCACGCCGGCCAATAAGCTTGTCGCATCTTCACTATTAGGCAACCGCGCAAAGCAATCGGCCACCTCACCCAAACAGTGCTCGACCGAGCGCGGAAAACTTTTATCCTGAAACAAAAAGGTCACCACATCCTCGGCATTAATGCGATCCTGCACATGTTGGCGGTACATCTGAAAACCACTGAGCGAGCGCAGCACACTCATCCACAAAATATTTTCAAAGGGCTCGGAGGTGTCATCGTCTTTTGCCGCCGGCTCTAAAATGCGGCGCGCCCCGACGTCCACAATACGCGAGGTCATATCGGCCCGCTCTAAATTGCGCCCCAGTTGTATAAAGCGGTAGGCATCGCTCTGGCTCATGCAGCCGGCCAACATACCGGTAAACTGCTGCACTTTTTCAATCACAGTTTCCAGTAAAACATGCCGTTCGCGGCGCGCCCCGCCCTTACTGAGGTGTTCATCCAAATACCAGTAGAGGTCATTAATTAGCTCGTACACCTCTGAGGGCATAATCTCGCGGGTTATACGGGCGTTCTCGCGAGCAAAACCGATAGAGTTTTTAATCGAACTGGGGTTGGCCGTATCCGACAACATAAAGCGCATAACCGCTCGCTCATCGGCCAGATCGGCATCCTTTTGAAAGTACTCAGTACCGCCGCTGATATCCACTAACGTACCCCAGCCGACTCTTACGCCGCGAGGTAAATCCAGCAGTAATTTGGTGTTGACGTTAACCAGCCGCGCGCTGCTCTCGCAGCGCTCCATGTATCGGCCCAACCAGTAAATTCGCTCTGCCACTCGGGATAACATTATTTGCCCTCCTCAACGACAACCCAGGTATCCTGACTACCACCACCCTGGGACGAATTAACGACGTACGAGCCTTTGCGCATCGCCACACGGGTTAAACCGCCGGCGGTTACACTGCTGGTCCGCCCCTGCAAAACAAACGGGCGCAAATCGATGTGGCGCGGCTCGGCATTTTTACTGCCAATAATTGGCGTTGTCGAGAGCGCAATAAGCGGTTGCGCAATGTAATTACGCGGTTCGGCTTTAATACGCCGGGCAAACTCTTCACGCTCTTTTTTGCTTGCCTGGGGGCCGATTAACATACCGTAGCCACCGGACTCATTGGCGGGCTTAACCACGAGCTTATCCAGGTTTTGCAGCACGTGGTCGCGCTGCGTTTTGTCGCAACACAGGTAGCTTGGCACGTTGGGCAAAATAGGATCTTCCCCCAAATAGTACTTAATCATTTGTGGCACAAAGGTATAGATAATTTTGTCATCGGCCACACCGGCGCCAGGTGCGTTGGCGATAGCCACGTTGCCTTTAAGCCAGGCACGCATCAAGCCCGGCACCCCAAGCACCGAGTCGGGGTTAAACGCTTCCGGGTCGAGAAATAAATCATCGATACGGCGGTAGATCACATCCACCCGCGACAACCCGTTAATGGTGCGCATAAAGACGTGGTCGTCCTCCACCACCAAATCGCTACCCTCCACCAGCTCGACCCCCATTTGCTGAGCCAGATACGAGTGCTCGAAGTAGGCGGAGTTATAAATACCGGGGGTTAGCACCACTATCTCGGGAAACTCGAGCGGCCTGGGAGAAATCGCGGCAAGCGTATCAAACAACTGCGCCGGGTATTCGGTTACCGGTAAAATATTGTGGTTTTCGAACAGCTCCGGAAAGACTCGCTTGGTGACTTTGCGATTTTCCAACATATAAGACACACCGGAAGGCACACGTAAATTATCTTCCAGCACATAAAACGCACCGTCGTTGTCGCGTATCAAATCGCTGCCGCAGATATGCGCCCACACCCCAAAGGCGGGCTTCATACCCACACATTCGGGGCGAAAATTGGCAGAGCCTGCAAGAATGTCCGCCGGTAAAATTTTATCTTTGACGATGTTCTGCTCGTTGTAGATATCATCAATAAAACAATTAAGCGCCTGCAACCGCTGAGTTAAACCTCGCTCGGTCACCTGCCATTCACGCTGCGGAATAATGCGCGGGATAATATCGAACGGCCAAGCCCGGTCAATATTGCCGGCCTCGGAATAGATGGTAAAAGAGATGCCCATGGTTTTGATGGCAAGCTCGGCCGAGAGTTTGCGCTCGGCGATATCGTCACCGGACAAACTCGCCAGATGCTTTGCCAGCATCCGCGCCGCCCGGCGGGGGTTGCCGGGGGTGCTGATTAACTCATCGTAAAATTCACCGCTTTGATATTCCCGCCAATCGATTTGCATTATGACTCCGTTAAACGGCTATGCCGTCACCTTGATGGCTTACTCGACCCAGTCTAGAGCTAATGCACAGCTTATACCACCTCAACAAAAACTAGGCCGGCGGATCGACCCTGCCCGTGGTGTTGCTATTAACGCGGTACCAGCCGGCCACACTGTAGCGCTCCCGCCGGGCGGGCAGTACCTCGTGGGGAAACCGCTCGCTTAAAAACACCACCAGCCGACCCGCTTCGGGGCACAGTTTCTCGACCACGGCTGCGCCTGCTTCATCGTAGAGCACCAGCTCACCACCGTCTCCTTCGGCCCAGCTGGGGTTTAGGTACAACACAGTCGAGAGCACACGGTTTGAGCGCCCCACAAAAGCATCCACATGCTTCTTGTAAAACGTACCCACCGGGTAGTACGCCAGATGACTCTCGTAATCAAATAGGCCCATAAACAAACGGCGGTTTAGCGCCAGCCGCAGAGTCTCCATAGCCGCCAAAAATGCCGCCGCCGCGGCCGAGCCGCCCTCTATCCAGCAAATACGGTCGCCGCGAATATCCAACGCGATGGCATGATCTTCTTCGCGACCAATGCCCGCCGTTTTAAACTGACAGTCTGGGTGGTCAAACTCCGCTCTAAGCGCCGTAATTAACGCCTCTCCCAAAAGGTTATCGAGCACCGCATAACCGCGCTCGACCAAAGCATCGGCTAACGCATCAAAAGTCGACTCTGGTATCGGTTTAGAAACAGGTTGGGAGTGGGCCGGATCGGGCATGGGGGAATCTCAGTAAACCGCCTGTATACGTCAGCCAGGGGACGGGCGCAAGCTTTTTTCAACCCGGCGACGATATGCTAGCCTAATACGCACTCGACCCGCCCAAGGAGACCTACCCTGTGCCATTAAGGCAGCGATTGTACCGCCATATTAACGTGCCACTGGCACAGAGCTTTCGGCAGTTTCGACTCGGCTGCATGATATTTTTTGCCGGTCTGGTGGTTATATTTGGCGCCTCGCAACTGCTTACCCCCAGCCTAACTCAGGAGGTGGTCACCCTGACAGGCTTGCTTATTACGGCACTGGGGTTTGTCATCGCAATGCTGGCACAAGTGCGTATGCTGCTGGGGCGACTTTACGCGTTCTGGCAAAAACCTAAGGATTGAGCTCATCGGGCAGTTTCTGGCGGGTATAAACGTCAAACCGACTAGCCTTGCCCTCCAAACGGTAATTCGGCTCGACATCAGCCAAGTCTGGCGCCTTGCGCGGCCTTTTAACCACCACCCGGTAGGTCGCTAATGCCCGCGCACTGCCCAGTAAATCCGCGGCATCGGTATCTGCCCCCACCACCTGATGAAACGCTTGCATCTCTTTTTTTACATCGGCCGACTTGCCCCGCGAGGGGAACATCGGGTCGAGATAAATCACATCCGGTGGTGCTACATCGGCAGGTGGCGCTTGCAGGTAATCGCGCGCGTCCATACTGGATAAACTCAAGCGCGCGACAATCTCGGCAAGCTCCGCATCCGCGTCCAATTGGGCGCGCTGTAAACCGTCGTTAAGCAGCGCCCACACCAATGGTGATCGCTCCAGCATAGCCACCTGACAACCCAGCGTTGCCAGTACAAAGGCGTCGCGCCCCAGCCCCGCGGTAGTGTCCAACACCCGCGGCTTAACACGCGCCTTAACCCCAACGGCTTTGGCAATCATCTGGCCCTTGCCGCCGCCAAACAGGCGACGGTGGTTTACGGCGCCCGATAAAAAATCGACTTTAACCGGCCCCGGCGCCTTGCGCCCGGTTTGCTGCAAGCTGACGCCATCGGCGGCAAACAGCAACACAAATTCGGGCTCGCGTAGCTCGCGCGGGTCCGCTTCGATTAGCAGCTCGCACCCAAGCGCTCGCGCGGCGCTGGCGGCCTCTGTGCGACGGCTGGAGTCATTAACGATAACAAGCGTGTTTACCATGATCTGGCCTTTACCAATAACCGCAAGCGCCACTGGGCAACCCGTAGCAATATTAGGGGTAAGCGGGCAATAAAAAGCCGCCTATTAAAGGCGGCTATAGTATCAAATCAAAAGCCGTGCGAACGACTATAAAGGCGACAACTGGATTTCGACCCGGCGATTTTGCTCGCGCCCGGCTGAGCTCGAGTTATTGGCCACGGGATAACGGGGGCCGTAACCGGTAGCGTTCATTCGGTTGTAAGCCACTTTGCGCTGGCCCAAATAATCGCGCACGCTTTGCGCCCGGCGCTCACTCAGCAGTTGGTTAAAATCATCAGAGCCGGTGGAATCTGTATGACCGCCAATGTTTACAGCGGTTTTATTAAATTCCACCAACACGGTTGCTACCGAATCCAATACATCGTGAAACTGCGGGCGAATATCGTATTTGCCGGTTTCAAAGGTAATATTGCCGGGCATAATCAGGTTGATCTGATCGCCATTGCGCTGTACCTGCACGCCGCTGCCCTGCAATTGCTGGCGCAACTCGGTTTCTTGTTTATCCATGTAGTAGCCCACACCACCGCCGATAGCGCCACCGGCCACGGCACCTGTCAGCGCACCTTTGCCGCGGTCTTTTTTACTGGACGAGGCCACACCTACCGCAGCACCCGCCACCGCACCGATAACAGCGCCAGCTGTGGAGTTAGATGTTTTGTTTTCACCGGTATAGGGGTCGGTTGTCGTACAGGCCGCCAGTGAACACACCAATGTTGCTGCTAGTAACTTTTTCATAGAGGTTTCCTTATCATCTGAGAACCAATCAGGGGTATGCTATACCATATGACGCCAAAATGACGCGCAAGTTTTCACATTTATACGGATCTGAGCATGTTTTGTTCTTCACCTAACGTAAGCCGCTACCGAGGCTACGTAGTTATAGCCACAATTGGATTGCTCTGCCTGGTTAGCGGCTGCAGCCATTACGATGTTTCAATTAACGACAACGTGGTTTATACCCCTAAACCTCTGCTGCGCGACTACCAGGTCAGCGACCCAAACCTGGCCCGCTGTATCGAGCAAACCGTTAGGGACGAGCGCATCACCCGCGCGGTGGACTTAACCCGCCTGCGCTGCACCCACGCCGGCATTGAGTCACTCGAGGGAATTGCCACATTTTACGCGTTGGTACAGCTAGATTTGGGCGACAACAGTATCGGGGATATCAAACCGTTAGAAAAGCTGGGGCGGCTAGAGGTGGCCCTATTGGGCAATAACAACATTGCCAGTGCCGAGCCGTTACTGCGCTTAATTAAGCTGGTCGAGCTGGATCTGGAGGGCAACCCCATCGCCGACTGTCGGGATGTGGCGCAGCTGGAGACGGCGGTTAAAGAAAACCGCGGCATGTTACTCGCCCCGCAAAGCTGCCACTAACCTGGAGGCCCGATCTGGCTAAAAAAGGCTAGGCGACAAACACCAGCCCGAGGGTGTTACGAAACTGACGCACCACACGCATTGTGACAGGCTCGGAGTTAATCGGGCCCACCACTTTGCGAAACAGCACTGCCACCTCAGTGCCCACAGGCGGCAGAGGCTGGTTATCTACCTTAACCTGAGCACCGCCATCCGAAATATCCATGGTAAACCCTATTAGGGTGCCAAAGGCGGGGTGGCGCATTTCCACCCGAATACTGCGGCTGGTGCGCTCGTGCTGGCGACGCTCTATCACCGGTAAACTCCTTAGATACAGTTGATTCTGGCAGACAGAACCTTAATATGCAGGGCCTTTGCTACACCGGAGCGAGCAAAAACAACCTGCGTCACTGTTATATTAGCTAATTTTGACGCCGACTCAAGCGCTGAGCTCAGCTGACTTGGGCGCCAGTGATAACCAGCCAAAGCCTTCATCCTGGCAGGCGTAAATCACCTCGGGGATATCGGCCGTCACAGGCAATAAAGTCTCGCGGGCTCGCTCAACCGAGTTATTTTTTTGGCTGATATGGGCAATCACTAAGTATTGCAGCCGGCTGCGATCGATTCGCGCCAAAAAACCTGCGGCCTGCTGGTTGCTCAAGTGCCCCCAGGGCCCGCCCACCCGATTTTTTAACGACGGGGGGTATGGCCCACCCGCCAGCATCATCGGGTCGTGGTTTGCCTCTAGCACCAGCGCATCGCAATCTTGGTATCTATCTTCCACGTGAGGCGAGACGGTGCCCAAATCGGTTAGCACCCCCAAGCGCAAGCCGCCACAGCTAAAAATAAATTGTGCGGGCTCACGCGCATCGTGGGGCACCGCAACGGGCTCGACCATTAACGCCCCCAGTGCAAAGCTCTGGTAAGCCTCAATTAAGTGGAGCTTAGGTAATGTGCCGAGATCGCGGCTGTGGTAGGTGCCTGGGGTCATGTACACAGGCAAGTTAAAGCGCCGCGCCAAAGCGGCAACGCCTTTAATGTGATCGGTATGCTCGTGAGTAACGATAATGGCACTGAGATCTGTGCCCGACTTGCCCAGCCGCTGCAGCCGGGCACTGGTTTCTTTAACGCTAAAACCGCAGTCGATCAGCAGTGCGCCGTCGGACCACTCGACCAAAGTAGCATTACCACGACTGCCACTACCGAGGGACGCCACCCGCATATAGGTTCCTTCGTTGAGCCTGGCGCCGTTAACGGCGCCGGATATTAAATAAGATTTTTACGCAGTAACGTCAGCAAGTCGCGCGACTTGCGCGGATCCAAACGCTTGCCGTAAGGGTCGCGTAAACGCACAGTGTAGTTATTGGCCTCGCCTTCGATAAACAGCAAGTAACCGGGCGCGTCGGGAAAGCTGGATTCTGCCGCACGGTTCGACAACGGCGCCTTGGCAAAAGCTTCACCTTGCGGCACCACCGTTAACAGTTGTGCCACGCTGTAGGGGCTTGTGGCCACGAGCTCTTTATCGCTCGAAAACCAACCGCTAAACCAGCTGTCGTTTTCCGGCTCGACCGGCTGATAATGCAGGTAGTAGACACCGTCGTCCGGCTGGCTGTCGTAAATGGCAAAACCGTCCTGGCGCATGGCATGGTAAAGCGTTGCGTTGGCACGCGCCTCACTTAAGCGAATTTTCATGACCGGCTCATTTTGCTCAACCACTAACGCCGACTTGGCGTCGCCACCAATCGCCTGAGCCAACAAAGAAGTGCCGCCAATGGTTTCATCGCGGGCCAGCGCTGCCGCCAGCTCATCCAATAACCACGCTTCGCGCTCGGACGAGCTAGAGGCGGCGGGCCACTGCAAATCGTCGCTTGGGCTATCGCCTTGAACACTTTGGTGAAGTACATGAATTTCACTGGTCTCGGGCTGTACCCCCTGATCGATCTGCACGCGATAGCGATCAGACGTACTCAGGTCCGACTTAAACTGCAGCCAATAGCTGTCGATTAAACCGCGCTCAATATCGGCCGTGGCGACATCGACGTTGTTTTCATTTAAGAAGGCGCGCACCCGTGGCCAGACTTCACCGGGGGAGACATTCATCAAAATCCAGCGCTCGTCGGCAAGCCGCTGAATCTTAACGTTCTCTTGCATCAGGTTGGTGGCAAGTGGCTGTGGGCGCGGCACTTCCGCACTGCCCTCTTGGGCGATATCGTCAAACTCACTCTCGGTGATCGGCGGGATTGGGTAGCGCTCACCGAGTTTTTCGCCCTGCATACCCTGAGGTACTTTTAACGGCTCAATATTGTCGGCTTTTTGATAGTCGCCCTCGCGATTGCGAAAGTACGCCTCATCGCCCCAAAAAACTCCACAGCCCGATAGCATCGCCACCAAGCCCAATACACTTACGCCCCGAAGGGAAGTTGTTTTTATCATCTTGACGTCTTCAATCTTTTAAATCAGTCCAGCTTCACGTAATGCGGTGCGAACCTGCTCGTGGTACACCTCAGACAACTCTGTCATCGGCAAGCGAATACCGGGGTTAATAATCCCCATTTCGGCCAGCGCCCACTTAACCGGGATCGGGTTGGCCTCGAGAAACATCGCGCGGTGTAGCGACATCAGTGAGTCGTTAATCGCACGGGCTTCATCGGCTTTGCCGGCAATGGCCAGCTCGCACATTTGTGCCAGCTTGCCGGGTATGACATTGGCAGTCACAGAAATATCCCCATGACCGCCCAACAACATCAATTCAACGGCGGTTTCGTCGTCGCCGGAAATAACCTTAAAGCCATCGGGAGCCGCATCAATAATGGCCTTGGCGCGTACCATATCGCCCGTCGCCTCTTTAATACCAATAATATTAGGCAGCTGTGCCAGCTCTAACACCACATCGGGCTGCATATCCACCGCCGTGCGCCCAGGTACGTTGTACAGCAGTTGCGGAATATCAACAGCCTTGGCAATGGCCTCGTGGTGTAAGTACAAGCCTCGCTGGGTCGGCTTGTTGTAGTACGGGGTCACCAATAGGCAGGCGTCGGCACCGGCCTGTTTTGCGCCCTCGGTCAGCTCGATGGCCTCCGAGGTTGAGTTGGCGCCCGTACCGGCAATAACGGGTATCTTACCAGCCACTTGGTTAACCACATGGTTTATCACCGCCAAATGCTCATCGACATTTAATGTGGCGGATTCGCCAGTGGTACCCACCGCGACAATCGCGTGAGTGCCCTGCTCCAGATGCCAGTCCAACAGCCGGGACAAGGCCGGCCAGTCAACACTGTTATCGGGGTTCATGGGGGTTACCAAAGCAACCATACTGCCTTGAATCATAGGTTCTCCAACTCAGGGGTACACACAGGCGCGCTAACGGCGCTCTAAGTTTGGGGCGGACAGATCGCCACACAAACACACTGCGATAAGCTCTGGCGACATGTTACGCACCGCCAGAGGCTCACACAAGCGTCATTTTTTAAAGTCGAGCATCCGCTGCAGGGGTTTCATGGCCCGCTCTGCCAGCCCCGGATCGACAAAAATCTCGTTGTCATCGCGCTCGAACACAGAGGCCAGATTATCCAGCGCATTAAGCGCCATCCACGGGCAATTAGCGCAACTGCGGCAAGTGGCACCGCTACCGGCCGTTGGCGCAACATGAAACACCTTATCGGGGCAGCGCTGCTGCATTTTATAAAAGATACCCTGATCTG
The DNA here is from genome assembly GCF_963975215.1 of uncultured Gilvimarinus sp. Classification (GTDB taxonomy): domain Bacteria; phylum Pseudomonadota; class Gammaproteobacteria; order Pseudomonadales; family Cellvibrionaceae; genus Gilvimarinus. Next base: position 37,300 of record NZ_CAXBFW010000020.1, read on the forward strand.
TCGCGACGATAAACTCGCGATTGGGCAGGGTTTCGGCGGCATTAATCAACTGCGAGGTAGAGCCGACCACGTCCGCCAGCTCAACCACCGATTGCGGTGACTCGGGGTGCACCAGTACCGCCGCGTCCGGGTAGAGCGTCTTTAAGTCTTCTATGCCTTTGGCTTTAAACTCTTCGTGCACAATACACGCGCCATCCCACAGCAGCACGTCGGCACCGGTTTGCTTTTGCACATAGGCACCCAAATGCTTATCGGGGGCCCAGAGGATTTTCTCGCCCAGCTTATCCAGATGATCAACCACGTCCAGCGCAATACTGGAGGTAACTACCCAATCGGCACGGGCTTTAACCGCCGCCGAGGTATTGGCGTACACCACCACGGTGCGATCGGCGTGAGCATCACAAAACTCCGCAAACTCATCGGCGGGGCAGCCAATATCCAGCGAGCAGGTCGCCTCGAGCGTTGGCATCAGCACGCGTTTATGGGGGGTAAGGATTTTCGCCGTCTCGCCCATAAACTTGACGCCGGCCACCACCAACGTAGAGGCGCTGTGCTCTTTACCAAAGCGCGCCATCTCTAGCGAGTCTGAGACGCAGCCGCCGGTTTCTTCGGCCAGCTCCTGGATGACCGGATCGGTATAATAATGTGCGACCAGCACCGCGTTGTGCTCTACGAGCAAACGCTTGATCCGCGCTTTAAGCTCGGCTTGCTGCTCTGGGGTCAATTCCGGCTCGGAGCTAATGCCCGCCAAGTGATCCTGCACCACTTTGCGGTCTGACGCCAAAGGCGGTACGGCGGAAATAGTATCTTGGGACATATTGATTACCACGGTCACACCCGCCGGTTGCGGGTTCTAGCAAGGGCCTACGGCCTATAAAGCGCGTTATTCTAACATATATGAGAAAGGGAATACGGATGCGACAGAGCGAAAACCCAGCCAATAAAAAAGGGCCAGAGGAGATCCTCTGGCCCTTCTAATATGGTGGGTCGTACTGGATTATTCGGCTTCGCCTCACCCTGCGGGCCGTCGCCTCCGGCGACGTTATCTCGCTATCGCTCGACTCGAACCGGTTCTCATCCAAACAACCGCTGCTGCCCTGCGGGCTAAATATGGTGGGTCGTACTGGATTCGAACCAGTGACCAATTGGTTAAAAGCCAACTGCTCTACCAACTGAGCTAACGACCCAAAACTTTTACATGCAGCGCTAAAGCGCACTTTCTATCTGTCGTACTGAATTGCAAAAAACACCCAGCAGACACGCCCTTGCGGGCTAAATATGGTGGGTCGTACTGGATTCGAACCAGTGACCAATTGGTTAAAAGCCAACTGCTCTACCAACTGAGCTAACGACCCATTTTACGGCGTTTACGTGTTTTGGCAGACGGCCAAAACGTTGCTGCTATCGCCCTAAAAGAGGCGCACATAATAATGATTTGATCAGAAAAAACAAGCGGTTTTTTGCAATAGTTTAGTAATAAATGGCAATTGATCAATAACTTACCAACCTAGCTGAAAAAAACACCGGCACTAGCGATACCTGGTGGGGTCTGCCACATTCGCCGCCGCAAAACCAAGGCGACGCAACCGGCAGCTATCGCAACCACCACAGGCGCGCCCATCATCGTCGGCCTGATAACAGGACACCGTCAAACCGTAATCAACCCCCAGAGCAATGCCCTGCTGCACAATTTCCGCTTTACTCAAATCGATCAGCGGGGTGCGAATTCGCAGTTTGTGACCCTCTGTACCGGCCCGTGTAGCCAGGTTTGCCATGGTTTCATAGGCGGCTATGTAATCGGGGCGACAATCCGGGTAACCGGAGTAATCCACCGCATTAACGCCGATAAAAATATCGTCGGCCTCCAGCACCTCGGCCCAACCTAAAGCAATGGATAAAAACACGGTATTGCGTGCCGGCACATAGGTGACGGGCACCCCTTGAGTTTGCTCTTGCGGCACATCAATACTGGTGTCGGTTAAGGCCGAGCCGCCAATGGCCCCCAAATCCAGCTTAATCACCTTGTGCTCTACACTTCCCAGTGAGCGAGCAACACGCTCGGCGGCCACCAGCTCGGCACGCATTCTTTGGCCGTAATCAAAACTAATACTGTAGCATTCAAACCCTTCGGCCCGGGCAATAGCCAGCGCGGTGGTCGAATCCAAACCACCGGACGCTAACACGACTGCTTTTTTCTGGCTCATGACGTACTTTCTCAATCAATTAACAAAATTTAATGGCCCGGGCTGTCATCCCACAGCAGCTTATGCAGTTGCAACTGATAGCGCACGGGCAAATTATCGGCCACAATCCACTCGGCCAGCTCACGCTCGTCCACCTGACCGAAGCTTGGCGACATCAGCACATCGTCAACCCGCTCCGCCAGTTGCCGCTCGTCGATTTTCAGGCGCGCCCAGTCGTAATCGTCACGGGAGCAAATCACAAATTTAATTTGATCGCTCGACTTTAACGTCGCGAGATTCTCCCACAGGTTGCGGTGCGACTCACCTGAGCCCGGCGTTTTTAGGTCCATCACCTTAACGACCCGCTCATCGACAGACTCCAGGGACATAGCACCACTGGTTTCCAGTGAAACCCGATAGCCGGCATCACACAAGGCTGTCAGCAGCTCGGGGCACGTGCGCTGCGCCATAGGCTCACCGCCGGTTACACACACGTAGCGCGGCTTGTAACTGGCAACCTGCTCTAGTACAGCCGCGATACTCATCCGCTCGCCGCCGTAAAAAGCGTATTCGCTATCACAGTACTGACAACGCAACGGGCACCCCGTTAAACGCACAAATACGGTGGGCCGGCCAGAGGTATTAGACTCCCCCTGCAGCGAGTAAAAGATTTCAGTGATTTTAACGGTTGCTGCATTCATAAAGTGATCTGCTTGGCGCCGGGCGCCGGGAACTGATATTCTAAGCGGCTATGCGACAACTGCCGCAGGACCATTGATGAAACCGGCCAAATCCAAAAAGGAGCAGCGCCAAGAACTGGACGCGCAAATGCGCGAGTATCTTGAGCATGGCGGCGCCATAAACGAAGTGCCGCGAGGCATCTCGGGGCGTACTGATAACCGCCAGCCCCTACCCCATGTATTTGATAAAAAGGCCGAATCAGACACCCGTACACCGGTGTCTGAGGCGATCGCGGCCATTGAACAGCGCCGCAAACCCAAGCCCCCAGAGCGCATCGCGCAACCTAAAAAGCACAGCCGCGCTCGCAAAAAAATTATTTACGACGAGTTTGGCGAGCCGCTGCGCTGGGAGTGGGAGAGCTAGCCCGCCCCCAGTTGCAGCCAATAGCCTAGTCGATAAGACCGTAATCGTTGCGCAGAATATCAATAATCTCCTGCTTAGGATTATCGCTTAACACAATAGCCTCACCGGTAATTTTCTCGGCGATATCGCGGTAGGTCTCCGACACCTGCAGCAATGCCGCCTCGGGTAGCGCATTCTCTTTAGCCAGCGCCTGGCGCTCAGCCATACGATCTTTATTCAGCAAAATGTCTGGGTCGGGAAAGTAGTTCAGCAGCTGCTGGCGAAACGCTTCTTTTGATTTCTCGACCACTTTGCCTTCACGGTAGCTCGGGCCATCCCAAATACGCGATGAATCCGGGGTACCCACCTCGTCCATGTAAATCAGCTTTTCTTTACCGGCGGCGTCGGTGACGTACCCAAACTCAAACTTGGTATCGACGAAAATTTGATCCCGCTCGGCCAGCGCTGCACTGATTACAGCAAACCCCTCTTTTAACAGGCGCTCGTAGTATTCGATGTCATCTTTGCTTTTAAAGTTAAAGGCCTCGTAGTTGGCCTCTATATCCGCGCGGGTGATGTTTACATCATCCGCCTCAGGCACGCCGGGGATGCCACTCAAAATACCTTTGGTCGACGGCGTAATTAACAGCTCCGGCAACTTTTGATCTTTTTTCAGGCCATCGGGAAGCTCGATGCCGCAAAACTCACGGCCGCCTTTTGCGTAATCCCGCCACATAGAGCCGGTAATGTACTGGCGGCAAATCGCCTCAATCTTCACCGGGCGAGCTTTCTGCACGATCCAGACAAACGGGTGCGGAATATCCAGAATATGGCTATCGGCCAGCCCCTGCTCGCGAAACAAACGAAACCAGTGATTGGAAATCGCGTTAAGTGCCGCGCCTTTTCCCGGCACACCTTGCATGCCGCCCTCACCGTGCCAGATGCAATCGAATGCAGAGATCCGGTCACTGATAACCATAATCGCCAGCGGCGCATCGGCGGCCACATCGTAGCCTTTTTCGGCAATCAGGCGGCGGCTATCGGCGTCAGTCAGCCAGTACACACTGCGCACCTTACCGCTGTGAACCGGCTGCTTGGTGCGAATGGGTAAATCGTTATTAACGGCGAGCACTCTGTCTGCCAGACTCATAAGCAAAGCCCTTTCGCTGCGCAAATTAGGGGAGGTGAAAAAGCGGCGATATTAGCAGATTAGCGCACCGGAGGCACGCTTTTGCTGCAAACGGCACGCTGACAACACCAGCCGTTGCCCGGGTGGGCAACCGGAACAGGCGCAAGCATCTGAGCCTTAAAGCCAATCCTTCCACTTGAAGTACCACAGGGGCGCAATCGCCGATACCAGCATAATTGCGGTGCCGGTCATATAGCCCCACTCCCAGTGCAAACCGGGGATAAACTCAAAGTTCATCCCGTAAAAGCTGGCCACCACCGTGGGCGGTAAAAAGATCACCGCCGCAATCGAGAAGGTTTTAATGATTTGGTTTTGCTCGATATTGATAAAACCCTGAGTGGAGTCCATCAGGAAGTTGATCTTGTCGAACAAAAACGCCGTGTGTGACATTAGCGTATCCACATCCCGTTTAATCTCGCGGGCTGTTTCCTGCAGCTCAAAATGCTCCCGCAAATGGCGCTGCAAAAACGAGATCGAGCGCTGGGTATCCATCAAGCACAGACGAATTTTACCGTTACTATCCTCAAGCTTAGCCAGCCGATCGATCGCATCTTCCAGGTCGGCGTCGTCATCCTCCAGCACCGTGTGACTCACGTCTTCCAGCTTGCGGTGAATATCCTCCAGCACATCGGCGAGGTTCTCGACCTTTTGCTCGAACATGGTAATCAGCAAATCTTGCGGCGAGTGAGCCTGAACCTGACCGCGCCGGGCGCGCATGCGCAACAAGCGAAAATCAGCCAGCTCGCCGTCGCGCAACGTAATCAGCCGTTTATCCTGCAAGATAAAGGCAACGGTGGTCGTAGAGTGACGCCCCTCTGTGGGTGACAAGAACAACGAGTGGACGTGAATGCCGGCGTTATCCTGAAAGTAGCGCGCCGAGAACTCAATCTCCTCAACATCGTCCGACTCAGGCAACTCGGCCCGCAAAAAAGTGTTTAGCTCTTCACGCTCGTCATCCGTGGGCTCTGCCGCATCAATCCATACCGCCTCGGCCATCGCCGCCCGAACATTTTCCGGGTCGACGTTCTGGTCCCGTAATTTTGCGCCCTGAATATCGAACATTCTTAGCATGCTTCACACTCCATACGACTGACCCAATAAGTGTACTCTGTTACGCGGCTTATTTCTTACTCCGAGACTTCTTGCGACGCGGCGGATAAGGCGAGGCCTCACCCTCCGGCCGGGTCTTAAATCGTCGATGCACCCACAAATACTGCTCGGGGTGACGCTGCACGACCGACTCCACCACAGCATTAACCGCACTGGCATCAGCCACATCATCCCCGCAGGGGAAGTTCTCCAGCGGCTCTTTAAGCTCGACGTGATACACCCCCTGAGCATCGCGGTAATGCTCAAACGGCACCACAGCCGCCCGCCCCATTTGCGCCATGCGCGCCGTCGCCGTCACGGTAGCCGCCTGAATACCAAAAAACGGGGCAAACACGGTATTTTGCACACCGTAGTCCTGATCGGGTGCATACCAAATACGGTGACCTTTACGTAAATTTTTAACCAGCTGGCGCACCTCGTCGCGCGGAATGGTGACCCCCGAGTAAGTCTCGCGAGCGCGAGCCATAGCCGCCGCCAACAGCGGATTGCGATCCACCCGGTAGATCATGTCACACTCGATGTTCAGCCCCATAATCCGGCCTGCCACATCCAGCGTAGAGTAATGCCCCCCTAGCAGCAGCACGCCCCGCCCCTCGTTTTGCAGGCGGTGCAAAATATCCAGCCCTTTAAGGGTATAGCAATTTTTAAATTTTTGATCGGGGCCCCACAGGGCGATGGCCGTCTCGACAAAACTTAGCCCCACGTTACGCAAAATATCGCGCACCAGGCGCTCTTGCTCGGGCTCGGACAACTCGGGAAAACACAGCTTGACATTGACCCGCGCGATCTCGCGGCGCGAGCTGGCAAGGTGAAACAACAAGGCACCCAACCACTCGCCAAGCTTGCGCGACACCACCCACGGCAAATGCGCCACCAGCACAAACAGGCCCAGCGCCAACCAGGTAATCCAGTACCGCGGATGCCCATAACCTTTTAAACTTGTTCGCGCATCGTACGCTTCTTGCGTCATTGCCTAACCACCCTATCGCGGCTTACCCGCAACCGTTAATATAAAGCCATAATAATGTGGCGCGATTATAACAAGAGCCGTCACATCTTGTGATTAATCTATTGCAATCTGTTAGGGTATTTCAGCAAACACAGGTGCACAGTGGCGCAAGCTATAAAGGCCATAACCACTCACAACAACAGCAACGAGACCACACTTTGGACCCCAAAGCCGACAAACGACTAACCGAATTAAGCGCCAGGCTCGACAAAACTCACGCCGAGATGACCCGCAAACTCGACGAGCTATATCGCCTGCGCGAAGCATCCGAGGGCGAACAGTGGCGCGAATACGAAGCCCAGATACGCGCCCTAAAAGAGCAAGAAATCCGCCTGCTAAAATCCAAAAACACCGCCTGGATGGCACACTGGCTGCGCACTGACGGCGAGGTAGAAGTGGTTGAGGCGCCGCACCGGACACTCGGCATGATACTGATTGGAATCAGCGTGATAGGCGCCATTGGGCTTGGCTTGCTGTGGTGGTACCTACAAAGCTCGGGAAAGCTATAACGGCAACAGAGAAATGCGGGGGACAGAAAAAGAAATGGGCAGCCCCCGCAAGCGAGAACTGCCCCAACAGGAGCATGAATCAATCTGAAGAATCGGCGGGTACCGCGGCGTCAATTAACGCTTGAAGTTCACCATTCTCATACATCTCGGCTACGATATCGCAACCGCCTACCAACTCGCCCTTTACCCACAGCTGCGGATAAGTTGGCCAATTGGCGTACTGCTTCAGAGCTTCGCGAAGGTCTTGGTTTGCCAAGATATCCACGTATGCAAAGCGTTTACCGCACCCCATTACCGCCTGCGAGGTACGCTGCGAAAACCCACACTGAGGGGCATTTGGCGAGCCCTTCATGTACAAAATAACCGGGTTTTCAGAAAGCTGCTGTTTGATGGTATCCAGTACATCCATAATGCTAATCATTGCCTCATTTAGATCTGTCCGCGACACATAAAGCCCGTCGGACTGGGTGGATAGTGAAGGCCTTAAGCACCACAGCGGCTAACACCAACTGCTTCAAGCTCAGAACCTACAAAATCGAGATAAACCGAAATTTAGTACAGCCAGATAAATGTTTAAGCCGGCCATTCTACCGCAGCGCGGCATTCGATCCAAACACACCTGACGCTAATGCATCAAATCTAAGCGGCCTAGCTTTACACAAACCAAGGCTGGCAGCATCAACTTCACATCGACTAACAAGGAGGGGAAACTGATAAAGCCTGTTACAGCAAACCCACCAAACAGTGGCCTATCATAACTCAAGTCGCGGGTAAATGGGATCCCAAAGTGACAACAATTTGCCACTTTATGGCTAATTTATTGTATTTTAACTGTGTAAAATGCCACTTTATTGGGCACTCCCCCAAATCATCACCGGTGACAGCGCTACCAGCGATAACGCACACTCACCCCCACATCCAGCTGCCGACCCGGCGCCGGCTCAATGGTTCTGCCGCGACTTTGGTTAACGATTACCGAGCCGGCGTATTTTTTATCGGTCAAATTGCTAACCTTAAACCATAAAGCGATAAGACTGCGCCCCAGAGAGTGCTCCGAGCGAGCCGCCAAATCCCAGGTGAGCGCGCCGGGTACGATTTCACTGTTGTCGTCCGAGCTGGCCACATCGCCCCGATACTGAGTGGCCAGAGTTAATTGCAAAGGTACAGCATCAGCCTGCCATGCGAGCTGACTGTAAAGGTTCTCACGCGCGACCCCCGGCAAGCGCAAACCGGCGTAGGGGCCAGCACTGTACTCGGCGCTCATTAAGGTGCCACCCAGGCGCCACTGCCACTGGCTTGCCAACTGCCAACTCAACTGCCCCTCCAGCCCTTCCCGCTCGGTTTTGGCTCCGTTGCGATAGGTGGTGCGGCCACCGGCAGACTGATCCACCACCAGCTCATCGCGACTGCGCACCACAAAACCGGCAATGCTGGCGCTTAACTCGCGGGCCTCGATGCGCCAACCAAACTCGGCCTGCCGATTATGGGAGGGCTGCAAATCGTTATTCAGGCCGGTACCCTCGTTGCGATACGCCATCTCGGTCAAGGTTGGCGTCTCAAAACCCGAGCCGACGCTGGCAAACAAGCGCCAGGGGCCGTCACCGTAACTACCGCCCAGCGCCAGACTTGGCTCAGAAAACTCCAGCGAGCCCGAGTCATCGGGGTTGCCACCCCGAATAAAATAATCATTAACGTCAAACGCCACCGTGTTGTAGCGTGCCCCACCCTGCAGAGTCCAGCGCGGGTCAGGCTGCCACAGCAGCGCGGTATACACATCGCGACTTTGCACTTCGCCCACCTCGTCGCGTTTTAGTGCGCCCGGCTCGCCTCGCACGTTAACAAAGCCTTTACGTCGATCGCGCATTTGCCCCAACTCTACCCCGGCCGACAGCTCGAGCGTTGCCAGCTGGCGCGCCACACGAAAATTGGCACCGCCAAACTCGCGCTGTAAATCAATCACAGCGCCGCTGCCGTTTTCGTCATCACCGGGAAAACTTAAATACTGCTCGATCTCGCGCTCACCCATCCAGCCGGTGGCCTGCCAACTGCCCCAAGAGGTTTGCTGGCGCGCGCCGAGAGAGGCCTGAGCATGCGCTATGGATTTGCGCGGATTAAACAGCGCCGCCTCCGGGTGGACTTGCGTATCATCCTCCTGCCACTGCTGATAGGTTAAGCCCTGTGGGTCTAAGGTTTCCGGGTCACGACTTATATCGACCCGCGCGAGCAAATCCACCTCACTTTCGGTTTGGTAGTACCACTGCCCCGCCAACTGATTGCGCTCGGCACTGGAGTGGTCGCGAAAGCCATCGGTACTAAACTGGCTGAGCAACACCCGGGCACCCGCGCGCTCGCCGGCCCACTGCCCTTGCAGCTGGTAGCGCCGCTGTTTGGCATCGCCGCCGGCCAGCGTGGCCGTTAGCTCGCTCTCTTCCGGGCGAACACTGTAAAAAGCAATCGTGCCGCCGGCGGCATTGCCGTACAAGCTCGCCATGGGGCCGCGCAGCACCTCGACCCGATCAATAGCCCCAAGGGCGATACTCGAGGTCTGGCTCTGACCATCAGGCATGGTTAAAGGCACGCCATCGATGCGTAAATTAATGCCGCGCACCCCAAACGCCGAGCGCGCGCCAAAGCCACGCAAGGTGATGCGGGTATCCTGGGCAAAGTTGGCGCGGCTATCGGCCTGCACCCCGGGCAAGCCGGCCAACAGCTCGGCACTGTCAAAACGAAACCCCGGCATTTGCTCACTCACAGCCACCACATCAACAGCGGCTGCGGCATCGTACCAGCGCCCGGGCTCGCGATTAGCCGTTACCACCACCGTCTCTTGCAGCCTACTCGCGGGTTCGGCACCAGTATCAACGGCAAATACCGAGGGGCAAATACCGGCCAGTAACAGCACAAAAAAACAACCGGCTTTACGGGGGTCATCGCAAATCATTAAATCGTCCAAGCTTTTCACATTAGATAAACAAGAAGTTACAAGCGGCGCTTAACCAGCGCCGTTGCCTGATGGGTTAGCGGGTCTTCGGGCCACGGATGTTTGGCGTAGCGACCGCGCACTTCACGCCTAACCTCGGGGTAAACATCGCGCCAAAAATAGGCGAGATCGCGGGTAATCGCCAGCGGCCTGCCCGCGGGCGAAAGCAGCTCAATCACTAAGCTGACACCGGGCGCTGGCAGGGTAAACGTTTGCGCGCCAAAAAACTCCTGTAACTTGGCGGCGATACGCGGCTCACATAGCACCTCTTCGCGCAGCCACTCGGCGGCCGAGTGACCGCCAAGATAATCCACCCGCAAGGTTCGGCCACTGGGCAGCTCAAGCGTCTCGGGCAGCCAGCGGCTGACCTCGCGCGCGCCATCAAACCCTACATAAAACTGCAAAGCCTGTAATAACGGCAACTCGTGCAAGCTGGAGTCGGCATTCAAAAAACTGCCCAACCACAACTCTAGGCTGTCCAGTAACGCCGCCTCCGACATCTCCGGCAACTCTACAACGCCCTGTGCTTTTAGTAAGCGCGCACGCAGTAACAAGCTGAGAGCCGCCGGCGGCCAGCTAACCTCGGCTAAGCCCTGGCTGCGTATAAACTGCAAAATCGCCTGGGGCACCTCGGCGTCGGATAGCCCCCTTTCGGTTTCATCCACCAACTGCCCGCCCACGCGGTAACGGGTGCGCTCCACCCAGCGCCGGCGTTTGCCGCTACCAAGCTGCTCTAAACTAGACTCGGCGCTGGCCAACTGCCGTACCTGCGCCGGGCTTAAGTTCACTGCCAGCCCAACCCCAAGCTGTTCACGCCCTCGCGCCATTACTTGGAACACCAGCGCCCACTCGCCCACATCGCCCAGCTGAACACTAATACCCGAGTTAATACGATAACGCCCCGACTCCCGTCGGTGGGCGATGCGATCGACAAATACCTGGGCCAAGGTGCCGGCAAGCTCGGGCGACAAATGGTTTACCTCCGGTGCCGGTGTCACCGTTACACCCAACGCTTGTTGCCAGCGCTTAGCAAGCTTGCGCCACTGGGCGTTATGGCGATACTCCCGGGCTGCATTGCCGAGCCACTGCTCGAGGCTCGCCTCTACGGGCAAATCAAAGTGCAGCGCAAGCGCCAACAATAACAGCCACGGATAATCGCTTAGGGACTCCGCCCCGGCGCTATCGAGCTGTAGTAACAGCGCCGCAATACGCGGATGGGTGCCGAGTGCGGCCACCCGTTCTCCCAAGGCCGTTATGCCGCCATTGGCATCCAGTAATTGCCAGCGCGTTAAATGCTGCACGGCATGATCCAGCGCCAGCGCGCCCGGCGGCTCCAGCCACGGCAACTGCGCCGCTGGCGTCCCCCAGTGAGCCAACCGCAATGCCAAAGGTAAATAGTCGGTACGGCGAATTTCCGGCAGAGCCTGCGGCGCAAGCGCCTCTGATTCCGCCCACAGGCGAATACAATCACCCGCCTGGACCCGGCCGGCGCGGCCGCGGCGCTGCTCGGCACTGGCGCGAGAAATACGCCGCGTCTCTAGCCGGGTAACGCCGGTGCGCTGCTCATACACCGGCTCGCGGGCAAGCCCCGAATCCACCACCAGAGTCACATCGGCAATAGTGAGCGAGGTCTCGGCAATGTTGGTAGCCAAAATAATCCGAGGCCCGCGCGTTACATCGAGCGCATCCAGCTGCTCTTTTTGCGCGACCCGGCTATGCAAACAAAAAATAGAGTGATTGGGGTGTGCCGCATTAAGTGCTGCGCGACAATCGTTGATCGCTCGCCAGCCGGGTAAAAACACCAACACGGTACGCGCACGCCAATCGTGTTGCGTACCCAGCGCGCGTAATAAATGCTCCGCTAATGGTTCGCCACGCGGGCTACCCTCACGCGGCGGGCAATAACTGAGCGCCACCGGAAAACACCGCCCCGCCGAGTACAAAGAGGTATCCACTTGCTCGCGCAATGCCGCATCGGGGGTGGCAGACATGAGCACCAGCTGCAGCTGGTCACGCAAAATGGCCGCCTCTTGCAGCAGCGCCCAGGCGGTATCCTGCTCGACCGAGCGCTCGTGAATTTCATCCAGCATCACCACAGCCACACCCTTTAGCTCGGGATCAGCCAGCAATCGCTGCAATAAAATACCCGGCGTCATCAGCAGCAAGCGCGTGGCGCTCGAGCGCTGGCGATCAAAAGCCACCTGATAACCTACGGTTTGACCGACCTCTTCACCCAGCAGGGCCGCCAAACGTCGCGCCAAGGTAATGGCAGGCAACACCCGGGGCTGAATCAACCACACTTGAGCATCCGTTTGCTCTAGCGCCCACAGGGGCGCCAAGGTCGATTTACCGGCACCGGGCTCGGCCTCAAGCAACAGGGTACCGTGACTTTTAAGTGCGGCGTCAAAGGCGTCGCGCAACTCACTCAGTGGTAACTCTGGGTATTGAATACGCATCAGCCGGGCAACTTACCCCAGCCGCCGCCACCCGCGCTGGCCAAACTCAGACGATCGCCGGGCTGAACCTGCAGCTCAACTTTGGCCGGCAATAGCTGATTGTTTAAACGGTTTTCTCCGCAGATGCCGGCCTCGCCACCGGCCAGACCCCACGGGGCGTATTTGCGCCGCTCGGTAAGCAAGGTGACCTGTGCCGGCGCTAAAAATTCGTACTCGCGAATCAACCCCTCGCCTCCGGCGCGCACCCCCGCCCCACCCGAGCCGGTGCGCAACTGATAGCGGGTAACCCGCAGCGGGTAGTGTTTCTCCAGGCTCTCGATGGGCGTATTGAGTGTGTTCGTCATATGGGTTTGCACCCCGGACCAACCGCCACCGTGCGCGCCGGCACCCATGCCGCCGCCGTTGGTTTCGTAGTAATCCCAGCGCTCGCGGTCACGGGTGGCGTTAGCCCCCATGGCGATATTATTCATCGAGCCGCTGCTGGCCGCCGGGATACGCTCGGGCAACGCCTGAGCCAGCGCACCGAGCAGGGCATCCACCATCCGGGTAGAGGTTTCCACATTGCCGGCGGCAACCGCCGCTGGCCGACGTGCATTGACCAAGCTGCCCTCCGGGGCGCTAATGCTAATAGGCCTAAAGGTACCGGCGCAGGCGGGCGTTTGCTCGGGCATTAAACAGCGCAGGGCATAAAAGGCCGCTGCAGCGGCCACCGATAGCGGGCAGTTGATGTTGCCCGGCACCTGTGCTGCGGTGCCCGCGAAGTCCACAGCAACGACACCCGCGGTAACGGTCACAGCCACCGCAATAGCAATGTTCTGCTGCCCCAGCCCATCGTCATCCATATAATCGGTAAAGTGATAGCAACCGTCGGGAATATCCCCAAGCGCGGCCCGGGCCAGGCGCTCGGCGTAATCATTTAGCTCGGCCAGTGCCGTGCGATACGCGGCCACGCCTAGCACCTTTATATGCGCCTGCAAGCGCTCGACACCCACCCGGCAGGCACTGATTTGCGCGGCAAAATCACCGCGCGCCTGTATGGTGTGAGTCGCACCGGGCTCGGTGCCACATAACCTTGCCAGCACGGCCTCTACTGGTACGCCATTATCCACCAACAGCGTTGGGGCAATGACTTCGCCCTCCTCCTCTAAACGGCGCGAGATCGGCATCGAGCCCGGGCTCACGGCGCCAATATTGGCATGATGCGCCCGGTTAGCCACAAACCCCAGCAGCGTGCCGGCGCTAAAAACCGGGGCGATCACCGTAACATCGGGTAGGTGAGTGCCACCTAAGTAAGGGTCATTTACCACCAGCATATCGCCCTCGCGCCACTCGGCCGCGCCGACAATATCGGCCATGGCGTAGGCCATACTGCCCAGATGCACAGGGATATGTGCCGCCTGGGCGCTCAGCAAGCCCTCGGCATCAAACAGCGCGCAGGAAAAATCCAACCGATCTTTAATATTGGGCGAAAACGCCGCGCACTTAAGCACCGCGCCCATCTCATCACAGATGGCGGCCATTCGGCTGGCAAAAACACTCAGCTCTATCGCATTCATGAAAAGCTCAAACTCAAATTCACTTAGGGTTCCCGCAAAGCCGCGAGTTTACCATTACCGTCGCACGGCGTCGGCCCAAAGGCGGCTATTTGCCAAGGCGTGCGTTTCGCTATAGTATCGGCTGTTTGGTTTTTGCCACGTTCTGGCGCCACCCGGCGCAAACTGCGCGCAAACCGCATGACACACTCTTGGATGAATCCCTGATTTGCCTCCTCCAGAGCCTTAAAACCAGGCTCGGGCGGCACTGTTTTTGGAGAAAAACAAATGTCTACATTGATGAACACCTACGGCGAACGGACCTTAACCCTGGTAAAGGGTGAAGGCAGCCGAGTGTGGGACGATGCAGGCAACAGCTACATCGATGGCATCAGTGGCATCGCGGTCTGTGGCCTTGGGCACTCGCACCCCGCCGTTACCCGCGCCATTACCGAGCAAGCGGGCACGCTGCTGCACGTATCCAACTTATACAATATTCCGCCCCAGCGCGAACTGGCCGACAAACTGTGTCAGGCGTCCGGGATGGAAAAAGTGTTTTTCTCTAACTCCGGTGCCGAGGCCAACGAAGCAGCCATTAAGCTGGCGCGCAAATACGGCAACGATAAAGGCATCGAAAACCCCACCGTGGTGGTGATGAACAGCGCCTTTCACGGCCGCACCATGGCCACCTTAACCGCCACCGGCAACAGCAAAGTACAAGAAGGTTTTGCCCCTTTGCTGCCGGGCTTTGTGCGCGCGCCGTTTAACGACGTTGCCGCCATCGAGGTATTAGCCGCCGAGCACAAAAACATTGTGGCCGTTCTGGTTGAGCCCGTACAGGGCGAAGGCGGTGTTCGGGTGCCGGCCAGCGATTACTTAAACAAGTTGCGCGAGCTGTGCGACCGGCACGAGTGGTTGTTAATGCTGGATGAAATTCAAACCGGTAACGGCCGCACCGGGCAGTACTTTGCCTACCAGCACAACGGCATTAAACCCGACGTGGTCACCACAGCCAAAGGGCTGGGCAACGGCGTACCCATTGGCGCCTGCTTAACCTACGGCAAAGCGTCTGAGGTGTTCGGCCCCGGCAACCACGGTTCCACCTTTGGTGGCAACCCACTGGCGTGTCACGCCGCGTGCGCGGTGGTCGATGCGCTCGATCGCAACATGCTCGATCAGGTGGCCGAGCGCGGCGAACAAATTCGCGCCACGCTGGCGCAAAGCATTGGCGAGCTGGAGCAAGTGGTCGAGATTCGTGGCCACGGTTTAATGATTGGCATCGAACTGAGTGAGCCCTGCCCCGGGCTTGTGGCCAAAGCGCGCGAGCTTGGCTTGCTGATTAACGTCACCGCCGGCAATACCATACGGTTATTGCCCACCTTTGTGATGACAGATGAAGAAACCGATGAGCTGGTGAACGGTATTATCGCTCTGGTCGAAGCACTTTAAATTAAGATTGTTAAGGCATATTTATGGTTGCAGTTAGCGCACCAAAAAACGGCAAAAAAACCCGGCACTTTTTAACGCTAAACGATATTAGCGCGGAAGAGTTAAGCAGCATTATCGCAAGGGCCATCGAGCTCAAGGCCGAGGTTTACAACGGCACCTCTAAGCCACTGCTTGAGCGCAAAGTCATGGGGATGATTTTTGAAAAGTCATCGACCCGAACGCGCGTCTCGTTTGAGACAGGCATGGCGCAACTGGGCGGACACGCGCTGTTTTTGTCCTCGCGCGACACTCAGCTTGGCCGCGGCGAACCCATTGAGGATTCCGCCCGAGTGCTGTCGCGCATGGTAGACATCGTCATGATTCGCACCTTTGGTCACGACATCATCGAGCGCTTTGCCGAGTTCTCACGGGTACCGGTTATCAATGCGCTAACCGACGACTACCACCCCTGCCAACTACTGGCAGACATCCAAACCTTTGTCGAGTTGCGCGGCTCTATGCAGGGCAAAAGTGTGGCCTGGGTGGGCGACGGCAACAACATGTGCAACTCTTATATCAACGCTGCACGCCTGTGCGACTTTGAACTGCGCATTGCCACACCGGAAGGTTTTGGTCCCACCGCCGAGCGTATAAACAGCGCCAACGCCCGCGTTAAAGTGTGCGCCACCCCGACCGAAGCGGTTAAGGGTGCCGACCTTGTGGTAACCGACACCTGGGCCTCTATGGGGCAGGAAGAGGAAAAACAATTGCGCGAGCGCGCCTTTGCCGACTATCAGGTTAATGGCGAGTTAATGAGTCACGCGGCCTCGGATGCGCTGTTTATGCACTGCCTACCGGCGTACCGCGGTAAAGAGGTCAGCGCCGACTTGCTCGACGCGCCCGACTCCCCCGTGTGGCAAGAAGCCGAGAACCGCCTGCACGCACAAAAAGCACTGATCGAGTTTCTGCTAACGCAATAAGTTCGCAGCAAACCCCGCCGCCACGCACTCGGCGTTGGCGGCCCCTTCCTTTAGCCTTGGCACAGTTCTATGATGGGCAGCGGTTAACCGGGCGCCCAAAGCACCCGCCGATCAGCACAACAGCGAGAGATTTATGAGCAACTGGCAAGACTTTCTCGACACTCAGGGGGCTACCCGCAGCGACAGCGGTGGCATCCGTTTTACCCCCGACGATGCGCCAACTA
Source organism: uncultured Gilvimarinus sp. (assembly GCF_963975215.1). Classification (GTDB taxonomy): domain Bacteria; phylum Pseudomonadota; class Gammaproteobacteria; order Pseudomonadales; family Cellvibrionaceae; genus Gilvimarinus. Next base: position 53,983 of record NZ_CAXBFW010000020.1, read on the forward strand.
CTGCCAATCCGGCTACCTGCCTGACCGAACTCGGACACCTTGGGCTGCTCGCCTTTAACGGACCAGACGCCGCCAAGTTTTTGCAGGGCCAAATTACAACCGATGTTCGCGAGTTGGCCGACGGACACTGGAAGCTCGGCGCCCAGTGCAATTTAAAGGGCCGTATGGAGGCAAGCTTTGTGCTGGCTCAACCCGAGCCAGAGCAAATACTACTGCGCTGCCACGCCAGCCTGACAGAGGCGTTGGCGCAAAGCCTGCAAAAATACGCCGTATTTTCTAAGGTTAGCATCAGCGATGTCAGTAACAGCTGGCGCCGGCTGGGCCTCTTTGGCCCACGCGCTTGCGAGCTGATCCGTGCCGCGACGGACCTGCCCACCATAGAGGTGGGCCAAATGAAAACCTGCGATAACATCATTGCCCTGCGCTTAGAGCCGCAGCGGTACGAGCTGTGGGTGCACGATGAACAGGCCCAATCACTTTGGCAACAGCTGGCGAGCGGCTGCCAGCTCGCCGGCAGCGACTCGTGGCGGCTGGCCGACATCCGCGCCGGCTGGGCCGAAATCACCGCCGCCAACGCTGGCGAGTTTAGCCCCCACGAGCTGCACTACCCATTGATCGGCGCGGTAAGCTTTAAAAAAGGCTGCTACACCGGCCAGGAGGTAGTGGCCCGCCTGCACTACAAAGGCAAACTTAAAAAGCACATGGCGCACATTAGCCTCAGCGGCGCCGAGCCAACCCTTGCCGCGGCGGTGGTGGACACTGCCGGCACCCGACGCGGTGCGCTGGTAAATTTAGCGCCCTCTGGCCCCGCTAGCTGGGAGGCGCTCGCCGTGATCCCCGATGACACCGACACCGAGCTGCACCTTGCCGGCGGCGAGGAGGGACAGCCGGTCAGCAAAGTAGAGCGAATGAGCTTGCCCTACCCCCTGCCAACATCGGACAATGCCCCATAAGTGAGTGCTAAGCGCCGCCGGCGCGCTTCGGGCCACAAAACGCGAATAACAAACGCGCAGAGACACCAACAGGACTATCCATGAGCCAAGTTGTAGATACCGTCCGTCAGGACATTATTACCGCTATTAAAACAGACAAACTGGTACTGCCAACACTGCCCGAGGCCGCATTGCGCGTGCGTGAAGTAGCCGAAGACCCAGAGGCCGACTTAAACCAGCTGGCCGATGTGATCGGCTCTGACGCGGCCCTCTCGGCGCGTATCGTGCGCGTTGCCAACAGCCCGCTGCTGCGCGGCAACCGCGCTATCGACGATTTAAAAATGGCGTTGTCACGGCTCGGCATGGAATACACCTGCAACATTGCCACCGGCCTTGCCATGCAGCAGATGTTTCAGGCCACCTCCGACATGGTCGACAAGCGCATGCGTGACAGCTGGACGCGCTCCAGCGAGATCGCCGGTATCAGCCACGTACTGTGCCGCCACTACACCAACCTGCGCCCCGATCAAGCCACCCTCGCCGGTCTGGTGCACAAGATCGGTGTATTGCCAATTCTGACGTACGCCGAAGAGCACGAGTATTTACTGAAAGACAGCTTCACCCTGGATACCGTCATCAATCAGCTGCAGGGGCCTATCGGCGATTTGATTCTAAAATCCTGGGACTTTCCCGCGGAGCTGATTAAAGTGCCCACCCAACACATGAAATTTGATCGCGAAGCGCCCAGGGCCGATTACACTGACATTGTTACAGTCGCCATGCTGCAAAGTCACCTGGGCAGCGACACCGCCCTGGGTAAAGTCGATTACCACTCGGTAACGGCTTTTAGCCGTCTGGGAATGGACCCGGATATGCAAATGGCCGAGGCGGAAGATTTATCAGCCGAGATGGAAGCGGCCATGGAATTTTTACAGTAAACTTTCGCTTTAGCGCGCACAAAAAAGCCAGAGCTGTTTGCTCTGGCTTTTTTATAGGCCTGCAGCCTACCTAAGGCATTAAGCGCGTTCGATCATATCCAGTACCGCCTGATTGTAAGCAACGCGATTGGCAACCGTTTCGTCTTTTGGCCTAATCCCAATTTTTACCCCCACTATCGGCAACGCTTTACCGCCCGCCGCGGCAATACATTGGTGAATGTGCGCTTCGGTCATTAACGATCCATCGGCGCCAATGCTGGCGGCGGCAGATTTAGCCGCAGGCATGTGGGTATCGGCCCAGGTACCGTAAGGCGTGTCCTGATCGGTTACCCCAGAGAACATCACACCGGCTAACACACCGGCCTCTTTAGCCTGTTTAATATGCTCGATCGCGCCAGTTTCAGAGCGAGTCTCAATGACCGAGCGGCCCCAGTTAACCACAACCCCGACATTAGCACTTAGCTTGTTATTGATCGCACGCACAGCTTCAATCTCTTCGGTTATGGTTAAAAAGCCTTTGGCCGGAGTTTGGCCTTCGACATAGGTGTCGCAGTGCTCAATCACGATGCGGGCGCCCTGCCAATCCCAGCTAAGCATGGCTTCTAGCGACTCTTGCAGTGACGCCGCCGACGACTTGGATTTGCTGCGGTTGGGCGCGGTTTGCACCTCGATGGCCTGCACCACCTGACGGCCTGCGTGGGCATTTAATTTAGCAATAGCGTCACAGGCTTTTTCAAAAAACGCCAGCGCCCGGGCGCGGCCGGCTTCGTCGTCCGAGGCGATACCAAACTCTGGATTTTTACCCATAGCCGCCATAGTGCCGGGTACGCAGGTAAACACAAAACGCCAGTTGGGGTCGATATTGTCTAAAAACCATTGGTCGTCATGATTGTGCAGGGTTTCGCCCAAAAACGGGTGCTCTAGCCCTTTAATATAATGACAGGCTTTTAGTTGGCGATAATAGCTCGACTCCAATTCCGGGTCCCAACCCGAGGTGCACGGAGACGAGGCGTAAGCGCCGACAAAATAAGACATGGTGACTCTCCTGATGAATCCATTACAGTGGCCAACGGCCACAGAGCGCCCGCAGCGGGCGGCTTAATACAGCGTACGCACCGGCGCCACCGGGTTTGTAGCATTAAAAAACGGGGATGGTTTATGCTTGCCGGTTAACCTTCCTTTGATCATAAAGCCGAGTATTTTTGGCATAAACGACACTGGAAACCTCGGATGCGCATCCTCCGGTATATTGCCTTTAGCGTATTTGCCAAAGGCTTTTAGGGTAACTGGCCCAAGCGCCGTTAACGTTTCTTGCTCATTGGCAAATTGCATAAAGGTTACCGAGACCCCGACAAACGGCACACCGGCCGATTTAACCGTGTTGGCCACTGGCATCTGACAACAACGGGTATGCCAACGATAAATACCCTTGGGCGTAAGCTGCACAGCCTGAATATACTCGTGCCCCTGGGTTATTTTCATATAGGCCGGATAGGTCTGAAACAGCTCCGTAGCGCCATACTCATCTAACATCGCCGCCTCGTTACCCAGGTGCCTGGCGTAGCGCTGACAATCGCAGCACAAACAATGCACATGAAAATAATCCCCGGCCACAACATCAAGCTCACCTTTTACCGCGCCACACGCGCAGGCTAACGCCACCTTACTGACCATAACGAGTCCTTTATTTTTTAAGCTAACGTTTCTTTCAGAAATGCCAGAGTGCGCCGCCAGGCGAGCTCGGCACTGGCTTTATCAAACCGGCTGGTCGAGTCATTGTGAAAACCGTGGTGAGCCCCCTGGTACATAAACATCTGATACTCAACGTTATTCTCTTTTAGGTCTTGCTCATACTCTGGCCAGGTATTATTGACCCGCTCATCCAGCTCGCCCAAGTGAATCAGCAAGGGCGCCTTAATATTGTTGCGCAACGCTTTAGGCCCAGGCGTGCCATAAAACGGCACGCCTGCCGCGAGTAACTCACTATCGACAGCCGCCAGATAATTCACCATATAACCGCCAAAGCAAAAGCCCACGGCCCCCAACTTGCCGTTGCTAAGCGGGTGAGACTTTACGTAGTTGGCCGCCGCCACAAAGTCATTCTGCAGTTTTGCCTTGTCTAGCTCGCGCTGCAGCGCCCGCCCCTCATCATCGTTGCCTGGGTAGCCGCCTACCGGGTACAGCGCATCGGGGGCAAACGCCAAAAACCCGGCTTTTGCTAAGCGCCGCGCCACATCTTTTATATAAGGGTTTAAACCGCGGTTTTCGTGAATCACCAACACCGCTGGATAATGGCTGGCATCGGATACCGGCTTAACCAAATACCCCTGCCCGGTGCCGTAGCCGGCGGGAGAATCAAACGTCTCATAACTGGCGACAATATCCGGATCGTTAAATGACACTTGCTCGGCCAGCGCATAATTGGGCATTAGCGCCGACGTTAGAACCGACATTGAATAACCAAGCGCCACTAAGCCACTTAACTTGCGCATAAAGGTGCGCCGGTCCATTCCACCGTGGGCGTACTCGTCGTACCAGTCAAACGCTTCTTGGGGAATTTTCGCTGCTAGATGATCAGGCTTGTGGTTCATTCTCACTCCTCAAGATATTGCCAAAAACACGAACGGCCCTATAGCGGTAACAACTCAAGGCTTAATGGCCTTTGATTATTGTGTAGGCTAAGAGGATTTACAAGAAAAGCACTACAATGCCCAATCAATCGGTTGCTGCCCGTTCGCCTGCAAGTATTTATTGGCCTGACTAAAGTGGCCACAGCCTAAAAACCCGCGATGGGCCGAGAGCGGAGACGGATGAACGGATTTAAGCACCAGGTGTTTGTCGGTATCGATCAAACGGCCTTTCTTTTGCGCGTAGCTGCCCCACAACATAAAGACGATACCTTCACGGTCGCGGTTAAGCGCTTCAATCGCCCGGTCGGTAAACAACTCCCAGCCGCGCTTTTGATGGGAGCCAGCGCTCGCTTGCTCGACACTTAAGGTCGCGTTTAGCAGCAACACACCCTGCTCGGCCCACTGGGTTAAATTGCCATGATTTGGCCGGGGGATGCCCAGGTCGCGCTCGATCTCTTTAAAGATATTTTGCAGTGACGGGGGGATGCGCAGGCCTTCGGGTACCGAGAAGCTCAAACCGTGAGCCTGACCCGGACCATGGTAAGGGTCTTGCCCCAAGATAACGACTTTGACTTGATCAAACGGGGTACTGTTAAAGGCATTAAACATTTGCGCTGCAGGCGGGTAAATGACTTTACCCGCCTGCTTTTGCGCCTTTAAAAAGCTTTTTAGCTCGACCATGTAAGGCTGATCGAACTCAGCGCTCAACTCGGCCAGCCAGCCTGACTCTAACTGAATATTACTTTTTGGCTCCACTGCACGCTCCCGGTTTCCATTGTGCGTGGCAATGTAGCAAATATTGCGCAAGCGCGACAGCAAGGCCGCGCCCGGCATGTACCTATTTAGCCGCGGGGGTCAATGCCTCGTGCCCAATACAATACTCCGCCAATGGCGGAAACCCATTAAACTCTACCGCGCTGTAACTGGTGGTATAAGCGCCGGTCGACAACCAGTACAAGCGGTCGCCTTCGGTTAACGACAACGGCAGCGGGTATTTAAAGTGCTCGTACATAATGTCCGCGCTATCGCAGGTAGGCCCTGCCAACACACAGCCTTCTTGCTCGCCGGTTTTTTCGGTGTACACCGGGTACTTAATCGATTCATCCAGCGTCTCAATCAAGCCCGAGAACTTACCCACATCCACAAACACCCAACGGCTAAGCGCGGTGCGTGACTTGCGGGAAATCAACACCACCTCACTGACCATCACACCGGCGTTGGCAATCAACGAGCGGCCCGGCTCGATAATAATACGCGGAAACTCGCTGCCAAAATCCTCTTGTAAAAAGCGGGTAATCTCTTCGGCGTAGGTGGCCAAATCGTTGGTACGACTAATGTAATTAGCCGGAAACCCACCGCCCATGTTGATCATCTGCAACACAATATCCTGCTCGTCGCGCAGCCGATCAAAAATCACTTTTACTTTGGCAAGCGCCGCATCCCAAGCGCCAATTTCGCGCTGCTGCGAGCCCACATGAAACGACACACCGTAGGGCTCAAGACCCAGCTCACGGGCCTGAATTAACAGCTCCATGGCCATCTCGGTTTCGCAACCAAACTTGCGCGACAGCGGCCAATCGGCCGTGAGCGTACCCTCGGTTAACACCCGTACATACACTTTCGAGCCGGGCGCTTCGCGGGCGATCGATTCGAGGTCGGTCTCCGAGTCGGTGGCAAACAAACGCACACCGCGCTCGTAAAAGTAGCGCACGTCTTTAGCTTTTTTAATGGTGTTGCCATAGCTGATGCGTTCGGCTGGCACGTCCAGCGCCATGACTTTGTCCAGCTCGTAGCGCGAAGCAATATCAAAGTTAGCTCCACGATCGCGCAGCAGCGTTAAAATATCAACCGCCGGGTTGGCCTTAACGGCGTAGTAAACGTCGGCGTAGCTAAACTCGCCCACCAGTTCGTCGTAGGCATTGGCAATGGTCGGCAAGTCGATGGCGACAAAAGGCGTCTCGCGCTTATCGGCAAACGCCTTAATACGCGCAAACGTCTCGGCACTGTAGTAATCCTCAATGTGGGTAACGCCATCAAAATCGTTCATAACTTGCCTCCAGGGCTTTTTTGTAGCGGCAAAAAAGAAGGGGCAGCCCACCGCAGCGGACCACCCCAAAACCGTCAGAGCCGCACTTGCTGGCGGCTCCAAATTCGCGCGCATTAAACGGCTAAAACCAGCAATACGCTAGTGTTTTTTTAGTTTATTTTCTTCTAGGCAAACGCCATTTCTGCCAAAACAGCGCACATTCGGTTATAACCGGGCCGCACGGCCGCGTTAGGTAAATGTCAGGCACAAAAAAACCCGGCCAAAGCCGGGTTTTTAACTGAGAAACTAACGGCTATTACAGCTTGCCAGAGTTCTCAGACAGGTAAGAGGCAACGCCAGAGGCCGATGCGTCCATACCTTTGTCGCCTTCCTGCCAGCCAGCAGGACAAACTTCGCCGTGCTCCTGGTGGAACGCCAATGCGTCAACCATGCGCAGCATCTCGTCAACGTTGCGGCCCAGTGGCAGGTTGTTAACCACTTGGTGCTGCACTACGCCTTCTTCGTCGATCAGGAACGAACCGCGGTACGCAACACCGGCGTCGGCTTCAACGTCAAACGCCTGACAGATTTCGTGCTTGGTGTCGGCAACCATGGTGTATTTAACCTGGCCGATACCGCCTTCGTTTACAGGGGTGTTACGCCATGCGCTGTGAGTAAACTGCGAGTCGATCGATACGGCAATTACTTCCACGCCACGCTTTTGGAACGCTTCAAAACGGTTGTCAAAAGCAATCAGCTCAGAGGGACACACAAAGGTGAAATCCAGCGGGTAAAAGAAGATAACCGCTTTTTTGCCTTTGATGGCATCAGCCAACTTGTACTCATCAACGATCTCGCCGTTGCCCAATACAGCCGCTGCGGTGAAATCTGGAACCTGTTTTCCTACTAATACGCCCATGTCGTAACCTCCATAAGTTTGACGGACTAAATAAAGCTCCACCGAAAGATGGGGGCCGCACCGTTAATTGCAACCCGCTCTTCGATGAAGATTTGATAAAGTTTTAACAATTAGCAGCATAAGCTCTAATAGTGTTGCACTATATTACACATTCTATTTAGTGAGTCACATTGATTTTAGTTATCGCATCGATTGTTTTTAACTGGCACCGAGCCACACCGTCGCTCGCTTAGAACCAAATCAGCCAATTCTTAATGCCAATTATTCTCACAAATTATTGACACAGATTCTCATTAACAATACTATCTCATTATTACTTCACTATTACGCAGGTATTGTTACGAATGTACGTGTGTCTCTGCAAAGGCATTACCGACCGCCAAATTGAGGCGGCCGTACACGATGGCGCTCATAGCTTAGGCAAGCTACGCAAGGCGTTGGGCGTTGCTAGCCAGTGCGGCAAATGCTCGTCGCTCACCCGCGAAATCCTGGACGAGACCCTGCAAGAGGTCCCCATGATTGCCGGTATGCCACAATTTTACGCGGTGGCCTAAACCTAGGCCCCGCCCTGCTCCACTGACATCGCTAAACAGACGCAAAACGCAATAAGAACAAATCTCTTAATCATTAAAATCTCCTTACACATCAAACACTTACACTTGACAGACTAGCTCTTCAGGGCCAGACTTACGCCGATTAGTTCACTAAGCGCAGCCCGCGCCGGCGAGGAGACAGTCATGAAAGGTGATCCGAAGGTAATTGAGTTTTTAAATAAAGTGCTCGGCAACGAGCTGGTTGCCATTAACCAGTACTTTCTGCACGCCCGCATGTACAAAGACTGGGGCCTGAAAGAGCTGGCTGACCACGAGTATCACGAGTCAATCGATGAGATGAAGCACGCCGATATGCTGGTGGAGCGGATTCTGTTTTTAGAGGGCCTGCCCAACCTGCAAGATCTGGGTAAGCTGCACATTGGCGAAAACACCAAAGAGATGCTGGAATCTGACCTAAAGGTCGAGCTAAAAGCCATCCCCGATTTACGCGAAGGCATCGCCTACTGCGACCAGGTACGTGACTACGTAAGCCGCGACCTTCTAAACAATATTTTAGAATCAGAAGAAGAGCACGTAGACTGGCTGGAAACGCAACTAAGCCTGATCGACAAAGTGGGCATCCAAAACTACCTGCAATCGAAAATGGCGGGGGATGAATAGTAACGGTTGACGGTTGACGGTTGACGGTTGACGGCCATTCAAAAGGGCTGGATTGCAAAATCCAGCCCTTTTTCGTTATCCGTACCCCTTTCCCCGTTCTCCGACAATCAATTTAACAACCCATACACCCCAACCGAGTAAGCGCGTTTATCTTGCTCACCCCGCAAACTGCGAGTATTTACCAGCTCGCCCAGCGCCACTGAATCATCACTGTAGCGCGTATCACCAGTACCTGTGTCAAAGCTAACAACGCCCGCCTCATTAAACTGGTAGGCAATCACATCGCCCCGCTCGACTCCGACACTGACGGGAAAGTTAACCCGCTGCACGCCCGAATTTACCGCCTTTAATCGGGCGCTTTGCCAAATCACGACCAACTGCTCATCCACCGGCCGCATCACTTGCACGTTAAAAGTGCCGGGCTTAACAAAATGCGCGCTTACCCCGGTAATCGTGCCGCTGCCCGGCATCGGGTTGGCCATATCCACCAGCAGCAAGGGCTTAGTATCGACGTTGCTGCGCTGCACCAGCTCGCCACCCACGTAGTCAAGCAAGTCACTTTGCACCATAAACTCTTTCAGCATGTCGATTTGCCGCTGTACAAAGCGTCGCACTTGGCCACGCAACTCGCTCGACTCCTGTACCCGAACGGTTTTCTCTGTGTCGAGTACGGTTTTTACCCGGTTTAATTCGTCGATCTCGCGCTGCAGGCGCGCTTGCTCGGAGGCCAGCGCGTCAATTTTATTTTGCGCCTGCGCCAACTCGGTTTGCAGTTGCAGGTTTTGCGCTTCAACCTGCTTAACATCGGGCGGCGTTTGGCACGCGCTCAGCGTTAGCGCCAGCAATAGATAGCTCGCAATAGAATATTGTTTCATGGTGATCCTCGTGGTGTTATCAGTGCGGCAATCGCGTGATAACCCTAAATCGTAGGCCAGTAGCGGTTTGTTATTGTCCTGCCCGCGGTACACCCGGCAATGTACCGCCGGGATTAAGTTTTCGCAACGGCTTATTTTAGGCCACCGGTTTAGGGCCTCTGCCCCACAACCTGAAACGCCACCGAGGCTAAACGCTGATCACCCAGGGTAAGATCGACGTGATAACCGCCCTCACTAAAACCGGCAACCGGCCGCTCGATGCGAAAAAACTTAACCCCTTCCGCACCACTGACAATCACCGGCACCTGGGCGATTTGTAGGCTGCGTGAGCCATCGTACAAACTGGCCTGAATCACCCCCGTAGCGCCATTAAAGCGGCTGTACTCAAACCCAAGGTAAATGACCCGATCGGCCACCAACACCAAATTGCGTTGACGGCTCAGCTCAGCAATTGGCTGCGCGGCCACCGTCAGGTTCGACACCGAGGGCAAATTGGCCTCGGTTAGCTGCTCTAGCTGCAACCGCCGGGTTAGCAGCGACTGGCTTTGCGGAAACCGATCCCGGGCGCTGGCCAGCTGCAGCGAGGCCTCTTCCAGAGCGCCACCGCGAATCATACTGTCAATGCGCCGGATCAGCGCCTGTTCCAGCTCGTCCAGCAGCTGCAAGGCGGGCTCGTAATTTGCCTCAATCGCCAGCACACTTTGCAGCGTGGCAAACGCACTATCGTCCTTGGGCGAAATTAACCGATCGGCGGCTTGCTGCTCCCGGGCCTGGGCCATCAGCGGGGCAATCTCGGCATCCACGCTCAGTAGGCGATCACGCATTTGGTTAAGCGCTTCATCGCCGGCATCGAGCTGTAAACCCCGCTCTACCAGCGTTAACGCACGCTGGGGCTCGCCGGCGGCCTCGGCGGCTTGAGCTAACACATGATAGCGCCGCACCACTGCTTGCAAACCCGCCCGGGCCTCTGTGTTGTCGGGGTAAGCCTGCAAAACATCGCGATAGCTCTCTACCGCATTGGCCCCGTCGGGTGAGCTCAATGCATCTTGCTCTACATAACGCGCGCCATCGGCGAGCTTTGCTTGCAGCCACACTTTAGCTTCAAGCGGCGCCAGTGCCTCCTGGTAACCCGTTACCCGAGCCCGGTCATCCAACGCCTGCCGCGCAATCGCCAACAGCTCGCGAGCCGCTTGCACATCCTCCGCCTCAAGGGCAGCCGCAAAGCGGGCATCAAACCACTGCGCCAGCTCGGCCCGTCCCGCTTCGCCGGCCTCGCGGTCGGCGGGGTTATCGGAGTTTAATAACTGCCGGTAAGACTGTGCCAACAACACCGCTTGTGACTGATCCCGCTCGAGCTGCTTGCGCAGCATCTGTGCGGTTAACACCAAATCCGATGGCTCTTCACTTGAGGTGTCTATCTCCGTCTCACGGCCCTCTGGTGAAGTGGGGGCTTCGGTGTTGGCGGCCTCCGCGCTGTTTGCCTCAGAGCGGGTTGATTCGGCATTGTTCGCCGCTGAACTTGTTTGCGGAGCAGAGCCCGCAACAGCGATTGAAGTTTGCGCAGGTACTGTGTCGGTCAAACTCGCCGCCGGCGCCGCGCCACTGATTAGACGCTGGTAATGAGGCTCAAGCTCGGGCCAAAAATGCCAACCGGCGGCGCCGGTGCCTACCACTAACAGCAAGGCAACACCCCAACCAAACCCGCTACGGCCCTGTGCGTGATTGCCCGGCGCCACCGGCGTGCGGCCATAGTCGCCAATACCGTCCAGATCGCTCACCCGAAAATCGGTGGTGCTGCCCTCGCCGGCCCCCACAAAAGTGCGCGCCGCCACCACGGGCGTGGTATAGGGGGTTGCCTCGGTTTCCGATACAGAATTAACCGCCGGGGCTTTTGCCAGCTGCTCTTGCGCGAGCAGCAAGGCCTCCGGGTCCAGCGCCTCCAGGTCGGCAATTAGCTCGTTACCGCTCTGATAGCGGGCATCGGGGGTTTTTGCCAGTGCTTTATTAATAATCGGCTGAAACAGCGCCACATACTCGGGAAGCGTAGGCACCGGCTCGGATACATGCATAATACCCACGGCCACGGCCGAATCGGCATCAAAGGGTACCCGCCCCGCCAACAGCTGAAACAGCACAACCCCCAGGCTGTAAATGTCGGCGCGCGGGTCGACCACTACCCCTTTGGCTTGCTCGGGGCTCATATAATGAGGCGTGCCCATGGTGGTGCCGGTTTGAGTCATCCCCGAGCCAATGTCGGTGGCGCGGGCGATACCAAAATCCATCAGTACTGCGCGGCCGTCTTCGGCGTGCAGCATAATGTTCTCGGGTTTAACGTCGCGGTGAATGTAGCCTTTGCTGCCAGCGTAGTTCAGCGCCCGGGCCACATCCTTGGTCAAGGTGAGTATTTGCGTCAGGCTTAAGCGGGTGCGCCGCTGCTTTAAATCTTCGCCCGGCACATACTCCATCGATAAGTAGTGGTTGCCCTTGTGTACGCCCACGTCGTACACCGTAACGATATTAGGGTGCACCAAACGCGAGACGATACGGGCCTCGCGCACAAAACGCTCACCAAAGCTCGGGTCTTTTGACAGCTGTGACGACATAACTTTAAGCGCCACTTCACGCTCAAAGCTCTGTTGGATGGCGAGATACACCGTCGCCATGCCCCCTTCTCCGAGGGTATCAATTATCTTATATCCGGGTATTTCCATGCACTGCGCCAGTAAAATAAACCAACACGCCCACTCCGGGGCGCGCCAAACCGCTTGCGGCGTTTATTGCCGCATCCTATATTATCGCAAAACAGTGACAACCCATACACTCCGCTGGTGTTATTTAGTCGGCGCCAATTGCTCAAAACCCCGCCAATTGCTACTATTGCGCCCCTTCAAACAGGTGTTTGTCCGATTGTCGCACGCCCCATATGGCGGCGACGAACAACCCCTGTAATCCCGTTCCAGCGACCCGTTTCCAGTAATTAAAGAGACTCCCTATGACTCAGGATTTTCGCCGCGCACCTCTGGCCGAGCTTGCCCACCACAATGCCTTTATCGGCCGCCATATTGGCCCCGATGCGGCGGAGACCAGCGCGATGCTACAAGCGCTGGGACTGGGGTCAATTAACGAGCTAATCGAGAAAACCGTGCCCGGTAAAATCCGCCTGCAAGAGCCACTGGCCCTTGAGCAGGCAAAATCTGAAGTCGAGGCACTGGCCGAGCTAAAAGCCATCGCCGGCAAAAACAAGCTGTACAAAAGCTTTATCGGCATGGGTTACTACGACACCCACGTGCCCCACGTTATTTTGCGCAACGTACTGGAAAACCCCGGCTGGTACACCGCCTACACCCCCTATCAGCCCGAGATCGCTCAGGGCCGCTTAGAGGGGCTGTTAAACTTTCAGCAAATGATCATCGACCTAACCGGTATGGACTTGGCCAACGCCTCGATGCTCGATGAAGGCACCGCCGCCGCCGAGGCGATGGCCATGTGCAAACGGCAAAACAAAAAGAACCGCTCCGACACGTTTTTTGTGGCCGCCGATACTCACCCGCAAACCATTGCTGTGGTTAAAACCCGCGCCGAACATTTTGGCTTTGAGGTGATTGTCGACGAGGCCGAAAAGCTCGCCGACACAGAGTGCTTTGGCGCCCTGCTGCAATACCCCGGCACCACCGGCGAGGTGCGCGACTTAACCGATATTATCGCCACCGCCCACGAGCAGAAAAAACTGGTGACCGTCGCCTCGGATTTACTCGCACTAATGTTGCTTAAATCACCCGGCGAGATGGGCGCCGATGTAGTAATTGGCACCAACCAACGCTTTGGTGTGCCCATGGGCTTTGGTGGCCCGCACGCGGCATTTTTTGGCTTTAAAGATGCCTTTAAGCGCAGCGCTCCCGGCCGTATTATCGGCGTCTCGGTCGATAGCCGCGGCAAAACCGCGTTGCGTATGGCGATGCAAACCCGCGAGCAACACATCCGCCGCGAGAAAGCCAACTCCAACATTTGTACCTCGCAAGTACTGCTGGCGGTAATGAGCGTGTTTTACGCCATCTACCACGGCCCCGACGGCTTAACCCGCATTGCCGAGCGCGTTGCACGCTTAACCGATACCGTCGCCACCGCCCTTAAAAAGCACGGGTTTGATTTACGCCACGAGCAATACTTTGACACCCTGTGCGTTAAAGTCGGGCGCGATGCCCAGCGCGGTTTTTATCAAAGCGCTTTAGGTAACGAAATCAACCTGCGCTTAGTGGGCGACGATTGCCTGGGCATCAGCCTGGATGAGACCACAACGTTTAAACACATCAGCCAATTGCTTAATGTGTTCTGCGCCGGCGACCACGGTTTAGATTTAAATGGGCTGGACGCTGAGCTCGCCAGCGGCAATCTGCCCCACGGATTGCCCGATGTGCAGCGGCGCACTGATGCGGTACTCACCCACCCGGTATTTAACAGCTACCACAGCGAGACCGACATGCTGCGTTACTTAAAGCGGCTAGAGGCAAAAGACATTGCCCTGAATCACTCGATGATTCCGCTCGGCTCCTGCACCATGAAGCTCAACGCCACCGCCGAGATGATCCCGGTAACCTGGCCCGAGTTTGGCAAACTGCACCCATTTGCGCCTATCGACCAAGCACAAGGTTACAGCCAATTATTTACCGAGCTGCAACAAATGCTCGAGGCCTGCACCGGTTACGACGCCGTCAGCCTGCAACCCAACGCCGGCAGCCAAGGCGAGTACGCGGGCCTTGTCGCCATAAAAAAATACTTTGAACACAACGGCGAGAGCGAGCGCGATATTTGTTTGATCCCCGCCTCGGCCCACGGCACTAACCCTGCCTCCGCCCAGATGGTCGGCATGAAGGTGGTGGTGGTGAACTGCGATGCCAAAGGCAACGTCGACCTCGCCGACTTAAACGCAAAAATTACCGAGTACGGCCGCCGCATCGCCTGCATTATGGTCACCTACCCATCTACCCACGGTGTATTTGAAGAAGGCATTACCGAGCTGTGCGCCGCCGTGCACAACATTGGCGGGCAAGTGTATATCGACGGCGCCAACATGAACGCGCTGGTGGGCGTAGCGGCACCGGGTAAATTCGGCGGCGATGTGTCGCACTTAAACCTGCACAAAACCTTTTGTATCCCCCACGGTGGCGGCGGCCCCGGCATGGGCCCCATCGGCGTGGCCGAACACTTAAAACCCTTTTTGCCCGCCCACCCGGTGCAACCCGTGCCCAACACCGACACCGCCAACGGCACCATCTCGGCCGCCCCCTGGGGCTCGGCCAGCATCCTGCCCATTAGCTGGATGTACATAAAAATGATGGGTCAAACCGGCATGGCCGAGGCCACCCACAAAGCCATCCTTAATGCTAACTACGTGGCGAAAAAATTGGGCGATCACTACCCCATTTTGTACAAAGGCTCCGAGGGTTTTGTTGCCCACGAATGCCTGCTGGATTTACGCCCATTAAAAGACGCCAGCGGCATCACCGAAGAGGACATCGCCAAGCGCTTAATGGATTTTGGTTTTCACGCACCGACCATGTCATTCCCGGTGGCCGGCACCTTAATGATCGAACCCACCGAGTCCGAATCGCAACCCGAGCTGGATCGCTTTTGCGAGGCCATGCTCACCATTCGTAAAGAAATCGCCCAGATCGAAAGCGGCGATGTCAGCTACGACACCAGTGCCCTACACAACGCACCCCACACCCAGGACGATGTCATGCAAGCCGACTGGGATCGCCCTTACACCCGCGAGCAAGCAAGCCGCCCGGCGGCGTGGTTAAAAGAGCATAAAGTGTGGCCGAGCGTGAACCGGATTGATAATGTGTATGGGGATCGGAATTTGGTTTGTTCTTGTCCTGCAGTGGAGGAGTACCGAAACTAGATTTCGGTACTTTGGGTCTGTGGCGCTCGTTTTTTTGGGTGCTATACGACGTACTGCGGTTTACCCTTTAATCTGTTTGCCCTCAGTCGCCGGGCGGGCGAGTCCCTTTTTGTGATGCGACGAAAAAGGGACGAAAAAACGCACCCTGGCATCTCGGCCTTCGGCTACCCTCGCTCCAGCCGATTTTAGGGGCACGGCTTGACGGGGCGTCCATGCCCCGACAAGCTCTCTCGCGAAATCCCTTTCGCTCAACCCCAAAAATCGACTTCCACTCGGCGAGCTGCAAGGGATTGAAAAGCGGTACTTCGTAGATAGAAAGAAACAGCTAGTTCACGACAAATTTTCGGCCGACACCGCAATCAAATATCGAAGCATGGACGCTCACCTTGTATTGTCAATCTGAGCATGCTCCGATTTCGGGGCACGCTCTCAAGCAAATCGCAGAAGCCATAAAGAATAATTGATGGAAAACTAGACACTAAAACTCTGACCGAGCTCGACGAGATTAAGCAGTTCAAAAAAGGTAAGTTAGCTCTGCGAACCAATCAACTGACGGAGCCCTCACCACCACAGGCAATTCGGCTAAAGCTGCAAATGTCGCAGCCTGCCTTTGTGGGCTTTGTGGGCGTGAATGTTCGGACTTTATAAGACTGGGAGCAAGGGCCTAGAGAGCCGCAAGGCCCCACCATCGCACTTTTACGTATTGCCGAGCAACACCCAGAAGTATTCGATCAGCTGCACTAAGTATGTTGCCTTAGGGCACCGGCTGGATACCGTTAACGCCGCTTTTTATATGCCCATGTCGCCAACCATGACAACCAAAACATCCATCTCAGAAAAAAGCGTCATAAGTTTCATCTAGCCCCACTTATCCGAAATGCTGAATGTCACAGCTACGGCCTAGCCTTGGCCCCAGCCTTGATTTCTGAAAGGTGCCGTCGGTAGCCCGCAACCAGTTTCTTAGGAATAAAGACGTACTTGAGCAACTCGTCGAGCATTTCGGGATAGAGGTACAAAAGCGAGTTCTCCGCATTAAAGTGATTCTTTGCCTTCACTGTGGCTCGCCTTCGGACGCCGAAACAAGGGTTGTGCCAGAGCAATGCAGCCCGACTGGGGTGCTTTCTATCGCTGACGATGTTCTCTAGTAGGCCGCCATGCAGTCGAAACTTGTATCGTGGATTTGCCTCACTGCTGGCTAAGTCTGACCATGCAGTATCAAGTAGCTTCTGCTCCTCAAACGGGAGCTGTTTCCCAGCGATATCTAGAACCTGGCAGTATCTGCGGATTTCCCAAACAGCCAAATCGAGGTCGAGCAGTATGTGGCCATACACATGAAAGGGAACGTCGATATACCTGAACTCACCGATCTCTGCCAAGTGATCTATGAACTTACGACTCCTCTTCGAGAGTCTGATTTCGAACGATAAGGACTGAGTAAGTGACAAGGCTTGAGCTAGATCGTGGCCTACTTTATTCGCTTTGATACGGTTGTAGAGAAGGATGGCTTTTAGATACTTCTCTATCGCTTGATGTGAAGACCAAAGGAACTGGGGAAACAGCTCATGTCGACAGGTCAACCGGGCCGCAATGTAATCTCGGTCCGCTTGGTCTCGGAATGACTGCGTACCGAACGCGTTGACGAATCGTTCCAGCTTGTCTTGCTCACTCGCATAAGGAGCGAAGGGCATATTATCGACCTCAATTGCTGTGAGTTTGTGCCGCCCAATGTGCGCCATAAACGGCGCGCGAGCCATCAGGGTAAAGCCTTACATTGAAAATTTTTTGTGCAAAAGCTCAGAAGATGGTCTCTGATGATCTAAAGCATGAACTCATGCGACATCGTTTAACATTTACCAATATCACATTTTCCACGGAAACCTATCTCCGATAGAGATTGATTTAAGGAAAGGCAAAATGCTTTTCCTAGAAAAGGAAATACGGCACGTTCTGACAGACCCTTGTCCAGTGGTGGTACGCTGGGCGCTTATGTTTCACGCAGAATATTACGCCAAAGTAATAAACGCAACCACCCGCACCAATCAGCTACGAAGTACCGCTTTTGGGCCCCTGCAGCCAGCCGAGCGGAGGCCTATTTTAGGGGGTAAGCAAATAGGACATTTGCGCAAGCATCGCCACGCCATGGACGGCGTGTCGATGCGGCCCTCTAAAATCGGCCGGAGCGAGGGGACCCGTTAGGGCTGAGATGCCGGGGTGGCCTTTGACGTGCACGGATGCACTAATGCCGCGAGCGCATGGAAGC
>NZ_CAXBFW010000021.1:0-71442 GCF_963975215.1 uncultured Gilvimarinus sp.
AAAACACATTAGCCTATGAGGCTAGTTGGCTGACACAGAGTTTTGAACACCCTCGATGCCGCCGTTGAGCTAAGTGCCAAAACACTTGCCATCGTCGCAACGATTGTTCCCTTTACTGAGTTCATAGCTCTTCCCCTATCGACATTTACAGTCGCAATGATTCAATACGCCTTGGTGGCGCATTGCCGATATTTTAGCATCCTATGGATGACGGGGGCAGGGGGGAGGACAAGATTACAAAGGGATACGAGGGCCGCTGTTATTGCTCGGTAAAGCTCCAGGCCAGCACCCGGGTGATTTTTTTGCCCTGAGTCATGGGGATCTCGTTAATTTGGCTGGCGCCCAGTTTGCGCAGCTGCTTTGTTAGCGGGGGCACATTCTCGCTTTTGGATACTAAACTGCTAAACCAACGGCATTGCTCGGCAAATGTATGGCTCTCTTTAATCAGTTTTTTAAGAAACAGCCGCTCACCACCGTTGCACCACAGCTCGGCGGCTTGGCCGCCAAAGTTTAAGGTGGTGGCACCTGTTGAGCTTTGTTCGTCGGCGGCAGAGCGGTTGCGCGCCAGGTTTTTTAGTTTGCGCAGGCTACCTTTTAGCGCTTCGGCTTCACTGGTATGAAACGGCGGATTACACACGCTTAGGTCATAGTGCTCGCCGGGCTGGATAATACCGGCAAAAAACTGGTGTTTGTCGTGCTGGTGGCGAAGCTCAATCCGCGGTTTAAGCGCTGGGTTGGCGGCGATGATGTTTGCGACATTATCCAGTGATTGCTGATTAATATCGCTGGCAACACAGTGCCAACCGTATAACTGAGTGGCTAAGAGTGGATAAATGCCACTGCTGCCGGTACCGATGTCGAGCATCGTAACCGGGCTCGCGGGTGCCGGTGTAGCGGTGGACGCGGCAAGGTTAAGCAGCTGCGCCATATAGTGAATATAATCGGCCCGGCCAGGCACGGGTGGGCAGAGGGCGCCATCCGGGATATGCCAATCTTTAATGTGATAATGGTGCTCTAGCAGGGCCGCATTTAGGGTTTTAACGGCCTCGGGGTCGGCGAAATCGATTGTCAGCTGCTGGTGTTGGTTGCGCGCCACAAATCGGGCTAACGCTGGATGTGCGGCGATGAGCGCGGTAAAGTCGTAGGGCCGGTTGTGCAGGTTGTTTGGGTGCAGCTCCTTTGTTTGATTGGGCGTGCTCACAGGCGTGTGTCCGAAGTTTGGTGGTTAACAGTTTGGTGGTTAACAGTGGCACCGCCCTGAACGACCGGCAGTGGCGCTCGGGTGCCGCTGCTCGCTTTAATCGTCGTCGCCGGCGTCGGCTGCGCGTATGCGCTCTTGGCGCTCTTGCTCCTCTTCTAATGCGGCTTTAATTTCTTCCAGCACCGAGTCTACATCGGCATTGTCTTCCGGGTCGTCAAATTCACCAGTCAGTTGGGTGTCGGGTTGTAGCTCACCCTCTTCGTACAGCGCCCACATCTCGTCGGCGTAGCGGGTGTCGAGTAGCTCGGGGGCAAACTGGCCGTAGTATTCGGTCATGTTGCGCACATCGCGTTCGAGCATGCTTTTGGCGTTGTTGTTGGCGGCGGCGTCGACGGCCTGAGGCAGGTCGATAATGACCGGGCCGTACTCGTCCACCAACACGTTAAACTCGGATAAATCTCCGTGGATTAAGCCGGCACAGAGCATTCTAACCACATCCTGCATGACAACGGCGTGATCTTCCAGGGCTTGCTCGGTCGACATGCTGACGTCATTGAGCCGCGGCGCGACGTCGCCGTCATCGTCGGTAATCAGCTCCATCAATAACACGCCATCAAAGCAACCGTAGGGCTTGGGCACCCGCACGCCGGCGGCTGCGACTTTATACAGGGCGTCTACCTCGGCGTTTTGCCAGGTGTCTTCCTGCTGCTGGCGGCCAAACTTTGAGCCTTTTTCCATGGCGCGGGCACGCCGGCTGTTACGCACTTTGCGGCCTTCCTGGTACTGCACGGCTTTTTTAAAGCTGCGTTTGGCGGCGTCTTTGTACACTTTGGCGCAGCGGATTTCATTGCCGCAGCGAACTTTATAGACGGTTGCTTCTTTACCGCTCATCAACTGGCTTATGACCTCATCGACCAGGCCGTCGTCCACTAGGGGCTGTATTCTTTTGGGTGTCTTCATGGGCCTCAAACTGTTTCGCAGTGCCAGCACCTTTGGGTGGTGAAATGCAGGGTGACGTTATTTAACAGGCTGTTAATCCGGGCGCTATTGTCTGGTTTTTATAGCCTCTTGTGCAAGCGGGGCGTTTGGCGCTGGCCAGAGGGTGTGGCAGGGCTCACCAAGAAGGGGGATCGCATGG
Organism: uncultured Gilvimarinus sp.; assembly: GCF_963975215.1. Lineage (GTDB taxonomy): Bacteria > Pseudomonadota > Gammaproteobacteria > Pseudomonadales > Cellvibrionaceae > Gilvimarinus. The sequence continues at coordinate 2,340 of NZ_CAXBFW010000021.1, forward strand.
CCCGTCCGGTTTGGTTTATTCCCGCTTGTAGCGCGGGCGATTAGGTGGGCCGGTATTACGCCACAGTGTTGCGGCGCTGCCGGCGGAGTCAGCCCGTGTAGATCGAGAGGACGTCTCGCGTAGCGCCATTGTGGATGCTGCTGGATGTGGAGCTCAGAAAGCGCTTTAAACCCTGCTTACCGTGGCTGCCGGTCACGATCAAGTCGGCGCCAAGTTTATTGGCAATGACGTGAACTTCCTCGCCGGGGTCGCCAAAGGCGATGTGGATGTGATCGTGCGGGACCCGATGCTGATCGGCTATGGCACACAGCTTTGGGTAAACCGATTGCCTGATGTGCATCTCATTGACGCTGTGGTTACTGCCTGTCGCACCGCCATAGCCGGTCACCGGGTGCTCTTCGATATGGACTATGTAAAGGTGTTCTGGCGCGGCAATAGATGCCGCCCGGCTCAGCAATCGGCCGGCCTCCTGCTCCAGGCTCAGGGCGACTACAATGCGTTTATAGCTGCTCATGGTTTTCTCGTCTCTTGCTGGGCAATCTTTAGTATAGCTTAGCGGGCGAGCCCAGCGTTGCGGCCCGGTGAACAAAAATCTCAGCCCATACGTATAGCACCATACCCTACAGGTTTTTGGCAGGAGGCGGATGATGAATCTTATTGATTTACACGATAGCCGGTTATTAGTAACCGGGGGCACAGGTTTTATTGGCCAGTTACTCTGCCGGGAGTTGTGTCATAGCGGTGCCGAGGTGACCGTGCTGACGAGAAACCCGGCAAAGGCTCGCCAGAGCTTTGCTACGTTGCCGGTTATGGCAACCGATATGACTGGCTTGGCCGAGTGCGACCGCTTTGACGGCGTGGTTAATCTGGCCGGCGCCACCGTTTTAAGCCGGTGGAGCGCTAAGCGCCAGAGGGTGCTGCGAGATAGCCGAATTACCTTTACCCAAAACCTGTTGCAACAGCTTGATAAAATTGGCCCGCCAGCGGTATTGATCAGCGGCAGCGCTATTGGCTTTTACGGTGATACGGCTGACGATACCGCCACCGAAGCGTCGGCCTGCGGAGAGGGTTTTGCCGCGCAGCTTTGCCACGATTGGGAGGCACAGGCTTTGGCAATGGAAGCGCCCAACACCCGGGTTTGCCTGTTGCGCACCGGTATTGTGCTGGATCACGGCGGCGGTGCATTGGGCTCGATGTTGTCGGCGTTTCGGCTGGGCCTCGGCGGGCCCATTGCGGGCGGGCAGCAGTGGATGAGCTGGATTCACCGGCAGGATTTAGTATCGCTGATTATCTGGTTACTAAGCCGGCAGGATGTTAGCGGGCCCGTTAACGCGGTAGCGCCAGCGCCTGTCAAGAACGCTCAGTTCGCCTCTGCCTTGGGCAACGTGTTACACCGCCCGGCGGTGTTACCGGCGCCCGGCTGGGTGTTGAAGTTACTATTGGGCCAGGCCGCTCAAGAGTTGCTGCTAAGCAGTAACCGCGTGGCACCGCAGGTGGCGTTAGAGGCGGGCTTTAATTATCGCTACCGCGATTTAACCGCTGCGCTAAACGCGAGTGTATAAAAAATTATCTTGCTGGGCTTGTAATGATTTAAGCCGACCCTATATAGGTTATGTACCGGCTCAAAAGAGGGGTACAAAACAGCCTGATCCGATGGATAGGCACTTTAAACATATTGCTCACTTTGAGGATATTATTTATGCGTAATTTTGATTTAACACCACTGTATCGTTCTTCTATTGGTTTTGACCGCGTTGCCGGGCTGCTGGATAGCTTATCGCGCAGCGAGCAGAGCCAACCGAGTTATCCGCCGTACAATATTGAACTGACCGGTGAGGATCACTACCGAATTTCTATGGCTGTGGCCGGCTTTGACCGCTCCGAGCTAAACATCGAAGTAAACCAAAACAACCTAACGGTTGCTGGCAATAAGCATGCTGACGACAAATCGCGCACTTACTTGCATCAAGGCATTGCCGCGCGCAATTTTGAGCGCCGCTTTCAGCTGGCCGATCATGTGCGGGTAGAATCCGCCACGGTTGAAAACGGACTGCTGCACGTTGACTTAGTGCGCGAAGTGCCCGAGGCCATAAAGCCCCGCACTATTGAGATCTCTGATGGCTCGCCACAGCCGACGAGTGTCACTCAGGCGCGCAATAGTGATACGGCCGCGGCTTAATAGCACTGCTTAATACGTTAGGTTTCCCAGTCAGGTTTTCTAACGAACAAAACGCCGGCATCGCCGGCGTTTTGTGTGTCTGAGTATAAACTTTATGCCCGCCACTTTAGCTTGCCCACTGTGTGCCACACATTGCTCTTATGATGGCGCGGCCGTATTTTACCGCGATCGCAAGCGCGCTTATCTGCGCTGCGAATTGTGTGATCTAATTTTTGTTCCCCCCGAGTATTATCTGTCGCCCGAGCGTGAAAAAGCCGAGTACGACTTGCACGATAATCAGCCGGATGATCCTGGCTACAGACGCTTTCTAAGCCGGCTTTTTACGCCTTTAGTCAACCAGCTGGCGCCCGGTTCTGTCGGTTTGGATTTTGGCTGTGGGCCTGGCCCGGCGCTGGCGGCCATGTTGCGTGAGCGAGGTTTTGCGGTGGCGCTGTACGATGTGTTCTATCACCCCGACCGGTCGGTGCTTAATCGGCAATATGATTTTATAACCGCCACTGAAGTCGTCGAGCATTTGCATGACCCACAACAGCAGCTGCAATGCCTGTGGGATTGCTTGGCTCCTGGCGGCATACTGGCCATTATGACTAAGTTGGCATTGGATGTTGATGCGTTTGCCCGCTGGCACTATAAAAATGATCCGACCCACGTGTGCTTTTTTTCCCATACAACCTTTGAATTTTTAGCTGAGCGGTTTAGTGCGTCACTTGAATTTATCGCCGACGATGTGATTTTTTTAACCAAGCCGCGTAAGTAACTGGCCAAACTAATCTGTGCGAAATAATTTGGCTCGCACCATCTCGCGGTAAGCGCTTGGTGTGGTGCCCAGTTGTTGTTTAAACAGCTCGGTAAAATAAGCGCTGTCTTGATAGCCGGATTTTTCGGCCACCTCCACAATGCTCAGGTTGCTGGTTTTTAGCAGCTCGCGGGCAATTTTAATTCGCACATCGCGCAAATAAGCCAAGGGCGTTGCGGCTGTGGCATTTTTAAAGCGACGGTTTAATGTGCGGGTGCTCATACCAAAACGCTGAGCCAAATCGGCCACCGTTATGGCGCGCGGGTAATTGTCGTGTAGCCACAGCTGGATTTGAATGATCGCCTCATCCGGGTGGGGGTGGCTGGTGTCTTCGTAAAACGCCGAGCTCTCATAGGAGCGTCGAATCTCGTGAGAAAAATGCCGCTCGACGTGGCTTGCTACCGTTTTACCCATTAATCGCTGAATAAAGTACACCGTTAAGTCTGCGAGCGAGTTAACACTGGCGGCGCAATACAAATTGCCTGCCTGAGTAATAAAGTGCTGCCGCTTGAGGTGTACATTCGGGTAATTTTTTTGAAATTGATCAAAGTAATGCCAGTGGGTGGTAGCGACTTTGTCATCCAGTAGGCCGGCTTCGGCCAAAAAACAGCAGCCGGTACCCACGCCACAAATGGTGGCGCCGTTGTGATGCTGCTCTTTAAGCCATTCGATTAAGGCGCCCGCACGGCGCAACACCGGGCGCGGGTTACGCCAAAGCGCGGGCAAATAGATAATATCGTTATCGGGCGCTTCGTCTAAGGTGACGTCGGGTGCCCAACGCATACCGGTGGGTTTGGGCAGCGCGGTGCCAGCTGCCACTGCCGTGCGCATGGCAAGGTTGACCCGGCTCGCCTGAGTGGATTGATGGCGGGCCAGCTGAGCAGTTTGCAGCATCTCGAGCGGCAGGGTGGTGCCGGTGGTGAGCATGTGCTCAGACAAAACAAAGGTGATTTGGGTTGTGTTGTCGCTCATGGGGGCCTCATTTGCACGCTTGTGGCCAGAATACCATAGTATATGGCTGGTATGGCCATGACCCTCTATTGTTTAAGCTTCTACACTCTGCGCTGCAAATACTTCCTGTCACAGCTTTGGAGAACGCTATGTCGCGCTTGCCGGTTATTGTCGGGTTTGGTGGCTTTAATGCCGCCGGCCGCAGCTCGGGTCACCACGCCTTTCGGCGCATGATTATTGAGAGCTTAGACGATACCGCCCGACGAGAAACCCTGGCGGCGCTGGCCGTTATGATGGGCCGGGTACGCTTTGGCGAAAGCGGGTGGCAGGATCTGGAAGGCCGAGCCTTGAGCCTGGCGGATATTGAGGCGCGCTTTGGCGACGAGGTGCTTAACGGCAGCTTGATCCGCCGTATCGACCCTGGCTTTTTTGATGTCGACAGCGTGCATTGGCAAAAATCGGCCACGCTTAACCCCGAGAACGACAATCAGCGTTTTGTGATGAAAACCCGCGAGTTACCCGAGCCGTTACCGGCTAATTGGCAGGTAACCGAGCTGGATGCGCGTCAGGTGTTGGTTGAAGTTGCCGGGGCGCTGGAGGTTAAGATCGACAGCTTCCGCGATTGTCCGGTTAAATCCGCGGGGCAGCTGCCGCAGGGATTTGACCCGACGAACTTGTACAACGCCCGGTTTCACCCGCGTGCGCTGCAATTAGCCGTTATCTCGGCCTCGGATGCGGTGCGCTCTATTGGTATCGACTGGGCCGATATTGTGGCGCAAATCAACCCCGATCAGGTCGGTGTTTACGCCAGTAACGTTATGAGCCAGCTGGATGAGGATGGTTTTGGCGGTTTGCTGCAGTCGCGTTTGCGCGGCGGCCGGGTAAGTACCAAGCAGTGCCCGCTGGGGCTCAACAGTATGGTCGCCGACTTTGTGAATGCTTACATACTGGGCAGTGTCGGCCATACCGGCGCCAACGCCGGGGCCTGCGCATCCTTTTTATACAATCTGCGCTCGGCGGTCGAGGACATTACCAGCGGCCGCTGCCGGGTAGCCGTAGTGGGCAACGCCGAGGCGCCCATTCTACCCGAGGTGATTGATGGCTACGCTACCATGGGCGCGCTGGCGAGCGAAGATAAACTGCAAAAAGTCGATGGCGCCGAGACTACCGACCCGCGCCGCTCCAGCCGCCCGTTTGGGGAAAACTGCGGCTTTACCATTGCCGAGTCGGGCCAGTATGTGGTGCTGATGGACGACGAGCTGGCCATGACATTGGGGGCCGATATTCACGGCGCGGTTAACGATGTGTTTATTAACGCCGACGGCTATAAAAAGTCCATTACCGCGCCGGGCCCGGGCAATCATATTACCTTTGCCAAAGCGGTGGCCTCGGCCCGCGCTATTTTGGGTGACGAAGCGATCCGCGAGCGCTCTATGGTGCACGCCCATGGCTCTAGTACGCCGCAAAACCGCGTCACCGAGTCGCAGATTTTTGATCAGGCCGCGGAGTACTTTGGTATTACTAACTGGCCGGTGGCGGCGGTTAAGGCCTATGTGGGCCACTCGTTGTCGCCCGCCAGTGCCGATCAGATGATGGCGGCGTTGGGCACTTTTAAATACGGGGTGATTCCCGGCATCAAAACCATTGATGCGGTTGCCGATGATGTATACGGCGACCGGTTGCATATTCCGCTGGGGGATTTCACCCCGGAGCAGGGCATAGATGTGGCCTTTTTAAACTCTAAGGGCTTTGGCGGCAATAACGCCACGGCCAGTGTGCTGGCGCCCCGCGTGGTTGAGCGCATGTTGCGCAAGCGTTACGGCGATGCCGCGTTTGAATCCTATTGCGAGCGGCGCGAGCAGGCCCGCACAGCGGCCGCCGCCTACGACAGCGCCGCTACCAAGGGTGATTTTGCCACTATTTATCGCTTTGGCGAGGGCATGATTGACGAGTCTAAGGTAGTGTTTGACGCCAATGGCGTGAACCTGCCGGGCTTTGCCAAGCCGGTCTCGCTGGACATTGGCAATCGCTTTGATGACATGATCTAGAACTGATCTCGCGCTATTGCGTAAAACTTGCTCAATAGCGCTATACAACGGCAATCGTTTCCCTTAGAATACGGCGCCTTTCGCGGTGGACTCGCTCCGCTGATGAACCTAATTTTAAACCGTGTGCGGGCAAGGCCTGCGCCAATGAAACTACAGGAAAGCAAGAATGGTAACTATTCGTCTGTCACGTGGTGGCTCTAAGAAGCGTCCTTTTTACCACCTGACTGTAACCAACAGCCGCAGTGCCCGTAATGGTCGTTTTATCGAGCGTGTAGGTTTCTTTAACCCTATCGCCCGCGGCCAGGAAGAGCGCCTGCGTGTTGATCAGGAGCGTGTTAACTACTGGGTTGGCCAAGGTGCACAGCTGAGCGAACGCGTTGCCAAGCTGGTTAAAGACGCAGCCTGATTACTCGCCCGGTGTCTGCAGGTTCTTCTAATCTGGTCAACGTCGGGCAGGTGACCGGCGTGTTCGGTGTGAAAGGGTGGATAAAAATCCGCTCGCACACAGAGCCCGCCGCCAATCTCTTTGACTACGCACCCTGGTGGCTTAAAACCGCCCACGGTGTAAAAGCTTTTGAGATTGATGAGTATCGCGAGCACGGCAAAGGTTTTGTCGCCCACATCAAAGATGTTGATGACCGGGATATAGCGGCGCAGTACACAAATTGTGTTATTGCCGTTGAGCGCGATCAGCTGCCGCCCTTGGAAGAGGGCGAGTTTTACTGGCATCAGTTGCAAGATATGGCTGTGCTTAGCCGCTTTGACGGAGGTGAATATCGCCTCGGTTCGGTTAAGAAGCTCATGGAAACTGGTGCCAATGATGTGCTGGTAGTAGCGCCCGATGCCGATAGCATCGATGAGCGCGAACGCCTGATCCCCTATGTGCCGGATCAGTTTGTTACCCACATCGATCAGGCGACAAACACCATCGAGGTGGACTGGGATCCATCTTTTTAGGGCCGACAACAACGGGAGCCCCAGGTGTTTGAGCCAGATGACCCAGATGACAAAGTTGCGACAACCATGAAAATTGCGGTTGTAACGCTATTTCCAGAGATGCTGGCCGCGGTGCGCGATAACGGCATCACGGGCCGCGCGGTAACGCGAGGGCAGCTGGAGATACAGTGCTGGAACCCGCGGGATTTTACCGCCGACCGGCATAAAACCGTGGATGATCGCCCTTACGGGGGTGGCCCCGGCATGCTTATGAAAGTACAGCCACTGCGCGACGCGGTAGACGCGGCCAGACAGTGGACGGGCGACGCCCGGGTGCTCTACCTCTCGCCTCAGGGGCAAGTGTTTGATCAGTCGGCCGCCACGCAAATGGCGCAACGCGGCAATTTGATTTTAATTGCCGGGCGCTACGAAGGCATCGACGAGCGCTTAATTCAGGCGGTGGTCGATGAGGAGTGGTCCATCGGTGACTATGTATTATCGGGCGGCGAGCTGCCAGCGATGGTACTGATCGACGCGGTTACCCGCTTGTTGCCGGGCGTACTGGGCGATGCCCAGTCGGCAGTGGAGGATTCATTCAGTGACGGGTTGCTCGATCACCCGCACTACACTCGCCCGGAAGTACTTGATGGCGAGGCGGTACCCGCGATTTTGCTCTCGGGTGACCATGAAAAAATTCGGCGTTGGCGCTTACAACAAGCGCTGGGGCGAACCTGGCTCAGACGGCCAGATTTGTTGCAAAGCAAAAACTTAACCGAGGAGCAGCGGGCGCTGCTGACGGACTTTCGTCGGGACCTTGATAACGATTGATTCTAGCTGTGAAGCTACAAACTCTTTAGGAGAATTGAAATGACCAACAAAATCATTCAAGAGCTCGAAAACGAACAGCTCAAACAAGACGTACCTTCGTTCTCACCAGGCGACACCGTTGTCGTTCAGGTTAAAGTAACCGAAGGTAGTCGCGAGCGTCTGCAGGCTTACGAAGGTGTTGTTATTGCCAAGCGTAACCGTGGTTTGCACTCGGCTTTCACCGTGCGCAAAATCTCTCACGGTGTTGGTGTTGAGCGTACTTTCCAGACTCACAGCCGTCAGGTTGATAGCATCGCGGTTAAGCGTCGCGGTGATGTGCGTCAGGCTAAGTTGTACTACTTGCGTGACCTGACCGGTCGTGCCGCACGTATTAAAGAAAAGTTGGGTTAATCGCTCAGCAATACTAAGCGCACGTTTTGTTAAGTGCGTTTTGTATAAAAAAAGCCGATGTGGGAAACTACATCGGCTTTTTTTATGGCCCATCTTTTATGGGGCATTTACAGTCACTGCAGCGGAATAACCATGACATCTACGCCCTTGTCGGCTGCCGATACGGCAGTGATTGATGCCTATCTGGATCGCGTGTGGTTGGAAAAAGGCCTGTCGGAGAATTCGCTGGCCAGCTACCGGCGCGACTTACAAGGGTTGGCGCGGTACCTTGCCGGGCAGGGGAGGTCACTGGCCGCGCCCATAACCGGCGAGCCGTTATTGGGTTATCTGGCCTGGCGCCACGGCAAAGGTTACACCAGTCGTTCTACCGCCCGGCTGCTGTCCTGCTTGCGAGGCTTTTATCGCGATCAGGTACGCGAAGGGCTGCAAGAGCTCGATCCGCTGGTGGGTATTGAGAGCCCCAAGCTGCCTAAATCGCTGCCAAAACTTTTAACCGAGCGGGATGTCGAAGCCCTGCTTAATGCGCCGGATATTTCTGATCCGGTGGGCCTGCGTGATCGCGCCATGTTAGAGGTGCTGTACGCCTGCGGTTTGCGCGTGTCCGAGCTGACGAGCTTAACCCTAACGCTGCTAAACCTGCGTCAGGGCGTGGTTAAAGTGATGGGCAAGGGCAGTAAAGAGCGCTTAGTGCCATTGGGCGAAGAGGCAAGCTACTGGCTGACACGCTATATGCGCGAGGCGCGGCCGCTGCTGGTGGGGGAAAAGCCCCTGGAGGTGTTGTTCCCCAGTACCCGGGTACAAGCCATGACGCGCCAGACCTTTTGGCACCGTATTAAGCACTGGGCTCTGGTGGCTGGTATCGACAAGCCGCTGTCGCCACACACATTGCGTCACGCATTTGCCACGCACTTGTTAAATCACGGTGCTGATCTGCGGGTGGTGCAGTTGCTACTAGGCCACAGCGATCTGTCGACCACACAGATATACACCCATGTCGCCCAGGCGCGGATGCAGGGGTTGCATCAACAGCACCACCCCCGGGGCTAAAGCCCGTGGATGAGTTTGTATGGTAAACTGGCCCCGGAAACGTAATGTACCCGGGAACATTCCCTAACGAGTAGAGTTTATGGTTTTACGAGTCATCAAATACGGTTTGGCGTTGGGTTTGTCCGCAGCGCTGACAACAGGCGCTTATGCGGAAGAAGCCACATCTGCGGCCTCCCCGGAGGCGGCGTCTCCCGAGGAGACTATTAAACAAGCCCTCACGGCATTAACCGATGGCGCTCAGTTGGGTGCGATACGCCCGGCGGCGATTGATGGCTTGTACAACGTGCAAATCATCGGTGGTCCGGCGGTGATTATCTCGGCGGACGGCAAGCACCTGATTATGGGTGAGATGTTTGACGTTACTGACACGGGGCTGGCCCCGGTGCAGGACCCTTACTTGCTTAACAGCCGTCGCGAGTTCATCTCGAGCTTGGGTGAGCACGACAGCATTAAATTTGCGCCCGAGGGCGAGACAAAGCACGTCGCTTACGTGTTTACCGATGTCGATTGCGGTTATTGCCGCCGTTTGCACAGCCAAATGCACAGCTATAACGAAATGGGCGCTAACAAGCCCGGCTACAATGATCTGGGTATTGAGATTCGCTACCTGGCTTACCCCCGTGCCGGCGCTAACAGCCCCTCGGCGGCTAAACTCGAAAGCGCCTGGTGCGCCGACGATCAAAAAGCGGCGCTGGATAAACTAAAAAACCTCGAATCGGTTGAACCCGCCACCTGTGAAAACCCCATTGAGCAACAGTATTTAAAGGGCGGAGAAATGGGCGTAACGGGCACCCCGGCTATTTTACTGCCCGATGGCCGCCTCTTTGTGGGCTATCAGCCACCAGAGCAGCTTTTACAGGCAATCGAGAAAAAGTAGTGACTCCCGCTGGCCGGGCTGACGCCCGGCTGGCAACCCCCTCGCTAGGCAATTGACAGCAACCCTCGTGCTGAGTAAGGTTGCCGTCTTTTAATTGTTCAGAACTCCATCATAAAGAGGAATCGATGTTGAAACCGGTCAGATTAGGTATCTGCGGTCTGGGAACCGTAGGCAGTGGCACCGTAAACGTACTGGCGCGCAACGAGCGCGTCATTAATGCCCGCGCCGGTAGCGACATTAATGTAGAGCAGGTTGGCGCGCGCCGGGACAACCCCCACTGCGACATGACCGCGTTAAATGTCACCCGCGATGTGTTTGATGTGGCCCGCAACCCCAATGTCGATGTCGTGGTCGAGCTGATGGGCGGTGTTACCGTTGCCCGCGATTTGATTATGACCGCCATCGAACATGGCAAGCACGTGGTTACCGCCAACAAGGCCCTGATTGCCGAGCACGGCAACGAGATTTTTGCCGCCGCCGATAAAAAAGGTGTGACCGTGGCATTTGAAGCCGCGGTGGCCGGCGGGATTCCGATTATTAAATCCATTCGCGAGGGGCTTGCGGCCAACCGTATCGAGTGGCTGGCCGGCATTATCAATGGCACCGGTAACTTTATTCTGACCGAAATGCGCGACAAAGGCCGCGACTTTGACGATGTGTTGGCCGAGGCTCAAGAGCTGGGCTACGCTGAGGCGGACCCGACGTTTGATGTAGAGGGCATTGATGCCGCCCATAAGCTGGTGATTTTGGCCTCTATGTCGTTTGGTATTCCGCTGCAGTTTGACAAAGTGTTTACCGAAGGCATCAGCAAAATCGAGCCCGTGGACGTTGCCTACGCCGATGAGCTGGGCTATCGCATCAAACACCTGGGCATTGCCCGTCGCACCCGCGATGGTATCGAGCTGCGCGTGCACCCGACGTTAATCCCCGCCAAGCGCCAGTTGGCTAACGTTGATGGCGTGATGAATGCCATTATGGTGAAAGGCGATGCAGTAGGGCCCACCATGTACTACGGCGCGGGTGCCGGCGCCGAGCCAACGGCCTCGGCCGTAATCGCCGATATCGTTGATGTGGCCCGCACCCTTACCGCTAACCCCGAGCACCGGGTGCCGCACCTGGGCTTCCATCAAAGCAGCTTAGGCGAAGACGATATTCTGCCTATCGAAAATGTCGAGACCGCTTATTACCTGCGTATGTCGGCGCTGGATAAGCCCGGGGTGTTATCGCAGGTGGCGACTATCTTAAGCGACTCGGGTATCAGTATCGAAGCGCTGATTCAGAAAGAAGCGCCCGACGATGAAGAAATTGTACCGCTGATTCTGCTGACCAACCGCGCCGTTGAGAAAGATCTGGCCACGGCGATCAGCAAGATTGAAGCGCTTAGCTCAATCACCGGGGCGATTACCCGCATCCGTCTTGAGCCGTTAAAATAAACGGGCGGCTAGCCCGCCTTTATTGAACATGTTAATCAGGTTACTAGCGTGAAATACATCAGCACTCGCGGCCAAGCGCCCGCACTGTCATTTGAAGAAGTGGTACTGACCGGCCTGGCCCCCGATGGTGGCCTTTATGTGCCCGAAACACTGCCCGAGTTTAGCCGCGAAGAGATCGCCAGCTGGGCGGGTTTATCCTACGAAGAGCTGGCCTTTAAGGTTATCTCGCCGTTTGTGGACGGCGCCGTGCCCGATGCCGACCTGAAAAAAATTATTGCCGATTCCTACGCGACTTTTCGTCACAAAGCCATTGCGCCGCTGGTGCAAACCGGTCACAACGAGTTTATTTTAGAGTTGTTTCAGGGCCCCACGCTGGCGTTTAAAGATTTTGCGCTGCAGTTTTTGGGGCACCTGCTCGATTACATCTTAAAAAAGCGCGATCAAAAAGTGGTGGTGATGGGTGCAACCTCGGGTGATACCGGCTCGGCCGCGATCGAAGGCTGCCGCCGTTGCGACAACATCGATATTTTTATCTTGCACCCGCACAATCGCGTGTCCAACGTACAGCGTCGCCAAATGACCACGGTACTGGAAGACAACGTGCACAACATTGCGCTGGACGGTAACTTTGACGATTGCCAGAACATGGTTAAAGCCAGTTTTGCCGACCAGTCGTTTTTGCCCGAAGGGCGCCAGCTGGTGGCGGTTAACTCCATCAATTGGGCGCGCATTATGGCCCAGATCGTTTACTACTTTTACGCCTCGCTGGCGTTGGGTGGCCCCGCCCGTCCGATTTCGTTCTCGGTGCCCACCGGTAACTTTGGCGATATTTTTGCCGGCTACCTCGCTAAGCGTATGGGCCTACCGATCGATCAGCTGGTGATTGCCACCAACAGCAACGATATTTTGCACCGCGCCATTAGCGCCAACGATTTAAGCAAACAGCAACTCGAGCACACTTTGTCGCCCAGTATGGACATCATGGTATCGAGCAACTTCGAGCGTATGTTGTTTGATTTGTACGATCGCGACGGCAGTAAAATTGCGCAGTTGATGGAAGACTTTAAATCCGGCGCCATGCACTTAGATGAAAACGCCCTCAGCCGCGCGCGCGAGTTGTTTGCCAGCCATCGGGTGGATGACGAGCGCATGCTCGAAGTGATTCGCGAAGTGTTTGAAAACACCGAGTATTTGCTCGACCCACACACCGCCATCGGCGTCGAGGCTGCCCGGGCTACCCGCCGCAATCAAGATGTGCCTATGGTGTGCCTGGCCACCGCACATCCGGCTAAGTTCCCCGAAGCGGTACAAAAGGCCGGCCAAACCGAAGACCCAGCGCTGCCCCATCATATGGCCGATTTGTTCGAGCGCGAAGAGCGCTACGAAGTACTGCCTAACGATGCCGAAACCGTACACAAGTTTATGTCCGGTCATTTGGCTTGTTGATTGTGTGTCTGACGTCTGAAGCCGAACGTCAGACGCTGCACTTCTAATCGCGTACGAAGCATAGTTATCGATTGTGCTTCGTGCGTCAGACTTCAGACATCTGACGTCCGACGAGTCTTCAATGCAAAAACTTATCAAACGCCGCTCTACCGAGGCCGCTTTTAGTAGCGATTCGCTCCCCCCTTTACTGGCGCGTATTTATGGCGCGCGGGGCGTAACCGACGAGCGTGAATTGGCGCTTACGCTAAATGAATTGCTCAAGCCATCCATGAAAGGCTTGCCCGAGGCGGCGAGTTTGCTGGCCGATGCGGTGGTGGCCGATGCCCGTATTTTAATTGTCGGGGATTTTGACTGCGATGGCGCTACTAGCTCGGCTCTGGCGGTGTTGGCATTAACGGCCATGGGCGCGCGCCAGGTTGAGTTTTTGGTGCCCAACCGATTTGAATACGGCTACGGTTTAACGCCCGAGATCGTGGCGGTAGCGGCCGAGCGGGAGCCGGATTTAATCGTTACCGTGGACAATGGTATCTCCAGTATCGATGGTGTGGCGGCCGCCCAAGCGCTGGGCATTGCGGTGTTGGTTACCGATCACCACTTGCCGGGTGCGCAATTGCCGGCGGCCGAGGCGATTGTAAACCCCAACCAACCCGGTTGTGACTTTCCCAGTAAAAACCTGGCCGGTGTCGGGGTTATTTTTTATGTGCTTAACGCCTTAAGGCGAGAGCTTAGCCAAATTGGTTGGTTTGCCGAGTCCGGCATTAAAGAGCCCAACATGGCGCAGTATTTAGATTTAGTTGCCCTGGGCACCGTGGCCGATGTGGTGCCGCTGGATCACAACAACCGTATTTTGGTCGAGCAGGGGCTACAGCGTATTCGCGCCGGTGTGGCGCGCCCTGGTATTTTGGCAATGCTTGAGGTGGCCGGCCGCGGTCGCGAGCGCTTGGTCGCCGCCGATTTAGGCTTTGCCTTAGGGCCGCGCTTAAATGCCGCCGGCCGGCTCGACGACATGAGCATTGGTATTCAGTGTTTGTTGAGTGACGATTTAATTGCCGCGCGCGAGCTTGCTGTAGCACTGGACGATTTTAACCGCGATCGCAAAGCCATTGAGAGCGGCATGCAGCGCGAAGCCTTGCAAATGCTGGATGGCTTAGAGGTAAGCGAAAATGGCGAGCTGCCCTGGGGCTTATGCCTGTACGATGCCCGCTGGCATCAGGGCGTTATCGGTATTCTCGCCTCGCGTATTAAAGATCGCCACCACCGTCCGGTCATTGTTTTTGCCGATGCCGACGATGGCACCATTAAGGGCTCGGCGCGCTCGATTCCCGGGCTGCATATTCGCGATGCGCTGGATGCTGTTGCCGCGCATCACCCCGAGCTGCTGCATAAATTTGGCGGCCACGCCATGGCGGCGGGTATGAGCCTGGCCAAAGACGATTTTGCTGCGTTTGCCAGCGCTTTTGATGCCGAGGTAAGGCGTCAGTTAAACGATGATGACTTACAGGCCGTGGTACTGAGTGACGGCATGTTAAGTGATACGGAGTTTGACCTCGGCTTAGCGCACCAGTTGCGGGCGGCGGGCCCCTGGGGGCAGCACTTTCCCGAGCCATTGTTTGATGGCGAGTTTACCTTAGTGCAACAACGCATCGTCGGCGATAAACATTTAAAGCTGGTGCTGGCGCCGGAGGCGAATAATCAGCTCGCCATCGATGCTATCGCTTTTAATGTGGATTTAGAGGTGTGGCCGAGCCCTGCAACCACGCGTGTTCGCGCCGCGTTTAAACTGGATGTTAACGAGTGCCGGGGTCGTGAGTCGCTGCAGTTGATGCTGGATTATATCGAGCCTCTCGATTAACCCTTAAAGCAGGGGTTGTAAAAAGGGCCAGACGTTGTCGAGCAGTGTGGCCTGCGCGTCCGTGTTAGCGTGGATGCCGTCATTTTGCATCAGCTCCGGCTCCAGTGCGATGCCCTCTAATAAAAAAGGCACTAACGGCACGTTAAACTGCTCGGCCAGCTCCGGGTATACCTTGGCAAACAGTTGGGTATAGCGGGCGCCGTAATTGGGTGGTATTTGCATGCCCACCAGTAGCACGGTGGCGCTAGCGGCTTGCGCTTTTTTAATAATATCGGTGAGGTTCTGCCGCATCAGTTTAATGGGTTGACCGCGCAACCCATCGTTACCGCCTAACTCGACAATAATAATCTCGGGCTGATGAGTTTTCAGCAACGCATCCAGCCGGCTCAGGCCCCCCTGGGTCGTCTCGCCGCTGACGCTGGCGTTAATGACCTGATAGCGACTCGCGTGGTCTTGTTGTGCTAAGCGCTCGCGCAGTAATTGCACCCATCCCTGTTTTAAGTCCATGCCGTAGCCGGCGCTTAAACTATCGCCTAGCACCACAATTGTGGCGGGTTTTGCCTGCGCGTACACCGCGCTTAGGGTAAGTAGTAGCAAGGCAAAAACAGCGTGGTAAAAACGCTGATACACAGGTAATCGCATGGGCCGGGTCCGAAATTAACGAGAGCAAAGGGCAAGCCTACCTCAGTGGTTGGTGGCAGGCAATTGTCTGGCGTGGGGATGTGAGCTTGTAGTGCTTATGGTGTATTCTGCAGCTTGATCAACAGTAGGGGAAGGCCTTGAAGTCGTCGTCATTTACCCAGGCGCTATACCGCAAGCTGCGCAATGAAGAGGACGCCCGGGTGTGCAAATCCATTGCCCCTGAGGCCTGCCACCAAGTGCCGGGTAATTTTCTGCGTTTAATTTTTACCCACTTTTTGTCAAAGCTGGGCGACGCCTGCGCCAACCCCAAAATTGTGCTCCCCTGGCTGCTGGAGTCACTGGCGGCCCCGGCGTATTTGCTGGGCTTTTTGGTGCCTATCCGCGAGTCCGGCTCACTTTTGCCGCAACTGATGTTGGCCAGCTACGTTAGGCGGTTGCCCATTCGCAAATACGCCTGGTCCCTTGGGGCATTGCTGCAAGGGTTGTGTGTCTTGGCTATGGCTGCGGTTGCTATGGTGCTGGAAGGCGCTATCGCCGGATTTAGTATCGTCGGTTTGCTGGTGGTGTTTTCTCTGGCGCGGGGGCTCTCGTCGGTGGCGGCTAAGGATGTGCTGGGTAAAACCATTCCGCAAAAGCGCCGCGGCCGCGTTAACGGTTGGTCGGCCAGTGCCGCTGGGTTGGTGACCGTCCTGTTAGCGGTGGCACTGATACTGCATCAGGCGTCCGGCAATGAACTTACGGCGGCAACGCTGTTACTGGTGTTAGCCGGCGGGCTTTGGCTGTTAGCGGCCTTGTGTTTTTTACGCGTTAAAGAGTATCCCGGCGAGGTGAGTGGTGGCGGTAATGCCTTAACCGAGGCCGTAAAGCGTTTAAGCATTTTATCCAGCGATGCGCCTTTTAGGCGTTTTGTGATCGCCCGGGCGCTGTTGTTGTGCTCGGCGCTTACCGCACCTTATTACGTCGCTCTGGGACAGCAACACTTAGGCGGGCAAAGCGCGCTACTGGGTTATTTTATGCTGGCCAGTGGTTTGGCCAGTTTACTGTCGGCGCCTTTTTGGGGGCGTTTTGCCGATGCCTCCAGCCGCCGGGTGATGGTGTCGGGCGCAATCATCAGTGCGGCTTTGGGCCTTGTGGTGTTTTTGCTGGATCTGTTTGAGGTTGGTTTGGCCCAGTTTTTTATGTTGCCGCTGTTGTACTTTTTACTGACCGTTGCCCATCAGGGCGTGCGGGTCGGGCGCAAGACTTATGTGGTTGATCTGGCCGAGGGCAACCGCCGTACTGATTATGTTGCGGTAAGCAACAGCGTGATTGGTGTGGTGTTGTTGTTAATGGGGGCAAGTGGCGTTTTGGCCAGTAGCCTGGGTTACGGCGCGGCTATTTTAGCTTTATCGCTGGCGGGTGTCGCAGGCGCCGTTATGGCGTATCGGTTGCCCGAGCTGGGTTAGTGTTGCTAGTGCCTGCTAGCTGACTTAAATAATTATTTTCACAAGAGCGAGTGTTATGCAAAACATTATCAGTGCCCAAGGTTTGGTTAAAACCGTTACCACCGCGGCCGGCGAGCTTACCATCTTAAACGATATTTCACTCGCGGTAGCGGCCGGTGAGTCGCTGGCGATTACCGGCGCCTCGGGCTCGGGTAAGTCTACGCTGTTGGGCTTGCTGGCCGGTTTGGATGTGCCCAGCGCGGGGGTTATCTCGCTGGCGGGTAACGACTTAACCAAGCTTGATGAAGAGGGCCGTGCCGCCGTCAGGGCGCGTCATGTGGGTTTTGTGTTTCAGTCGTTTCAATTGTTGCCGGGGTTGACCGCGCTTGAGAACGTCATGTTGCCGCTCGAGCTGCGCGGCCAAAAAGGCGCCGAGGCCTCGGCCAAAACCTATCTGGATAAAGTCGGGCTGGCGCAACGGCTTGGCCATTATCCGCCGCAGCTTTCGGGGGGCGAGCAGCAGCGGGTTGCCATTGCCCGCGCGTTTGCCTGCGAGCCCGAAATTTTGTTTGCCGATGAGCCCACCGGCAATCTCGATAGCGCCACCGGGCAAACCATTAACGATTTATTGTTTGGCTTAAACGCCGATGCCGGCACAACCTTGGTACTTATTACGCACGAGCAACGTTTGGCCGCACGCTGCCAGCGCCATATTCAAATGGCGGCGGGTGAGCTGCTCGGCTCTGCCGCTGTGGAGGTATAACCGTGCTCGCATTACGGCTGTTGTGGCGCAATTGGCGCGCCGGTGAAATTAAACTACTTGCCATTGCCATTATGTTGTCGGTGGCGGTGGTTAGCACCATTGCCATTTTTACCGATCGCTTAGAGGCCACATTACTGGAGCAAAGTAATTCTCTGCTGGGCGCCGATAAAATTGTTGCCAGTAATCAGTTGCCGCAACCGGCCTGGCAATCGGAGGCCGAGGCCGAGGGCATTCAGCAAACCCGCGTTGCCCACTTTGCCTCGATGGTGTTTGCCGACGATGAAATGCATCTGGCCTCGGTTAAAGCGGTTGAGGCTAATTACCCGCTGCGCGGCTATATCGATGTCAGCCAAACCGCCTTTGCCGTCGATAGTAGCCTTATTCAGCGCGCCGGCGGCGTACCCGCACCGGGTGAAGTGTGGGTGGATTCGCGGCTATTGCCGTTGCTCGGCATTGAACTGGGCGATGCGCTGCAAGTGGGGGAGCGCTCGTTGCAGGCGACCCGCGTGATTATCGATGAGCCAGACGGAAGTGGCCCCTTTAGCCTGATGGGCGCGCGGGTGATGATGAATTGGAGCGATCTGGCCAGCACCGAGGTGATTCAGCCGGGTAGCCGGGTCGAGTACCAGTGGTTGTTGGCCGCTGTGCCGGCAGAGCTTAATAATTTTATGGCCTGGCTGGAGCCCGAATTATCAGAGCACGAAGAGGTAATGGACATCGAAAACGCCCAGCGTCGGCTGCAAGGGACGCTGCAAACCGGGCGGCGCTTTTTGGTGCTAGCGGCCATTATGGGCGTACTGCTTGCCGGTGTGGCTATTGCGTTGGCGGCCCGTCAGTTTGCCGAGCGGCACATCGCCCCGGTGGCGCTGCTTAAAAGCCTCGGCTCGTCGGCGCGGCAAATCCGTTACTTGTATGTTGCTCAGCTGGTGGTGTTGGCGCTGTTGGCGTCGGCGGTAGGGCGGGCATTAGGAGGTGCGCTGCAGGCTTTGGTGGCCGAGGTGGTGTTGCGCCTGTATCAGGTGGTGATGGCGCCGGCGACGCTCGGCAGTTATGCAATGAGCTTTATCAGCGGGCCTTTGTCGCTTTTGGGTTTTGCCTTGCCGGCGCTGTGGTTTTTGCCCACGGTGCCGCCGGTAAAAGTTTTGCGGGCCGAGCTGGCGGTGAAAACCAGTGCGGTTGTCTGGCAGGTGGCGGCGGCTAGTGGTGTGTTGCTTGTTTTGGTGGCAGTGTTTAGCCGCAACTTGCAATTGGCGCTAACGGTAATTGCCGCGCTGGCGGTGGTGGCGGTGCTGGCCGTGGGTTTGGCCTATGGCCTGTTAGCGGTGGGGCGCAAGCTGGGCGCCCAGGCCGGCAGTTATTGGCGTTTGGCTTGGGCAAGTATTCAGCGCCGCCGCGCGGCCAGTGTGTTGCAGGTGGTGGTGTTTGCGACAGCGATGATGTTACTGCTCACCCTGACGGTGGTGCGCACCTCGCTGATTGACGAGTGGCAGGTAAAAGTACCCGATGATGCCCCCAACCATTTTTTGCTGAACATTGCCCCGGCAGACGTGGACGTATTTAAGCAGTTATTAACCGACAATCAGTTGTCGATCGAGCAACTCTACCCCATGGTAAGAGGGCGGCTGAGCGAGATTAACGGCGAACCAAAACCGCAAGACGCTCTAAACCGCGAGGCGCAACTGACCTGGAGCGCTGAACTGGCGGACAATAATGAGGTGGTGGCCGGGCAGTGGTGGGGCAACTGGAGCCGCGATGAATCTGACTTGCCGGGCGTGTCGGTCGAGGTTGAAGTGGCCGAGCGGCTGGGTATCGAGCTGGGTGATCGGCTGACGTTTTCCATCGGCGGCCTGGTGGCCGAGGCGCAAGTGGCCAGCTTGCGCACTTTGCAGTGGGAGTCACTACAACCGAACTTTTACTTTATTTTTGAGCCGGGCGCGCTGGATAATTACTCGCCCATGCACATGACCAGTGTGTACTTGCCGCCCGAGAAGAAGCAATTTATTAATACCTTGCTCACCCAATACCCCACCGTTGTGGTGATTGAGCTGGACCGCATTATCAACCAAATTCGCACCATCATCGCTCAGGTGAGTGATGGTGTGCAGTTGGTGTTGATTATGGTGTTGTTGGGCGGCTGCTTAGTGCTGATGGCGGCGGTTAGTGGCAGCCTGGAGTCGCGCAAGCAAGAGGTCGGGCTGCTGCGCACCCTGGGCGCCAGCGGGCGGCTGATGCTGGGCAGCGTGTTAGTAGAGTTTGCGCTGCTGGGGTTAGCGGCCGGCACCATTGCGGTAATCGCCTCCGAGGTGCTGTTGCTGGGGCTGCAGGTATATGTATTTGAAATTCCGGTACAACCACACTACGGTTACTGGGTGGCATCGCCCTTGGTGGGGGCTGTGTTGGTCGGGTTGCTGGGCACCGCCAGCTGCCGCCGCGCGGTATCGACGCCACCGGCGATTATTTTGCGTGAGGCGCAATAGGCACCTGATTTTTAATTAAATATCATAATTATCGTGGTTCTGAGGTTGTAATTGCCTGTAATTCCTTTCGTTATTGGTTTAAGGCACTGTATAGGCTGTTTTGTTGAGTCTTTGGTGACGTTTTATTGTCGGCAATAGGCTACGATATCGGCAGCCGTTAACGTTTTTTTGGCTTTAGCACTACACGCTAAAGTAATGTTCGTTTTGGCCGATAGTGTGGGCTAAGGTCTAAAAAATGACTCCATAATTGAGCGTTGAGAATCAACAAAACTGAATTAAGAGAACAATAAATCTTTCCGTTAAACTGATTTTCAAACAACGCTAGTTAGGGAGAACAACATGAGTGAACCATTTTTAGGCGAAATTCGCGCAGTAGGCTTCGATTTTGCTCCACGTGGCTGGGCGTTTTGCGCTGGGCAATTATTGGCTATTTCTCAGTACTCGGCTCTGTTTTCATTGCTTGGCACAAAGTACGGCGGCGATGGCCAAACTAGTTTCGGCCTTCCAGATTATCGGAGCAGAAGCCCGGTTGGTATGGGACATGGCCCGGGTTTGTCGCTAATTACCCAGGGTGAAAAAGGGGGGGCGGAGCATGTCACTGTACTTCAGGCGAACATGCCAGCTCACACCCATAGTACCTCGCAGTTATCTGCTGCGGTTGCCATTCCTGCGGTTACTTCAAGCACCAATGTTTCTGGTGCGCCCTCTGTCAGCAGTATTTTGGGGCCGGTTACCGCTAGTGGTCGCGCTGCAGAGCTTTACAGTACCGATGCCGCAGACGTCACTCTAAAGCCGTTTGATGCCCATGTTACAGGCCATACCGATATGTCTGGTGGCGGTCTACCTATAGACATTCGCAATCCTTTCTTGGGTACCAACTTTATTATAGCTCTGCAAGGGTTGTTTCCCTCGCGAAGCTAGAGGTTAAGGCCGTATTATAGCGGCCTTACGCTTTTTTTGTTTTTGCTTTACGTAATGTAAATTATAAATATCTTTCGAGGGGAAGTAGGGTATGTCGATAATTCACACCGCTATCGGTTTAGCGAATAATTTTAGGTGCGTATGGCAACGTACGGCGGTGATTTTTACCGGTATTTTATTAATAACGACGGTAGAAAATAGTGTCGCGGCGGCAACGGACGAGAACTATAACGACGACGCTAACCAAACCTTCACCTCGAGTATTTTTGATTTAGATGGCCTTCGGTACACTTTATCAGGCCCTAGTGGTACTTATTCATCGGAAGTTTCAAATGGTAGTTACATTGGTGGCGGGCTAGACTTTGTTATGAAATTTGATTCTGGCGGCAGATATGACTTGGCAAGTGTTCGAATCGAGGCTGCGGACGGCAGTAACTTTCGCCTAATGGGCTTTGTGCTTGATGGTCTTGCTTCCGGGAACATTAGCGTTACCTCCAATACAGGTGGTAACGTGAGCTACCCGAGTAATAATATTTTTACTACCGAAACTGTTGACGTCTCTGGCAACTCAAGCTTCGACAACATCTCCTATTTCACGATTTCAGGCCAGGACCTGGTCCTCGATATCGATGACTTGAACTTTGACGAGCTAGTGCCGGACACTGACGGTAACTTAACAGCCGGAGTTGGCGTTACCGAGCCGGTAAGTTTGAACACCGTCGCGGACACCGTTGGCGAAGCGGTGAATGTTTTTGATTTTACCTTAAGTGACGGTGGCACCAACGATGGCCTGCCGCTCAATGTTAGCCAAATCACAGTGAATGTGTCGGGCACCTCTACTGATACCGATCGCGCAAACATTACCTGGCGTTTAAACGGTAACGACGCGAATAATGTGACCGGTACGTATCACGCTGTTAGCGACACGATTACCTTTGCAGGTTTAAGTATTTCTGTTGCCGATGGGGGATCTGAAACCTACACCCTCAACGCCTACTACAACGATAACACCAACGTGGTGGATGGCCGTACGATTGTGCTGAGCGTTGATGGCGATACCAATGTCACCGTGGCTGGCTCGGGCACGCAGATGGCTAGCACCTCGGCGATTACCAATGGCAGCGGCACCGTAATGGACGTGACCGCGAGCCAGTTGACGTTTACCACTCAGCCTGCGGGTAGTGTGTCGGGCGCGGCGTTAAGCACTCAGCCGGTCGTAACCGCACAAGATGCCTTTGGCAATACCGATACCGGCTTTACCGAAACAATCACGCTAATCGAAAGCGCCAGTGGCTCACTAACGAGTAACTCCGTAGCTGCGGTGGGTGGTGTCGCTACGTTTACAAACCTGACTTACACGGCCACAGCTGATCAACAAAGCTTTACCTTAACAGCCAATGATCAGGATGGCGTGGGGTCCAATCTTGCAACGGTTGATGCCACTGCTGTCACCTCCGATGTTGTAGCCACAGCGCTGGCTTTCGCTACGCAGCCGGCGCCACTTAATCTGTCACCGGGCAGTGCCACTAGCTTGACCACGGCGCCCGTCGTGCAAGCGGTGGATTCACTCGGTGTGGTAGATACCGGCTACAGCACAGACATTACCCTGTATGAGGTGAACGGCCCGGGTGGTGTGCTTATGAGTGGCACGGGGGATAACGATGGCAATGGTGCGACGGTATCGCTCACGCCAAGCAGCGGTGTTGCCACCTTTAACGGCATGCAGATTACCTACGCGCCGAGTGGCTCTGGCCCCGAGAACTTTAACTTGCGCGCCGAGTCAGGAGCTTTGAGCGTCGCGGATAGCGCCCAGTTTACCGCTGTCGATAACACGCCTCCGAGTGTAAGCAGCGTATCGCTAACGGGCGGCCCGGCGGCGAATGCCAGCTCAGTGAGCTACATTGTAAGCTTTGATAAAGCCGCCAATAACGTCAGTGTGGATGATTTTGCGTTGACGACCACCGGCACCGCCACAGCAGATATCGCCAGCGTATCGGCGGCATCGGGCAGTGCGATTACTGTCACGGTTAACAATATTGCGGGCGAGGGCACACTGCGTCTAGACCTGAATAGCAACACCAATATTGTCGACGGCAATGGTAATGGCAATGGCACCAATGGCTATGTGGCGGCCTTTACCAGTGGCGACACTCACACCCTTGATGCGGTGGCACCAACGGTAACGGGTGTCACCGCTACCGCCGCCGATGGCACCTATGGCGTGGGCGATGTGATCAGCCTGGCGGTGAGCCTGAGTGAGAGTGTGACCGTGACCGGTACACCGACGTTTACGCTGGAAACCGGTACGTCTGATCGCTCGGTGAGCTACACGAGTGGGTCCGGCAGCAGCACCCTGACGTTTAACTACACGGTTCAAGCGGGCGATACCGCCACTGATTTGGACTACGCCAGCACCACGGCCTTTGCCTTAAACGGCGGAACAGTGGCCGATGCCGCCGGCAACGCCGCTACCTTAACCTTGGCCTCGCCCGGCGCGGCCGGTTCGTTAGCGGCCAACAAAAACATCGTGATTGACTCGGCCGCGCCCACCTTAGCCGCCAGCCAACCGGTGGATGACTCCACAAGCTTTGGCCACGATGACGACTTGGTGTTTACCTTCTCGGAAGCGGTGGTGGCCGGTACTAGCGGCGCTAATACCATTACCGTGCGCCAAGTCTCAGACGATTCAAATGTCGCCAATATCGCCGCCGATAACGCCGCCGTCAGTGTGGCCGGTAGCACCGTAACGGTCGATTTGCCCGGCAACTTAGCCCCGACGACTGAGTACTATCTGCAGATTGGCGCCAACGCCTTTACCGACGCCGGCGGCAACGCCTACGCCGGTATCAGCGATAAAACTGCCCTGAACTTTACCGTGGCCAACAGCGCGCCGGTGGCCGGCAACGATGCCACCAGTACCAATGAAGACACGGCGGTCGATGTTGCGGTGTTGGCTAACGACACCGACAGCGACAGCAGCCTTAACGTCGCCAGCGTCAGCATCGGTACGGCTCCGACCAACGGTAGCACCAGTATTAATACCGGCACCGGGGTGATCACCTATACCCCGCATGCCGACTTTGAAGGCACGGACACTTTTACCTACACCGTCGAAGACGTGTGGGGTGAGGTGTCTAACGTCGCTACCGTCACCGTCACGGTTAACCCGGTGAATGATGCGCCGGTGGCAGCCAACGATACCACCACCACCAACGAAGATACGCTGATTAGCATTAATGTGGCGGCCAACGATAGCGATGTGGACGCGGGCGATAGCCCGGATGCCGCCACCCTTGCTATTGCTGGCGCACCTTCCCACGGTACGGCGGTGGTCAATGGCGGCGTGATTGATTACACTCCCGCGGCCGATTACGAGGGCACCGATACCTTTAGCTACACCATCGAAGACAGCAATGGCGCGACCTCCAACGTAGCTACCGTCACCGTCACGGTGCTTGGCGTGAATGATGTGCCTGTGGCCGCCGCCGACGCCGCCAGTGTGGACGAAGATGATTCGGTCGAGATTAATGTGCTGAGCAACGATAGCGACATCGACGGCACCCTCAATGTCACGACCGTGGCGATTGTCAACGACGGCGCCCATGGTACTGCGGTTGTGAATGCCACCACCGGGGCGATCACCTACACCCCCGACGCCGACTTTAACGGTGCCGACAACTTTACGTATCAGGTGGACGACAACCTCGGTGGCACTTCTAACGAGGCCACCGTCACCGTCACCGTTAACAGCATCAATGACGCCCCCGTGGCCGCCGACGATACCGTGACCGCCTTGCAGGAAGATACCCCGCACAACATCAACGTGTTGGGTAACGATAGCGACATCGATGGCACCCTCAATGTGACCAGCGTCGAGATCGTTACCGCCCCGGCTAACGGTGCCACCAGCGTCAACGCGACCACCGGTATGGTCACCTATACCCCGGGCGAGAACTACTTTGGGAGCGACAGCTTTGGCTATCGGGTGATGGACGATCTGGGTGAGTGGTCTGCCGAGGCCACCGTGGCCCTCACCATCGACAGCGTCAACGACTTGCCCAGCGCGGCCGATGACATCGCCGTGACCGATGAAGATACCGCCGTGCTGATTTCGCTGCTGGATAACGACAGCGATATTGACGGTACGGTTGATATCACCACGGTCACGGTTACCAGCGCCGCCAGCAACGGCAGCGTCGATAACCACGGCGACGGCACCGTCACCTACACACCCGCCGCCGACTTTAACGGCACCGACAGCTTCGGCTACACCGTGCTGGATGACGAGGGCGGCGAGTCTGTTATGGCCAACGTTAGCATTACGGTTAACGCGGTGAATGATGCCCCGACCATTAGCGGCAGCGCGCCTAACTCGGCCCAGGCCGGCAGCGCCTATAGCTTTACCGCCAACGGCGCGGATGTGGATACCGGCGATACCTTAACCTACTCGATTATCAACTTACCCGTGTGGGCGAGCTTTAACAGCAGCACCGGGCGCTTGGCGGGTACGCCGTTGGCCGTCGATGCCGGTACCTATTCCGGGATCGAAATCTCCGTTAGTGACGGCACCAGCAGCGCCTCGCTGCCCGCGTTTGGTATCGAGGTCATCGACCCCAATGCCAACGAAGTGCCCAGCATTGGCGGTTCACCTGTGGCCACCATCACCGTCGGAGAGCTGTACCGCTTTGCGCCTACCGCAACCGACGCCGATGGCGACAGCTTAAGCTTTAGCACCTCGGGCGCGCCCGACTGGTTAGTGCTGGACGCCAACACCGGTGTGCTCAGCGGTATTGCCGGCGACGCCCAGGTGGGCCGCTACGACGACATCGTCATCACCGTTAGCGACGGCCGCGAGAGCGTACAGTTGGCGCCTTTCTCGGTCGAGGTTACCCCCGCGGTGGACAGTGACGGCGATGGCGTCAGTGATTACCAGGAGGGCATAGACGAGACCGATGCCAGCGACATTGACGACTACCTAGACGCAATGCCGCCCATGCTGACGCCGCCGCCGGCGGCAAGCTTCAGCGCCAGTGGCTTGTACACCCGCATTAGTCTGGGTCAGTTGTTAGGCTTAGACGAAAGCGCCAGTGACGACGAGCTGAACAGCGCCTTACGGGCCCTGGCGAGTGACCGTATCGACGCCGACTGTTGTGCGGTATCCGTGCAAGGGGCCGAGAACGGCGCGCTCTATCTGGCGCCGGGTCGTCACACCCTCGAGTGGTGGGCCGAAGATCGCGCGGGCAACCGTGTGCAACAATCGCAACAAGTGGACGTTGCCCCGCTGGTGTCCATGGGGCCCGATCAAACGGTGGCCGAGGGCAGTATTAGCCGCTTCCGGGTGTTTTTAAATGGCCCGGCGCCTGAGTACCCACTCAGCGTGCCCTACGTGGTGGATAGCAACAGCACCGCCAGCGCGGCCGACTACAGCCTTTTGGGCAATAGCGTTACCTTTAACGAGGGCGAGCTTGAGGCGACCGTTGAGGTACTGATAACGCCCGACAGCGAAACCGAGGCAGACGAAACCCTGATAGTGGCGCTCGACTACCGTGCGGGTGAGCCCGCCGATAGCCTTTATAACTTCAACCCGGGCGTTAAATCGCAACACCGCATGACGGTAACCGAGAGCAACGTGCCTGCTATCGTCAGTGCGCAGTTAATGCAAAATGATGAGCGCCGTTCAGTAGTGGCACGTGATGGAGGGCCGTTGCAGTTGAGCGCGAGTGTCTTCGACGCGGAAGGTGAGGCTTACGAGCTGAACTGGTCGGGCATTACCGAGCTTGAGTCTTTGTTCGCCGAGGCGGGCGAAAGTATCGACATTAACCCCGAGCTGTTGCCGGTGGGTGTTTATCGCGCCGCCCTTAGCGTTACCGACAGTGCCGGTCATCTGAGCCATAATCAGGTTGCGTTTGCGGTGGTCGAGACCTTAGCGGCTCTGGGTGCCGAGAGCGACCAGGACGGCGATGGTACCCCGGATGCGGAAGAAGGCTACGTCGACAGTGACGGCGACGGTGTGCCGGATTACCTGGATGCCCATAGCCTCGCTCACGTGACAGCAACCAGCGCCGGGTACAACGACCGCTTCTTACTGGAGTGTCCGGCCGGCTTGATTTGTCATCCGGGCAGCGGCGTCGGTGCCGACGGTGCGTTAATCTGGGTCGAGGTGGATGACCTGCCAGAAGACGAGGGCTTCCAGAATGTGGGCGGTTACTTTGACTTTGGCGTGGGCGGATTAACACAGACCGGTGCACAGGCTCAGGTTGTTATACCGTTACGTGAAGTGATTCCGGCGGACGCTGAGTACCGCAAGTGGCAAAGTGAGACGTGGTTTAGCTTTATCGAAGACGCCAATAATGCGCTTCACTCCAGCGCGGGCGCTGAGGGTTACTGTCCTCCTCCGGGCAGCGATCAATGGCAAAGCGGATTGATTGAAGGCTACTGGTGTGTTCAACTGACCCTTGAAGATGGTGGCCCCAACGATGCCGACGGCGTAGCCAATAGCATGATTCTCGATCCGGGCGGTGTTGCGAAACCCGTGTCTGATACCGGTGACGGCGATGGTGATGGCGAGCCTGAGGTGCCGCCTGCACCACCCACCGACAATGGTGGTGATAATGGTGGCGGTGGTGGTGGCGGCGGTGCTGCCGGCCCCTGGGCGCTGCTGCTACTGGCGCTGGGCTTAATCGCCCGCCAGCGCCGCAGAACCGGCCGCTAATAGTAATAACCTCGCGCTACGGCCCCTTTTGGGGCCGTAGCTTTACAGGGATGTGGTATGTTAATTATTCCGATACAGGACAAGCCCGACTGGTCTCACCCGCCGCTGATTACTCTGGCGCTGATTGCCCTGAACGTTTTTGTTTTTTTGTTTTATCAGGGTAACGACGCGGCCAAGCTCGAATTGGCTCAGGATATCTATCATAACTATCAGCTCGACGATATCGAGCGCCCTTATTACCGCGAGTATCTGCAAGAGTATCACCCCGAGAATGTTGCCCATTGGGACTCGCGCCATGCCAATGGCTCGCCCTTAACCCATGCCATGTTTGATGTTGAGTACGAGCACTACCTGCGCGAGGTGTGGGTGGATCGCGGGCAGAACATTGAGGATGTGAATGGCTGGCGCGATGGCCGCCGGGCCTTTGAGCGCCAACGCAATACGGTAAGCAGTTTACAGGCGGGGCTCGTGCCCGCCGAAGCCCGCCCGGTGAGTTTTATCACCAGTATGTTTTTACACGGTGGTTGGGGCCACCTGCTGGGCAATATGGTGTTTTTGTTTTTATTTGGCTTTACCCTGGAGCGAGCGCTGGGTGCCTGGCGTTACCTGCTGGGCTATGTGGTCAGTGGGGTTGCCGCCGGCGGTTTGTTTGTTGCGCTTAACCCGAGCTCAGAGGTGCCATTGGTGGGCGCCTCTGGTGCCATCTCGGGCCTGATGGGTATGTATTTAGCGCTGTACCGGCTGCGTAAAATCCGCTTTTTTTACAGTGTATTGTTTTACTTTGGCGAGTTTGTCGCCCCGGCGCTGTGGGTGTTTCCGGTGTGGGTCGCGAAAGAACTGTATGGCCACTTTTTTGTCGACTCGAATACCGCTTACTGGGCTCATATTGGCGGCCTGGTGGCCGGGGTGTTTGTGATGCTGGCGTGGCCGGTTAGCCGCCGCGAGTTTGCCAGCCAAGAGGCGCACAATGACCGGGCCGCGCACCTGACGGAGCAGCTGCAACAGGTGCAAGCACTGGCGGCTAATCTTGAATTTAACCGTGCCCGCTCGCGTGTTCGGGTGCTGTGCGAACAGCATAAAACCGACCCGAGGCCGTGGCGCTTGCAGTTTAACCTTTATAAAAATCAGCCCCGCGATCGGGTGTTTCACGAGGTGACCTTCGCCGCGCTAAAACAGTTTGTGCAAACACCCGGTGCCGGGCGCGAGTGGACGACGGCGGCCGATGAAATTGCGCAGGAGTACTGTGCGTTAAGCCCTGAAGCGCCGGCACTGACAGCAAAATTAGCGCAGGCGTTGGCACAGCGCTTTTTGCAGCTGAATAAAAAGGACAGGGCCGAGGTTTACGCCCAGTGGGCACGACAAAAAATGGCGACGACCAGACGGGCATCCGCCTCAGTGCCTAATGAACCGTAATGGTTAGCAGTTGCTCCAGCTCGTTACGCTCTTTGCAGTTGGGGTGTTTGTTAAGGGTGTAGCGGGCTATGGCGCGGCCGTTGTTATCATCACCCAAATACTCGATAAGTGTTTTGGCTACCAGTAAATACGCGGCCGGCAAAAGACGATCGTTAGGCTGGTGTTTGTGAAAATTTTGCAGTAAGCGCACGGCGTTGCGATGATGGCCTTGTTCCGTCATACGCTCGGCAATGGTTACCGCGGTGGCGGGCTTGCTTAGCTTAAAGTTGGCAACGCGCGATTGTACGTCTAACACAATGCCAACGGCCCGCGCCGGTTGCCGCTGATCGAGCAGCAATTGCACTAAGTATTCGGCGTGGTTGGCAAGCGCCTCCTGGTCATCCAGCAGCATTAATAATTTGTGGTAGCGGGTGTGTAACTCGGTATCGTCACGCACGGAGTCGAGCGCCGAGCGCAAGCATTGGCGCGCCTCCGGATATTTTTGGTCGCTGATCAGTACCGCCACCTCACCCAGCGTACGAGCTTTTAAAAACGCGTGTGCGCTCAGCGCTTCGGTGTCGTCAACGGCGG
This sequence comes from uncultured Gilvimarinus sp., assembly GCF_963975215.1. Classification (GTDB taxonomy): domain Bacteria; phylum Pseudomonadota; class Gammaproteobacteria; order Pseudomonadales; family Cellvibrionaceae; genus Gilvimarinus. The sequence goes on from NZ_CAXBFW010000021.1 coordinate 32,045, forward strand.
TGTGATACCCCAGCTCGTGCTGGTACTCAAACAGTACATAGCCAAGCATGGTGTAGAGCATAATGCTGAAGTAGGCCACCGAGAAGTTCAGGGCGACAAAGGTGAATATACCGGGCGGCGTCTGTTGCGTGCTGTCGCCAATCATAAATTCGGCCAAAATATAAGGCCCGACGGCGATTGCCTGAGAGCAAAACCAGAGCAGTAAATAGGGCCAGCCAATGATCATCATCAGTGTCATCAGCTTTAGCGGGTTGAGGGCGCTGCGCACCGATTTATCGACGGCTAACAGCATAATGCTGGCCGGCATGGCGAGCGTTAAAAAGCCCATGACCAGTAACCCAAGGCTCGGTGCTACAGAGGCGGCAAAGCTAATCAAAACCCCCATGGCAATCATCAACAGGGTTTGCCGTAAAAACAAGTGGTCCGGGTCATTGAGTAAAACGTCGGCCAGCGAGGGCGCGTGTGTGTGGCCCTGACCGCGCTCATTAATAATGGCAAAGCCGTATTTAATGAGTACCGCCATGCTGAATAAGCTCGCGACCAAACCGGTAAGCCCGCCATTGACGAAAGTATTAAGCAAGGTTAGCAGCGCGAGCACCCCAAGTGCGCGGGCTTGTAGCGGGTAGGCAAAAAAGTGGGGGAGTTGCTGCCAAAAAGGCTTGGCGTCGGTTGCGTTGCCTAAGTAGGCAAGTGGCTGATTGCAGCGGATGCAAGCCGGGTGGCGCGGGCCCCAGTGGTGGCTGTGACCGGCGGGAATGCAGCGCTCCCCGTACACGGTGTCACAGTTAGTGCAGTTCCAGGTTGCCGGGGTTCCGGGAAAAAACTGACATTCCAATTTTGCCATTTAGAGCACTCCATGTGGGCTAAGCTAAGCCGTTGGCCGTGTAGGATCTTGTACCCAGCCGATTCAACCAACTTCCTTTAACGTCTTTTGTAAAGTTTTGCCGAGGGAAAACTTACCGTAGTGCCACGGTTAAAGAGCCAGGCGGCTCGATTTTATGTGGCGCTCTATGGCAAAAAGAATACCACAAACGGCGCGGCTTACACACGGTTGTCATTACTGTTTGTGCCGCTAACCCGCTCGCTTATGTGATAGCGTGGGCGTTTTTTTACTTCGGTGTAGAGTTTTGCTAAGTATTCGCCAATAACACCAAGGCTAAGCAGTTGCACGCTGCCAATAAACAGTAGCGGTAACAGAATCGAGGTCCAGCCCGGTATCGCGTTGTCGGTAAATATCCGGGTTGCAAGAACCCAGAGTAGAGTTAGCAGAGACAGAGCGCTGGCGGTAATGCCCAGTAAGGTGATGGCCCGCAGCGGCGCAGTAGAGAAACTGGAAATACCGTGCCAGGCAAGCGATAACATTTTACGCAGCGGGTATTTGCTCTCGCCCGCAATACGGCTTTGGCGGTCGTACTCGACGATGGCGGAGTCGAACCCTACCTCGCGTACCATACCGCGTAAAAACAGCTGGCTTTCAGGGTATTCGAGCAGGGCATTAAGGGCCCGGCGGCTCATAAGGCGAAAGTCGGCGTGATTAAAGACCAAGTCGACGCCCAGCTTGCGCATGACGTGGTAGTAGCCCTCGGCGGTGAAGCGTTTAAATTTGGTGTCCGTGTCCCTTGCGGCGCGCACGCCGTACACGACCTCGCTGCCGGCGAGATAGGCGTCGACCATTTTATCAATATTAACCGGGTCGTCCTGTAAATCGGCATCAATACTAACGACCATATCTTCGCTGGTGTTTTCAAGCCCGGCCAGCAAAGCATTTTGGTGGCCTTTATTGCGCGACAGGCGCAAGGCGACGATGCGCCCCGGGTGCGCCTCACAGGCCTCGCTTAGTTGTTGCCAGGTGTTGTCCCGGCTGCCGTCGTCAACAAAATACAGCTGCGAGGCCGGGCTGATTTTATGGGCGGCAATGAGCCTGTCTAAGGTTTCTAGCAGCACCGGAATACTGGTGGGCAGCATTTCCTGCTCGTTGTAACAGGGCGCGACAATGGCGAGTGTATGTTCGGACATAAGATTACTTGTAGATCCAGTATTTGTGCAGCAAAAAGTTGCTGATAAGTGTGATTATGGTCGCCACGCATTGCGATAATAAGTAATGCGGTAAAACAAGCTGTGCCAGATAAAACACCAGAGTATTGATCAGCAGGCCAATCAGTGCGGTTACCGCAAAGCGGCTGAATGCCTCTGTATGGCGCTTGTTGGACTGAAAGGTCAGATAGTAGTTGGCCAGATAGTTAAACAGTGCCGATAGTGAAAATGCCAGCGCAGAGCTGGCCACTGGTGTTAGGGGTGTCAGCTCGGCAAAGACAATTAACAGCAGGTACTGTAGCCCGGTTGCCGCGGCCCCCACCATCGCGAAGCGCCCGAATTGAGTGTCCAGCAGCTGTCGCAATGATCGCATCCGGCGCGGCGGTGTTTGTGTGTGCGCAGGTGTTACCACCTTTTTCTCCTGACATTAGCGGTCAATACGGCTGTATTTGATTGCGTTCTTGGCCCAATGTGTTGTTATTTCTTATTGCTGCGAGGCGCTTCTGGACGCGCTCTATCAGGGGCAGTTATATTGGTGCTTGCTGTCGCTGGTGGGCCATTATAACTCAGCAGCGTGGCAAGCTTTAGCGCAGTGTTTATACCATACCAAGCCGTCAGACGCAGGTGTGGTGTACTAATTTTTTAATAAGAGGTGATCTATGGCGCAACAACAACCTGACCATCAGCTCGACCAGCTTATTGGTCGATTGCACGAACTGTTTGCCGACGAGGGTGAGAGCGATGCGCAAAAACGCTTAATGCATGAGTTAGATCGTCACACTCACGCGCGCGGCACCGACGATGTCAAAGATCCGCGCCCGGTGGATACGCTGGAGGCGATGCTGGAGGAGTACGAAGAAGAGCACCCTCAGGTATCGGCGGTATTAGGGCAGATAGTTAACGCGTTAAAAAACATGGGAGTTTAGCGTCGGGGCGTGCGGCGCTGATTGAGCGCCGCGGTTACATTTAGGCCCAGCCAACAGCCGCCCGGGGCCGCTCGATGTAAAAGTACTCGGCGCTGCCGGTGGCGGGGTGGTTGGGGTGGCGCAAGTGATGGTGGTCTGCGCTAGAGCCCATATACTCCCAGCAGTCGCTGCCATTGATACACAGATGATCACCATCGTTCATGGGGTAGTAGGCTAGCTCATCCCACATTCTGGCCCACTCTGGGTGAGAGGTGTCCAAATATTCCATCGATTCTTCCCAGTGCTCAATCATTATCGTCCCGTTATTGTCGATGTTTCACGCATTTTGTCAAGAACTCTTCTTAACCGTTTGAATTTACTGATATTTGTTGCGATTCCGGGTGCTTTCTTTCGTCCCTATAAGCTAACTACTGCGCAGTCTATAGCCTTTTTTAAGGTAAATCTGACGAGCCTTTCGCAAAATAATTAAGCCGCCGGGCATTGACCTTAACCTCGGGGTAAGCTTTATTGTGGTGAAAACGGCGAGAGCACGATTGTGGTGAAAACGGCGAGAGCACGGGAGAAAGTCTATGAAGATTGGCGAGGTGGCCCGCGAGACGGGGTTGACGGCAAAAGCGATCCGCTACTACGAATCTCAGGGCTTGGTTAAGAGTCGGCGCCGGGACAACGGCTACCGCGACTACGGCGGCGACCATATAAAACAACTGACACTGTTGGCCCGTGCCCGTCGGGTGGGGTTTTCGCTGCAAGAGTGCGCCGAGCTGCTGGCGCTGTTTGGCGACACCGAGCGCCACAGTGCCGATGTAAAACGGGCGGTGCAGCATAAGATTGCCCAGTTAGATGAGCAGCTTAATAACCTGACGCGTATGCGGGACACCCTTGAAGAGCTCGCGCAACGTTGTCAGGGCGATGAGCAGGCGCAATGTGCCATTTTAAATGATCTGAGTGCGGCTAATCGGCCCATGCCGTTTACCCTGCTTGGCGATACCCCAAACTTGCCGGAGGATTCTCATGAGTAGTTGCTGCGGACCACACACCCCTAATGATGAACACAATACCGACCATCACGGCGCCAGTGCTGGCAAGAAGCGTATCGATTATTTGCTGTGGGGCTCGCTTGCCTTGTGCGTGGTGTTTTACGGCGCTTACGCCTTGGGCGTTACCGGGCCCGGTTGGTTTGAGCATTTTAGTCACGGCGTATTCGAGCTGTTAAACACTATGTGGTGGGGTGTGTTGGTGGGTATTTTGTTTGTCGGCCTACTGCACTATGTGCCACAGCAATTGGTGGTTTCTCTGTTGGGGCGCGGTGGCACCGTGTCGGGTATTGTGCGGGCAACCGCCGCCGGGGTACTGCTGGATTTGTGCAGTCACGGTATTTTAATGGTGGGCATGAAGCTCTATCAAAAGGGCGCCAGTCTCGGGCAAGTGATGGCTTTTTTGATTGCCAGCCCCTGGAACTCGCTATCGCTTACCCTGATTATGTTTGCGTTAATTGGTGTGGGCTGGACGCTGTTGTTTATCGCGGTGTCTATGGTGATTGGTGTTATCGCGGGGCTGGTGTTTGATGCGTTAGTCAAGCGCCGCCGGTTGCAGGACAACCCAAATGCAGACCAACAGGACGACGCTCCACGCGCACCGCTCAAGTCGCAATTAGGTGACGTATGGCGCGGTATTAACTGGCACCCCACCGCCTTGGGCGGCGTGTTAAACGAGGGTTTAAAGGGCTCGCGTATGGTGTTGCGCTGGTTGTTGTTTGGGGTTTTGCTGGCGGCAGCCATCCGGGCGTTTGTCTCGGTCGAGATGTTTCAGCAGTGGTTTGGGCCGTCAATCGTCGGCTTGCTGTTGACCATGGTGGCAGCCACCATTATTGAGGTGTGCTCGGAGGGTTCGACTCCCATCGCCGCCGATTTAATGAATCGCGCCCGCGCCCCCGGCAATAGCTTTATGTTTTTAATGGCCGGCGTGGCCACCGACTACACCGAAATTATGGTGATTAAAGACACCATGAAATCCTGGAAGACGGCCTTGTTTTTGCCGCTGGTGGTGTTGCCTCAGGTGCTCTTGGTGGCGGTGATTATGAACCTCTGGGGCGGCGCTTAGATTGCGCCCCGGCGGTAGTTTACAGGCCGTATCTAAGGTAGAATGCGCGCCTTTTAGACAGCAATATTAGGCAGTGTGCACCCATGGAAATTAATCCGCATCTCACCGCATTAAAAGATCTCAAGGCGCGTACCGACGTGCTTAGGGGGTATCTTTGACTACGACACCAAAAAAGAGCGTTTAACCGAGGTTGAGCTAGAGCTCGGTCAGCCCGATGTTTGGAACGAGCCCGACCGGGCCCAGGCACTGGGTAAAGAGCGCTCGTCCCTTGAGGCGGTGGTAAAAACCATTGACGATTTGGATACCGGTGTTGCCGACTGCGAAGAGCTGTTGGATATGGCCAAAGAAGAGGGCGACGAAGACAGCCTGAACGAGGTGATTGAGGAGATCGAGGCACTCGATCAGCAACTGCAAAAGCTTGAGTTTCGTCGGATGTTCTCGGGTGAGATGGACGAGAACAGTGCCTATCTGGATATTCAGTCGGGATCGGGTGGCACCGAGGCGCAGGACTGGGCCGAAATGGTGCTGCGCATGTATTTGCGCTGGGGCGAGGCGAAAGGCTTTAAGGTGTCGTTAGAAGAGGCCTCGGCCGGTGAAGTGGCGGGTATTAAAAGTGCCACTATCCGCTTTGAAGGCGAGTACGCCTTTGGTTGGCTGCGAACCGAAACCGGGGTCCACCGCTTGGTGCGTAAATCACCGTTCGACTCAGGCAACCGTCGCCATACATCGTTTTGCTCGGTGTTTGTCTCGCCCGAGATCGACGACGACATCGAAATCGATATCAATCCCTCTGATGTTCGTACCGATACCTACCGCGCCTCCGGTGCCGGTGGCCAGCACATTAACAAAACCGACTCGGCCGTGCGTTTAACCCACGAGCCGACCAATGTGGTGGTGCAGTGCCAAAGCGAGCGTTCGCAGCACGCCAACCGCGACAAAGCCTGGAAAATGCTGCGCGCTAAGTTGTACGAGCTGGAAATTCAAAAACGTAACGCCGATAAACAAGCACTGGAAGACACCAAGTCGGATATTGGCTGGGGCAGTCAAATTCGCTCTTACGTGTTGGACGATCAACGCATTAAAGACCTGCGTACCAGTGTGCAAACCAGCAACTGCCAAAGTGTTTTGGACGGTTCGCTGGATCAATTTATTGAGGCGAGCCTTAAGGCCGGACTTTAATCGAACTCACATTATTAAGTGACCCCTATGAGCAACGATACTACTCAAACCAGTGTTCCAGACGAAAACAAACTGATCGCCGAGCGCCGCGCCAAGCTGGCCGCTATTCGCGAGCGCGGTAACCCGTTCCCCAATAAGTTTCGTCGCACCGATACCAGCGTTGATTTGCAAGCCGAATTTGGTGAAAAGGCGAAAGACGAACTCGAGCAGCTGGATCATCAAGTCACCGTCGCCGGCCGTATTATGGCCAAGCGTGGCCCTTTTATGTTGATTCAGGACGCTGTAGGTTCGATTCAGCTCTACGCCGATAAAGACACGCAAAAAGCCATTAAAGAAAGCGATGGCCAGTGGGATATTGGCGATATCGTTGGCGGCACCGGCCCGCTGCACAAATCGGGCAAGGGTGACTTGTACGTTAATTTAACCGAGTGGACACTGCTGACTAAGTCGCTGCGCCCACTACCGGAAAAATACCACGGCCTGGCCGACCAGGAGTTGCGTTATCGCCAGCGCTACGTGGACTTGATTATGAACCCTGAGGTGCGCGATACCTTTCGCTTACGCTCTAAGTGCATCAGTTTTATCCGCGGCTACTTAGATGGCAAAGATTTTATGGAAGTCGAAACGCCTATGCTGCAAGTGATTCCCGGTGGCGCCACCGCGCGTCCGTTTGTCACGCATCACAATGCGCTGGATATCGATATGTACCTGCGCATCGCGCCCGAGCTGTACCTTAAGCGCTTGGTGGTGGGTGGTTTTGAGCGTGTGTACGAAATCAACCGCAACTTCCGCAACGAAGGGGTATCGACGCGCCACAACCCCGAGTTCACCATGCTGGAGTTTTATCAGGCCTACGCCGACTACAACGACTTAATGGACTTAACCGAAGACATGCTGCGCAAGCTGTGTGAAACCGTGATGGGCAGCACCACTGTGGTGTACCAGGACAGCGAATACGATTTTGCCAAGCCGTTTGCCCGTTTAAGCGTGTTCGACTCGATTTTGAAGTACAACCCGGATCTAACCGCGGCGGATATCAGCGATTTAGAGTCCGCCCGCGCGGTGGCCAAACAACTCCATGTGCCGTTAAAAGACAGCTACGGTTTGGGTAAAGTGCAAATCGAAATCTTTGAAGCCACCGTTGAAGAAAAACTCGATCAGCCAACCTTTATTACTAAATACCCCACCGAGGTATCACCCCTGGCGCGTCGCTCGGACGAAGACGATTTTGTTACCGATCGGTTTGAGTTTTTTATCGGTGGCCGAGAAGTGGCTAACGGTTTTAGCGAGCTTAACGATGCCGAAGATCAAGCTGCGCGCTTTAAAGAGCAAGTGGCTGAAAAAGACGCGGGCGACGACGAGGCCATGCACTACGACGCTGATTATGTGCGCGCACTAGAATATGGCTTGCCGCCCACCGCCGGGCAGGGTATTGGTATCGACCGCTTGGTTATGTTATTTGCCAACGCCTCTACCATTCGCGATGTGTTGCTGTTTCCGCACATGCGTCCGGAGTAACCTATGGCCTTAGGCGCCAGTGTTTATAAAGTACACCTCAATTTGTCGGATACTGACCGGCATGTTTACAACGACAGCAAATTAACGCTGGCGCGGCACCCCTCCGAGACCGAAGAGCGAATGATGATTCGCCTTTTGGCCTACTGTTTTAACGCCTCGGAGGATCTTACCTTTGGCAAAGGCTTGTCGACCGATGACGAGCCCGATTTGTGGGAAGTCGATCCGGCCGGTGTTATTCACCAGTGGATCGAGGTGGGACAGCCGAGTCTCGATCGGGTTAAAAAGGGGCGTTCGCGCTCGGCGGCGCAAATTATTTATAGCGCCGGCCGCGGCCGCGATCAGTGGTGGCAGGCTAATGCCAGCGAGTTTGGCAAGTTGTCGAACTTAACGGTATGGCATTTAAACGAGCTGGAAGTGGCCGAACTTGCCACATTGGCGGCCAAGAATATGACGCTCTCGGTGTGCATTGCCGATGGCAGCGCCTTTATCAGTAGCGCCGAGCAATCGGTTACTGTGACGCCGGTTGGCGAATTGCTTTAATTACCTCAACGAACAAAAGAACACGGCTATGAATATCTTTGATGTCACCGCAGAGAACGCCCAGCAACAAATTATAGATGCCTCTTTTGGCAAACTGGTTATGGTCGATTTTTGGGCCGATTGGTGTGAGCCCTGTAAAACCTTAATGCCTCTGCTGGAAAAAATTGCCGCGGAATACCCCGATAATTTGGTGCTGGCTAAAATTAACGCCGATGATCAGCAAATGCTCGCCTCGCAATTTGGCGTGCGCAGTTTACCAACGGTTATGCTCATTAAAGATGGCCAACCGGTTGACGGTTTTACCGGTGCTCAGCCGGAAGCACAAATACGCGAGATGCTGGATAAGTATTTACCTAAAGCGTGGGAGGCCACATTAGGCCAGGCCCGTGCGCTGTTGGATGAGGCCAGCTACTCCGACGCATTGCCGCTGTTGCGCCAGGCGTTGGAGGAGTCTAACCAAATGCCGCAAATCGCCTCGCTTACCGCTTTATGCTACGCCGAGTTAAACCGGGTAGAAGAAGCCGAGGCATTATTGGCCAATGTAAAACTGGCTGAACAAGACGGCATTTACGAGCAAGCGGTGGCTTTGGTGGAGCTTAAAAAACAGTCGTCTGGCTCGCCCGAGCTGGAAAAACTTGCCGCGGCCTACGAGCAAAACCCGGCGGACAACGAAACGGCTTATGCCTATGCCCTGCAGCTCAATGCCGAGGGGCAGCATCGCCAGGCGTTAGAGATACTGCTTGAGTTGTTTAAGCGCGACCGCGCGTTTAACGACGGCGCAGCGCGCAAAGCCATGACAGATATTCTGGCGACTTTGGGTAAAGGCGACCCATTAGCGGTCGAGTATCAACGCAAACTTTTTACGCTACTGTACTAAAACGATACATAAAAATGACATAAGGAGACGCCATGCGCCTGTGCCCCTTGCTAGCCGCTATTGTATTGGCCGCCGGCTGCGGCCCGGCGCCGTCTTCGGCAACCTCGCCTGCCTCTGAACAAGCGGTTACCCCACCGGATTACGTAACGCTTAACTCTAACGCTATTAAGTTTCGTCGCGGCGATTTAACGCTAAGCATTAACCCGGCCGCTGGCGGGCGAATTAGCTCCCTGCGCTTTGCCGGTAAAGAGCGGCTGATAACTCAGCGCGACGCCAAGGGCGGCAATAACTGGGGCAGCGTGCTTTGGCCCAGTCCGCAGTCAATATGGGGCTGGCCGCCGCCAGAGGCTCTGGATGCTAATCCGTATCAGGTGGCTGTGACTGACACGGGGGTGCGCTTAACAAGCGATATTGACCCCGAGCTAAAGGTGTCTTTTTCTAAGCACTATAAGCTCGGCACTATGGCCAATACGTTGGTGGCGGATTACCGCATTACCAGCCACGCCGAACAAGAGTTGACCTTGGCGCCATGGGAGATCACCCGTCTGCCCGCCGCCGGCTCGGTGTTTTTCCCCACCGGTGAAACCGGCCCGGTGAAAGGGCAGTTTGCCCCGCTGCCGTTAACCTACCAGGGCAATGTTAGTTGGTTTGATTACCCGGCAAACGGCATTGGGCCCGATAACCATAAATTGATGGCCGACGGCGAAGAGGGGTGGCTGGCCTACCACAACGCCGACTGGCTGTTACTTAAAGTGTTTAGCAATGTGCCCGCGCAACTCATGGCACCGGGCGAAGGTGAGATTGAGGTCTACGCCAATGGCGAGAACACCTACATCGAGTTGGAGCAGCAGGGCTTTTTAACCACCTTAATGCCAGAGCAAGCGTTGCAGTGGCGGGTCGTGTGGGTGTGTGAGCGGGTAGCGCCCAATGCCACGCCAGACGAGCTTATTCAGCGCGCGCGAACTTTAGCCGGTAGGGTGCGTACCTTATAAATTAGATGGCACAAAAAAGCCCAGATTGTTCTGGGCTTTTTTGTGGCCGGTAGTTATTGCCGGTGTTTATTGATCGTTGTACAGGTTGGCGTACTTCAGGCCAAAAAACAGTATGTAGCCATAGCACAAAGCGGGCACTAAAAATGACATCTGAATACCGATTTTATCGGCCATAAAGCCTTGCAGCAGCGGGATAAATGCACCGCCGACAATGGCCACGCACAACAAGCCCGAGCCCTGACTGGTGAACTTGCCCAAACGGTACAGCGCCATGCTGAAAATAGTGGGGAACATAATCGAGTTGCACAGGCCCACAGCCAAAATTGACCACATGGCAATTTTGCCGTCGAAGAACACAGCCATTAAGACCAACACGATCGCGGCGATACAGTTAAAGGCCAGCACTTTACCGGGCTGTACGTGGCGCATCACCACAAAGCCGATAAAACGGCCGATCATCGCGCCGCCCCAGTAAAAGCTTACATAAGCGGCAGCTTCATGTTCTTTTAGGCCGGCAATATTTTGTTCGCCAAAAAAGTTAACCAAAAAGCTACCAATGGCCACTTCACCACCCACGTACATAAACAGGCCAAGGGCGCCGAGTATCAGGTGAGTTTTGGTAAAAATGGAATCTTTACTGGCCGGGTGCGCCAGATTTTCTACCGCGTCGCTCACATCGGCAGGTTCATCGTCGTGTGAGATTTTTGGCAGCTTGGCGAGTTTAAAGAAAATGGCCAAAGCAATGAGCGAGCCGGCCAGTACCAGATAAGGCATTTGCACGGCGGCGGCTTCTTTTGCTTTGGCTGCGGCGGTCTCGACCTCTGACATAGCGGCCGGGTCCAGCACTTCACCAGCGGCGGCCAAAATTAATAAACCGCCCAATGCCGGGGCGATGGTGGTACCCAACGAGTTGAAGGCCTGGGTTAAGTTTAGACGGCTAGAGGCGGTGCGCGCCGGCCCCAATACCGTTACGTACGGGTTGGCAGCAACCTGCAAAATGGTAATGCCGGCGGCCAGAATAAAAAACGCTATCAAGAACACGGTATAGGTGCTCATGGAGGCGGGGTAAAACAAAAAGCAGCCAAAGCCTGCAATCACCAGGCCGGTAACGGCGCCGTTTTGGTAGCCAATTTTGCGAATCAATGCACCCGCCGGTAACGACACCACGGCATAGGCAAAAAAGAAGCAAAATTGCACCATCATTGCCTGAGTGTAAGTCAGGGTATAGACGTTTTTTAAGTGGGGGATTAACACGTCGTTCATTGCTGTGAGCAAGCCCCACATAAAGAACAAGATGGTAATAATCACCAGCGGACCAGTGTAACTCTGGTTGGTGTTGCCGCTCACCGTGGTGGCGCCGACACTCTGGGGGGCTGTTGCCATAAATACACCTCAAGAATTTGTTATTAAGTTTGCGTACGCAATTACTGTTGTTAGGGGGAGCAGGCCCTAGTGGTTTGCGTCAGGTGTGCCTTTATTGTGTTGGTCATTGTTGGCGGCATTTGGCTGTTACACAGCCGTTACCGTTATCAGGCGGCGTTACTATAAATCAAACTGACAGCGCTGTCAGCCGGTTTCAGCCAAGAATGCGGGCAATAGGGTAGAATGCACTTTTTATGGGGAGAGTGACTCTTGGCTAAGGCAACTATTGACGATGTCGCCGCGCTTGCAGGCGTCTCGATGAAGACCGTCTCGCGAGTGGTAAATAAAGAGCCCAATGTGCGCGCCAGCACCCGCGATAAGGTGCAGGCGGCGATTGATGAGCTTAATTACCGCCCCAGCCAGTCGGCGCGCTCGCTAGCGGCCAATCGCTCTTATGTATTGGGCTTACTCTACGACAACCCCAGTGCCAGCTACGTCATAGACGTGCAAGACGGTGCCCTCGAAACCTGCCGCCGTGCGGGTTATGACTTGCTGATTCACCCCTGTAAGCGTGATGCCGACGACATTTTGGCCGAGGTGTTAGCGCTGGTGCGCCAAGGGCGTGTCGATGGCCTGATTTTGACGCCGCCACTGTCGGATATGACCACTCTGGTGCAGGCGTTGGTCGATGCCGCGGTGCCTTTTGTACGTTTATCGCCTACCGAGCACACAAGCGCCTGCCCCTATGTGCAAACCAACGATCAGGAAGCCGCCTACGATATGACCTGCCGGCTGATTGAGTTGGGCCATCAGCGCATCGGTTTTATTATCGGCCACCCGGACCACCGCGCCGTGACCCAGCGCTACGCGGGCTATGTCGCCGCTTTTAAAGAGAACGATTTAGCCTTGGATAAAACCCTGGTGGTGCAGGGCTACAATTCGTTTGACTCGGGTCGGGACTGCGCCCGGCAGCTGTTGTCATTAGCCGAGCGCCCCAGCGCTATTTTTGCCAGTAACGATGACATGGCGGCCGGGGTAATTATCGAAGCGCACCATCGCGGAATCGCCATGCCAGCTGAGCTGTCGGTAGCGGGCTTTGATGACACCCCGGTGGCGCATCAGATCTATCCCTCGCTTACCACGGTGCGCCAGCCTATTGCCGAGATGGCCGCCAAGGCCGTAGAGCTGCTGTTAAAGCAACTTAAGGGCAAATCGGTACAGATGCCCGCTGCCATTATGAGCTGCCGCATTTTAGAGCGTGAATCCACCGGTAAGCCAAGCTAAGTCGAGGCGTATTGTTTAATGCTGTGCGTATTAGCGCACCGACGGCGACTCTTCCTCATCTGTAATGGCGTGTAATTGCACCTGTGCGCTCAGTGACCTAGCGTCGTTCTTTTGTTTCCTGCCGGAGAGTGACAATGAGCGCTGTGAATGTGGCTGCCTATTGCAGTGGTGATTTTGGGCCAGGGAAGTGTAAAAAGCACATTCAGGACGTGCAGCAAAGTGGTTTAACAACAATTATCTTGTGGTCTATGCATCTGGGCCGCGCCGGCGATGTAAACCCCGCCGGGTGTCAGGCGATAGCCGGGCAATCCTGGGGTGAGCTGGTGTTTAACGACGGTGATATTCGCATTGTCGACGGCGATACCTTTAACCCCAATAACGATCCCGAGGTGGCTGACTGGCCTCACGACTTGCTGCAGATGAAACAAAACGGCAGCCAGGTTAGTAAGATTTTTATCTCGATAGGGGGCTGGCGGGTCTGCGACTTTCAGACTATCGAGTATATGTTAGAGCACGACATGCAGGATGTATTGCGACGCAATTTTCAAACGCTGCGTGAGGCGTTTACCATCGAAGGGCAGTGCTTGATTGATGGAATTGATTTAGATAATGAAGAGCCCGTAAAAGCCAGCACCATCACGGTGTTTTCTCAGATGCTTTTTGAGCTGGGTTTTGAAGTAACCTTTTGCCCCTACAGTAACCCCGCTCAGTGGCAAGGGTATATGCAAACCCTGTGGGATAAGGGCTACAAAGTGAGCTGGTGGAATTTGCAGTGCTACTCCGGAGGGGCGGAAAACCTCGACCCGGATGAACTGGACCGCTGGGTGGATGCTTTGTCACAGGTGGTGGGCAAGGGGCAGGGAGCGGCTTACATTGTCGCCGGGCTCGCGGTACGCGGGGCAAACGATTCTAACCCGCAAGAGTGTCCCTTTGGTTTAGGGGGTGTCTGTGAGTCGCTAGCGAGCGTCGGCCAGTACTCATTGACGGGGGGCTTTTTGTGGAAGTACGACTCGGTACTCAGCAATGCTCAGCCTTGTTCTGGCGTTGTGCCGCACATGTCGGATTACACCCGGGCGATACGCGAGGGACTGGCAAAACACGACCCGGCCAGATCGGATACGGCGACGCATATGGCGTAATGCTTAATGTCTTGTCAGGGCGAGTAAAAACCGGGAGCTGATTGCTCGGCCCCCGGTTTTTTTATTGGGCATCTGCACTGAGTTTACTCGGTGATTTCAAACTCGCCCTGTAAGCCCGACGCTGAGTCTTTTGCAATCCAAAGGTTAAATTTACCAGGCTCGGTCACTAACTGCATATCGCGGTTATGAAACGCCAGCTCGCGGGTAGGCAAGGTGAACGCAACGGTTTTTGATTCGCCGGGCGCCAGTGTTACCCGTTTAAAGCCTTTAAGTTCGCGTACCGGGCGGGTGCGACTGCCTACCACATCCTGCACATAAAGCTGCACCACTTCGGTGGCGGCGACTTTACCGGTGTTTGTGATAGTCGCGCTGGCTTTTACATTGCCGCTCATGCTCACTTTTGCGGTCTCGACGTTTAGATCTGAGTAGTCAAAACTGGTGTAGGTTAAGCCGTAACCAAACGGATACTCTGGTGTATGGCCATAATCTAAGTGGTTGGATGAGTTACCGGGCACGTGCTGGAATACTCCAATTTCGATATCCGCAATGCGGGTGTAATTGTCATCGGTGGCCGGGCGGCCTGTGGCCATGTGGTTGTAGTACACGGGTATTTGCCCTTCGCCTTTGGGCCAGGTGATGGGCAGGCGGCCAACTGGCGAGTAATCGCCGTACAGCACATCAACCAGTGCCGGGCCGGCCATGGTGCCTGGGTGCCACGCCATCATAATCGCGTCCGATTGCTCGCGAATATCGCCAAGTTCAATGGGGCGGCCCGCCATAATAACCGTCACCAACGGCTTGCCGGTTTCACTTAACGCACTAACCAGCGCTTGTTGCGCACCGGGCAGAGCAATGTCGCCACGGCTGTGACCTTCACCGGATAAAACCGACTCTTCACCACCTACGTACACAATCACGTCGGCTTTTTTAGCGGCTTTTACCGCGTTTTTAAAGCCTTTGGTATTTGTGTCGCGGCTGTAATCCAAACCTTTTACAAAGGTAAACTGGCTGTCGCCACCCAGGTAGTCTTTGAGCGCCGGCACTAAGGGGTGCGAATCTTTTTTGTTGCCGTTGTAAATCCAGGTGCCTAATTGCTCGTGGGGTACATTGGCCAAGGGGCCGATTAAGGCGATTTTGGTTTTTTTGTTGAGCGGCAAGAGGTCGTTGTTGTTTTTAAGCAGCACAAAACTCTGACGCGCGGCATCGCGGGCAGCGGCTAAGTGCTCGTCGCTTAAAATAATCTCATCGCGGTTGCCCCGTGGGTAGGGGTTATCCCACAAACCTAAACGCATTTTGATGCGCAGCATATGACGCACGGCGGTATTGAGTTTTTCCTCGGTAAACTTGCCCTCTTTGATAAGCTCGGGCAAGTGTTTGCGGAAGGTGTCGGTGTGCATTTCAAAATCGACACCGCCGTTAGCGGTAAGCTCGGCGGCGTGTTTCGCATCGCGCGCGTAACCGTGGGGAATCATTTCCATCACCGCATTCCAGTCGCTTACCACAAAACCGTCAAAGCCCCACTCATCGCGCAAGATGGTTTTTAAGGCAAAGTCGTTGGCGGTGGCCGGCACGTCGTTGAGCGTGTTGTACGAGCTCATAATCGTCATCAGCCCGGCATCGACGTTGGCTTTAAAGGGCGGCAAGTATAGATCGCGCAATGTGGCTTCGGGGATGTAAGCGGCGTTGTAATCGCGGCCGCCCTCCGCTGCGCCGTAGCCGACAAAGTGCTTGGCCGAGGCGGCCATGGCGTCGGTGCGGGTTGGGTCGTCGGTTTGGAAACCGCGGGTCATGGCAACGCCCAGGGTCGATGTCAGGTACGGATCTTCACCCAGAGTTTCGGCAATACGGCCCCAGCGCGGATCGTGGGAGATATCGATCATCGGCGCAAAGGTCCAGCGGATACCGTCGGCGGTGGCTTCTTCGGCGGCGACGCGCGCGCCTTGCTCAATCAGCTCTGGGTTCCAGCTGGCCGCCTGACCCAGTGGGATTGGGAAGATAGTCTCGTAGCCGTGAATAACATCCTGACCAAAAATTAGCGGGATTCCGTTGCGGCTTTCTTCCACGGCCATTTTTTGCAGCTCGGCAAAGGCGTTGCTCTCTGCCGACGAGAAGTTAACGTTTAAAAACCCGCCCACTTCACCGTCGCGAATTTGCTGTTTAATGTCGGCGAGGGATTCACCGCTGTACATACCAAAGTCGCGCAGCGCGAGCTGGCCGATTTTTTCTTTTTGCGTCATTTTGCCCAGCAGGGCATCGATGCGCTGTTCGATCTCGGCATCGGTGGCTGCCTGCGCCAGCGGCATGGTTGCCACGAGTGCCGGTAGGCAATAGGTTAAGAGTTTTTTCATGGTGGACTCCATACTTCTAATTAGTGTGCCTAAGCACTCTGTTATTAAGGCGCGCTAACGCGCAGCCAGTTAAAATTCCAGCTGCCGGCTAGTGCTTTAACCCGCAGGGTGTGCTCGCCGGCGGGCAGGGTGATACTGTGGCTGACGCTTTGCCAGGCTTGCCAGTCGCCGGTATCGGGCACCGGGACGGTATCGAGTGTGTTGTCGCCAAGCAGTAGGCTAAAACCGTCCGAACCGCCAACACTCGCCAGCCGGTACTCGATGGTGTAGGTGCCTGCAATATCAACAGTAACGAGGTAGTCCAGCCAGTCGCCGGTATCGATGTAACCAATATCTTGCCCACCGCCGGCATCACTGGTGGTTTCGAGTTGCACGCCACTCATGGCGCTGAAGTGTTCGGCCTGCACAGTACCGGGTAGCGCGGTGGCCACGGTGGCGGTTGCAACACTCGCCGACGGATAGCTCTCGGCGTCGCCGCCGTAACTACTGATTTGGTAAAAGGTGGTTTGCTCGGGTGCGGTAAGATCCAAATACTCCAGGTTATCCACCTCTGCAATAAGCACCCCGGCGCTACCGGCAACGCTACTGCGGTAAATACGGTAACCCTCGACGCCGGGCTCGGTGCTGGCGCTCCAGCTAAGCTGATTGCCAGCGTCGGTTTCAACCAGTGTTAGGTTGCTGGGTGGGTATTGCAGGGTAAATAGCTCGGGCGCCTGATCTGTGGTCAGCCAGTGCTTGAGCTCGGTATGAACATCGTAGTCAAGTGAGCCAAACTCCTTGAACAGCGCTTCGATCTCGGCAAGCGAGGCGGTGTTAAAGTCGAGTTGCGCCAGCGCATTACCGGTTATGTCCTCGCCGTCGACAGGCTGAGTGGGCACTAAATAAATTTCGGCCCAGGCATCGGTGCTGCCGTTGTCTTTAAAGACGCCGGCAAACTGATATTGTTGGCCGCCGGTTAAGCTCACTTTTTGATAGAGCCCGCCGTTGCTCTCGGTGGCGCTTGTTAAACGCAGCGCGCCCTCATTGCCATTGGCTGGCACCTGATTGGTCTGATTAAACTCGACATTCACGGCCTCCCCGGCAGTCCAGGGTGTCCAACTGCTGTTGTCAGTAAACTCTCCGTTGCTTAATAGCTCGGCATCGGTTGCACTGTTTTGTAGGCTAATACTGTCGAGGCTGACGTCCAGGCTGCCGGCATCGCAGCAGGCGCCAGCTTTAATTACCAGATAGTAATCCTGAGCGCCCTCGCCGGGTGCGGTAAAGGTTGGCGTCGAGGTGCCACAAGCGTTACTAAACGTACTGTCCCAACCCGGGCAGGCCCAGGAGTCGGCTTTGGTGAGTAGGCCTAAACGGGTTTGGTTGGTCACCATGCCCCAGGTGCCGTTGCCCTGACCACCGGTGTTGCTGAGCACTTTGTAAGCCCAACTGGTTGCCGCCCACCCGTACTGCGCGTAGGTATCGTAAGTGGCGCGGGCGATTTTGCCGCCCAGCTCGCCGCCTAAGCCGGTCCAGGGTTGAAACTCGCCAATTAAAAAGGGTGTGTCTAGTGCGCTTAAGCGCGCCTGCCACTCACACACGCCGCTAGTGCCGTTAAAGCCGCAGGTTAGCCAATCGCGGTGTACCTGGTAGCCGATTTCACCCCAGCCAAAAATGCCGGGGTAAAAGTGCATCTCAAAGGCGACGTTTTCCATGTCGCGATCGGCGGGGTTGCCGTAGGCGTCAATGCCCTGGCTGTGGCCGGGGAAAATAATGATGTGTTCTTGGTCGACTTCACGCACCTTGTGGTAGAGCGACTCGATGTTATCGGCAAGTGTCTCCGGCGTGGTGCCCCACGGCTCATTTAACAAGCCGTAACCGGCAACGGTATCGCTGGTTTTATAGCGCTCGGCAATTTGCTGCCACAGCCAGGCCGTGCGGTCTTGGTAGTAAGCGGCATCCTGTCCGTTGCCGCCGTCCCAGTACCAGTTTTGCTCGGCGCAGCCAGAGTGATGCTCCCAGCCTTGTGCGCCCACGGCGCCGTGCAAATCTAAAATGACGTACATGTCGCGCGCTTCGGCCGCGCTAATGGCGCGGTCGAGATATTCCCAAGCGTCGTCTCGCAGCGTATAGGGGTTGGCCTCGTCTTCAATCAGGTTCCACATAAAAGGTACCCGCACGACGTTGAGGCCAAACTCGGCCATCTGATCCCAGTCGCGTTCAGTGATCCAGTTGTCGCGAAACAACTCCATTAGCCGCTCGCGCTCGACGCTGCCAAAGCGTTGGTCAAATACGCCCTCTAAGGTGCACTGATCGTTTACGGTGTCGGTGCTCTGGCCCATCATCCAAAACTCTTGCAGCAGCCAGTTGCCAAGGTTGGTGCCTTTTAGCGCAATCGGCGTGCCGTCGGCTTTGACCCATTGGGTGCCTGCAGCGTGCAAACGGGAGAGTTCACTCGCTACCGATGAGCTGCTTGATTGCTCGCTGCTTGAACTAGAAGAAGTGCTGGAACGGCTGCTGACAGAGCTGCTGGAGTTTGTGGTTGAGCTGTCGCTGCTGGAGGAGCCGCAGCCGGCGATGGCAACGCTGGCGGCGAGAGCCAGAGATAAGGGTTGCCAGTGACTAAATATATTAGTGGGAAGTTTCATAGACGGTCTCTTTGTTATTGTTGGCCATTGGCGCTATTCGTTATGGCGCTATTCGTTATGGCGCTATTCATTATGGGTGTATTGTTACGCGCACTCGGGCTGGAATCGTCCCATCTGCACAGTCGCGCGAAAGTGGGACTAACCACAATCCATAGTGGGAACGTCTGGCTCGGGGGTTAGGGTAGCAATGCTCAATCGGTACGCTGATGTGTAAAAAAAGTGCCACGCTTGGTGTCAGGCGTGGCCAACCCGGGTGAGGATGCTGCAATGGGTTTAGCGGGTTTGACCGCACCTGGGCCGCGCTACGCCGAATGCGAGCCGTGACCTTGGTGCGGTCAAACCGATACCACATGTTTAAAAACGGTAGTTGGCGCGAACGCCGTAAAAGCGTGGCATCGACACCGGCCCTTTGATGACGCCATCACCACCGCCGCCCCAGTAAAACTCGGTTTCGTCGGTGGCATTGTTGCAAAATGCCTCCAGGCTCCAATTATCACTGGCGGCGGTGTATTTGATGCCGAGGTTGAGGTTGGTAACGGACTCGCGCGTATCGCTAAAGGCGTCGGGCGTCTCGCTGGCAAACAGCTCTTCGTGCTTTTCGCTGTTAAAAATGGAGTAGTAAGACTTGTCCTTCCAACTGACGTTAACCCAGGGCACCAAGGTGGCACCACGGTGTAAATCAAAGGTGTGGCTATAGTTAATGTTGAGCGAATACTTGGGCGAGCTGGGTAGCTCATTACCTTTTAGGTTGGTGGTCAGTGCAGTGTTTTCCGGGTCGACAGAGTCGGCGTGCTCGATTTCAAACAAGTCGACAGTGGCGTGGGTCCACTGTTGATAAAAATCGCTGACGATTTTAGTGTCGAGGTAACTAACGTAACCGTTGAGGCGGTCGTTTTCGGTCAATGCCCAATCAAACTCGATCTCGACGCCTTTGATCTCGGCTTTACCGATGTTGTCGGTTTGAAACACGGTAAATGGGTCGGCCGAGATCTCACCGGTTTCTTCGCCCGTCTCGCCATCGCGCTCAAACGAGTAAGTCACAAACAGCGGCTTGGCGGTGGCCACTTGCATATCACTGTAATCGCTGTAAAACACAGTGGCTGATAGACGCAAGCTGTGATCTAGCAGGTCGGTTTTTACGCCGGTTTCATAGGTGATCACTTCTTCGGGCTCATAGGTATTGCCCCAGCGCTTTTTCACGATACGCTCGCCGTTTTCGTCCAGCGGGTACTCGGTGGTGGTTGGGTCTTGCTCGTACTGCACGACCACATCCCCAATGCCGCCAGACTTAGTGCCATTGGCAACGTAGGCAAAAATCATGGTGTCATCGGACAGGTCGTAATCAAGCCCTAAGCGATAGTTGTGGTAATCCCACTCGCCTTTGATGTCGTTGTTGGTAACCGAGGTATAAATGCCTTTGTTCCAGAAATAATCCTGCGGTAAATTGTTGAAGGTTTCGCGATCCCACGAGGGGAAGCAGACGCCGCCGTTGAGCTCGGGCGCAAGCAGGTTAGGGTTGCTGTCGTTACAGGACATATTGTGGCCGCCCACGTCTTCTTTGGTGTCGCGGGTGTAGCGATAACCGGCGGTTAGGTGTAGCCGCTCGGTGATGTCGTAGGTGCCTTGAGCAAATACTGCCTGTGAGGCCAGAGTTCGGTCCGATTGGTTCCAGTAATCGGCGCTCGCCATAGAGTTCATCCAGCCGCCTTGCATATCGTTGTTTTCCTCAAAGAAAAACAGGCCGGTAACCCACTGCAGCGGGCCCGCGTCGGTGGACTGTAACTGTAGCTCGTGGGAGTGCGAGACAAAGGTGGCCTCGCGAAAAAAGATCGACATATCCCAGTCGGTGATACCGCGATCTTGATCAGACATCTGCGTGCGGGTTTGCCTAGCCCAGCCGGCGTTGTAGACAAACGCCATAGCATCGCTGAAATCCCAGCGCAGGTTAGAGCGCACATTTTGAATGTTCAGGTCTTGCTCGCCCGGCACACTGACGTTGACGGTGTAAGAATCCGCGCCCGGGCCATAAATGCGTTCGCACCCATCCGAGCCGGGTACCGGTGTCGCCGAGAGGTTGCCGCTGGCATCAAGGTAGTTACCGTCTTCATCGGTGCGCACCCGCAGCGCGGCTTTATCACAGTCAATCGTGTCGGCCGAGCCCGCGCTGTCATCCTGAAAACGCTCGTAGGCGACATACCAGGAGAAGTCTTCACTGGGCTCCCATTGCCCCGCCAGGCGGAAGGAGTACTGATCGGAGTTATTGTAAAAATCCGCCTCGTCGGCTTTAACCAGCTCCTGCACGCCGTCGGCGCCGCCATCCCACCAGCGGGCACGCTGTATCAGGCTTTTGTCTTCTTCAGCGCCGGTATAGAGCGGGGCGTTGCGAATATCCTCGGACAGGTAACGGGTGTCCCACTGGTTGGGGTCGTAGTAGCCGTTGAGGTAGGAGTCGCGCTCTTCGAGCATAAAGGAGCCGCGCAACGCAAAAGTGTCTGTGACGGGTACGTTAATCATGCCGCGCACTTGGCGGTGGTTAAAATTACCTAACTCGACGCCTAAGCTGCCCGCCAGCTCTTGCGTATCGGGCCGCTTGGTGATGATGTTGATGTTGCCAACGGTGGAGTTGCGGCCAAACAGGGTGCCCTGGGGGCCGCGTTGCGCCTCAACCCGCTCGACGTCAAACATCAGCGCCATGGCACCTTGCGGACGCGGGGAGTAAATACCGTCTAAATGTAAGCCCACGGCCGGGTCGCCCAGCTCGGTAATGTTGGTCGAGCGCACCCCGCGCATCGATATCACCGGTGCGGACTGAGAGGAATCTATGGTGATGTCCATATTGGGGACGAGCTTGTCGATGTCTTTGACGTTGGCAATGCCCTGTTGCATCAGAACTTCTTCGGTCATTACGGTAATGGCGATGGGGGTGTCCATCAGATTGGTTTCGCGCTTGGTGGCGGTAACCACAATTTCTTCCAGCACCGGTTTGGATTTGGGTGGGTTCTGGGCGTCGTTTTGAGCCATGGCGTGGGTGGCCAGGCTGGCGTTGACTAACGCGATGGCAAGCGTCAGCGGAGAGCGTAAAAGTTGTTTCATTGTTATGTCGCCTCTTTATCGTGTTTATTGTTATTGGGCTGTGGCAGCCCTGACAGTGCCTTCAGGTGCACTGCGAGACGAAGAATAAAATGGTGGTACAGCCGGGTCGTCCGAGTGCTTGTACTCGAACCAAAACGCTTAAAAATAATGTGTTCGGCTAAGTTTTGCCGAATCGAACTGTTTAAAAATACAACAAAAACAGTGAGTTATATGTTTGTTTAAGTTTGGTGGACAGTTTTACATTGCGGCGGTGAATGCCCGATGTGTCTGTTTGTGGGCGTAAAAGGTGACGCTAGACCCAGCGCTCAGAGACGGCAGAAGTTCAATGAATAACCCATTGCGACAGGGTGTGGACAAACGGTTTTTAAGCCGTAAAGCGTGTTTTCGGTTAGAAAGATGATGTGTGGTTTTGCACGTTCGTTAGTTGGCGCAACCCGGTGATCGGCAGGCGTCGGTCACCGGGTTGCGCGCTACAAAAAACTACTGAGCGTTAAGGCGCCAGAGGTTTAGATTCCAGCCACCGCTTGCTACGTACAGACTGATGTCTTGCTCGCCGGCGGGCAAATAAACCGTTGGCCCATTAACGGTTTGCCACGTTTGCCAGCCGCCGGTGGCAGGAATGGCAGTGCTGCCGAGTGGTGCGCCGTTATGAAAGCTGGCGTCTACCGTGCCGCCGCCCGGTGAGGCGACGCGGTATTGCAGCTGGTAATTTCCGGCCTGTGGAACATTGACGCGATACACCATCCAGTCCCCGGTATCCAGGTAGCTGGCATTAAAGTCGCCGCCTTGTGGGTCGCTCGTTACTTCTACACTAGCACCCGAGTGCCAGCGAAAGTGTTCGGCCTCAATGCTGCCGCTGCCCGCCGTCGGTTGGTAATTCATCCAATACTGAATGTCACCATGGGTCGACAGTGACTGCGTGGCAAATTGGGCAAACCAAGACTCGATTTGGCTCTTACTGGCCGTGCTTATATTAATGCCGCCAAAACCCGAGGTGTTGGTAACAATACCCCAGGGCCAGCCGTTGTTGGGGTTGCCGCTGTGAGCATTGGGGGAGACGGTTTTGTAAGACCAGGCCGTGGCAGCCCAGCCAAATGCATTGTAGGTGTCGTAGGTTTTACGGGTGATTTCACCACCGTTGGCGCCGAGCTCGGTCCAGGGCTGAAACTCGCCAATAAGAAACGGCACTTGGCGATTGTTGATGTCATTGTCCCAGTCGCAGGTACCACCACCTGCGCCGTCATCGCAAAATAGCCAGTCGAGGTGGACGTCGGTTGGGTCGTCATTGTCGCGCCAACCAAAAATCCCCGGGTAAAAGTGCATCTCGTAAGCAACATCGTTTCCGGGTACGCCAAAGTAATCGATTCCAGTGGCGTTGTGCCCGTGTAAAATCACGATATGCTCGGCATCTTTTGCCCGCACCGTGGCGTACAAACTGTTTAGGTTGTTGGCCAGCGTCACACCATCGGTGCCCCAGGGCTCGTTTAACAGGCCATAGGCAGCGACGTTACCATTGCCCGCATAGCGCTGGGCAATCATGTCCCAAAGCCAGGCCGTGCGGTCCTGGTAGTGAGCGGCCGATTGGCCGTTGCCGCCGTCCCAGTACCAATTGCGGTTTGAGCAGCCCGAGTGGTGCTCCCAGCCCTGGCTGCCGGCGGCGCCGTGTAAATCTAAAATTGTGTAAATCCCGCGCTCGGCCGCCTCGGCGATGGTTTTGTCCAAAAACTCCCAGGCATCGGGGCGCAACGTGTAGGGGTTGTTCTCGTCTTCAATTAAGTTGTGCGGAAAGGGCAGTCGCACCACATTAAACCCGAGCGCCGCGACCCGGTCCCAATCTCTGTCCGTCATCCAGCTGTTGCGGAAAATATCCATCAGTCGCTCGCGTTCGGCGTAGCCAAAGCGGCTGTCGAGGGTGGCCTCTAGTGTGCACTGATCGTTAATGGCGCCGTTGCTGTTGCTGATGGCATTACCCATCATCCAGAATTCCAGTTGCAGCCAATTACCGAGGTTAAGGCCTTTCAGTCGCACCGGCTCGCCGTTGATGGCCCAGTCTTTTCCCTGTTGCCGAATCATCGGCAGCGAGCCGCCCGGTGGCGGGTTGGTGGCGGTTGGTTCCAGTTGCAGCCAATTGATGTTCCAGCCACCCGTCTCGGCCCATAGTGCGATGCTCTGAACCCCACTATTGAGGTAAACCTCGTCGCTGACCGTCGTCCAGTTTTGCCAGCCGCCGGTGGCGGGCAAGGTGAGCGCGTCGGTTAAATCCTGTGCGTTTTGGCTTAAAATCAGTTGCCCGCCGGCCGGCGACGCAATGCGGTACGAAATAGCGTAGGTACCTGCAGTGGGTACATTAACGTCGTATTGCAGCCAGTCGCCGGCGTCAATCCAGCCGACGTTTTGGCCACCGCCGCTATCGCTGGTGGGTTCAAGCTCCACGCCTTGCTGGCTGGTGTAGTGTTCGGCTTGCAGCTGGGCGGGCAGGGTGGTTTGTGCGGCAGCGTTAGCCGCGCTGACAAGCGCCGCGAGCGCAAGGCTGGTGGCGATACAAATCTTGCTATATGTCTGGCTTTGGGGCGCAGACACTATTTTATCGGCCGGTAACGGCTGTGTTGAAGTGTTCATAGTCTTACCTCGTTGGTTATTATTGGGCGCGGATGAGCCGCGTCGCATCACCGAGATAGCGCAATGCGACCCTAACCCTAGAGGGGTTTTGGCGGCACGTCGTTCGCCTTGGCGAAACAAACTTAGAGATACGCGTTCGCCTGCGTGATGTTTAACCGAACCTCGAAAAATGCGCTTGTTTGCGGGCAGTGCCGTGGTAGTCATCGTTGAGTTCCGCTATGATCGGCGGCATTACCGGCCGCACTATGACAGATTAAAACTGCCGACGTGGTGGGGCATAAGAGAATAACAATACATCGAGTAGTGGTTTCGCTATGGATCAAGTCCTGTTTAATTTTCACGATCTGATACTTATGATGACCGCACTGCAGTGTTTGTTTTTTGCGGTGTTGTTAGTGGCCACAAATCGACGAGGCATAAAAAGCACGTATTTTTTAGCGGCTTTTCTGCTTGCTCATGCCTGTATCCCACTGCATGAAATGGCGTTATGGGGCGCTGAGTTTAAGTTTACGGTACGCGAGAGCTGGCCCGAGCTGTATTTTATTGGTGGCTTTGCCTACTACCTTGATGGCGTTTTACTGTACCTGTGCGTCAAATCGTTACTGTTTAGAGATTTTCATCTCAAGCCACGCGATGCGCTGCATCTGCTTCCTTTCCTTCTCTTCGGCGTATTTATGTGGGTCGGTTTTTATCATTTGCCACAGCCGCTGCGGTTACAGGCCATCAACAGCGAGAGCTTTGTCTACGGCGCGCCCTACGTGGGGATGGAGTTTTTCTGCAAGTGCTTACGGGTGGGCTATGCGCTGGCTTGCTTGCGCCTTATTGTGGACTATAAGTATCGGTTGCAACGCACCCACTCGAACATTGAAAAGGTCGATACCAATTGGGTTACTACGCTGGTGGTGGGCTTTTTAGTGGTTATGACCATGGAGGTGGTGTTGGCGGTGGCCAAGATAGTCAGCTTAAACAAGAATTATGATTTAAGCGTGTTTTCGTACATTGGCCTAACGGGTTATTACACCGTGTTTGTGTTGGTGAACTTGCTGGTATTTACCGGCATTCGCTATTTTGCCAGCTTTGAGCGGGTACGCCAGCGCGAGGCGCCGAAAAAACCGTTGGATGACCATTTTTTAAACCCTGATGTCGCTCGCGAAATCGACGAGCGTATGCAGCGGGATAAACCCTTTTTGCAGCCCGATATTACCCTTGAGCATTTGGCCGAGGCGCTGGATGTGCCATCGCGGGACTTGTCGATGGTGATTAACCGCCATTTTGGCATTAATTTTTATGAGTTTATTAATCGCTATCGCATTAGTGAGGCGCAAAGCTTACTGCGCTCGGAGACTTCGCAAAGTAAGACCATTACGGATATTTATTTGGCGGTGGGCTTTAACAGTAAATCGGTTTTTAATACGTTTTTTAAAAAAATCGTGGGCGTTACGCCTTCTCAATATCGCAAAGAGGGGGGCGGCGGAGGCAGCAAAGTGCGACCGTAATGGTCGCACTTTGCACTCAGCACTCGGTGCTGTATCGCGTTTTACAGAGAGCTTACATCTGAGGGCGATACGTCGCAGCTGGCCGAGTTCCAATACTCGCCGTATTTAGAGGACGAGCTGCCTTTTTGTACCCCGTTGTACTCATCGCACACGTGCGGGCTGCCGGAAGAGTAGTTTCTGATACGCAGGTCGCGGATTGTGGCGCGGTCACCGTAGTTGCGGTTAACGCCGACAATCGCGCCGATGGCCGAGTCGATATTCACATCGTAGATCAGCACATTACGCGGGCCACCGTTGTTGGTGCAGTTGCCGCACGAGCGCCATAATTTGCCGTGCTTACCATAGGTGGTAAAATCGCCCGAGATAACCGTGGTGCTGTTTTTGGAGTTGTGCTGAAAGATTTTGTCGGGCGTGCCGCCATAACCGCCGTCTGAGTTGTACGCGGAGCCGCCCACAATCGTCATGGTACCGCCTTCAGATTTATTGGTTGCGGCGTCTTCACAGACATCCTCCCAAACCACATCGGTGAGGGTGCAGTTACCGCCGTTGCAATGGATGCCATCGGCGCCGCCGTTAGCCGCCAGCCGTACATTGCGGATTGAGGCGTTGTTCAGGCTTATAACCGCGCCTTGGCTTTCGTCGTCGCCATTGCAGCTTAGGCCGATGGTTTTACCGCCACAGTCGACAAAGCGATTGGATAGTGAGGCGCCGGCGTAACACTCGCTTGAGCTGCCCACTCTTTGGAACGCCCATAATTGTCCGGCACCCCCCCAATAGCTAAACAAACGCACATCGGCGCCGGCGTACATGCTCATTTCCCACACATCCAGAGCACGGCCGCTGAACTTTGAGGTAATGGAGTGATAATTACCGCCCTGGCTGTCGATGTACCAGCGTTGGTTGTCACCGCCGCTGTAGCTCCATTGGCGCAGCTCGGCGCCGTCTTCGGCATTCCACTCATAAAGATCCAGTGATTTACCGCTGTGTACGGCGCGAATAGAGTAGCTGCCGTCGCCGAGGGCCTGAACATCAAACTGTTGGTTTGTACCACCAATGGCAAACCATTGCATAACATTGGCGCCGTCGTCGCTGCTAAAGCTGTCTACATCGAGCGCGTTACCATTGAGCTTGGATACTATGACATAGCGGCCGGAGGACAGCGCCGCAAAAGAGCTGGCACTAAAGGCCATCAGGGTTAATAAGATAAAGAGTTTCTTCATGGTTCAACCTCATTCATTATCATTGTCGTGAGTGAGAAAATAGCGCGGTTTAGGATCCGGCTAATATCTGTGCCCAGTGATCTGCAAGGGCATTTGCAGCAAAGACACTGGGCTATGTGATGATAGTGAAGATGACACCCTTATTAATACTATAAAATTATATTATTACCTGATGGTTGGCCAATCTCTTATTTCGTTGAGTTTTGGTAAGGCCTGTTTGGCATGACAATTGTTGCCGATAGCCGTGTAAAACTGTGCAAAACTCCTTTTAATTCAGCGCCATAGCAACGCATTGCTGAAATAAACTGTTATGGTGGGCATTGGCCGCTAAATCAATGAATATTTAGAGGGTCATATATGTATGACATATTGACCGTGCTGCTTAACAATATTTAATCTAAGCGGGCGGGCGCCTTTGCTTGGTCAGTAGGCCAGCCTGGCTGTTTGGCACGCCGCAAGCGGCTGTGGCCCTTTGTCGGGGCTACACTGTCTTTACTGTCTCCTCTCGATTCGACTGGTCGCACTATGCCTAATTCTGCTCTGCCGCGTGCTCCTAAGATCTCGCTGTCACTGGTGGTGACTCTGGCGGCGACGATGATGTTGGGGCCCTTCTCGCTGGACACCTACTTACCGGCCTTTCCCGCCATTGCCGACGATTTGGGGGTGTCATCGCAAGCTGTAGCGGTGAGTGTGTCGGTGTATGTGTTTGCGCTGGCGATCGGCCAGTTAATCGGTGGGCCCTTGTCGGATAAATGGGGACGCAAGCAGGTATTGATGGCGGGGTTGGTGATATTTGCTTTGGCGAGCGCACTGTTGGCGACGTTGCATACCTTGCCACACTTTTTAATTGGCCGCGCGTTGCAGGCCATAGGGGCAGGTTGGGTGCTGGTATCGGTGCCGGCGTTGGTGCGCGATCGTATCAGTGGCCAAGAGGCCGCTAAGTTGTTCTCGTTTTTAGGGCTGATTTTGGTGGTGGCACCGGGCATTGCCCCCAGCATCGGTAGCCTGTTGTTAAAAATCGGCCACTGGTCTGGCATTTTTGTGTTTATGGCGATTTACGCGGTACTGATGATTCCGCTATTGATAAAAATAGTCTTTAGCGAGCCACCGTTACCACGCTCGGCTGAGACGTCCCAAGGCAGCTTTATTAGGCGTTATATTGCGGTGTTTAAAAACCGTACCGCGCTGGCTTACATTGCCTGGCAAGTGGGGGCTTTCTCAGTGATGATGGTGTTTATTACCCACGGCTCGTTTATTTATCAAGATCACTTTGGTCAGTCCGCGGATGCGTTTGCGCTAATGTTTGCCGCCAATATTGTGGCGATGTTTTGCTGTAATTTAATTAATCGCGCGCTGTTGGCTCGCTGTTTTAGCTCACTGCGTATTTTACAGCTGGCTACCATGCTGCAAGGTATTGGTTTGGCGGCATTGACGCTAGCGGCTGTTATGCAGTGGCCCGTTTGGGTATTTTTGCCGGCGATGATGATCACCATCGGCGCCCATGGCGCGCTCTCGCCCAATATTCAAGCGTGCTATATGGAGCATTTTGGGCAAAATAGCGGCACAGCGGCGGCGTTACTGGGTGCGTGCCAGTTTGGTGGGGCGGGGGTGTTAAGTGCACTGTCGGGCCTATTGCCGCACACACTTTTGGCCGTCGTGTTGGCGATGGTGGCGTGTGGACTATTGGCACAGGGTTTTATGTGGCGCTCGGT
Source organism: uncultured Gilvimarinus sp. (assembly GCF_963975215.1). Taxonomy (GTDB): domain Bacteria; phylum Pseudomonadota; class Gammaproteobacteria; order Pseudomonadales; family Cellvibrionaceae; genus Gilvimarinus. The sequence goes on from NZ_CAXBFW010000021.1 coordinate 61,108, forward strand.
GTGGCGGGGTAAGCACATCGAGCATCAGTAAGGTAAGCGGGCGGTGTGTTGCTACACACCGCCTTTGGGTTAAACGCTTAAATACTTTTGCACCAAATCCTCGTTTAGCTCGGCGATGGGGCCGGTGGCTTCGACTTTACCGCGCTCCATAATGTAAAAATGGTCGGCCACCTTGCGGGCAAAGGGTAGTTTTTGTTCCACCAGTAAAACGGTTAAACCAAACTCATCGTTCAGCCGGCGGATGACGTTGCCGATATCACGTACCACGTTGGGTTGAATACCTTCGGTGGGCTCATCCAAAATTAGCAGCTTCGGGTCGAGTACCAAGGCGCGGCCGATGGCGAGCTGTTGTTGTTGGCCCCCGGATAAATCGCCGCCGCGGCGGTGCTTCATTTCTTTCAGTACCGGAAACAACTCATAGATAAGTTCGGGCACCTGATTTTTACCGTCGGCGCGAGCGCCGAGCGATATTTTTAGGTTTTCCTCTACGGTGAGTAGCGGGAAAATCTCTCGCCCCTGTGGTACGTAGCCAATACCCGCACGTGCACGGGCTTCGGTAGAGGCTTTGCTGATATCTTTACCGTCAAAGGTGATGCTGCCATCTTTAATCGGGAGTAAGCCGGTAACGCATTTAAGCAAAGTGGTTTTACCCACGCCATTGCGGCCGATTAAGCAGCCGCAGGTGCCTTCGGGCAGTTCCAAATCCAGATCCCAGAGGATATGGCTCTGGCCGTAGTATTGGTTAATTGATTGTATGTTTAGCACTGTGTTGCTCCAGATTGTTGTGGGGGAGCGGTCTACGGGGAACGGCAAAGGGAAGTCTGCACTTTGTTCCCGGTATTCCGTTCTCCGTCAACCATTATTCCCCCAAATACACCTCAATGACCTTGGGGTTGCTCTGCACCTGATCCATTGTCCCCTCGGCTAGCACCGAGCCCTGGTGCAGCACCGTGACTTTTTTGGCAATAGAACGGACAAAGGCCATATCGTGTTCAACCACAATAACCGAGTGTTTGCCGGCAAGGGAGGTTAATAATTCCGCGGTGCGCTCGGTCTCTTCACCGGTCATACCCGCTACCGGCTCATCGACCAACAACACCCGCGGGCTTTGCATTAACAGCATGCCAATCTCTAACCACTGTTTTTGCCCGTGGGATAGGTTGCCTGCGCTGTTGTGCACCTGGGTACTCAGGCCGATGGTGTGTAACACTTCATCGATTTTATCGCGCTGTGCGCCGGTTAATTGGTGACTTAAAATATGCCACACGCGCTTGTTATCGGCAGTGGCGAGCTCTAAGTTTTCGTACACCGAGAGCGCCTCAAACACGGTGGGCTTTTGAAACTTTCGGCCAATACCACCGCGGGAAATTTGATGCTCTGACAAGTGCTGCAGGTTGATCTGTTGACCAAAAAAGATACTGCCCGAATCGGGTTTGGTCTTGCCGGTGATTACGTCCATCATGGTGGTTTTGCCGGCGCCGTTAGGGCCGATAATGCAGCGCAGTTCACCGTCGTCTACGAATAGGTTTAAATTATTTAACGCTTTAAAACCGTCAAAACTGACGTTGACGTCTTCGATGTACAAAATGGGGCCGTGGCTGGTGTCCACCGCGTGACCAAAGTTTGGGTCTTTTACCGGAAGAGCGCGGGTGCTCCAGTTACGTGCGTGTTTAAACGGGTTCATGGTGCGTCCTCCTGTTTGGCTTCATCAGTTTGCTTGCGGCGGCGTTTAAAGCGGCTGAATAAACCGACAAGGCCCGTTGGCAACACCAGTGTGACCAAGACAAACAATAAGCCTAGGGGAAACAGCCAGGCCTCGGGGTAAAAGCTGGTAAATATAGTTTTGCCATAGTTAACACTAAAGGCTCCGACAATAGCGCCGTACAGTGTGCCGCGGCCCCCGGTGGCTACCCAGACTACCAGCTCAATGGAGTTGAGCGGCGAAAACTCACCCGGGTTGATAATGCCTACTTGTGGCACATACAGGGCGCCGGCGATACCCGCCAGCACCGCCGAGAAGACAAACAGCCAGAGCTTGTAGGATTCGACTTGGTAACCGCAAAAGCGCGTGCGTGTTTCGGCGTCGCGGATGGAGACGATCACCCGCCCCATACGCGAGGTCACAATGTAGCGGCAGGCAAGATAGGCGATGATAAGCATAATGCCCGAGGCCAAAAACAAACCGATACGGGTTGAGTCGGCGGTGATTGAAAAGCCGAGTATGTCTTTAAAGTCGGTGAGGCCGTTGTTACCGCCAAAACCCATTTCGTTGCGAAAAAACGCCAGCATTAAGGCGTAGGTGAGCGCTTGGGTAATAATGGCAAAGTAAACGCCGGTAACGCGCGAGCGAAACGCCAGCCAGCCGAATACCCAGGCAAGCACCGCAGGTACCAGTATCACCATCAGCATGGCAAACCAGAACATATCAAACCCAAGCCAATACCAGGGCAGGCTGTCCCAATTTAAAAACACCATAAAATCCGGCAGTAGCGGGTCGCCGTATTTACCGCGATCGCCAATTTGCCGCATTAAATACATGCCCATGGCATAACCGCCCAGCGCAAAAAATGCACCGTGCCCGAGGGATAAAATACCGGCATAGCCCCAGATCAAATCCAGCGCCAGTGCCAGCAGGGCATAACATAAAAATTTACCAAGCAAGGTAACGGTAAAGGTCGAGACGTGAAGCGGTGAGCTTTCGGGCACCGCCAAATTTAAGAAAGGCACCAAAATGCAGGTGAGGGCGAGTATCCCCAACACCCACATGCCGCCTTTATCACTGGTTAGTAAACGTTGCGTTAGCATAATCTTGTCCAATTCGTGTTTGTTTCTCGTGCGTGGCGTTTACACCGCGCCGCGCGGGTAATAAATCGACCGTGACGGCCCAACTTAATCGGCCGCTGCACGCCCTTTTTGCGGGAACAGCCCTTTGGGTTTTTTCTGAATAAACAGAATCAACAAAACGAGAATCAAAACTTTGGCCAGTACCGCGCCGGCGTAAGGCTCCATAAATTTATTGAGTAAGCCAATGCCCATGGCGCCGACTAAGGTGCCCCATAAGTTGCCAACACCACCAAAGACCACCACCATAAAAGAGTCGATGATGTAGGCCTGCCCAAGGTTGGGGCCAACGTTAGTGAGTTGCGACAGTGCGACACCGGCGATGCCAGCAATACCCGAACCCAGGCCAAACGTCAGTGCGTCTACCCAGCTGGCGCGTACGCCTACAGCGCGTGCCATGGGGCGGTTTTGCGATACAGCGCGCACCTTAAGGCCGAGTGAAGTCTTTTTAAGAATTAGCAGCAGGGCAAAAAACACCATCAGGCCGAAGATTAGAATGTACAGCCGGTTAAAGGTGATCGACAGCGCGGGATTAATTTGCAGTGAACCGCTCATCCATTCAGGCAGGCTAACGGCACGGTTTAAGGGTGAGAATATCGAGCGCGCGGCCTGCTGTAAAATAAGACTAATACCAAAGGTGGCCAATAGGGTTTCCAGCGGTCGGCCGTACAAAAACCGAATAACGCCGCGTTCGATGGCAATGCCCACTAAGCCTGCAACAATAAAAGCCGTGGGAATGGCGATAAACAAGCTCGCACCAATATGGTTGGGCAGCGCCTGCTGAATCACCCAGGTGGTGTAGGCGCCAATCATCATCAGCTCGCCGTGAGCCATATTAATAACGCCCATAACACCGAAAGTAATGGCAAGGCCGATGGCCGAGAGTAAAAATACTGAGCCGAGGCTTAGGCCAAAAAACACGTTTTCGGTAAAACGGAATACTTTTAAGCGACCCTCAATGGATTCGAGTGCGTTTTGTGCTTCAAGCTTAACGTCTTTATCCGGGTCGTTTTCGGCCAGTGTTAACAGCGGGCCGCGAACTTCCGGGATCAGCGAACCGCGCAGCGCTTTAACCGCTTTAAGTCGCACGGCTGCATCGTCGTTTTGGATGTCATACATGGCGATGGCCGTTTGCATGGCGTCGCGTACGTCTGTTTCTGGTTCGTCAGCCACAAGTGCTTGCAATAGCGCGGCGGTATTGGCGTCGCCGCCGTCGGTAATTAAGCGGTTCACCGCGTTTAACCGGGCCGCTTTATCCGGGCTGCTAAGGTTAAGTTGCGCCACCAGTGTGTGCAGTTGGCTGCGCAGCTTATTGTGGATGGGGATGCGCTTAAGGCGGCCGGGATTGTCACTAATAACGGCGCCGGTTTGTGCATTTGTCAGGGAGTCGTCGGCCAGCTCGATCACCACTTGTTTGGGATCGTTGCGGGTCACTTTAAGGGTTCCCGCTTGCAGGGCGCTAAGTACTACGGCACTGCGCTCGTGGTTCAGCTCAGCAATATCCGCAACGGTTTTTACCCGACGGCTTAAGCTGCCCTCGGCGAGTTGGTCGACGAGCTCATTAAAGGTGGCGGGATCTTCGCTAGCGTTTTGTGCGTGGCTTGCAAGAGCTCCCAGCGTTATTGCCAGCAGTAAGGTAATGCGTAGGCAACCACGAACCGAGTTCTGTAAATTGAACATGGCATTAGTCACTATCATGGTGTTTGAGGATGTTGTTGTGCTTAATACCGGTTAAGCACTTATCGTTGTTATGCATCAAGGGTGCGTGAGCACCCTTGATTAGTCTGTTGTGCTGCTTACTCGGCGGCACCCAGACATTTTTTGGTCATCTCGTTGTAGTTGCCACAGCTGATGGGTGCGGTCCAGTCAGAGATCAGATCTTTAGAGCCTTCCAGGTAATCAGACCAGGCATCGCCGGGCACTAAACCATCGGTTTCCCAAACGGTTAAGAACTGGCCATCTTCCTGGATTTCACCAATTAACACAGGCTTAGTGATGTGGTGGTTGGGAAGCATTTTGCTGGTGCCGCCGGTAAGGTTAGGTACTTCAACCCCAACGATGGCATCGATCACTTTGTCAGAGTCGGTCGAGCCGGCTTTTTCTACCGCTTTTACCCACATGTTAAAGCCGATGTAGTGAGCTTCCATCGGGTCGTTGGTAACGCGCTTATCGTCTTCGATAAAGGCCAACCACTGATCGATAAATTTGCTGTTTTCGTCGGTATCTACACTCATAAAGTAGTTCCAGGCAGCCATATGCCCGACCAGAGGTTTAGCATCGATACCAGAGAGCTCTTCTTCACCCACCGAGAAAGCGACTACCGGAATATCTTCGGCCGAAATACCTTGGTTGCCCAGCTCGCGGTAAAAAGGTACGTTGGCGTCGCCGTTAATGGTCGAGACAACCGCTGTCTTTTTACCCGCGCTGCCAAAGCGTTTGATGTCCGAGACAATGTTCTGCCAATCGGAGTGACCAAACGGGGTGTAGTTGATCATGATGTCGGATTCTTTAACGCCTTTTGATTTTAGATAGGCGGCAAGAATTTTGTTGGTGGTGCGCGGGTACACATAATCGGTACCGGCCAGCACCCAGCGTTTAACTTCCAGGTCATTCATCAGGTAATCAACCGCGGGAATCGCCTGTTGGTTGGGCGCCGCGCCGGTGTAAAATACGTTGCGTGATGACTCTTCACCCTCGTATTGCACGGGGTAAAACAGCAGGCCGTTTAACTCTTCCACAACGGGCAGTACCGATTTACGCGAAACAGATGTCCAGCAGCCGAAGATTGCATCGACGCCTTCTTGCGAGATCAGCTCGCGGGTTTTTTCGGCAAACAGTGGCCAGTTAGAAGCCGGGTCTACTACCACGGGCTCAAGCTTTTTACCGAGCAGGCCACCTTTTTTGTTTTGCTCTTCAATTAGCATGAGCATGGTGTCTTTCAGGGTGGTTTCGGAAATCGCCATCGTGCCCGATAGCGAATGCAATACGCCGACTTTAATGGTGTCTTCTTCGGCTTGTGTCGTTACTGCGGTTAAGGTCATCCCGCAGGCAAGGCCCCATGCCCCAACGGTTTTTGCCAGTTTTTTTAAAATCATGGTCGATCTCCATAGCTTGAGGTTAGAAAAGCATCACTTTTATGTGAGCTCCAGTAGTACTCCGAGACAACGCGTAATCTAAGGCGCCGGTAACAAGCCAGACGCCCCTTCCGAAGCTCTTGCTCCGGATCTACAGACAAGGCGCTCCCACAACCGGCAGTTTTGCTGCCGGTTTATCGAAACAACTTTGGTTGTCTGTAAATTAGTGCCTGCCGGCGACGTGTTGCCGGCAGTATTGCAACTGACTCAGTGGCTTATTGTTGTCATAAATTTGCCACTGATTTTTTGCTGTTTAGGTAATGTCTCCAGCCGCCGTAGCCGGTAATGTCGGTGGCGCCTGCAAGTCCTGCCGGCTCGCAGATAAACCCTTTAACGTTGCTGCCGTCGGCTAAGCTCACACTGCCAATGCCCAATGGCGCCGGAATTTCGGCGACGAAACTGCCAAACAAATGCACCGGCATGTCCCATAGCTCCACAGTAATGGCGCGGCCAGAGCCATCACGAGCCAGGCCAGGCTTAGGGGGCTGAGTGTTACTAAGGGCGTAGAGGCGATATTCGTCGGCTGTGTGGGTTTCACAAATAAAGCGTGCATCGCGACTGGTAAGCTGATGATTTAATGGCATGCCGCGCAGGTGTGCGCCGACCACGGCAATTCGAACCATCTGGCCATCTATACCGGCGGGCAGGATGGGCTCTACGGCCAAAGGTTGAGCCAGGGCGCCTTTGCTCCAGGGGTGATGTTGTTGCCAGGTGGCGCCCAGTTCGGCCAGAGCGTTATCGCTCCAGGCTGGTGCGATAAAGGTAATGCCAAATGGCAGGCCGTCGCGGCGTTTGTTGGCCGGCACGGACAGTGCGGCGCAGTCGGCCAGGTTAACAAAGTTGGTAAATAGGCCGAGCTGGCTGTTAACGCCCACCGGATCTGCGGCGACCTCGGCTTGAGTCGGAAACCGCACGGTTGTGGGCACCACTAAGGCATCTACCTCTTTCATTAACCCTTGAATTTGCTGGGCCAGTTCGGCGCGGCGATACTCAGCGTTAAACACATCGATCGCACTAAAGTTGTTCGATTGCGCAATAATACCGCCAACCACCGGGTTGATATCGGATGATTGTTTAGCGATAAAATCGCCCACGGCTGCGCCGCGTTCGGCGACCCAGGCACCGCCGTACAAAAGCTGCGCCAGTGCTTGCATGGGGGCAAAGTCCATGGTGACAATGTTGGCGCCGCTCGCCTTTAGTTGCTCTAGTGCGGTTAACCACGCATCCCGCTGAGTGTCATCGCCACACCAATCAATAGTGGCGGGAATGGCAAGGGTCGGTGTGCGGCCAAAGCTGTGGGTTTGCACGTTTACCACAGGAGCGCGGGAGTAAGCGTCTTGTGGGTCAAATGCTTCGAGCTGTTGCGCGATAACGGCCGCATCGCTCATCCCCAGAGCAAACACGGAGACGCAATCGATACTGCGACAAGCCGGCACCACACCGCGGGTGCTAAAGCGGCCTTTGGTCGGTTTTAGCCCGACGATATTATTAAACCCCGCCGGTACGCGGCCCGAGCCGGCGGTGTCGGTACCTAAACTGAAGGGGACGATACCGCGTGCAACCACTACGGCTGAGCCGGAGCTGGAACCGCCCGAAATATAATCTGGATTAACGCTGTTGGGCACCGCGCCATAGGGCGAGCGGGTACCCACCAAACCGGTAGCGAACTGATCGAGGTTAGTTTTGCCGATGACGATGGCGCCGGCTTCGGTTAATCGGGCCACAGTGGCTGCACTGTGACGAGCCTCGTAAGCGTAAGAAGGACAGGCGGCGCTGGTGGGTAACCCGGCCACGTCAATATTGTCTTTAACCGCAAAGGGGATGCCGTATAGAGGTAGTTCAGCCGATGATTTACCTTCCAGGTAGGCGAGCTGATCGTTTAGCTCTGCTTGGCTAACGATGTGAGTCCAGGCGGGGTCATTTGTATCCAGCGCGGCCACTAATGATGTCAGTAGCTCTTTGGGATTTTCTTTATGCGTTGAGTAGGCTGTGCGCCAGTCTGTTAATGTCCATCCAGTTGTGTGCATGGTTTTTGGGGCTCGCATTATCATGGTGTATCAATGTATCGGCTATTGAGCATGAAGTGTGCCAAACGCCATCGGGCGAGGTGCTTATACCGCTAAGCCAAGTAACGGCGCGGTTTTTTGGTGCTGTTTTAGGCCGGGGAGATAGAGGATGGCCACCGAAGTTGGGTTGGCTTGCACCGTTATTGCGCACCATATGGGGCCGCTGTGCAGGCGGCTGCTTTAATATGGCGCAAGCGGTTGGCTGAGTGTTTTTTGCTAAAGGATCGTGCCGCAAGCCTGCCCCTGGCGGCGGCGCACTTGCACTCTATGGGGGCGCTTAGAGGTGGTGTTCAGGGGCTTATGGGGGGCGTTATTTGAGCAATGCCCATGCGCATAAGCAACGTAGCCCCAGCTTGATCATCAAGCTGGGGCTAACAGTCGCGTGCCTTAAGTATTTTTGGTTAAAGTGCGCCGGCTATGGGCTAGGCAGTGAGAACAGCAGCGATTGCACGGCTTGCTGTATCGCCTGAGTTTGCCCGGTCTCATCATCAGCGGTTAGTGAGCGATAATACCCGCCTTGCCATACGGCATGATTGGCTTCGCGATCGACGACATCAATATTGATAACACCGGTATAGGTGATGCGTGTTGTGCCGCCTTCGCGCTCTTGGGGCAGTGGCCCGTAAAGCGACGACCAGGATCGGTAATAACCAACCCGATCGGGGGTAACGGGAATGGCATTATTGAAGGCTTCTACATCGTTGTCGAGCTCAAGGCGAAAATTGATAAACAGGTCGCCGTCGCTCGCCACTTGTTGATAGCCTTTTTTGGTTAGCTCCTGAGCAATGGCCTTTGCCATATCCTGCGCGACGGATTGGGACTCGCCGTACACGTTAATCTCGGGTGAGCTGGTGAGAGAGAAGGTTTGGTAGGCGCTAAAGTCGGCGTCCGGCGCGGCTTGGGTTTGTATGTGAGGCGTAGGCGCGCTTTGGCAAGCGCTGAGCAATAAAGCACCGACTAAAGCGATTAAAGAGCCGGTATGGCGCAGGTGAATCATATCGAGTCCTGAGTGGGGCGTCGCGGGCAGCTAAGCCCGCCCGCGACCAGCCGTTATTGATTGTCAGAAGTGGGGTAGGTTGGGTAAGTGGTAAAAATTTGCTGTACCGCAGAGCGTATCGCATCGCGTGGGTTTGCCATGGCCTCTTTGCTGAGCTTGCCCTCGGCGATACCTTCCCAAATAAGCTGCTCTTTTTCGGCGTCTACCACGTCGATATTAAGCGTGCCCACTTTATAGTGGCGGGTTTCGGTTTCAGATCCGTACAAGGGCAGCCCCATATACAGGCCACTGCGGTAACCGTAATAGCCATAAGAGGCGGTCATCGATGGAGTGCTGCGGATATCCGTGCGGTTTTCGGTGTTGGAGAAGAAGTTGACCAGCAGGTCTGGCGATTGCTCCGAGTAGGTGTAGCCCAACTGCTCCATCTCGCTCCGCGCCGCTGATTTAAAATGGCTGGTTACCAGTGTGGAGTAGCCTGATTTATCGGTGCCGAGAGGGTCGACAAAGCCAAATGTTTGGTAAGCGTTAAAGTCTACATCGCGGCTGTAATCACTTTGAATGGTCGGGCCGCCAGACGCGCAGCCGGCCAAAAACACGCCGCCAAGTACACATACAGCGACCAGCTTTACCCAGCGAATGGTCAGCTTACTTGCGTGAATCATAATGTCTTCTCCCAGTACATGGTTTGTTATCGGGTAGGCCCAGAGCCTTTTAGCAGGCCCTAGTATATCGATAAATGCTCTGTAAAGTTGTGCCAGAGCGTTATTTGACCTCTAAATCATGACAAAAATCCACACCCTATGCTGTGTGTGCGAGTCGTTAACGTGACAATTTGACACACTGACATTCCCCCGAGACAAGGTACAATACCGGCCTTGGATTATTACTGACGTTAACTATGGTATTTAGGAGTGAGGTAATGAGGAAAAGTCCGGTGCGTGGATGGGTGTTAAGTGGTGTAGCAGCAGCATTAGCGGCGGTTAATGCCAGCGCCCACGAGCAGACCTTTAGGCCAGAGTCTCATGCTCCCGCAGGCGTTATGGTGGATCACGCTCACAACAAAGGCGAGGTTATGACGGGCTACCGTTACAGCCACAGCAGCTATAACGGCCTTTACCATGGTAGTGACGCCATTGGTGCGGATGAGTTGGCCGATGCCGGCTACGCCATGATGCCAACGGCTATGAGCATGGAAATGACCATGCTGGACATTATGTACGCGCCCACCGATCGCCTGACGTTGATGGTTATGCCTATGTACATGACCATGAGTATGGATATGGCGGGCACCGGCGTG
>NZ_CAXBFW010000022.1:0-63286 GCF_963975215.1 uncultured Gilvimarinus sp.
CTCGCGCTCAAATACCACCTCACGCCCCTGCACGCTGGAAGACTTTTTCGCGTTAGGCGCTCGCATCACCAACTGACTGCGGTTGCCCACCTCGTTTAAATCAATATCCAACCCCTCTAAATAGGGCAAGCTGGGTTTATCCAAGCGCAATATTAAACTGCCCTTTTCCACCGTAAGATCGGTGGCCACCTCTTCTCCCGGGCGGCAATAAGCCAAACAGGTTTCTGCTCGCGGCGTTCCCGGCTGGTTCACGAAAACACGTACAGCCTCTACGCCCCGACCATGCAGTAGATCGATCAAGTAGTCACGGGCGGCATCAGAGATTTGGAGCTTGGGCTGCATAGAGCATCCTAATAATCGAAAGGTCAGAAAACGCCATTATACCACCGAGAGCTACGACAAAAAATACCCGACTAAATTAGTCAACTATAGCGAGATCGAACCCTCATACCGGCATCGGGCGCTGTTAGCGGTTGACTTTAAAAGCCGTTGCGGTAATCTCCGCCTTATTAGCCGCGTTTTCTACCCCTTTTATGAGCAGTATTTTGCAATTTCTTATGTGGAGGCTTACACCTCTCTTCCCCCTATAAAGAGTGCGTTTATAGCACTCGGTACTCTATCGTCCGTTTTTGTCAGCGCCTACACAGGCAAACGCTGCCCTTTTAAAACCAAACCACAACAATACGCCCTTTAAAAGCTGCGCTTAACGGGCCGTTTTTTTCTACCTAACCCAGATATCAGGAGGCACCGTCATGGGCGTCAAACCTAAAATCATACTTACCCGAAAAATTTATAACAGCCTGTCGGCGCTGATTGATTCAGCGCCGGAAGACGCCATTACCGAGCAATTATTGGATGAGCTGGAACGCGCTAAAATCGTGTCGCCACAAAAATTACCCGGCAATGTGGTTACCATGCACTCCACCGTGACCTTTACGGTGCAATCGACGCAAAAAACCTTTACCTATGAACTCGTCTACCCAGCCGAGGTCGACAACAGCGAACATAAGTTATCAATTTTAACGCCGGTGGGAAGCGCCCTAATTGGCATGCAAGAGGGGGCAGAAATTGATTGGCCAATCGCTAGCGGTAAAAAAACCGTCGTACATGTCGAGAAAGTGGCTCCGCCGGCTGCACTCTAGCGTCTAAATTCTGTGCTACATTTTATCGACTCACCACACTTGCGACAGGAACCAACTATGAAACTTGAATCACTGGCTCTGCACTGCGGTTACGACTCGGATCCCACCACCAAAGCGGCGACGACCCCTATTTATCAAACCACGTCTTTCACCTTTGACGACACCCAGCACGGGGCCGATTTATTTGATTTAAAGGTAGAGGGAAATATTTACTCCCGCATCATGAACCCCACCAATGCGGTGCTGGAGGCCCGCGTAGCCGCCATGGAGGACGGCATTGGTGCTCTGGCACTTGCCTCTGGCATGGCAGCTATCACTTACGCCATTCAGTGTATTGCCAGTGCCGGTGACAATATCGTTAGCACCAGCCAACTGTATGGCGGCACCTACAACTTGTTTGCCCACAGCTTTCCACGCCAGGGTATTGAGGTTCGCATGGCCTCGTTTGACGACTATGACAAACTCGATAGTTTAATAGACAGCAACACCAAGGCCGTTTTTTGCGAGTCTATCGGCAACCCGGCCGGCAATATAGTCGACATAGAAAAACTCGCTAATATCGCTCATAAGCACGGCGTGGCCTTAATTGTCGATAACACAGTCGCCACCCCGTTTTTATGTAAACCCTTTGAGTACGGCGCCGATATTGTAGTGCACTCGCTCACCAAATATATTGGCGGCCACGGCACCACCGTAGGTGGCATTATTGTCGATTCGGGCAAGTTTGACTGGGTCGGTAATAAAGCGCGCTACCCCATGCTGAATGAGCCCGACCCCTCTTACCACAATGTGATCTACACCGAGGCCTTGGGCGAGGCGGCTTTTATCGGCCGCTGCCGGGTAGTGCCGTTGCGCAATACCGGCTCGGCACTTGCGGCTCACAGCGCCTTTTTAATTATGCAGGGGTTAGAGACGCTGGGCATTCGCATGGAGCGTCACTGCGACAACGCCCTGGCGGTTGCCAAACACTTACAGGCGCACCCTAAGGTAACTTGGGTTAACTACGCCGCTCTGCCCGACAGCGCCTATCAGCCACTGTGTCAAAAAATTACCGCCGGGCGCGCATCGGGGATTTTAAGCTTTGGCATTAAAGGCGGTAAAAGCTCGGGGGCGCAGTTTATCGATGCCTTACAAATGATCTTACGCTTAGTCAACATTGGTGACGCCAAGTCGCTCGCCTGCCACCCGGCCAGCACTACGCACCGCCAGCTCAGTGACGATGAATTAAAATCGGCGGGAGTTTCAGAAGATCTGGTGCGGTTATCGGTGGGGATTGAGCATATCGACGATATCTTAGCGGATATTGATCAGGCTCTTGATCGAGTCGTCTCAACCTAAAAGAACAGTTATAGCCCTGTTACCGGTCACTAAAACCTCTGGCGAAGTCAACCACCCGAGGTTTTAGCAGCCCAAACCCGGACGATTAATCGGCTTTACTCCGGTCGTCGCCGCTCTCAGGGCGCGTACAAAGCCAAAACAAAACGCTCACCATCAGCCCGATTAACAACACCTTTACCCAGGTGAAAATCGCGGACCAGAAAATTAAAATTGCACTGATGCTCATCATCGCGGCAGCGGCATACTTTGCCTGCCGGGGCACAGCCCGGTGGTTCTGCCACTGCTTTATGGGTGGGCCAAACTTTGGATGGGTAAGCAACCAGCGATTAAGCTCGGGCCAACCATGGCTGGATGCCCAGGCCCCCAGTAACAAAAAAACGGTGGTCGGCAGGCCGGGAACAACGGCACCCACTAACCCAAGGCCGACAAATACTAACGCGAGCACGCGCCAGGCGAGGCGAACTAACATAATAATGTTGCCATACAGAGACTCGCCCAAACGGCCTTTTTAAACGTAACCTAAACAGAAAAGCGGTGAGCGGCAACAACCGCACGTGGTGCGCGAGCAATACACCGCCTAGCCGGCTGTTGAAAAACGTAGGCGAGGCCGCCGATGCAAGGCAAAAATGACTTAAAAAGCGGAGTTTACACGTAGTAAATGAGCATTTTGAGGCCTTTTTAACACCGCAGCGGTAACGTAGGTAGTTTTTCAACACCTGGCTAAATAACCGACACCCGATCAGTATACCGTAGCCAAATACTATTCTCAGTACCGTGGCGCAATGTGCGCGACTAAAATGTGGCGCCTAAACGGCCGAATCACGCCCACCCGCACCTGCGCAAAATATCAGCCCCCTAAACAATTATTCACACCGCGCAATATACGAATCATATATAATTCGCATATTCACAATGAAAGAGTACAACCACTATGGGAATCGTAAAAGTATCCGATGAGCTGCACGATGAGTTGCGCCACGCCAGTGGCGTGATGCAACGCTCGATTAACGCACAGGCAGAGTTTTGGCTAAAGATTGGGCGGCTGGCGGAGCTGAATCAGGATAAAACCTTTGCCGAGCTCATCCGGACAGAGCTAACACGGGGCAGCCGCGATGAATGAGGTTATTTTAAAATCGCCCGAGGCGTTGGCCAAAATGCGTCGGGCCGGCGCGCTGTTAGCCCAAGTGTTTGCCGAGCTGGATAAACGCATGCTAGAAGGCGTAACCACAATGGCCATTAACAACTGGGCGGAGCAGTATATTCGCGAGGCCTTAAACGCGCGCCCGGCGAGCCTTGGGCAGTACGATTACCCCTACACATTGAATGCTTCACCCAACTTTGTGGTCTGCCACGGGTTTCCGACCGATAAACCGCTCAAAAGTGGCGATATTGTTAATATTGATATCACGCTGGAAAAGGACGGCTACATTGCCGACTCCAGTAAAATGTACTGCATCGGTGAAGTCACCCCGTTAGCACGCTCACTGGTGGACGCGACTTATCAGGCACTGTGGCGCGGTATTAACAGCGTTAAACCGGGTAACACGCTAGGCGATGTAGGTTACGCGATAGCCAGTTACGCCCAACAGCACGGTTTTAGCGTGGTAAAAGACTACTGCGGCCACGGCATTGGCCGGCAGATGCACGAGGGCCCTAACGTATTACATTACGGCAGCCCGGGCAGTGGCTTAGTTCTGCAAGAGGGCATGACCTTCACCATCGAGCCGATGATTAACCAAGGCTCGGCTAAAGCCAAAACCTTAAAAGACGGCTGGACGGTAATTACCCGGGACAAAAAATTATCGGCTCAATGGGAGCACACCCTAGCCGTCACCGCCGATGGGGTTGAGGTGCTCACACTCAGAGACGAAGAAGCTCTCATTTAGTAACCCCTCACCCAGCAGCTTTCTTTTAATAATTAGGCAAATAGACACCACCCTCGGCTAGTACATTATCAGTGGGGCAGCGAATACATCCACGAAACTATCCTTACGGCCCTTTGTCCTAGCTACGCTGCCCCACAACCGAGTGCGTAACAATGGCCGTCGACATGGATAAGCGACAAACCTGCCCGCCAGAACAGCTCCCTGACTACTCATTCGAGCTTTTGGCCGACCTACCTACAAAACCGACTCGCCCCAAGGTTGACCGCACTTTGTTAACCGCAGCCGCGATTGTCTCGGCGCTGCTCCACCTAGTGGCGCTTTACCATTGGCCGGCACCGCGCCCTACGAAACTCAGTAACACAGAGCTTCATAGCACGCTACACCTAACCCTGCGTAGGCCCGCGCCGACCACTAAAACCGCCACCGCAGCCAACCACACAACACCGCTAAAAACTCCCGAGCCAGACGTCACCTCACCTGACAAGAGCCAAACCCCGGCTAAACCGCCGCAACCCAAAACCAGGTTAAATACAGCGGTCGAGGATACGCCTGCCAACGCGACCACGCCAGCGGCACCGGCTTCTGGCACGATGGTAAAAAGAGCAAACAACCCGGCAATATTTAACCCGCGGCTGCAACAAAAGGTTAACGCTGCCAAAGCAAAACGCTTGCGACTACACAGTAACCGCACAAATAACGACAGCTGGCAAAGTGCTCACAATACCACGGTGCTCGAGTTAGACTCTGGCGGTTGCCTAAAAGCACAACAGAAAAAAAGCCGGGGAGTAGCGCAAGATTGGTATATGTCGGGTTGTAACGGCAAACAAGATACCGGAGAGAAAATACTAAGCAATATGCAGCAAGAGCTGGATAAGCGCTAACCGTGCAGCAGGATTGCGCAAACGCTTTGGCCCCGCACCCTACCCCTTAAATGGCACAATAAAAAAGCGCAGAGCCATTATGGCTCTGCGCTTTTTACGTACCTATTTTGCGTACTATTTAAACACCTACCATTCATCCGGTAGGTTAAGCCTAGTCTCGTTATTCGCCGGCTGCGACCTGAAATGTCGCCGCTTTGCGATCGCCGGCCGAGTCAGGCTTGGCCAACACGAGTGCCCCGTCTTTTACCATAAGGTATTGCGCGCTGTCGCTGCGCGAGCGGAACGAGCTTAAGTCGCCGTTGCTAAGACCGTTTACCTCTTCAAAGGTTGCCGCCTGAGCAAAACTGTCACTACCGTCGTGACGCTCGATGCTCAGCTTGCCCTCGTCGGCGATTAAATAATAACCCATACGGGTTTCTGGCTGAAACGACACCGTGTTATCACCGGCCAACAAAGGCTTGATGTGCCACAGGGTTTGCCAGCGCTCGTCGTTTTTCCACGCCGCCAGACTCACCTCACTACCGTCGCCGTAACGCAGGTATTGCTCGGTGTCGGCATAGCTTTGCAAGGTTTGAGCTACGTCACTAATACCAGAGGCCGTTGGCGTAATTTTAGCGATAGTACCATCGGCGTTGTAGTGTAAGGGCTCAATCGATACCGAGCGGCGAAAGTTTCCGCCGGTAGGTAACGCGGCGGTGTGGTAAATAAAGTAGTCTTTATCGTTTACCTCTAAAATCGCCTGGTGGCTGGTGCCGCTGTCTTCCAAAGTGTCCATCAGCACGCCCTTAAACTCCCACGGCCCGGTGGGGCTATCACTCATGGCGTAGGCCAGCTCTTCGGGGTAGTTCATGGCAAAGGTCAAATAGTATTGGCCGTTTTTCTCATGCAACCAAGGCGCCTCGGTAAAGGGGCCGGGAATACCCTCAATCTGCAGCTGATGGATTTTACCGTCAAACTCAATCATATTGTCTTTAAGTTTGGCGTAATACAGGTGCGAATTGCCCCAATACAAGTAGGCTTGGCCGTCGTGATCGACAAATACCGACGGGTCGATATCATCCCAACTGTGGCTGTGCTCGATCATATGCGGCGCCGGGTCGGTCTCACTCGGATCCAGCAATGGTTTACCCAAAGCATCTTTCCAGCCAGTGACCGGATTATCGGATACCGCCACACCCAGGGTATAACCGCCCAACGAATCCTCCGGGTCAACCCCGCGCACGGTGGTGTACCAATAGAATTTACCGTCATGCTCAATCGCCTGAGACGCCCAGGCGGAGTCTGCCTCAGCCCACTCAAAAATAGTGCGTGGCACCTCGCCCTCAAGCGTCCAGTTATCAAGGTCATCGGTATCGGATGAGTAAATATTCCACTCGCGCAGCACAAAGAAATCCCCCTCTGGGGTAGCCTCATCGTGGCCTACGTACAAATACACCTTGCCATCGTGTACGAGCGCGGCCGGGTCCGCACTAAAACGCTCTTTAATCACGGGGTTGTCGGCCAAGGCGCCCGCCGCACAGCTAAGGCCTATCAGGGTTGCGCCTAACGAGCGCGTAAACGATGTCAACATGGGGTTCTCCTAGTCACTATTCTTCTACAATAAAACCATATTGAAAATATAATAATACAATTAAGCCAAAAGAATCCAGTAACTCCGGCTAACGTTAGGATAAGGGAATTGAGGGGACAGTTTCTGGGCGTCATACAGGGTGCTGTGGGGCCGGAGACACGATTGCCCCCAATGACCGATTAAATGGTTACAGTGCCATATGCAGCAACGGATACGGCTTCCCTGGACCATCGATGGGTGAGCGCCCCGTTACCGTAAAACCAATACGCTGGTAAAAGCCTATTGCCTGCTCATTCTGCTCGTTACCATCAACCCTGGTCCCTCCCTGACGGTTGATAGCACGAAGCGCTAATAAAGCACCCACACCCTGACGCCGCTCACCCAATGCAACAAACAACATTTCGATATTGCTATCATGGACGCCACAAACCCCCTGTATCTCACCACCGCGGTCTTTGGCACACCGTAAATCAACAGCGTCAAAATACTGCTCTAAAATCAGCGATTTTAAGGCCTGCAGATCCTCTTCCGCCAAGAAATCATGGGTTGCCCTTACCGATGCCTCCCAGATATCAAGAAACCTTAGGTGATCTACTTTTTCTACGGTCTCAATATTCGTCGTGTAAGCGGGTGGTTAGCTTGGCTCGACGTGAAGTAAGGCTTTTTATATAAGCATCAATATCCGCTTCAGAGTAGCCCAGCAAGCGGCCAATATCGCGCTCTAACTGGATGGGGTTGGCGGGCTTATTAAGCGTTGCTAACACCAACGACGCCAAGTGAGGCGCCTGCTCTTGATAACCGTCGCGATAATAAATATACCCGATTAACTCAATCTCGCTGTCAGGAAAAAGCTTGCCGGCGTTAAATACCCATTCAAGCGCGCCCACCGATTGCGCCAAAGGCAAAACATTGTCCGGCAAACCATCGGAGAAAAACAAAATTAAATGTTTCTCACCGGTAGCGAATAACGCACATTCTCGGCCTTCGTGCGGTCCGACCTTCCCCATCGCTAGCGACTCTGAGAATAGGCGATCGCGCGCGAAGCCGCTTCACTTTCACTTAGCAGTAACGATAGCCCGAGCAACCCCCAAAGAAACACCTCGACCAGCACCACAGCCCTACTCCCTTTAGTCGAAATGCACAAATTAACGCGATATGCTAAACACTTAAACGTGACGTTTATGTCTGAGCGTAACGCTTGGCAAGCACCTGATAAACCGCTTTAGAAAAATCATCAGCTGCAGCATCCAAAGCGTCAACCACCTCAACCAAATGCTCATTATCTTCGCGGCCATCGGCCCAAATTTTACGGTAGCTGCCGTCTTTGTAGCCGTTATCCTGCCGAAAAAAGTTAAGCACGTTTTTGCCCACGTAACGGCGGTAAAGCTCGGCGTAGCTCATGTTAACGCCGGCCATTAAGCGGCCGAACAACTCCAGATGAAACCCCTGACCGTTAAGGGTGGCGGCGGTAAAGGCCTCTACATCTAAACGAAAATCCGGCTGATCGGTCGTAATATCCAACTCGTGAGCGACTTTATCGGCAATGTCATCAACGCTGGCGCCGCTCTCTAACAGAATACTTAAACCAAAATGCCAAATGTCGATAAGCTCCAGCGCCACTTGCTCGGTGTCGGGCGTTTGGTGTTTCCACCACTTCCAACCAAAGTGGTCCATCAGCTCGCCACACTCGATCCATATGGCCCGGTACCAGGCGTTGCCCTGCTCGCGCCACGCGGGGTGCACTTTGCTGTTCATATCGTCTTGTAGCTGCAGCATGGCGCGGGTTTGTTGTTTGACGGTTTCCAGTGACACGGGTAAATCCTCGGTATTTTTTAACGAGCGTGTTATCTAATAAGGCGTTACTGCGGGCGGTAGGCCTGCGCGCGATTAAACAAACGGTAAAAGTTCTCGGTGGTGATTTCGGCCAGCTCCTCGTAGCTAATGCCTTTTAGCCCGGCGACAAACTCGGCCACCTCGCGCACGTATTGCGGCTCGTTGGGCTTACCGCGATACGGCACCGGCGCCAAATAGGGCGAATCAGTTTCGACCAGCAAGCGATCGAGCGGCATATTACGCGCAACCTCTTGCAGCTCTTTGGCGTTTTTAAAGGTGACGATACCCGACAGCGAGATGTAGTAGTTCATCTCCATCGCGGCCTGAGCCATCTCCCAGGATTCGGTAAAGCAGTGCAACACCCCAGCATGCTCGGGGTTGCCATGGGCTTTGATTAAATCGAGGGTATCCTGACGCGCGTTGCGGGTGTGCACCACCACCGGCAGCCCCACCTGCCCGGCTACCTCCAAGTGCAGCGCAAAACTGGCCTTTTGCTCCTCGGTACTGTCGGTCTCGTGGTAGTAATCAAGACCCGTCTCGCCGATGGCGACTACTTTATTGCGCCCGGCCCATTGGGTTAGTTGCTCGCGCGTCGCGGTGCCGGCCGAGACATCGCAGGGGTGCACCCCCACCGAGGCCAAAACCGATGGATTTTGCTGGGCGATTTGAATCACTTGCTCGACATTATCCAGGCTGATGCTGATGCACAGCATTTGTTTAATGTCGCGCGCGTGGGCGGCGGCAAGAGCTTGCTCAAGCTGGCCGTCGTAGGGGTCGAGGTTAATTCTGTCCAGGTGGCAATGGGAGTCCACTAGCATATTGTCACCATATTCTATGTGAGTTTGGGTTGCAGGCGGCCGGGAGCGCCGTGTTACATGGTGTGGGTAGGCCTATCTGATTCGAGCGAGCCTGCCAGATAGTTTTCGATTTTGGTTACAGCGGTATTGTCTTCGTCGGTAAACTGCACGCCAATACCGGCCGCACGGTTGCCCTGAGCGCCTTTAGGCGTCACCCACACCACCTTGCCGGCCACCGGGATTTTCTCGGGTTCATCCATTAGGTTGAGCAGCATAAACACTTCGTCGCCCAGTTTATAAGGCTTGTTGGTGGGGATAAACAACCCGCCATTTAGCACATAGGGCATATACGCGGCATAGAGTACAGCTTTGTCTTTAATGGTCAGTGAGAGAATGCCATTGCGGGCGCCACCAAGTGCTTGCATAGAATCTATCCGATCAATAAGTGCCGGTTAAGGCCAGCTTAATTGTTTATATGTTTACTTTGTTCACCAAAGGTAATGGATAAGCCCCACTGTGTCCAGCGCGCACGGCGCGCCTGCCAACGTGGTGCCCCTAGCCCAAGCCAGCCGCCATTAGTTTAATTCGTCGGACAGTAAACCGATCGATAGCGCGTATTTAAAGGCGGGGTTAAAGCTCATAATGGTACAAAAGTTACGATAGACGATATAACCACGGTCATCGCCTTTATCAGCCAATACCAGCGCGGCCGGGATCGATACGTCGGGCAAGTCCGAGCCATCGGCACGGCGCACCCCAAGCTTTTGCCAGTCGCTCAGATCGCGCCACACGCCCAGGCTTTTAAAGCGTTTGCAGTCGGCATCTGGGGTTAAACCGGCGGCCTGCTCGGCGGGCAGGCTTTGCTCACCGCCAGCGGGTAAAGTAACGGGCCGACCCCACGTTTGATCATCGCGCCAGCCGCGCACGCTAAAGTAGTTGGCAATAGAGGCAAACACATCGGCGTTGGTATCCCAGATATCGCGTTTGCCGTCGCCGTCAAAATCCACCGCGTACTGCTGGTAGCTTTCGGGCATAAACTGAGATTGCCCCATGGCGCCGGCCCAGGAGCTTTTTAAGTGTTCGTAGGTGGGAAAACCACTGTCGAGCATATCCAGCGCCGCTAAAAATTGCTTGCGAAAATACGGCCCGCGACGCTTGTCGTAGGCAAGCGTGGCCAACACATTAAAAATGGGCTCTTTAATGGGGAAGGTGCCGTAATTGGTTTCCATCCCCCAAATAGCCACCAAAAAGCGCGGTTGCACGCCGTACTTTGCCGCCACCTGGTTGAGCACCTCGGCGTTTTCCGCCATGAGTTTGCGGCCGGTGGTAAATTTCCAGTCACTTAAACGGGCACTCAAGTAGCTGTCGTAGGTTTGCACCACTTCAGCCTGGTTGCGATCGGATTTAATAATACGCTTTACCGGCGGGGTAATCTCCGAGAAGGCCTGCTGCAAGGTTTGCTCGCTAATGCCGCGGGTTTTAGCCTCTTGGTAGAGCTCATCCAGCCACGCCTGAAACTCCGGATCGGCAGCGGTGCTTTCGGCCGGCTCGTTGGCGTTTGCCAAAGCGGACATTAACCCAAACGACAAACCCAGCAGCAGTAGCCGGAACAGACATGGGAGATTTTTTATCATAGCAATAACTCATTAACCAAGGGGCTGAAAGCAAGTAGCCAAGTTACATTATCATAGCGCGCCGAATTTTTGTGGGTGGCAGTTCAGTAATTTGCCAACAAATGTAAAGCCCAGCGAAACGGCCTCAAAGGTGCCCTAGCCTGCCCGGGCGCGCAACAAAACGCCCCAGTCCATCAGCAGCTCTTCTAACAAAAGCTGCACATTGGGGTTGGCACCACTGTTAAGCAGTTTTTTACTGTGCAGTAGTTTTTCCTGAAAGCGGTGCAGCAAGCTCGGGGAGATCCCCTTGAGCACGGCCGTTAGGCCGGCATCGATATCGACAAAGCGCGCCCGCTCGGCCCCCACCTGCCAACAGGCTAAATCGTGCAGCCAACCACTAAACCACTCTAAAACAGCGCGGCCGTCGCCTTTTTGCCAACCGGCGGCAACGCTTAGCGTGTCTGTTTGCCCCAGTGTTAACTGGATAAGATCGGTGCTCCAGCGCTCGCGCTGATCAAGAGCGTCGCCCTCCAGTAAATCCCTTGCCGCCAATGGCGCGCCACGGCTAAGCGCCAGCAGCTCGGCCGCGCTATGGCCCGAACCCGACACTAGCGGGGTGAGCCAGTGCAGGCTTTGTTCGTGCGGGGGGATCGCCATGGTGCGCAACTGACAGCGGCTGCGGATCGTGGGCAACACACCACTGGGCGTATCGCTCACTAAAATCAGTAACGTATCGGCCGCCGGCTCTTCCAGAGTTTTAAGCAGCGCGTTGGCCGCATTGCTGTTCATGGCTTCGGCGGGCATTAAGGTCACCACTTTGTAGCCCGACTGTTGGGCCGTTTTACCCTGCGCCTCGGTCAGCGCCCGAACATCATCCACCCGAATCGCCTTGCCCGGCTCGGCAGGGGCCAGCTGAATTAAGTCCGGGTGGGTGCCGGCGCGGTTAAGCTCGCACGATTTGCACTTACCGCAGGCCGATTCAGACACTGGCCGCTGGCACAAAACGTACTGCGCCATCGCACGGGCAAGATGCCGCTTGCCCAAACCGGGCGAGCCCGCCAACATCAACGCATGGGGTAAACGATTGTCGCTAAACTGCTGTATAAAGCCCTGCCAAACCTCTTGTTGCCAAGGATACGGCAGCGCCGGAAAATCACTCATGGGTTACATCATCCAAACTTGCGAGAGCGCAGCTTATCAAGCGGTGACACGTTTGGCGATAATCGCCCTTGTGTGAATGGGCATCTCTGGGATAATGACGCCACACCCGCTTGCCGAGCTTCGCTATGACCCGTATTTCACCCCCACCAACCGTACCTCTGGCGTATCACGATGACGCCTTTATTGTTGCCAATAAACCTTCTGGCTTGCTCACAGTGCCGGGTCGGGGGCCCGAGAAACAAGATTGCCTGATCAACCGCTTGCTGGTAAACCATCCCAACAGCCGTATTGTTCACCGTCTGGATCAGCCCACCTCGGGGCTGGTGATTGTGCCGCAAAGCTACGAGGCGCTGCGCCACATTGGCCGTCAGTTTGAAACCCGAACCGTCAGCAAACGCTATACCGCTGTGGTGGCAGGCTTGGTGGCTCAGAACGAGGGATCGGTCGAGCTACCGTTGATTTGCGACTGGCCCAACCGCCCGCGGCAAATGGTGGACTGGGATAACGGCAAAAAAGCCCTCACCCATTACCGCGTCTTAAGCCGCGATAGAGCCACTCAGCAAACCCGGCTAGCCCTAATACCGGTAACCGGCCGCTCGCACCAGTTGCGGGTGCATATGCGCGAGCTTGGCCATCCTATTTTGGGCGACACTTTGTACGCCCCCGCGTCCGTTATTGCCGCCAGCGACCGGCTGTTGCTGCATGCCGAATATATCGAATTTGCCCACCCCGTGACCGGTGAGCCTGTTGTCATTGAAGCGCCAGCGAGCTTCTGATGACACAAATAAGACGCCCTGAGACTGGACGATGGATGTGGCGATTCCCCAGCTTACCGGCCCAGCTCGGGCTCGCCGATCAGGCGTGTCAGGCAGAAATCGATATCGCATTGCACTTGCGTTAGCGCCCGTCCGGCATCCACCTGGGCATAGCGGGCCGGGTTAGCTTCGGCCCGCTCGCGGTACGCCTGGCGCACGCGGTTGAAAAACGCAATGTCCTCGCGCTCAAAACGGTCTAGCTCGGCTCGGGCGGCGGCGCGCTGCAAACCAAGCTCGGGCTCGATGTCCAGCACTAAGGTCAAATCCGGGCGCAACGCCCCCTGCACTAACTGTTCAAGCTCACTTATCACCGTTTTATCCAGCCCACGGCCACCGCCCTGATAGGCATAGGTGGCATCGGTAAAACGATCACACAACACCCATCGGCCCTGTGCCAAGGCGGGCTTCACTAGCTGCTCTAAGTGTTGTGCGCGGGCGGCAAACACCATAAGCAGCTCGGCCTTGTGAGCCACCGGTTCGTCACGGGTGGCCAACAATAATTCACGCAGCTGCTCGGCCAGGGGCGTGCCGCCGGGCTCGCGGGTCACCAGCACGTCAATACCGCGGGCCGTTAGCCAATCGTGCACAAAGGCTAAGTTCGTACTTTTACCGACACCTTCCGTGCCTTCGATGGTTATAAATTTTCCTGCTGCCAAGGGTTTATCCGCCTTTCTTGTCAGTATGTTGCAAGCATTTGCTTGAGCTTACCCCAAGGGCAAGGTGCAAAGTAACGCTGCTGTGCAGTCTACACAGTGCATTCACCACAGGCGAGACGAGCACTCGAAATTTTTACTACAACGCCATCTTTACACCGATAAGTTAACAGTGTTAACTTAGTCTCGCGATTACGGATAACACCCCCAGTAAAAACGCTTGGGGTACAACACCCACGCCCGAATACATTTGGAGGTATCGAGGTGAACACACTCGTCAATTACTGGGCACGCATTGTGATTGGTGCCCGCCTGCCTTTGCTTATTGTCACCGCGCTAGTAGCAGCACTGGCGTTTATTCCCATGAAGAACTTGTATTACGACAACGCCAATGAGCGCTTTTTTGTCGAGAACGACCCAAACCTCACGGCGTTTAATCAATTGTTAGAGCTGTTCGGCGATATCGAATATCTCAGCATTGGTATTACCGCGCCAAGCTCCGATCCGGATGTGTTTACCCCAGACACGCTTAACGTCATCGACTCGCTGTCACGTTTTTTAGAGGCGCAGCCGCAAGTGACTCAGGTGCGCTCGTTAAGCGAATACGAGTACACCCACTCCGAGGGTGCCATGATGGCCACTGACCCTCTTATCGAACCACCCTTTACTCACACCGACCTCGCCCAGGCGCGCGATATTATTCACAGCGAGTCCATGGCCATGGACTCGCTCATTACCCGTGATTTACGTCATACCCGAGTGGTCGCGCGAGTGCGATATCAAGTGGGTAGCGATGAGGCCAAAATGGCCCTGATGCAATCGGTACGAGAGTTTATCGCCGCCGAAAAATTCGCCGTGCGCGGCTACCCGCTTAAGCTTAGCGGCCAGCCGGTTTTTACCGAACAGTTTGAAGTATTAACCAAGCGTGACCAGAGCTGGATCCACCCTGCCATGGCGCTGGTGATGATCATTATTCTGTTTTTTAGTTTTCGCTCATGGGCCGGCATGCTGTTACCCTGGGTGGTTATCGGGACATCGCTGGTGTTGGTTAGCGGTATTCAGGGGCTGGCCCGCTGGCCGCACTCGGTGGTGGAGTCGGCGCTGGTGCCAGCGTTAATTATTATCGGCATTGGTATCTCGGTGCACGTGATTGTCGAGTTTTACCACGCCCGGGCGCGAGGGCAAATACCACCACAAGCCGCACGCGATGCCATCACCCACTTATGGTTGCCAGCGTTTTACACGGCAATCACGACAGCCGCCGGGTTTCTCGCCCTGGGGGTTACCGAGCTACTGCCGGTTAAGCAGTTTGCCTGGCTTGGTGCTATTGGCGCGCTAACATTATTTGTGGTGGCCTTAACCGTATTGCCGGCCCTGCTTAGCTATCTATCAGCTTTTACCCCGCGCACTAAAAAATCCGTGAGCACCGGGTTAATCGCCCGCTTTACGCAAACACTGCCTGCATTTACCTATCGTTGGCGGCAAGTGTTGTTAATGACCGGCACCATACTGTTAATTATTAGCAGCTTTCTGGTTCCCAAACTCACCGTTGACTCGAACTTTATTACTTACTTTAAACAGGATAACCCCACCCGCCAGGCACTCGAGTATTTTGATAACACTTATAACGGAGTACAAAACATCGATTTTATGATCGATGCCGGCGCCGAGGGCGCAATACACGACCCCGACTTTTTGCAGCGGGTGGCAACGCTACAGCATTGGCTTGAGGCGCAACCAGAAACCGGCGCCGTCAACTCTTTAATCGACTTTCACAAACAAATTAATCGCGCGCTGCACTACGATGACAACGCCTGGTACCAGTTACCCGAGTCGCGAGAAATGGCTGCTCAGTTTTTACTGCTGTTTGATAATACCGGCCCCACAGAAGACCTTACCGATGCAAAAGATTTTTACGAGCGCTATCTGCGCATCTCGGTACCGGTAACCAATCTGGCCGCCAGCGACACCCGCGCGCTGCTCGATCGTATTGAGCGCCATATTGCAGCACAGTTTGGTGATTTATCCGTTACTGCGACTGGCTCTCTGGTGATGTACAACGCTCAGGATATTTATATCAATCGCGGTATGTCGCGCTCATTTATTATTGCGTTAGCCGTAATAAGCCTCAGTTTTATCGCGCTGTTTCGCTCAGTTAAATACGGCCTGATCGCGCTGGTGCCAAGCGTAGTGCCTATTTTAATGACCGGGGCGCTACTGGTAGTGCTGGGCATACCACTCAATCTGGGCACCATGATCGTCGGCGCCATGACCATGGGGATCGCGGTGGACGATGCCATTCATGTCATGAATCGTTACCTCAGCGCCAAGCGCTCTGGCAGCAACACACATCAGGCGATTAGCACCGCTATGAATGAGTCTGGCCGCGCCGTGATTTCTACCTCTTTTGTGTTGGTGGCCGGCTTTAGCGTAATGCTGCTCGGCTCGTTTATACCCTACATCTATACCGGGCTCTTCGCGGCCACCATTATGGCCCTGGCCCTGCTTGGCGACTTACTGTTTTTACCCGCGCTGCTGCACTGTATCGACGGTGGTAGCGAGCGCCGCACCGCAACACTTTTAACCGAACAGGAGGTTCATACCCCATGACTAGATTGCAACTAACTCTGGGCATCAGTTTTTTGTGCCTTAGCGCATTCAGTTACGCTGAAGCTGACCAGAACGACACCCTCGACGCCCGCGCGATTATGGAAAAAGTCGACACCCGTTACACCGGCGATTCGTCTCGCGCCGATGCCCAGCTGGTGTTAATTGACCGCAAAAATCGCGAGCGGGTGCGCGATATTCGCCTGTACACCTTAGAGCAACCGGACGTCGAAAAGTCCATCTCGTTCTTTTTAAGCCCGACCGACGTCGCCGGCACCACCTACATGAACTACGACTACGAAGACAACCGGGACGATGACTCCTGGTTGTTTCTACCGGCACTTAAGCAGGTTCGCCGTGTCGCCGCCGGCGACAAATCCGGTGCATTTATGGGCAGCGACTTTACCTACTCTGATATTAACGGCGTAAATATCCGCTGGTATAACTACCAAATACTCAGCGACAGTGAAATCGTCGACGGTGCCGATACCTGGTTAATTGAGTCGACACCTAAACCGGAATTTGCCGATAAGGTCGATAGCGAAACCGGGTATGTAAAATCCCACTTGTGGATACGCAAAGACAACTTTGTTCAGGTGCAAGGCAAAATCTGGATGAACCGCGCCAACCGGGTTAAATACTTTCGCGCCGATCAGCTGGAAAAAATCAGCGACATCTGGACCCCGATGCGCTTGCAAATGATCACCACACGCAACGACGAGCGCGAACACGCCAGTGTGTTTCGTTTTAGTAACACGGTGTACAACCAAAACACCGATGCCGCGCTATTTACCACCCAACAAATGCAGCGTGGGCTCGACTAATGCGCCGGCACAACAACATCGCCGGTGCAGCACTGCTGACGTTAGCCTTTGCCAACCCGGCGCCAGCGCAAGATTTTTTTGCCACCGTGGCAACCGATGAGCCCACCACCGGTGTAGATGCCGACAGCCCATGGCAAAGTAAAGCGTGGGTACAACAAAGCGCCGGTTATGGCTACCGAGCTCCGGCGGCCAACGTCAGCCGGAGCTCGGCAGACTTTACCCGGTTGGAAACTCAGCTTTACAGCGAGCTCGAGTGGCGCGAAGGGCCCATTAAGGCGCGGGTGGCTGGATCAATAACCCAGGACTGGTTACCCGGTTTAGCCCAAGCGGGTATCTGGAGCGGCTACGACTTTACCGCCGAGCAGCGCGCGCAGCGACGCTGGCGGCTAGATTTATCGGATACTTATGTATCCTGGGAGCAAGACAATTGGTGGCTCAAAGCCGGCTACCAAACGTTTGCCTGGGGCGAGGCCGAATCGTTAAAAATCACCGATGTTCTGGCGCGCCGCGATCAGCGCTGGCCCGGCCAGCAAGACTTAGAGCTTACCCGCTTGCCGGTACCGGCATTGCGCGCCACCTGGCAAAACCGGCTGGACCTGGTGATGCTTATCGAGCCCCTGCCCGATCGCCTGCCCGCCGCCTATGAGGAGTTCGACCCCTATATCGCCCTGCGCACCGGCGATAGCCAAACTGACCCGATGCTGATCGAGCAGCCTGCTAACCGGCCGGGATTTGCCCTGCGCTGGCGCGAGCACTGGGGAGGCGTCGATACCCAGCTACTGCTGGCCGAAGTCGACAGCTACGAGCTGACCCCCACCCAAATTGCTATCACCCCACAAGGCAACACCGAAATAACCCTAGCCACATCGCGCCAGCAGATTGTGGGGCTGAGCCTACAGGCCGTTCAGGGCAATTTTTTGTGGCGCAGTGAGCAAGCCTGGCACAACCATGTGATGTTGCCCGCCGCCGAGCCCACGGCTAGCTGGCAAGACACAAGTCAGTGGCGCGGCATGGTGGGCGCCGACTACAACGGCATTCACAACCTCACCATTACCGGTGAGTACAGCTGGATCCATAGCGACACTACCGGCGACGTTACAACACAGGCAGAGTCGTGGCAGAGCGGCGCCTCGGCGCGGGTCACTTATACCGCCTACAACGAGCGTTTAACACTGCAAGCCTATGGCCTGGTACTGCCAGGCAATGAGGGAACCGTTTGGCGCCTCAGTGGCGAATGGGTGTGGAGCGACCAGCTGCAAACCGAGCTTATGCTAGTGGACTACTCCGCCGGCGCCCCCGAGGACACGCTGTATCCCTACCGGGCCAACGATGCGGTGCTACTTAGCGCCCGTTGGGCACTGTAAAGGGCGATCTGGTAAACTGGCGCTTTCGTGAACGAGAGCCCGATTGCCCCAATGAGTCAGAGCCCGCCAAACCCCAAGCCCGCCGTTGCCAAAAAAGCTGCCTACCACCATGGCAACCTGCGCGAGGCGCTGCTTGAGCGCGCCATGCAAATATTGCAGCACGACAGTAGCGACAAGCTCAGCCTACGCTCATTGGCAAAAGACCTCGGGGTCAGCGCCACAGCGGTGTACAGCCATTTTACCGACAAAACCGAACTCTTGATTGACCTGCGCACCCAAGGGTTTTACTTACTCAACGAAGCGCTATTAGCAACCCTTGCCGGCGCCCCCCATGAAAGTGCAGAGCAAAAAGTGCGGCTGCTGGGCCACACCTATATGCGCTTTGGGCAAGACTTCCCCAACCTGTTTGACACGTTATTTACCTGGACACCCGAGCTCGAACGGGTCACCCCCGTTTGCATCGAAGCCGGGGCCGACTGCGAAGCCACCTTGCGCGACACTTTGTGCGAGATGCTCGCCGATTACGGTGTCGCGCGCGACGACTACCGCGCAAGCATCGCCTCCATGAGCGCTTGGTCGCTGGTACACGGCATGACGATGTTAGTGCGCTCCGGCGCCATTGAGGGCGCGGTGCACTGCGGCCACTGGCCCGTGTCATTCTCAGCCAAAGAGCCTCAGCAACAGGCCCAAATGTTTGAGCACTTACTCAGTATTGAACTGGCGGGCTTAAAAGCCTGCATCAATTCCATTAACGAACCTTGATGTGGGTTCCGTAACCGGCCCCGGCATCGTATCATTAGCGCCTTTTCAGGTAGACCCTAAGGAACCACTATGATTACCCTGCACACCAACTACGGCGATATCACGTTAGAGCTGGATTTTGACAACGCGCCCAAAAGCGCCGCCAACTTCAAGCAATACGCCGAAGACGGCTTTTACAATGGCACCATTTTTCACCGCGTCATCGACGGCTTTATGATCCAGGGTGGTGGCATGGATGAAAACATGGAGCAAAAAGAAACCCGCGCCAACATTGAAAACGAAGCCGACAATGGCCTGAAAAACCTGGCCGGCACCGTGGCTATGGCTCGCACCAACGATCCACACAGCGCCAGCTCGCAATTTTTTATTAATGTGCAAGACAACGACTTTTTGAACCACTCGGGCAAAAATGCTCAGGGTTGGGGCTACTGCGTATTTGCAAAAGTGACCGACGGCATGGACGTGGTCAACAAAATCCGCACGGTTAAAACTGGCAGCAAAGGCTTTCATCAAGACGTACCGGTCGACACCATCGTGATCGAAAACGTCACCGTAAACGGCTAGATATGAGCACGCTGTTCATATCAGACCTACACCTGCACGCAGCCGAGCCGGCTGCCGTGCAGGCGTTTTATACCTTCTTAGCGGGCCGGGCACGCAGCGCCCAAGCGCTGTATATACTGGGTGATTTTTTTGATGCCTGGATTGGCGATGACGACGATGCGCCACTGGGGCACGAGGTGGCCGCCAAGTTGCGCGCGCTGGCCGATACCGGTGTCGCCATTTACCTAATGCCGGGCAACCGCGACTTTGTGTTGGGTCACGACTTTGCAAAACGCGCCGGCGGCACCATGCTAGCCGACCCGACGGTGATTGATCTGTACGGTAAAACCACGGTGTTACTGCACGGCGACAGCCTGTGTACCCGCGACGAGCCTTATATGGCGCTGCGCGCGCAGCTGCGCTCGCCCGATTGGCAGGCGCAAGCGCTGGCACAGCCACTGCAAGTGCGCCGGGCCATGGCCGAGCAACTGCGCGCTAAAAGCAAAACCATGAACAGCTCAAAGCCCGAAGACATCATGGATGTTACCCCGGAGGCGGTCGTCGATGTACTGCGCGAACACAACGCCAGTTTAATGATTCACGGCCACACCCATCGCCCCGAGCGGCACCCACTAACCGTTGATGGCATAGCCGCCGAGCGAATAGTACTGGGAGACTGGCACGACAATGCCTGGTGTTTGGTCGCCGACGAAAAGACGCTGACGCTTGAGCATTGGCCAATTAGCACTTAGCCTTAGCACTGTCAGCAACACACAATAAATCCCCAAACGTAGATTACGCTTGGGGATTTTTTTGTCGATTAAAAAATGCCTGTACCTTGTCGGCATCCCACATCGTATCCTGATACCCCAGCTCCATAAGCTCGGAGATAAAAGGGTTGGCAAACAACAGGTAGCTGGCCGCCGTGGCCCCACCACTTTTGGTCGTGGCGCCAATGGCGCGCAAAAAGAAGCGCACACTGCGAGGCAAGTAACGCACCTTGCGCCCGGCAATCGTATCAACGCCTTTGCTGGGCGAAATAATCATATTGCTCACGGGCTTTAAGCCGAGGTTCTCGGCAGCGCGCACCTCGGGCGGAATAAGCTCCAGCAGGCTGTTTAAACGCTCCATGTGCTCTATATCATTTTCCAACGCATCGACAAACGCGCTGTTAAGCAAATGCCCAACAATTTGCGCCATAGACGGAGAGTGTCGCACCGGCATAACCGCTTTATTGGCACCACGTGTGGGATGGCGATTACCACTGACCCCGATCACAAACAAGGCCTCAGCGCCCAGGTGCAAAGCTGGGCTGATAGGCGCTAACTGGCGCAAGGCGCCATCGCCATAATACTCTTGGTCTATACGCACAGTGGGAAAAATAGTAGGGATCGCCGATGAGGCGAGCAAGTGCTCCAGATGAATATCGGTGGGCACCCCGGCACGGCGAAACCGCTTCCAGCCCTCTAGTTGCTCGTGGCCCTGAAAAAAACTTACCGAGCGCCCCGAGCTATAGCCCATCGCCGTAATCGATACCGCGTGCAGTTTTTTTGTCTCGATGTTGCGGGCGATATTGGCAAACTCTATTTTACTGGCCAGCAAGTCCCATAGCGGCGCGTTATCCAGTAAACTCAATGGTCGCTGCCGGCCAATGCCCTCGTTAAACAGGGACAAAAAGATTCGCCCAAACCCCCGGCCAAAATCCGACCAACCGTGACTGTAGACATCGCCAATCGACAGGCCCCGCCAGATATCGGCCAGGTCGGTCACCGACTCACGAAAATTGCCCGGGTGGGCGGCCAGCGCAATGGCGTTAATGGCACCCGCCGAGGTGCCGCAAATAACCGGAAAAGGGTTCTCAGTATCAGCCGGTAGGATTTCAGCCAGCGCCTGTAAAACACCTACCTGATACGCCGCCCGCGCACCACCACCCGATAAAATAAGCGCGGTGCGACTCACAACAAAGAAACCTTATCAACCCAAACCTTCAAGCAAATACAGCCACATAAATAATATTGGTTTACTTCCATCGTTGTTACTTTAAGGTCCGTATAGGGGTTGATTAGTAAGGGTTATTTCAGCTCGCGTCGCAGCACTTTACCCACATTGGTTTTAGGCAGCTCATCGCGAAACTCCACCGAGCTTGGCACTTTATAAGCCGTTAGTGATTGCCGCGCAAATTCGCGTACATCTTTTTCGCTAAGCGAGGCATTGGCGCTAACCACAAAGGCTTTTACCAGCTCGCCGCTTTCTTCATCGGGCACGCCCACAACGGCCGCCTCGACAATATCCGGGTGCTCGGCCAGCGCGTCTTCCACCTCATTGGGGAAGACTTTAAAGCCTGAGACGTTAATCATATCTTTTTTCCGATCGACTATTTTTACATAGCCATCGGCGTCAATGGTGGCGATGTCGCCGGTTTTAAACCAGCCCGCCGCGTCGATAGCCTCGCGCGTGGCATCGTCACGATTCCAGTAGCCTTTCATTACCTGCGGGCCCTTTACGCACAACTCGCCGGCTTCACCCACGGGTAAATCAGCGCCGGCTTCGTCGATAACTTTAACGTCCGTTTCTGGCACCGGCAGCCCCACGGTACCCAAACGAATACCATAGCGCGGGTTAATGCAAACCACCGGGGAGGTTTCAGTTAAGCCGTAACCTTCACACACTGGGGTGCCGGTCACCTCCTCCCACTGCTTGGCGGCGTGATTTGTTAGCGCCATACCACCCGAGGATGATAAGCGCATATGGCTAAAATCCAACGCGCGAAAATCGTCGTTGCGGCACAGAGCGTTAAACAGAGTGTTAAGACCGACAAAGCAAGTAAAAGGCACACCCTTTAGCGCTTTGGCAAACGCCGGAATATCCCGCGGGTTAGGAATCAGCAGGTTCTCGTTACCCAGCGAGAACGCGCACATACAGTGAATGGTGTAGGCGTAAATATGATACAGCGGCAGCGGTGCCACAAAGATGTCTTGGTTTTGCCGAAACACATCGCCCATCTGTTGGTTCACTTGCAGCATGTTAGCCACCAGGTTGCGGTGGGTAAGCATTGCACCTTTTGCCACCCCGGTGGTGCCGCCGGTGTACTGCAGTATCGCCACATCGTCGGGGCTAGCCTGATGAGGCGCCAACTCGGCCGAGCCGGCTTTGATGACTGATTTAAATGAGCGGCTGTGGGTAAAACTAAACGGCGGCACCATTTTTTTGATGTACTTCACCACCGAATTAATCAACAGTGATTTAAGCGGCGGATGCAAATCGGCCAGCTCCGTCACAATAACCTGCTCGACGTCGGTGTCGGGCACCACCTCGGCGGCCGCGCCGGCCACGTTAGCTAAAACGACCAAAGCCCTGGCACCCGAGTCGGTGAGCTGATGCTTTAGCTCTGAGGCGGTATACAGCGGGTTGGTGTTAACCACAATCATGCCCGCACGCAACGCGCCAAACACCGCGACCGGGTACTGCAGCACATTGGGCAGCTGTATGGCGATTCGGTCACCGGGCTTTAAATTGGTTTCGTGTTGTAAAAACGCTGCAAACCGACCCGATAAATTATCAATATCGCGAAACGTTAAGGTATGGCCCAAACAGGTAAATGCCGGGCTGTCGGCAAATTGACTACAGGTTTCAGTAAACACCTCAAGCACTGTGCGATTACAATCTAACGTCATACCGCCTCACTCCCAGTTATTGTTATCGGGTTTGATCATACCCGATGACTCTCCCTGATTATAGACCACGCCGATTTACCCGGGTCAGCCTAAAAACACACTGGCCACTTCGGTGGCCAACAATGCTGTCAGCCCCCAGATATCGTAGCCCTGGTGGCGATAGGCGGGTATTTGGTAGCCTACCCCCTGACGCTCGATAGTATCAAATCTAGCGACCTGATCCGGCTGAAAAAGCGTGATTGGCGCGGTAAAAATCGCACTTAACTCCGCCGGGTCGGGAATTAATGCCGCCCCTGGCGCAATTTGTGCCACAACCGCACTTACCCGAACACCCGCCCGGGTATACCGCGCTGGTAGCGCGCCCAGCAAGGCAGCCCTGTCGGGGCTTAAATGGGTTTCCTCGTGGGCTTCACGCAGGGCAGTGACAATTAGATCGGTGTCGCCCGGCTCAAATTTGCCACCGGGAAACGCCACCTCCGAGGGGTGTTGCAGCATATGCGCGGCACGCTCGGTTAAGATCACCTCAACCGTGCCGGCCCGCTCAATCAAGCCAATCAGCACTGCCGCCTCGCCCGCTTGCGGTTGGTACTGGCGCAGCGTTTCGATTGAGTGTAATTGCCGCGTTAGCCGGCCCCAACCGGCATTAAACATCGGCCAGTTGCCAGATATCGTAGGCGGGTTCTTCAAAGGGGTGGGCGTCCATTAAGGCTTGCTTCGCGGCGCGAATATGCTCGTCGGCACACACCAGCTCGACGCGCCACTCGGGGTCGCGGCTAAGCTGATTCTGCTGTCCGCTAAACGGCTGGCTGCCAGCGAGAGGACGAAACTGCCCCTCCCCCAGCACTTGCCAGCAACATTGGTCATAGTCGCCAATTTTGCCGGCACCGGCGGCGAACACCGCCTGTTTTACCGGCTCTAGGTGAGAGTCAGGTACAAAAAACACCAGCTTGTACATGGGCATCTCCGGGGTACGGGGTACGGGGTACGGGGTACGAAAATGATACCGGATTTAATCCGTCAAACGCTATCTTTCTCCGCTCCCGTATCCCGTTAACCGTCCTCCGTACCCCGTTCTCCGCTTAGATCACTCGCACCGAGATAACATGCTCTACGGCTTTAATCGCCGCTACCACGTCATCGGCCGGGGCTTGCTCTACATCGATGATGTTGTAGGCGATATCGCCGCGGCTTTTGTTTACCATATCCACCACATTGACGTTATTGTCGGCCAAGGCAGACAGTACATGCCCCAACACGCCGGAGACATTATCGTTGCAAAATGTTATACGCGCACCCTGGCCGGAGCGCTCCATTTGCACGGCGGGAAAGTTTACCGAGTTTTTAATGTTGCCATTTTCAAGGTAATCCATCAGCTGATCGGCGCCCATAATTGCGCAGTTTTCTTCCGCCTCTGCGGTGCTGGCGCCGATGTGCGGCATAGCGTATACGTCATCGCGCCCCAGCAAAATCGGCTCGGGGAAGTCGCAAATATACATACGCAAGCGTTTGGCGTCTAAGCTCTGCACCACAGCGGCGGCGTCAACAATGGCCTCGCGAGCAAAGTTAAGCAGCACCGCGCCCTCTTTAACCGATTTAAGCGACTCTTCGTTAATCAGGTGGTGAGTGGCTTCAATCGCCGGCACATGCAGGGTGATGTAATCCGAGCGCGCCAACAGCGACTGTAAGTTTTCGGCACGCGCCACTTGGCTAGGCAAACGCCAGGCGGCCTCAACCGACAGGGCCGGATCGTAACCAATAACGTTCATACCCAGGGCCAAAGCGGTATCGGCAATCAAAGAGCCGATCGCCCCTAAACCCACAATACCCAGCGTTTTACCGGTAAGCTCGCTGCCGGCAAAGGTGGATTTTTGCTTTTCCATCAAGGCGCTCATCTCAGCCGCGTCAGTCATGTCGGTGAGTGACTGTGCCCAATTCATGCCGGGAATAATGCCCCGTGAACCCAGTAACATACCGCCGATCACCAGCTCTTTTACAGCGTTGGCGTTGGCGCCCGGGGCGTTAAAGACCACCACACCTTTTTTGGTGTAATCGGCCACCGGCACATTGTTGGTGCCTGCTCCGGCACGGGCGACAGCTTTAACAGACTCTGGCAGCGCCTCGTCGTGCAGTTTGTGACTGCGCAAAATATAACCATCGGGGGCATTGATATCGCTGGCCACTTCATACTTACTGCGGTCAAAGCGATCCAGGCCTTTGACAGAAATTTTGTTATAGGTTTTGATCTTGTACATGTGCGTATCCAATGTCTAAAGGTGAGACATTTAAGGCGCGGCGTACCGCGCCTGCGAGGTTTGATTCGGTTGCCGAGGTTGATTAAGCGCTGGTGACTTGCTTATAGCCCCACTCGAGCCACGGCATTAACGCTTCGAGGTCGGCGGCCTCGACGGTGGCGCCACACCAGATACGAAGCCCCGGAGGTGCATCGCGGTAAGCGCCAATGTCATAGGCAACGCCTTCGCTATCGAGCAGTTTAACCAACGCTTTAACCTGCTCTTCGCTAGCGTCGAGCGTAAAGCACACACTGGTGTTGGAGCGCGTGGCTTTGTCTTTTGCCAAAAATTCGATCCAGTCGTTCCCGGCGACAAATTTTTCCAGCACCGCCAGGTTGGCTTCACTGCGGGCGATTGCCGCTTTGGTGCCGCCGATTGACTCAACCCAATCCAACGCGTCCAGGTAGTCGGCCACACACAGCATTGATGGCGTGTTGATTGTGGCACCCTCAAAAATGCCCTC
Source organism: uncultured Gilvimarinus sp. (assembly GCF_963975215.1). Classification (GTDB taxonomy): domain Bacteria; phylum Pseudomonadota; class Gammaproteobacteria; order Pseudomonadales; family Cellvibrionaceae; genus Gilvimarinus. Next base: position 26,218 of record NZ_CAXBFW010000022.1, read on the forward strand.
GATCAACTTGCCACCTTTGGTCATGCGGAACAGCTTAGGCAGAGGCCAGGGTGGCGTGTATGACTCCAGACGCTCTACCGCGCGGGGGCCTAAAATCAGCACGCCGTGGGCACCTTCACCACCCAGCACTTTCTGCCAGCTGAAGGTAATCACATCGAGCTTTTCCCAGGGCATCTCCATCGCAAAAACAGCCGAGGTCGCATCACAAATGGTTAAGCCCTGGCGGTCATCGGCAATCCAATCACCGTTGGGTACTTTGACGCCCGAGGTGGTGCCGTTCCAGGTGAAGATCACATCGTGGTCAAAGTTAGGCTTGCTCAGATCTGGCAACTCACCATAATCCGCTTCAAGCGCGGTAACATTATCGAGCTTAAGTTGTTTGGTGATGTCCGTTAGCCAGCCTTTGCCAAACGACTCCCACTGCATAACGTCCACCGGGCGCTGACCCAGCATCGACCACATGGCCATTTCTACCGCACCGGTATCCGAGCCCGCGACGATACCAACGCGATAGCCCTCTGGAAGACCCAGCATCTTAGCGGTTTGCTCGCAGGCACGCCCCAGCGCCGCCTTACCCAGGCCTGAGCGGTGTGAGCGGCCAAGCGTGGCGAGATCCAGCTGGTTAACGTCATAGCCCGGGCGCTTGCTACAGGGGCCAGATGAGAAGTTAGGGTTTTGCGGTTTCACCGATGGTTGCATAGCAATCCTCTGAATCAGTCGGGATTAAAGGTGCACACCCACCTACGCGGACTCCTACTTGCAGGGCTCCCTTAGTTCGCGGGCTCCCGTGGGGCAAAGTCACCTGGGCATGTGTATGAAAATTGGGCGCTGATTATGCCAGTTAGCGCCGATCTGGTCTATGGGTAGTCATCGTCATATAACACCGCGTGAGTCAGTGTTCTGGGCAAGTGCCGGTTTGCGTCAATAAGCCGTAAAAATCTGCCGCAACCTCGCTGTGCAACGCGCTATTTATTTCGCCAGTGAAGCACCTTGGCAATTGAGCTATAGTAGCCCCATGTCACCAAGACACCGCTCTATCGCCATCTTTATGCTCTTAAGCGCCTTAGCTCTGGCGGGGCTTGCGGCTGCCAACGAGACGCTCAACCCGCTACTGCAATATCAACGCAGCGCCATCGACCAATGGCAAGTGTGGCGCCTGTTTAGCGCCCATCTGGTGCATTTAAACTTAGTACATGGGCTGCTTAATTTAGCGGGGCTTTGGTTGATAATTTTTTGGGTGGGCGCCGAGCGCCGCCGGGCATCATGGCTACTTGCGGGAGCGTTAATTGCGCTTAGCATTTCGTTAGCCCTGTACCTATGGCAACTCAACATAAGTTACTACGTAGGGCTGTCGGGGGTATTGCACGGCTTGCTGGTGTTTGGGCTGGCGCCACTGTGCGCACAAAACCTGCCCGCCGGTTGGGCGGGCATCATCGCGATTAGTATTAAGCTGTGCTACGAGCAGATTATCCCCGGTGGCAACAGCGCCACCGAGGTGCTTATTGCCGGGCCTGTGGTCTCCATCGCGCATATTTACGGAGCGGTCAGCGGGGCCCTGCTCGCATTCGTCTGGGCTCTGGGCAGCAAGCTAAAAGCCCGCACTAACGACTTTTAAGCCGCGCCTTTACCCCCGGCGTTGTCTGCACCGGGCGCTCTCTAAACCAAATGTTACAGGCCCACTTCTCGCCACTTACCACCGGCAAACCACCGTGCAAGCTGCCGGGATGACGCATATTGGTACCAGAGTAACAGTTGTAAAACAGCAACAGTCGGCCGCGCCGTGCCGTCACCTCTATATTCAATTCGGGAAACCCGGTGGCACCACCGGCGGCCACGTCATTTAAATACAGTAAACAAGTCACCAAGCGCTGCCCGCCTTTCGCCATACAGCGCTCACCGCGCTCGGTCGCCGGATCCCAGGCATCAAAGTGAGCCGCATATTCTTGTGTTGGCCCATAGTGGATCATTTGTAACGACTCGGCGTTTGTTAAGGGCACGCCCAATAGCTTACTCACCCGCACCGACAGCCCGGACACCACAGGATTAATATGATGCTTAATCCAGCAATTACTGCCACTGCGCCGCGCGCTGGCTACGCCACCTTGAGCGCCGCTGACTAAGGCTTGCTTAAACTGCTCACTCGCCAAAGACTTGAGGGTGTTAATTTCCAGGCCCGAAACATAATCGTCGAACACCGCAACAAACGGCTCTTGGCTTAGTATTTTGGTTGCGGGAAGGTTTGCAGGCAGCGTCAATATCATAGCGTTAGTGTACTTATATTAAGCAGCATAGGCGGTGTGCAAGTAATATAAGCAGTTATAAATAACACAGGCAGTTTATCAAACGCCGGCATAACGACTCGCTTAAGGTTACACAAGCTCATATATCTGTGACATGGTAAAGCCGCGATACTGCAAATAACGCATCTGCTTCGCTTTATCTTTGTACTCTTGGGCAGGCACCGGAAACTTGCGCCGCAGCACCTCCTCTGCCAGCGTTAGCCAGTTCACATCACACTCTGCAAGCGCATCTTCAACAATGTGTGCAGCAACGCCTTTCTGTTGTAGCTCTCGGGTTATACGTTCAGGGCCACGCCCCTTTGACACAGAGCTGCGCACAAACATACCCGCAAAGCGCGCATCATCCAGATAACCAAGCTCACTCACCCACTCAAGTGCTGCATCGACGCATTTAGCGTCATTAAACTTATGCAATAACTTCTCGCGCAACTCGTAATACGAGTGCTCTCGCCGGGCAAGTGACCCAACGGCACTGTTACGCACTTTAGCAGCCAACTGCTCGGGGTCCATTTCAGTATTCACGTGATTACTCTCGGGCGTGTCCACTCTACTTTCCAGGGTATCGGGTACCAGATGATTTTTTTACCAAGATTCAATTTGCCTATATGTAACACGCAAAAAAGCCGCAATAAATGCGGCTTTTTTAACCCGATTACAACACTCGATCAGGCCTCTTGCTCGACATCACTTTCCGCTTTGGCCTCGGGCGCTTTAACGGTGCCCAACATCTCACCTCTTACGCGTCCTTCAAGCTCTTGGGCGATTTCAGGGTTTTCTTGCAAAAACTTCACTACGTTGTTTTTACCCTGACCGATTTTATCGCCATTGTAGCTATACCAAGAGCCGGCTTTATCAATCATGCCGAGCTTAACGCCGCAGTCGATAACCTCACCTAAGCGATTAATGCCCTGGCCGTATAAAATCTGAAACTCAGCTTGCTTAAACGGTGGCGCCACCTTGTTTTTAACCACTTTAACCCGGGTTTCAGAGCCGATCACCTCTTCGCCGTCTTTTACCGAGCCAATGCGACGAATATCCAAACGTACCGACGAGTAAAACTTAAGAGCATTACCACCGGTGGTGGTTTCGGGGCTGCCAAACATCACACCAATTTTCATACGAATTTGGTTAATAAAAATCACCAGACAATTGGCATTTTTGATATTACCGGTAATTTTACGCAGCGCCTGAGACATTAAGCGCGCCTGCAGGCCCACGTGATGATCGCCCATCTCACCTTCGATTTCGGCTTTAGGGGTAAGCGCGGCCACTGAATCGACTACCAATACATCCACCGCGCCCGAGCGCACCAGCATGTCGGACACTTCCAGCGCCTGCTCGCCGGTATCCGGCTGCGAGATAATCAGCTCATCGACTTTTACACCTAGTTTCTCGGCGTAAATTGGGTCGAGGGCGTGCTCGGCATCAATAAAGGCGCAGTTGCCGCCAGCGCGCTGGGCCTCGGCAATCACTTGCAGCGTCAAGGTGGTTTTACCGGAAGACTCGGGGCCGTAAATCTCGACGATACGCCCCTTGGGCAAACCGCCAATACCCAGTGCCACATCCAGCCCAAGCGAGCCGGTAGAGATGGCGGGAATAGCCACATGCTCACGGTCGCCCATGCGCATAACGGTACCTTTACCAAACTGGCGTTCGATCTGGCTCAGGGCCGCCTGCAACGCTTTTTCTTTATTCGCATCCATATGACACACCTCAACGTTAAATTCAAAATTCGCACTGGCCTGTTATCTTTGTGACCCAAAGCGTGCCGCCAGGGCCCTTTGTCAGGCTATGGGTAGAGCATACAGTAAAAACCTGTATATGAAAACAGTACTATTAATTTATACAGTAGTTTTTACACGCTCGCCAGCCGCACCAGCTCGCGCAAGGCGGTAACACAGGCCTGATAGCGCACCTGGGCTCTATCCCCCTGATAAACATAGCACTCTGAAACCACCGTGCCCGAGGCATCAGCCCAGGCAAACCACACGGTGCCCACTGGTTTATCGCGGGTGCCGCCATCTGGCCCGGCGATACCACTGACAGCCACCGCTAAATCGGCGCCGCTGGCGGCCTTAGCCCCCAGCGCCATCTGCTCGACCACAGTGCCGCTCACCGCGCCCTCTTGCGCCAAGCTCGCTTCACTGACGCCCAGCAAACGGGTTTTGGCACTGTTGGCGTACGTGACAAACCCCGTTTCAAACCACTGCGAGCTTCCGGCAATGGCCGTGATCGCGCTGGCCACCCCACCCCCGGTGCAAGACTCGGCGGTACTCACCTGCCAGTTGCGCTCAAGCAAATAGCCGCCTAGTTCAGCCGCCAGATGCTGCAGTGTGGCGCCAGTATTTTTCTCCGACATACAGCTCTCTCTGAAAGGTTAAATAGCACAAAGAATCAACGGGCATTTATAACAGACCTTACGGTATTCTCCGTACCCGCTCAGTGCAAGTGGATTGTGATTACCGTAAAATGCCCGGCTAAGATTCGTTAACCGCACATACCTCTGGAAAAATATGCCGTCCAAAACGACCTCTACCGCCGACACCAGCGCTCATACCCCCATGATGCAGCAGTATCTAAAGATCAAAGCCGAGCACCCTACCGAGTTGGTGTTTTATCGCATGGGCGATTTTTACGAGCTTTTTTTTGACGACGCCAAAAAAGCCTCAGAGCTGCTGGATGTGACGTTAACGGCGCGCGGTAAGTCCGGCGGCGAGCCGATACCAATGGCGGGGGTGCCCTATCACGCGGCCGAGGGCTATTTAGCGCGGCTGGTACGCGCCGGTGTGTCGGTGGCGATTTGCGAGCAAATCGGCGATCCGGCCACCAGTAAAGGGCCAGTGGAGCGCAAGGTGATGCGCGTGGTTACCCCGGGCACGGTGAGCGACGAAGCCTTAATGGATGAGCGCCGGGACAACCTGCTGGTGGCCCTGCACCGCCATGAGGACACTTACGGCATCGCCTCGCTGGATATGGCGAGCGGCCGCTTTTTGGTTTTACAAGTCGATGGGTTGGATGCCGCCGCCGGTGAGTTGCAGCGCCTTAACCCGGCCGAGCTACTCGTCAGCGATGACCTTGAGCTGCCCGAGCTAACCGAAAACCGTAAAGGCGTACGCCGCCGCGGGCCGTGGGAATTTGAGCTAGAAACCGCCCAGCGCTTGCTAACCCGCCAGTTTGGTACCCAAGACTTATCGGGCTTTGGCTGCGATCACTTAGACAGCGCCATTGCCGCCGCCGGCTGCCTGCTAAGTTACGCCCGCGAAACCCAGCGCACCGACCTACCCCACGTGCGCGGTCTGGCCTATGAAAACCGCGATGAAGCCGTCGCCCTGGATGCCGCCACCCGGCGCAACCTGGAGATTGACATCAACCTTACCGGCGGTGACGACAATACATTGTTTTCGGTGCTCAATCGCACCGCTACCGCCATGGGCGCACGCCTGTTGCGACGCTGGCTAAACCGCCCGCTGCGCGACATGCACACACTGGTCGAACGCCAAGAGGCCCTAAGCGTACTGACCGATAATTACAAATTTGAGCCTATCCGCGAGCTACTAAAGCGCATTGGCGATATGGAGCGCATTTTGGGCCGTCTGGCGCTGCGTTCGTCCCGCCCGCGAGATTTATCTCGCTTAGGGGCATCGCTAACCTGCTACCCCGAGCTGCAAGCCGCGCTAAAAACCTGCCAGTCACCGCGCTTAACAGAGCTCTCGCAAGCGATCAGCACGTTTCCTGAATTGGTTGATTTACTGCAGCGGGCGATTGTCGAAAACCCACCGGTGGTCATTCGCGATGGCGGCGTTATCGCCGAGGGCTACGACACCGAGTTAGACGAGCTGCGCAACATCAGCAACAACGCTGGCCAGTACCTTGTGGATTTAGAAACCCGCGAGCGCGAGCGCACCGGCATCAGCACACTAAAAGTGGGCTACAACCGGGTACACGGTTATTTTATCGAGCTAAGTCGCGCGCAATCGGGCGGTGCACCAGCCGATTATATTCGCCGCCAAACCCTAAAAAATGCCGAGCGCTTTATTACCCCAGAGCTAAAAGAGTTTGAAGACAAAGCGCTGTCAGCCAAAAGCCGGGCCCTCAGCCGCGAGAAAGCGCTGTACGATGAGCTGATTGAAAAGCTCAATGAACATTTAGTAGCCCTGCAGGATTCAGCCGCCGGGGTTTCCGAGCTGGATGTACTCACCAACTTTGCCGAGCGGGCCATTAACCTGGACTTGTGCCGGCCCGAGCTGGTCCACACGCCAGGGCTCGATATTAAAGACGGCCGCCACTTAGTGGTCGAACAGGTGCTGGACGGCCCGTTTGTCCCCAACGATCTGGACTTTAATGACGATCGCCGCATGTTGATTGTTACCGGCCCCAATATGGGCGGTAAATCGACTTATATGCGACAGGCCGCGTTAATTACCCTGCTGGCTCACGTAGGCAGCTTTGTACCCGCCGCCAGCGCGCAAATTGGCTTGGTCGATCGCATATTTACCCGCATAGGCTCGTCCGATGATTTAGCCGGGGGCCGCTCGACCTTTATGGTAGAGATGACCGAAACCGCCAACATCCTGCACAACGCCACCGACCGCAGCCTGGTATTAATGGATGAAATTGGCCGCGGCACCAGCACCTTTGATGGCCTGGCGCTGGCCTGGGCCTGCGCCCGCCACCTGGCCGAGAATGTGCGCGCCTTTACCTTGTTTGCCACCCACTACTTTGAATTAACCGAGCTGCCCGAGAGCCTGCCCCATATTGCCAACGTGCACCTCAACGCCACCGAACACAAAGACAACATTGTGTTTTTGCACAAAGTGCAGGAAGGCCCGGCAAGTAAGAGTTACGGGATTCAGGTGGCCAAGTTGGCCGGTATTCCCACCCCGGTACTGCAAAGCGCCGCCGAGCAGCTGGTTCTGCTGGAAAATAACGAGCGCCCAACCCCGGTAACCAACCGCTCGCCCGAGCCCTCGCCCCTGCAGGCAAGCTTATTTGACGCACCGGTTAGCCCGGCCATTGAGGCATTAAGCGAAATTGACCCGGATGATTTAACCCCAAGGCAGGCATTAGAGGCGTTGTACCGCCTGAAACAGCTGAATTCATGACAATTGATCTACCAAAAATTGAGAATGCTGGTAAAATGCCCCCCTTTACGCACCAAGCACCTGTAATCGTGGAGTCTGCACAATGACATTCGTAGTTGGGGATAACTGCATTAAATGTAAACACACCGACTGTGTCGAGGTTTGCCCGGTTGACTGTTTTTACGAGGGGCCCAACTTTCTCGTCATTCACCCAGATGAATGTATTGATTGCGCCCTATGTGAGCCCGAATGCCCGGTAGATGCTATTTTCTCGGAAGACGAGCTACCAGAAGATCAGGAAGTGTACCTGGAGCTCAACGCCGAGCTATCCGAGGTATGGCCTAACATTACCGAGAAAAAAGACGCTCCGGCCGACGCCGAAGAGTGGGATGGCGTGGAAGGCAAGCTGCAGTATCTGGAGCGATAACGCACCTGCCCCACAGCCATAAAAAAACCGCGCCAAGTGCGCGGTTTTTTTATACGTGGGTAAATCGTTTTAAAAAGCCAAACTAAACCCCAAACAGATTCTCGCTGCTTAGGCCCTGTTTTTCCATAATGTCGCGCAAGCGGCGCAGCGACTCGACCTGAATTTGCCGCACGCGCTCGCGGGTTAGGCCAATAGCGCGACCTACCTCCTCCAGCGTGCTCACCTCATGGCCGCGCAAGCCAAAGCGACGCGCCAGCACCTCGCGCTGTTTCTCGCTCAGCTCGTCAAGCCACTCATCCAGGCTGTCGTTTATATCGCTATCTTGTGTCAGCACGGCAGGGTTAGATTCGCGCTGATCACTGATGGTGTCCACCACGGTACGGTCCGACGAGCTGCCAATCGGGGTATCCACTGAGGTAACCCGCTCATTCAAGCCCAGCATACGCTCCACATCCGCGACCGGACGCTCAAGCATAGTGGCAATTTCGTCGGCCGAGGGCTCGTGATCGAGTTTCTGAGTAAGCTCCCGCGCTGCTCTAAGGTAAACGTTTAGCTCTTTTACCACATGAATGGGCAAGCGGATGGTGCGGGTCTGGTTCATAATAGCCCGCTCGATGGTCTGGCGAATCCACCATGTGGCGTAGGTCGAGAAGCGAAAGCCACGCTCGGGGTCGAATTTCTCGACAGCGCGAATCAAACCAAGGTTGCCCTCCTCGATCAGATCCAACAGTGCCAGCCCGCGGTTAACATAGCGGCGTGAGATTTTAACCACCAGGCGCAAGTTGCTTTCGATCATGCGCTTGCGCGAGGCCTCACAACCACGCAGGGCCTTACGTGAAAAATAGACTTCTTCTTCCGCGCTGAGCAGCGGCGAAAAACCAATTTCGTTTAAGTAGATTTGTGTCGCGTCAAGTGAAGAGGTATCGCTGGCAAAGCGATCAGGTGTGGGCTTTCGTTTGGTGGCAGTTGAGCGTTTGGGCTCATCATCAAGTACTATTTCGGCAACGTCACCATCGTCTACTTGAGCAAGGATGTGATCGTTGCGGCTGGCGTTATTTATTTCCCTATTTTGTACTGGCATGCTAGGCCCCCTTCAGGATCCATACCGGAGTTTGTCGCCACACTTCCGGCTGACAATATTTCCAACAGTACCTCGTTGCCACAACCATGTGGCTGTTACGCTTTAAGTTCAGGTGCGATTACGCCTTTACTGCATCTTTTAATGTTACGCCAAACCCACTAGCCCTAACGTTTAGGCAGATACGTTAACGGGTTAACCGGTTTGCCATCGCGCCTTATCTCAAAGTGCAATTTCTGTTTATCGGTACCGCTGGAACCTAATTTAGCAATTTGTTGACCGACTTTTACGCTATCTCCCTCGCGCACTAACAGTGCATCGTTGTGCGCATAAGCACTAAGGAAGGTTTCGTTATGTTTGACGATCACCAACTTACCGTACCCGCGCAGCCCGGTACCCGCGTAAACCACTCTCCCAGCACCGGCTGCAAGTACAGAGTCACCTACTTTGCCACCAATATCAATACCTTTGTTTAAACCATCGCCACTGCTAAAACGGCCGATTACCGGCCCACTGGCGGGCCAGCGCCACTGCACTGCCCCACTGGGTAATGGCGCCAAAGGCGGCGCGGTAGCGGCAGGTGTTTTATTTTCAGAACGTGGCGCCTGATTCACTTGTGGCGTCGACGCTGTGTTCACCGATGTACGAGGCCCTTGCGCCACAACCGTAGAGTTATTGCCACTGCTAACAGGGCGCCGGGGGTTGGCCGCAATAGCCGGGGGCGGCTTACGCTGAGAGGCGTCGTCGATATCCAGACGCAGCTGCTGCGACTTATAAATCGTATAGGGCGGACCGATGCCGTTGTGACGCGCAAGTGCCCTAAAATCCAGCCCGTAGCGCCACGCGATAGAGTAAAGCGTCTCGCCCGATGAAACGCTGTGAACCAGAATTTTACGGGTGGGTGGCTGACGCCGGTCGGCGACATCGGCCGGAGGGGCGGAGCTACAGGCGGCGAGCCACAAGGCGATCAATATAATGAACAGGCGATTTATGCGACAACCGCATAATGTGATCTGCATCCACATTTTAGCCTGCTTCATCGACCCACTTACCCCTGCCGGCTTATTTACTTTTGCGATTAGCAACGCCCCATTATTTAAAAATTATCTTAAATAATGCGTAGCAACATCAAGTTTTAACGCTACCCGCCATTTTTGTACGTTTTTTTGTCAGCCAACCAGCGCCGTACTCCAGGGCAAACACCATTACCACCGCCACAACAAACAAGGCCAGCACACTGGGCCAGGCACTGTTTGCACCCACGCTAGCCTCAAACTGCCAGGGCATCAGGTTGCGCTGCACCAAAGGTACCAGCTCCCCGTGACGGTCTACCATGGTTGTTACGGTTTGTTTCCAGGGCCAGACAATACTCAGCGAGCCCGCCAACACACCGCACAACACCGCCAACGTTGGCTGCCGGTAGCGATTTAACAGCCAATGTAACAGGTGCGAAAACAGTAGCAACCCCAGCACGCAACCGGCCATAAAGGTCGCCAGTAACTTAAGATTAAAGTCGGTGACAGCGCCAATAATAACCGGGTATACCCCCATAATAAGCAGCAAAAAACTGCCCGAGATACCCGGTAAGATCATCGCACAAATGGCGATAGCGCCCGCGGCAAAGATGGTCGCGGTGTTAATGGGCATATTGACGGGCTTAACCGAGCCAAGCCAAATGGCCGCGAGCGCGCCCACCACAAAAGCCACTAACACCAATACCCGGCGCCACTGCAAATGCCGCCCAATATAAACCGTAGAGGCCAAAATAAGCCCACTAAAAAAGCCCCACACCTGCAACGGGTAATTGTGTAGTGCAAACTCGATAGCGTGAGCCAGGGTGGCAATGCTCAATAAAATGCCGCCAAACAGCGCACACAAAAAAGTGCCATCCACATGGCGCCAAAACGCCGTCCAGCCTTCGCGTTTAAGTATTAATAGTGCAGCGGGTGTAAACGATTTAAGCGCGCCCAACAGGCGCTCGTAAATACCGGCAATAAAGGCAATGGTGCCACCCGAGACGCCGGGCACCACATCCGCGGCGCCCATGGCCATGCCTTTTAGGACGGTTGCCAAGATGGAGGTTGACACCATTAGCGAGCGGTTCCCGATAGCAGCGGGACAAAGCGCACGGGCTCTAAAACTTGAGTGACAAAATCGTCGCTGTCGCCCTGGCGCATAATCAGATGCAGGCTCTGCTCGCGATCGCCCACCGGAATCACCAGTACCCCATTGGGGGCCAACTGTTGTTTGAGGTCTTCGGGGACAAAACGCGGCGCGGCAGTACTTAAAATACCGTCAAACGGGCCTTTGTCGGCCCAGCCAAAACCGCCGTCGGCATGGCTTAAAATCACATTGCGTAACCCCAGTTGACGCAGCCGCTGGCGGGCTTTGTCTTGCAGCGGCTTAATACGCTCGACGCTGTACACCTGCTCGACCAACTGCGCCAGTACGGTGGTTTGATAGCCCGAGCCGGTGCCAACCTCTAGCACCCGCTTTAGGTTGCCGCCGGCGGCGCCCAGCAGGATTTCGGTCATACGGGCGACAATATAAGGTTGCGACAGGGTTTGACCAAAGCCGATAGGCAGGGCCGAGTCTTCGTAGGCGCGGTGCGACAACGCCTCATCCAAAAACAGATGACGCGGGGTATTGCGGATCACATCCAGCACTTTTAAGTCACTAACGCCCTGCTCCATAAGCCGCTGCACCAGCCGCTCACGGGTGCGCAGCGACGTCATGCCCACACCTTCCAGAATCAGATTGCTCACCCTTTACCCCTGTTAAATCGGCCTCGGCTAGTGCCCAGTGCCTTTTTTGATCTCGCCATTTTTAGTTTGGCCACTATAGCATAAAAGCCAATCAATTCAGGCCTCTGACAGCCGCTTCGGAAGCTTGGTGGCAAGCAGCTCGGCGATCACCGATGTGGCGTAACAGCCCACGCCCAAGGCAAAATCGAGGCGCAAGTCATCGCCCTGCCATTGCCAGCTTAAGCCCTGTGCTTTTGATACCAGCGCCCGGCGATCCTGGTTAACACCGGTAAACTCCAGCGGCTCGCACCAGTGCTGCCAGGGCGCCAGCACTTGCTCCTCCAGCGCCAGCGCGGCACCTGTTACCTGCGGCCTACCCCGGCCCCACAGTGGGCCACTGGGTAGCGCCTCACCGCCAATCTCGATGGGCGACTCGTCGGGCATTAGCTCGCGCCAGCAATCGCGCTTGACGCGCTCTGCCAACACTTGGTTAAACAGGTACGAGCGCGCCGCCGACAGCGCCATAGAGCGCTTGGGCCGGTTTTTAATGCGCACCTGATCGACCAGTAAACGCTGCGCCAGCACCAAATTGCCGCCGTCGATACCAAAGCGCTGTGGGCCAAAATAGTTGGGCACGCCGTGCGTGGCAATGTCGGTTAAACGCGGCTCCAGCGCTGCCACATCGGCAGTTACCCCGCGCAATAAAATACTAAAACGGTTGCACAAATGCTGACCCCGGCGCAGCTTTTGCCGGTGGCGCGCAACCTCTAGCACCCGGATGGTGTCGGTTCGCAGGGCCTGCCAGTCGGGCTCCGGGCCTTTGGGAAGATACACGCTAAACCACTGGCGGGTAATGGCGTGGCGATCTTTCAGCCCGCAGTAGCCAATATCGCGGGTTTCAATACCCGCTAATGCCGCTATTTGTCGGGCGATCCAGGCGGTGTTATCGCCGTCTTTCTCGATGTACAAATAAACATGTTCACCCTCGCCCGAAGGGCTAAAACCGAGTTCTTCGGTCACTAAAAAGTCGGCATTTTCGGTGCGAAAGCCCGCCTCACCCAACAAATCACCGTGAGCACGGGGAAAGTTAATAGCAAATTCTTCAGGCACACGGCTCTCCGACCAAAGGTTTTAATAAGACGCTCGCCTGCGCGGCAATGCCCTCTTCACGGCCGGTAAAGCCGAGCTTCTCGGTGGTGGTGGCTTTTACGTTGACCTGATTAATTGCACAATCTAAATCGGCGGCGATGGCCTCACACATGGCGGATATATGCCTCGCCATACGCGGCGCCTGCGCAATAATCGTCATATCGGCATTGCCCAACTGCCAACCATTGGCGCGCACTTTTTGATTTACCAGGCGCAGCAGCTCACGGCTATTGGCGCCTTTGTACTGCGGGTCAGTATCCGGAAAGTGGTGGCCAATGTCCCCCAGTGCGCAGGCGCCCAGCAACGCGTCGCACAAAGCGTGCAGCAATACATCGCCATCGGAGTGCGCCACCAAGCCATGGGTATGCGGGATCACCACGCCACCGATAACGATTTTATCGCCCGGCCCGAATTTATGAACGTCGTAGCCCTGCCCTATGCGCATATTTACTCCTCCCTTTGGTGACGCAGTATCGCCTGCGCCAGTACTAAATCTTCTTGGCGGGTCACCTTAATATTGTCAGCCCGCCCCTCAACCACAATAGCGCTGGCGCCACCGTGCTCCATGGCACTGGTTTCATCGGTTACCGCAATACCGCTGGCTTTTACCTCGCGCAGCGCCCGCGCTAAATCCTGACACCTAAAACACTGGGGCGTTTGCGCCGCCCACAGCTGGCTGCGATCCAGCGTACGGCTAACCCAACCATCATTAACCTGTTTAATCGTGTCATTCACGGGCGTTGCCAGCAGGCCCCCGGCGGCGTCACTGGCGCGCACTTTATGCAGCAGCCGCTCTATATCAGTGACCCGCACACAAGGGCGCGCCGCATCGTGCACCAGCACCCAGTCATCCGGCCCGGCAAACAGTTGCAGCGCTTGCAATGCCTGTAACACAGAGTCAGCTCGCTCGGCGCCACCGATTACCGTGTGCACGTTGGGGTGGCTGGCCAAAGCCAGAGTGGGCCAGTGGGCATCATCCGGGCCCAAAGCCACAACCACGCCTTTAATGTCGGGCACGGCCAATAGCTTCTCTAGGGTGTAAGCCAGTATGGGCTTGCCATCAATGGGTAGGTATTGTTTAGGGGTATCGCTGCCCATGCGGGTACCACTGCCCGCCGCAGGTACGATAGCCCAGCATCTGCGCGCTAGATCTTCTGGCATAGAGGTGTCTTATTCGTCGGGGGTATGGGTCATAAAGAAGGTTTCGCCGTCTTTGATCATGCCAATATCGTGACGGGCCCGCGCCTCGACCACTTGATGGCCGGTTTTTAGATCCTCGACCTCGACAGCCAGCACGCGGTTGCGCTCTAGCAGCTGCTCATTTTTTGCGCTTTGGCGGACGATTTCTTGCTCCAGCCGGGCACGGTGGGCATAGCTGCCATCCCCGACCCAAAGCCGGTATTGCAGCCCCACAAATATCACTATCAAAATCGCGAGCAACCATTTCATAGGCGGCAGTTTATCGCAGCTTGGGGGTAAGGGCTATCACAGTCGATAATTCTGGGGGCACCGCTCACAGTTAACAGCCGGGGCGCGGCGGTGTATAGTAGCGCCCGCTCTGTTAACCCATTACCGCACGCACTCTCATGGCCAAAAAGAAATACCAAGTTAAGCTTAAAAGCTGGGGCATTTACACCCCCTGGGACAATGAATCTAAGGCGCTGCCTAAGCTGCTTAAAGTCACCCGGGAAATCCCCTGCGAGCTGGATATTGAGTTCGGCTATATCGCCAACATTAAAAAAGCCAAAAACAAAAAGCTGCAGTACTGTATTTACCACCCGGACATCCCAGGCGACGACGGCGAGCCACTTGCGCCTTTTAGTGGTGAAGAGTTTATCCGGCAAAACGACTGGAACTTTTTTATCGGCGACACCATTTGGGCCCCGGTAGAAAACAAGCAGGGCCCCTGGCGTATTACCCTCGCGATTGAGGGCGAGCTTATCGCCGACGAGACCTTCACCATGGTAATGCCCGGCGCTTAATCGGCGGCACTGTTGCGAGCCCCGCCGCGCTTGCAGGTTATTTGTCGTCGCTAAACATTGATTTTAAGCCGTCTAACGCCTTCTTATCTGACTCGGACACTTTGTCTTCAATCGCTTTGGTCGCCTCTTCTATGGCGCGATCGCGCAGCTCGTCTTCCAGGCGATCCTGCGCCTTATCCATTAACGGCTTCACTATCGCCAGCGCCAACTCTTGCGGCGTTAACCCCTCCTCACGGCTGCCAATATTGCTCTGATTAATGCCTTCAAGGGTTACCGTGCGATTTTTAAAACTGGGCGAGATCACCGACATTTGCGTGTTAGTAAACGACAGCTTCTCGATCATAAAGCGCAGCTGTTTGGTCTGGCCTTGGGGCTCCGCCTCGGGCTTGGGTTCGCCATCGGCAAACTGCGAGCGCACGTTATCGAGTATCTCTTGCACATTGGTGCCGGTTGCGCCGTCGTGTTCGGCGTTTAAGGTTACCCCGTCAATTAAAACTTCATTCAGTACAATCACATCCGATCTAACGCTGGCGGGCTCAATTTGCAGCGCTACCTCGCTAAACTGGAACAGGTTGTCCGAGCTATAACCCGGCGGGTTGGCGATGCTCAGGCCATAGATCTCGCCCCGGCCTTTAAGCAGCTCGATGTGCACCCGGTCGACATCCACTTGGGTTTTGGTCACATCGGTGCCGACCTTCTCGATACCCGACTCTACCAATGAGTCCAGATTGCTAAACAAGTAGTAAAGGCCACCTGCTACCGCCACAACGATCAACAGCAGTACGATTAAAATAATTTTTGAGGCTTTCATGGTTTTATCCTTTTCTGTCGTGATCTAGTAAGTTCATTCAACCGGGGCGCGCACCATCTCTGACTCCACCGAGTCGACAATGGCATCCCACCCCTCCACAATTACTTTATTGGCTTTAGCGACCATTGCGCTCACCGATTGCCGCTCGATCTGAGCCAGCTTATTGCGCTGCTGGGCTATACTTTGGCGCAATGTGGTCACCTCGGCGCGCAGCGAAGTCACCTCGGCGCTTAGCGCTTGCTCTCGCTGGTAGCCCATATACAGCACCGCAGCCTGCGCCAGCACCACAACCCACAGTAAAAGCATCATTAATCCACGCATGGTTTTGCTCCGCTCACTTGCCTAAAAAATTTGGATTCGCGCCTGCACACATGCACCCGCTCGCAAAAAAGCCTATCATAGCGCGATAGCAACCGGTTAACGCTTTAAGCGCCACCAGCCGGGTAGATAAGCCAACAAAAGACTCTCAACCGAAGCCAGATTTCATGACCAACGACAATTTCGCCCTGTCCGCACTAAACGCTTTCGCGCTGCTGTTTATTGGTTTGCTCGTGGTGGTTATTATCACCGTGATCGTCCTTTACATCATAGACGTGAATCAAAACACCCACACCATTAGGCGCAACTACCCGGTTATTGGCCGCTTTCGTTACCTTTTTGAGCATATGGGTGAGTTTTTTCGCCAGTACTTTTTTGCCATGGACCGCGAAGAGATGCCCTTTAACCGCGCCGAGCGCTCGTGGGCCTACCGCGCGGCCAAAAACGTCGATGCCAATATCGCCTTTGGTTCGACCCGCGACCTATCGCCCACTGGCAGCGTGATGTTTTTAAACTCGGCCTTCCCCACGCTCGAGCAAGACGCCGCACTGCCCTCCGAGGTTACCATCGGGCCATACTGCCGCACGCCCTACACCACCAGCTCGATCTTTAACATCTCGGGTATGAGCTACGGCGCCCTGTCACGCCCCGCCGTCCGGGCGCTATCGGCCGGCGCCGCCAAGGCCGGCTGCTGGCTAAACACCGGCGAAGGGGGCCTATCGCCCTACCATATGGAGGGCGGTGGCGATATCGTGTTTCAGGTGGGTACCGCCAAATACGGCGTGCGCGACGCCGAGGGCCATCTAAGCGATGAACGCTTAAAAGTTATCGCCGGGCACGACAACGTGCGCATGATCGAGGTCAAACTCAGCCAGGGCGCCAAGCCCGGCAAAGGCGGTATTTTACCCGGCGAGAAAGTCACCGCCGAGATCGCCGAGATTCGCGGTATTGCCGAAGGGCACCCGTCCATCAGCCCTAACGGCCACCCGGACATCCGCTCGGTCGACGACCTGCTGGATATGCTGGAACATATCCGCGAAGTCACCGGCAAGCCAGTGGGCTTTAAAGCCGTGATTGGCGATAAAGGCTGGCTGAGCGACTTGGTACAGGCCGTTAAACAGCGGGGCATCGACCGCGCACCGGATTTTATTACCATCGATAGCTGCGACGGCGGCACCGGCGCGGCGCCCCAGCCACTGATGGACTTTGTCGGCCTGCCGCTAAAAGAGAGCCTGCCCTGGGTATCGGATTTGTTAAACCAAGCTGGCCTTAAAGAGCGTATTAAAATCATCGCCTCGGGCAAGTTGATTACCCCGGCCAAAGTCGCCTGGGCGCTGGCCTGCGGCGCCGACTTTACCGTTAGCGCACGGGGTTTTATGTTTGCCTTAGGTTGTATTCAGGCCATGCAGTGCCACAAAAACACCTGCCCCACCGGGGTCACCACCCACGATCCAAAACTGCAAAAAGGCCTCGACCCCACCGACAAAGCCACCCGCGTGGCACACTATCAGCGCAATATGACCTACGGTGTCGGCCTGATTGCCCACGCCTGCGGCGTCACCGAGCCGCGCCAGTTGCGCCGCAGCCACGTGCACGTTGTCGCCGCCTCTGGCCTTTCTGCGCCATTAAGTGAAACTCATCCCGAACCTATCACTCTGATAGATGACCAAACTCGCCCTGAGGAGCCCCAGCGCCAACTCAGTGGTAACCAAGAGGAGCTAATCGATGAGTAAATGGTTGCGTAACGCCCTACTGCTGCTGGTAGTTATCAGCCCCTTTAGCAGTGCCCAATTTGAGCCGCAGTACCCTATTATTGAGGAGCTAAGCTGGACCGACAGCAGCTACCTGGCCAAACAGCGGGCGCGGGTTGACCGATTAACCCGCGAGAACACCGGCACCCCGATTCGCGGTGACAAAACCGACCTAAACACACTGCAGCGCGTCGTCGATCGCGAGTTAGTGACCAACGATGACAAGCTCACCCTGCAAGCATTGGGCGTCGTGCTCGCCGACGTCATGCTCACCGCCGAGCCCGCGCTCGAGTGGAAAATCTACGAGGACAAACGCGGCCGCTCGCGCGCGCTTTGCATCAAAGACACGCAGGATTGTCTGTTTCCTGTTACCATGCTGTCGCGGCGCATGAAGGTAGGCTTAAAGCCCGATGTAAAAAAAGTCTATGTCGAGGCGATGGATTTGGTAGGCGCACAGTTACCGCCTTTGCCCTATGGCGAAACGCGGGAGTATCTTCCTTATTAGAGTGCCGTCTATGGCGGACTTTTAATAAGCCCGTGTCGCCGGGCGTAGCGAGTGACTTTTCTTTGTTTGCCAAATCAAAGTAACCAAAAGGCCGCTCCTGCGCATTCATGTAGCGCTACGGCTGTCCTCTAAAATCGGTTTCCGCTCGGCCGACTGCAGAGGAGCCATAAAGGCACTTCGTCGCGCAATAGCCTAATCAAGATCTTTGAGCTGAAGCAAAAGCAGAAGCCTTGGATAATTAACAACCCTTACTGAACAACTCATTAAAAATTATGGAAGCATTAATAGGCTCAACCCTCGCCGTTGCTATTGCCGAGATGGGCGATAAAACTCAACTGCTCGCCCTTTTGCTGGTGGGCCGCTATGGTCGCCCGGCGCTTATTTGTTTAGGCATTTTAGTGGCTACGCTCATTAACCACGGTTTATCGGCGTGGCTGGGCGATTGGATCGGGGGCTTAATTCCACCTCAGTGGCTACCCTGGATTGTCGGCGTCAGTTTTCTTGCGGTCGCCCTGTGGATGCTAATACCCGACAAAGCCGATGACACCGACGGCCGCTTTGCCGCACTCGGCCCCTTTGGCGCAACCTGCGTGTTATTTTTTCTCGCCGAGATTGGCGATAAAACCCAAATCGCCACCGTGGTACTCGCCGCTAAATACAGCGCGACCTGGATGGTGATTATCGGCACAACACTCGGCATGTTGTTGGCGAACGTGCCGGTGGTTATTTTTGGCCGCTGGATACTGCAGCGCATTAATTTAAAGTGGGTGCATATCGGCGCGTTTGTGTTGTTTTTGGGGTTTGCGTTGGCGAGTTTTTGGCAGGGGATTTGATAGGACGAGAACGGAGAACGGAGAACGGAGAACGGAGAACGGAGAACGGAGAACGGAGAACGATAAATGCTAACGAGGTATTAGCTGCTCAATATAGGCCAGGGCCAACATCCCTCGACACTCTACGTGATCCCGTGTAGAGCGAAGCGTCGAGACGGGACCCAGAGTCTTTAAAACTATGCTTAATTCACAAAGGTAAAACGTATCGAACCTCCTCCACATTTGCGTGAGACGCTTCTGTTTTTTCTTTCCCCTCCAGAGAAAACCCGTGAGACTCATAGAATTGAATGGCGCGGACATTTTGCTTTGCCACCCACAAGTAAAGTGCCCGGTAGCTAGCCGAAGTCTCCTTCACCACTTCTCGCAGTAAAGCGGTACCAACGCCTGAAAGCCACACAGTAGGTTTTACATTTATACCCACCAACTCCGCCGAGTGCTCACCACCCAAATCGGTATCTCTCGCCGGGCCGAATACGCTAAAACCCAGCAAACCATCGTCATTTACCGCCACTAAATACCGCCCCGGCCCAGCGTGCTTTAGCGCTCTTTGCCAGTTTGAGCGGTATATCGCCATATCCATTGAATCAAGAAACTCGTCGGGCATAATTCCAGAGTACGCAGACTTCCACGCTTGAAACTGCACCTGTGCAATTGCTTCAGCGTCTGAAAAACGAGCTTCCCGAATATTCATAGCAACTTCCTTTTTCTAGCTGTCGCCTCAAACTTGGCGAAAGCTACCGCTAACACGGGCATACAAACAAAATCCACGTTAGCAGCAGCCTTTATCCCCAGATTAAAGCCACTGGGTCCCGGGTCGCCGCTTCGCTCTGCCCGGGACGACAATCAAAATCTACAAAAATCGACGAATCTTCTCCGCTTGCGCTGCAAGCTCCTCCGGCTCGCCCTGCCCCGCGCGGGCAAAATCCAACTCGCCCATTTCATCCATCGGCACCAAATGTAAATGCGTATGGGGCACTTCTAAACCGGCAATAATCATCGCCACTCGCTCGGCGGGAAACGCTTGCTGCAAGGCGCGTGCGATTTTTTGGCTCACTACGGTTAAGTGCGCCATCGTGTCGGCGTCAAGGTCGTACCAGTGGTCGACTTCTTGGCGGGGGATCACCAATACATGGCCGGGTTTTAACGGGCCGATGGTCATAATGGCAACGGCAATGTCATCTTGCCAAACAAAGTGGCCGGGAATATCACCGGCGATAATTTTGCTAAAAATACTGGCCATAAAGCCTCCTTTAATAAACAGCAATGCTGTGGTGCATCAGTTCGCGCGCTAAAATCTCATCGAGGTTAGTGAGTTGATCCTGCTCTATTTCGATAATAGCGAAGTGCGCGGTTCTTAGTTTCTCGCGGGCATCTAAGTGCCCGGCCAACTCGCCCGGGCCAGTTGGCTTACCCCAGTACACGATGGCTATTTGTTGCTGAGGTAAATAAAAATCGACGGTTAAGCGCTGTGTGCCGCCGCTGCCGGGCAACACTAACGTGTAGTCTACCGCGTGGGTTAAACCTGCCACATACAGCCAGTTATCAATTTGTGCGCGACCGGCGTCGCCCGCCGGGTGCCCATCGGTGCAGGTAGTCGCTGAGGGCGATAATTGCTGCGCGGCCAATTTAAGTTGCGGGTTTTCCAGCAGGCTCTCGGGCCAGGTCACAAACGGAATGGCCGTGCTATCACTAACGTGCTGTTGACCGCCTAGGGCTTCACCGCGCTCGGTTAAATGCCAGCCGTGCACATGGCGTTTTATCCAACCGCGCTCGGCTAATAATAGGTTCACTAAACGCGCGGGTAAGTTTAGCTTTTGGGATAAGTTTCGCGCACTCAAGGGGGCGTCGGGCAACAAACGCAACACGCTGTGCTGGCGCAAAGACTCGGGCCAAACAATGTACTCGCCATACTTGGGGTGGTTGGCGTAAGTGCCCCCTTCAAAGCGGCCCTTTTCGGTTAAATGCCATTGGCCGTCCACTTTGACGATCCACCCACTATTGGCCAGCAAGATAAACAGCTCTTTGCTGTCTTTGCCAATAGCCCGCGCCAGCGCGGTAGTCGATAAATGCTTATGTGCTTGTTTATCCTGCATAACCTATCCGTATCAAAAAGCCCGCGAGCCACGTAAACACCAAGCGTAACATGATATTACAGAGCTACTATAAAATGCGGTTTGATCAAAGCTCCGGGCGCAATACTAAGCCACTGAACCCCGTGTCGCCGCTTCACTCTGCACGGGATGACGGGGTAGCGAGTTACGCGGCTCTGTGCAAGCGCCCGTGAGTGGCCGCGGGACGCTGGTTAGTCCTTTGCCTACGTCCCCATAATATGGATGTGAGGACGTAGAACAACGCAGGTGTAGTTGTCGAAGTGTGCAGGCGCGGCCTTTTGAGGGCTTTGCTCTCACCCAAACAAAGAAAAGTAACGCGCCACGCCCGTCCACACGGGCCTATAAAAAGCCCACGCCAACGGCAACCCTACCGGTTAAGGCCTTCGCTGCAGCGCCCCCTAAAAATACCGCTGGTCAAACCCTGGCCAATACCCTATACTGCGCGCCTCAGTAAAGCCCTCCTATATAAAGAGCCACAAATTTTAAGGCTCGTCTGCGTGCAAAGAACACTGCAGGGTAATGCTGATTGGCTCTAGACTCTGGCAAATGACAGAGAATCGGAGCCCGGGAGGAAGCTAAAAAAAGTAACTGCTCAGAGTGCAGGTAAAACTGCGCTGAAATTTGAATAGTTATCTGAACGTAGCTTCCCGGCAGTGTGTATACCATGCATGTGTCTCGCCTGTGCTTATTTTGGCGCCTAGCCGCGCCCCAGTTATCTACGCAGCGGTTGTCTAGCAATCTGCGTCGTTATCAACGAGCCAAATGGCGAATACCCGAGTTTAACTGTAGCCCTGCTACGGTTGCCGGTCGTTGTCTGTGTTGCACTTTATCGTAAACGTCACCCCACACGCGGGTGCGTCGCTGCGATCATTCCGGGTCAAACTCCGCCTCACGGCGCGCTGTGTCGCGTCACCGTAAAGATTGTTGCGCATTGGCGCACCTGGGAACTATAAATGACCACAGAAAACCTTACTTTTTCCGATTTGGCCCTTTCACCGGCGGTATTAAGCGCCGTAACCAAAGTCGGCTATGAAGTACCCTCACCGATTCAGGCAGCCGC
Source organism: uncultured Gilvimarinus sp. (assembly GCF_963975215.1). GTDB lineage: Bacteria > Pseudomonadota > Gammaproteobacteria > Pseudomonadales > Cellvibrionaceae > Gilvimarinus. The sequence continues at coordinate 48,368 of NZ_CAXBFW010000022.1, forward strand.
CATCCCGGCCCTGCTGGACGGTAAAGACATCGTTGGCCTGGCGCAAACCGGTACCGGTAAAACCGCCGCCTTCGCCTTGCCGATGCTGTCACAAGTCGACACCACCAAATCGCACACTCAAATTCTGGTGCTGGCGCCAACCCGCGAGCTTGCTATTCAGGTAGCCGAGGCCTTTCAACGCTACGCCAGCGAAATGCCCGGCTTTCATGTGCTGCCTATTTACGGCGGCCAGGATATGCGCGGCCAGTTGCGTCAGCTTAAGCGTGGCGCTCAGGTTGTTGTGGGCACCCCCGGCCGGGTAATGGACCACCTGCGTCGTGGCAGCTTAGATCTGTCTAAGTTAACCAACTTAGTATTGGATGAAGCCGACGAAATGCTGCGCATGGGCTTTATCGACGACGTATCCTGGATTTTGGAGCACACCCCGGCCACACGCCAAACCGCGCTTTTCTCGGCCACCATGCCCAAAGAGATTCGCCGTGTTGCCACTACCTACTTGCGCGACCCGGAAGAAATCCGCATCGCCAACGAAAGTAAAACCGGCGCCAACATCGAGCAGGTTTACTGGATGGTGAGCGGCACCAACAAGTTGGATGCGCTAACCCGTATTCTCGAGGTTGAGCCGTTTGATGCCATTATTATGTTTGTGCGCACCAAAACCGCTACCGTAGAGCTGGCCGAAAAACTAGAAGCACGCGGCTACTCGGCAGCGGCCATTAACGGCGACATGAACCAGCAGTTGCGCGAGCGCACCATCGAGCGCTTAAAGAACAAGAAACTGGATATTTTGATTGCCACCGACGTTGCCGCGCGCGGTATCGATGTGGAGCGTGTAAGCCACGTTATCAACTACGATATTCCGTACGATAGCGAAGCTTACGTTCACCGTATTGGCCGCACCGGCCGCGCCGGCCGCTCGGGTAAAGCGATTTTGTTTGTCGCCCCGCGCGAAAAACGCCTGCTTTACTCAATCGAAAAGGCGACTTCACAGCGCATTGAAGCCATGAAGCTGCCCAGCGGCGACACCATTACCGCCGCTCGTGTGGATCAGTTTTTTCAGGGTATTACCGATGTCTTAGAGTCGGAACAGGACATGAGCTTTTTTGACGAGCTATTGGGTAACTACTGCCGCGAAAAAGAAATCGAGCCCGAGCAACTGGCCATGGCCATGGCTTACTTGCTGCAAAAAGATCGCCCGCTGCAAGTTAAGCTGGCTGACATCAAACCCGATCCGGTTCGTGAAAAGCGCGAGCGCAGCGATCGCGGTGATCGTGGCGACCGCCCAGAGCGTCGCTCACGCGGACCAGAGCAAGGCATGAAGCGTTTTCGCATTGAGGTTGGCCGCACTCACGGTGCCCGTCCAGGCGACATCGTCGGCGCCATTGCCAACGAGGCCGGCCTGCAAAGCCGTCAAATCGGTCAGATCAAACTGTTCGATAGCTTCTCGACGCTGGATCTGCCCGAAGATATGGCAGCGCCTATGGCACAGAAGATTGCCTCGATTCACGTACGCGGCCAAGTGTTGTCGCTGAGTGAAGATCGCGGCCCCGCCCGCAAAGGCGCTGGCAGCTTTAAGCCAAAAGGTAAAAAGAAAAAGTTTGCCAGCAAGTAATTAAAGCAAACGACAAAAAAGGGGCCGCTGCAAAGCGGCCCCTTTTTTTATGCTTTGGCAACAAACACCAGCCAAGCAATAGCGGCTACAGCACCAATTAACACACCCCACAACACCCGTGTCGCTGTTGCTTTGGCGATAGGTGCCGTGGCTGAGCTTTCCACTCGCGCTGCACTGGTCGCGGTTTGCTCGATACTCGGATCGATAACCGGCTCGGCCTTATCCCACTCATCCACCACTTGCCGCGCGCTATCGTAGTCGGCCTCAGCAACCATCACCCGCACAACACCCAAAGCCTGCAGCTCGCCGATGCCGCCTTGCAGATATTCACCCTGGATGCGCGCCGCAATGCCCGCCTGCGCCAACACATCGACAATCATTTTCGCCTCGATAGTATTGGCGGCTTGGTACAACAGTATGTCGGTCATGGTGTCGCCTCAGTGAAGTAAACGGCTTTACAGCCAGGCGCGACGATAATTAACCACATCGGTTAACAACGAGTCGCGCAACTCGCTCGCCATTGCCGCCGGCAAACAGGGAATGGTCAAGACGCCATCGGCGCTCCACACCTGCAAATGCACAAGCCCAAAACAACGGGATACCGGCGTGGCTACCACCCGTATTTTTTGCAACTTGCCGGTAGGCAACCAGCGCTCGGTAAAGCCGATAAACCCGGTGCGTAAAGCCAACCACTCAGCACTGCGGTAGTAACCCAGGCAGTGCCAACGGCGCCAAAAATACCCGTAAATGAATGGGATAAACAGTAAACCCAGCAAGCTCACCGCACCCAGCGCAAACCAGCCCACCGCCACGGCCGCCACCGTAATGACGCTGAGCGAGACCACAGGAAAGACTTGGTAAAACCGACTGATGCTTTGCCACTGCGCCGTCGGCAATGACAGCTCACCGCGCAGTAACAATAAATTAACGATATCCAGCACCGGCACAATAAAACGTTGATTATTTTGCGCCTGCGCCGCGCCAAAACTGCCGGCTTTACTGATATGCACAGTATGGCGGCGCAATAAGCGCGCGATTAGCCCCTGACTAATGGTGACTTTTTGCAGCTTGTAATGCTTAAAGCCGCGGGTGCGTATGGTGGTAAGGCCGGCGCGATACTGAAACCGATCCCCTACCCGGGTTAAGTGGTAGTTCCAGTAACGCACCAGCGCCAAAATCACCGACAAGCCAAACAGCAATGCCGTACCGGCCAATACCGCCATAAGCGCCAGCACTAATGTTACCGACACCGCCAGATTGTCACTGACCCACGTAACCAAGCCGTACACTTGCGAGTGCTCGAGTGACGCGACCGAAGTCTCGATTAGCGGGCCGAGGTATTGCCCCAAAGGCGCCGCCAGCGGCGCCAGGTACAAGAGCGTGTTGTGCATTAAACCGTAGCGCAGTATCTCGGCCGGCGGTAAATGCAGGGAGAATTCAGGCTCGCCTGCGGCAATCGAATTATCCGCATCACCCTCTGTGGCCCCAGCTTGGGCTGCCTGCTCCAACACCAATTGGCGCAAGTTCTCGGCCGCCTGCACACTCAAGCCGGGCACGTCCACCTCTTGCTGAGCCGAGCCGGCACTCTCAAAACCGAGCGTTGCCAGGTTAAACGGGCGAAAGTAAAACGGGTGGGCAATGTCGGCCTGCTGTACCCGATCAAAATCCAGCGTAAGACGTTTACGGTTAAACACGCCCGAGCGCAAGGTTAAGCGGGTGAGCTCGACTTTATAGCTAAAAAACCAGTACTGTAAAAACACGCCCACAATAAGAAACACCAGCAACGCCGGCACACCGTACATTAACGCCATGTGGCGCAAGGTTTCGCCGCCGGCGAGCAACGGCACCAGCGCCGGCCAAAAGTTAATCAGGTGCGGAATGGATTTAACAAAAAAATAGACCGTGGCAATTGGCGATACCCGCTGCCACTCGTTATTCGGCTGCATCCAGCAGCTCCTCTGCCACCACCTGTTGGGTCAGGTAGTTTTTTAAACGGTGGGCGGTATCTGTCGGCAAACCCGGTATTTTTACATCGGACTGCCCCCCACCGGCGGTATACACCACCAACTTACTTAAACCAAACCAGCGCTCGATGGGGCCCTGAGTCACCTCGGTGTGCTGTACCCGGTTGTTACCGGCCGAGGTCGTCGAATGCCACCAAAAGCCCATACGTATATGCACGTCTTTCTCGCGCAATAAATACTGCGTGTGGCGCACCCGGCGAGGTGCCCAGACAAAAAAAAGAAACAATCCCAAGGTGCCCACACCCCCAAGAAGGTAGCCAATCACGGGCAACACAACCGGGTCGCCCAGCCACGCAAAAACCACCCCGGCCAGGCAAATAATAAAAAAGTAAATAAAAACAACGATGCGCAACACCCAGCAATAACGCGGGTCAATGGGGCGCCAGGGCTCGTCGAGCAAAGGAGGAAGGGTATCGTCGGTTACAACTGAATCAAGCTGTGCCATTGCAGTCCCTGTCATTATTGTTGAGTGCTTCAGGAACTGATTGTCGCCTTAAATACCAGCTACAGGCAAGCCGACATTAAAAATCATCGTACATCTGAATATGATATCCGCCCTCAAGCGCCTCACTTAAGGCTTTATCGGCGGCCACAACGCGCTTATCCTCCAGCAGCGAGGCGGGCACGCCTTTGCGTTTGCTGATGTTAATGTCGGTAAAACCCGCGCGCATCAGATAAATTTTGCACAGCTGCTCGGCACCAAACAAGTCGGTGAAATTAATGTACACAATAAAAGGCACTTGCTGCCCCGTTTTAACATCGTCGTCGATGTCTTTGCGCGCCGTAGCGTCGGCGGAGAATATATACATAGGGGCCTCTAAAAAATGTCTGATGTCGGAGGCCCGAGGTCAGACGCATCAAACGTCAGACATCGGACTTCAGACGTACAATCATACCGCCACAATCACCCGTACGGCATCGAGTTTTAAGCTGGCTTGCTCCAGGTGTTTAACCGTGTCGTCCAGCTGTTGTTGCAGCTCGTCAATTTCCAGCTGGCGCACATTGGGGTTTACCTTCGCCAGATCTTGCAAGCGGGCGATTTCGGCCCCCAGCAATTGTCTGGCGCTGGCCAGGGCGGCGTTCACTTGTGTGTCGCGCTCGGGGGCCATGATATCTTCGGCGCTATCGAGCAGGGTGGCAATTTGCGCGCGCGAGTGGCGCACTAACTCTTGCGAGGTCGCACGCGGCACTTTTTGCACAACTTTGGCCAGTTTATCGGGACTTAGCACCGCGGCAAAGTTTTTACCGTTTACATCCAGCAGTACGCGCATCACCGCGTCTTGCAGGTAGCGTGTTAACTGCAATTGCGCCGGCGCCGGGCAGTGCAAACAAAACACCGCTTCTACCATAAGCGTGCCGGGCTTTAGCGGTGGCAGTTTTAGCGTGGCCACCGCGGTGTTGCCAAACTCGGTATCCAGTATCAGCTCCATCGCACCGCGCACCAAGGGGTGCTCCCAGGTGGCAAAGCTAATGTCGTCGCGCTCCAGCGCTTGCTGACGATCAAAGGTGATGGTCAAACCCGATTCGGGTAAACCCGGGAAGGGGTCAACCCGCATATGCTCGCCCGGGTGCAATACCCAGCTGTTTTCACTGTGGCGCTCGTACTCGACGTTAAAGCTGTCCAACACGCGCATTAAAAACTCCGGCAGTACTTCGCCGCTGTCTTGCTGCTGTAATTGCTCGACCAGCTGCGCTGCCACGGAGGGGCGGCAAGAGTTTAGCTCCAGTAAGCGGTCGCGCCCGGCTTGCAGCTCGGCATTTAATTGCGCGGCAAACGCGGCGGTTTCATCCACCAGCACATTCAAGTCGTCACCACCGGCGGCCTCCATGGCTTGCTGGAGTCGCTCGCCATAACGGGAAAACGCCGCATGACCAATGGCACAGGTGTGGGTAAAGGCATTAATGCCTTCATGGTACCAGCGGGCGAGTTTCTCTTGCGCGGTTAAGCCATCGGGCGCCGTGTACAAAGGTACATGCAAGTGAATTTCACCTGCCTGACCGATGCGATCTAAGCGGCCAATGCGCTGCTCGAGTAAATCCGGGTTAAGCGGCAAATCAAACAGCACTAAATCTTGTGCAAACTGAAAGTTGCGCCCCTCACTGCCAATCTCCGAGGCAATTAATACCTGGGCGCCCTCTTCCATATCGGCAAAATAGGCCGCCGCCCGGTCGCGCGCCACCAGGTTCATATTCTCGTGAAACACAGCGGTGGCCATACCCTGACGCAAGCGCAGGTAAATCTCCAGCTCTTGTGCGGTATCTCCATCGGCGCAAATCACCAATATTTTTTGCCCGCGGCGCGCTTTAATAAACTCTTTTAACCACGGCACCCGTGGGTCGCGTAACCACCAATCACCCTCGCTGGCCCAAAAGTACTCCGGGTGCAACTGGCTAGACAGTGGCCGCTCGGCCAGCGCCTCGGCATCGTCTTGCTCTAAGGCGATGGGGTGCTCGTGCAGATGACGCTCGGGAAAGCCCTTAACCGCGTGGCGCGTGTTGCGCAGCAGTACCCGGCCGGTGCCGTGGCGATCAAGCAGTATGGTCACCAGCTCGTCGATGGCGACGGCCAACGATTGCTGCTCGGCGTTTTCGCGGGCCGCGGTAACAGCGTCAGCGTCCAGGTAGTCGGCCAAGGCCGCCCATTGCGGTTCGGCTAAGCTGCCGGCCACTGCCGGGTCGTCGGGCCGCTGCGCTAGCATTTGCTCGACTAAATCACTCAACGGCTTATAGCTTTGCTGCTCGGCGGTGAATTTTTCAAAGTCGTAATAACGGTCTGGGTCTAATAAACGCAGGCGGGCAAAATGGCTCTCTAGGCCCAGCTGCTCGGGGGTGGCGGTTAATAGCAGCAGACCTTTGGCACGCTCGGCCAGTTGCTCAATGGCGATGTACTCATCGCTGGCGCGGCTTGGGCTCCAGCTTAAATGGTGCGCCTCGTCCACCAGTAACATATCCCATTCGGCGGCCAGTGCCTGCTCTAAGCGCTGCGGGTTACCGGTTAAAAAGTCCAGCGAGCAAAGCACCAGTTGTGCCGACTCAAACGGGTTTACCTCGTCCTCCTCAAGCCGGTCGAGCAGTTGCTCATCGTCCAGCTCAAAGTCGACCACGTCCTCTTCGTCTGTGCCCTCCAGCGCCCGGCAGCGCTCTTCATCGAGCAGGGTAAACGATAAGTTAAAGCGGCGCAGCATCTCTACCAGCCACTGGTGCAGCAGCGCCGGCGGCACAACCACCAGCGCCCGCCGGGTGCGGCCGGTAAGCAGCTGGCGGTGCAAAATAAGCCCCGCCTCGATGGTTTTACCCAGGCCCACTTCATCGGCCAGTAGCACCCGCGGCGCAAAGCGGCTGGCTACTTGCTCGGCGATATACAACTGGTGGGGCAGCAGCGAGACTTTAGGCCCGGCCAGGCCAAAGACATCGCTACTTTCTATTTGGTGACGCAGGTTTTGGCTGCGAAAACGCAGGGCAAAGTGATTACTGCGGTCAATTTGCCCCGAGAACAAGCGCTCGCGCGGCTTACTAAACTGGACAAAACTGTCGAGCTCAAACTCGGGGATCGCTACAATCTCGCCATCATCGCTCATGGCTTGATACAACAGGCAACCTCCCTGCTCGATCACTTGCTGCACCACCAGCCACTGGCCGGCCTGATGCTTAACACGCTCGCCCTCGGCGTAACGCACCCGGCTTAACGGCGCCTCTTTAAGTGAATAAGTACGGCGTTGTTCGGCGGCGGGAAACCCGATGTCCACCGTGCCACCGCTTACTTGTAAGACGACACCCAAACCCAGCTCGGGCTCGGTATCACTGACGTAGCGCTGACCGACGGTAACTGCTGTTTGCGACACACTGACCTCGATATTGTTAAACGGGCGCGCATAATACTGTGACTGGCCCTATAACGAAACCTTAAACCGGTTACAGCGGGCATGCGAAGCCACACTGAATTTGTTAAAATTTGTCTTAGTGTGCTGTAACACCACACTAATGAGCGGCCACCGCCGGAAAATCCGGCACAAAACAAACCATAGAGCCGCCCTTCGAGCCCCACATGCCAATCCATAGCGAGACTTCATATGCCTGTAGACTCCCTGCGCGATATTATTGCGCGTTGCGACTTTCTTACCCTTACCGATAGCGCCAGCCGCTTTCCCGATCAGCCGGGTAACGGGCTGCCACTACTCGCCATCGATACCCCAACCTGCCAGGCCACTGTGGCGCTAAACGGTGCACAACTGCTGAGCTTTGCGCCCAAAGGGGGTGAGGAGTTGTTATGGGTCAGCCCCAACTGCAACTTCAGCGAGGGCGCCAGCCTGCGCGGCGGCATCCCCCTGTGCTTGCCCTGGTTTGGCCCGCACCCCAGCGACAGCAGCCGCCCCAATCACGGTATTGCCCGCACCAAAACGTGGGACTTACGGACAGCCCGACTCGATGAGCAGGGCCGCGCCATTGTGACTCTGGGCCTGATCCACACGAGCGATGCCGTATTTGAGTACGACTTTGATGCCGAGCTGACGCTGACCCTCGGCGAAACCCCCACTATGGAGCTGGCCCTCACTAATAATAGTCGATCCGCCTTCAGTGCAAGCTGGGTGATGCACACCTACTTCGCCATCAGCGATATTAGCCAGGTGCGGGTCGAGGGCTTAGATGGCCGCGAATACGCCGATAAAGTCGCCGGCGGCAAGACCTTTACCCAAAGTGGCCCGGTCACCTTTGCCGGCGAGGTCGACCGTGTGTACCAGGATATCCAATTGCCCATCACCATCGACGACGGCAAACGTCGCCTGCGCGTCGAGGGCGATCACTGCCCCAGCGTCGTGGTATGGAACACCGGTGCCGAGTTGGCCGCCAACGTAGGCGATATCGGCCCTAACAACCACACAGGTTACGTCTGCGTCGAGCGCGGCGCCTGCCTTAACGATACCTGGCACATTGAGCCGGGTGACACCAGGCGAGCCAGCATGAGCATTGCTCCCGCCCAATAAGCGCCCTATTACCGCGCATTTACTGGTAAAATGCGCGGCTTATAAATTCGGCCACGGCCACGGTGACTCACACCAGCGCCCACCCGAATGGCACTTACTTAAGTCCAGTCATCCCCGCGAAGGCGGGGATGACAAAAACCGAGCCATTCAGCGCCCCTCATTAACACTGACACAGGTTTTCTGCATGAGTGCTACCGATCGCGACCAACGCATTGCCCAACTAAAACAAGCCTTAACCGAGCGCATATTAGTGCTCGATGGCGGTATGGGCACCCAGATCCAGAGCTACAAGCTCTCGGAGGCGGACTATCGCGGCACGCGCTTTGCCGATTACCCCAGCGACGTAAAGGGCAATAACGATTTGCTCAACCTGACCCAGCCCGAGCTGATGAAGCAAATCCACCGGGATTATTTAGAGGCCGGCGCCGATATTATCGAGACCAACACCTTTAACTCCACTCAGGTATCCATGGCCGATTACGGCATGGAGTCACTGGCTTACGAGTTAAACCTGGTGGGCGCGCGCATTGCCCGCGAGGTGGCCGACGAGCTAACCGCCGACAACCCGGCCAAGCCCCGCTACGTGACTGGGGTATTGGGCCCCACCTCGCGCACCTGCTCGATCTCGCCCGATGTAAACGATCCCGGCGCGCGCAACGTCACCTTTGATCAGCTGGTCGAAAACTACATCGAGGCTACCAAGGCGCTAATTGAGGGCGGCTCAGATTTAATCCTAATCGAAACCATCTTTGACACCCTCAACGCCAAGGCCGCTATTTTTGCCGTGCAAGAGGTGTTTGACGAACTAGGCTTTGAGCTGCCCATTATGATCTCGGGCACCATTACCGATGCCTCGGGCCGTACCCTATCGGGCCAAACCACCGAGGCGTTTTACAACTCGCTGGCCCACGCCAAGCCTATCTCTATTGGCCTTAACTGCGCGCTCGGTGCGCAAGAGTTGCGCCAGTACGTGCAAGAGCTCTCCCGCGTCGCCAACTGTTATGTCTCGGCGCACCCCAACGCCGGCCTGCCCAACGAGTTTGGCGAGTACGATCAAGAGCCCGATGAAATGGCGGTGATTGTCGAAGAGTTTGCCAGCTCCGGCTTTTTAAACATTATCGGCGGCTGCTGCGGCACCCGCCCCGACCATATTCAGGCCATTGCCGAATCGGTTGCCAAACACGCCCCGCGCCAAGTGCCAGACATCGAGCCCGCCTGTCGCCTATCGGGGCTTGAGCCGTTTAACATCACCAAAGACTCACTGTTTGTAAACGTTGGCGAGCGCTGTAACGTCACCGGTTCAGCGCGTTTTAAGCGTTTAATTGTTGAGGAAGATTACGACACCGCGCTCGAAGTTGCCCTAGAGCAAGTCGAGGGCGGTGCCCAGGTCATCGACATCAACATGGACGAAGGCATGCTCGATGCCGAGGCGGCCATGGTGCGCTTTTTAAACCTAATCGCGGGCGAACCGGACATCTCACGCGTGCCCATTATGGTGGACTCCTCTAAGTGGGAGGTGATCGAAGCCGGGCTTAAGTGCATTCAGGGCAAAGGTATTGTTAACTCCATCAGCATGAAAGAAGGCGAGCAGGAGTTTATCGATAAAGCCCGCCTGTGCATGCGCTACGGCGCCGCTGTGGTGGTGATGGCGTTTGACGAACAGGGCCAGGCCGATACCGCCGCGCGCAAAAAAGAAATTTGCGAGCGCTCGTACCGGCTGTTGGTCGACAAGGTGGGCTTCCCGCCCCAAGACATTATTTTTGACCCGAATATTTTTGCCGTCGCCACGGGTATTGAAGAGCACAACAACTACGCGGTCGATTTTATCGAGGCCACTCAGTGGATTCGCGAAAACCTACCCCACGCCGGCGTATCGGGCGGTGTGTCCAACGTGTCGTTCTCGTTCCGCGGCAACAACCCGGTGCGCGAGGCGATTCACTCGGTGTTTTTGTACCACGCCATTAAAGTCGGCATGAACATGGGCATCGTTAACGCCAGCCAGCTGGCCGTATACGACGACCTACCGGACGAGCTGCGCAACAAAGTCGAAGATGTAATCTTAAATCGCACCGACGAGGGCACCGAGGCGCTGCTGGATATCGCCGAAAAATACCGCGAAGGCGGCAGCGGCGTGGCCAAAAAAGAAGATTTAGAGTGGCGCAGCTGGGACGTTAAAAAGCGAATGGAGCACTCGCTGGTCAAAGGCATCTCAACCTATATTATTGAAGACACCGAAGAGGCCCGCCAGCAAGCCGAACGCCCGCTGGATGTGATTGAAGGCCCACTGATGGACGGCATGAATGTCGTCGGCGATTTATTTGGCGCCGGTAAAATGTTTTTGCCTCAGGTGGTTAAATCGGCCCGGGTAATGAAGCAATCGGTCGCCTACTTGCAGCCGTACATCGAGGCCGAAAAAGTCGAGGGCGCGCGCCCCAACGGCAAAATCTTAATGGCCACCGTTAAAGGCGACGTACACGATATTGGTAAAAATATTGTCGGCGTGGTGTTGCAGTGCAACAACTTTGAGGTGGTCGATCTGGGCGTTATGGTGCCCGGCGAAAAAATCATCCAAACCGCCATCGAGCAAAACTGCGACATCATTGGTTTGTCCGGGTTGATTACCCCCTCGCTGGATGAAATGGTCAGCGTCGCCCGCGAGATGGAGCGCCAGGGTGTTAACAAACCCCTGCTGATTGGTGGCGCCACCACCTCCAAAGCCCACACTGCGGTAAAAATTGACCCGGCGTTTGATTTAAACCAGGTGGTATACGTGGCCGATGCCTCACGCGCCGTAGGCGTGTGCAGCACCTTGTTATCGGATACCGCGCGCGACCCGTTTGTCGCCAAGCTCAAAGACGAGTACGAGGCGGTGCGCGTACGCAACGCCAACCGCAAACCGCGCGGCACCCTGCGTACCTACCCTGACGCCATCGAGCACGGCTTTAAAGCCGACTGGGACAACTACACACCACCTAAGCCTGCTTTTACCGGGGTTAAAGTGTTTGACGACTACCCACTGACCGACCTGCTCGACACCATCGACTGGACGCCGTTTTTTATCAGCTGGGATTTAGCCGGCAAGTACCCCAAAATTTTAACCGACGAAGTCGTCGGCGAAGCGGCGACCAACTTGTTCGCCGATGCGCAAGCGATGCTGAAAAAACTCATCGACGAGAAGCTGTTAAAAGCCCGCGCCGTGATTGGCTTTTGGCCCGCCAACACCGTTGATCACGATGACATTACCCTGGCCGACGACGACGGCAACGAGCTCGCTCGCCTGCACCACATTCGCCAACAGCAACAAAAGCCTGGCAACAAAAAGCCCAACTACTCGCTGGCCGACTTTATCGCGCCTAAAGACTCGGGCAAACAGGACTACATCGGCGGCTTTGCCGTCACCGCCGGTATCGGCGCCGAAGAGCTTGCCCAACAATACAAAGACGCCGGCGACGACTACAACAGCATTATGGTTAAAGCTCTGGCCGACCGCTTGGCCGAGGCGCTGGCCGAGCACATGCACAAACGCGTGCGCACCGAGTTTTGGGGCTACGTACAAGACGAGCAGCTCGACAACGACGACTTAATCCGCGAGCGCTACCAGGGCATACGCCCCGCCCCCGGCTACCCCGCCTGCCCGGATCACACCGAGAAAGGCACCCTGTTTAAACTGCTGGATGCTGAAAAGAACACCGGCCTGGAGCTGACCGAACACTACGCCATGTACCCAACGGCGGCCGTATCCGGCTGGTACTTCTCGCACCCCGAGTCGGAGTACTTTGCCATCGGCAAAATCGAGAAAGATCAGGTAGCGTCGCTGGCTGAGCGTAAAGGTATGAGTATGGTGGATATGGAGCGGTGGTTGAGCCCGGTGTTGGGGTATGAGCCGGGGAAGTAGGTTTATAGTCGTCATACCGGCCTTGAGCTATGTATTGGCTTTGTTAACTACGTAAAATGATGCCGCTAACGCGGGCTTTAGTTTATATGCCCGCGTCGCCGGGCGTGGCGAAGTACTTTTCGTTTCGCGACGAAAAGTACTCAAAAGGCGCGCCCCCACATATCCAGCCCTTCGGGTCCCCTCACTCCGGCTGATTTTAACGGCACGGATTGACAGGGCGTCCATGCCTTGACAATCCTCTCGCACACGTCCTGTGTGCTCAACCGATAAAATAAGCCTCCATTCGGCTGTATCTACGGGGGAGTTAAAAACGGTGCTTCGTAGTTAGCTGAGCCTACGCAATATCATACTTTTTGTGGCCCACATCGTCATACCGGCCTTGAGCCGGTATCCAGTGGCTTTTTAGCTACGGAGTGCTTGGGTGCTATACGATTACATTGGTTGGTTACTGCCTTGTTTGCCCTCAGTCGCCGGGCGGGCGAATTACTTCTTGTTGTGCGACAAGAAGTAATCAATGCTGCTCCTGCGCGTCCATGCGCTCGCTGCATTAGTGCATCCATGTACGTCAAACGCACCCGGCATCTCAGCCCTTCGTCGCTAAGCGTCCGGCCAGCAAGCACAGCTTGCTGCCGTTCGACTACGCGCTAAGCAGTGCTTTGCAAACGCTAGGCCTCCGCTCGGCTGGCTGCAGGGGGAGTTACAAGCGGCGCTTCGTAGTTGCGCTAAAACTGGACTACCAAAGGTATTGAGATCAACAATAAAAAACCTGACCCCAGGCCCCGTAACCCTGCTGTGAAGCCCAAATATTAATTCTTAATGTTTTTTGAAGGCAAACGCTGCGACCAAAGCTATGACCGATACCATCAGAAGCTGAATGAAAAGCCTATTAATATCTATACGGGTATCAAAGCCGCAATTAGTCGCTGTTGCCCAACAAGTGGGAAAATCAAAGACCCAAGCGTATCCATACTCCAACACAACATCTTTCTCGGTAGCACCTAAAAGCTCATAAGGCGGATAAAGAAACATCGCAACTATAATTACCAATGCGACTTTAAATGCTATTTTATTCAAAATTAACAATTCCCATTTAGAAAATACAGGGGGCATCCATTAGGCTATTTGTCATGCCGGCCTTGAGCCGGTATCCAGTGGCTTCGTAGCTACGGAGTGCTTTGGAAGCTATACGATCACATTCTCTGGTTACTGTTTTGTACTTTCAGTCGCCGGAAGAGCGACGACGGCCTACTGAATGCTCTTTGCCATACCTACTAGCTTTACTTTGTACCCGAGCTTCTCATTTAGCGCCCGCATTTTTCTATTCTCCATGTATACCTGCGTTCTGATTTCAGTAGCACCATGATCCCGGAGCCAAGTTTCGGCCAACTCCTTGAGTTGAGTGGCCACTCCTTGCCTGCGATAGTTCGGGTGAACCCAAAGCGAAGCTACGTTTCCGAATTTTTCATCACAACGAGATTCAAGTTTAACCCAGTGCATCCCCACCAACTTATTCTTCTCGTTACGGGCAAGCACCACGTAACAGGCGTGTACAGAATTCTGAAGATCTTCAACAGCTCGGACTACCGATTCTTCAGAGTAGGAGTGGTCGCTATTCCACTCTCCCGGCACACCACAATGTAACGTAGCGGCCTCCAAAACATCTTCGTCATTTTTTAGATCGAGAATATCGAAGCTAAATTCTTTCATAGTAAGCTCTAATTCCCAATGTGGCGGGACAGCTGAATGCGTTTGTTATGTTTCGATTTCAGTTCCATCTTCATTTCTAAGTCTTTTCCCCGCATGCACATACCAGTGGAGATGTTTCGTTGCCTGGTAGATTCCAATGTTACTGCTGACTCGACAGCCGCCTAGTTCTTTTTCCACAATAGATGCAGCATGATTAATCGCAGTCAGAAATTCCGCTGACAGATTGCCATCGGCAGCTTCTGGGGAAGTTAATGACTCAATATGTTGTTTTGGAACAATCACCACATGCCGCTCGAAAAAAGGCTGCGTGTGATGAAAGGCAAGCTGAAGGTTTCAAATACAACTGAAACCTTCAGCTTGCCGCTGAGTACCTGATCGCAGTAAAAGTCACCCATCGTTTATCCCTAAAAGCACAACAGCTAACTCATTTGCCAAGGTGAGATTCCTCACGGCAACCTATCTCCAGCAGAGACTGGGTTAAGGAACTGTGAAATGTGTTTGATTGAACAGGAAAAAACGGCATTTTTGACAGCTCCTTGTCCGAGATTAATTGACCAGTGAAATGTGCGCTAGGCGTTTATGTTTTCCGTAGAATATTACGCCATAGCGGTAAACGCAACTACCAACCCAAGCCTGCTACGAAGTGACGTTTTTGGGCCCCCTGCAGCCAGCCGAGCGGAGGCCTATTTTAGTGGGTAA
>NZ_CAXBFW010000023.1:0-60199 GCF_963975215.1 uncultured Gilvimarinus sp.
CGGTGGACGGTGGACGGTGGACGGTGGACGGTGGACGAAAATTTTAATCGACCGGGGCTGGGCAGATAGCTCGTTCCCCGTTCCCCATCAAACTCATGGCATAATAACCACTGCCGCAACGGCAACTACCCCCGACACGCAACAACAGAGAGCAACCCATGGCGTCTTTGCAGGATCAACTGAAACAAGCGGGCCTTATTAACGACAAAAAGGCCAAGCAGATTCAAAAAGACAAGCGCAAGCAAACTAAGCAAGCGCATAAATCCAAACAAGTGGTGGTGGACGAAACCAAACAGTCGGCTCAGGCCGCCCGCGCCGCCAAAGCCGAGCGCGACCGCGAGTTAAACCGTCAGCGCCAGGCCGAGGCCGAGAAAAAAGCCATTGCCGCGCAAATTAAGCAGCTGATTGAAAGCAACCGCCAACCCAAGCACGAGGGGCGCGAGGCCGAGCTGGAATACAACTTTACCGACGGCAAGACCATTAAAAAGCTAGTGCTGGGCGAGCAGGCCCACGGCCGGGTGACCCGCGGCCAGCTCAATATTGTAAAGCTGGGCGAGGGCTACGAGCTGGTGCCCAAGATGATCGCCGACAAAATTGCCGAGCGCGACGCCGCTTACGTGCTGGTGGCCAACACCGTTAGCGCCGAGACCCAGGATGAAGACGACCCTTACAAAGACTTTGTGATTCCCGATGACCTAATGTGGTAAACCCGCCAAACGCAGGTAGATAATGACAATAAATCGCAGAACACTCCTGACGCGCACGGCCATGATGGCCGGTGCGCTGGCACTCACCAAGCAAAATGCCATCGCCAGGGCGCTCAACGAAACCGGTTTAAAAGATCTTTATAAAGATGACTTTTACATCGGCACCGCCATTGGCAACGCCCGCCTAAACAACCCGCCAGCTGGATTTAACGCCCTTGTCGCCCGCGAGTTTAACGCCCTAACCATGGAAAACGACATGAAGTGGGAGCGAGTACACCCCGCGCCCGATCAGTGGGTGTGGGAGCAGGCCGATAAATTTATGGCGCTGGGCGAGCAGCACCAGATGTTTATGGTGGGCCATGTACTGGTGTGGCACTCGCAGACACCCGACTGGGTGTTTAACGACGACAACGGCCAGCCTCTGCCGCGCAAAGCCCTACTGGCGCGCATGAAAAGCCATATCGACACCCTGGCCGGCCGTTACCGAGGCCGAATCCACGCCTGGGATGTGGTTAACGAGGCGGTGGACGAAGATAAAGGCTGGCGCAAAAGCCCCTGGTTTAACCAGATCGGCCCGGACTTTGTCGAGCACGCCTTTCGCTACGCCCGTGCCGCCGCACCCGAGGCGCAGCTACTGTACAACGACTACAACATGCACAACCCCGGTAAACGCCAATTTGTAGTCGATATGATTAAGCGGTTTAAACGCTCCGCGGTGCCCATCGACGGCGTTGGGATGCAGGGCCATGTGGGGCTGGGTTACCCCGACATTGCCGAGTTTGAAAAAAGCATTAAAGCGTTCGCCGCCAGCGGAGTCGCGGTGCATATCACCGAGCTAGACCTAGACGCTCTGCCGGTGGCCTGGGAGCATATCGGCGCCGAGATCTCCAGCAACTTTGACTACGCTGACGAGCTAAACCCCTACCCCAACGGCCTACCCGCCGAGGTAGAAACCCAACTGGCCGAGCGCTACGCCGAGTGGTTTGCGCTGTTTGTAAAGCATCGCGAGAGCATTGCCCGGGTTACCCTGTGGGGCACCGGCGACAGCGAATCCTGGAAAAACAACTTTCCGGTACGCGGGCGGACCAATTACCCGCTGCTGTTTGACCGAGACTATCAGCGTAAAGCGGCTTACCATGCGGTCGCCGCCCTGAAAAAATAACCGCTGCGAGCCCTTGCCCCATTAGGATGAAGCCGCAATATTTGCTATATTGCGGCCCAATTGGCAAATCCGCGCCAAGGCGCTTTTCTCCCCGGCGCCGCGTCGCTAACCTGCCCACATTGATCTAATGGCCATCAGTGCCACTTACAACGCATCAGGATGACTCGATGGCAGACCCCTGCTTTCAAATAAAAGGCACAAGCGTCACCAGCATGGTGCTGGATTTATACCACTATCAGAGCGAAGAGTTCGCCAGCGCCCTGCACCAAAAAGTGCAATCGGCCCCTTTGTTTTTTACCGGCTCGCCCCTGTATATCAACCTCGCCTCTTTTAACGGTGAGCTGAGCAAACCCGAGCTGCAAGAGATTATTAAACACTGCCAATCGCTGGGTTTTCAGCTGTTTGGCTGTAAAGGGGGCAGCGAGCCCCAGGCCAAACTGGCCAAAGATTTAGGCCTGGTGCACTTACCGGCCTCGCGCGCCCGCCCGGATAAAACCGAGCCCAGCCCCGATCCCGAACCTGCCCCGGTGGCCAACCCGGAGCCAGAGGCCATGAGCCGCCCCACCCGCATTATCGAGCGCCCGGTGCGCTCGGGGCAGCAAATTTACGCCGAGGGCTCGGATTTAATTTTGCTGGCGCAAGTTAGCGAGGGCGCCGAGGTAATTGCCGACGGCAACATTCACGCTTATGGGCCATTGCGTGGCCGCGCCTTAGCGGGCGTGCGCGACAACCCTAATGCGCGTATATTCTGTCAGCACCTAGAGGCCGAGCTGGTGTCCATCGCCGGCCACTTTGTGCTCAACGATACCCTGCGGGAGCGTTGCTGGAAGCAACCGGCACAAGTTTTTTTACAAGACGATTCCATTGAAATTGCCGCACTGTAAAAGTGCCAAACACATTGAGGAAACACCGTGGCTAAAATTATTGTTGTGACTTCGGGTAAAGGCGGCGTGGGCAAAACCACGTCCAGTGCAGCCATCTCTACCGGGCTGGCACTGCGTGGCCACAAAACCGTGGTAATCGATTTTGACGTGGGCCTGCGCAACCTGGATTTAATTATGGGCTGCGAGCGCCGCGTGGTGTACGACTTTGTTAACGTGATCAACAAAGAGGCCTCGTTAAAACAGGCGTTGATCAAAGACAAGCGCACCGACGGCTTATTTATTTTGCCCGCCTCGCAAACCCGCGATAAAGACGCCCTGACCCACGAAGGCGTTGAAGCGGTGCTGGATGAGCTGGCCAAAGATTTTGACTACATCATTTGTGATTCCCCTGCGGGTATCGAGCAGGGCGCACAAATGGCGTTGTACTTTGCCGAAGAAGCCATCGTGGTCACCAACCCCGAGGTATCCTCGGTGCGCGACTCCGACCGTATTTTGGGCATACTGCAAAGTAAATCGCGCATGGCCGAGCAGGGCAAAGCGGTTAAAGAGCACTTACTCTTAACCCGCTACAATCCCTCGCGCGTGGCCAGTGCCGAAATGCTCAGCGTGGCGGACGTCGAAGAGATTCTCGCTATCCCGCTGCTGGGCGTAATCCCCGAGTCCGAGGCCGTACTAAAAGCCTCAAACCAAGGCGCCCCGGTGATTTTAGATACCGAATCACAAGCCGGCCAAGCCTACGAAGATGCCGTGTCTCGCCTGCTGGGCGACGAAGTAGAGCATCGCTTTTTAGAGCAAACTCAAAAAGGTTTCTTTAAGCGATTGCTAGGAGGCAAATAATGGGCATATTGGATTATCTGTTAAAGAAAACCAAACCCACCTCCTCGGCATCGGTGGCTAAAGAGCGGCTGCAAATTATTGTCGCTCACGAGCGCAGCCACCGCGGCCAACCCGATTACTTGCCGCTGATGCAGCAGGAAATCATTGAGGTGATTCGCAAATACGTCGACATCGATCAAGACCAAGTGTCGGTCCAGCTCGATAACGCCGACGACTGCTCGGTACTGGAGCTAAATATTACCCTGCCAGAGCGTTAACCTCTGGCAAGGTGAAACCGGCACGCCCCACTTAAACTCGCGGCACCTGGTGACAAAACCCACCACACCAACTGCCGCGAGCTTTACTTTGCCTAACAGACACACCCACCGCTGGCGCGTTACAATGGCTGCACTATTTGGTTCTCACCAAGCTCTAGCCCCATAATTAAAACACCCGCACGTCTCTCTACCGGCCACGCTCTGCGTGCAGCCGGCGCTGCTGGTGTTTACACAACGGAAGTCGACATGACCCACAGCGCTACCACACAAAGCCCTGCGCCACTCAGCAAAGGCGCCATGCTGATGATTGAAATTGCCCTGGCCATCGGTGGCTTTGGTATCGGCACCGGCGAGTTCGCGGCCATGGGCTTAATGCCCGGCATTGCCGAAGGCCTCGACGTGAGCGAACCACAGGTAGGGTTTGTTATCAGCGCCTACGCGCTGGGCGTGGTGATCGGCGCCCCCCTATTGGCCATTGCCGGCGCGCGGCTGTTTCACCGGCACTTGCTGCTGTTATTGATGGGCTTTTACGCGCTGGCCAATATTGCCAGCGCCTTTGCCCCCAACTACGAAAGCTTAATCGCCATGCGCTTTATTGCCGGCCTGCCCCACGGCACTTACTTTGGCGTGGCGGCACTGGTGGTTGCAAGCCTGGTGCCGCCCAGCCAGCGCGGCAAGGCCGTCAGCCGGGTCATGATCGGCCTCACCCTCGCGGTGCTGATTGGCAACCCGCTGGCCACCTGGCTCGGGCAATCCATGAGCTGGCGCTACGCATTCGCCTTAGTGGGCGTTATCTCGGTGCTTACGCTCGCCTTAATCGTGTGGTTTGTACCGCTCAACAAGCAGCAAGTGCGTAACAATCCGCTACACGAAATCAAAGCCTTTAACCGGCCGCAAGTGTGGTTGGCGCTACTGATTGGCGCCACTGGCTTTGCCGGCGTGTTTGCCGTATTCAGCTACCTGGCGCCCACCATTTTGCACGTCACCGGCGAAAGCAAAATGTGGATTCCCATCGCCATGGCCACCTTTGGTTTGGGCGGCTTTACCGGCAATATCGTGGGCGGCTGGCTGTTTGATAAATACCAGTTTAAGGCCGTGGGCGGCGTCTTGCTGTGGAGCATATTTATTTTATTGCTCTACCCACAAACCACCTCCGAGCTGTGGAGCATTTTGCTCGCCACTTTTTTAGTCGGCACCGTCGTAGCGGTATCGCCACCGCTGCAAACCCATTTAATGGACGTCGCCCCCGGCGCACAAACCTTATCGGCTGCCTCGCACCACGCCGCCTTTAACACCGCGAATGCTCTGGGCCCGCTACTGGGCGGCATGGCCATCTCGGCCGGCTTTGGCTGGAGCTCAACCGGCTACGTAGGCGCCGCCACCGCCACCGTCGGCTTGATATTTTTTGTGATTGCACTGCAATGGCAGGATAAAGACGTACGCGAAGCAAGTGATGCGGTAGCGGGGTAAATTTCGTGCGGCTCCTATCGAGCCGCCTTTTCGCAATAGCGAATCAGCGAGCTTCACTTGCAAAAAATCAAAAGGTAGTCGACGACGGTTAACGCTTCGCAACCACACACGAATTATCCAAAAACAACCGCGATAAAAAGCAAACCCATATCACCGCAAAGAGGAGCTCGGTGTAATAAACCGGCGCTGGTAAACGCTGGCAGATATTCGTCAGGCATAAGCCACCCAACCTCTAAACCCTAGCCCTTAACTTTTACCACAGTCGCCTGTTAAGTGTTTAGCTTTTACCATAACTCGTAACCACGAATTCTTTTATAACAACACGTTCACTTTCTGAAAACAGCTCGCTTTTTGGAAGTGTCATCTCATATCCAGTAATTAGGCCGCCCGAAAGCCACTTTAGACAAATTGTGCCTGCCTTCCCTTTCACAAAATAAGTTTGTCCTTTTGGAAATTCATAGACTTTGAATACAACACCATACTCGCCCCGATCAAGCGGGCCACAATCCAATGGCTTAATATCAATTTTTTCTGCATAGGCAGAAATTGAGCAAACTCCGATAATGATTATAGATATAAGCTTTTTCATATTGACAACCTAACGTTGTGGCAAACGGCAGAATTTAAGTAGCCTTTTGTAAAATATGTTACAAAGTAAAACCACAAAAAAACTACTTAGAACCTGTCCAGTGGGCCTAGGCGGGACGATGTTGAACCGCCTTATTAAGTGCTTTATTCTCTAAATTCACTAACCAATAGCTCATGATTAGTTCCGGGTTCCGCATAACCGATATTAGCTTTTAATAAGCCACCTGAGATTAGCTCAGCCATTACAGTAAAGCTTGCGTCTCCCGTATTCAGAATGCCGACCTTACAAAGGTTATTGATCAGTGAACATGAAAAAACCTGGCCTTTATTGGTTTTTATAGTTAGGTGGCTTATTTCATTATCGGTGTCATTTTTGATACTGATAATGATTAAAAAATCCCTTTCGTTTGGTTGAGTCAGAATAGACTTTAACGTGATAGCACCGATAGAAAGTAACATTCCAATTATTACACCTAAAAATATTTTAATTTTAATACTCCTTCATACTTAACACCCGGTTTGGGGGGGACATGAAGCCGCGCTGCGCGGAAAAACCGTCCCAGCCCGGAAGGGGCGGCAACAGCCGATTGTTATAGCTTACTAAGACTCATAATTATTTTAGAGCGCCTACTAATGTTCTGGCACATGAGCTGGCCTGGCATTATCAATAATCTCTCTTAGCCAGAGATAATGTGCAGATACCCGAGAATAGTACTCTTTAACCCCGTAATGCCCCTCTTCAAATCCGTTACCCTTTTGATAAGCGCTGACGCCGACAACATAGAGCAGCTCGTCTATTTCTACAAGGGCGGGACCACCGCTATCGCCGGGCCCACTGATCCCTTCCAGATTTGTCGCGGTTTCAGGTTTATCAAATAGAAATACGAGGTTATATTGGGTAGCTTCAATCACCGTATTTCTTGCACCACGCAGGTTTCCATCCTCTCCCGTTAAACCGTTGCGACCGTTACCGGAAACGCCATTCCCAACGAATACAACGACTTTTCCAACTTCATCTATCTGGTTGTATAAAGTAACGGGCTCACCATTACGAACAGGATCTTTAAGCTGAACCAAAGCGATGTCTCTGTCTGGATGGACAAAAATTTTCTCAACCTGATACTCGGCTTCAAGGTGCATTGCAGTTTTAATATCTACGCTCTCACCTCTCATACAATGCGCTGCAGTCAATAGCCAGTCTGGCTCGACTAAGGTGGCCATACAGCCCCCTATATAGGCGACGGATGATGAATACTGTTCGCCAAGCTCCTGATGTTTTTTATCACTAACATCATGTCGAATGATGATTCCGTGTGCCGGAGAGATCGTTATTAATGCAAGCAATATTACGTAAACAGCTAATTTCATGTGGGATTCCTTTTATACTTTTTGTGGGTAACTTGGTTTCCTAACGCCAAGCTCACCGGAACATTTTGCGGAGAGCGTTTTTGTGGAAAAATGAAGCGCAGCGAAATGCACGAAAATGAGCGTAGTAAAATGTTTCCGCGTGCAGATTTTTTTAGATTATATTTCCCGAAGCCGGCGTAAGCTCATATAGCTTACCGTCAATTTGCTCTTTAAACACACCATCTCTAATTAATTTACGGATCGCCTTTTGCACCGTAGCATTCGATACCCCTAACTTCTGAGCTACAGATTTATGAATGTGTTTAGGCCAAGGTTGGTCTGGCAGTAAGGATTGTACTTTTTCTACAACTTCATCGGTCAACTCTATTGGCGGAGTTTGATTTCCACCGATTTTTTTTAATCTAACTTCACCGGTGTTATACCTAACTGCTCGATATTTTTCTACACATCCAGTACAGTCGATATTTGCCACAGAACCAGGGAAAGAATTTAGCAATATATCATTGACTGTATGACATTCCTCACATTCGATTTTTTCCGGAATATCTCTACTATCTTCCAAGTAGAAAATACCTTTGTCTTCATCATATCGAGACACAAACTTAGATTTACATGCCCTGCACTCTACTTTTTTAGCGGTATTTTTCTTAGATCTTTGCCGGTAAGTCATGGCATCATTGCATTTTTTACAATCCAACGTCACATCTCTTCGAATAGTCTTTCTAGTAATACGTGGGACAGGACGACGACCTGTTAAATCTCCGACAATTTTAGAGATGTCGTCACGAAGAAACATTAATTGATCGTGATTGTAGGTGCCACTATCTACGGTTTTTTCTTGGTCTTTTTCAAGTAGCCTTTCCAATCTCTCGGTTAGCTCTAAAACGTGCTCTTGCAATTCTTGCTTTTCTTCCCTCCGTTCTTCAAGTTCATCTCCTATTACACCTTGCCAATCACTTAGAGATGTATCATTAACCGACTTCAACATTGAAAGCATTTGTATTGCGCTGACAATGCGTTGCTCTCTACTATTTACAAGCTCTTGCATTGTCTCAAAATCACTGCTCCCAATTTCTGCCTCAAGAAATTCACTCAGTTGAGATAGTTGATCAGACAGATTAGTAACTTTCTCAGATGCTTTTAATGCATAGGTTCGTAAGTTTTCCTGGTGCGCTTCTTTCGCTTCAAAAATAGAGTTTTTATGTATGGATTCGGAATAAACAAAAGAAACTATCCACGTAGCCAAAATGGATAGGAGCGTAAGAATGGTACTCATCAACCCTGTCTCTCTCGTAGTTAAGGTCGAGAAGGATAAGATCAGCAATACTGTGAGCACCCCAACAACCAATATGACTAGAGCGATACTTGCAACTGTTTTTGTTTTCATATTCCTCTCTATTGATTTCTTTTAGAGCTTGGTAGACCCTTAAGCTAACGCCTTTTTCAGTTGCGTTTTGGTTGTAGTGAAGTTTTGGGATAAAGTGGCGCAGCCACCCAAAAACGAAGCGAAGACCAAAACGTCAAATGGACAAACTTGTTAGCTATCTTTTGCGACATACTCGACAGCATCTGCCTCAAACTCTGTTACTGATTTCGTTTCGACACCAAACTGGTATTTTGGGCGGCCTTTAAATAGATATTCAGGTTTTGTTTCACGCCGATATCGTATTTCATTAAAATCTTCATCCTTAAGAAAAATACTAACCGTACTACCACCAGCTCGTTTAATAGCAACAATCCTACTTGACGGATATAGCTTATAAACCGAACCTTTAATCTCTTGGTAATCGCCTAGAAAGTATTCATCTTTAAGGGAGTTCAAGTATTCCTTCGTCTCAGAGTTAAACGATGCAATTGTTTCTCGCTCCAATAAAGGAGAGCCTAACGATATCGCTTCGACACTACCGGATGCATCAATTCTGTTTACTATGTTTGCCACTTCAGTATACAAAGATCCGATAAATATCTTCTTATCTTGATCCTTTTCTTTATGGATTTTGTCTAACACGTTTCCGGTGTAATACCCTACTATTCCCGAGAAAATATATTTCGCCAGCTCCTTCATCGCTTCCTGTACTGCTGGGTCAGAAAGTACCGGAACCAATGCGAATGCATCTGACTTTCGTTTCCGTTCGCCAACCTGAAGAGAGAGAGCCTCTCTTTCCTCTTTCCGAGGAAACGCCCCTTTTTGAAGCCTACCTTCCTGAGAAAGAAATGCCTTATGAACAATCCGCTGCATTGCAAGTAAACTATGGCCTAAATCATAGATATTCACACCACGCTGATTGAAGTCCTCACCAACAAATCGAATGGTGAACAAGCCGTTCTCGTATTTTTCTCTTATTTTCAAGATTCACTCCATTATCGACTTGATTGCTAACAGCTAATTCATGCGACTCAGTCGCACTTTGCCCTATCACCCTATCCCCGGTAGAAGCTGGATGAAGTCAAATATAGAAGCCGTTGAAAAAAAAGGGGAAATACTCATAATCTAACAGCTCCATGTTTGGGGAAAGTGCGACTCATGTTAATCAGCAGTTTAACTTTATTTTTTCTCTTTATATGCAAACCCTGCTAAGCCATTGAATTTCTTAGCAATAAACGCCCGAGTCACATTAGCACACTATTTTGCTCAAGGGTTTTCCCTGAGCAGCGAATACCACCTCAATCGCCCGATGCGCGCGCTTAGATTTCACCGCTAAGTCAATTGCTTAAACACGCGGCAAAAAACGGTATCCGTAAAGAAATAACGGCGATTTCTGACGGCGCTTTACCCCAGTGGACAAGCCTGGATCTTATGTTCCCGTAGAATATTACGCCATAGCGGTAAACACAACCGCGCCTGACACACACTAATAATGCCCCAAAATACCAAACAGACGGTTAACCATCGGCCTCTGGTGCCTTCAGCGCCTTACTGTAAAACCCCGACGGATCAAAACAACACACGCGCTTTTTGCCCGAGGCCAACATGTCACAGGCATCGTCAATTCGCTTGGCGCGGGTTTTAGCCTGCTTGGCCGACTCCACCCAGTGAATCCAATCAACGCGCGCAAGGGTGGTGGTTGCCTGCCACACATCCAGCGCTGCCGGTGCAGCATCCAGTGCTTGCTGCAAATCGCGCGGCACAGCCGGTTCGGGCTCGTCCGTCACGGGTGCGACTTTTAATTCCACCAGGTCGCCAAAACTAACACCCGCGGCCCGCATAAGCGTTTCATTGATGCGCAACCAATGGCTTTTGTTGCCATCGGGCTCAAGCATTAGAGTAAAGGGCTGGCCATTAAGCTCACCGGTTACCGAGGTACGGCCGCGCCTGGGTAGCATGTCGCTCACCTCATGCGGCAACACGATAAAAGCCCACAGGCTCTCGCCCATTTTTTTTGGGCGAAGCAGTCGCGTATTAAACACAGAATTGGCGTCAAATTTATCCATAAGCTCATTACCTTATACCGTCATTCACAACAACACATTGCATCAAGTATTAGAGAGTTAAGCACAAGCGCGAGAAAACATATCCAACATCCACTGCAACGCCTGCACATCATCTAACGGCTCCGCCAAGGAGCTTACTCCCCGCTGATACACCGGCTCGCCAATCGCAGTACGGCGCTTATCCATTAAGGCTTTGGCGTAATCGCGGGTAAACTCCGGGTGCCCCTGCAGGGTAAGAATATGCTGGCCAATCGACGTCATCGCTATTGGGCAGTAGTCGGTTGCCGCTAACACCTTGGTACCGGGCGCTGCCGCTACCACTTGATCCTGATGACTGGATAGCAGCGTAAATGAATCGCCGGGCGAGCCATACATTTGTGCCGATTCGGTTAATTGATTGCGGTGCACACCGACGCACCAGCCGCCCGGCGCGTTAACCACAGATCCACCCAAGGCCTGATGAATAATTTGATGGCCAAAGCATATGCCCACCAATGGCACCCGATCATTCGCCATGGTTTTTATGCGCTGCTTTAATACCTCAATCCATTCGTCACTGTCGTACGCTGCCGATTGACTGCCGGTTATGAGCACACCGGCGTATTGGTTAAGGGAGCTTGGGTACTGCTGCCTATTGACATCAAAGCGCGCAAAACTAAGCGCGGGGTTAACGGCCGATAAGCTTTTGATAAACATATCGGGGTACTGGCCGTGCTCGCGGGCAAGCTCGGCGGGGATGGTATCGGTGTTAAAGATGGCAATAGGTTTCACATGTCCTCCGCAATACTGACAAGCCAAAGGCGCGGCTTGTCACTCGTTAAAATGCCTTTACGAATCATGCCTTGGCGATCGGCGCGCCGTCTATTATTCTTGAATAGGACCCACACACCAATAACAATAGGATTTTTTCATGCGTCTATTATCTTGCGGGCTGCTTGCGCTACTACTAATCAGCACCAGCCAACTGTGCGCCGCTGGCGGCGACTGGAACGGCAAGCGCGCGGCCGTGTCGCTCACCTATGATGACTCACTAAACGTTCATTTAGACAACGCCATACCGGTACTGGATGCGCACAAGTTTACCGCCACCTTTTACCTTACCGTGGGTTACCCGCCCTTTGGCGACCGGTTAGCCGAGTGGCGCGCCGTCGCCGCAAACGGCCACGAGCTGGGCAACCACTCGCTGTACCACCCCTGCGACGCCTCGCAACCGGGGCGCGAGTGGGTAAACCCCGAGCGGGATTTATCCAAGTGGAGCGTAAACCGGGTCGTAGATAACCTAAAGGTGGCCAATATTGCACTGGAGGCGGTGGATGGTAAAAAAGCGCGGACTTACGCCTACCCCTGCGGCGATATGACCGCCGGTGGAGAGTCTTTTGTCGAGGCCATTAAGCCACTGTTTAGCGCCGCACGCGGGGTTAAAAACAGCATTATGCAGCCCGCGCAGGTACAGCTGTTTGATATCGACTCATACATGATTAACGGCAGCAGCATTGAGCAACTAACCGCGCTGGTAGATCAGGCCATCGCCCAGGGCGGCCTGGTGGTATTTTTGTTTCACGGCGTGGGCGGCGAGCACCCGTTAAACGTGGACAACGCCAACCACACCGCACTGGTTGAATACCTGGACCAAAAGCGCGATCAGCTGTGGGTGGCACCCATGGTAGACATCGCCCAATACCTCAAAGATGAGGGCTTAACAGATAAGTAAGGCACAGGGTAAAGCGCCCGATTAACCCGAATGATCGTCATTGTGGGGCCGGGTGCTGGAGATAACCGTCCACAAGCGCCGAAAACGTCGCTCTAGTAGTTTCTCCACTTTATGGACGGTGCGGTTAATTTTGTGCCAGCGTGAGCGCGCCGCCTGTAGCAAGTGGCGCGAGCGCTGATTAACGCACAGTAACGCTGCCAGGCTGATAGTGATAACCACCAGCCCCACCGGAATGGGCGATAACAGCAATAACACGCCCAGCAGCAGCCCAACTAGGGACACCAGCGTTACCAACCAGTCGCGCACGATCTTCATGACTGGCGCCCCTTATGCATCGTTTGCCTCCCCGCTCTTTAGTCGCGCCAACCCTGAGGGTGACACACGTGCTTGCAGCTAGTGTGCTGTAACACCCTAGCGAGGCTTTGTTGCAATCAAATAACAGCGGTTAATGAGACAGTGGCGACCAAGCTTATAAAAAATACAAATCGATCAAACTGCAACCATTGCTTTTTATTGGCTAATTACACGAAATCGCCCGAAATAACGCGCCATTGGGGCTATTTAGCGGTTAAAATTGCCGCCGAGTAAAAAGCTGGACATTGTTAGCTAATTAGTATTGGCAATTGGCACCTGCCTCGCTGTACAATGCCGTCCAATTTTTGGCCTTGATTATACGAGTATCGAAATGACAGACCTTAGTTTATACAGAAACATCGGTATCTTTGCCCACGTTGACGCGGGTAAAACCACCACCACCGAACGTATCCTTAAGCTCACCGGTAAAATCCATAAATTGGGTGAAGTGCACGAGGGTGAATCCACCACTGACTTCATGGAGCAGGAAGCCGAGCGCGGTATTACCATTCAGTCCGCCGCCGTTACCTGTGAGTGGAAGGGTCACCGCCTGAACGTCATCGACACCCCCGGGCACGTTGACTTTACCGTTGAAGTATATCGCTCGCTGAAAGTTCTGGACGGCGGTATCGGCGTATTCTGTGGTTCTGGTGGTGTTGAGCCACAATCAGAAACCAACTGGCGCTACGCCAACGACTCTGAAGTTGCCCGTGTCATCTTTGTTAACAAGCTGGACCGTATTGGTGCCGACTTCCTGAAAGTGGTTGACCAGGTTCGCGACGTACTGGGTGCTAACGCATTGGTTATGACCCTGCCAATCGGCGCCGAAGACACCTTTAAAGGTGTTGTTGACCTGCTGGAAAACAAAGCCTACGTATGGGACGACTCTGGCCAGCCAGAAAACTACAGCGTAGAAGAGATTCCAGCCGATATGGCTGACGATGTGGCTATGTACCGCGAGCAGCTGATCGAAACCGCCGTTGAAGTAGACGACGACCTGATGATGGCCTACATGGAAGGTGAAGAGCCTTCTATCGAAGACCTGAAGCGCTGCATCCGTAAGGGTACCCGCGATCTGACCTTCTTCCCCACTTTCTGTGGCTCTGCCTTTAAAAACAAAGGTATGCAGTTGGTACTGGACGCCGTTGTTGATTACCTGCCTGCGCCGACTGAAGTTGACCCGCAGGAGCTGACCGACGAAGAAGGTAACCCAACTGGCGAGAAAGCCATTGTAAGTGCCGACGAGCCGCTGAAAGCGCTGGCCTTTAAAATTATGGACGACCGTTTTGGCGCCCTGACCTTTGTGCGTATTTACTCGGGTAAATTGAACAAAGGCGACACCATCCTCAACTCGTTTACCGGTAAAACCGAGCGTGTTGGCCGTATGGTTGAGATGCAAGCCGACGAGCGTAACGAGCTGTCGCACGCCCAGGCCGGTGACATTATCGCCATCGTGGGCATGAAGAACGTACAAACCGGTCACACCCTGTGTGATCCTAAACACCCTTGTACGCTGGAAGCCATGGTGTTCCCAGAGCCGGTAATCTCGATTGCAGTTGCGCCTAAAGACAAAGGCTCTACCGAGAAAATGGGTGTTGCCATTGGTAAAATGGTTGCTGAAGATCCGTCTTTCCGCGTTGAGACCGACGAAGACTCAGGCGAAACCATCCTGAAAGGTATGGGTGAGCTTCACCTGGACATTAAAGTCGACATCCTGAAGCGCACCTACGGTGTAGAAATGGTTGTGGGTCAGCCGCAGGTGGCTTACCGCGAAACCATCACCACTCCGATCGAAGATTCTTACACCCACAAGAAGCAGTCTGGTGGTTCGGGTCAGTTTGGTAAAATCGACTACCGCATCAAGCCGGGCGAGCCAAACTCTGGCTTCACCTTTAGCTCGAGCGTTGTGGGCGGTAACGTACCAAAAGAATTCTTCCCAGCGATTGAGAAAGGCTTTAAAGGCATGATGGAAAAAGGCCCGCTGGCTGGCTTCCCTGTGCTGGACGTAGAGATCGAGCTGTACGACGGTGCGTTCCACGCCGTTGACTCCTCGGCCATCGCGTTTGAAATCGCCGCTAAAGGCGCCTTCCGTCAGTCTATGCCCAAGGCCGGCCCGCAGCTGCTGGAGCCGATCATGAAGGTTGACGTGTTCACCCCGGAAGATCACGTTGGTGATGTTATCGGCGACCTGAACCGTCGCCGTGGCATGATCGCCGGTCAAGAGCCTGGCTCTACCGGCATCCGCATCAAAGCAGACGTGCCTCTGTCGGAGATGTTCGGCTACATTGGTCACCTGCGTACCATGACCTCGGGTCGCGGCCAGTTCTCTATGGAGTTCGCACACTACGCACCGTGTCCGGCTAACGTCACCGAAGACGTTATCGCCAAGGTGAAAGCGCGCGAAGCTGCTGAGAAGTAAGCCTTTGTACGATTAAAAAGCCCCCGCAGCCTAACGGTTGCGGGGGCTTTTTTGTATTGGAACTGGTATTTCCACATTTTTTGGGTATAACTAATACCCTACTGAATTTCACAATTTGCTGGGATTGCCATGTGCCTCGTCCCTCGCGTTATCAATAAATCACTTCTGTTCACATTCGGCTGCGTGTTATGCACCAGCACCTTCGCCCAATCTGTGGATGACTTAGGCTTGGGCGATATAGTGGGTGATACGGTGTCACAAAACAGCGCGCGCTCGATTGTTTTATCGGATGCAAACTTGGTGACCTTAGGGGTAATGGACTTTGACCCCAATGAGTTTGTCGAGCTCGACAATATCAACGCCGGCGAGGAGTCCACCCTGGAGCAACGCAGCCAGCTCACCATCTACTCACTCCCCTGGAGCTTTAAAAAGCGTCAACTCAGTGACCGCTTAAGCTCGCAAGCGCAGTTGCGGCTGTCGTATATATCGTTCGAGCAAGACCTTATTTTTGATGACGAAACCGTCGGCAACCCGCTGGATGAAACCACCTATCTGCTGTACGCCGAAAACAACTGGCGCTATCAGCTGAATGATGCCTGGTCGCTGCAGGCCGGGCTGGGCACCGAGGTGCTGTTTTACGATAATAACTTAAGCTATCGCGACAGCCTGCTGCAACAGCTTGGCCCCTACCTAGATGGCTCCTTGTTTATACCGGGTGTGGACCGCCGACCCAAGCATCGGCGCCTCGTACAAAGGCGAGCTATTGGGCTACCGCTGGGAGTACAAAGCCGTTTACCGCTATGCCATCGGCCAAAGCTTTGATACCGATCACCACTCACAAGACACTACCGTCGAGGCCGGCCGCCTAAGCAACAGCGTCGTCTTTCACTTTGACACCCCCGACGTTTGGAGCCGGCGCAGCCAGATTCGGGTACTCGGCCGCCGCATCGACCTCAGCGCCGATGCCGTGCCGGCCATGGGCACGCATCACTACTACGAGTTTGGCGCCGGCTGGCTGGTGGATACCAGTAACGACATTAGCTTTCTTAACAACGTCGGAATAGGCCTATCGCTAAACATCGACAGCGAGCTTAGCGGTGGCAGTGTGGTCATTTTGTTTAACGAGACCATGTAACCCCAGGCGTTGGCACGCTAAGGCAGCCATTACAGCGCTGCCTGCGGCTATTATTGCGCTACTGAGCTTGACGCTCAAACAGATGCAGCTGATCTTTATAAAGGTAGTGTACGCCGTAGGCTAAACCACCACCGGCAGCATCGGTATCCGGATCGCCCGGCACCCGAGCAATAATATAATCGCTCTCCTCCAGCAGCAGCTCGCTGTCTTTTACCTTAAAGGTTTCGGGGCCCACCAGGCCACCGATGTTCCCGCTTAAAAAGTACAAGCTTCCTAAAGTCACACCAGGGCCATGCTCGGGAATGTCCCCCCTCACCCGCTTATCAATGGTATCGATCAGTATTTTCGCCCCGGTTTCTAACTGCTCCGCCAGCTGCGCCAACTGAGGCTCTGGAATTTCCTGGATATCGGCCGCCGCAATGGACATGGGCAGATGATAGAAATACCGGCTCATCCAATCGCCGGCTTCAATTTGATACACCAGTGACAACAGATAGCGCTCGTCTGAGGTCTCGCTTAAAACCACCACCGGATAAAGCGTGTAATTGCCACCACTGGCACGAAATGCTGGATGACCGCGCATTTGCTGCACGGTAATGACATAGGGATCGATCTTCGCATACTGATTCTTGTGGGAATTATCCACGGCATCCTTATAGCTGCCAATCGCCATATCGGTAACAAATGGAATAGGCACCACCATAGAAACCAATAATTCGGCGCCATGATCGGCGTGAACATAAACGTATTGAGTTTCTTTAAGGCGCACAATCCCCGACGGCAGCTGCTCGGGCAGACCACGAACTGGCGTAACGCTATGCCCCTGCCCCCACTGCAACGGCGTAGACTGCTCGATAGAGATGCAACCGGTTAAACCGGCCATCAAAAGCACGGCACTTAAAAGTCGGGCTGTATGTTTTAGGGTTGTCATTTTTCCCATGTCTCCAATGGATGACAACTCAGGGAGGTTTCTTCCTCAAGACCGTCGATGATAAATTCTGAGTCTTGCTGGCGCAGCTGCGTGCCCGCGCCACGATAAATCGTTGCTGAAGCGCTGTCGTCTCGGTACAAAAGCGAAGCCTCACCCTGCCAGGATAGCGTGGCAATATGGGGCTGGGTGGGGTAAAAATGAATGATCATCTCATGCTCGGGCAGTGGTTCACACACGGTTACCAAGCGAGGACTCTGACTGATCTGTCCGGCAAACTCTTGCACGGCACTAAGACGCTGGCGGTATTCACGGGCAACACAGGCTCCAACGGGCGAGGACTTCCAGCATTCATCGCGCCCCTTTATCCAACCTCTTTGCACCGCTCTTAAGTGCGAGGTAAAAGCCGCATCATCCGTTTGCGCAAGCAGCGCTTGATAGTCTTGCTGCAACTGCACATCTAAGCGCGCCAACTCAGAGTCAGTACATATGAGCTGCGCAACAGAACTTAAATTTTCGCCGCTGCAGCTAAAAGAGGGGGATAGAGTATCGCTGGCAGGTCGGGGCTGGGTGTAATCCACCGTGTGATCGCAACTGCCGTCAGATTCGCAGTCATTAATACCGTCACCATTGGCATCCCAGCTCGGATGCATGGCCATTACCGGAAGCGACAATAGCCCCACCGTCAAAAATATTCCAATATGTCTCATCAACTCAACTCCTTGAATTTTTTTAATTGTATACCACTGGTGGTAGCTCGGGCAGGTCTGTACTTTTTACTGGGAATAACGCTGCAGATCAAAAAGATGCTGATGCCGATCAATCAGTGCCAAAAACTCCGCCAGTTTGGCCGGTTTGTTAACCCCAAAGCGATACACCGCCGAAACACTCAAGCCACTGCTGACCCAGCCGGGTAAAACCTCTACCAAATTGCCTTGCTGAATCTCATCGCGCACCACCAGCCAGGGGAGTTGCGCTACGCCTACGCCGGCCAGCAACATACTTTTTAACGCTTCCATATCGCTGCACTGAAACACTCGAGGCACGGTCACCACATGGCTGTTACCGCCTTGCGCTAAAGTCCAATCGATAAAGGGTCGATCAAACACCTGCAGACAGCGATGCGCCGGCAGCTGCTGGGGATCGGTAATCTGCCCATACCGCTCAAGGTACTCAGGCGCGGCCACCACCACACGATTGGCGTACCCCAGTTTTTTCTCGATCAAGTTATCGTCGCGCGGCCCGCCCATGCGAAAGGCCAAATCCAAGCCTTCACGAAACAAATCTTCGTAATCGTAAGACAGCTTGAGAGAGACATTCACCTCGGGCCAATCGGCCAGAAACAGAGGTAAAAGTTCGCGCGAGATATACCGCCCCAGCGCCGGCGGCGCCGCCAGACGCAGCTGACCGCTGACGCGCCGATGACTGCTCTGCACATCGGCAAACATCAGCGAGGTCTCCTCCAGCAGAGAGCGGGCGCGGTTAAGCAAAATAGTCCCGGGCTCGGTCAAACGGACGACACGCGAAGAGCGCTCAAATAACCGCACCCCGAGCTCCGCCTCCAGCCGACGAATAGCTTTGCTGACCGCCGACTTAGGCACCGACAACTCCTCCGAGGCCCGGGTAAAGCTAAGCTGCTGAGCCGTCGCCACAAACATTCGCAACGTTTTAAAATCTATTGTTTCTAAATTCATAACAGTGGGTTTCCAAAGGCCGCATTGTTTCAATTAAAACAAGATACCATAATGACTGTTCAAGCCCATCACATTGAAGGGGCGAGCATCCGCTCGCTTATCAACAACTCCTATGGAGGGATTATGATTAAAGCCTATGCTGCACAAGAAGCCGGACAAGAATTAACACCTTACGAATACGACCCGGGGCCCTTGGGCGCCGACGAGGTGGAGATTGATGTGCAATCCTGTGGCCTGTGCCACAGTGATCTGAGCATGCTGGATAACGAGTGGGGCTTTACTCAATACCCTTTCGTGCCGGGCCACGAGGTGATTGGTAAGGTCGCCGCCACCGGCACCAATGTCAGCCATTTGCAGCCCGGCCAAACAGTGGGCCTGGGCTGGCACAGCGCCTACTGCAACGAGTGCAGCACCTGCAATAATGGCGATCAAAACCTGTGTGCCAGTGCGCAACCGACTATTGCCGGACGCCACGGGGGCTTTGCCGATAAAGTACGCGCCCAGGCAAAAGCCGTAGTCGCGCTGCCCGAAGGGGTTAACCCCGAAACCGCCGGCCCGCTGTTTTGCGGTGGCATTACCGTGTTTAATCCCCTGGTGCAGTTTGATATCCCCTCCACCGCGAAAGTCGGCGTAATTGGAATTGGCGGTTTGGGACATATGGCGGTTAAGTTCTTAAACGCTTGGGGCTGTGAAGTCACCGCGTTTACCAGCAGTGAAAACAAGAAGGCCGAGGCACTGGAGATGGGCGCACACAAAACCCTCAATTCCAAAAGTGCCGATGCACTGGAAGAGGCCGCCGGTTACTTTGACCTGATTCTGTCTACGGTCAATGTAAAGCTGGACTGGAACGCCTATCTCAACACCCTGGGGCCCAAGGGGCGTTTACACTTTGTGGGTGCCACCCTTGAGCCTATCGAGCTCGGCGTATTTGGCCTGATTGCGGCCCAGCGTTCGGTATCCGGCTCGCCCGTGGGTAGCCCGGCCACTATTGAAAAGATGCTGGAGTTTGCCGCGCGCCACAAGATTGAACCCACCACCCAGACCTACCCCATGAGCCAGATCAACGACGCAGTGCAAGCACTGCGCGACGGTAAAGCCCATTACCGCATAGTGCTGACCAAGGACTAAAGTTCAAACCGGCTGGAAGCGCATCCAGGAGTCGGGCACAATATTCCCGACTCCTCATTTTTGCCCGGGTAACTCTATGTCAAGGCAGACACTACCGCGCCTACTCTTATGGCTCACAGCAGGCTGCGCTATAACGCCCATAAGCCACGCTGACCTGACAACCGAATGGGCCGAGGCCTTTGCCCAAAGCGATATTGAATTTAGCCGCTCGACTTCTAACGCGCCGTTTTTACCTTTGGCCTTTGCGGGCTACAACCACTACCAAGAAAGCGATGTCGAGCTGGGCGACGGCCGCTCTTTAAGCTTTACTCAAGATACCGTGACTCAGGGCGCGATACTGCCGTTTTTAATGAGCGAGCGCGACGCCTTGCTGGTAGGGGAATGGGTCAGTTGGTCGCGCCTATCGCCCGACTCCGAGCAGCGCAACGATCTCGAAGTACTGTCTGTTGGCGTCCCGGTAGGTTGGTTTCATCAGCGCGACTCAAACTGGCAAACCGGCGGTTTTCTAATGCCCCTGGGGCACAAAGCCGACAGTGCCGACGCGCAATGGAGCTGGGAGCTTATGGGCGGCGGTTTCGCCCGCTACACGCAAACGGACCGCCTCTGGTGGGCGTTTGGTTTGTACTTTGATATCAACGAGCAATCCAACTTGGCACTGCCCTACGTGGGTGCCTCGTATCAGTTTAATGACCGCTGGACCCTAAGCGCCATCATGCCCTGGCCCGCTGTTATGTACGCCCCCAACGATGGTTTGTTGTTTCGCTTTGGTCTGGCGCCGGCGGGCAACTCCTGGCAGCTCGATACCAACGGCGACCAGTTTAATTATGTGATGGACAACTGGGACTTAGCGCTATCGGTAGAAAAGCGCGTACACAGCCACTTTTGGCTTGAGTTGGAAGCTGGCGTGGGCGGGCTTAAAGGGCTGAGTATTGATGTGGATAATGGCGAGTGGGAAGCGCCCGACTTTAAGCTTAGCAACAGCCCGTATATCAACATCGGGTTTAACTTTCGCCCATCACTGGGGGATTAACCCACGGACCTGCCCGGCCCTTTTAGGGCATACCTTAAAAGGGCGATAACGTAACCTCTCTAGCGCGGCATTGCTTTAGGCACCATCACCGGGCGCTCAAGCCAGCGCTCAAAGCGTGGCGCTATACGATCTAAATTCTCGGACCACCAGGTGGCGTTAAGCTCTACCGCCGTTTTTAAATGCGCCCTGGAGGTGGGCAGCCGTTCACGCAAAGACTCATCTAACATTGCCATGGACGAGCGACGCATGGGGCCATAGGGAATATAGCCAGCTTGCGCGGCGAGGCTTTCGGCCGAACTGGCAAAGCGCACAAAATCTTGCGCAAGCTCGGTGTTGCGGCCATTTTTGACAATGCTCCAAACGTCGTAGTACCACACCTGGTGGTCCCAAATAATATCCAGCGGCTCACCGCGCTCTACCGCCGCGGCAACTCGCCCGCTGTAAACGGCCGACATAACCACCTGCTCAGTTTCCAGCAGGCGAATGGCCTGCTGACCGGTTTCCCACCACTGTAGCTGAGGTTTTAATTCATCGAGTTTGGCAAAGGCGCGCGTCAAACCCGCTTCAGTACCCAGTACGTCATACACTTTTTGGTGCGGTACGCCATCGGCGATTAACGCCCACTCTAAATTGCCTTGAGGCGATTTACGCAGTGCGCGCTTGCCCGGGTATTTACTTAAGTCAAAAAAGTCTTCAAGGCTTGTAGGCGGTTTAGCAAATGCGCCACGGCGAAAACTCACAATGGTTGAGCCGGCCACATTGGCCACGCCACAGGGCGTAACCTGCCGATTAATAAAGTCGTCTTCAGCGGCTGTGCCGTCGGGAGCGGCGGGCAAAGTGGTGCGATCAATGACTTCCAGCAGCCCCTCATTGCAAGCGCGAATAGCGTCAAACAATTCTAAATCTACTACGTCCCAGCTGACATTCCAGGCGCGCGACTGGGCGCGAATCTCATCGATACCACCAGCGTATTGGATAACATTAACACGCGTGCCGGTGGCCTCTTCGTAGGGGCGAATAAAACCCAGTATCTGACTTTTTACGTAGGCGCCATCCCAGGACACAACATTCAGGGTGTCCGCTGCCGCACCAGAGGCGGCTGCCATTAACAGTGCCGCAAAAAAAGTTTGCTTAACCATAACCGCTACCAATAGTATCCAATATTAATATTAAACCGCCCTTGCCAGTCATCTTCACCACCACCGGCGAGCGATCCGGCACCAAAGTACGGCATATTTTTTGCCAAAATATAATCCACGTAAGTAAAAATCGGGCCACTGCCGATAGCGCAACCGGTGGTATTAATTTGCGAGTCAACCGCATTGGCAATGGATTTATTCAGGCGCGAGTAATCGTTGTAGCAGGTTATGCTGTCAATTAAACGCCACGGTGAAGGTAAGTTGTAAGCCATATTCGCAACCCACACATCGGCGTCGCTGTCGATGTCGTAGCTGCCCGCAAAGGCGCCTACCCGCACCACCGAGTCGTCGGCACCGGGGGCAGCTACCGGATCGTACTCATAGTGCGTGCCCTGTAGCTGAAAATTCCAACGGCCGCAGCGGCTATCCACATGGGCCGCCGCCGCGTAACGCTCACCGCTGTCGTCTGTCAGCGCGTTGTAAATCTGCCCGGCCTCTAGCGAGCCGCCCACTTCGGTTTCGCAGCCACTTTGCAAACCAAAGGTATAAGCCAAGCGACCATTAACGGTATTAGCCTCTTCATTTTGTTGCTCGTCGACCCGCACTAAATCAAAACCAAAACGATCTAGGTTACTGGCATCGTTAAGCTCTTCATTTTTGTAAAAAGCCAAATGCGAACTCCAGGGGCCATCGCTGCGCACATATTTAATACCCATGTCGTAATCGTCGGCCAGGCCAAGGTAATAAGGTACGCCATACCAAGAGTTGTGCGATGCGTAGGGCAGCAAACCAAACGGCACTTGGCTAATACCCAACTGCAGCTGGCTGGAGTCATCAAATTCATAACCCACCCAGCCGTGGTGAATCACATTCATGTAAGAGTAAAACCGATACTCGGCGGATATTAAAAACTGATCGAGTTTGCCATCGACATTTAACCGAAACGTATCCAGCCCACTCTCACCCCGTTTACCTACCGAGGCATCTGACTCTTCGTTGTACAGCAAATTAAAACGCAGTGCGCCACCGACTTTTATCGCGGGCTCAGGCGCAGCCTCAGGTTTGTCGTCGCGCTCAGCGGGCAGCTCAACCTCGCCCAGATCTTGTACTGGTGGCAAACTGCGTTCACGCTCAAGCACTTCGATGCGCTCTTGCAGCGCTTTAATTTGCGCCTGCATGGCTTTGATAGAACTGTCGTCTTGCGCCCAGGCACCACCACTGAACAACGCAGCGGTGCCCAGCGCTATGTAAAAGTTAGTCCCTTTCACCGCAGCGCTCCTAACTCGATGGGTTGGCGGTATCTTTACCGGACGGGTCACCGGCATCAACACCCGGCTCATCTTCCGGCGGCTCGGGCGGTGAACTCAACATATCGTCGTGCTCTTCCATACGCCATGGCAGTATCGCAGGAGACACATGCAGAAAGTGCAAGTGCTTTTCAAACTGGTCGAGAATGTCGGTGATAATATCTTGTTGATCAAAACCATAAATATCGTATGACTGACCACCGCGACGCAAAAACACCTCCGCACGATAGTACACTTGAGGGTCACCCACTGACTCAGGCATTTCAGTGGCGGCATACTCCGGCAGATCGTGTTCAAGCAGACGAATCTCATAAATAAAGTCGACCTGCTCGTCTTTTATCACCTCGAGGTAAATTCGGTGAAACTCCTCATCCGTATGAACTTCCGCCTGCCAATTCTCTTTTACCAGCTCACGCTCTACCCGGTGCATCGCTTTGCTCACGGTAGTTGACAGAAATTCCAACACGCGCTCTCGGTCGGGGAAGGTAACTAAGCCGTGTAAACGGCGACGCCACAAACCACGCCCGCCAGTTCCGGAAAAACGTTGCTGCACATCTGTTTTTAAGCTGCGCTGATGGTGCCCTTCAATGGTTAACGCGCGCCACATACCGATTGCCGCAATAATCATAATAATCGAGAAGGGCAAGGCGCTGACGATGGTCATCGTCTGCAAGGCACTCAGGCCACCAGCCAACAACAGCGACGAGGCTACCACACCTTCGGCGGAGGCCCAGAAAACCCGCTGCCAAACCGGTGTATGCAAGGCGCCACCCGAGGCCAGCGAGTCAATCACCAGCGAGCCCGAGTCTGAAGAGGTGACAAAAAAGGTAATAATCAGTATCACCGTAATGAAAGAGACGATTGAGGTCAGTGGCAGTACCTCGTAGAGTTTAAAGAGTGCAATTGCTTGATTATTTTGCACTTCACCAATAAGCGTTGTGTACCCCTGCTCCATAATTTGGTTAAGCGCGGTATCGCCAAACACCGAGAACCACATAAAGGTAAATATCGAAGGCACCAACATGACACCGACCACGAACTGACGAATCGTTCGGCCCCGGCTGATTTTCGCGATAAACAATCCGACAAATGGTGCCCAGGCAATGGTCCAGCCAAAAATAAACAGAGTCCAGTTGCCGATCCAGTCGCTGTGAGAATACGCCTCCAGGTTAAAGGTCCGCTCGACGATATTGTTAAGGTAGCTACCGGTGTTTTGTAAAAAGGTTTCTAAGATATGTATTGTCGGGCCCACGACAAACACAAACAGCATCAGAGTTACGGCTAACACCATATTTAAAATGGACAGACGTTTTACACCTTTGTCCATACCCGCGACCACCGAAAAAATAGCCAACCCGGTAATCACGGTAATACAAATAATTTGCACCGTGGTACTCACCGGAACACTCGGCCACAGGTAATGGATGCCCGCATTGATTTGTGCGACCGATAACCCAAGCGTGGTAGCGATCCCAAACATTGTCCCTAAAATGGCAAACACATCAACGGCATGACCAATAGGACCGTATATTCTATCGCCAATCAGGGGGTACAGGGCCGAGCGAATCGATAGCGGCAAACCGTGGCGAAACGCAAAATACGCCAATACTAACCCCACCAAGCCATAAATGGCCCAGATGTGAAAACCCCAGTGGAAAAACGCTATTTGCATGGCCTGTTTTGCGGCGTCCACCGTTTCGGGTGCGCCTTGCGGCGGCGAGGAGAAATGCAACACTGGCTCCGCGACACCAAAAAATAACAGCGCAATACCGTAACCGGCCGAGAACAGCATCGCAAACCACTCCGGGAAGCTATACTGGGGGTCAGCGTGATCGGGGCCGAGCTTAATATTGCCCCAGCGGGTCATCGCCAGTCCCACGATAAACACCAAAAAGAAAGCCACTGATAACATATAAAACCAGCCGAAGCTGTTGGTAATATAAGCCAACGTAGAGCTAAACACTTTGCCGGCCAAATCGGGGTTACTGATGGTGCCTACCACCAGTAAAACCATCACGACAACAGCGGGAATAAAAACAGGAATCAGCACCGTCGAGCCGGCGCCACGCTTTGTGGCTTCTTCAGTCATAGATCCGTCCAGAGTGAATGTTATCAACGACAACCCATAGCCTAGCAGGCTGCCGCGCTGGTTGCACCCTTGCGGCCAGCAACCGCAACTCTCGAATGCGCAATAAAAATGACACAAGCCGCGAGGTAACGGTATTGCGTGCCACCGCCTAATACCGGGTGCCGCGGGCTGGAATTCCCTGCCAGCAACAGCATACAATACCGCAGGCAGAGTTCATTTTGAGCGCTAATAATATGGCTGACGTTATTCCTACCCGCAGCTTTTCGCCTTTGAATTTTCAGAGGTTTGCCCCTCACCCGCGGCTCGCGCCCTGGGTTCAGTGCCTGTGGTCGATCGGCACAGAGCAGGCAAGCGACCATCAGAATATTGAAAAATTTTACCCCGATGGCGGCGCCAGCTTAACAGTGGACCTATCAAGCCCCGCCCCACTCGTCACCTTTGAGCAAAACACCAGTACCTCCATGCGTTTGATCAAAGCGAGCCACGCCTGCGTGAGTATTCGTTTCAACCCCACTGGTGCCTATTTTTTACTCGGGCTCGAGCCACAAGAGCTCTCTGGCCAGCTGTTGGTGTTGGGTCGTGATTTTACGCCCACCTGGCACAGCGACTTAATCGCCGCCGCATCGCGGCTCTATACTCTAGGGCTGA
Organism: uncultured Gilvimarinus sp.; assembly: GCF_963975215.1. Taxonomy (GTDB): domain Bacteria; phylum Pseudomonadota; class Gammaproteobacteria; order Pseudomonadales; family Cellvibrionaceae; genus Gilvimarinus. The sequence continues at coordinate 26,288 of NZ_CAXBFW010000023.1, forward strand.
GCGGTAAAATAAACGTTTTGGAGCAGTGGCTGTTACAGCGGCTGAGCGCTAGCGCGGCTAAGCATGGCGACACATGGAAACTCGTTAACGCTATTAGAGCGCGCCCGCTAGCACCCAGCGAGCTCGGGACACAGTTAGGGGTAAGCCGGCGCACGCTAGAGCGAACCTTTCAACGTCAGTTGGGCGTTTCACCGGGCCAGTACGTCGGTTACTGTCGCACCCATCGGGCGCGACAATTGTTGGCCACCAGCACCCTGCCACTGGCAGACGTTGCGCTTGAGTGCGGCTACTACGATCAGCCACACTTTTCTCACGTGTTTCAAAAAAGCACCTTCGAGACTCCCGCCGAGTACCGAAAACGCAAATTGTCGCAAATTTACAAGGTTTAAATTTTACCCTTAGGTAGGCTTGCCTCTCAAAGTTTCACAGGAGGTTATGCCATGCACACCCGTATTTCCCAACCAGCCGTTTACCAATACTGCCCTCGATTAGCAAAGCACTTAGTAGCGCTGGGCAAAGTGGCTGATAGCGCCCACATTGAGCCCGCCGTCATTCATCTGATAAAGCTTCGCGTGTCGCAGATCAATCACTGTGGGTTTTGTCAGCACATGCACTCAGCCGAGGCCCGTAAAGACGGCGAGCGACAAGAGCGGCTGGATGTGTTGCCGGCCTGGCGCGAAGTCGCCTGCTTTACCCCCAGAGAGCGCGCCGCACTGGCCTGGGCCGAGGCCACCACTTTGATAAGCCAGCAAGCGGTCGACGACGAGGTTTACCAAAATGCCGTGGCACATTTTGGCGAGGCCGACTTGATTGAGTTAACCGGCGTTATTTTGGAAATTAATAGCTGGAACCGAATCTCGGTTAGCCTGCAGTTTCAACCTGCGATCGCCGATTAAAAAACCACCAGGGAGCGCGACTATGACCGTATTTAGCAAAGCCATTTGCTGGATTAATGTTGTATCCAGTGTGGCATTTTTACTGGGCAGCCTTTTATTCTTGCCCCGATTCTCCCCTTACGCCACAGCCGGCGTTTGGATGTTTGCGTTAGGTTCATTACTAATGTTGATAGGCGCACTACACGTTTGCTTTACCCGTAACGAATAGCGCGCCGACCAAACCAAGCCGCACGCCTACGGCTGCGGCTTTACATAAAAGGGGAAGTTGGCGTTACCGACCTTGCCTTTGCCATCGTAGCTGTACGAGTAAATACGGTACTCGCCGGCGGCGGCTGGCGCTTTAAAGTGCAATTCACCCTCGCGCTCTTTGAGTACGGCAATCGGTAGCGCATCCGGTTTCTTCTCGTAGGCGCCGCCCTGACTACGCACACTCACTTCTTTTAGCAGCTCCCACTGGTAACGCAGCTCGTCTTCATCCTCGACCTTGACTTTCACTACCACTGTCTGGCCAGGTTCGACGTAAACGCTCTCGGTGGCCTGCTTACCATTTAAGGTAATTTGCTGCGCGCGCGGTGCACGGTTTGCGGGGTACTCGCCAGTCCAGTAGCGGGTTAATTCATCAACCCGTGCATTGGGCTTGCCGTCGGCGTTGATCATGCCGTACCAGGTGGGTGTGCGCTCTTGCTTTTGGCCCCATAAAAACGCGAACGAGCCAATCACTTTACCGCTGGGGTTGCCGTCAAAGGCGCTGTGTAAGCGCTCGGCAAAGCTCGCCGCTTTAACGCCGCTGGGCTCTTCGATCTCACGGCCCCACTCAGTCGCCGGGCGCTCCCAGTGGCCGATAGCGCCGTACTCAGTCACCATAAAAGGCTTGTCGATATCGAGCTTGGCAATAATCTCGGGCAGGTCGCCCACATCGCCGTACAACTGTAACGAGATAAAATCTACGTTGGGCGTGTACTGCATGGCGGTTTTAATGTGCCGCTCGGGCGCGCCGGCAAACGCGTAGGTCACCGGGTGGTTGGGGTCCTCGCGGTGAATGTAGTCAATCATCTCGCCAATGGCTTGATACACCTTGGGGTTGACGTCTTTTAAGCTGCCATCGTCGTTAAACAGCAGGTTCGGCTCGTTTGCCACCACCCAGGCCAGCAGGTTGGGATGATTTTTATAGCGTTGTACGGTTTGCTTTAAGCGCTCAAACTGTGCCTGTACGGCAGCCTCATCGTTGTAATCAAAGCCGTGCAGCTCTTTATCGGTATTAAACCCCAGCGCAACCATCACGCCGTTATCGGCTGCATCTTGCAGCACCGCGTCGGCGTTGCGTGCGCTCCAGGTGCGTATGCTGTTGCCGCCAGCCGAGGTAAGCATACGTAAGCTGCCCTGAGCATTGCCGCCCAACCCCACGCCCTTAACCGCAAATGGAGCGTCATTAACCAACAATTGGTAGGCGCCATCGCGCTTGACGATTTCAACGTGTGCCACGGTGCCCGGCTCGGCCGAGGCGAGAGTCATCGTGGATGCGCCCGCAGTGGCAACCAGTAGTGTTACCCCTATCAAGATATTTTTATACATAGTAAGCCTCATGTTTTTTTGCCATCAGACCAAACTCAGACTGCATTTGCGGCCCACTAACACACGGCCAGAAAAGTGGGACATTAAATTAACCAACTCTGCCCAATTGCGCCCGAACCACGCAAGCGGCTACCGCTTAGCCCCAACGCGACGCGCAATAAAACCCGCCCACAAAAAAGCCCTGCACTTGGCAGGGCTTTTGGAGTGACGCATGGCGCATCACCAGCGCGTAAAGTCGTACTTACTTTTTAGCGCGCTTACGCTCGTTCTCGGTCAGCAGCTTTTTACGCACCCGGATTGACTCGGGAGTCACTTCGACCAGCTCATCGTCTTCGATAAACTCCAGCGCTTGCTCCAGGGTGTGGCGAATTGGCGGCGACAGGGTCAGTGCCTCATCGGTACCGGCGGCGCGAATGTTGTTAAGCTGTTTCGCCTTAGTCGGGTTAACGCTCAAGTCGTTATCGCGTGAGTGAATACCAATAATCTGGCCTTCGTACACCTCGGCGCCGTGACCCAAGAACAGGCGTCCGCGATCTTGCAGAGTAAACAGCGCGTAAGCCAGCGTTTTACCTTTAACCATAGAGACCAGCACGCCGTTGTGACGGCTGATGATCTCACCGCCTTTCACCGGGCCGTAGTGATCGAAAATACTGGTCATAATGCCCGAGCCGGAGGTAAGCGTCAGGAACTGACCGCGAAAGCCAATCAACCCGCGTGAAGGAATAATAAACTCAAGCTTAACGCGACCTTTGCCGTCTGGCTCCATGTTGGTCATTTCCGCGCGGCGCAAGCCCAGCTCTTCCATGACCGACCCTTGATGCTGGTCTTCTACATCGATAACAACGTTTTCATAGGGCTCGTGGATTTCGCCATCCACTTCACGCTGAATCACTTCAGGGCGAGACACACCCAGCTCAAAGCCTTCGCGGCGCATGTTTTCAATCAACACCGACAAGTGCAGCTCACCACGGCCCGATACCACAAATTTATCGGGGCTATCGCCCTGCACCACACGCAGTGCGACGTTGTGGATCAGCTCTTGATCAAGGCGCTCGCGAATATTACGGCTGGTCACAAACTTGCCTTCTTTACCGGCAAACGGCGAGTCGTTTACCTGGAAGGTCATGCTAACGGTGGGCTCGTCTACGGTTAACGGCACCAAAGGATCGATATTGTCGGGGCTGCACAGCGTATCGGAGATACCCAGCCCATCGATACCGGTAATACAAACAATATCGCCCGCGGTTGCGCGATCTGTCTCAACCCGCTCCAGCCCGTGGTAACCCATCACTTGCAGTACCTTGGCTTTTTTAGTGCCGCCCTCGCGCTTGGCCACAACCACTTGCTGGTTGGGCGACAAGCTACCGCGCGAGATGCGGCCAATACCAATAACGCCGGTATAGCTGTTGTAATCAAGCGCCGAGATTTGCATTTGGAAGTCGCCGTCGATATCAACATCGGGGGCTTTTACGTGTTTGGTGATCATTTCAAACAGCGGCGTCATATCGTCGGCCAGCGCGTCTGGCTCGGAGCCGGCAACGCCGTTTAGGGCCGAGGCGTAAATGATCGGAAAATCGAGCTGCTCGTCGGTGGCACCCAGGCGATCAAACAGATCAAACACTTGATCCACGGCCCAATCTGGGCGCGCGCCAGGGCGATCGACCTTGTTAACCACCACAATCGGGTTCAGGCCTTTTTCAAACGCCTTACTGGTCACAAAGCGCGTCTGCGGCATGGGGCCGTCTACCGCGTCAACCAACAGCAACACTGAGTCGACCATCGACAGTACCCGCTCTACTTCACCGCCAAAGTCGGCGTGCCCGGGGGTATCGACGATATTAATGCGGTATTCGTTCCACTGGATCGCGGTGTTTTTAGCCAGAATGGTAATGCCGCGCTCACGCTCCTGATCGTTAGAGTCCATGATGCGCTCGGCGCCTTCGTCGCGGCGATCGAGAGTGCCGGACTGCGACAGCAGCTTGTCTACCAGGGTCGTTTTGCCGTGGTCAACGTGGGCGATAATGGCGATATTTCGCAAATTTGCGATTTTAGATTGGCTAGTCACTGTAATGCTCTCGGGTGCGATAGAAATGGCAGCGTCCCCTTAGCAAGGGCGATAGCGCTGAAAAGGCGCGCATTATACCTATCAAGTGCGCCGGCAGGAATCAAAAAGATCAGAAATCAGACAAACAATGGTGAATTAGTGCTATAAACCGAAGGCATTGGTGCCTTCACCCTCGACACCGCGCACCGGCTCGCCGTCGCCAGCGTACTGAAAACGCTCGATTTTGCCGCTGCTGGCAAACACAAAACAGCTGACAAAAATCTCGCGCGGCTTACCCACGCGAGAGCTATCGGGGTAGACGTCCGCCTCTAAAAAAATCTTATACAGTTCACCGTCAGCCGACAGACGGCTGCTGTAGCTGTCCATATGCATCACACTGATGCGATCTTTAAAGCTGGTATTGAGCTTTTTTTCGCAGTTTAGCTGAGCGTCCGTCATGGTGGCGTGATGGTAGCGCAGCCCCAGTGAGCGCCCCACCTTCCCGGCAAAGTCGCCCACCGGCACGTCCAGCACATACAGTGTCGACACCACCGATAGAGCTACAATCCCCAACGCTAGCGCCAGCAGCGCAATAAGCTGGCGCAGCGGCGTCTTAGTCGGCATGGCTAGACTTTGCCTTGCGGACGAAACACACCAATATTGGTGTGGCCGTCATCCACTAAGTGCGATGCGTGCAACTGGCTCATAATGCCTTTATCGCAGTACAGATAGTATTGCCGCCCCGCCTCTAGCTGCGCCAAGGCGTTGTTTAGCGTGTAAAACGGAATTTTTAGTACCTCGGCCCCCTCAACCACCAGTGGCTTCAGCTCCTGCTCGTCGGGGTGGCGAATATCCACCACGGCGGCGTCTGCGGGCAATACCTCAACCACCTCGGCAGTCGCGCCATCGTCGATGGTCTCGGCCAGCTCGCGCACATCCACCGTTACCTGATCGGCAATGGCGCGCTCCAGCACAGTAAAATCAAACTTCGACTCCACCTGCTCGACTTTATCCAGCCGCGCCCGGGTGGTGGGCTTAACAGAGATCACCCCACAGTACTCGGGCATGCTGGCAGCAAACGTCTCGGTACCAATGGTGCGCGAGATATCGATAATCTCGCCCTTATCCATGGTAATCAGCGGCCGCAGCACCAGCGTATCGGTAACCCGGTCGATCACACTTAAGTTGGGCAGTGTCTGGCTCGACACCTGCGCCACGCTCTCACCGGTCACCAGCGCTGGCAATTTAGCCGACTCGGCCACCGCGCTGGCGGCGCGCAGCATCATACGCTTAAGCACCACCCCCATATAAGAGTTATCCACGTGCTGTAAAATCTCGGACACCACCCCCTCAAAAGGCACGGTGACAAACTTAACCGGGTGCGAGGCGCCGTATTTATGCCACAGGTAATAGGCCACCTCTTTCACGCCAAGCTCATGCTGGCGCCCACCCAAATTAAAAAAGCAAAAGTGAGTGCGAATACCGCGCTTCATGGTGAGGTAAGTAGACACGGTCGAATCAAAACCACCGGATATCAAGGTCAATACCGACTCCTGCGACCCCAGCGGATAGCCGCCGAGCCCCTGACACTGACGGGCGACCACAAACAGCCGCTCCTGTTTTACCTCCAGCCGCACCGTTACATCGGGCTTTTTCAGCGCGACACCGGCGTTCTCGGTGTTTTGCGCCAAGCCGCCGCCCACATAGCGCTCGATCTCGGTCGAGGTAAAATCGTGATTACCACTGCGCTTTACCCGCACGCAAAAGGTGCGCCCGGCCAGCGAGTCACCCCAGTTGGCCAGGGTTTTTTCATAGATATCGTGCAAATCGCCCAGCGGATACTCCACCACATGCAGGTAATTACCAATGCCAGGAGTGCGCCCCAACACCTCGGCCACTTGCGCTTCACGCTGCGCCCGGATCGCCTCGTCGAGGCCGGAATCATCCGCGGTAATTTCGATTTTTTCCCAGTCGCGCTGTACCTTAATATCGCGATCAATGCCCGCCAGCAGTGAGCGCAGGTTATCTCGCAACTGGCGAATAAAGCGTTTGCGAACCGGCGGGCTCTTGATAATTATTTCTGGGAAAACCTTGACGATGAAATGCATGAAAGCCTACTGTAAGCGCGGGGTAAAGGCGCAACATTATAATGCATGGAGTGGAGCGAGACAAAACTCACCAAAACCCTTCCGCACAAATATGGTGCACGCCTTGATGGCGTGCGCACCAAAATCGTGCCAACAAAAGTAAGTGCAACTCATTTTCTGTGCTTCAAGCGCGCATTTGCCGTGCTACACTGGCAACCTGAGCAGTGGCATACTTCTTGCCCTTAGCCAGAGACAAAATTGTGTTTGTTAACCATTGCCGCTTGCAGCAATGGCGAACGAGCACCGAAAATACGCTACCACGTATTTTCAATAAGTTTGATTATTAACGACCGTAGCCCTGCTGGCTATTACAAACTGGAGGCACTCGATGTCTAGAACACTGGATCTGATCAAAGAACACGAAGCTCGCTGGGTAGATATGCGCTTTACCGATACTCGCGGTAAAGAACAACACGTAACCATTCCCGCATCTACCATCGACGACGACTTCTTTGAAGAAGGCAAAATGTTTGATGGTTCATCCATCAACGGCTGGAAAGGCATTAACGAATCAGACATGATTTTGATGCCCGACGACGCAACCTCGATCGTCGATCCATTCTCTGAAGACGCGACTATTATCATTCGCTGTAACATCGTTGAGCCTACCACCATGCAAGGCTACGATCGCGACCCACGCTCTATCGGCCTGCGCGCTGAAGAGTACTTAAAATCTACCGGCCTGGGCGACACCGCTCTGTTCGGTCCCGAGCCTGAGTTCTTTGTTTTTGACAGCGTACACTGGGCCTCAGAAATGGGCGGCGCGTTCTACAAAATCAAATCTGAAGAAGGCGCCTGGTCTTCTGGCGACGACTTTGAAGACGGCAACGCCGGCCACCGCCCAACCGTTAAAGGCGGCTACTTCCCCGTGCCTCCGGTCGACTCACTGAACGATCTGCGTGGCGCTATGTGTAACGCCATGGAAGCCATGGGCCTGGAAATTGAAGTTCACCACCACGAAGTGGCCACTGCCGGTCAGTGTGAAATCGGTGTTGGCGCCAACACTCTGGTGAAAAAAGCCGACGAAGTTCAGATTCTGAAGTACTGTGTACACAACGTAGCGCACGCCTACGGCAAAACCGCTACCTTTATGCCTAAGCCGCTGATTGGCGATAACGGCTCTGGCATGCACGTACACCAATCTTACTCTAAAGACGGCGTTAACCAGTTTGCCGGTGACGACTACGCTGGCCTGTCTGAAACTGCCCTGTACTACATCGGTGGTATCATTAAGCACGCGCGCTCACTGAACGCTTTCTGTAACGCCTCTACCAACTCGTACAAGCGTTTGGTACCTGGCTTTGAAGCCCCTGTTATGCTGGCTTACTCGGCGCGTAACCGCTCTGCGTCTATCCGCATTCCGTTTGTTACCAGCCCTAAAGCCAAGCGCGTTGAGACTCGCTTCCCTGACCCAACCGCCAACCCTTACCTGTGCTTTGCGGCACTGCTGATGGCCGGCCTTGACGGTGTTCAAAACAAGATCCACCCAGGTGAAGCAGCCTCTAAGGACTTGTACGACCTGCCACCAGAAGAAGAAGCACAGATCCCAACCGTGTGCTCTAGCCTGGAGCAAGCTCTGAACGCCCTGGAAGACGACAACGAGTACCTGCAAGCTGGCGGTGTTTTCACCAAAGACTTTATCGACTCTTACATCGAGTTGAAAAAAGCCGACATCCAGCGCCTGCAAATGACTCCGCACCCAGTAGAATTTGAAATGTACTACAGCCTGTAAGTCACCCGAGCCCGACACGCTCGCGTGTCAATGCTCACAAAAAGGCCCGATCAGCAATGATCGGGCCTTTTTCTTTGCCGGCCGACACGCTATCTTATAGCCTTGGACGGTCAATCGCAGGACAGCACCATGAAACCGCACACAGGACAAAAGCTTTTTATTGCCGCTCTGCTGCTATTTGCGGCAAGCGCACAGGCCGAGGTGTATAAGTCCGTCGACAAGTACGGCAACGTCACCTATACCGACGACCCGGGCACCGCGCAAAAAAGCGGTAAGTCGGAGAAAATCGAGGTGCGCCCCACCAATGTTATGCCCGCCGGCAAAGCCATTGAAATTACCGAGCCGGAAGCCTCCAGCCAGTCCGAGCGCGACCGGCCGAACTACGCAATTCGTATCGTCAGCCCGGCCGACGAGCACACAGTCACCCCCGGCCAACGGGATTTAATTATCGCCGTCAGCTTGCAGGCCCCGCTGCAAGATAACGCCCAAATCGCCTACTACATGGACGGCGAGCTGCTGGGTAAAGGCACCGTTAACAACTACTCGATTCGCGAGATCTATCGCGGCGAACACAAAATCTACGCCCAGGTGGAATCGGCCAAGGGTAAAGTGCTCTCCAAAAGCGCGACCGTAACGGTTTATGTGCACCGCGCCTCGGTTCTGAACTAACCGCTCTCAAGCAGCCCTAAATTGCATCACACCCCAAATAAGGGCGCATTCTGCGCCCTGCTTTAACGCAAAAGCACCATTTTTGTGCAAAAATAACGAAGACTCTTTAACAATCATGACGAAAACGCCCGTTTTTCGGGCTTTTTCGCTTTGGTTCGCTATTTGCATAGTGCACCTCTATCAACCACCGCAACGCGGTCTTTGGAGTAGTAAGCCGACGTGACGCCCCAGGATATACACAAACCACTGCTGGACAGCCTGAGCACGGCCATCATTTTGCTCGATAGCCACCTGCAGCTGTGCCACATGAACCCAGCGGCCGAAGTACTGCTGTCGATTAGCTGTGAGCGCTGTCAGGGCGAGGCGATTACGCATTTTTTTCACGAGTCAGCCGATACCGCCGGCGAGCTGCTGCAGGCGGCGCGCAATGCCGATCATTACACCAAGCGCCACGCCGAGTGGCAGCTGCTAAACGGCGAGCAAATTACGGTGGACTACACCGTAACGCCTTTTACCAACAACGACGGCCTGGTGATCGAGATTTTACCCATCGACCGGCTGCTGAGAATTTCACGCGAAGAGATGATGGCCTCGAGCCAGGAAACCACCCGTGGCTTGATTCGCGGCATGGCCCACGAGATTAAAAACCCACTGGGCGGTATTCGCGGCGCGGCGCAGCTGTTAGCCCGGGAGCTGCCCGGCGACGCCTTTACCGAGTACACCAGCATCATCATCGACGAGGCCGACCGACTGCGCAACCTGGTCGATCGCATGCTCGGCCCCAACCAGCTGCCACAGCAAAGTGATTTAAACATTCACGAAGTACTTGAGCGGGTAGCCACGATGGTTCGCGCCGAGAGCGACGATGCCATTCGCATCGTGCGCGACTATGACCCAAGCATTCCCGATATGCACGGCGACAAAGAGATGCTGATTCAGGCATTGCTCAACATCGCCCGCAATGCCATGCAGGCGATGCTCGAAAACCAGACGCTGGCGCCATCGCTGACATTGCGCACCCGGGTGCGTCGCCAATTTACCATTGGCCGCCAACACCACCCGCTGGTGACACATATTGAAGTGATTGATAACGGCCCCGGCATCCCCGAAGAAATGGCAAAGCAGATTTTTTACCCGATGATATCGGGCCGCGCCGAAGGCACCGGGCTTGGGCTGACTATCTCACAACACCTAATTCATCAACATCAGGGGCTGATCGAGTGCCACAGTGAGCCGGGCGAAACCCGCTTCTCGCTGTTCTTGCCAATGGCCGCCTCCAACACAAACTCAACACCAATGAGAAACCGCCATGCAGAAGTCTAATCGAGTTTGGATCATTGACGACGACCGTTCTATCCGCTGGGTGCTAGAAAAAGCCCTGCAGGGCTCGAACATCGAAACCCGCACCTTCGACTCGGGCGATGCAGCCCTTGGCCAACTGAGCCGCGAAGTACCCGATGCCATCGTCAGCGATATTCGCATGCCTGGCGTCGACGGTTTGGGGTTACTGTCCACCCTGCACGCCAACCACCCGACGGTGCCGGTGATTATTATGACCGCCCACTCAGATCTAGACAGCGCCGTGGCGGCGTACCAAGGCGGTGCGTTTGAATACTTACCCAAACCGTTTGACGTCGACGAGGCCGTTGCCGTCGTACAGCGTGCACTGGCCCACGCCGAGGAGCAAAAGTCCGAGCGCAGCCACCCGGACGCCGTCGAAATTGATACGGAAATCATCGGTGAAGCGCCCGCCATGCAAGAGGTGTTTCGCGCCATCGGACGCCTGTCACAATCCAACATCACTGTGCTTATTAACGGCGAGTCGGGCACCGGTAAAGAGCTGGTGGCGCGCGCGCTGCACCGCCACAGCCCGCGCCGCAACGAGCCGTTTATCGCGTTAAATATGGCCGCCATCCCTAAAGACTTAATGGAATCCGAACTGTTTGGCCACGAGAAAGGCGCCTTTACCGGGGCCGCTACCCAGCGCCAGGGCCGCTTTGAGCAAGCCAACGGCGGCACCCTGTTTTTGGATGAAATTGGTGATATGCCCGCCGAAACACAAACGCGCCTGCTGCGGGTATTGGCCGACGGCGAGTTTTACCGCGTCGGTGGTCACACCCCGGTGAAAGTGGATGTGCGTATCATTGCCGCCACCCACCAGGATCTGGAAAACCTGGTGACCGAAAACTCGTTCCGCGAAGATTTATTTCACCGCCTAAACGTGATTCGCATCCATATTCCAAAACTCGCCCAGCGCCGCGAAGACATCCCTAAGCTGGCGCAGTTCTTTTTGCAAAAAGCCGCTAGCGAGCTGAATGTCGACACCAAAATTCTGCTCTCCGAAACCGAAGAGTTTTTGTGCAGCTTGCCCTGGCCGGGTAACGTTCGCCAACTGGAAAACACCTGCCGCTGGATTACGGTCATGGCATCGGGCCGTGAAGTTCACACCGAGGATTTACCCCCCGAGCTGATGGACAACAAAGAGGGCAACGCGCCGGCTGATGACTGGGAGAAAGCCCTGCGCCACTGGGCCGATCAAGCGTTGGCCCGCGGCCATCACCAACTTCTTAGCGAGGCCGTACCCACGTTTGAAAAAGCGCTGATCGAAACGGCTCTAAAATACACCGCAGGTCGCAAGCGCGACGCCGCCAACCTGCTGGGCTGGGGCCGCAACACCCTGACCCGTAAACTCAAAGAGTTAGGTATGGCCGGCGCCGAAGAAGCCAACAACTAAACCTGCATTACGCCGGGCTATTCAGATGGCCCGGCGTTCCCCGCTCCCCGTTCCCCGTTCCCCGTTAGCATGCTAGGGTATATCCCGTATATTTATTAACGGGAGGATGTCGTGGCTAACTGGATGGAGCAATTCGCCAGCTTTATGTGGGGTACGCCCCTAATTTTACTGCTGGTGGGTGGCGGTTTATTTTTTCTGCTCTACAGTCGCGCCCTTCCCTACCGTCACTTCGGCCACGGTTTTACGATTCTCACCGGCCGCTACGACAACAGCACCGATAAAGGCACACTGAGTCATTTTCAGGCCCTCACCACTGCCCTGTCGGGCACACTCGGGCTCGGCAACATTGCCGGTGTGGCACTCGCCATTACCGCCGGCGGGCCGGGCGCCGTATTTTGGATGTGGCTCACGGCCATCGTGGGTATTGCCACCAAATTTTTTACCGGTACCGCTGCCGTTATGTACCGGGGGTATGACAGCCAGGGAGCGCTACAGGGCGGCCCAATGTATGTCATCCGCGAAGGTCTGGGTAAACGCTGGATCCCTCTGGCGATATTTTTTGCCTTTGCTGGCCTGTGCGGCACCCAGCCGGTGTTTCAAATTAATCAGCTGGTGGCCATGTTGCGTACCTCTGTCGCCTACCCACTGCAACTGGCCAGCGAGCAATCACACCTCGGCTTTGACTTAGCAGTCGGCATTGTTGCCGCGCTACTGGTGCTGGCGGTTATCAGTGGCAACCTGCCGCGCGTGGGCAAAGTAACCTCGCGTTTAGTGCCGGCCATGGTGGTCGGTTATATGCTAATGACGCTGGGCATCCTGATAACAAACCTGAGTGAAATACCCGCCGCCTTCGCCTTAATCTTTCAAGACGCGTTTACCGGTCAGGCAGTAGCTGGCGGCGCGTTAGGCACGGTGATTCAAGTAGGGGTTAGCCGCGGCGCTTTTTCTAACGAGGCGGGTATTGGCACAGAGTCCATGGCGCACGGCGCCGCGCGCACCAACGAGCCCGTGCGCGAAGGGCTAGTGGCGATGACCGGCCCGGTGATCGACACCTTAATCGTCTGCACCTGTACCGCCCTGGTGATTCTTATAACCGGCGTCTGGCAAAGCACCGAGGCCGATGGCGTAACACTCACCGCCAACGCTTTTAGCAGTACCTACGGTAACTGGGGCCCACTGCTGTTAACGATTATGGTAATTTTTTTGAGCCTTAGTACCATCATGACTTTTTGGTACTACGGCAGCAAATGCTTGGGCTTTTTAATCGGCGCACAACACCAACATCATTATGTCTGGGCCTACTGCCTGTTGATTATCGCGGGTAGTGTTGGCTCGGTAGGGGTTATTTTTAATTTTTTAATTGCGATGTATGCGGCCATGGCGATACCCACAATGATCTCCGCCCTGATCCTCGCGCCGCGTATCATGCAGGCAGCCAAAGAGTATTTTGCGCGGCAGCAAGATGACGGATGACGGATGACGGATGACGGATGACGGATAATTGTGCGGGATCCGCGATAGCAAGTGAAAGGATATAAAAATCATGGCAGCCGACAGCCTGGCCCGCTACCTAGCCGATAGAAAATATATTGATTGGCAGAGTAAAACCGTACAACAAAAAAGTGCGGCGCTGACTCGCGGACTCACTAAAAATACCGACAAAGCCAAGGTTAACTCACTTCCCGACATACCCGTAATTACGCCTTTAGGAGAACAATAATGAAATTTTCCGATCAGGAGAAAGACGTTATCGTGAACAAAATTCAGGGATACTTTCGCGATGAGCTAGACCAAAGCATTGGCAGCTTTGATGCGCAGTTTCTGTTGGATTTTTTTGTCAAAGAAATTGGCCCGTATTTTTACAACCGCGGCTTGTACGATGCAGCGGCACTGTTGAGCGATAAAATGGACTCTATCACCGACGCCATTATTGAAATAGAAAAACCCACGGAGTTTACGCGTTGATACAGATTACACCTGTCGACTACAACAACCGGCAACACACGGCGACTCTTATAGATTTATTGGATGCCTACGCACGCGACCCAATGGGCGGCGGCCAGCCGTTAAGTGATTTTGCTCGCTGCCACATTATTGCCGGGCTCATAAAGCACCAAGGCATCTCTTTATTGGCGTTTGTCTCGCAAAAGCCTGCGGGGCTGTTAAATGCCTTTACCGGGTTCTCGACCTTTGCGGGAAAACCATTAATCAATATTCATGACGTGGCAGTATTACCGGAGTTTCGCGGGCAAGGTATCAGCCAACAGTTATTGCAAAATATCGAGGGTATCGCCCGCGAACAAGGCTGCTGCAAATTAACGCTAGAGGTATTGAGCGGAAACAAAATTGCCGCCTCGGCCTACCAAAAATTTGGCTTTAGCGGCTACCAGCTCGACCCGCAAGCGGGCCGGGCTGAGTTTTGGGAAAAGAAGTTGTGACGGGGTACGGGGTACGGGGTACGGGGTACGAAATAATTATCCGCCCCCGTTCTCCGTTATCCGTTCCCCGTTCTCCGTAAAAATCAAAAACGCCAGTTTAACTGTGCCCCAAAAATATCCACGCTGCTGTCAAACGAGCCGGCCAGTACTGCCGGGCCAGCGGCGGTTTGCGACTCTTCACGCAGCGAGGCGTCGTCGACAAACAAGTGGGCGTAGCCAAAATCCAGCGACAAATGGCTCGATAGCTCCCAGTTTGCCCCGACACTTAACCAGGTGCGATCGGCATCGGGAATGCGCGGGCTAACATGCTCTGGGTTGCTTTGCGGTGTTTCATCTAAGGCGATACCGGCGCGCCAGGTCCAGGCGCCTGTGTCGATACTCGTACCCAACGCATAGCGCATAGTGTCGTCGTATTGCAGGTCCAGTTCGTCTACTTGTTGGCCGTTGCCGCTGTTAGTGACTTCAACATTTTGAATACTGCTCCAGCTTGTTTGAGCGATATCGGCGTGAAACGCCCAGCCATCCGAGACATACTGCGTAAAACTAACGGTAAGGGTATCGGGCATATTAACCGGTGCCTCGATGTCGCCGGATAAGGCCTGTAACCCCCCGGCACACAAAGTCCCCGTGGTGGGCGCCGGTGGTGCACCAGTGGGGTAGCCAGCGCCGGGCATACAGGCGGCGTTGTTAGTAAACTCGGCGTCGCCATCGAGCTTAAACTCGCCACCTTCACGCCATACAACACCGATACTGGTGCGCTCTGACGGCGTAATTAACACACTTAAATCCAGCACAAAGTCATCGTCATCACCCGATATTTTAGCGCTGCTATCGGTTGACGGATCGGGTGCTATACCCAAGGTTGAGTCCACCTGACTCTGTAAATCGGCCTCAATCATTTGATAGTTAATACCGGCGCCCACCGCGATAAAATCGCTTATTTCCCAGGAGGCGGTGGCATTGACGTTAACCAGCTGCAACTCACTGTAGGTTGCCGAATAGCGCCCGGCCCAGTCATCACTAAAGCTACTGGAGAGCCCAAAGGGAGCATTAACGCCAAAACCCACGGCCAATCTATCCCCCAAGGGGAGCACAGCGTAGCCGTTAGGGATAAAGCCCAACTCGTCGGTGGTATCACCGCCACCGGTATAGCTCGAACCCTCGTCGTTAAACTTGGCGTTAGTGGCAACCAGATTGGCACCCGCGGTAAAGGATACGCGATCGAGCTTGGTCATACCGGCAGGGTTAAAGTAAACGGTGCTGGCATCGGTAATATCAGAGCCGGTGCCGGCAAATGCTTTACCCAGGTGCGCCGGGCTTTGTTCCAGCAACTGAAAAGATGCACCGTGGGCTAAAAATGGGGCTATAGCTAGGGTTGTGGCGAGTAGCGTTTTATTAAATTTATTAGGCATAGATGACTCCTCTGCGTCGCCAGGCGACGAAATCAGCGATACACCAAGTAGCCCGCAGGCCACTTACAGTGCTATCGGCAAGTGCAATCGGCGGTTACGGGTATTGCCCTACGGGAAGGCCGCACACAGTTTCCGCAACATGTCGGGATAATGTTACCCGCACGCTGCCCTAAGCCTAGCAGAAGCCAGAAAAAAATCAGCATCTCTTAGTAAAATTTGCGATTACCGCACAATTATCAACCACCCGTTAGCGATAAGCAGTGGCTATTTCGGCCCCTCTGTTGCCTTGGGTTTCTCGGGTGCCGCCCAAGGCGCGGGCACTAGTGCCTGCTCGGGCTGATCGATAAAGTGCGGCGACATAATCTGCAAATCGGCCTCGGCAAATACGTCCTGTATATGCTGGTGCAACTCAGACAAAACGGCCACTTTTATCTCGGGTTTATCAATATGCACCAGTAACCGATACTCGACATACCAATCGCTTAATGCGGTTTGCCGCACATTGGGCTCGGGTTTGTCGCGCACCCCATCGGTACGCTGGGCAGCGTCTAGCAGTAAATGGGGTGCACCTGAGGCCAGGGGGTGTCGTAACCAATAGTCACCGAGGTAGAAATAATAACACCGTCGGGTTTAGCCAGGCGGCTGTAGTTAGTACTCGAGGCATTTAACAGCACCGCATTGGGAATGGTTATCTCTTCATTTTGATGGTTTTAATTTTGGTCGACAACACGCCAACCGTGGTCACGGTGCCTTCATAATCCGAGACTTTTACATACTCGCCCGGCTGAAACGCACGGGAGTAAACCACAATTAAACCACCCAGTACCTGACTGACGATACCGGCCGAGCCGAGCGACACAA
The DNA here is from genome assembly GCF_963975215.1 of uncultured Gilvimarinus sp. Classification (GTDB taxonomy): domain Bacteria; phylum Pseudomonadota; class Gammaproteobacteria; order Pseudomonadales; family Cellvibrionaceae; genus Gilvimarinus. The sequence goes on from NZ_CAXBFW010000023.1 coordinate 42,793, forward strand.
TTAAACCTAAAAATACACTGACGCCTTTAAACGCTTCAGTATCCGAGCCCGGGATATAGGGGTAGGCAATCACAATTGAAAACAGCCACACCAAAACCACAATAACGCGACGGGTCGCCTTGGCGGTTTCCGGGTCAAACAGGCTCGAGCGCAAGCGGCCTCGCTCAATGCGCGAGAACACATTTTTAACCATGTCGTTAACAATACTGGCCAGCCAAAAAATGACCAGCACCATAATAATATCGGGAATCGAGCCAATAATTCCCAAGCCAATTTCTGTGACAATATCGACGATATAATCGGTCAGCCTTTGGCCAAAACCCACCGTGTACGGAAACTGGCGCATCACATACGCCAGCCACAAATAACTGAACAACGCGATCAACGCCATTAATAACAATCGCGCCAAGCTTGACAGCATCGACACCAAATAAGGCACCAGATAAATACCGCCAACGTTTAGCCGGCTCGCCACCGCCGCCGGGTTATTGCGCTTTTCCAGCCAGGCTAATAACCGCTCGCGGCCGCGCAATAAAAGATAAATAATGCCGCCAAAACACAGTGAGGCAATAGCGGTATAAATCGCGCCTTTGAGCAACAGCTCGGGTCGTTTTTGCGCATCGCGCCGCTCCAGCCACACCTCTAACCGAGCTTTGACTTGTTCGGCATACTCGCCAATGGTTAGCTTTTCGGGTGCGTCATCATCCAGCAGGCCAATCACCCGCTGATCATTCACCATAACCCAGGCGCCTTTGTAATCTTGCTCCTGAACCAGGTTGACGGACACATCATACGATCTGGCAACCGGAATTGCGCGAATGCGCTCGAGGGTTGTGCTAGCCCGCTGCTTGGGAGTGTACTGCCGGTACTGCGCCCGGATCGTGGTGATATGCATACCCCATAAATCAACAGCGCCTGGGGCCACAGCCTCTACCGGTTCGTGCAGCGGCTCGTCTTGTGCGGCAACCATCGCCGCAATCACGGCAAACCATACGACTATTATCCAGCGCATTAACGGCATTCATCCATCCCCCAAGGCATACAGCAACTTTTGTTTGCTAGCGAGATTTACTATAGCGCAAGCGACTTTGCGGCGAGTAATTTTCTGTCGCTTATTAACCCGCCCTTAAAGGGAGCACCGCTAACTTTGAACGGTTATTTTTTTTGTCGTCAGGTAGGCTTATGGCGCTCGCCAATCCGGCGGAACGGCCTCTAACAAGTAATCGCGAAACGCCCGAACCTTGCCCGTCAGTTGGTGCCGGTCGCCGACACAAAAATAAAAATCCAGTGGCTCTATCTCGGCTACCGCCGCCCCCGTGCCAACGGGACTAAACAGCTCCACCAGCTCGCCCCGCTCGATAAAAGGCGCGGCAATAAACGCACCTAAACGCGTAATACCGGCCCCCGCTACCGCCATACGCGCGAGTGTATCGATGTCGTCACTGATCGTCGACGCCCGCACCGGAGGGTAAAAAAGCTCACCATCGCGAACAAAGCCCCAGCGCAAAAACCGGCCATCCAGCGGAAACCGAAACACCAGACAGTCGTGCTCTTGCAGCTGCTCCGGTGCTTTCGGTACACCTCGCACGGCCAAGTACTCGGGCGCGGCGCAAAAGATTGATGGCACGCGCGCAATATGCCGCGCGACCAACCCCTCCTCCAGCGCCGGCTGAATTCGGATACTGACATCGACCGACTCGCGCACATGATCGACATTGCGATCGGTCGCCATCAGCTCGATACTAATGTGCGGATACAAGCGGTTAAACGCGGGAATAAGCGGCGCCAGCACATGTCGGGCAAACGCTGCCGTGGCGGCAACACACAGGCGCCCGCGCGGCTCATCATGCAACTCGCTCACCGCTTCACTGGCCGCGTTTAGCTCGTGCAGCAATAATCCCACTCGCTGATAATACACGCGGCCACTGTCGGTAAGGGCCAGGCTACGGGTGGTACGCACCAACAGCCGCACCCCCAACTGAGACTCCAGCCGGGTGATGTTTTGGCTCGCCGCGGCGGGGCTTATCCCCAGGCGCCGCGCCGCCCCGGCAATGCTGCCCGCCTCTACCGCCCGCACAAAGCTCTCGATACCTCGCAGACTATCCATACCTACCCACCCAAAACCAAAACAAACATAATAGCCAAATCATTCGTAACTTTAGCTTATTGCTACTATCACTCCCAAACCTCTACCGGCACCGCTGCCAGCACGCTACCTTGACGGCACAACCACCGCAGGAGGTTCTATGACTCAATCCAAAGCAACAGAGCAAAACCCAGCGCTTCGGCGTAAATTACACCCGCGATACACCCCTATCGTATTTTCATTTTATATGGCCAGCATTATGGCGCTGCTGATGTGCGCACTTATTACCGCAGTAAACCGGGGGCTAGACGACGCATTTTTTAGCTTGGTGTGGCGGGCCTACCAGGTGGCGATGCCCTGCGCCTTTGTTTGCGTACTAATGGTTCGCCCGCTGGTGCTTAAGCTGGTGAGCTGGACAGTCCACCCGCATTAAGCATGCGCCTCAGGCAAAGAACTGTTAAACCGTAAGCTGGCGCTGTGCAAAACTATGGGGTTTGCTACTATTGCTGCACAACAATACCCCAAAAATGGAGAGCACCATGAGCGATTCATCCCGCCGCCAGTTTCTGGCCGGCGCCGCTACCCTAAGCGCGGCGGCTGCTATAGGCACCGCACAGGCCGCCGAAGACTGCAGCAGCCTGCCACCGGTGGTACACAAGGTGTACTTTTGGCTTAAAAACCCCGACTCAAAAGAAGATCGCGAGCAGCTAATAGCCGGGTTAAAAAGCCTGGGCGCGATTGAGCAGGTAAAAGGCATTCATATTGGCGTGCCGGCCTCCACCGAGCAGCGTGAGGTCGTAGACAACAGCTATCAGGTATCGGAGTTACTGTTGTTTAACAGTGCCGCCGACCAGGATGCTTATCAGGTGGACCCTATCCACCTTAAGTTTGTCGAGCAGTGCAGCCACCTGTGGAGCAAAGTAGTGGTATACGATTCAATCGCCGTATAACCCCCCCTTGTGACAGGCTCGGCCTGAGCCTGTCACTGCGTGCCCCAACATATTTTAAGCCCGGCCCAAACATGCTGGCTGGCTTAATTCTTGCTCCTCCTGTCTATGGGAGTGGACGCACCGTCCGCCAAGCCGCACATGTTGGTTATAGGGAGCACACAAATGAGATCCAACAAAATATCCGCCGCCGCTGTATTTCCGGCACTTACCGTAAAAGATACCGCCGACAACGAGGTGTTTCTCGGTCAGCGAAGCTCCGATACGGGCTGGAAACTGGTGGTGATCTACCGGGGCAAGCACTGCCCGATTTGTACAAAATACTTAAATCAACTCGAAGCTTACAAGCAGCGCCTGGCCGACATAGAGGTCGAGTTAGTCGCCGTATCGGCCGACAGTGCCGCGCAATTAAAAGAGCATCAAGAGCAGCTCGATGTCTCTTTCCCGCTGTATTACGGCTTAAGTATCGAGCAAATGAAAGGGCTAGGTTTATACATTTCCGAGCCGCGCTCGGAGCAGGAGACCGACCACCCGTTTGCCGAGCCGGCGCTGTTTGTCATCAACAGTGAAGGACGCATTCAGGTCGCCGACATTGCCAACGCCCCCTTCTCGCGGCCGGCACCCGACACACTGGTATCGGGCTTAGAGTTTCTGCGCGATCCGGCCAACGATTACCCCATTCGCGGCACCTATTCTTAACCCCTGCCTGGCGTTAACCCGCCTGGTGTTAACGGCTAGCGGAAGCCCTCTTCCGCTAGTGTCTCGCGCGTTACCTGCAGCGTTTGCTGCTCATCCTCGGTGATGCGGGTGTGCTTCCAGCCGCCGCGGGCAAACCAGCACACAGACACCAGTGCCACGGCAATATTGGTAACCGGAAACGACCACCAAATACCCGACGCACCAAGCTCGGTATGCTTGGATAAAACATACGCCACTGGAAACTGAAACATCCACTGCGCCAGCAGCGCCAGTACCATGGCGTTAACCATATTGCCCGAGGCACGAAACGCCGAGGCAATACAAAGCTGCACCGCGATACCGCCCCACGCCAGCGCCATAATTTGAATAAAGTGCGCCCCCTCGCGAATTACGTCCGGGTCGTCGGGCACAAAAAAAGCAATAATCGCCGGCGCGATAAAATAAGCGCACACACCCAACACCGTTAACGCGGCGCCGCCAATCAGCACACCTAATTTAGTGATTTGCGCCGCGCGCTCAAGGTTACCCGCGCCGATGTTTTGCCCCACGAGGGTCGATACCGACATCGACAGCCCCATTGCCGGGATGGTAATCAGCTGTAAGATATTCGAGCCGATACCGTAAGCGGCGATGGTCAGGGTGCCAAAGCTGGCCGCCAAAAATGACATCACCATCAAACCCAAACTGCGGGTAGACAACTCCACAGAACCCGGAAACCCCAGAAAAAACGCCTTTTTAATATAACTAAGATCGGGCCGAAACAAACCCCACGACAACGCAATACCATGACGCCCACGCAGCATTACCAGCAACCCGGCACTCGCCGCTAAACACTGGGTGATAAGCGTGGCACCGGCGGCGCCTTGCACGCCCAAAGCCGGTATCGGCCCCCAACCAAAAATCAGCAATGGGTCTAAGCCAAAATTTAGCAGCACAGTGACCAGCACAATTAACAGCGGAATGCGCGTTTCGCCCACACCGCGCATTAACGACTGAAACATAAAAAAGATAAATACAAAGATAACCCCAATAAAAGACACCCGCATAAAGCCCAGTGCCCCCTGGTACACCTCGGGCGCCACACCCAGCAGCGCTAAAAAGTGCGGCGCCAACCAAAACCCCAGCCCACCCAGCAATACCGACGTCAGCGTTACCATCAGCATGGTTTGCGCCGCCACATGGTTTACCCGGTCTTGTCGCCCGGCCCCGATATACTGCGCGGTAAGTGTTGCCCCGGCCATGGCCAACCCCGAGCCAATAGCGATAACCAAAAAGGTAACCGGCATACTTACTGACACGGCGGCTACCGCCTCGGCCCCTAACCGCCCCACCCAAAAAGCATCGGTTAGCTGATAACCGGCCTGCAGCACATTGGCCATTACAATGGGCGCAGCCAGCACAAACAACGCGCGAAAAATAGAACCACTTAAAAACAAGGCCCGACGGTCTTGTGCCATAACAACTCCCCCAGCATGGCTCGCCACAAAAACATCCTTAAGCTAACCATAGTGCAATTACGCAAAAGGGCCTGTAAAAGAAGTGCAAAGCCCAGGTACCTGTGCGAGCAAACACACAAGCAATGTTATTAGCCCCTGTTAGCGCGCGGCCGCGCCATAAACAAAAAGGCCGCGCTAACAGCGCGGCCTACATGCAAAAGCGGCTAAAACAAAACTCTTTACAGCGCCAGCGGCCAACCCAGCGCCAGCACGGTGACAGTGGTAAGGCCCACCAACAAACTCATGGGCACACCGGCCTTTAAAAAGTCAGTAAAACGGTAACCACCGGGGCCGTAAACCATTAGGTTGGTCTGATACCCCAGCGGCGTACTAAAGCTGGCCGAGGCCGCCATCATGGTCGCCAACACAAACGGCTCGGGGTTAAGCGAGGCTTTTTGGGTAAGCTCCAATACCACCGGCAACATTAAAATAGCCGCAGCATTATTGGTAATCGACTCGGTGAGTAACCACACCGCCAGATAAGTTAAAAACAGCAGCAACACCGGGTGCCCCAGCCCCGCCACCAACAAGCCATCGGCCAGCCACTGGGCGACGCCGGTTTTGTACATGGCGTTACCCAAGGCAAACGATGCCGCAATGGTTAGCAGTACTGTCGGGTCGAGGCTTTTTTGCGCCTGCTGCGCCGAGCAGCAACCGGTAATCATCATCGCTGCCGCGCCCAACAGGGCGGCATTAAGCATGCTCATTACCCCAAATGCCGCCGCCAGTACGATCGCCAACAAAATGCCCCAAGATAAATAAGCCCGCTGATGACGCGGCGGCTCGGTGCCTAAATCGCTAATCAGCAAAAAGTCTTTGTTGTATTTTTGCCGACTGACAAACGCCGGGCGCGCCTCCAGCAACAATGTATCGCCAGGCTTAAGCTTGGTGGTACCCAAATTGCCCGGCAGCCGCTCGCCGTTGCGCGCTACCGCCAACACCGCCGCCCCGTAGCGCTCGCGAAACTGCGCGTCGCGTACCGTTTGGTTAATGCAAAAGCTATGAGGTGAAATCACCGCCTCTACCAGGCGCCGCTCGCGGTGCTCGCGCGCCAGCGTCGGCTCGCCATCGGTCGAGGGCACAATGCCGCGAATACGCAGCAAATCCGAAATCGCCTCGGTATTACCGGCAAACACCAGGCGGTCGCCGCCTTGCAATTGCTCCTCCGAGCTTACCGCCGGCACAATCGCCCCGGCGCGCTCAATCTCGACCAGGTAAATGCGTTTAAGGTTGCGCAGCCCCGCCTCTTCTACGGTTTGGCCGACCAGCGGGCCATCGGAGGCTACCGCCACCTCCAGCGTAAACTCGCGCAGGTTGCCAAACATGGCTTTTTCCTGGCGGTCGGGCAAGTGTTTAGGAAACACAAAATACATAAACAGCATGCCCACAATCACCACCGGCAAGCCCACGGCGGTAATCGAAAACAGCGAGAAGCCGGCACTGCCGGTTAGCTCCTGGTACTGACCATTCACAACCAGGTTAGTACTGGTACCAATCAGCGTTAAGGTGCCGCCCAAAATGGCCGAGTAACTAAGGGGAATCATCAGCTTAGAGGCTGGGATATCAATTTGCCGCGCCCAGGCCCGCACCGCCGGAATCATAGTCGCGACGACCGGGGTATTGTTTAAAAACGCACTCAGCAGCGCCACGGGCACACCAATACGCATTTGCGCCAGGCGCACACTGCGCGGGTGGCGCAACACATTCTTCACCAACAGGTCGACCCCGCCCGAGCCGTGGATACCCGCGGCCACCACAAACATCGCCGCCACCGTCAGCACCCCGTGGTTACTAAAGCCGGCAAACGCCTCGGTGGCGGTCAAGATGCCAGTGGCACTGAGAATGACCAGTACCCCCATCATCACCAGATGCGCCGCGATGCGAGTAAAAATCAATACCAACAGTGCACCCACCGCCAAACCCAGCGATAACAACCCTTGCCATTCCATTTACGTAGACCCAATTACTGACAATAAGGCCGCGAGCATACCGAAACTTAGGCGACAGGAAAAATAGTAATTTCTGCTAGGGTTATAACTGGTTTGTATAAGTGGGGTGGGGATATAGTCGGAGGTCGGAGGTCGGAGGTCGGAGGTCGGAGGTCGGAGAGGATTGCAGAATCTCCCCAGCCAGCCGTGAGGTATACCGGGAACGTACAGTTAGTGTCCAAATGTGCAGTGCCCGACGCACAAGGGTATCCGCCATGTGAAACGCACGCACACAATTTTATTATTATGCGTTGCGCTTAATTATATATTTGTGCCTCTCTTCAAGCCCTCACAGAATAAGACAATCCATTACATATTTCTAATAGCAAGATGCTTTCGTGACACACGGCACAAACTTAAAAACAAAAGTAAAAAGCCTCTCATTCGACTTAAGTTCAAATTGACAATAAGGTGCTGCAGGACTTAAATCTGCGGTGCTGTTCGCTAGCCAGTAGCCAAATAATGAATCGCGAAGCCATGTTCGTTACTCATTATTAGCTTTTAGAGCTTAAAGGATGTACGGCGACACCGGTTAGCGCTTAACCCTGTTCCTGAATGTAACAGGAGCAACTCAAAGCCAATAACGATTCTTACAGGAGTTCAGCAATGAGAAGCCCAACTCGAATAAAGCTGCTTTTTGCAGCAACGACCCTCATCTGTACCAGCGCAGCACACGCCATTACCGACGGCTCTGGCGAGGCCACACTCAACGTCTCCAACCAATGGGGTGCCGGATACTGCGCCGATGTTATCGTTGCCAACAACGGCAGCGCTAACATTACCAACTGGACCGTAGACCTTAGCCTAAATGGCTCTAACATCACCAACTTGTGGAACGGCAACCTTAGCGGCACCAGCGTAACGCCGGCCGCCCACAACGCCAGCATCGCGCCGGGTAGCGACACTAGTTTTGGTTTCTGCGCCAATGGCAGCGCCACCGCGAGCCTGGCAAGCCTGGCGGTAGAGGGCGGCGGCTCTGCCAGCTCTAGTTCTAGCTCCAGCAGTTCGAGTAGCTCTAGCAGCTCGTCCTCTACCGGCAGTGGCAGCAACAGCATTACCGTGCGCATGAGCGGTGTCACCGGCGACGAAAGCGTCAGCCTGGAAATTGCTGGGCAAACCATCGAAACCTGGACGCTCAGCATCGGCATGCTGGATTACACCGTCAACACCGACGCCAGCGGCGAACTGCGCGTCGCCTTTACCAACGACTCCGGTGACCGCGACGTACAAGTCGATTATGTGATGGTCAACAATGTCACCTATCAAGCCGAAGACCAACAGGACAACACCGGCGCCTGGGACGGCGAATGCGGCGCGGGCTCTTACTCCGAGATGCTGCACTGCAGTGGCTCTATTGGTTTTGGCAACCCGTTCGATGGCGGCTCGTCGTCAAGCTCCAGCAGCAGCTCATCGGGCAACCCCGACTTCCCGGAGTTTTTTGTAGGTAACATCACCACCAATGGCAGCGTGAGATCGGACTTTACCCAGTACTGGGATCAGATCACCCCCGAAAACGAAGGCAAGTGGGGCTCGGTAGAAGGCACCCGCGACCAGTACAACTGGGGGCCTTTGGATGATATTTACGACTATGCACGGGCCAACGGCATTCCGGTTAAGGCCCACGTACTGGTGTGGGGCAGCCAACGCCCAGGCTGGATCGACGGGCTGAGTGCAGCCGAGCAGCGCGCGGAAATAGAAGAGTGGATGATCGACTACTGCGAGCGCTACCCGGACACCGCGATGATTGACGTGGTAAACGAGGCCTTGCCTTCGCACGCACCGGCCAACTACGCAGCAAACGCCTTTGGCAGCGACTGGATTACCGAGTCCTTCCGCCTGGCGCGCGAGCACTGCCCGAACGCGATACTTATCTACAACGACTATAACTTTATGACCTGGGATACCGATGCCATCATCGACATGATTCGCCCCGCCGTTAACTCCGGCTACGTCGATGCTCTGGGATTGCAGGCCCACGGCCTATACAACCCACAGCCCTGGAGCGCGCAGGAAATTGAAGACAAGCTGGACCAGATCGCCGCACTGGGCCTGCCTTTGTACATTTCCGAGTACGACATTCAGGAATCCAACGACCAACTGCAACTGGAGTACATGCAGCGCCACTTTCCGATCTTTTACAACCATCCGGATGTGGTAGGCATTACCCTTTGGGGTTACGTAGTCGGCGCCACCTGGCGCGACGGCACTGGCCTGATAACCAGCAATGGTCAACAGCGCCCCGCCATGCAGTGGTTAATGGATTATTTGAACCGATAGCAATGGATTAACGCTAAAACGGATAAGGACATCCGCCCCTAAAGCCCTGCAACCGCAGGGCTTTTTTATTCCCGCGGTGATTTATGAAAGGTGCGCACCCTTGGCACCCAAAACGCTGCTTATTTCCAGAGCGTGCATGCGGGACACACACAAAGGTTGGCCCACGCTGGCACATATATGATTCTTGTATGTACGGGTGCCCGCAATGTCTTTGCGGGCCACAGTCACTAATAGTAAATAATAGATTTGTGGACTATTCTTCTTTTACGGTCACGATAACCTTGTGACTTAACTCGCCTCTACCTTTACGTGCCAACACCTTAAGTTTTTGAATATGCTTGGGTGCACCACTGCACGCAATACTCGGAACCAGAATACGAAAAACACGTGTCTTACCGGCAATACGCTTGGCGATTTACTGTGACACCGAAGAGATGAGCGATGTCGTCACATGCTTTGCAGGCGGATAACGGCCGTTAAAGCTTAGAGCAATACCAATTTCAGCTCTCCACCCAATTAAAGCTGACCCGTGAAAAACAGGATTAATAGATTTTAAGGGGTTGGGTAAAAGCGCATTGAACATTTCGATAACGTAAATAAAACCTACCAAAGGACAGTAAAATGGAACAGGCTATTAAAATCGTATCGGCACTTGGTTTAGTTTTTGTGGCGGCAGGGGCTATTGCCATGACCGATGAAGAAAAGCGTGAGGTCACTTATGCCAGTGAAGCCGCGCCGAAACACATCACCGACTCAGCGACATTCCTAATGTTCCGTGACGGAACATTTCAGACGATAAAAGAGGGGAGCAATGATTTTACATGTTTGGTGTTGCGCAACCCAAACGAACGTTTTGAGCCGGCTTGTTTAAACAAGCCCGCCCTAGAGTCAGTGCTGCCGACCTACGAATATCACACAGCGCGTCTTTACGCTGGAGCCAGCGAACAGCAAGTGATGGATGAGATTGCTAAAAAATTCGAGAGCGATGAATTACCCACGGCAAAGACAGGGTCTCTGGTGTATATGATGTCTCAAAATAACCGCGCTTATCGCGAAGATATAAAAGAGCTGATTTCTTTTCCGCCCCATCAGATGTATTTCATGGCTAAGCTACCGGACGATGTATTCTCGCTGCAGGATAGTACCTTCACACCTGGGAGCCCTTTCGTGTTTCAGGCGTATCCGCATATGACATCCTTGATCGTATTTACCAAGTAATACAAAGAGTGAGTAGAGTGTAAGGGCAAGTATTTACCGTTGACAGCTAAACGACAACCTGACATTCAAGCAAGCAGCGTCAAATGTAAAGCTTTCCCATTACTGACTTTCGGATGCCTAGCTTCTTACAGAAACTTTTTAAGAGCGCGCTCGCCTTGTTTGGCACTTTATTTGGCATGATCTTCGCTTTATAAAAATCTAAATTTGATACTAAAATATCTGGGCGGAAGCGTAATGACGTTGATTTTAAATTGGTTAATTTTATCTTTCACTGTGTGGCTAACGGCAGCTATATTACCGGGGTTTCACATTAAGAACTTTAAAAGCGCATTGTGGGTAGCAGCGATATTTGGCATTTTGAATTTTTTACTCGGATGGCTATTTTTTACCGTGTTCACCGTGCTGACCTTAGGCATCGCCTACCTACTTGCTTTTATTACCCGCTGGATCATCGACGCCATCGTGCTAAAAATTACCGATAAAGTGACCGACCACCTCACTATCGACGGATTCGGTTGGGCATTGTTAGGTGCCCTCATAATGGCCGCACTAGGAACACTGAGCCAGTGGGCACTGTACAACGCGCTATAACGCAGCCCTATACCTCGCGTAATCAAGGCGGATCTGACTTGGTGCGCTGCTTATATAACCACGCACAAGCAGCGCACCATATACAGACACGCCCAAGGGCCTCAATCGGCGTCACCACGTCAACCGGCGACCTCACTAAATCTTTTACCTCTAAAATTAGCTAGAAGCTCTCCCCTAAGTTTTTTACGACTGTATTGATTGGGCCTATCATGCCTTTCGCTCATCTGGTCTAGCTACTTTTCGTAAGCCGGGCGCTTTGATATTTGCATAACTTAAACGGAACCTCCTTCCTATTGTCCTACTACTTTGTAAGCTGATCGCATACCCTTGTAAAACGTTCTCTATTTCCCAAAGCGAAACCCCGTAACCGAGTGCCGGCACTTGCCTTTTCTCGCAGTTTAAAAAAATAAAAACTATGCAAATCAGCTAGAAAAAAGTCACCTCGCCCCAACAGCCTTAACGGTCGACAGTGGAATATCCATGGCCGTTGGGCACCACGCGGCGTATGACATTGCCAGCACCAGGTACAGATCACGCGGCCGAGTACGACCGCATTATAAACCGCTAAAACAGCAGCATTCTTCCAGCAATACGCACACCCCTACCAATAGTATTTTTTATTTTCACACAACTCTGGTACGAGAGTTGCTCTATGACCATTAAGTTCGATAAAAGAAGGACTTTTAACATCATTTATGCACAGTTTTTCATTCCTGGAGAATTAAAAATGAAATATTTTCAAAAGCTTGCACTTCCCGCTCTACTCGCAACCACAATGGCCAGCTCTGCATTGGCGGCAGAAGGGCTGTACTCTATGTCTGATCTTGAAGAGGCGGAGGTTTTCGACAGCACCGGCCAGGAAATCGGTGAAGTAGAAGATATCCTAATGAGCAACGATATGTCCGTACACTCGCTGGTTATCGAAACCGGAGAAGTCATGGGCCTCGGCGGCAAAGAGGTCGTGATACAGCGCGGCTCATTTACCGTTAAGCCAGAGTCTGGCAACAAAGGCTTTGACGACATGGAATATGAAGTCCATTTGGAGATGACCAAGGACGAGTTAAAAACACAGCCCGAATACACTGAAGATTGGTGGAACAAAACCAGCGCCGCCCTGCAACAGGCCTGGGAAAAAACCAAAGACGTTAGCGAAAGCGCCTGGGAGAACACCAAAGAAGCCACCTCCTCAGCGTGGCACGACATAGAGGAAGGTGCGGAAGATCTCGGTGACAAGATTGAAGAAAAGACTGATTAATTTGAGTTCATCTTTGTCAGAAAGGGCCTTCGGGCCCTTTTTTAGTTACATAAGCGAAAGAATCAGATTATAGAATCTACACCAACGTGCTCAGGCTCTAGTGCATGTGATTTGTAAGGCCCGCCCCGAAGATTTTACTCAGCTGGCTGCTGGAGGAGTTAAAGTGGAACCTAGTAGCCACCAGAAAAAAACCCGATTCAAGATTTGCCCCAGCATTCAATGCTCTGACTTGTTATGTGATGGGCTATCAATCTGGAAGTCCGTCGAACGACGGCAGTGCGCCTAACTCTTTATCCCAAACAGCTTTGCTAGATGTAAAGATGTGAGCTGTTGGCGACATAGAGACTTCCGTGTCCAAGCACCCAGCGGGAATGACTAGAAGACCTGCGTCATGAGTGCTTGGCAATGCTGAACCGCAAACCTTACAAAAACTTTTTTTGTGGCGAGTACCTGCAAACGTAAAGGTAGCCACAGAACCTGAACCTGCCAGCCAGATTAATTTAGCTGACTGTGAAAATAAATTTGCCGCATGAGCAGAACCGCTATCCTTCTGGCAATGCTGACAGTGACACAGGTAAAAGCTATCAAACTCGCCTTGCACTTCAAATTTCGCGGCACCACACAGACAAGAACCTAAATATTTAGTCATCAAATTCCCTTCTTCTATGGCTTGTAGGTGACGCACACATAACAGTATATTAAACGCAATTTCGATTAAACAACTCGAACTCACGTCTCTTATTATCGTTCATTTCGCCTAAAATCTTATAAAAATCAACAAATTAAGACATCTTTTTGTACAATCTACTTCTGTCAAAAAGAGGCCTTTGTAGAACGGCACTCCGGTCAGATCTTACAATCTAGGCTCTAGAGTCTTTTCGCGCGTGTAAATTGTAAGGCCTGACCCTCATCTACTTTGTGCCGCCCTGCAACAGGCCTGGGAAAAAACCAAAGACGTTAGCGAGAGCGCTTGGGAGAACACCAAAGAAGCCACCTCCTCAGCGTGGCACGACATAGAGGAAGGTGCAGAAGATCTCGGTGACGAGATCGAGGAAGAGACTCATTAATTTGAGTTCATCTTCATGATAAAGGGCCTTCGGGCCCTTTTTTATATGTGAGTTGTAATGCCTCCCCCAAGCCCCATCAGAACGCGCGGTTTTGTAATGGAGGCAACACCTAAGCGGAAAAGCCGGCGCCGTGGCATTGTTAGCGGGAACTAACCCCATACGTTTGCAGAACCCGCATCGTAAAAAGCTACGTCTAGCCGACCATACTTCCTAGCAGTAGCCATGCTATTAGCCCTAGCTATTATAGCTTTGTTCAGCGGTGCATCATGTTCACCGAAGATTGACACATAAATCTTTTTGAGCTTCCCGTTTTCGATTCTTCTAATGAAATGCTCATCATTTGGTGCCAACGAATGTCCATAAATGAAAAGGCAGCCACCAATCTCGCAAAAGCTTCTGTAGCCTTTAGCCAAATAATCGTTATGCTTTATCTTTGCGTACTTCTCTCGACTCGATCCCTCAGAAACGAATATGGGGTAATAATCTCTGGCAAGCGCGTCTCGCACTTGATCCACAAGACGAACGCCCGTGTTAATCCAAGTGTATTTCTGCGTCTCATCTCCCGCATCGAATAAATGGAGGGCGCCGTGAAGAAACCACATATTCTGTTTTTTGCTGTTCCACGGCTCCCAAGTAACATATCCTGCCTCATAGTCGTCTTCGGGCTTTCTGAATCCGTCATCCGATGTTGGATGCACCCCTTCTTCGTTGTGCATCTGCGCCCAATAAAGCAGTAGATCATAGTTTAGGGTGTAAACTGTCTTGAAGTGGCTAATAAATTCTCTGCAAGCGGCATATTCATGTTCTTCTATCTCACCGGGCCATGCAGGATGACACGCAGCAATTGTTTTTACCAAAAGCTCACGGAGTCCGTCAGCATCCTTTTGAAGCTGATCGATTAAGCATGCATCTGTGCATCTATATACTTTGATTATTTCCTTTGTGTCGCGAAGCGCTTTAATAACCCTTTCAAAATCTTGTGTCGATAATGCCTCAAAGGCTTTCTTAGTATACGGCGACAATTTCGAGAAGTCAGCTCTCTCATACAACTTCCCATAAAGAAAGATTTCCGGCCTACACGCGATGCTAAACCCATTACCCAGAAGAGCATGTCGTGTATTAAATTGCTCTGAGTCTTTCAATGCTTCTTGGAATGTCATCATAGTCATTTATTCACGCTAGCGCCGCAACTTTCGGGCGGTTGAGGCGAATCGTAAACTTCTCTTCAAAATCGCCTTGTTAGCACTTTTAATGTGCATCTTCGTTATTCAAGATAATAAAAATCGAATTAGCCGTATCATACAAATTATATAAGCTCGCTATAAATACAGCTATCAGCAATATTTCTACTAACGACTTTGAGTATGTAAACAGAGCCATAAATATCGGACTATGAACAAGAACCAAAAGCACCAACGCGATGACAATAAGAAAGACCTGTTCAAAGATAGAAAGCTTTAGATTCTTTATCGTCTCTGAAAAATTCACTCCATTTTTATCAGTTATTTCTCTAAGCTTTGTCATAACAACACTACCAGTTGTTGTATTGATCGCAAGCAAAGCGATTAAAATCGTAATTAGGTTCTTATCTAAAAACAGAATTAGATAGTCAGAACCCAAATATTCAGATGCAAATCTTACTATGGCGGCAAAGACTATAAAGGTTGATATATTCTTAATATATTCTAAGGTCATGGCTTAAGGCTCTGCAGTAGAATCTCTAGCGACGTTTCATTCAAACTTTCTACTGTTAGCTCATCCAATTCAATCGTTCTAGTTGTTTTTTGGGTATGTATTTTTTTACTTAAGCCCTTAATTTTTATGGATATATCACCGCCACCCTCAGATGCGTACTCAACGAGACTGTCAACAATTTCATTCTCACGACTGACTTCTAAAACGGCACCTTCGGCTGAGTTTAACTCCAAATTGGTTTTATGTGAGTTTGTCTCAGCGTTAATCTGGCGTAAGTCTACCTTTAAAGCTTTGGATATATTTGCCATATTTGGCGAAATTAGCTCGAACTTTATTGATGTAAGCTTACCTTGATACTTATTTACAATATCCCAAAAATTCTGCTTATCAAATATCCCTTCGATACTTAACGTCAACTGTAACGCTTCGAGATGTTTCATAAAGTTTTTTTCGAGTAGATTCGCTACAGCCTGAGATTCCGAAAATGCTCTGATGTTTCTTGATATTGCGACAATTTGAACATCTGGATCGTTATTTATTATGACTGTTACGTGAGGCCAACTATCTATATGCTCTATTTGGAAATCTTCATCTTCTCTTTCGACTGACTTTTGAGCACCAAATTTAAATACAAGCCAATCTCCTTTCTTGAATATTACTTTATGTCTTACGCTTAGCGTCCTATGATGTAAATCAGGAAGATTTCGCAACACTTCATCAAACAGTTCGTTTTTTCGCCTCTTTAATTCTTCAACTGGCAATTCATTTCTGTAAAAGTCAGGCTGAGGAGTTCTTGTCAACGGCAGTAGTTGAAATCGATAAAGATCAAATACTATTTCTTTATTTTCCATAATTCATCTATTGAACTGACCTTCGTTTAATGGTGGTGTGGTGCTAACGCCACGCTCTGCGGAAAATTTGGAGCGCATCGGAAAATTTTTCCGAAAGAAGCGCATTGTTAAGTGATTATTTTTTGGCGCTAACTAGGCCTGTCAATGCATCGATAATTTTTTGATTGTTCGCTTGATCAGTTTTAAACTTTTCTAGCTCTACGGTAGATTCACCCTTTGATAACTTAAAATTCCTTTCGGTAGAAGCAAGCTCTTTTATTACATCTGATATTGACTCTTCTTTATCGGACATTACAGCCTTTTCTGCAGCTATAAATTTCATCTCAGCGTTAGTCAACTCGTTCTGGAAATACTTTATTTCATTCAGACCAGCTTTATATAGCTTCAAAAAAAAGAATGAAAATAGCTCAATAAAAATGCTTAGAGTTAGTCGCGGTATATAGTATGCCATTAACTCATCCTGAGTAAGTTGATGGTTGCCAGATAACACTGTGGTTGCCAAAACAGTGACAGCGGCAATAGTTGTTACCACGCCAATAACCAGATTTAGATTTCCCCTTCTACCTAACGACTCGATTTCTTTTCTCAATCTAGATCGGACTTGCTCACACTGCTCTCTCAGATCTTTAAGATATTTATCTTTTCGTATTTCTACTGAGTATTTTTGCTCAATCTCACTGAGAAGATTTTCAGAAGCGCTCTCCAATATCTCCTTTTTTAGGCTTACCAGTATCTTCGCCTTTTCCTCTTCGGAGATTACTTTTCCATAGCTTTCATTCGTCGTAATTATTTCTTTTAGCTTTTCTACTTCGTAGTACAGCCGTTCATTATGCTTGTTATAGTTGGAGCTATTTTTAAGCTCCTTTCTTAGCATAGAAAGCTCTTCGCGCATTATTTCTTCATTCGCGTTTCTTGTTGCACCAAAAAGCTGCCCTGACTTGAGGTAATTGAGTAAAAAGATCGCTACTGCGTTCAAAATTAGTGCAGCGGGGATGATAACAACGAACTCTGGGTTCCTCATCTCATAGCCGAGAAATACATCTTTAATCAGCAAGAATATTATTCCTGCAGCCGCCGACAAGATAGCAAATGCGTTCATAAACCTAGAACGCTTTAGCATACTTTCAAATTCCATATTTTCCATACTCTATATTTATGGTGCGTGGCTCAATCAGCACTTAAGAGGGTGTTCAAAACTCTGTGTCAGCCAACTAGCCTCATAGGCTAATGTGTTTTT
>NZ_CAXBFW010000024.1:0-52152 GCF_963975215.1 uncultured Gilvimarinus sp.
GCCGCTGCATCAGGGGTATCATCCTGACTATCATCGGCATGGTCAATATACGAGGTCTTACAACTTATATTGAAATGTAAGGCCTAACTCTAATGTTTTTCGCGTTCTGTATGATTCGCAAGTGATCACTTCTTAATGATTCTTCAATTGAGGCTCGTCAGAGAAATAATCCCGCATCCAGTCATACAACACATCAACCCCCACCTCAGACAAACTCTTGCGCTGAAACTCGTCACCAGCTTCTTCATCCAAGCTTGCAAACTGATACAGCAGCGTGCCCGGCTCTCCATCATGCAGTATCAACATAATGCGGCGGCGGGTACGCAAGCAATCAACCGTCATAACATCGGCGGGAATACCGGTATCGCGCAAGCCACGGCGTACCTCAACCACTGGGTTGATGTGTTGATGAGCTTGCTGAATCTTAGTGTGAGCCTCAGTTATTTGGTCGGACAAGGTTTTTAAAGGGTCTTCAGACATCGAACGCTCCAGAATAATAGTGACGATAGATTACCAGAGTCGACGCCCTTTTTTAATCGAAGGGGTCAGAGTCGTTCTATATTTTTTATCAATAGAGTCAGAATGGTTGATTTTCCACTATATTTCATTGATGTTTTAATTTAAGTCAAGAGCCTTTGTACACTCACTTAATTTTTTAGATGTTCGGTCTGATGCAATATTATATTTAATGCGATTTGTTTCATGACTTTCACAGCTCGACGAAAGGCATAACATTATATCTCCAGCCACTTTTTCCTGGTACCTTAAAAAAAAATACAGACCCTCAACATCACAACCTTTACGTGAAATATCTTTAATATCATTATTACTCACACCAAGATCATAGGCATCGAGAGCGCCTTTCAACCTTAAAATATACTTACTCGCGGCTTCTTTATTTATATCCTGAAAACTGGATATTTTCGGATAAATAAAAGACACATCAGACACAAAACCTAACGCATATTCTTCAGAGTAACTTAGGCTAGAAAATAAAAATAAAGCAAAAAATGATGTTATTTTATTAATCATAATGACACTCAAAAATGCATACTAACCTGAAATTAACACTGCCCCACCAAAATTTATAGAACTTCGGATAACAATGGTTTGGATTTGTCTGATTTTTATTTTTCTTGGAATAAAGCCTAAATCTCGCACGGTACACATTTCCCCTGCAACCAGCCGAGCGCAGGCCTATTTTAGGGGGTAAGCAAATAGGACATTTGCGCAAGCATTGTCAGGCCAGGGACGGCCTGTCAATGCGGCCCGCTAAAATCGGCTGGAGCGAGGGGACCCGAATCGCTACAGGGATGTAGCTGAATAGAGCAACGCAGGAGCAGTTGCCGAGGGCTGAGGTGCCGGGGTGTCCTCTTTTGAGTACTTTTCTGGACAAGCAGAAAAGTGCTTCGCCCGCGCGGCGACAGAGCGCACCCAGGTAGAAGATTGTATCGATGTAAGTCGTATAGCAACTTAAAAAGTCGAAGTCACTGGATCCCGGGATCTGAGCCCGAGATGACGGTATACAAAAGCCCAGGATACGATGTAGAGGATTACATCACGCGACTTTTAAAAACCTCGTTCCCCGTTATCCGTAAACCGTTCCCCGATCCCCCTAAACCAAATTCCCAATCGTTCCATCACAAATCGGATTCATCGCCGTCATCCGATCCAACGCCGTGGCATTCCCCAGCCCGTGTTGCGGAAACAACGTAGAAAACAAATTTTGCTCGCCGTGCAGTGCCATATAATTCAGCACTAAGGTCTCGACCAATAAGTTTACGTTATTGGCCGCCGGGCTGGAGGCGGTTTCGACATCGCCGCTGGGGCGCATAAAGCCCAGCTGTTGGTGCGCGGCTTGGGCGGCAGCCGAGCCACCTAAAATAGTGGGCCGGCCGCCTGGGTTGTACACCAAAAAGTAGGACGCGGCGGTTTGTTGGTTGTCGCCGGTCCAGACGCCTTTACCGCGGCCTTCGGCGGATTCATCGAGCATGCCGTTGGAGAACACTGAGCCGTCGGAGAATACGTAGATCATAACCGGTACGCCCATGCGGGCGGCGTATTCTAAACAGGCGCCGATGCAGCGACCGGCGCGCAAATCGCGAATCTCACCGGTGGATCGATCGCCGGTGTGGTAATCGTAGCCGCCCATGGTAATGGTGCCGGCGCCGGCGTAGCCGCTCATCACCAGCTTCATCACCGAGGCGGTTTTGCGAAACTCGCTGTCGTTATCAAACTCGTCAAAGCTAAAAATGCCGCCGGGGCCGACGATATCGGCATCGGCAATGGGGTCGATGGCGGCGGGGTTGCCAAAGCGGTCGGCTAAATCGGCGCTTTTTACGTAGCCGCAGCGCATTAACTCTTTAAGCGCGGCATCGCGGTTGCTGCCGGTATCCACCGCGCCCAGTTTGGCGTTGCTTAAGCGCACCATGGATTCCATCACCGCCACGGTATCGGATTGGCTGAGCAAACTCACCAAATCGCCCACCTCCACTAAGCCTGTCACGTCGCTGGGGCGGTCGACTTTGGTGGGGCGCGCCTCGGGGTTGATAAGCATTGAGGGCGCCATAGAGTTGCCGCCCGAGTCGCTGGCGCGCGAGCCGATTAATGACAACAGCGAGCCGTTGGCGCCGGCGCGGTTAATGCCGTACATGGGGTTGTGGGGGTTGTTGCCGGTGTCGTTTTCGGAGCGGGCGGGAATCACCGCGCCGTTAATGGCGGCGGCGGTAGCCGGGGCTACGCGCTCTAAAATGCCGCGCAGCATGCCGCTGTCGGTGTGAAAGGCGAGGCCTAAATCGCGATTAACAAAATCGCCGGTGCTGCTGTCGGGCGTCATATCGCCGGGCAGGCCCTGCTTGGTGTAGCCGCTGGCCGATAGCGTATCGAGCTGCCCGCCGGCGCCACCCACTAACACGTTAGAGCCGGCAATATTGGCGCCGCCGGCGAGATCAAAACAAATAAACGGGATTTTACCCGCGCCCTGGCTGGCAATGCCGCAGGCTTGGCGCATGGCGTTAATATCGGGTGACAGCGCGGCATTGGCGTTGCCGGCCAACAGCGTTAGCAGCGAGGCGCCGGTTAAGGTAGCGCCGCCGGTGCGAAAGCCCTGGGCGATTAAGTCGCGCCGGCTAATGGGCCGGTGGTGGCTGTTAAGTTTAAGCGGTGCATCCGGATGCAGAGGCGCGCGGTATTTACTCATAAGGCTGTCTGCTCCGTTAGTGAACTAGCATAATGGCGCTGCCCAAGGCGGCGGCGCAGGTGGCTTTGACGGTGGTGGCGGTGCGCTCGGCGTTACAGCCGCCCGAGCACACAGTCATGGTATCGATCAGGTTGTTTAGTTCGGCCCGAGTATTGGCCGGGTTGGCCTGATTGGCCAGCGAGCTGCCGTTAACCTCGGCGGCGACCAGCGCGTTTAACAGTGGGTCGATAATCTGATTGCGGCCGTTGGCGCTAAACACGGCGCCGGGCACTTGCGAGAAATCAAAGCCCGGGAAAAACGCTGCGCGCCTGGCGGTATCGTTGACCAGTGCGTTGCAGTAGGCCACCGACAATTGCGTAATGCCCATTTGCTGCGCCGCCACAAACGTATCCAGCGCGCTGGTGGTGGGCAGTTGTTGCTCGACTTTTTGGTAGGTGGCTTGCACCGCCGCATTGCTGTGGCTGATGCCGGTCATGGCGGCCAGCGAGGCGTTGATGCTGGCAAAGCTTTTAATGCCGAGGCTGGGCTGATCGGCAATATCCGCCGGCGGCTGTGGCGCCGGTGGCTCGGCCTCGACCCGGGCAAAGCGGTGCTCGCCCAGTTGGTCGAAGGTTAAAAAGAAGGTGTCCAGGTCACTGCCCTGCTCTAACGCCAGCACGGCGCCCTGGCGCGACAGAGGCTGTTGCCCGTTCGCGTAGTCGGCGGCGTTGATTTCGGTATCGAGCGCGGCAAACACCTGGCCGACAATCGCCTCGCGGCCGTTAACGCCTATGCGAATACCTTTAACCGGCACGGTGGGGATGGGGTCGTCGCTCAGGCGGGTAAAAAACGGCTCGCTAAACAGGTAGCTGTAATCGTCAAACTGCTGCGCCTGAAACACAATATAGGCATCGGCCACATCGATTAGCTCGCTAATACTAAACAGCAGGTAGTAAGTCTCGCCTACCCCGGCCTCAAAGTTGTCGCGGATGGACTGGGCCGATAACGCGCGGTTGTGCACCGCCAAAAAGCGCAGCGCGCCGTTCCAGGTACGGTTGGATGACACCTCGTTACCTACCACCAGGGCGTAGCTGGAGTCCCACTCGTTGAGGTTGCCGGTGGCGCTTGGGTCGGCGTCGCCGGTAAATTCACCGTCGACGTAAATGCGCCGGCCATTGACTGGGTCAAAGGTGACCACCACGTGCTGCAAGCTGGCTTGAGCGCGCTCGTCGGCATCGGCCGTAACGATGGCCGGCATGCCGTTGCTGTTGGTGCTAGAGCTGCGGTGGTAGTGGGTGTAGTTGTATAGGTTTTGGTCCAGCGCAAAGTTGCGCACCTCGGTGCTGCCCGAGTAGCTGACGATGCGGGCGTCCTCCTGGCTGACGTTGGACGGAATCACCCACGCCTCGATGGCGTACTCGCCGGTGCTGCTGATTTGATCAAATAGCTTGCGGCTGGTTTGGGTCGAGGCTTGGGCTTTGCCGTCGTTAAAGCGCAGGCCCCAGCTGGACATCCAATCGACGTCGCCATACAGGGTTAAGTCGGCGGCGGGGTTAACGCCGCTGGTGTCGTAGGCGATGGCGCCGCTGCCGGTTTTAAACTCGTAGCGGGCAATAATGTAGTTGTCGGCGCGGCCGTTGGCGCTGGCTACGCTGCCGTCGGCCAGTTGCAGCGCTTTACTGGTAACAAGCTCGGGGTCTACTTCGGTGACCGGCACCATATTGGCAAACGCGGCGATGGCATCGGCCATGGTTTGCGCGTCGTTGGTGCAGGAGTTGCTCCAGCAATTGTGCGACTCTTGCGCTAAGCGCTCTACCAAGCGCGAGTTGGCCGGGGCGTCTAGCCGCATGCGGCTGCGGGCCGCCTCGTAAGAGACTTGCACATCGCTGCTGCCGATAAACGGCTGTTGCATTAAGGGGGCGCTCTCGGCGTGGCAGCTGCTGCAAAATTGATTTAGCAGCGGGTACACGGTAGCGGCGTAGTCGCTGTTGTCTGCCGGAAAGTTTTTGCTGCCGCCCACTTCTTTAATCTCGGGCGCGGTGAGCACGATCTCGTTGCTGATGCTGCCGGCCGCCGCTGCCCACTCGGTAATGTAGCCGGTGACAATATCGGTGCAGGCGGTGTCGCTATCGAGCCAGCAATTGTGGCCGCCGGCCACTTTGCTCACCATGCGCGACAGTACCGGGGTGTGTAAATCCACCAGGGGTACGGCCGCTTGGTAGGCCTGGTTGATATCGTCGGTGCGCACAAACATTGGGCTGTTGCCGCCCACTACGTGGCAACTGCCGCAGCGGTCGTCAAGCGCTAAGTTGTCCCATACATACAATTTAAAGTTTTGGATATCGTCGGTCAGCGGCGCCGGGCCGTTGTAAACAACGCCGGGGCGGCTGGTGTCTTCGCCGTCGTCGGGTTTGACGTTGGGCGTGGTGGCCTGCCCGCTGCCCGAGCCACAACCGGCCAGTAGCGCAGTGCTTAACAGGCCCGCAAGCCAGAGCGGTAAAGTGGTTTTTGCTGTGTGTATCGCGGCCGCCATGTTATTCACCCTTGCAGTAGTTGGCGGTGTCGATAAACACCTGTTTTAAGTTGTAGCCACTGGCGGCAAAGGCTGCGGTGGCATCGCTCACCAGGGCGCGGTCGGCGGCGTTGCCGGGTTTGCGCAGGCACACCTGGGTAAACACCTTTTCTACCTGACAGCTGGCAAAGGCGCCCGAGTTGGCAAGCTCGCGGCCTAAGCTTTTAGCGCCGGTGCCGCTGCCTTCGAGGGTTGGGTCCCACGCGAGAATGGCGTTGGGCCCCTCGCGCCAGTAGTTTTGCCACTGGTTGTTGGGGGTAACGTAGCCCGGGGCAAAGGTGCTGGCGTTGATGTGGTATTTGGCCTCGGTGCGGTTGCCGCTGGCCGGGTCGATGTCGCCGTCGGTGTTGTAGTGGATCGCGCCATTCTCGGCGTCCGGGTCGGTGGCGGCGTTGTACTCGTAATCGTAATAGGCAAACGCCTGGGCCATTGGGTCCATACCCGCGTGGCAGCCTACGCAGTTGTTTAAAAATACCCGGCTGTCGCCGCCGGGGCTGCGGCTTACGTCCTGACGAATGCGATCGGGCGTGCGGGTGACGTCGTGCACTTGCTCTAAATCGCGGCACAAATGATTGAGCAGGGTAAAACGGAACATGGCGCGGTTAGTACCGGCGACAAAAAACGCTTTGGCTGCGGCGCGGCTGGTAATAACCCCCGCGGTGGCGTGGGCCGGCACCTCGCTTATTTGCGATTGCGTGCGGCGCACCAACGAGCTGCCCAGCGGCGCGCTGCTTTGCTGCAGCGCTTGGTAATGCTCATTGTTACTGCTGCTGTAGGGCGGTAGGCCAAGGCTGTCGGCGCCGGTGTAGAGCACATCGGCCACTAACACATCGCGAAAGTCTGCCTCGTCGCGAATCAGCCCCATCACCGTGGCGGTGTAGTCATTCAGTGGCGCAAAGGCGGTCATCTCGCGGTTGGTCCAGGGGGTTATCCAGGTTTGCAAGGTGGCGCGGTAAAAGCCGTCGTTGTCCATGGCGATGCGCACCGCCTGAGCGGTGTTGCCGGCCTCAATCAAATCGCTCATTTGCGTCAGCACTTGGGTACTGGGCGGCACCCCTGCTATGCGCGAGTGAATGGTTAGCGCTTGCTCGCGAGGGCCGGCGGTGGCCGTGGCAGCAAGTAAGCTTAACCCAAGGGCTAAGGCGCCAGGGCGTAAGCTGGGGGGCGAACAGAGCGACATGCAGGGCTCCAATGATTTGAGGCTGTGGTGGTTGCCGGGTTTGTGTTTTAATCTAGTAATTATATGCGGATTCGTAGGTCGGCCTGTGTTATTCGATTGGGCGCCTGTGTCTACCCAATCACATAATGAGCAAGATCATAGCAAATGTTTGCTCAGATAGGGGCGAGCAGCCTTTAAGCCGGCACTTACAGCGTGACTGGCGACAACGATTTATTGTTGCGGCTTTTGGATAATGCCGCTTTTGTATTTGTATACAGCTAGGACGGTTAATGATAAAGCACGCTGTAACGCTCCCGCCGCTTTCGTCGATGAACGCTTGGCGTCGCATTTTACCCGGTGCCCTTTTGGCGACGCTGTTGACTGGCTGTG
This sequence comes from uncultured Gilvimarinus sp., assembly GCF_963975215.1. Lineage (GTDB taxonomy): Bacteria > Pseudomonadota > Gammaproteobacteria > Pseudomonadales > Cellvibrionaceae > Gilvimarinus. The sequence continues at coordinate 7,300 of NZ_CAXBFW010000024.1, forward strand.
GCGGTGGCGGCAGTGACACGGGCTTAAGTGGCTCCGGGCAGCCGCCCGACCCAGTGGTTAAAGATATCCCCATTGCCTACATCGAGCGCCCCCTGCCGCGGGATGACGCCGGCCAGTTGCTGCCGTTAACCCCTGTGGCGCGCGATGGCTTTAGCCCCGGTGCGCGCCTGATGGTTAAAATCCGCGCCACCAATGATGCCGACGCTATAAACGTTACCGATCAGGCCTTTGCCGACGGCGCTGAATACGATGTTAAAGATCTAACCTCACACCCCAACGGCAGCCGGTTGCTGTTTGCCATGCGCGCGCCCGAAATTGAAGGCGCCGACGACGACGAGCAACCCACCTGGAATATCTGGGAGTACCACCTGCCCAGCCGGGTGCTGCGCCGGGTGATTAGCTCGGATATCGTCGCTGAAGAGGCCGATGATATCTCGCCGCGCTATTTGCCCGGTGGTCGCATCGTTTTTTCATCCAACCGCCAAACACGCAGCCGCGCCTTGCTGCTCGACTCCAACAAACCACAGTACGCCGCCGAGAGCGAAGCGGGCGATGGCCCGGCGTTTGTGCTGCACTCGATGACCGCCGCCGGCGAGGATATTCGTCAGATCTCGTTTAACCAAGGGCACGATTGGGACCCACTGGTGCGCGCCGATGGCCGCGTGCTTTACACCCGCGCCGACAGTTACCGCAATAACCGGGTGAGCTATTACACCATAAACCCCAACGGCACCGAGGTGCGGCCCCACTACGGCTACCACACCCGGGTTGGTCAGGATACGCCATGGTTATTTAACCCAGAGCTGATGCCCGATGGCCGGTTGGTGGGTATTTACAAACCGGCCGATGCATTGTTTGGCGGCGACCTGGTAAGCATCGATACCGACGAGTACGTCGAAGACGATCAGACCGTGCTTGGCACCGAGGGCGAGGCCATCGAGCCGCTAACCGTACTGCCGGTCACCATCGATGGCAGCCTGTCGCGCCACGGTTACTTTTCGGCCCTGACGCCCCTGCGCGATGGCACCAACCGCCTGCTGGTTAGCTGGAGCCAGTGCCGCCTGGAGGTTGTCGAAGAGGGCAGCGACGAATCGCGCTACGTACCCTGCACCGATGAGCAGACCGAGGCCGGCCATGAGGCGGCGCCACCGGTGTTTGGTTTGTTTATTTATAACCTGGATGACAGTACCCAGCAGCCGGTGCTGGTGCCCGCTGAGGATGTGGTTTACACCGATTTGGTAACGCTGGAGCCGCGTCAGCCGGCCGCCGCCGGGGGCGGCGCGACTATCCCCGCGCTGGCTGCCGAGGGCCTGGGGATTTTGGATATTCGCAGCGTGTACGATTTGGACGGCGCCGATACCAGCGAAGCGGGTATCGAGACATTGCGCGATCCGGGGCAAACGTTGGCGGCCGATCGCCCCGCGCGCTTTTTGCGCTTGGTGGGCGCGGTATCCCAACCGCCGCGCGAGATTAAACAAGTGCCCGGCAGCGCCTTTGGTGTTAGCAGCGCCCAGGGCATGAAAGAGATTATCGGCTACGTGCCGGTAGAGCCCGATGGCTCGGTGCGCGCCGCGGTGCCCGCCGATGTGGCCTTTACTATCTCGGTGTTGGACGCCAACGGCATGCGCATTAGCCCGCGCCACCAAAATTGGCTGCAGCTGCGCCCCGGTGAGGTTTACCAGTGCAACGGCTGCCACCAGCGCGACTCGCAAGTGCCCCACGGCCGTTTGGACGTTGGCCCCGCCCCGCTCAATACCGGCGCCCCTACCAGCGGCTTGCCGTTTGATAACACCGAGCCGGCGTATGTGGCCGAGATGGGCGAAACCATGGCCGAAGTGTACGCCCGCATTGCGGGTACGCCCCGGCCGCAGGTGGATTTAGTTTACCGCGATGTCTGGACGGACCCCGCCGTGCGCGACAAAGACCCAAGCTTTGCGGTGCGTTACAGCGAGTTGGCCGAGGGGCCCGACCCGGCGCGGGTGCCGGCTACGGCCGCGTGTCAGCAACAGTGGAGCATGCCCTGCCGGGTAACCATTAATTACCCCGATCATATTCAGCCGCTGTGGGATCTACCGCGCATCGAGCGCGCCGCCGATAACAGCGTATTGGCCGATAACACCTGCAGCAGCTGTCACAGCCCGGCGGACGCCGACGGCCTTGTGCAGATTCCCGCCGGCCAGTTAGACTTAAGCGCGACCGAGGCGGACAACGGGCAAATGCTGTCGTACTCGCAGCTGTTGCGCACCCGCTTTGAGTTAGAGCTGGTGGACGGGGTGCTGCAGGAGCTGTTAATCCCCACCGGTGAGTTTGAGGCCGATGAAGACGGCGAGCTGATACTGGACGCCGAAGGCAACCCGATTCCGATTTTTGAGCGCGTTGCGATTGATCGTATTATGTCGCCCGGTGGCGCTTTTGCCAGCAGCCGGTTTTTTAGCCGATTTACTGAGTTTGACCCCATGGAAGATACGTTTGATCATCGCGGCCTGATTAACGACGCCGAGCGCAAAATGCTGGCCGAGTGGCTGGATATCGGGGCTCAATATTATAACAACCCATTTGATGTGCCCGAGTAATGGTTAAACGCGTAACCTTTAAGCCCGCCGCGGCACACGCCTGGACGCTACTGTGGCTGCTGTTGGCCGGTTGGTCACTGCCCGCCAGCGCCGGCTGGTTTGACGACGAGCCGGCTCTGGTCGTCACCGTTAATAACGCCTATATCGATGTTTACACCGGCCCCGGGCGTGGTTACCCGGTGTTTCATGCGCTGGAAAACGGCGAGCCTATTACCCTGCTAAAAAGCCGCGCCGGCTGGATTAAAATTGCCACCGAGCGGGGCCTGGAGGGCTGGGTTAAGCGCGACCAAATGCAATACACCCTGGGCCCCGATGGCCTGGCGCCGGATTTTGTCGACGAGTATCGCTCCGATGCCGTGGTGGGCCGCTTTGAGGTGGGCGCCGCGCTGGGCGATTTTGGCGGGGCCGACTCGGTGGGTTTGAGCCTGGGGTATCGCTTTACCCGCAACTTCACCCTCGAGGCCGATTATTCACAGCAGGCTGGCCGTTACTCGGACAGTGAGGTAATGGCGCTGGGGCTGTTGCATCAGCCCTTTCCGGAGTGGCGGGTATCGCCGTTTTTACGCATTGGCGGCGGCACCATTAAAGTAAGCCCCAGCGCCACTTTGGTTGATACCGAAGACCGTGAAGATCCGGTACTACAGGCAAGCCTTGGCACCTATGTGTATTTGTCGCGCCGGTTTTTTCTGCGCGTTGAGTACCGCAACCATCACCTGCTGACCACACGCGAAAACAACGAAGAGGTTTCGGAATGGCGAGTTGGCTTCAACGCCTTTTTCTAAAGGCACTGGTTTTAACGGCGCTGTTTGGGCCGGCGGTAGCGCTGGCGCAAGAGGACGACCCGCTAGAGCCCATCGTCGGCGCTGATATCGAGCGGCGTCACATCGATGAAGATATGCTCGACACGGAAAACTTTGAGGTGGGCGGCTATGTTGGCGTGCTGGGCATCGAAGACTTTGGCAGCAATGCGGTGCTGGGCTTAAGCCTTGCCTACCACATTAACGAAGACTTTTTTGTCGAGGCTATTTACGGCAGCAGCGAAGCGCAAAAAACCAGCTACGAGTTATTAAGCGGCGCGGTCGAGCTACTTACAGACGACGAGCGCGACTACAGCTATTACAGCTTAGCCGTTGGTTACAAGCTGTTTCCGGGGCAGGTGTTTATGAGCCGCAACCTGGCCTTTAACACGCATTTTTACCTAACCGCCGGCGCGGGCAATACCGAGTTTGCGGCCAATCGCTACGCCACTTACTCGTTGGGGGCGGGCTATAAAATTTATTTAACCGATATGTTTGCCGTTGATATCGGTATGCGCGATCACCTGTTTAGCCACGAGCTGTTTGGTGAGAGCCGGCAAACCAATAACTTTGAAGGCCGCCTTGGCCTGTCGGTATTTTTCTAGGAGTAATCATGTCAGTGGTGTTAAACGTTTTATCTAAACCCTTTAAATCGCTCGCGCTTAGCGCTGTGCTGTTGGGGCAATTTTTCCTGGTGGCCCAGGCGGCCAATAGTGAGATGGTAGGTGCCGCGGCGCCCGACTTTACCTTAAAAAGTAATCAGGGCGACAACGTGCGCCTGGCCGAGCAGCGCGGCCAGGTGGTGATGCTAAATTTTTGGGCCAGCTGGTGTGCCCCGTGCCGCAAAGAGATGCCGCTACTGGATGAATTGCATCAGCGCTACGAGAGCGCCGGTTTTGTATTGTACGGGGTAAATGTCGAGCCCGATGCAACCGCCGGCGATAAACTGATTAAAGATCTGGGGGTTGGCTTCCCCATTTTGTACGATCCCGAAAGCAGCGCCAGCAAAGCGTACGATATTGATGCGATGCCCACCACCGTGGTTATCGATCGCGATGGCCTAGTGCGTTACGTTAACCGCGGCTATCGCAGCGGCGACGAAGAAAAATACCGCGCGCAAGTGAAAGAGTTGATTCGCGAATGATCAGTGCCACCGCCGCTCGTTTGGGCCTCGTGTTGCTGGCCTTTAGCCTGTGTGCCTGTACGCCCTGGGTAAAACCCTACGAGCGTCAGCACCTGGCCGACGAGGTGATGAGTTTTGACCGCGACCCGATTGCCAGCGGTTATTTAAACCATGTGTACGAAGCGCGCGAGGCCTCGCGCGGTGCCGAAGGTAGCGGCGGAGGCGGCTGTGGCTGTAACTAAAAACGTAATGCGTGTCGTCGCGCTCTGGGCGCTGCTGCTACCGCTGGTGGCGGTCGCCGAGGTATTACCACCGGATCGGCTGGACGTGATGTACCACAGTTACGACGGTGGCGGCGCCACCATCGACGGCCCCTCGATGTTGGTGCGCAAAAATATCGCCGATACCGTCTCGGTCTCGGCGGGTTACTATGTGGATATGGTCTCCAGTGCGTCTATTGATGTGTTGGCGACCGCCAGTGAATACAGCGAAGAGCGCACCGAGTACTCTGTGGGCGTCGATTACCTGCACGACAGTACGCTCATGAATTTAAATTACTCCGAGAGTACCGAGAGCGATTACCGCTCAGAAACAGTAAGCACCGGCATTAGCCAAACATTTTTTGGCGACTTAACCACCATCAGCATGGGGCTGAGCTTTAGCAGCAACTATGTGGGCGTTAACGGCAACGAGACTTTCTCGGCCACCGCTAAAAATTATCGCTATCAATTTAATATATCGCAGATCCTAACGAAATCACTGATTGCAGTCTTTAGCTTTGAGTCTGTGATAGACGAAGGCTTTTTAAACAACCCCTACCGCCAGGTGCGCTATAAAGATTCCAGCGCACCCCGGGGTTACAGCTACCAGAGCGAAGTTTATCCGCTAACGCGCAATTCCGACGCCTTTAGCTTGCGCGGTATTTACTACCTGCCCTGGCGCGCCTCAATACGCGGCGATGCGCGTTACCACGACGACAGCTGGGGCATTGCCGCCCGCGATTTTGAAGTGCGTTACCTACACAGCATCGGCTCTGATTTACTGCTAGAGGCAAAGTACCGCAGCTACAGCCAAACTCAGGCCGACTTTTACTCGGATTTATTCCCCTACCGCAACGCGCAAAACTTTATGGCCCGCGATAAAGAGCTAAGTGAATTCAGCTCCGGCAGTTTTGGTTTGGGCGTTACCTACACCATGCCCCAGCGCTGGTTATCGGTGTTTGAGAAAAGCACGGCAAATCTCTACTGGGATCACTTTCAGTTTGATTACGACAACTTCCGCAATGTGTTAGATACCGAGGCCGCCGTAGGTGAAGAAGAGCTCTACGCCTTTGATGCCAACGTCATCCGGCTGTACTTCTCGTTTTGGTTTTAACGCCTGCGGGTATCGCCTGAGAGCCGTCCGGCTCTCGGCGTAGCTATTACCACCTGGTTTTTATTTCGCAAAATAGAATACAGTCGTCTCCGTTCTCCGGGCCCAATTCCACAACTGCAAAAACCTAATGGCTTCGTTTTTTGCTTAAGTAACGGCGTATGGGCAAGTCGACAAACTTGGCAACCACATAAGACAGAGCGATAAGTGAAATCACAGAGGCGGGTATTACCCAACGTAACTCGGCGGTGCCGGGTTGCTCGGTTACTACATAATTGGCAAACACCCATAAAAATGGGTAATGCGTCATATACAGCGGGTAAGAGATGTCACCAGAGAGCTTGTTAATTTTATGATGGCTGCTGGATAAGCTTGCACCGGCGCCCAGTGACACCAGCAGTGGAAAGTAAAACACCACCAAAAGCGGCTCAATTAACCAGTTCCACTGCTCGTTATAAGGCGTTAAAAAAGCCAACATTAATAAACCGCTCATGCCGAGCAGGCCTAGTTTATTTTTAATAATCCAGTTTGAGCGGTAAACCAGCATACCCATTAAAAATGAGAAAGAAATACGAGCCATACCGTCAAAGAAGGTGCCGCCACTCCAGCCGCCGAGTAAGTTACCCGAGCTCCAGCCTACATAAAAAAGCCCGGCAGCCGCCAGCACAACCAACGGGGCTAATATCTTTCTAGTGAGCTTAAATAAAATTGTGGCGTACAAAAAGTTGGCAACGTATTCCCAAAATAACGACCAGCTGGGGGCGTTTAAATTAAACAGATTAAAATAACGCTCCGGCATCACCGGGTAAGGTATTAACAAAGCCGAGGTTATAAAGAGCGTGGCTGTCTCTTTAAAGCCGTACACAGCGTACAAGTTGCTGTAAGGGTCAAACAAAAAGGTCAGTAAACCTAAAATAGAGCCTATAACCACCAGCGGTTGTAAACGTATTAGCCGTACTTTGATAAAGCTGAGCAAGCCCATGCCGGCTATCCGGGTATCGTAGGCGTAGGCGATAACAAAACCTGATAAACAAAAGAAGAAGTCGACCGCCAAAAAACCATGGGCAACCCAAATACGGCTAAAGTCGGGAACGACAATCTCCATAAAGTGAAAAATCACCACCACTACCGCGGCTAAACCCCGTAAGCCGTCCAGTATTTCAAAGTGCGGTTTATTGTTTAAAGTCATCGAAACTGCAGGACTATTGCTCATTTGTATTATCTTTTGTTGTGGGTGTTTAAAAGCGTTGTTGCGGCCTATACCAAGAGCTAACCGATGCTTTGGCTGATCAGCTTAATGGATGGGCAAATACAATGAGAATAACCAAGAGCAGGATAACGTCACAAGCCTGGGTGTATTAGCGAGTGTTAGGGTTTGTAAGGAGGCCTGGAGGTGCTTAAAACTCAGTGGCCATAGTAATATTAATAGTGGGTGTGAGTATGTGCCTGAATAAGCCCAAACAAGTAGCCGAAACAACCCAATCTCTCCCACCCCACTACTCAAACCCCAACAACTTAGGGTATTATTGACTATAAGCGCGTAGTAACTGGCTCAAACGGGTGTTTTACGTGTTTCGGCGCTTGTGGCGCGAATCTATAGTGTTTATGATCTGTGCGTGTCCGCCGGCATGTTCGGCCCGAGCCACAAAAAGCGCGATGCCCATATGGCGCTTATTACATAATTAATAAACTAGGTATCCTCCATGAACAATTCAGTCAGCTCTGATCAGGGCAGTACAGGATTTATTATTTTTATCAGCGTGATCGCCACGATTGGCGGTTTCCTGTTCGGTTATGACAGTGGTGTTATCAACGGTACGGTTAAGGGCTTACAAATCGCCTTTGACTCGGAGTCGGCCGGTACCGGCTTTAGCGTCTCCTCGATGCTGCTTGGTTGTGCCGCCGGTGCGTTGTTTGCGGGCCGTCTGGCCGATCGCTACGGCCGTAAGGCGCTGCTGATTGTGTCATCCGTGCTGTTTATTATCTCGGCCTGGGGCTCGGGTGTGGCCGGCTCGACCGGCGAGTTTGTTGTGTACCGCATTTTGGGCGGCCTGGCCGTGGGTGCCGCCTCGGTGATGGCACCGGCTTATATCAGTGAGGTGGCGCTGGCGCGCTATCGCGGTATGCTCACCTCGGTACAGCAAATTGCCATTATCTCGGGCTTGACGGCTTCTTTCTTTAGCAACTACTTTTTGGCCGAGTCGGCCGGCGGCTCGACCGCTGAGTTCTGGATGGGCTACGAGACCTGGCGCTGGATGTTCTGGGTTGAGCTGATTCCGGCCGGTATCTTCTTTATCGCGCTGTTGGCGATCCCGGAGAGCCCCCGCTTTTTGGTGGCCTCAGGCAAAACCGAGAAAGCTCGCCAGGTACTGGTGCGCTTGTATGGTTCGGTCGATGGTACCACTAAGCTGACCGAAATTGCCGACTCTATGGCCGCCGATCATCACCGTCCGCGCTTCTCGGATCTGATTGATAAAGCCGCTGGCAAAGTGCGCCCCGTGGTGTGGATTGGTCTTGGTTTGGCGATTTTGCAGCAGTTTGTGGGCATTAACGTGGTGTTTTACTACGGTGCCGTACTGTGGGAGGCCGCGGGCTTTACTGAGAGCCAAGCACTGTTGGTAAACGTATTGTCCGGTAGCATCAGTATTGCCGCCTGCTTTATTACCTTCTTTTTGGTGGACAAAATTGGCCGTAAGCCACTGTTGTGGTTTGGCTCGGCCGGTATGGCCATCAGTCTGGGTGTGGTTGCCTACGCCTTTGCCGGTGCGCCGGTAGATGCGGCGGGCAACTTGCAGTTGTCGGACGACTCTGGCCTGTTGGCCCTTTTTGGTGCCAACATCTATGTGTTTTTGTTTAACCTGTCCTGGGGCCCGGTGGTGTGGATTATGTTGGGCGAGATGTTCCCCAACCAGATTCGTGGCTCTGGCCTGGCGGTGGCCGGTTTGGCGCAGTGGTTGGCAAACTTCCTGATTACCTGGAGCTTCCCGATTTTGCTGGCCGGTATTGGCCTGTCGGCGGCTTACGGTATTTATACCTTCTTTGCTGCGCTGTCGGTGTTCTTTGTGATCTTTATGGTGCGCGAGACCAAAGGCAAAGAGCTGGAAGAGATGGAGTAAACTCTCCCCGCTCTGCAAAAAAAACCACCTTCGGGTGGTTTTTTTGGTTCTGGGGGTTCATTTTGTGTGGCTGCATCTATTTTCGGCGGGCTGGCGTCTATTGTGTAGTTATTGATATTCGCTAGCCTGATTGGGGCTGCGTTCGAGAGACAAAGGAGTCAGCCGTGAACGATCTGGTGCCATTACTTGCGATTTTTATGGTGTTTTCTACCCCCGTGCTGTGCCTCGGGATCTTGATGTTCAGCCTGCACAAGCGCAAGCAGCTGCAGCTGGAAATTATCAACCGCCTGATCGAAAGCGGCCAGCCGGTGCCCGAGGCGCTGTTTACCGGCGCGGCCAGTACAGCCGGGGGCGACCCTTTGTACCGGCGCAGCTTGTATCTGTTGTGGGTGGGCGGAGCGGCGTTTGTCGCACTGTTTTTTGCGAGCGGCCTGGATGTGGCGGCGCTGGCGTTGATCCCCATTGCTATGGGCGCGGTTAACTACAAGCTCTGGCAAGATGCGCGGGCCGAGCAGCAGCGGTTGGGCGACTAAACAGACGATGGAACTCAGTGACGAGATCCTTATTCAGCGCGCGGTTAAAGCCCAGGATCGCCACGCCTTTAGCCAGTTGGTGCTGCGTTATCAGTCGCGCTTGCGCCAAGCACTGCGCCAGCAGTGCGGCGGCGACTATGCGCTGGCCGACGATATCGCGCAGGATGCCTTTATTAAGGCGCACCACGCACTGGCGAGCTTTAAGGGCCAGTCGGCGTTTTTTACCTGGTTATACCAAATTGCGCGCAACAGTTTAATGAGCCATTACCGGCGCAAGATTCCCGAGCCCGACAGTGAGCTGGTGGAGCGCACCCAGGCCCAGCAGTTGAGCGACGGCCCCGGGCTTGAGGCACGCGATTTAAACCGCGCCCTAAGCCAGCTAAGCGCCCCACAGCGCGAGGCGCTGCACTTAACCTATCGTTTAGGCTACAGCAATGACGAGGCGGCACAACTGATGCAGTTACCTTTGGGCACGATCAAATCCCACGTATTGCGTGGAAAGGCTAAACTCAAATCGATACTGCAGGATTGGCAGTATGAGGTGTGCAATGAGCGCGGATAAACTGGACACATGGCTGGAGCAGACGCTCGCTGAACCTGAGCCCTACCTTGATGACGACGGCTTTACCGAGGCGGTAATGGCGCGCCTGCCGGCGCCGGTCAGTCGGCGCCGGTTGCTGTGGGCCAACGCTATTGTCGCGGTGGTTGTGTCGCTGGCGGTGGCGTTGGTGTTTCCGTGGGCGGCGGTGGCGGCGTTGCTGAGTGGCTTGGGCGCACAAAACTGGGTCCTGCTTGCCGCCGCTGTTAGTGGCGTTTTTACCGCAGCTATTCTCGCGGGGGGGGGCTGGGCATATCGGCGCTGGAGCTAAAGGCGCCTTGCAACCCGCTACTGTGAAGTTTACTCCCCTTCTTGACTGCCTTGCGCTTCCCCGCCGCGAGTCGGCATCATTCCTGCAATAACCTTTATTCTGCGGTATTTGTCGGCGCTAGCCGCTAATTCGCTTGGTTTGCGTGTGTTATTTGCAATACGCGTGTAAAGATTGCCGTGTTCTGGGGGGATGGAGTGGCCTGTTTAAAGATCCTAACGGTCAATACACACAAGGGTTTTACCACGTTTAACCGCAAGTTTATGTTGCACGAGTTGCGCGATGCGGTGCGTTTGGTATCGGCCGATTTAGTGTTTTTGCAAGAGGTTCAGGGCGAACACCAAAGCTGGTCGGAGCGCCACGCCGAGCTCTGGCCCGAGCAGCCACAGTACGAGTTTTTGGCCGATGAGATTTGGCAGGATTTTGCCTATGGCCGCAACGCAGTGTACCAAGAAGGGCACCACGGTAATGCCCTGCTCAGCAAGCACCCCATCAAGAGCTGGGATAACTGGGACATTTCTCTTAACGGTATTGAAAAGCGCGGTTTACTGCACTGCCAAATCGAAACCGAGGCGGGCCACCCACTGCACGCTATTTGTGTGCATTTAAGCTTGCGTGAGCCGCACCGGCAAATTCAATTGCAGCAGCTGGTTGATCACGTCAATGCCATCCCCAAAAACGAGGCCGTTATTGTGGCCGGTGATTTTAATGATTGGCGGCAAAAATCTCAGGCGATTTTGAAAGAGCGCGCCGGAATGCAAGAGATTTTTACCGAGGCTTACGGTAAGCCACCGCGCACGTTTCCGGCGCTTTTTCCGCTGTTGCGGCTTGATCGAATTTATGTGCGCGGCGCCGAGACCCATATGCCGATCGTGCTGTCCAGTAAACCCTGGTCACGGCTATCAGATCACGCGCCGTTGTTGGCAGAAGTCGAATTTTAACGGGAGTGAATCATGTTTGGTTTTAGAGAATTTAAAGGTCACTTCTGTAAAGACAATCAGTTGAACTTACTGATTAACGGCGAGGAGTTTTTTCCGCAACTGTTGCGCCGAATAAAACACGCTAAGCGTGAAATATTTATCGAGACATTCATTCTCGAAGACGACCGTATCGGCGATGGTTTAAAAACCGCGCTGATTGGCGCCGCCCAACGCGGTGTCTGGGTGAGTGTAACCGCCGACAGTTGGGGCAGCCATTTTTTAAACCCGGAATACATTGAAGAGTTAACGGCCGCGGGCATTGTCTTTCAGATCTACGACCCGCAACCTGAGTGGTACAACGGTCGGCCAAAATTATTTCGTCGTTTGCATCGCAAACTGGCCGTTATTGATGCCACCTACGGTTTTATTGGCGGTATTAATCTGTGCAACGATCATATGATTACCAGCGGCCCCGAGGGAAAACAAGATTACTCGGTAGAGTTGCAGGGCCCCATTGTTAAAGAGCTGCGCGAGTTGTGCAAAAGTTATGTGCGCGACTCTAACGACGATCACCTGCAAGAGTTTGCCGACAAACTTAAAAACCCCGACACACCCGGCAATACCCCAATTGCATTTGTCTCGCGGGATAATCGCCGCAATCGCAGCGATATTGAAAAGGCGTATTTGGCCGGTATTCACGAGGCGAAAGAGCGTATCTGGATTGCCAATGCCTATTTCTTTCCGGGCTACCGTTTTATGCGTGCGCTGCGCAGAGCGGCGAAACGGGGTGTTGATGTTCGCTTGGTGTTGCAAGGCGACCCGGACATTCCATTTGCTCTACCCATGGCCCGCGCGCTGTACGACGTTTTACTGCGCAATGGAGTCAAAATTTACGAGTATAGCGATAGGCCACTACACGCCAAAATTGCTGTTATAGATGACGAATGGTCTACGATTGGCTCCAGTAATCTCGACCCACTGAGCCTCGCGTTTAACCTGGAGGCCAATATTATCGTACGAGACACAGGGTTTAATGCCCAGTTGGCCGAGCAGATTGAAATGCTGGAGAACCACAGTGTGGAGATTGAGTCGGATTGGGTAAAACGCCGCCGCTGGTACTATTTGGTTAAAGACTTCTTTATGTATCACTCACTGCGTCACTTTCCGACGTTTGCCGGGCTGTTTCCGGCGCATACCCCAAAAATTCGTGAGCTTAAACGCAGTTTTGAAACGGGTGAGGGGCGCACTCGCGATGCCGATTTACGCCGTCAGTACCCCGAGTCTAAAAATGCTCGTCGGGTAACGAGCAAGCAGGATTACGACACAAACACCGAACTTGACGCCAAAGAAGCTGAGGTTTAATCGATGCACAACCAAAAAGAAAGCCGCAGCGCCATTGTTGGTAAGTGGGAAAGTGTAAAAGATTGGGTTAACTGGAGCTGGGTAAAAAACGGGCTGACGGTTGTTTTCTTTGGGCTTGTGGCCTATTTGCTGTATCAGCAAGCCGTTACCATCGAATGGGGCAAAGTACTCGAGACCTTAAAAAACACCTCGATGGCCACCTTGGCCACCGGCTTTGGTTTGGGTGTGCTGTGTTATTTTGTGTATGCCAGCTACGATCTATTTGGTCGCTATTTACTAGGCTTAAAAGTCAGCATGGCCAAAACCTGGTTTGTGGCTTGGTTAAGTTACGCCTTTAACCTAAACCTAAGCTCGCTCGTGGGCGGCATTGCCTTCCGTTACCGGTTGTATTCACGCCTTGGCGTAAAAGCCGGCGATGTCACGCGCATTTTAGGTATTAGTATCGCGACCAACTGGTTGGGGTATATTTTATTGGCCGGCGGCTTGTTTGTATCTGGCCAGATTGATCCGCCCGATAGTTGGTCGGTTACTAACACGCATCTGCAGTTTATCGGTGCCGGCTTTATTGCCGTAGTACTTTTGTATTTGGGTTTGTGTGCCTTTAGTAAAAAACGCGAGTTGCAAATTCGCGATACCACTATAACGCTGCCTCCAGTGAGTATTGCGCTGCTGCAGTTTGTGGTGGCCTGTGCGCACTGGACGCTAATGGCTTCGGTGATTTATCAGTTTTTGGCTGATGACCTTAACTTTGCCACGGTATTTGCCGTGTTATTGGTGAGCAGCCTGGCGGGTGTGATCACCCACATTCCCGGCGGGTTAGGGGTACTAGAGGCGGTGTTTTTGGCACTGCTTGCCGGCCAGGTAGAAAAAAGCACCATCCTCGGCAGCTTGTTTGCCTATCGCTGCGTGTTTTATCTAATACCGCTGGCCATTGCTACGCCCACCTATTTGATTTTTGAAGCGTTAACGCGCCCGCCTGAGGACGATAAAGACACGACGGATGATAAAGCGGACAGCCGCCCTAAAAACGATAGTGCGATTGCCGAGGCAGAATCGGTATGAGTGATTGGGTCACCGACATCATCCGCAGCACCGGATATTTTGGCATTGTGTTGTTAATGCTGGTCGAGAATGTCTTTCCGCCCATTCCCTCTGAGATTATTATGCCGCTGGCAGGTTTTCTGGTCAGCCAGGATCAACTGCAGTTTGCGCTGGTGGTACTGGCAGGAATGCTGGGCTCGGTTTTGGGTGCCCTGCCGCTTTATTATTTAGGGCATAAGTTGGGCGCCGAGCGGTTAAAGCACTGGTGCGACCAGTACGGTCGCTGGTTTGTAATAACCCGCAAAGATATTGACAAAACCCAGCGCTGGTTTGATCGCTACGGCATGTGGACGGTACTCCTGCTTCGTTTGGTGCCGGGTGTGCGCTCGCTAATCTCGATTCCCGCCGGTATCAGTAAAATGTCGCTGTGGCCTTTTTTATTGTTTACCGCCATAGGTACGGCAATTTGGTCGGCGTTTTTGGCCTATTTAGGGTTGGTATTGGGGCAGAACTTTACCGCGGCCAGTGATTATGTCGGCCCGGTGAGTACCGGTGTTATTACGGTGATGGTGCTTTGGTATATTTGGCGGGTATGGCGCGGACCAAAAAAAGTTAATTAGCCTGAGCAAGTTGCGCTACAATTGCCCAAAACAAAATAACGCTCTACAAAAGCCGCCTGATAGATGATCCTTTGCAACGCTCACTGACTTTACAAAGGCTCATTATATGAAACTACAATATGGATTATTGGCTTTGCTACTGGCCAGCGGCCTATCGTCGGCCGGCGATTTAACCGGCACCTGGGAGCTGGTTAGCGGTGAATTTAAAAACGCCGAAGGTAAAATGCTCGATTACCAGCAAGAGAAGTTTGTTGGCATAAAAGTGATTAATACCCACCACTTTTCTTTTATCTCTAAGCGCAATGGCGAATTCTGGGCGGCGGCCAGCGGCCCCTACACGGCAACTGACACCCGCTACACCGAGACTCCTACCATCGCCTCGTTTGGTGAAGTGGGCGAAGACTCTTACGAGTTTCGCTATACATTAGAAGGCGACAACTGGTACACCGAGCGCTTTGAAGATGACGAGCGTGTCGAGTACGAACACTGGCAGCGGGTTACCCCTTAACCTTTTGCCTACCGGGCTTGCTTTAGGGCAAGCTCGGTATCGAGCCGCTCAGCCAGCTCTGGTTGCTGGTTGATACGCAATAGCTCGGCGACACACTCACTGGTACACAAACCGTATTCACGCTGATTGCGGCGCAACTGATATTGCGATGGTGCCTCGGGCTTTAGTTCGATGTGCCCCAGATCGTGCAAGTAGGGGCTGTGGTTGTACATCTTGCGCGCCTGCTGCCAGGTGGCATCTAATAAAATTATATGCTCTGGTAATGCTTGGCTAAGTGTCAGCGGTTCCCGCCCGTTGGGCGCCGGGTAAACAAGCGCGCTGGCAGTGCTGCTGATGCGTTGCAGTAAGTCGGCATCCGGCACTTTACGTTGCCAAATAACCCGCTGGCAGTTTACCCGCCCCTGCATTGCCAACACCGACATCACCAGCTGCCCGGTATTGCTGTGTTTATCAAGCTCAGTGGCGTGGGTTAGCAGAGTAATCAACATGGTTTATCGCGTTTGGGTTAAGGTTGTCACGACAGCCGTAAGATGGGTGGCCCTTGCCGGGTTATTGACGGTCGCTTGGTGATTGTACCCTGTGCGTGACAGGTACGCTTTAACGCACCGGTTTGCGGTTGGCCCTACCGGGTGTGTAGCGAGAGCCGCAGGCCTTTGTTATAGTCACTCAGACCATTAAGTTGCAAACAATTATAAGCATCAAGAGTACACAGCCATGAGCACAGTGAGTAACGCACGTATCCTGTTAGCCGCTCCTTTCGCGGTCGCCCTTTCCTTTACCTCCCTTAGCGCGGCCGCCGATGTGCAGCTGCCAAGGGTTTTGTCCGATGGCGCTATCTTGCAGCGCGATCAGCCCGTGGTGTTCTGGGGCACCGCCGACCCGGGTGAGGCTGTGGCCCTGAGCGTTGACGGTAAGCAAGTGGCCAGCGGCCAAGCGGACGCTGACGGCCAGTGGCGTATCCGCTCTAGCAACACATTTGCGGCCGGTGGCCCTCATACTGTGACCCTTGCCGGGGACAACCGCATTGAGCTAACGGACGTTTACTTTGGTGATGTCTGGCTGGCCTCGGGGCAATCCAACATGGAGCTGCCCATGGCGCGGGTGGCCGAGAAGTACGCCGATGAGATAGCTAAGTCGGCCAATGCCCGCATCCGTCAGTTTAAGGTGCCTAAGGTCGTCGACTACCAAACCCCACAAGCGGATGTGCCCGAGGGCCGCTGGGTGGCTGCAACGCCCGAGACCCTGCCGGATTTTTCGGCGGTGGGTTACTTTTTTGCCAAAGCCATCGAGCAGGCTGAAGACGTGCCCGTGGGCGTTGTCACCGCCGCCTACGGTGGCTCCACCGCGCAGTCGTGGATGAGCCCCGAGGCGCTGCAGGCGTTTCCGCACTATTTAGCGCAGGCCGAGCAAAATGCGAAACCCGGCTATGTGGAAGAACAAAAAGCCGCCGATCGCAACGCCAGCGATGAGTGGTATGACTACATCAATAAGCACGATGTGGGGCTGCAAAACAACTGGGCGAGCGCCGACGCGGATACCCAGTGGCAGAGCATGACGATGCCGGGTTACTGGTCTGAGCGAGGCGTGGGAGAGCACAGTGGCGTGATCTGGCTGAAAAAAACCGTGCAGATCCCGGCGTCGGCCGCCGGCCAGCCCGCCACTTTACGCCTGGGCCGTATAGTGGATGCCGATACCGCTTACGTTAATGGCCAGCAGGTGGGCAATATTACCTACCAGTATCCGCCGCGTATTTATCCGGTGCCCAGCGGGGTGTTACAGGCGGGCGCTAACGAGATTACCGTACGCCTGATTACCAATAACAACGATGGCGGCTTTGTGCCCGATAAACCCTACGCGCTGGAGTTGGCTAACACATCGATCGATTTAACCGGTGACTGGCAGTACCGCGTTGGGGTGACACATACCCCAACCCCGCCCACCACTTTTTGGGATTTTTTACAGCCGGTGGGCATGTACAACGCCATGCTCTCGCCTTTGTTTAATGTGCCCTTTAAAGGTGTGATTTGGTATCAGGGCGAGTCGAACGTTGGGGCTCCTGCCGAGTATGCCCAGCTATTGCCGGCAATGGTGCGCGATTGGCGTGATCACTTTAACCAGCCGCGCTTGCCGTTTATTGTGGCGCAGCTACCCGGCTTTGGCGCCAAGATCGAGGACGCCAACCAGCCCAGCGATTGGGCGGTGATGCGCGATTCGCAAACTCATGTGTTGAGCGAGCCGAATACCGCGCTGACCGTCAACTTAGGCTTGGGCGAGTGGAACGATATTCACCCGCTTAACAAAAAAGATGTGGCCGAGCGCTTAGCACTCGCGGCGCGTAAGCTGGTGTACGGCGAATCTAAACTGGCGGCCGAGAGCCCGGCGGCCTATCGCATGAGCATTGAGGGCGAGAAAGTGTTGGTCAGTGTTGCCCATGCCAAGCGCGGTTTGCTGAGCGACGGTAAGCCGGGTGGTTTTGCTATTGCCGGGGCCGATGGCGAGTTTGTCTGGGCTAAGGCCGAGCTGCAGGGCGATCATATTTTGCTGTGGAGTGACGAGGTTAAACAGCCCACTCAAGTGCGTTATGGCTGGGCTGACTTCCCCCACAAAGCCAACGTAAAAGCGCGCAGCGGGTTGCCGTTAATGCCCTTCTCGCTCAGCTTGCCGGCCCCCGCGCTTGATCAGGCGGATGGTTAACGGCCCATCTTAATACCAGCAGCCGCGCCGGCTGGGTAATAATAGACGGTCGCCAGCACGGCGACCGCCACAGCCCAAGGGGCGGAGTTAAGCCTGTTGGCTTACAGCTGGGTCAGGCTAAACCAGTTGATGTTCCAGCCAGCGACGGGGGCGTAGATGCCGAAGCTAAAAGGCCCGGCGGGCAGCTGCACATCCATGCTAACGGTTTGCCAGTTTTGCCAGCCACCGGTTGCCGGTATGTCCACTACCCCCAGTTGCGTTTGCCCGCCGTTTAAATCCAACGACAGCTGGGCGCCGTTGGGGCTAGCCACCCGCAAGTCAACGCGGTAGCTGCCCGCCGCGGGTACACTCAGGCCGGAATAAGCCATCCAGTCACCACCGTCAATCCAGCCCACGTTTTGGCCGCCGCCGGTGTCGCTGGTGGCCTCCAGCTCAACGCCACTCATGTTGGCAAAGTTCTCGGCCTCGGTTTTTTGGCTAAAACCCGGCGGGTTACCACCATCGCAAGCGGCGGCGGTGGTTGGGTTCCAAAAGTAAGTACTAACTGTTGGGATATAGCCCGGGTTGGCGTATTCGGCTACGTAATAGCCGCCTTGATATAACACGACATCGCCGACGTCATACGGCGTGCCTGCCACCCAAGCGGGGCAATCGCCGGTGCCACCGGGGCCGCCGCCCGCATCCATCTCGCTGTTAATGGCGCTGAGTAAACTGTTGCTGCCGCTGGCATCTTGCGAAAGCTCCCAGATCATCACGCCCGAGCCCTCTTGCAGGGCCAGCTGCGTTTTGGCGCGAATGGTGGGCAGGCCGTTATACGTAATGTAGCTGCAATCGCTGCACAGGCTGCCAATTACATCCTGTTGCGCGGCGCCAGCGCCAAATTGCGCAACTATGTCTGCGATTGAATAGCTGGGGGCGTAGCTGCCGTAGCCATAGCCGTAAAAAGGTACACCCAGCACGAGTTTATCCTCGCTCAGCCCGCGCGCCTTCCAGATCGCAATGTCCGATTGCGCCTGGGCGTAACTTGAGTGCTCGTTACCCGACACTCCCCAGGTGGGGCCAACTGCATCGTAGGACATGATGTTGACGAAATCGAAGTAAGGCAGTGAAGAGGTGGGCACCATGCCACCGTTGTAAGAGGCGGTGGCTGAGGTAAGCAGTTTGCCGCTGGGCAAGCCGTTACGCAGCGCTTGAATAAACGGCGTGTAGTTACCCGCGTTGTCGATGGCGGTTAATACTACGCCTTCGATATCCACATCCAGGCCGTCTAAATTGTAACTGCTGACAAAGTTGAGCAGGTTATTGACGGTATTGGCGCGGTTGGCCGGGCTCAGCAGGGTTTGCCAATCGCCCGAGCAGCTGGGAATCACGCCGCCGGCCACCGATACCAGCACTTTAACGCCCGCTTGGTGGGCTTTGTTGACGACATAGCTTAACTCGGAGCCAGAGACATTACCGCCAAAGGCGCCCGGCATACACACCGGGTCGCCGCCAGCGGTAACCACGCCGTTGGCGTTGGGGTTTAAAAATGACAGGTTAATGTGGGTCAACTGACTGAGATTCACCGAGTCGACCACCGCCGTCATATTTTTGTAAGACGGTATATAGCCGACAACTTTATCGGCAGCCTGGGCGTTGAGCCCCATCAGCGCTGCAGACAGCGCTGTCATTTTTGCGAGTAATTTTACGTTACTAAGTGCATTCATGAGCAATCATCCTGTTTGATTGAGGGGCATTATTGTTGTGTTGCAAGGCAACGTTGTCAGCCGCAGGCTAATAGGTTAGCTCTATGGTGGCTGTTTGGCCGCTTACCGGTAGATCATCTAATCGCTCAGGCAATACCCTAGCGCCAAACTCGCCTGATTACTACAACCGAGTTGGCGTTTTAACGTGCCTGACATGGGCGGGGTTTAGCGCAGCTGCTCGTGCCTTTTGCGCTTTAAAAATAAAATGCAGGCAGATGGCACATGAGTAATACAAAAAGCACTGATTAACACCAGTACCTCTAGTGAGCCTGTCAGCGGGTAGCTTTTGTGGGTAACCCAGGCAAAGCCCGCCCCGACCGCCAATAAAAACACCCGTACGACCCAGCGCTGCGCGGGTTGGGCAATGTGCTTTGCCAGGCGGTAGTGGGTGTAGATAACAGCCGCCACACAAGCGAGCATGATCACCAGCGCCAGTAGAATTTGCATGTTAGTCTCCTCATCGCATCATTAAGCACCCTGGGTGCTGTGCGCCTTTGACACTTTAGTGATACTAGCAGGGTGTTGAAAAACTACCTACGTTGCCGCTGCGGCGTTAAAAATGGCCTGCTAGGACAAAAAAGCGTGACGCGGATTCCACTGATGAGCTCAGCGTGTGATGTGACTGAGCACACCATTCACCTAATACCCTCGGCGAGGATATAAATCTGTCCGCGGTAGGAAGCAAACGGCAGGGCAATAAAAGGCGGTTGGTTAGCCCGGTAGCTGGGTATTGAAGGCTAACACCACACTACCGGGAACCGTTACA
This sequence comes from uncultured Gilvimarinus sp., assembly GCF_963975215.1. Classification (GTDB taxonomy): domain Bacteria; phylum Pseudomonadota; class Gammaproteobacteria; order Pseudomonadales; family Cellvibrionaceae; genus Gilvimarinus. The sequence continues at coordinate 27,335 of NZ_CAXBFW010000024.1, forward strand.
CCACAAAGTGAGAAATTTGCCCCGACAGCTTTTGCGCGGTGTTGTCTAGCTCGTTAGCGGTTTGCGTCGAGTGCTGCGCTGCTTGGTGGGCTTGCTGTACCAGCTCGACCACCTTAACCACATTTTGGTTAATCTCCTCGGCGGCGTAGCTTTGCTCCTCGGCGGCGGTGGCGATTTGGGTGTTCATTTCGACAATCGCATTAATGGCCTCCGAGATATCGCGGATGGCGCGCCCGGTGTCGTCCACCAGTGATACGGTGCGCTCGGTTTGTTGTTGCCCCACTTCCATGGCGTGACTGGCCCGGCTTGCGCCCGCTTGTACCGCTTCAATGATGTGTTGGATCTCGGCGGTGGATTGCTGCGTACGCTGCGCCAGCGCCCGCACCTCATCGGCTACCACGGCAAAGCCCCGGCCCTGATCACCCGCGCGGGCGGCTTCGATAGCGGCGTTTAGTGCGAGCAGGTTGGTTTGTTCGGCAATGTCTTTGATCACGCCCAGTACCCGACCGATGCTGTCGGTTTCTGTTTCGAGTTGCGCCATTGCCTGGCTAACGTCACTGACCTGGGTGGACAGGGCAGAAATGGCCGTGACGGTTTGCTCCATAACCCCTAAACCGGTGCGAGCACTTTTGTCGGCGGCCCCGGCCGCTTCGGCTGCACCCGAGGCATTGTTTGCCACCTCTTGTACCGTGGATGACATTTCGTTAACCGCCGCGGCCACCTGGTCGGTGGAGTTCTCGGTAGCGCCAATATGCCTGGCAATATCTGAGGCGGTTTGGTTAATGTTGGCGGATGCATCGCTTAGCTGCACCGCTGTGCCTTTTACCGAGCCCACGACGGAACGCATCTCTTGTTGCATATGGCGCAGGTTGTCACCCAGTTGGCCAAGCTCATCCTGACGCTGTAAATGAAATGGCCGGGAAAAATCGCCAACGGCCATGTGCTGGATATGGCTCATAATGGACTGCAGCGGGCGGATTAAAAACGAGCGCAACAATAGCCACAGCACTGCCAGTGCAATCAGCGCCACGGCAAAAGTAACGATCTGGGCCCAAAAAGACACTTGCTGACTTTTCTCTTGCACCTGGCTGGCGGCCACAGACACGTCTTGTGCGATGATATCGGCGGCCTCTTGCAGCAAGCGGCTGGGTTCACGATCAATACCGGATACGGCCTGATCACCGGCCGCGGGGTCGTAGCCCGCCAGCGCAAAGCGCTCAAAGCCGGTTTGATACTCCCCAAAGGCTTTATTGTGGGCGGCGAGAAACTGCCGCACGAGATCGCGCGAGTTTGCGTCACTTAAACGTTGCGACAGATTTTTACCGGTTTCCTGGATGCTGCTTTGTGCCTGGTTAAAGCGCTGCCAGTATTTCTCGCGTTGTGCGGGATCGGCGCCGCGCAGCAGCACGTTTTTCCACTCTTGCACTTGCACCTTAAAGGTAAAATTCATCTCGGCGACGTGACGCTCGTGAGCAATATCCCGTTCTATCAATTGGTTATAGTTGTCTAACTGAGCGTTGAGCATACCGATGGCAACTTCAGCGGCGATCAGCAGGGCTGCGATACCGAGGGCGACCACGGCGATAAGCCGGGTTTGCATGCTGCGGGTTAACCATTTCATAGTGAGAATCTCGCAAAATCTAGTCGTAAAGGTGCTGTTGCTTAATAGCAGGCGGGTCACACTCAGGGCATATACTTGAGGTTAACTTAAGGCGCCCGTTTGTGATGATGACAAATCATAGCCGTCTAAGGTTATCGGCCAGCGGGCACCTGACTTAAGTAAAAGTGAAGGTTGCTGTCAGTCAGCTGCTAAACTGAGCAAAAGGAGTAATCAACAAAGGCGGGACTATGGAACTTTGTAAAAGGATAACCGGGTTGTTGGGTATAGGGTTAATGCTCGCGGCACTTGGCGCTAACGCCGTAGAGTGGCCGCAACAGATTGCGGCCAGCGAAGGCACCATCGTGGTGTATCAGCCGCAACCCGAACGCATGACCGGCAATCAACTCAGTGGCCGGGCGGCCATGTCGCTGGAGCTAAAAGATAACGCTGAGCCAATATTTGGCGCGTTTTGGTTTGATGCGCGCATTGATACCGACCGCGATGCCGGCACCGCCCTGGTACGGGACATCAGTGTTACCCGGGTGGGCTGGCCTGACTCGGATGACGCCGATGAAGCCCGCTTTACGCAAGTGGTCGAGGCGGCTATCCCCACCGCAGGTTTTACCATTAGCCTCGATAGCCTGTCGGCCAGTTTAAAAAACGCCGAGCTGGAGGCGCAAAGCCTGGCCGAGCTAAAAAATGAAGCGCCCACTATTTTATTTGCCGACGAGCTGGCCGTGCTGCTGCTGTACGACGGTAAACCGCGCTTTAGCGAGGTCGAAAACAGCCCGTACGAGCGCGCCCTTAACACGCCCTTTTTGGTGGTCCGGCACAAACAACAAGACACCTACTATTTAAGCAGCGGTAATTTTTGGTACAGCGCCAGTTCGGCGCTGGGGCCCTGGGAGATTACAGACGCTCCCCCGGCTGATTTGCTGAAAATGTTGCCTGAGCCCGAGACCGACACGGCGCCGGGTGCTAAGTCACCGGCTATCGTAGTGGCCACCAGCCCGACAGAACTCATTGCCACTGACGGTGACCCCAGCTGGAAGAGCCTGGCCGGCGGCAAGTTGCTTTACGTCGAAAACACCGAGACCCCCTGGTTGCGCGACTTAGAGGCCGGGCAAATGTACGTGTTGTTATCGGGCCGTTGGTTTAGCGCCAAACAGCAAGACGGCCCCTGGGAGTTTGTCCGCCCGGATAAATTACCCAAAAGCTTTAGTGAGATTCCGCCGGCCTCCGACATCGGCGGCTTGCGGGTATCGGTGGCCGGCACCGAAGAGGCCGAAGACGCCTTACTGGATGCGCAAATACCGCAAACCACCGCTGTTAAACGCAGCGAGGCGAGCCTGGAGGTGACTTACGATGGCCCGCCTACCTTTGAGGATATCAAGGGCACTAACGTGGCCTACGCTGTTAACACCGGTAGCCAGGTGCTGAAAATTGATAATCGCTACTACGCCGTGGATAACGGCGTGTGGTTTGTGGCGCAAAAGCCCAAGGGTCCGTGGCAGGTGGCCGATAGTATTCCCGAGGATGAAATCAACCAAATCCCGCCCAGCTCGCCGGTGTATAACACCACCTTTGTCGAGGTGTACGAGTCCACCCCCGATATTGTTTACGTGGGCTATCGGCCGGGGTATTTGTGGTCGTTTCCCTACTACGGCGTACCCGTGTATGGCACCGGTTGGTACTACCCGCCTTATTGGGGCGGCGCCTACTACCCGCGCCCCCCTACCTGGGGGTTTCATGTGGGTTACAACCCCTGGACGGGCTGGAACTTTGGGGTGAGCTGGAGCAACGGCTTTTTTAGTTTTGGCGCCAGTTGGGGCGGCGGCTGGAATAGCGGTTACCGCCCCTGGGGGTGCTGTGGCGGCTGGTACGGCGGCGGTTATCATCGCCCGCCGGTGGTGATTAATACCGGCAACATTAATATTGGCAATACGGTTAATATTGGTAACCGCACGCATATTAAAAACAGTATTAACAAAAGTAACCTTAACGCCAGCAAGCTGCAGCGCAATGTCTACAAGCGCCCCGAGAACCGTGCGCGCAATGCCAGCGGTGCGGCGGTTAAGCGCGATCTACAAACCGCGACAATCGCCAAAGGCCTGGATAACAATGTGTTTGCCGATAAAAGTGGCGCCGTGGCCCGCAAAATGGGAGACGATTGGCAGGTGCGCAATCAGGGTAATTGGCAGCCCGAGCGTAGCGCCAATGAGATTCGCGAGTCGTTACCGCAAAGCCGGCCCGCGACTTTGCCCGCGCGCGATAACCTGCAGCGGCCCGAGTCGTTTAACCGCCCCACGACATTACCAGCGATCGACCGGGGCAATTTAAACCGCGACTTTCAGGCGCGTCAGCGGGGTATGACACGCAATATGAATCGGCCCATGAGCCGCCCTATGCCCCATCGACGTTAATTAAATTGGGCGTATCGCACCAGCAAAAACGGCGCCACTGGGCGCCGTTTTTGCTGGGTTTTAATGATTGGCGGTTAATCGTCTAACGCTTCCAGCTCGGCTTGTGCTTCTAGCCACTGCTCTTCGCAGGCATCAATTTTTTCGCTCAGTTCGGCCTGTTGCTGTAACAATTTTTGCAGCTGATCTTTGTGTTGGTCTTCGTACAGGCTGGTGTCGGCTAGCTCGGCTTCCAGCGAGGTGTTTTTTTGCTGCAGCTTTTCCAGCTCGGCTTCGAGCTTTTTAATGCGGTTGGTTAGTGGCTTACGTGCCTCGCGTTTGGCGGCGGCCTCTTGGCGCTGAACTTTTTTGTCTTGTACCGGCTTGGGTTTAATGTCGTCCGCCGGGTTAGTTGTTGCCTCGGTGGTTTTATCGCCGCCGCTTTTGCGCTCCAGCAGCCAGCGGTAATAATCGTCCAGCTCGCCGTCAAACTCTTCGACTTTGCCATCGGCCACCAGCAGCCATTCATCTACCGTGTTGCGCAGTAAGTGGCGATCGTGCGATACCACAATAACCGCGCCGGCAAAATCCTGCAGTGCCATGGTCAGCGCCTGGCGCATTTCTAAATCCAGGTGGTTGGTGGGCTCATCCAGCAGCAACACGTTGGGTTTTTGCCAGGCGATAAGTGCTAACGCCAGACGGGCTTTCTCGCCGCCCGAAAAATGGTGAATAGGCTCAAAGGCGCGATCGCCAATAAAATCAAAGCTGCCCAAAAAGTTGCGCACCTCTTGCTCGCGCGCTTTGGGGCTGATGCGCTGTATGTGCAGCGCCGGCGAGGCGCTCATATCCAACGCCTCCAGCTGGTGCTGGGCAAAGTAACCTAACTTAAAGTGCTCGCCGGTGACGCGCTCGCCGGTTAACGGCTCGAGTGTGCCGGCCAGGGTTTTAATCAGGCTCGATTTACCGGCGCCGTTGGGGCCCAGCAAACCGATGCGTGTGGCGGGCGCAATATTGATGTCCACACCGCCCAGAATTTGTCGCTCGGGGTAGCCAATGGTCATTTGGCGCAACACGATTAACGGGTCGGAGACTTTCTCGGAGGCGGTAAAGGTAAAGCTAAAGGGCGAGTCCACATGGGCCGGGGCGATGGTCTCCATGCGCTCTAATTGTTTAATGCGGCTTTGCGCCTGCTTGGCTTTGGTGGCCTTGGCGCGAAAACGGCGAATATAATCTTCGATGTGGGCGATGCGCTCTTGCTGCTTATTAAACTCCGCTTGCTGTTGCGATAATCGCTCGGCGCGCTGTACCTCGTAGGCAGAATAGTTGCCGGTGTAGGCCACCAGCTTGCTCGACTCGATACTGACAATGCGCTCGATGACGTTGTCCAAAAAATCGCGATCGTGCGAGATAATCAGCAAGGTGCCGCTGTAGCGTTGCAGCCATTGTTCCAACCACAGGGTCGCGTCTAAGTCTAAGTGGTTAGTGGGCTCATCCAGTAACAGCAAATCCGACGGGCACATCAGGGCGCGGGCGAGGTTAAGCCGAATGCGCCAGCCCCCCGAGAACGCACTAACCGGGCGTTCGAGTTCATTGCCGGTAAACCCCAAACCGTTTAGCAATTGCGCGGCGCGAGACGGGGCCGTGTAGGCGTCGATTTGCTCCATAACGTCAAACAGGTGGGCCAGCTTTTCACCGTCGTCGCCGGCTTGTTCGATCTCGGCCTCGGCCTGGCGCAGCGCCTCGTCGCCATCGAGTACATAGTCCAGCGCGGTGCGGTCGGTGTCGGACACCTCTTGCGCCATATGCGCCAAACGCCAATCGCCGGGTAGCGATACCGAGCCGGTATCGGCGCCCAGTTGGCCCAGCAGCAGCTTAAACAGCGAGGACTTGCCGCTGCCATTGGCGCCAATAAGGCCGATTTTTTGCCCCGGAAAGATCGCCAGGTCGGTTTCGGTCAGCAGAAACTTAGGCCCGCGCTGTAAACTGATTTGCTGTAGTGTAATCATGCCGGGCATTCTATCTAAGCTCGGTGGGAAAGCCTATCACCACAGGAAGAAAGACGTTAATGACTGAGATATTACCCGGCCCTTTATGGGATTTTGCCCTGGAGCTGTATCAACAACCCGATATTGAAGTGCAGTGCTTGCAGCTGCAGGACGAGTACAGCGTGCGTATTCCGATGCTGTTGTTTGTCTGTTGGTTGGATATCAGCGGTAAGGAGGCCAGCCCAGAAGTCTTAAAGGGGGTGCTTAAAGAAACCGCTGAATGGTACGAGCAAGTGGTGGTGCCGCTGCGCGAGGCGCGCCGTTGGATAAAATCACAGGCGCCCCTGGATGAATCGCAACGTCAGTGTCGCGGGCAAATTAAAGCCGCCGAGTTGGCCGCCGAGCGTTGGGAGATTCAACAGTTAGCCGAGCTGAGCAAACACTGGCCCGCCGAGCGAGCGGCGCCCCTGTTGCCGCGGGTAGAAAATTATTTGGCGGCGTGCGAGGTACCGCCGCCAGTCGTACAGCGCACCCTCGTTTTATTGCAGGGTGCGCTCGCGCCGGTTTAGTGTTCGTCTTCGTCGAACAAGCTGCCGGAGCTAGGTACCGCCGGTGCATCGGGTACCGGGCTGGGTTTTAGCTTATCGTCGTCGTGTGGCTCGATCATGCCGGTCCCTATATGGTTGGGCAGAGGCTTGGGGCTTACCTCAAGGCTGCTGGTTTGCGGCTTGGCGACCGGCTCCGGGATGTCCATTAAGGCGTGCTGTTGCACGGGCTTGGCCACGGGCAGCGGCGCGGCTTCGGTTACCGCAGCGGCCGGTTGCGCTTTAGGCGCCGCTGGCTTTTTGGTCGGTGCCTTGGTTTTGGTTGCAGTAGCCGCTTTTTTAGCGGGTGCCTTTTTAGCCGTTGTTTGCTTTACCGGGGCTTTGGCTTTTGCGGTTTTTTTCGGGCCCGCTGTTTTGCCAGCTGCTTTAGGCGTTGCCGGTTTTTTGCTGGCCACTTGAGTCGCGGCTTTGTTGGCCGGCGCTTTTTTAGCGCGGGTTTTAGTGGCGGCTTTGGCTTTTGCTTTGGTCGCCGGTTTACGGGCGGCCTTTTTGCGCGCCTTAGCCGCCGGTTTGGCGATGGCTTTTTCGGCTTGGGCTCTCGCTCTGGCAAAGGTCTTCGCCAGGGCCAACTCCTGTTTGGCCGATGTTTGCTCGGCCTTGGCGGAACTCACTTGCCCTTCGGCAGTCTCTACTACTTTTGCTTGCGCGCTAAGCGCAGCCTCGGCTTTTGCCAGACGCGTTTTGGCCGCGGCCGTAGGTTTTGCTTTGGCAGCGGCTGCTTTGCGGGTGCGCAAAGTCGCGAGCTTTTTGCGCGCCGCCGCCAGTTGTTTTTGGGCGCTCGACAGAACTTTGTCGGCGTCGGTTAGTTTTTTGGTGCGCGCCGTGTCGAGCTTGGCGCTAACCGCCGCGATGTCTTTTTCGAGTTGCGCGACAGACACAGCAGTTTTTTTCTTGGCAGCCATAGTGAAACCCTACATGTGATTTAAATCTGAGTGTTGCAGAAAGGGGTAAATCTAAGCCGATATTGTAGACCCTAGCCTATAAATTGTGTACGCCGTGAGCGCAAAATTAATCACTTACTATTGAATTTTTGCACTAACTCCCCATGAATAGAGCTACAGGCGCGTTCTAATTCGCATTTATCAACCTAAACGTCCACACTGTGGCGCAGTTGGTATAACATGGATGGGCTTTTTTGTTACGAGTGCCGGATGGGCCGGCAAACTGTAGCGTGATGGACCCGTTGCAGTAATACAACAAACACACTCCAATAATATAGGTATTGTATGTTTAACAAGCGTTTAATGATGGCCGGCGTTATCTGCTCGGCAACCGTGCTGGCAGGCTGTAATCAAGAGAGCCCCGATGCACCCGCCACAGCCCCAGAGGCCGATAAGCAAGTTACTCTGGAAACTCTGGAGCAAAAGGTTAACTATGCTATCGCTTTAAACATGGCCTCTAACTTTAAGCAGCGCGAAGTGCCCATTGAAGTAGAAGCGTTTACCCAAGCGCTGACCGATGTACGCGATGATAAAGAGCCCGCCCTGACCCAGGAAGAAATGCAAACTGTCATGCAGACCTTCCAGGAGCAACAAATGGAGCTGCAACAGCAAAAGCAAAAAGCGCTGGCTGAAACGCAAAAAGCCGAAGGCGAAGCCTTTTTGGCCGAGAACGCCGATAAAGAAGGTGTGATGATCACCGACAGCGGCCTGCAGTATAAAGTGCTGGAAGAAGGCGACGGCGTAAGCCCCGGCGAGAAAGACACCGTCACCGTTCACTATCGCGGCACTTTGTTAGACGGCACCGAGTTTGATAGCTCTTACGCCCGTGAGCAACCCGCCACCTTTGCCCTGAACCAGGTAATTTCTGGCTGGACCGAAGGCCTGCAGCTGATGAAAACCGGTGCTAAGTACGAGCTGTATATCCCCTCTGACTTAGCTTACGGCCCAGGTGGCAACCAGGGTATTCCACCTAACGCGACGCTGATTTTTGAAGTTGAGCTGTTAGAGGTTGAGCCTGCCGAAGCACCAGAAGAAGCCGCTGCCGAGTAATCGCTTAGCACGTGGTATAAAAAAGCCGGGTTAACAGCCCGGCTTTTTTTGTGCCCGCTTGTTAGCGCTTTTAATAACTTAAGGTATAGATAAAGCCATTGCCGCTGGCGGCGCGATAGCGCTCGGGCTCGGGGGTAAAGCTCACCGCTAACACCGAGGTGGGCTTGGGTTGCCAGGGGTTGAGCTTGGGCAGCTGCCAGTGGTACAGCTCTTGTTGTCCGTCGATATCCCACAGTTGCACCCGGCCATCGGGGCGGCCGGTTAACAGGTAGGCGCCGTCTTCACTAAAGCGTGCGGCGCTTAGGCTAAAGCCGCGAATAATACGCTCGTGACCCACCGGTAGTGTCCAGTTAAGTGTGTTGTCGGCGGTGGATAACAGCTCGATGCCATCGTAGCGTGCGGCTACCAGCGCGCGTTTGCCGTCGGGGCTTAGCGCCACTTGCTGGATGGCTTTGTCGTACTGGCGTTGCCATTGTTGTTTGCCGCTTTGGGTATCCCAGACGCGGGCTATTTGGTCGTCGCCACCGGTGAGTGCCAGGCTTAAGTCATCGCTTAGGGCTACGGCGTTAACCGGCGCATCGTGCCGAAAGGTGCCAAAGGTACCGCCGTGGCGCACATCGTATAACACCGCCCGGCCATCGGCTAAACCCAATAGGGCGACGTTGCCGTAGCGCCCCAGTGCCAGCGCGTTAATCTCAGAGCTAATGCGCCAGTAGGCCACCGACTCGCCACTGGCGGTATTCCACAGCACCAGAGTTTGATTGTCGGCGGTAATCGCCCAGCCGCCGTCGCTGGAGATGGCGCTGTGCAAAATCAGGCGGGTGGTGTCGTCACTGTGGTTCCAGTCGTACAGCCGCTCGCCCGGGGATATTTGCCAGTAGCTGCCACCCTGATAGCTAGAGCCAATCACCGCGTGGCTGCCGTCGCGCGCCAGGCTGGCCGATTGTGTGCTGCGGTTTGCCACCTGCAACTCGGCGTTGGGCGCCGGGTTGCAAGCGCTTAACAGCGGTAGGAGTGCGGCTGTAAACAGCAGCGGTTTTAACATGGGGCGGGCCAGAGTCGAGGTGGCGCCAAGGCAGTGTTAACCTTTGGCGCCAAATGGGGTTTAGCTGGCTTGAACGACGTCTTTATTGGCATCGTGAAGTACCGCAATCATACGGTCTTCACCGCTAAAGCGTGCTTCCAGGGTTTCGCCCAGCTCTGACAAGTCGGCATCCAGTGTCGATAGATCGTCAGTTTCCTGGTACTTGTCGTTAAAATCGAGGATCTTTTCGGTGGTGGCATCCACTTCTTTAAAGCGCTCGGCGGCTTCTTTAAGGGCTTGCTCGTCGCCAAACTCGCGGCCTTCGCGCACCAGTTGATCGTAGATCTCAAAATGCCCGGCCGAGACGTAATCCACCATGATCTCGCACATTCGGCGCAGTTTAGCGCCGCGCTCGTCGCTGGTTTGGCCTTTGGTGTCGGACAGGGCGCAGTACTGCACCAGCATTTCCTGGCGCTCTTGCAGCCAGCGGTCGATAATTTGGCTTACCCCGCCCCAGCGCTCTTTCGCATCCTGGCAATTCTCTAACATGACATTATCCTAGCTATCTTTAGCGATATTCTTTAATCAATCCAGTGTTGGGCAATGTTACCACGATCAATCGCCGTCCCCCAGTAGCGATAGCACGAATATTGCGCGGCTACTTCAAGTAAACTGATGCTGCGCCGATAGCCTAGCACAGGCCGCTTAAGCGGCCGGCTTGATCAACATTTATCTTGTCAGGAGTAACCGATGGCTCAGTCCGCCACCCTCTTTCGCCCGTTTTTGCAGGTGCTGCTGCCGGCATTAGCGCTCGTGTTTGCCCTGCTGTTAAGCGCGGCCTCGTTGGCGCAAAGCGATTCGGAATCTAATGAGGTAGAGGGCTCGATTTATATACCCATGCAGCCGGCGTTTGTCGTTAATTACGGCGGTGCCGGAAGGCTTAAGTACCTAAAAACCGAGCTGTCATTGCGGGTTAACGATGTTTATACCGCCTCGGCGGTGCGCCACCACATGCCGCTGTTGCGCAACGCCATGGTGATGCTGTTTAGCCGCCAAACTGAAGATTCCATCACCACCCAGCAGGGGGTTACTCAGCTGCGCGAAACGGCCAAAGCCGAGATTATCGCGCTACTGGAGTCGGAGCAGGCCGAGCACGATGTGCTCGAGGTTTACTTTAACAACCTGATTGTGCAGAAGTAGCCGCTGGCGCCCCGCCACAGCAGGTGTACTGGGCGTAGTAGTTGGCCAGATACTCGTCAAAGCTAATACGGTCGGCGGCTTCTACCTCGGTTTGTTGCCGCTTAGATTGCTCGGCCAGCTCGGCAAAGCGCCCCTGCTGCTTTGCATCAAGCGGGCGGGCGGCAAAGTAGTCGCGGTGTTGCTCGGCCAGCTTTAGGGTGTGGGCGTAGTAGGTTTGCCGGTGTTCGGCCAAATCTTTTAGCACCTGGGCCGCTGGCGTTATTTGCTCGCCGGTGAGTTTTTGGCGCTGCTCGGCACAGGCGTTTTGGTAGCGGCGTTCGCCATTGGCCTGATCCAGCAGCGCGGCGCAGCGCTCGACCCCTTTTTGAATCTCGCCGGCCCACTCGCGCATGTTAACGTCGCCGCCGTTGCGGCGCAGCATTAGTGCCGGGTCGCGGCCGCTATACACGATGCGCGCCTGGTTATCCTGTAGATCCTGATACTCGGCATCGGTCGCTTCGGGGCTATCTTCTAACAAGCAAAACAGCAAAAACGCATCCAGATAATGCAGTTGTGATTCGCTTACGCCCAGTGGCTCAAACGGGTTTAAGTCGACGCAGCGCACCTCGACGTACTCTACCCCGCCCAATTGCAACGCTTGCAGCGCCGTTTGCCCAGATTTGGCCGTGCGCTTGGGGCGAATGGTGCTGTAAAACTCGTTTTCGATTTGCAGCAGGCTGGTGTTTAGCTGCTGATACTGGCCATCGGCGCCTTTTAGGCCGATGTTTTGGTATTCGGTGTGGGGCTGGGTAATGGCGCCGCACAGGGTTTGCAAATAGTTATCGAGGTTGTTGTAGCACACCACCAGCGATTGCTGGGCATCGCTCTGGTAGCCTAAATCGCCCATGCGCAGCGAGGTGGCGTAGGGGGTGTGCAAGGTATTTTGGTCTTCGCCAAAAGCCTCAAGGGCGTGCTCGCGGCCGCGCACAAAGCTGCGGCATACCGCCGGGGCGGCGCCAAACAAGTACACCAACAGCCAAAAATAGCGGCGAAAATTGCGGATTAACGCAAAGTAGCGGTCGGTTTTAAACGCCTGCAGGCTTTGCTGGTTACCCATATCCCGGGCCAGCTCGCGCCAAAAATCGTCTGGCAACGAGAAGTTGTAGTGCACCCCGGCAATGGTTTGCATGGCGCGGCCGTAGCGGTGGCCCAGGCCCAGGCGGTATACCGTTTTCATGGTGCCGCTGTTGGAGGTGCCGTAACGCGCTACCGGAATATCGCCGTCGGCGCCCAGTACACAGGGCATACTGGCCGGCCACAAATACTCATCTTGCAGCTGGCTATAGGTGTAGCGATGTACGTCATCAAGTTGGTTGAGCAGTGTACCGATGGAGGTTTGCGGCTCGGTAATAAACTCCAGCAGGGCCTCGGAGTAATCGGTGGTGATGTGCGGGTGGGTGAGTGCCGAGCCGAGCCCCAGCGGGTGGCTGGTTTGCGCCAGGCGGCCGTCGGGGCTAACGCGCAGGCTCTCTTTTTCGATGCCGCGCAAAATACCGCGAAGTGTTTGATTGGCTTTAGCGCCGGATAACGCCTGTAACTGCGCATCAAATTGAGACAAAAGCTTTTCCTCTGCAGTCCGGTTGCGGACGCGGTCGTGGCGCCAGGCGCTCGGCTGTCACCAGCCCTAAAGTGTCGAGTGTAGTCAGTTCGCCCAAACAGGGCCACCGCCAGAGCGGTCCTGGGGGGTAAAAAACCGTAATTGTGATGGCGATAAAATCACTGCGGCGATGACTCGCGTGGCTCGGCCTCGGTAGCCTCGGGGTGCGGTTCGGCGCTATCAGCTTGAGGGGCCGGGTCAGCTTGGGTTTCGGTACTCGCGGGCTCACTCTCGCCGGGGGGCGGCGTGTCGTTGGCGGCCAAATCCAGCTCTAGTGAGTCTTCGCCACGGTTTTTAGGCTGGGGCGGCGGCAGTATCTCGGGGTCGATGACCGGGTTACGCCGTTCATTTAACGGGCAAGCCACCAGCGATACTCGCTGGGTGTAGTCTTTGCTGCTGGCCTCAAACATCTCATTCACCGCCTCGTCTTTATGGGGGCTGCGGTATAAACCCGCCGGGTCGCGGCCATCTACCCAAATGCGCTGCTTGCTCAAAAACAACTTATCTTGATTTTGCAGTATGTATACGTCCGTCATAACTCACTAACTGTCACGGTTGGTGGAAACACGGCCTGTGTTAGGCGTTTCGTGGGTTTATGGGGGCGCAGCGGCGAGAATCAAGCGCGCGCTCAGCCCGCTAGGTATCCAACCTCGGGATATCCTGTAAAAAGTCGGTTACGCCTATGTCCAGCCCGCGCTGGTTTAGCAGCGTACTCACCTGGCCGCGATGGTGTGTTTGGTGGTTAAACAGGTGCATCACCAGCTCACCAAAATCCCGCTCGGCGACTTCGCCTTTGCTGTTGTGATACGCCAGCGCGCGCTGTAAATCGCCGCTTTGCAGCTCGTCGGCGCTCCACTCGATGATGGCGTTATCGATTATCCCACGGGCGGCGCCCAGGGCGGCAAATGCCGGGTACAGCTGTTGGTCGAGCCGCTCGGGGGTGGGTAGCTCGGCCAGTGCCTGCAGGCTTTTATAGTGAGGGGCGTGTTTCGCAAAACGCGCCAGCCATAATAGGTCCGTAACCACCATGTGGTTAAGCGTGCCTAAAATCGAGCCAAAAAAAGCGCCGGCGTCAGCGGTGAGTGTGGCGTGGTCGAGCGTGGCGGCAGCGGCAAACACCTGACTGTTTAAGCGCTTATTATAACCGGCCATCAGGCGAATATGATGGTGAAGATCCACGTGTTTACAGCTCCTTTAAAAAGTTTGGCGATATGCCTGCTTGGGCCCGTATTGACGGCGTCTGGTTACCGACACTGTGTAAATTTACAGTAAAATGGTATGCTGTCGCCTCCGTCAGGGCAAGTGCCCTACCATACACCAAGATGCCAGAACTGACTCATGGATGCTCCTCACCTCGTCGCAAGTTTAAACGATGCCCAGCGCGAAGCCGTTACCGCTGAAGCTGGCAATCAGCTCATCCTCGCCGGTGCCGGCAGTGGTAAAACCCGCGTGCTGGTACACCGCATTGCCTGGCTGGTGCAAACCCAGGGGGTGTCGCCCTACAGCATCCTGGCGGTTACCTTTACCAATAAGGCCGCCCGCGAGATGCGCGCGCGACTCGACGAGAGCTTTCGCGAGAGCGGTACGCCCATTAACACCCGCAGCATGTGGGTGGGCACCTTTCACGGTTTGGCCCACCGGCTGCTAAAAGCCCACTGGAAAGACGCCAACCTGCCGCAGAACTTTCAGATTCTGGACAGTGACGATCAGCTGCGCCTGATTAAACGGGTGTATCAAAATCTGGCCATCGATGCCGAGCGCTGGCCGCCCCGGCAGGCGCAGTGGTTTATTAACGGCCAAAAAGACGAGGGCCTGCGAGCCAAGCACATGCAGCCCAGTGCCGACCCTTTTACCCGCACCATGACTACCGTGTACGCCGCCTACGAGGCCGACTGCGAGCGCGGCGGCATGGTCGACTTTGCCGAGCTGCTGCTGCGCGCCCACGAGCTGTGGCTTAACAAGCCCGCTATTTTAGATCACTACCAGGCGCGCTTCCCGTTTATTTTGGTGGATGAGTTTCAGGATACCAACTCGGTGCAGTACGCCTGGTTGCGGGTGCTGGCCGGCGAGAGCTGCTTTGTTACCGCCGTGGGCGATGACGACCAATCCATTTACGGCTGGCGCGGCGCCAAAGTTGAAAACATCCGCCGCTTTAGCGAAGACTACCCAGGCACCAGCACCGTGCGGCTGGAGCAAAACTACCGCTCTACCGGCAATATTCTTAATGCCGCCAACGCGGTTATCGCCAACAACTCGGGCCGTATGGGTAAACAGCTGTGGACCGACGGCGAAGACGGCGAGCTTATCTCACTGTACGCGGCTTTTAACGAGCAAGACGAAGCGCGCTTTATTGTCGAGCGCATTAACGACTGGGTACTAAAAGGCAACCGCAAAGACAGCTGCGCCATTTTATATCGCTCTAACGCTCAGTCGCGGGTGCTAGAGGAAGCCCTGCTGCGCGAAGGTGTGCCCTACCGCATTTATGGCGGCCAGCGATTTTACGATCGCTTAGAAATTAAAAATGCCCTCTCGTACATGCGTCTGGCCAGCAACCGCGACGATGACCCGGCGTTTGAGCGCGTTATTAACACCCCAACGCGCGGCATTGGCGGTAAAACCGTCGACGATATTCGCGCCTTTGCCCGCGAGCACGGCTGCTCGCTGTGGCAGGCCAGCCAGCAAATGTTAGCCAACCGCGTGCTCAGCGCTCGCGCCGGTAACGCTCTGGCCGGTTTTACTCAGCTTATCGATGCCCTGGCCGAGCGCAGCCTCGAGGTTAAGCTCGATCAGCTGGCCGAGTCGGTACTCGAAACCACCGGCTTGTTTGAGTTTCACAAAAAAGAGAAAGGCGAAAAAGGCCAGGCCCGCGCCGAAAACCTTGAAGAGCTGGTAACCGCATGCCGCGTGTTTGAAGCCCCCGATGACGAAGAGCCCGTGCTGCAACAGTTTTTAGACACCGCCGCGCTGGACGCCGGTGAGGCCCAGGCCGATGAGTTTGAAGACGCGGTACAGCTGATGACACTGCACTCGGCCAAGGGCTTGGAGTTTCCGTTAGTGTTTATGGCCGGCGTCGAGGAAAACCTGTTTCCCCACAAAATGTCGGTAGAAGACCCGGACCGCCTGGAGGAAGAGCGCCGTCTGGCCTACGTGGGCATTACCCGCGCCATGGAGAAGCTCTACATCTGCTACGCCGAAACCCGCCGGCTGCACGGCGGTGAAACCTTTAATGCGCTGTCGCGCTTTGTCAAAGAGATACCCGACGAGCACCTCGATGAAGTGCGCATTAAAAGCACCGTCAGCCGCCCGGTGCGCCACCAAAGCCCGACCCAGCGTAAACAGGCGCGCGGTACCGCACTGAGTGATTCGGGCTCCGATACCGGCTTTCGTTTAGGGCAGCGGGTTAGCCATAAAAAATTCGGCGCAGGTATTATCGTCCACTTTGAAGGCTCCGGTGCCAGCACCCGCGTACAAATTAACTTTGACGATGCCGGCACCAAGTGGTTGGTGGTGCAGTACGCCAAGTTGGAGGCGGTTTAAGTTGTGGGGAGTGGCAATCCAAGGCAGGTCGTGCAGAGTAGAAGGTCTTTACTACGAAGCGCCGTTTTTAGGTCCCCTGCGAATGAGCCGAGCGGAAGCCTATTTTAGGGGGTAAGCAAACAGGACGTTTGCGCAAGTATCGTCAGGGCATGGACGCCCTGTCGATACGGCCCGCTAAAATTGGCTGGAGAGAGGGAACCCGTTAGGGCCAGACGCCGGGGTGGCCTTTGACGTGCACGGATGCACTAATGCCGCGAGCGCATGGAAGCGCAAGAGCGACCTTTTGGTTACTTTGATTTGGCCAAACAAAGAAAAGTCACTCGCCACGCTCGGCGATGCGAGCTTATAAACAAAGTCCGCGTTAGAGGCAATACTGGGTAAGCATTATCAAATAAAGTTTCAAACCGAGCTAAATAGCATTGAAAATTTCGTGCCGCCCGTTAAAGTTAAACAAAAAATAAAGACACAAAACTATGAGCACAACACGTCGCTTTCAATTTACACCTATTGTCATTCTCGCGCTTATTGCTTTGTGCGTCGCCTTGTTTGCCGCACTGGTTATGAGTAAGGCCGACCAAGGCAAGGCTCAGGCAACTGGCCCGGCTGTTAGCGGCCAACAGTATCAGTGGCGTATGGTGACGACCTGGCCAAAAAACTTTCCGGGCCTTGGCACCACCGCTGAGAAATTTGCCAGCATCGTCGGCGAGATGAGCGGCGGCCGCTTGACCATTCATGTGCACGGCGCGGGCGAGATCGTGCCGGCTATGGGGGTGTTTGATGCGGTTTCCTCCGGCAGTGTCGAGGTAGGCCACGGCGGCGCTTACTACTGGCGCGGCAAAGCGCCGGCCAGCCAGTTTTTTACCACCGTGCCCTTTGGCATGAACGCGCAAGAGATGAATGGCTGGCTCTTTCACGGCGGCGGGCTAGAGCTGTGGCGCGAGGTGTACGAGCCCTTTAACTTGCTGCCGTTTCCTTCGGGTAATACTGGCATTCAAATGGCCGGTTGGTTTAACAAAGAGATCAACACGCTCGACGATTTACGCGGTTTAAAAATGCGCATACCGGGCCTGGCCGGTGAAGTGTTTAACCGCGCCGGTGGCACCTCGGTCAATATCCCCGGCGGCGAGCTTTACACCGCCATGCAAACTGGCGTTATCGACGCCGCCGAGTGGGTCGGCCCCGCCAACGATTTAGCGTTTGGCTTTCATCAGGTGGCCAAGTATTACTACTACCCAGGCTGGCACGAGCCCGGCTCCACCATGGAGCTAATTGTAAACAAAAGCGCGTTTGAATCTTTGCCCGAGGATTTGCAGGCCATCGTCACTTACGCCGCGCGTGCGTCCAACCAGGATATGCTCGACCAGTACACCGCTACTAACAACGCCGCCCTACAGGCACTGGTAAACGATCACGGCGTCGAGCTACGCCGCCTACCCGACGAAGTGCTGCAAGAGCTACGCCGCATCACCGAGCAAGTGTTTATCGAGCAAGCCGAGCAAGACGCCATGTTCGCCAAAGTGTGGGAGTCTTACAAAAGCTTTCAGGCCAAAGCCGCCGCCTGGCATAAAGTGTCGGAGCAAACATATTATAAAGTCAGAGAAGAGACAGCCCCGGCCAATCCTTCCCAGCCGTAATTGGGAAGCTAGTGGTTTTATATAGCTCGGTTTGCGGTTTTCAATAATTAACATTTACTTTATAGTCAAACGCTTAGCCAGATAGGAAGGTGAGATAACGAGGCCCGCGGCCGCAGGATACCGCGCAAGCACACTTTGCCGCCCGCCTATTGTTAAACAATTACTAAAAGTCGAGCCTAATCAGAGCGTTATTCTGTCTTCCTATAATTCTTTTAGGGGAGATAATGCGCAAGCTCGAATATAAATGATAAAAGGCAAAATGAACCCAACCATAGTCACAAGTTTCTTGTTGTTTTTAGTGTTGTCATTGGGGTCAATATTCCTAAGCGGTGCTCCAGTAAAAGTGCATGCGGTAAATATCGTTTGTTTCTTTGTGGCATTAGTGCTGGGCACCGTCGCAGCGGAGAAGATAAAAAGTGATATACCAACCTATGTGATCTGGATAATTGTGGGGCTTTCGGGATTGTTTGCTTGGGATGTTGCCTCTTCTGTTGTCATAGTTAAGGCAGAGGTATTTATGGGGTGGTATATTCTTTACCCGATAGGCTTGCTGGGTATCCTATGCCTACAAATCATGGCTTGTGCCACCAATAAGCTCGGTCCTTTTAACAAGCAAAGGCACGGAGGCGCGTAGCCGCGCGCTTGCTTTGGACGTTAGATTTCTATCATAAAACGGAGTATTTAAAATGGAATGTAGAAGTTGCAAGGAAACCATTCTGGATAAAGCCACCTGGTGTCCCAAATGTCACCGTCCTCAATCAATACTTAGAGCACTTATTCCTCCCCAAGCCTTGGCAGTCATTATTCTTGCGCTAGGAGGCTATTGGCTTGTAACTGTGCAGGCAATGGAAGAATCAATGGCTCAGTTTAGTAGTGACCCAATTTATGAAGGTGCTAATCAGCTGACCGTTCGCGATACGAGCTTTAATGTTACTAAGAATGGCTGTGAGGCATGTGTCTCAACAATTGGAACAATCAAGAATAATACGGAAACTCCATGGGCCAGAATCCATTTTCAGGTAACCTATTATAACGAGGAAAACGAGGTTGTCGATGTTTTCAATGATGAGGATTCGGACCTAATCGTTGGGCCGATGTCAGAGCGAAAGTTCAAAGTTAAAGGTAAAGCGTCGGTTGAATTAGACGAATACCATCACAATTCTGTCAGTATCATAAAGGCATCGCCTGATAGTAGATGGAACTAAATCTAACAAGCGGCTTAGGACGATCACTGCGTACGCGCTACCAAACCGAGCGTTAAATGCATAGGAGTAAATATGGATACAACTACAACAATAAAAAAATTCGTCGCGCTTGAAGTATTCTTACTTCTGGCTTACGTAGGATTGTCACTTTCTTTAGAACCATACTTGCCGGAAATACTAGAGCAGTATATTACGCAATCGCCTGAGTCCGATTTCAGCAACTCGAATTCACTTGCACTCTTAGGTGGGGCCCTAATTCTTCCGCTGTATGCGGCTTCTATAGTCGGCTTATTGCTAACCAAGATATGGGGAAAAATCTTATATGTTATTACTTTTGTAGTTGGCTATGCACTTACACCGTTTTTGAGCCCAACAGTAGAGCATGCGATTTCAACGACGGTTTACGATCTCGGCTCTGTAATCCAAGGTATCATTCTAGCTTTGTTATTTTTTACTAGCTCGGCATTTAACAACTCAAAAAACCCGGAGGGCGAAAGCGCCGTTGGGTCTTGAGGCGTTAGAGCAAAACTATGATTCGTAGCAGTATCTTAGCCCTTCTTCTCACGTCCAATGCTTTCGCGGTAGAGGTGATTGCGGTAGTCGATTTAAAGTTTTTGAAGGACACGGGCGAAACCGCCTCAACCCTGTGTTTCAAGGAAGAAACAGAGACTGAGAGCTGCGCAACATGGGCTACTTTCTATCTATTTGAGGCTCGTGTTAAAACGGTCGTACACGGTGAGCCAATCAGTCGTAAATTCAAGGTTTGGTTTGGGCAGCATGCATTGAAGAAAGGCAACATTCAAAAAGTTGTGGCAAAGCTAAAGCCTCTACCAGCAGAGCATGAGGCCAGCTATCAAATAACCGCGCTCGGCGAGCGACAGGAGCTTTACTGTTTTCATGTTAACGAGGATCGGCAGTCAAACGTACGCATTGAGCCCCGAAGCGTCGAAATGAGGTGCTATGAGCCAGATTAGTTCTAACAAACGCGTCAAATGCGAGTCTGAACTTCGCGCGCCTTACGCGCCATTTTGAACACCTTAGATAGGTTAATATAACTATACAAGGTGTCTATTTTTTTATGGGTAATTAGGGGAAATCCGACCAGCCTTTAGCTCATACTCAAACCATATAATATCGGTTGGCAATAGCAGCCGCCATTGTTGGGGCCCTTCGTAAACCCCTACCACCTAACCTCTTTTTGCTTACCCACTGTTGTGCGATATAATCCCCCGTGCATCCATTGGGGCGGGTTGTTGGGTCTGTCGTATGCCTACAGCGCTACCTGCCAACCTCTTTCTGTATTACCGTTTAAAAGTCGACACTATATGCTCAACACATCTTTAACACGCCTTAATAAGTACATTAGCGAGAGTGGTATGTGCTCGCGGCGCGATGCTGACCGCTTTATCGAGCAGGGCAATGTGTACCTAAACGGTAAGCGTGCTCAGGTGGGCGATCAGGTGGCGCCGGGGGATACGGTGCGGGTGAATGGCCAGCTTATCGAGCCGCAAGAGGCGGAGGATTTGATTTTTATTGCGCTGAATAAGCCGGTGGGTATTGTCAGTACCACCGAGAGTAGCGAGCGGAATAATATTGTTAATTTTGTGCGCCACAGTACCCGGATATTTCCGATTGGGCGGTTGGATAAAGACTCCCAGGGGCTGATTTTTTTAACCAATAATGGCGACTTGGTTAATAAGATTTTACGCGCCGGTAATAACCACGAGAAAGAGTACCTGGTGACGGTTAATAAGCCGATTCGCGACGATTTTATTACGGGTATGAGCCAGGGGGTGCCGATACTGGGCACTAAGACGAAAAAGTGCAAGGTGAGTAAAGAGGCGCCCACGGTATTTAGAATCACCCTGGTTCAGGGCCTGAATCGTCAGATTCGCCGCATGTGCGAGCATTTTGGCTACGATGTGGTGCGCCTAGAGCGCGTAAAAATTATGAACGTGAGCCTGAAGGGCTTGCCCGTGGGCGAGTGGCGCGACCTTACCGAAAAAGAGCTGAAAGTGCTGCTGGCTGCGATCGAGGATTCATCGTCCGAGGCGCCTGCCGGGCGTAAAAGCTCGCAGAAAAGAGCGCCCAAAAAGTCGCCAGCTAACGGCCCTAAAGCCCGTAGCCCCGGCAAACCAAAGGCGGGCGGTAAAAAGCCCTTTGCGGGTGGGGGTAAAAAATCGGCGGTGGGGAGCGGTAAAAAGCCGGCGGCTAAGTCTGCGGCCGGGGGAAAAAATAAGCCTGCCCCGGGGGGCAAAAACAAACCCGGCAATCGAGCTAAAGCAAAGCCTGCGGGCAGTGGCGGGCGCCAAAAGCCCGGGCGCTCTGGCCCTAAAAAGCCTAGGCGCTAAAAAAAGGCCTGCTAGCCTTTAAAACCCTTGGCCACAAAATAAACCTCGCGCGAGCGGGCACGCGAGGCGTCCGGCTTACGTATTACGACCTTATCAAACGATGAGCGTACATCTTTTAGGTATTCATCAGAGCCTTCGCCCTGAAACACCTTTGCCACAAAGCAGCCCTTGGGCTTGAGTACCTGGCGCGCCATGTCCAGCGCCAGCTCTACCAGGTACATGGATGACGCCTGGTCGGCGGCGTTTACGCCACTGATGTTGGGCGCCATATCGGAAATCACCAGATCTACCGGAGCGTCGCCCACGGCCGCCATAATCTGCTCAAATACCGCATCTTCGGTGAAGTCGCCCTGAATAAAATCGACATCGGCCATGGAATCCATGGGTAAGATGTCCGAGGCGATCACGCGCCCTTTAACGCCTACAATAGGCGCCACCACTTGCGACCAGCCCCCGGGCGCGCTGCCTAAGTCCATAACGATCATGCCGGGGCGCACCAGTTTGTCTTTTTTAATAATCTCAAGCAGCTTGTAGCTGGCGCGGGAGCGGTAGCCATCCACCTGAGCGCGCTTTACGTAAGGGTCATTAACGTGTTCGCTAAGCCACTGATTGCTGCTTTTTGATCTAGCCATGGTACGACTCTGCTGTGCCCGGTAAATAATAACCGCATTATACGCGTTCTGGTGCCGGGCCGTAACAGGGGGCGGCAGCCTATGCTGCCAGTACCCGAGGCGCTAACACCTGCTTCGCAGCTACCGTTTTCAAAGGTACAATACGCTCATTCGGCGCCATTGGCGCTCTTTTTGCCCCTTTGCCGGAGACACCGGCCAGGTCTCTTTTATGATCCGACTTACCGAACTCGCCCTACCCCTCGATCACCCGGCGGAGGCGCTGCCTCAGGCTGTTGCCAGGCGCCTGGGTGTGGCTGAAGCCGAGCTGCAAAACCTAACCGTATTTAAACGTAGCTACGACGCTCGCAAAAAAAACACCGAAATTAAGTTTATTTACATTATCGATGTGAGCCTTGCCAACGAGGCGGACGTGCTAGAGCGATTGGCGGATGATCGCCATATCCGGCCATCGCCTGATACCCAGTATTACCCGGTGGCCCAGGCACCCGACGAGCTAACCGAGCGGCCAGTGGTGATTGGCTTTGGCCCCTGCGGCTTGTTTGCCGCGCTGATTTTGGCGCAAATGGGGTTTAAGCCCATCGTGCTCGAGCGCGGCCGCAATGTGCGCACCCGTACCAAAGATACCTGGGCGCTGTGGCGCAATAACGTGCTTACCCCTGAATCTAACGTGCAGTTTGGTGAAGGCGGTGCGGGCCTGTTCTCCGACGGTAAGCTCTATAGCCAAATTAAAGACCCTAAGTTTTACGGCCGAAAAGTAATGCACGAGTTTGTCCGCGCCGGCGCGCCGGACGAAATTATGTACGTTAGCAAGCCGCACATTGGCACCTTTCGTTTAACCGGTGTTGTGGCCGCCATGCGTGAGGAGATTATTGCTCTGGGGGGTGAGGTGCGCTTTGAGAGCAAAGTGGCGACTCTCGACCTTGATAAAGCGCATAGCAACGACGGTGAGCAAAGCAATCGCATTCGGGGCATCACCCTGGAAAATGGCGAGCAGATTAAAACACGCTACGTGGTGCTGGCGGTTGGGCACAGTGCCCGCGATACCTTTCGTATGCTGCACAAGGTTGGCGTGTATGTAGAGGCGAAACCGTTTGCCATTGGCTTTCGCATTGAGCATCCGCAATCGCTCATCGATCACGCGCGCCTGGGTAAATACGCCGGGCACCCGGATTTGGGCGCTGCGGATTATAAATTAGTGCACCACGCTAAAAACGGCCGTGCGGTATACAGCTTTTGTATGTGCCCCGGCGGCACCGTGGTGGCAGCTACCTCCGAGGAAGGCCGCGTTGTCACCAACGGTATGAGTCAGTACTCCCGCAACGAGCGCAACGCTAACGCGGGTATCGTTGTGAGCATTAACCCAGCCGAAGACTTCCCCGGCGGCCCGTTGGCCGGTATTGAATTACAAGAGGCGTTGGAGTCTTACGCGTATGTGGCCGGTGGTAAAAACTATTGTGCACCGGGCCAGCTGGTGGGCGATTTTATAAACGCCAAAGCCTCTACCGAGTTTGGTGAGGTAGAGCCCTCTTATAAGCCTGGCGTTACGCTGGGAGATTTGTCGACGACGTTACCCGGTTATGCGATCGACGCAATCCGTGAGGCCTTGCCGGCGTTTGCCAAACAGATTCGCGGTTTTGATCGCCCTGATGCGATATTAACCGGTATCGAAACCCGCACTTCATCCCCGGTGCGCATCACGCGCGATCGCGACACCCTGCAAAGCCTAAATACCCGGGGCTTATACCCCGCCGGTGAGGGCGCCGGCTACGCCGGTGGTATTTTATCCGCCGGGGTGGACGGTATAAAAATTGCCGAAGAGCTGGCCAAAGCGATGTTGAGCGATATCGCAAGCGAAGGGAAAGCCCCATGAAGCTCGACGATATTAAAAAGCTCCATCAAAAAAAATACCGCACCGAGCTAGGCTGTTTTTTGGTAGAGGGCGAGCACCTAATTTTAGAGCTGGAAAAAGCCGCTAAAAATAATTCGCGATTAGCCGCGGCCACGGTTTATGCCAGCGACAGCTACGGTGATGTGCAAACTGATTTTGCGCTGGTGCGGATTTCTGACAAACAGATGCAAAAAATATCCGATACTAAATCTCCACAAGGTATCGTTGCCGTAGTGCCCTTTAGCGCCACCACGGCCTCGGCACCAGCGGATAATGCCGAGCGCACAATCTATTTGCACGAGATACAAGACCCTGGCAACCTCGGCACCATTTTACGCACCCTTGCGTGGTTTGGTGGCTTTAAGTGTGTGCTTAGCCCCAATAGCGTCGACCCCTACAACCCCAAAGTTGTACGCGCCAGCATGGGGGCAATATTTCATGTGCCGGTCGAACTAGATGTACCCCTTAGCACACTGCAAACGCGCTTTGACTCTTTTGCGTGTTTGGACACCGCCGGCGCTGCGCTATCAGCGCCGCAATTTGGCAAGCATCAGTGTTTTATATTTGGCAATGAGGCGCGGGGCGTGCCGCGTGAGCAGCTGGCAGGGTTACCGGTAGAGTCGTTCTCTATCCAGGGTAGCGGTATTCTAGAGTCGCTCAACCTCGCCACAGCCGTTAATATGTGTGCGTATGAGTTAAACCGTTAATTAACACGAAATAATAAATAAAATAGCTTGTTGTTAGTATTTACGGGGCTAGGCGTTAGTACATACGTCAATAACGCTCGTGCTGTAATTCACCCCATCTGCATCTGGAGAAACAAAATTAAAACATTAGAAGATATTTATCGCTGCCCTCAGTGCTCCGGGGTGGCGGCTTACGGAAATTCATTTTGCCGCTCTTGCGGCAGTAAATTCTCTGTGGATGACGTTAGAGAAATGCGGGCTAGCAGGCTGTTGTAAAACCCCTTGCATGCTCAGCGTGGCCTGAAGCGTGCAGCTGCTGTGCATTGTCTCGACGGACAGGGTGGTTCCCTTTGCTAGAGATAAGGCGCGGCAGATGTGCGCTTCAGACCACGCCCTACGGGGCTTTCAGGCTGGCCCGTACTCGTCGTTGCCACGTTTCGATGGG
>NZ_CAXBFW010000025.1:0-51699 GCF_963975215.1 uncultured Gilvimarinus sp.
GCACACACCTTCAAAATGGCGCCTAGATTACGAACCAGCCTGAAAGCCTGAGTACTTAAGGGGTTTTTCAGCAGTCTGCTAGCGTCCTGCACGCTAGGCATCAGGCTTGAGTGCTGCAGTCGCTGGATTCCCGCCTTCGCGGGAATGACGAGAGCCGTGGGGCGGGGGCACGTCGGGGCCTTGGGTGTAGGGCTTCGGCGACTGATGGCCTCACTCCACTCTCATCGACAAATCCACCGCCCGGCAGTGTTTGGTTAGTGCCCCCACCGATATCCGGCTGATATTTTTAAATAAGCTTTTCTGGGCGTTGATGTGCGCAATGTCTACCCCGCCCGATAGCTCTAGCTGCGCCGTAAAGGTTTTGCCTTCTAGGTGACGGTTTACGTCCTCTAAATCCATCTCGTCTAGCATCACGATATCCGCGCCGCTGGCCAGGGCTTGATTCAGCTCGGCGAGGGTTTCTACCTCTACCTCTAGCGGTTTGTCGGCGGCGATCTCGCGGGCTTTGGTTACGGCGGCCTCGATGCTGCCGGCGGCGGCTATGTGGTTTTCTTTTATCAAGAATGCGTCGTACAAGCCGATACGGTGGTTATGACAACCGCCACAGGCGACGGCGTATTTTTGTGCGCTGCGCAGCCCGGGTAGGGTTTTGCGGGTGTCGAGGATTTTTATGGGTAGGCCCGCTACCAGCTGGGCGTATTGCTGGGCGGTACTGGCCACGCCAGAAAGCAGCTGTACAAAGTTAAGGGCGGTGCGCTCGCCGGTAAGCAGGCTGCGGGCTGGGCCTTCTAGCTCAAACAGGGTGCTGTTGGCGGCGGCTTGCTGGCCGTCGGCAATGTGCCAGGTGATAGTAACCTCTGGGTCTAGTTGACGAAACGTCTCTTCGACCCAGCTTTTACCACAAAAAGTGCAGTCCTCGCGGGTAATGATGCGGGCTTTGGTGTGTTGGCCGGCAGGGATAAGCTGCGCGGTAATGTCGCCGCTGCCGATGTCTTCCTCTAGGGCGGCGGTTACATTTTTTATGAGGTCGCGGCGCAGGTTGGGGATTTGATCGGCGTATTGGCTAAGCATGGTGAGGCCCTGAGTGGTAAAGCGGTTATTGTATGAGATTTGTGGCCGGATGTGTGAGGGGGTGAAAGAGCGCGCGCCAGTGGCGCAATTTAACCTGATGTTGTAACGCGCGACGGCCCTTATAACCAAAAACGCAGATTGTTTTTGGTGTGGTCCATAAAGTTATAGTTGGCTGCTGTTTTTAGCCTTAAATGTGATAGATGCCGCATTTAAGGCTTTTGTTATTGGGAGTTTGTGTTGTGAAGCATATACTTATAGTTGTGAACAAGTCCTTATTTTGAGTTTTCCCTTAACGGGTTATCATCATGTCCGAATCGTCTAACCACGAAAATGTTGTGTCGCTCAGGGCCGAGCGTGAGGTAAAAACAACCCAGGGACGAGACCCCCAAGCTGTGCTGGCACGAATGCCCGCCGCTATGCACCTGCTGCGTGAAAAAGCGCGCCAGACGTTGCAGGGCTTGTTACGCAATTTGTTTGATAAAATCGATGACGCTTTATTTGAGTTGGCCGATCAGGCGACTAATAATCACGAACAAAACCTCTACTTTGACTCTATGCGCCAAGTGCGCCTGCACCGCAAAGACACCGAAGCGGAATTCTTTTACCAAGTCGATGTGGGCTTTGCCCGCATTATGGATGCGCAGGCCTTCCCCGAGGCGGGTAGCGATGATGAACCGGCCAACCTCGACAATCTCTCACTGGTAGCCAACGATGAGCTAGAAGAGATGGTTGCCAGCGAGACCATGGTTAACCGCGCCAATGAGCAGTACTCCGAGCGGGTGCAGCACTTAACCTTGCGAATGGATCAGCTGGTACCGGTTAAGGTGTATCAAAAGAACAACCCCGTGGGCTGCGACGCGGTTTGTGCGTCGTTTGTGGCGGCCTCTGGCAGTATTGATATCGACGTTAAGGCGCGCTTGGTACTGCTCAAATTGTTTGACCGGCTGGTTATGTGTCAGTTGGGCACCCTTTATGATCAGCTTAATCAGCACTTAATTGAAGCGAATATTTTGCCATCGCTGCGCGGTGGTGTGGCGGCGCGTAAGGAAAAGCCCAGTCCAGCAAAACGGGCTGAGCGGCCGCAACAGAGCGGTGCCCCTGAGCGTGACCAAGCGCAAGACGAAAACGCCGAAGAGCTGCTGGGCACCTTGCGCGAGCTGTTAAAAGCGCAGGGCGGATCGGCCGCTCAGCCACAGGCGGCGCCTGCCGGGCCTAGCCTGTCATCGCAAGACTTGCTGAGTATTTTAACCTTGGCGCAGCAGCGCTCGGCGCCCCAGGCGAGTGCCTCGCATAGCTTGAGTGCGGATGACATTAAAACTCAGGTGAGCCACCTGTTGGCGCGCGGCGGCGCTGGCGAGCGGCAGATTAACGATATTGACGAGGATGTGATTAACCTCGTGAGTATGATGTTTGAGTTTATTTTGGAAGATCGCAGTTTGGCCGCCCCCATGAAGGCGCAGCTTGCCCGTTTGCAGATTCCCATGATTAAAGTGGCGGTAGCCGACAAGTCGTTTTTTGGTAAAGGTGGGCACCCGGCGCGGCGCCTGCTGAACGAGATGGCAACCGCCGCTTTGGGGTGGCATGACTCGGGTGAAGAAAACCGCGGTAAAGATATGCTTTACCGCCAAATCGATCAAACGGTAGCCAAAGTGTTGAGCGACTTTAGCAAAGACGTGGGTATTTTTGATACTTTGCTACTGGAGTTTCGCGCGTTTCAAGAGAAAGAAAAGCGCCGCTCAAAGATCCTGGAGCAGCGCACCATTGATGCCGAAGACGGCAAGGCAAAATCTCAGCGCGCCCGCGCCGATGTCGATGCCGCGCTGGAAGAGATTACCGCCGGCGTTGCATTGCCGAGTGCGGCCGCCGAGCTTTTGGCCAGCGCCTGGTCGAATGTACTGTTTATTACCTGCTTAAAGCAGGGCCCCGAGAGCGAGACTTTTGGCAAGCAATTGCAAACCGCCCGCGAGCTGGTGTGGAGCGCAACGGCGCGTATGACAGGCGATAATCGCCAACGGCTGCTTAAACTGGTGCCACGTTTGCTGGCAGAGCTGCGCGGTGGGCTAGAGGATATCGCTTTTAACCCCTATCAAATGGGGCAGTTGTTTAAGTCACTTGAAAAGCTACACCTGGAAATCTTGCGCAGCAAACCTAAGGCCACTGCGCCAGTGGTCGAGCCGCCAGCGGCTCAGCCGGAGCCTCAACCGAAAGCGTCCGAGCCTCCGCAGTCGAGCTTAGAGCCTCAGGTGACTGATCAAGACGAGAAAGATGATGCGCCCGCTGCCCCAGTGGCTGCGGACGAATCGCCGGCACCGGAATTTTCTGCCGTAAAATCTGATGCGGTAGAGATGGTGCAGGCACTGGAGACGTTGGAGCCTTCTCAAGGCCTGGCTAGAAAACCTGAGGCCGCAAGCCCGGTGGAAGCCGGCGCCGAAGTGGCAGAGCCGGCAGTGAGCGATGTGCCCAGCACGGGTGATATTGATACCCAGCATCTGGCGCTGGTGTCTAACCTTACCCAGGGCAGCTGGTTTGAGATGGTCTCGGCCTCTGGTGAGGCCTACCGTTGTCGCTTGGCGGCGATTATCAAGCCCACCGGTAAATACATTTTTGTCAATCGCACCGGGATGAAAGTGGCCGAGGAAGATCGCCCAAGCTTAGCTAGAGCCCTACAAGAAGGGCGCATCCGGGTGCTGGATGACGGCATGCTGTTTGATCGGGCGCTAGAGTCGGTAATTGGCAGCTTGCGTCAACCGCGAGGCAATAGCGGTCGCTAACTAGCTGGCACGTGCGATTAGCAACACCGATGAGAACGGCAGGCTTAGGTCTGCCGTTGTCGTATCTGGCTGGCGCATTGATTATACTGGGGCAACTTAAGGGCCATCAGAGTCGTACCGTTGTTAAACACTCCACAGCACATTAAGATCAGTGAGTCCGGCTGGATTAACCCAGCGCGGCACGTTTGCTCGCCCAATTTTGGGGCCCGGCCCGCGGGCGCTGAAGTTAGCCTGCTTGTGGTTCATAATATCAGCCTGCCTCCCGGTGAGTTTGGCAACGGCTATATTGAGCAGTTTTTTACCAACCAGCTCGACCCCGACCTTCACCCCTACTTTGCGACCATCGCCGCCGTACGGGTTTCTTCGCATGTGCTGATTACCCGTGCTGGCGAGTTGGTGCAGTTTGTCTCGCTGTTTGATCGCGCCTGGCACGCGGGCCGCTCGTGTTTTGCCGGCGTTGCCGAGTGCAACGACTACAGTATAGGGGTAGAGCTGGAAGGCACGGATACGGATGCCTACACCGAGGCGCAATATGCGGCCCTGGGGCGTTTAACCGATGCGTTGCTGGCCTACTTTCCAAAAATGACGCCAGAGCGAATTACCGGCCATTGCGATATCGCGCCCGGGCGCAAAACAGACCCGGGCGAGGCGTTTGATTGGGCTAAATACTATTCACACATAACATTGCGTTAAGGCGGAGCGGCCGTGACATTTATAAGTTTAGTGATCGTGTTGTTGCTGGTGCAGTGGTGGGGCTCGGGTAAACCGCTGCATCGCGACCAATGGTTTTTTAATGGCTGGCAGAGGTTGCCGCACGCTAATCCGCGCGTGGCGCGTGGCCCTTGGTTGTGTGTGCTTGCGGTAGCCGTGCCGGTTGTGCTGCTGGCGGCGCTGGTTATTTATATTGCGCTGTGCGCCTCCGAGCTTTGGTTGTTGTTAATCAACATACCGGTGCTGCTGTATAGCTTGGGGCGTGGGGATTATGCCGGCGCGCTGCAGTCCTACACCGAGGCGGCCCACGCGGGTGACTCGGTTAAAGCGTCGAGCGTGCTCGACACGATGAATCTGGACCCGGATTTACGCGGCAGCCGCAATAGTGGTGACTGGACCGCGCTTAACCGCGAGGCGCTGCGGGTATTTACCTATCGCGGCTTCGAGCGGATGTTTGCGGTTATTTTTTGGTTTTTGCTGGCCGGTGCCCCCGGAGCATTGGCGTACCGGTTAACGGTGCTGCTGTGGGGGCATTTGCTGGATGTAAACGACTCCCGAGCTGGGCAAGTGGGGCGCTTTTTGACGATTATCGAGTGGCCTGCGGCGCGCTTGCTGGGGTTAAGCTGGGCACTGGTGGGGCACTTTGAGTGCTGCATGGTGCGCTGGCGGCACTTGTGGTTGTCGTTGCGTACGCTAACGCCGGTATTTTTGGTTTCGGTATTGGTAGGGGCGATGGGAGAGGAAAGCGATTGGTCTAAAAGTGGCGATGCTCGTCGGTTTCAGCCCGCGGCGCGAATCGAGCCTAGCTATTCATTACATTTGGTTGAGTCGGCGGCAAGTATGTTTTCGCGTGCTCTTTTGCTGTGGGTGTTTGCCGCAGCGGTCGTCACTTTAATGGTTTAACTGGAGATAATATGCCTTCGTTTGATGTGGTTTCTGAGGTAGAAAAACACGATTTAACCAATGCGGTTGATCAGGTAAAGCGGGTTATTGTAACGCGCTACGACTTTAAGGGCGTGGACGCCGATTTTGAGCTAAAAGACTATGTGGTTACCATGACGGCCGAAGCTGAGTTTCAGCTACAGCAAATGCTCGATATGCTACAAAGCGCGCTGCTTAAAAATAAAATCGATATCGCCTGTTTAGAGGTAAAGCCTGCGCGAGCTAGCGGCAAAAAAACGATACAGGATGTGGTGGTGCGTACCGGTGTCGAGACGGAATTGGCGAAAAAAATCGTTAAAATGATTAAAGAGCAAAAGCTTAAAGTTCAGGCGCAAATTCAGGGCGATCAACTGCGGGTGACTGGTAAAAAGCGCGACGACTTACAGGCGGTAATGGCGTTTTTGAAAAGCTCGGATATTGAGTTGCCGCTGCAGTTTACTAACTTTCGCGATTGATATTGGTGGGGGTGGGTGATGTGAAGCTCCTTTGCTCCATCGCCGTCGTCGTTCCCATGAAAATGGGAACCCAGTGTCTTTGGTTTATTTCACGCTGTAGACCCCCGAGCCGCTGGGTCGGCTTCGCTATCCCTGGCTCTTGCCGACATTAGTACTTCCCTGTACGTCATTCCGGGTCTCCGCTTCGCTGCGCCCGGGATGACGCTGTAGTTGGGGTGGTGGTGGGCTTCACGCTGCCCCTTTCCTCAATCGTCGTTCCCATGAAAATGGGAACCCAGTGACTTTGGGGCTAATTGATCACCCGTCGGTAGTCCACTTACTCATTATCAGGCAGGAATATTCTATTGAGTTCAGAGCGGCTTTATTGGGCGAGGTTTTGGTGCCTGAGCGACTCGACCCAGTATACAGTGGCGCCGGCAACGGCGATGGGCATGGCAAATATATTAACAATGGGGATCATGCTGGCAAGCATTACCATGCCGCCAAACGGGTAGCTGGTGAGGGGCGTCTGGCCTAACAGGTAACGCATACGGTCGAAGGGGGTTTGGTGGTTGTCGGCAGGGTAGTCGATATATTGCACGGCCATGCACCATGCGGACCAAAGCGCCCCTACCACGAGAACCACAAGGTTTAACCCAGGTATAAACCAGCTGACCAAAACGAGTAATAAGATCAGTATCCCGCGCGTAATAAAATACCAAATTTTTACCAGCTCGCGGCCAAGGGTGCGGGGGATAAGTTGCGCCCAGGTTTCTTCGGGCGGTGTTACGCCGGTGAGTTTTTGCTCGATTTTTTCGGCCAAAATGCCGTAAAAAGGCGCGGCAATTAAATTGGTGATGACGTTAAAGCTATAGCCGTACACAAATAAAATGACACAGGCAAAAATAGCCCACAGTAACCACGCCAGAAACTCTAACCAGCCGGGCAGCCAGCCCATTAAAAAGGTTAAAAAATCACTAAACAGGTGGACGAGTGCGAAGGTGGCTAATGCAAATACCACGATGTTGGCCAAAAGCGGTACGATGATAAACCGCTTTAACCCGGGGGAGACGAGTAGCCCCGCTCCCCGGGTTAAATAGTTTACGGCATGGGTTGGGTTGCCTTTCATTTTATGACGTGCCGTTACTTGGCTCCGGCTTGCTCCAGAGCGACAATATAGTCATCGGCTAAGCGGTGGGTTTTGATGGTTTGTAAAAAGGTTTTGCCATCAGCACCAGTGGCGTTTAGATCGTAGCCGGCCTCTTTGTAAAAGGTTAAGAAGGTGGCGAAGTTTTCTTCGCGCATACCCCGGTAGGCTTTTTCCAGTAAATGAAAGTCGCGGCTGACGCCCTCGGGCGCGGGGTATTGTAAAAAGCTTTTGATGCGTTTATCGTCAAAAACTTCGCCCAGTACTTTTTGCTTGTCTTTTTTCAGTGTCATTGCTCGTTCAACTTTTTCAGTAAGATTTCATTAACCGCTTGTGGGTTGGCCTGGCCTTTACTGGCCTTCATGATCTGGCCGACAAAAAAGCCGAGCATTTTGGGGCGCTTGGCCTCGTCGGCGTTAACGTAGTTTTGTACCTGCGCCTGATTGTTGGCAATAACGTCATCCACCATCTTCTCGAGTGCGCCGGTATCGCTGACCTGTTTCAGGCCGCGGGCTTCGATAATAGTGTCGGCGTCGCCTTCACCACTGCACATGCCCTCAAACACTTGTTTGGCAATTTTGCCCGAGATGGTGCCATCTTTAATGCGGCTGATAAGGCCGGCCAGATGCCCGGCGCTAAAGGGGCAGTCTTTTAACGCGGTATCGGTTTTGTTTAAGTAACCGGCCAGGTCGACCATGACCCAGTTGGCCGCAAGCTTAGGCTCGCCCGATTCTTTGGCCACGGTTTCAAAAAAGTCGGCGGTGGCGCGGTCGGTGGTTAATACGCTGGCATCGTAGGCCGACAGCTCGTATTCGCTGACAAACCGGTCGCGCTTGGCGTCGGGCAGCTCGGGTAGGGTGCTTTTAATGGCCGCGATGTAATCGTCGTCCAACATAACCGGCAGTAAGTCGGGGCAGGGAAAGTAGCGGTAGTCGTTGGCCACCTCTTTGCTGCGCATCGAGCGGGTCTCGTTTTTATCGGCATCGTACAGGCGGGTTTCCTGAGCGATACTGCCGCCATCTTCGATGATCTCGATTTGCCGTTCGGCCTCGACGTTAATGGCTTTTTCGACAAACTTAAACGAGTTGATGTTTTTAATCTCGCAGCGGTTGCCGAGCTTTTCTTCACCTTTTAAGCGCACGGATACGTTGGCGTCGCAGCGCATCGAGCCCTGGGACATTTCGCCATCGGATATGCCGAGGTAGGTAATGATCGAGTGGATCTTCTTCAGGTAGGCCACGGCCTCTTCGGCCGAGCGCATGTCTGGCTCCGAGACGATTTCAATCAGCGGCGTGCCGGCGCGGTTGAGGTCGATACCGCTCATGCCCTGATAATCTTCGTGCAGCGACTTGCCTGCGTCTTCTTCGAGGTGGGCGTGGTGTAAGCGTACCGAACGGGTCTCGCCGTTGGCCAGCTCGATGTCGATGACACCGGGGCCGACGATGGGCTCTTCCAGTTGGGTGGTTTGGTAGCCTTTGGGTAAGTCGGGGTAAAAGTAATTTTTGCGCTCAAAGACCGAGCGTTTGCCGATCTCGGAGTTCATGGCCAGGCCAAACATAACGGCGTAACGAAAGGCCTCTTCGTTGGCTACCGGTAAGGTGCCGGGCATGGCCAGATCGATCGCGCAGGCTTGGGTGTTAGCATCGGCGCCAAAAGCGGTGCTGGCGCCGGAGAATATTTTTGACTGAGTGGCGAGCTGGACGTGAATCTCAAGCCCGATAACAATTTCCCATTCCATCGTGTCGTCCTCTTAGGCGGTTGCCGGTGCCAGCTGCTGGTGAAAATCGGTCGCGAGCTGAAATTGGTGCGCGACATTCAGGAGTTTGCCCTCGGCAAAATAATTGCCGATTAGCTGTAGCCCAACAGGTTTGTTATCGACCATCCCGCAGGGGATCGATAGCCCGGGCAGGCCCGCCAGGTTGGTGGCGATGGTGTAGATGTCTTCGAGGTACATGGCGACCGGATCCTGGGTTTTGGCGCCAAACTCAAACGCCGGTGACGGCGATGTGGGGCCCAGGATGACGTCGACGTCTTTAAAGGCGTCGACAAAGTCTTGTTTGATCAGACGGCGCACTTGCTGCGCTTTGTTGTAGTAAGCGTCGTAGTAGCCGGCCGACAGCGCGTAGGTGCCCACCAAGATGCGGCGTTTTACTTCGTCGCCAAAGCCTTCGCTGCGCGAGCGTTTGTATAAATCAGCCAGATCTTTCGGCGCGTCACAGCGGTGGCCGTAACGCACGCCGTCAAAGCGTGACAGGTTGGCCGAGCAC
Source organism: uncultured Gilvimarinus sp. (assembly GCF_963975215.1). Taxonomy (GTDB): domain Bacteria; phylum Pseudomonadota; class Gammaproteobacteria; order Pseudomonadales; family Cellvibrionaceae; genus Gilvimarinus. The sequence continues at coordinate 9,344 of NZ_CAXBFW010000025.1, forward strand.
TCGGCCGGCGCAATCACGTAGTAAGCCGGTACTGCGAGGTCGGTGTGCGGCAGGCTGATTGAGCGCGTTTTAGCGCCCAGTGATTCGTAGGTTTTAATGGCGGCTTGCACGGCCTTGGCGGTATCCGGGTGCAGACCCTCGCCAAAGTATTCCTCGGGGATGCCGATGGTCAGCCCCGCGAGCGAATCGCCGAGATTGGCGGTGTAGTCTTCCAGCGGTTGATCGACACAGGTGGAGTCTTTGGCGTCGAAGCTGGCCATGGTGTTTAGCATTAAGGCGGCGTCTTCGGCGGTGCGGGTGAGGGTGCCGGCCTGATCGAGGCTTGAGGCAAAGGCAATCATGCCCCAGCGCGATACCCGGCCGTAGGTGGGCTTTATGCCGGTAAGGCCGCACAAGGCTGCAGGCTGGCGAATCGAGCCGCCGGTGTCACTGGCGGTGGCGGCAGGCGCCAGCAGCGCGGCTACGGCTGCCGCAGAGCCACCAGAGGAGCCTCCCGGCACACAGTTGGTGTTCCAGGGGTTTTTAACCGGGCCATAGTAGCTGGTCTCGTTGGAAGAGCCCATAGCGAACTCGTCCATGTTGGTTTTGCCCAGCATCACTGCGCCGGCGCGCTGGTAGTTTTCGACGATGGTGGCATCGTACGGGGCAATAAAGTTGTCCAACATTTTAGAGGCGCAGCTGGTGCGCACGCCCTGGGTGCAAAAAATGTCTTTGTGGGCGATGGGGATGCCACACAGCGGCGATGTATCGCCATTGGCCAAGCGCTCGTCGGCCGCTTTAGCTTGGGCCAGCGCGATCTCGGGCGTTACCGTGATAAAGCTGTTGTAGCGCGAGTCGAGCTCGGCAATACGATCCAGATAGTGCTGGGTGAGCTCGACACTGGTGATCTCTTTACTGCGCAGCGCTTTGCCGAGCTGGGCAATGGTTTTGGTGTGCATGGATTGTGTATCCTTTGGAATAACTTGCCGGTGGCGCGAATTCGCTCGCGCGTGGAGTTAGGGCGGTGTCGCAAAGGTGCGGTTATTCAATGACCCGGGGCACCAGGTAAAGACCGTCTTCCGTGGCCGGGGCCATAGCCTGGAGGGCCTCGCGTTGATTGGGCTCGGTCACTTCATCGCGACGCAGGCGCTGCACGGCATCCAGTGGGTGAGCCATAGGGCTAACGCCGCTGGTATCGGCCGCTTGCAGCTGATCGACCAGCGCGAGTACCTCGGAGATGCTCTGCGCCACGTTGGCGGCGGCTTCATCTGAGATGTCGATGCGCGACAATTCGGCCAGCTTTTCGATGTCGCTTTTGTTTACTGCCATGGGCGTGCTCCGTCTGGGGCGCAGACTCGTCTAAGGGCGGTCGGCGCAGGCGTACTCATCTTTAATTGGGCTAATTTTACGGGTAAATGGCCCATTGCGGCCATCATTCGCTAAAAAATAGCGAGATTCCCTCAAAAGGCGGTAAAGTTATCACATTTGTGCCTTGCCCTAAATCCCCGCCGTTGATAGAGTGCCAGCATCCCCAAGGGGTCTGTGGTTAGTGGCTCTTACCCTGGTGACCGGCGCAATGGTCAGCAGGTTACGTTAATACCCCGATAGGGCTATTAAGCACAGCATTTTTGGGACTCGTTAACTGTTTTCGGCGGGCGCCTAAGCGCTTACGCCGCCGTTTGCGTTAGTCCGTAACAACAAATAGAGCCCGGCTCGCCTGCGTTGGGGTGAGTTGAGCAAGACCAGTATCTTAAGGCCATCAACACTCATGTTTAAATATCTTCGCGGCGCGTTCTCCAATGACCTCTCTATCGATCTAGGCACAGCTAATACGCTGATTTACGTGCGCGGACGCGGCATTGTGCTCGACGAGCCCTCGGTAGTGGCGATTCGTCATCACAACGGGCAAAAAATTGTCGAGGCGGTGGGTATGGAGGCCAAGCGCATGTTGGGCCGCACCCCAGGTAACATTACCGCTATTCGTCCCCTAAAAGACGGTGTGATTGCCGACTTTCAGGTGACCGAGAAAATGCTGCAGCATTTTATTCGCAAAGTCCATGAAAACAGCTGGTTTGCCCCAAGCCCCCGGGTATTGATTAGCGTGCCGTGTCTGTCGACTGAGGTTGAGAAGCGAGCCATTCGCGAGTCGGCTTTAGGCGCCGGAGCACTGGAAGTTCGACTAATCGAAGAGCCCATGGCGGCGGCGATTGGCGCCGGCTTAAAAGTGGCCGAGGCTAACGGGTCGATGGTGGTAGACATCGGTGGCGGGACGACCGAGATTGCCGTTATCTCACTTAACGGCGTGGTTTACTCCGACTCCGTGCGCATCGGCGGCGATCGTTTTGATGAGGCCATTGTGAACTACGTGCGCCGTCACTACGGCAGCATCATTGGCGATGCTACCGCCGAGCGCATTAAGCAGGAAATCGGCTGTGCCTACGCCAGCAGTGAAGTGCGCGAGATCGATGTGCGCGGCCGCAATCTGGCCGAAGGGGTGCCCCGCAGCTTTACCCTTAACAGCGATGAGATTTTAGAGGCGCTGCAAGAGCCACTGGCTGGCATCGTGCAATCGGTTAAAAGTGCTTTAGAGCAGTCGCCTCCGGAGCTGGCCTCCGATATCGCCGAAAGCGGCGTTGTGTTAACCGGTGGTGGCGCGCTGCTACGTGATATCGATCGTTTACTGGCCAATGAAACTGGCCTGCCTTTTGTGGTGGCCGAAGATCCTTTGACTTGTGTCGCCCGTGGCGGCGGTATGGCGATGGAGATGAACGACAAACGTAACATCGATTTATTGTCTTCGTAGTTCCGCCCGGATATTGCTCGCGCGGCAACTAGGGGCCACCCTTTGATGCCGCGCCTATCGACGAGTGCGTTGCGCCAGGAGATGCCACCATTAAAACTTTGTTCACTAAAGGCCCTGCTGTCAGCTTTCGCTTTGCCTTTTTTGGCCTGATTGCTCTGGCGTTGGTGTTGATTAGCCTGTACACCGACTGGCTCGACCCGGTGCGACGTGAGCTCAGCACGTTGGCCAAGCCGTTTTATCAAATTACCGATGTACCCCGACGTATCAGTGACTGGAGCGATGAGACCTTTGTCTCTCGTGCCGCGCTGGTGCAAGAAAAAGAGCGCCTCGCCTCCGAGCTGCTAATTCACCAGCGCAAACTACAGCAAATGGCCGCCCTGGCCGCCGAGAATGTCCGTCTGCGGCAGTTGCTTAATGCCACCGAAATCCTCGAAGACGATGTTTTAGTGGCCGAATTAATCGGTGTATCACCCAACCCGCTCAGTCATACCCTAGTGCTTAATCGCGGCAGCGACGATGGCGTCTCGGTGGGGCAGCCGGTGCTGGACGCAAAAGGCTTGATGGGGCAAGTGATTGAGGTGGGGCCCGACAGTGCGCGGGTGTTGTTGCTTACTGACCCCTCCCACGCCCTGCCGGTGCAGGTTAATCGCAACGGTATACGTACCATTGCCGAAGGCACCGGCTCCCTGGATAGCCTGACACTGCGCCATGTGTCGAACACCACGGATATTCGGGTAGGAGACTTGTTGGTCAGTTCGGGCTTGGGCCAACGTTTTCCGGCGGGCTATCCGGTTGCCGTGGTCGAAAAAATCGAGCGCGACCCGGGCCAGCCTTTTGCGCAAATCAGCGCGCGTCCTATGGCTCAGATGGATCGCACACGCAACGTGTTGCTGGTGTTTGAAGCCCCTCAGGTTGATTAGCGCACTATGCTGCCCGATCGTTTCCCCGTTTACTTTTTAATCGTCTTAACCGTGTTTGTGGCTATGCTGCTGGATGTTTATCCACTGGCACTTGAGTATCGAATTTTTCGGCCACAATTCACCCTGCTGGTGGTGATCTACTGGGTTTATATTCTTCCGCAAAGCAGCAGTATGGCGCTGTTGCTGCTGCTTGGCATGTTGCTGGACGTAACGGTGGGGTCACCGCTGGGGCAGCACCCGCTGATGTTGGTGTTAGTGGGTTATTTGTGTCTGCGCAGTTACCGTCGCGTGCGTCACTTTGCCCGCTGGCAGGAGTCGCTGTGGGTGCTGCTGTTGGTTGCCTGTGCCCAGTTGCTGGCTTACTGGGTGCAGGCGCTCTTTGGGCGGCCGATGGATGGTTTTGAGTTTTTGCTGCCGGCGGTGGCCAGCGCTTGCTGTTGGCCCCTGTTGGCAATGGTGTTTGACCGGCTGCGGCGTTACTACCGCATTGCCCGTCAAGTGTAGCTGGAGCGGGTTTCGCCATGAGCCACACTTCTTGCCAATTGTTTCTCGCGTCCGGCTCGCCAAGGCGCGCCGAGTTGCTGCGCCAAATTGGCGTAAACTTTACCCGAGTACGCATCGATGTGCCGGAGGCGCTCGCGCCGGAGGAATCCCCCGAACAGTATGTTACCCGGCTGGCCCGCACCAAAGCCGAGGCGGGGTGGCGCGCACTGGAGTGTGCCGGCGCCAACCAGGTGGTGCTTGGGGCCGATACCCTTGGGGTGCTCGATGGCCAGTTGCTGGAAAAGCCCCAGGGGCAAGCGCACGCCGCGCAATTGCTGCGGGCGATGTCCGGGCGCAGCCACACGGTGATGACGGCGGTTGCCTTAACCAATGGCGCCTCCACGGATGTTGCCCTGGTGCGCACCCAGGTGCTGTTTCGCGAGCTCAGCGATAGCGAAATCGCCCAATACTGGCATACCGGAGAGCCCGTCGACAAAGCGGGAGGTTACGGTATTCAGGGGTTGGGGGCCGTGTTTGTGCGTGAAATTCGCGGCAGTTATTCCAACGTTGTGGGGTTGCCACTAGAGACGACAGCACCCCTGTTGAGCAAGTACAATGTTCCTTTTTGGCTTGGCCGGGAGTGAGTACACCACGCTTTTTGCGAGTGAGTACTGTCGGATGACACGGGTGGGAAGCGCACAGTGAGTGAAGAAATTCTGATCAATGTATCTCCGGTGGAAACGCGGGTGGCGCTGGTTGATAACGGCGTATTGCAAGAGCTGCATGTCGAGCGCAGCCACGGCCGCGGGTTTGTGGGCAATATCTACAAGGGTAAAGTGGTCAGGGTGTTGCCAGGAATGCAGGCGGCGTTTGTCGATATAGGCCTGGAGCGCACCGGTTTTATTCACGCTCAGGAGCTGGTGCCCGAGCACGCCGAAGGTGAGCCGCGCCCGTCCGAGTTGCCCGATATCCGCACCTTAGTGCGCGAGGGGCAGACACTGCTGGTGCAGGTTAGTAAAGACCCCATCAGCACCAAAGGCGCCCGCCTTACCACCCACATCACCTTGTCTTCACGCTACCTTGTTTATATGCCCAACAGCCCGCACATCGGTGTGTCGATACGCATCGACGACGATGCCGAGCGCAAGCGCTTGCGCGACGCGGTTGAGGCCAGTGTGCGGGAGCAGAGTATCAGCGGCGGATTTATCGTGCGCACCGTGGCCGAGGGCATCCCTGCCGATGCGATTGTCGGGGACATCCCTTTTTTGCAAAAACTCTGGCAGGATTTAACCGAGCGCTTGGCGGCTATCACTGCGCCGGCGGTGATTTATGAAGACATGCCGTTGACCTTGCGCTCGCTGCGGGATTTAGCGCGCTTACCCATTGAAAAAATTCGGGTGGACTCGCGGCAAAGCTGGTCGCAAATGCGAGAGTTTGCCAATGAGTACTGTCCGCAACTGATTAACATCATTGAGTGCTATCAGGGTGAGCGGCCTCTGCTGGATTTGTATGGTGTCGAGGATGAAATTGCCCGGGCACTGGACCCGCGGGTGCCGTTAAAATCCAATGGTTATCTGATTATCGAGCAAACCGAGGCGATGACTACGGTGGATGTTAACACCGGTGCCTTTGTCGGACGGCGCAACCTTGAAGAGACAATTTTTAAAACCAATATGGAGGCGGCCGGCGCCATCGCCCGCCAGCTTCGGGTGCGCAATATTGGTGGCATCATCGTGTTGGATTTTATCGATATGCAAGATCCCGAGCATCAGCGGCAAGTGTTGCGCACATTGGAGAAAGCGCTCGATCGCGACCACGCCAAAACTAAAATTACCGGTGTGTCGGAGTTAGGCCTGGTTGAAATGACCCGCAAGCGGACCCGTGAGTCACTGGGCCAGTTACTGTGCGAGAGTTGCTCGGTGTGCCGGGGGCGCGGCAAGGTGAAGTCAGCCGAGACGGTGTGCTACGAGGTGTTTCGCGAAATTTTGCGCGAGGCGCGGGCCTACGATAACGAAAAGTTTTTGGTCTTAGCCGCCTCGGTTGTGGTCGATCGCCTGCTCGACGAAGATGCCGCTTATGTGGCCGATCTTGAAGCCTTTATTGGCCGCACCATCGAGTTTCAGGTGGAGCCTTTGTTTACTCAGGAGCAGTACGACATTGTCTTGGTGTAAACGCGATATGCGCAATTGGCTGTCTGTTTGGGTGCGGGACGAGGTTTAACTTGATGCTTCGGGCTCTGGGCTACTTACTGCGTAAACTTTGCCTGACGTTGGCGGTGTTGGTGATCGCCCTCGCCGTGCTGATTCAGGCTGGCCGCAGTTTTTCGTATCTAGTGACCGACTACCGGCAAGAGTTAGAAACGCTTTTGTCCGAGCAAACCGGAGGGCGGGTAAAACTGGCCCAGGTAAACGCAGACTGGAGCGGGTTGCAGCCGGTGCTGGAGGTTAAGGGCCTGGAGGTAGACGCGGCCACTGGCGAGCGTTTATTGGCGATGGATCGGGCGCGCTTGCGCCTGGATATTGTCGGCTCGGTGCTCGCGTGGCGCCCGGTGTGGGGTAATGTTGAGTTGGCCGGTGGGGCTATGGCGCTGCGTCAAGATGAACAGGGCCACTGGCGCTTACAGGGTATTAGCAACGATGGTGCGCGCCCGGCGGGTAATTTGCACGATAAAATACTCGATATCTTATTGGCCTCTCGGCGCATCGCGTTTAAAGAAACCCATCTCGATTTTTATTTTACCAATGGCGAGCAAGTTCGCCTTGAATCCCCGTCACTGCTGTTGGAAAACAGTGGCGATTTTCATCGTCTGTTATTGCAGTTAGATGTTGCCGAGCGAGCCGGCGCCCTGTTTTTTTTAATGGAGGGGCACGGTGACCCCAGAGATAAACGCTTTAGCGCCGATGCCTACCTGCAGCTGCGAAATTTTCCGGCCAATAAAATTATTGCGGCTGTACTTAAAAAAGCGGGGCTTGCGGATGAGCCGTTAGCCTCCGAGGGCAATCTCAGTGCGAGTTTGTGGTTTGGCCGCAAAGCCGAGAACGCCAGTGTCAGTGTGGTGGGCGACCTTGATTTGGCCGGGGTAAAAGTGGCGCTGCCCGAAACGGACGCCTCCTTGACTCGTGTTCGGGCCGACGTCAGTGGTCAGTTTGCCAGCCTCGATCGCTGGCACCTAGCGCTGCAGCAATCGCTGTGGGTACTCGATGAAGATACTCACATGGAGTTCGATTTTGTGGCGGGCCGAGCCGGGCCCAAAGCGCCGATGAGTGCTCAGACCTCGGCATTAGATTTGGCCAAGCTAACGCGTATTTTGCAGCAGGGGCGTTTGTTGACGCCGTACCCGGCCCTGACAAAACTGGTAAATAGTCTCGATGCCAGCGGTAACGTAAAGTCTTTAGAGTTAACGGCTATGCCTGGCTCCTGGGCGGATTGGCGGCTGGCGGCAGTGCTCGATGATGTGAGTGTCGGCAGTTGGAATCAGGTACCTGCCTTTGAGCATGTCTCCGGTTTTGTCACAGCCGGTGTTGACGGTGGATACGTACAGCTTGATGCGCACAGTGGTTTTAGCATGGCGTTTCCGGGTGTGTATGAGCGAGCACTCGAGTTTGATAGCGCCCGTGGCCGGGTGGCGTGGCATTTGAGGCCCGAAGATAATCGCATTTTTGTGAACAGTGGCCCGCTCGATGTTACCGATGGGGCCGAGCAGGCTCAGGGTTATTTTCATCTTGAGCTGCCCTGGCAGCGCAACAGCGGCCCCATTGATTTAACAGTGTATGTGGCTGCGCAAAACGTGGCCGCTGGGCAGTATAAAAAATATTTGCCGGCGGTTGTGCCCGAGGATCTAACTCGATACTTAACCCGTGGTATCGGCGATAACAACCCTGGTATCGCGCAGCAGGCCGCTTTTATTTATCGCGGTGCTATCAATAGCCGGGCGCCGGCTGATCACAGTATTGCGCTCAAGCTTGATATCGATAATGGCTATTTTAATTACCACCCGGATTGGCCTGCCGCGCGCAATTTGCAGGGGCGCTTATTACTGGATAACGCCGATCTTTATACCACGCTTAAGCACGGTCAGATATACAACAGCGATGTGCAAAACGCGATCATTACTCTGCACGATAACCCGGTTGACGACGGCAAAATCTTGGGCGTAACCGGGCGGCTAGAGGGCATTGCCAGTGACGGGTTACGTATTTTACGCCAGAGCGTACTGCGCGATTACGTCGGCGACAGTATGGATACCTGGTATCTGCATGGCGATTTAATCGCGGCGGTAGATCTTGCGATCCCCTTAAGTGCCGGTGCCGCGGGCAGCCACCACGATGTGCAAATCGAGATAGATGCCACAAGCTTTGCTCTGGATAACTACGGCCTGGAGCTTGCTGAGTTTAACGGGCGTATTTTTTACAACAGTGATGATGGGCTTAGCTCAGAGAGGCTACAAGGGCAGCTTTTTGGCCACGATGCCACTATCGCGCTTGGCACTGAATATGACGGGCAGCAAACGCGCACTCTGATCGATGTGGCGGCCGAGGCAAGTGTGCGACAACTGGCCGAGTGGCGTACCCAGCCGGCCTTACTGTTTGCCGAGGGGCGTGTGCCTTTTAACGTGCATGTAGCGCTTGATCACCGCCCGCGATCAGAGCCTGTTAACACGGAGCCGAACGAATTTTTGACGGATGACACGGCGCCGGAGGATGAGTTAATTGCCGCCGTCGGTGTGACCGCAGACTTAACGCACACAAGTGTCAGCTTGCCCGAGCCCTTGGGCAAAGTGGCCGGCACGCCCGGCGAACTGGTGGTGAATTATATTTTAGGTCGGCAGACTGCGCTGGCTGATGTGCACTATTTAGACGAGCTGCGGGCAACATTGCACATCGCCCCGCAAACGCAGACTCTGCTTGGTGGGGCAATTGCTTTGGGCGGTGAGCCTGAATTGTTGCCGCAGCCGGCGTTACACCTTAATGGGCAGCTCGATACGATCGACGTTGCCGCCTGGCAAGAGGTCCAGCAACGATTTAATGGGTATCGCAGGGAAATGCTGGGTGACTCTGAAGTCACCACGGAGGGCGCCATGGACGACGTTGTGGCACTAACCTCGCTGGATGTACCTTTGGCGGCTGATCTGCATATCGCCGAGCAACCTGTCGGGGCGCTTAAGCTGACGCAACTGCGCCTGCAGTTGCGTCAGCTGCCCGACGCCTGGGACTTTGTGATCACCAGCGATCGTTTAACCGGTGAATTAAACTGGCCGCTTGACCCTCAGGCCAGGGCCCGCTTGGCAATTTCGAATTTGCAACTGCCAGCAATGTCCGCCGATGACCGTGATGCGCAAGACGACGTGAGCACTGCAACTGGCATGACGTTAACCGCCGAAACATTGCAACAGCTGCGCCGGGCCGACGTATCCATTGACCGGTTGCAACTCGGGGAGGCGGACTACGGGCGCTGGCAATTTAACCTGGAGCCCTTTAGTAATACGTTACTGTTAACTGAGCTTCAGGGCGAGGTGCGTGGCCTAAGTGTTGCGGGCACCGAAGGTGTGGGTGGGACGTTACGTTGGCAGCTTGCCCCGGAGATGACCGAGTTAAAGGTAACCGTGGCGGCCGAGGATATGGCCGAGGTTATGCGCCAGTGGCAGGCACCGCAAAGCATCGAGAGTGAGTCGGCCGAGTATCAGTTGGCGCTGAGCTGGCCCGGTGGCCCTCAGGCGTTTGAGCTGGCAAAGCTTGAGGGGGATGTCGCGGTGGATATCGGCTCGGGGCGGTTTGTGCGCGACTCGGCCATTGCCGGCGAAGGTTTGCTGCGCCTGATGGGGTTGTTTAATTTCGATTCGCTGGCGCGTCGTTTACGGTTGGACTTCTCGGATTTATACAAAAGCGGTTTAACCTTTGATGAAATTACCGGGTCGGTGCGCTTCGAATCGGGCCAGATGGCCGTGGTCGAGCCGGTACTGCTGCGTTCTCCGTCGAGCCGGATGCAGCTTACCGGCACGGTTAACCTGTTGGACCAGACGTTGGATACTCGTTTAGTGGCCACCTTGCCCATGGGCGGGAACCTGACGGTGATAGCTGCGCTTGCCGCCGGTTTGCCAGCCGCCGCTGGTGTGTTTGTGATCAGCAAATTATTTGAAGAGCAGATGAACAAAGTGACCAGCTTAAGCTATCGCATTAGCGGCGATTGGGATGATCCGGTAACAGCGTTTGACCGGGTGTCCGAGGTAGAGTCACAGTAGCCGCGGCGGGGCTGCGGAGCAAGACTGGCCCGTGGGCTATTCGTGTTGCGCGAGAGTATCGCGGATACAGCGAAATAGCTTGCGCGAATGCCCCGTCGCTTTTTCTTGTGGCTGCGCTTTGCCTGCCTGACGAATAAGCTGGCGCAAGTGTTGGATGTCGACCTCGGGGTACTCACTGATAAAGCGATTGAGCGCCTCGTTATCGCCGCTTAGAAGCTCATCGCGCCAGCGTTCAATTAAGTGCTGGCGCTGGACGCTTAAGGTCCCTTGCGATTTAATGGCGCTCAGCTGAGTGGTGAGTTGCTCACTGTCGACCAGCTGCATTAACCGGCCAATGCGCTGTAACTGGCGGCGCTTAGCCTCGCGTTGGCGAATACGCCCCATTTCGGTAATGGCCTCGCGCAACTCATCCGGAAGCTCTAAAGCCGCTAAGTGCGATGCGCTTAGCTCGGTGAGCTCTTGCCCAAGTGCTTGCAGTGCATGCATGTCGCGTTTGCGCTGAGATTTACTGGGGCCTTCGTCGAACTCTTCGGTTTCTGATTCAAAATCGGTTGTCATGGTGTTGCGGACGGCTCGTATTGGGTGGGCGCGGGATTATAGCAGCTTGTCGGACAGGACGCAGCGCAGCGCGTTATTCGTCCTGTTCGTCGAAACCTGCCTCTATCAAAGCACAGATGGCCTCTATTGCCTCGTGATCCTGAGGCCCTTCGGTGCGTACGCAAATTTCGGTACCGATACCGGCGGCCAGCATCATCAGGGCCATCATGCTGGCCCCGTCGGCGGATTTGTCGGCCACCACGAGCTCCACCTGGCAGGGGTACTCTTTGGCCAGTGCTACCAGTTTTGCGGCGGAGCGGGCGTGTAACCCTTTACGATTGACAATCGTCACAAATTTTTCAGGCATTTAATGGCTCTCTTTTGTTGCGTGGCCAAGCTCGCGATGCCTGACCTGAACGTTATCCAGCTCTTGGGCAAAGTGAGCCTGCAACTTTTGGCACAGGTAAACCGAGCGGTGTTGGCCCCCGGTACAGCCTATCGCGATAGTAATATAGCTGCGGTTGTTGGCTTGGTAGTGTGGCCACCAACGGGTTAAGTAACCTTTGATATCCTCTAGCATATCCTGCACCAGCGGTTGTTCGTCCAGAAACAGCATTACGTCCTGTTCGAGCCCGGTTTGTGCGCGCAAATTAGGGTCCCAGTGGGGGTTTGGCAAACAGCGCGCGTCAAACACTAAATCGGCGTTGCTGGGTGGGCCGTGTTTAAAGCCAAACGATTCAAACAGCACCGCCATACCGACGGCGTTGGGCTCGGCTACCCGCTCTTTAATTAAGTCGCGCAATTGGTGTACGTTAAGCGCGCTGGTGTCGACCACTAAATCTGCGCTGTCGCGCATGGGCAATAGCAGTTGGTGCTCGGTTTGGATGGCTTCGGTCAGGTTGGTGTGCTTATCGCTGAGCGGATGTTTGCGGCGGGTTTCACTAAAGCGCTGAATGATTTTTTCGGCCGTCGCATCAAGAAATATGACGGTAAAGGGCAAGCGCGCATCGCGCAGCGGCTCGATAGCGCTGGGGAACATGGCGAGGTCTTGCCAAGCATCGCGAATATCAATGCCGATGGCAAAGCTCTGGTTGGCCGCATCTTTGTGCAGTTGGATTTGATCGATCAACATGGGCAGTAAGCTTACCGGAAGGTTGTCGATACAGTTATAGCCCGAGTCTTCCAGTGCGTTAAGCGCTGTGCTTTTGCCCGAGCCGGATAATCCACTGACGATCACTAGGTGCATACGGCGTACCGATTAGTTATCGTGAGCAATGGCAGCAGCGTACAGCGCCGCTGCCGAATCTGCATCGCGCAGCGATTGGCGGTAATCGCCCTCGTTAAGCGCCCCGGCGAGTGCCGCCAATGTGTGCAGGTGTTCATCGTTAGCTTGATCGGGAACCAGCATGGCAAAGAGCACGTCTGCCGGATTGCCGTCAATCGCGTCAAAGTCGATTGGGGCTTTTAAGGTGATGAGTGCGGCGATAGTCGCATCGCAGCCTGGCAGCCTACTGTGGGGAATGGCAATGCCGTGGCCGATGCCGGTGGAGCCGAGTTTTTCCCGGGCTATTAAGCGGCGGAAGATGTCGTCGGCGTCCATGCCGGGAATACTCTCGGCGATGGTGTTGGCGAGTATCTCTAGCGCGCGCTTTTTACTGACGCCCTCAATACGGCTTAGGGTGCGTTCCGGCGATAAGATCTGTGCAATTTGCATAGTTATTGAGTCACTAACGGTGGCTGCGAAGTTTTTCTTTATGTTTTATAAGCTGTCGGTCGAGCTTGTCGGTCATGGCATCGATCGCGGTGTAGAGGTCTTCGGATTCGGCGTCGGCGAATAAGTCTTTGCCGTTTACATGAATCTTGGCCTCGGCTTTTTGTGTCAGCTTTTCGACAGATACCGTCACGTTGATGCTGGTGATTAGGTCGCTGTGATGAGTGAGTCGCTCGAGCTTTGATTCGATGTAATTATGAATCGCCTCGGTTACATCTACATGATGGCCGCTGATCGTTACTTGCATACACTGCTCCTCGTCTGACTTGCCTAAATGACGGCCCCGGCGCGCTGCTGCGGACGCCGGGGCTTAACTTGTGGCAGAACTTCAACATAGCAAGGATTGCCAGTTCTGTCACATTGGCCTCGCCTTAACCGAGCCCTTTGCGCTCGTTTGAAGGCGGAATATTCAGTGACTCGCGATACTTGGCGATGGTGCGCCGCGCGACCCGAATCCCTTGCTCGGACAGCATTTCGGTAATCTTGCTGTCACTTAAGGGTTTTTTGGGGTTTTCGGCCGCCACTAGCTTTTTAATAATAGCTCGAATTGCGGTGGATGAGCACTCGCCGCCGGAGTCCGTACTGACGTGGCTGGAGAAAAAGTACTTGAGCTCGAATATGCCCTGCGGGGTGTGCATATACTTTTGTGTTGTCACCCGGGAGATGGTCGACTCGTGCATCTCGACCAGCTCGGCAATATCGTGCAGTACCAGAGGCTTCATCGCCTCGGCGCCGTACTCCAAAAAGCCGCGCTGCTTTTCGACAATGCAGGTGGCCACTTTTAGCAGCGTCTCGTTGCGGCTTTGCAAGCTCTTTAAAAACCAGCGAGCTTCCTGCAGGTTATCTTTTAAGAAGGTGTTGTCGCGGCTTGAATCGGCGCGCTTAACCATAGAGGCATAGCCCGAGTTAATACGCAGCTTGGGGGCAATGTCAGGGTTGAGCTCGACCGTCCAGCGGCCCTCTTTTTTATCGACAAAGACATCGGGCACGACATACTCGGTTTCGCTGGTGCTGATGCTGTCGCCCGGATGGGGGTTTAGGGTTTTAATCAGTGCCACGGCCTGGGCCAGCTCGGGCTCTTTAAGCCGTGTTTTACGCATTAGCTGGCGGTAATCGCGGCTGCCCAGCAAGGGCAGATACTGGCGCACGATGAGCTGGGCCGCCTCGAGGTGCGGGGTGTTTTTGTCAAACTGTGCCAGCTGTACCAGCAGGCAGTCTACTAAGTCGATGCTGCAGGTGCCGCACGGGTCAAATTGCTGTAGGCGATGCTGAACCGCCTGGACTTCGTCGAGCTCCAGATCATCCCAGTTGGCGGTTAAACCCTCGTAGATGTCCTCGATGGTGCTGCTGAGCAGGCCGGAGGGTTCTACCGAGTCTATGATGGCCAGAGCGATGATCTCGTCCCGCTCGGACATTGGCGTCAGGTTAAGTTGCCACATCAGGTGATCGTACAGCGATTCGGTATTGCCGCGGCGGCTTTCAAAATCGTTGTCGTCGCCTTCGTAGTTGCTGGCGGGTAGAGTCGAGGCAGAGCTCTCGTAGACGTCATCCCAGCTGGTATCAACCGGTAAGTCCTGGGGGATTGACTCGTTCCACTCGCCTTCGGCTGTGGATTCGTCGGCCTCGGAGGCTGTGGTGTTGCTCGCTGCATCAGCGCTGTTCAGGCCGTCCTGGCCGTCGTCGCGACGGTCGTCTTTGCCGTCGGGGTCATTATCCTTTTGTTCGCTACCGCTGGTGTCATCGAGGTTTTCCTCGACTTCGAGCATGGGGTTGGAGTCCAGCGCCTCCTGGATCTCTTGTTGCAGATCCAGCGTCGACAGCTGCAGCAGGCGAATGGCCTGTTGCAGCTGTGGCGTCATGGTGAGCTGTTGACCCAACTTTAGCTGTAGGGACTGCTTCATAATGTTAGCAATGGCACTCAGATTGTGTTGTTGTAACTGTGGAGTTTAGTCATCAACATCAAGCCAAGCAATAGCATCAAGCAATCTTTGTGCCTGAAAGGCGAAAAATTAAAATTGTCAAGGGCGGCGGCGCCCTTACAGCATAAAGTTATCGCCCAGATAGACTTTACGTACTTTTTGGTTGGCAAGAATCTGCTCTGAGCTGCCCTCGGCGATGATGTTGCCTTCGCTGACAATATAGGCCTTTTCACAGATGCCGAGGGTTTCCCGCACATTGTGGTCGGTAATCAGAATGCCGATGCCACGATCTTTAAGGTGGCGCACAATATGTTGAATATCGCTGACTGAGATGGGGTCGACCCCGGCGAAGGGTTCATCCAACAAAATAAAAGCGGGATTGGTGGCCAGCGCGCGGGCGATCTCGACCCGGCGTCGCTCACCGCCGGATAGTGACATGCCCAGATTGTCGCGAATGTGGGTGATGTGAAATTCTTGCAGCAGTTGTTCTAGTTGTTCGTGGCGCTGCTTTTTATTGAGGTCGCGGCGCGTCTCGAGAATGGCGAGAATGTTGTCCGCTACCGATAGCTTGCGAAAAACCGAAGCCTCTTGCGGCAGGTAGCCAATACCCGCGCGGGCCCGGCCGTGAATGGGCAGATGGGTAAGATCAAGCCCGTCGAGCGTCACCCGGCCGTTATCGGCTTTGACGAGCCCGGCAATCATATAAAAACAGGTGGTTTTGCCGGCGCCGTTGGGCCCGAGCAGGCCGACGATTTCGCCACTGCTGACGGACATGGAGACATCGGCGACCACTTGCCGGCGCTTGTAACTTTTAGCGAGATTTTGTGCGGTAAGAGTAGCCATATTATTGCGTGCCAGCCCCTGCAGGAATCACCATTTTAATGCGCTCGTTAGAGGTTTCGTCGCTCTGGGCATTGATCAGCTCGCGGGTCAAATCGTAGTGGATACTGTGGCCCTGCATAATGGCGCCGTCCTGTTCAAGCTTGGCGCTGTTGTTGAGGGTGACGGTGCGCTCGTCGTGGTTGTAGCTGATCTCTTGTGCCTCGGCAAACACTTTGCCTTTGTTGGCCTGTGGTTGCTGTTGAAAGTGGGCCGGTGAGCCGCTGGCCTCGATCTTGGCGACCGAGTTGTCGCTTTTAAAATGGATAACGATCCGGTCGGCATCGATAATTAGCGAGCCCTGCTGTAAGCGAGCGGAGCCGGTGTAGGTAACCAGGCCATTTTTTTGGTCAAACAGTTGTTTGTCGGCCTGCAGCTGGAAGTCCTGTTCGCGGTCGTCCGGTAGCGCCTGTGCGGTAGTGGCAATGGTTGCCGTCGCCAACAGCGCGGCGGCGTATTTAAGCAGTCCGCGCTTGTTTAGGTGACGTAAAATGTAATTAGGGAGCATAGGTGGCTTTTACCTCGGATAACAATTCAATACGTCCGTTGTCGAGCTCGGCATTGAGGCCTACTGCACGAGTGGTGCCGCGCTCGCTACGCATGGTAACAGGTTTGTCGGTATGCGCGTATTGCTGGTCGGTGTCGATGGTGAGTTCGTCGGTGGTCAGGGTGACCCAGCCGTATTTGCCTTTCTCATTCCAGACCTGAACATTATTTTGCAGCGTAATGGAGTTGTTTTGGCTGCGCCCTTCTTTGGCGGAAAGTTGCCACGGGTCGGTGTCGGGTGCGCCATAAATGGTGACGTGAGGGTGGTTGACTTCACTGTTGGCGATGGCGCCGTCACTGTAGGAGACCGCCGATCGGGCGACCATTTTATGCTCTAAAATACCGCTATCGCTGTAGGTCCGGTCGACCACGCCCACCATATAAGATTGCGGGAAGCGTTTTTCGTTTGCTTGGTCGTCCTCTGGGGCAAGCATTTCCTGGGGCGAGTATTGCAGCGTGCCGTAAATCAAGGCGCAGCACAGCGACATAAGCAGAATCCAGGATTTGGGTTGACGGCGCCGCACAGCGTTAGCCCTCGGTTGCAATATATGAGGCAAGCATATCGGCGTAGGTGCCTTGCGCTTGCATAATTAGGTCACAGGCGTCGCGTACTGCGCCCTCACCGCCGCGGTTGTGGCTGATCCAGTGGGCGCGCTCGGTGACGGCACTGTGACCGTTGGGTACCGACAGAGCCAGGCCTACCCGGGTCATAATCGTCAGGTCGGGCCAGTCGTCGCCCATGTGGGCGATTTCATCGGGGGCGATATTCATGCTTTCGATCATTTCTCCCAGGGCTGCCCATTTGTCTTCGCGGCCCTGAATGAGCAGCTCAACACCTAGCTCGCGTGCGCGTCGGGCGACGAGTGCGCTGGAGCGCCCGGTAATAATGCCCACTTTAACGCCGGTTTTTTGCAGTAGCTTAAGGCCCTGTCCATCGAGTGTATTAAAGGCTTTTAGTTCATTGCCGGCGTTATCAAAGTACAGTTTGCAATCGGAGAGTACGCCGTCTACATCCAGTAATAAGAGTTTGATGCGGCGTGCTCGTGCGAGAGTGTCTTCAGTCATAAGTCTACAGCTGTGTTGGGGTTAAAATGGCGGCGCGATTAAATCACACCGGCGCGCAATAAGTCATGCATATGCACAACACCGGTGGGAATTCCATGCTCATCGGTGATCACCAGCGCGGTAATTTTGCGCGTCTCCATTAAATTAAGTGCTTCGGCCGCGAGTGTATCCGGGCCAATGGTGGTGGGGGTGGGGTGCATGATCTCGTGCATCTGGACTGAGTGAATGTCCACTCCGCGGTCGATGCTGCGGCGCAAGTCGCCATCGGTAAAAATGCCTGCCAGAGTACCGTCGTCATTGACAATGGTGGTCATGCCGAAGCCCTTGGAGGTCATTTCGAGCAGTGCCCGGGCCAATGTGTCTTGGGGTTTTACCGCGGGCAGGGCATCGTCATCGTGCATCACATCGCTGACGCGCAATAACAGTTTGCGCCCCAGTGATCCGCCCGGGTGTGAAAACGCGAAATCTTCGGCGGTAAAGCCGCGAGCCTCGAGCAGCGCAATGGCGAGTGCATCGCCCAGCACAGTTGTTACGGTGGCGCTTGAGGTGGGGGCCAGTGCCAGTGGGCAGGCCTCGCGCTCGACCGCAATGCTTAGGTGGACATCGGCGGTTTGTGCCAATACCGAACTGGCTACGCCGGTCAGGCTGATCATGGGGACGCCCAGACGCTTGATTAGCGGCAAAAGCGCCAACAGCTCGGGGGAATTGCCCGAGTAAGAGATGGCAATCAGCAGGTCGTCACGGGTCAGCATACCTAAATCGCCATGGCTGGCTTCGCCAGGATGCATAAAAAAGGCCGGGGTACCGGTGCTGACGAGGGTGGCGGCAATTTTTTTGCCCATGTGGCCTGATTTGCCCATTCCCGAGACGATCACGCGACCGCTGCATTTTAAAATGTGGCGGCAGGCGAGTGCAAACTGCTCGTCGATATGACCGCGCAGCTCGGCGACCGCCTGTGCCTCTAGTTCAATGGTGCGCAGTGCTGACTGAGCAAAGTCGAATTCGGTCATGATCCCTTTAGCGTCTCAAAACATTTTGGATGGGCGTAAGTATAATGTATTAACCCAGCAGTAGTGCGTAATAGCCCGCATACAACACAAGCAGTAATACCCCTAATGGCTTGCCGAGGGACGCCCCGCCGCTGTTGCGGCGTGTCAGGTAGCTGATATAAAGGGCGAGCGCCAGAACCAGGGTTAAGCCGCCCATGGCCATAAAGTCGCGGTTAAATACAGCCGGCTCCATATCGAGTGGTGCGACAATACCCGGTATTGCCATCACGGCTAATAGGTTAAACAGGTTGGAGCCAATCACGTTGCCAATAGCGATGTCATAGTGGCCTTTTAAAGCACTGACCACAGAGGCCGCCAGCTCTGGCAGGCTGGTGCCTACCGCTACCACCGTCAACCCGATAACCAAAGGGCTGACGCCAAAGGCGAGGGCGAGTTGGCTGGCGCCGCGCACCAACAGATCAGAGCTGATGATAAGGATGGTTAAGCCGATCAAAAACCAGGCTATTGAGGCGAGTCGGCTCATGACCGGGATGTCGTCTTCAACCTCTTCGGGGTGGTGGCGTTTGCTCCATATAATTAACCCCATAACGCAGGGTAACAGGACCAGCAGTGTCCAGCCTTCGGCGGTGGATAGATTGGCGTCGCTCAAGAACCAGCCGGCCAGCGCGGTAACCAGTAGCAGTATCGGCAGTTCAATTTTTAGGAGGTGGTTTTGTACCGGTAGGGCGGCAATCAGTGCGGTTGCCCCCAGTACCAGGCCAATATTGGCCAGATTGGAGCCGAGTGCATTACCTATGGCGAGGTCGCCGGCGCCTCTCAGTGCGGCGTTTAGCGACACGACGACCTCTGGGGCCGAGGTGCCAAAGGCGACGATGGTGAGGCCGATAATCAGCTTGGATATACCAAAAGTGCGCGCCATGGCAGCGCTGCCTGCCACAAATTTATCGGCGCTCCAGATTAAGCCGACAAAACCGACCAAAACTAATAGGGCGGGGATCCAAAGCTGGGACATAAAGTGATCTCGGTAGAATACGGGCTGATTTTTCGCAAAGGGTTGGCACCATTTTACTGTGCGGTTGTCAGTAGGTTGGCGCGGGGCTAAATGGTATAGTGTTACGCCGCGCACAGCAATTAAGTGCGGTTAGCTTGTGGCTTTTTAGTCTTATTTTAAAGGGCTGATAATCTGGCGGGCCCTGTTGTACGTATCTCTATTAAGAAGACTCGCACGTGGCGTTGGCTGGGGTCTGAGGAAGAGTTTGTGGTAATTTACTCGTTAAGGAATGGAAAGATGAATCGATTTTTTGTGCAAAAGTCGCTGCAGATTGCTGCGGTGCTTTTTATGTTTGTAGCCCTGGGTGCACGTGCCGAGGGTGCGGACCCTTATCAGGTGGTGGACAAGGTGACCGACCAGCTGGTCAGTGCGGCTCAGGAGCACAATAAAGGCGGCGACCAAGCCAGCTTTGACGCTCAGGTGATGGCCGCGCTAGAGCCCGTAGTGGCGTTTGATTACATCGCCCGCGTGGTGATGGGCAACTATTACGGTAAAGCGACTGACGAGCAGAAGCGCGCCTTTGCCGATAAATTTCAGTCGGGCTTGGTTACTACCTATGCCAAGGGTATTGCTACGTATGCCGACAGTAATATCCAGCTGCTGCCAGCCCCCGAGCCGGTGGGAGATTCGCGTCGTGTCACGGTAGAGCAGCAGGTTAGTCACGAAGGGTCCACCCATAAGCTGTCATACACTATGGGTAAAAACCGCGACGATCAGTGGAAGTTGATTAACGTTGTACTCAATGGCGTTAACCTCGGTCGCTCATTTAGCAGTCAGTTTGAGCAGTTGGCCAATAAGTACAATGGTGATATCGATCAGGTTATCAGCCATTGGAACTCATCCGAAGGCTAAAACACCCCTGTCAGTAGCGCGCGTGCGCCTTGGAGGTGCGCGGGGCGCTACAATCCGGTAATATTCCCGCCTTGAGATTTCCACTTAGTTGGCCCGCTTCGTTGCTGCGGCCAACCCAGCCCTATGGGAGAGCTATGCAAGCCCACGAGATTCAAGCGCTTATCGAAAGCCACATTGCCGATAGTCAGGCGCAGGTCACTATTGAAGGTAGTCATGTGCACCTGGTGGTCGTGAGCCCTGCTTTTGCCGGTGTTAGCCCTGTTAAAAAGCAGCAAATGGTGTATGCCGTGCTGACTGATCAAATCGCCAGCGGCGTTATTCACGCCGTCCATATGAAAACGCTAACTCCCGAAGAGTTTGCTCGCCAGTCCAGCTAACAGGTAGCCCGCATGGATAAATTGATGATTCAGAGCGCAGGCCCGTTGGCCGGCGAGATTCGTATTTCCGGGTCAAAAAACTCGGCGTTGCCCATTCTTGCCGCCACCTTGCTGGCCGATACGCCGATTAATATCTCGAATTTGCCGCACTTAAATGACATTACTACCATGTTGGCGCTGCTGCGCTGTATGGGGGTTGGGGTTACGGTAGATGAGCGGATGTCGGTGGAGATCGACGCCAACGCCATTAACGATTTTACCGCCCCCTACGAGCTGGTAAAAACCATGCGCGCCTCTATTTTGGTGTTGGGGCCTATGTTGGCGCGCCACGGCGTGGCGAATGTGTCGTTTCCGGGGGGCTGCGCCATTGGCTCCCGCCCGGTGGATATCCATTTGCGCGGGCTCGAGGCCATGGGCGCTAATATTGAGGTCGACGAAGGTTACATTCGCGCCACGATGGATGGCCGTTTAAAAGGTGCCCATATCTTTATGGATACGGTAACCGTGGGTGGCACCGAGAACTTATTGATGGCGGCCGTGCTCGCCGAGGGTCGCACGGTGCTGGAAAACGCCGCGCGCGAGCCCGAGGTGGTGGACTTGGCGAACTGCCTGGTGGCCATGGGTGCTCAGATTGAAGGCATCGGTACCGCAACTTTGGTGATTAACGGTGTTGAACGCCTAAGTGGTTGTCATTACAACGTTATGCCCGACCGTATTGAAACCGGTACCTACCTGGTGGCTGCGGCCGCCACCCGAGGCAGCATTCGCGTTAAAGACACCCGCGAGGATATTCTTGAAGGGGTACTGCTAAAGCTGGAAGAGGCCGGCGCGCATATTCGCACCGGCAGCGACTGGATTGAGTTGGATATGAAGGGCAATCGCCCCCGTGCAGTGAGCCTAAAAACCGCGCCTTATCCAGCGTTTCCCACGGATATGCAGGCACAGTTTACCGCCATGAACGCGATTGCCGAGGGCTCAAGCACGGTCACCGAGACGATCTTTGAAAACCGCTTGATTCAGGTGCACGAGCTCAACCGGATGGGGGCCGATATTACCCTGCAGGGCAATACGGCCATGATCCGCGGGGTGGAGCGGCTTAAAGGGGCGCCGGTAATGGCGACCGACTTACGGGCATCGGCAAGCTTGGTGATTGCCGGCCTTGTGGCCGAGGGCGCGACTTTGGTGGATCGTATTTACCACATCGATCGCGGTTACGAATGTATTGAGGAAAAGTTGCAAATGCTGGGCGCAAATATCCGCCGGGTTCCCAACTAGGTTGAATTATGAGTGACATGATTACCATCGCCCTAACCAAGGGGCGGATTCTGGAAGAGACGCTGCCACTGTTGGCGGCGGCGGATATTCTTCCGGAAGAAGACATCAATAAGAGTCGCAAGCTGGTGTTTGCCACGAACCAGGCTGATGTTCAGTTGCTGGTGTTGCGCGGCGCCGATGTGCCTACCTACGTGCAATTTGGCGCGGCCGACATGGGTATATCGGGCAAAGACACATTGATGGAGAACGGCGCGGAGGGCTTGTACGAGCCTTTGGATTTGCGCATTGCGCGCTGCCGGTTGATGACCGCCGCCATTAAAGATGCGCCGGCTAAATCGGGCCGCATTCGGGTGGCCACCAAATACGTTAATATTGCCAAGCAATATTACGCGGCTCAGGGGCGCCAAAGCGATATTATTAAATTGTACGGGGCAATGGAGCTGGCGCCTATTATGAGCCTCGCCGATGAGATTGTGGATATCGTCGACACCGGCAATACCCTAAAGGCCAATGGGCTTGAGGCCCGTGAGTTTATTGCCGACATTAGCTCGCGATTGATTGTAAATAAAGCGTCAATGAAGATGAAGCACGTGCGTATTCAGGCGATTATCGACGGTATTGCCCGGGCGGTAGGCGCGGGCAACGACTAAGCAGAGAGTACTATGACTGACAACTCCATGATCGCTCGTCTCGATGCGTCGCAGGCTGATTTTTCCGCCCGGCTCGATGAGCTGCTGGCCTGGGATTCGGTATCTGACACCAAAGTGGCCGACATCGTGGCCGAGATTATCGCGGCGGTAAAACAGCGCGGTGACGCGGCCGTGATTGAGTACACCAATCGCTTTGACCGGCGCCGTGTCGCCGCGATGGATGAGCTGGTGGTGTCTGCCGAGCGCATCGCTACGGCGCTGGCCAGTATCACTCAGGCTCAGCGCGAGGCGCTGGAAACAGCGGCTGAGCGTGTGCGCGCTTATCACGAGCATCAAAAGCAGGCGTCCTGGCGTTATGCCGAGGCCGATGGCACCGTGCTGGGCCAGCAGATTACCGCCATGCAGCGGGTGGGGTTGTATGTGCCGGGTGGCAAAGCGTCTTATCCGTCATCGGTGCTGATGAACGCTATCCCCGCCAAAGTGGCCGGCGTTGATGAGCTGACCATGGTGGTGCCGGCACCCGACGGCGAGCTCAACGATATGGTACTGGCTGCCGCGGCTATTGCGGGTGTGGATCGTGTGATTACCGTGGGCGGCGCGCAGGCGGTGGCGGCGCTTGCCTATGGCACCGAAACCATTGCCCGGGTTGATAAAATTGTCGGCCCGGGCAATATTTTTGTGGCGACCGCTAAGCGTGCGGTGTTCGGTCAGGTGGCGATCGATATGATTGCCGGGCCATCCGAAATTTTAGTGCTGTGCGATGGCGAAACCGATCCCGATTGGATTGCGATGGACCTGTTTAGTCAGGCCGAGCACGACGAGCAGGCGCAATCGATTTTAATTTGCCCCGATCAGCAGTACCTCGATAAGGTGGCGGAGTCCATGGCGCGGCTGCTGCCAGGCATGAGTCGCGAAGCCATTATCCGGCCGTCTCTGGCCAACCGCGGTGCGCTGATAAAAGTGGCGGATATGGACGAGGCGGTTGCGCTGTCGAACCGTATCGCCCCGGAGCACTTAGAGTTGTCAGTGGCTGACCCGGAGGCATTGCTGCCCAGTATTCGTCACGCGGGCGCTATTTTTATGGGGCGCCATACCCCGGAGGCGCTGGGGGATTACTGCGCTGGCCCCAATCACGTATTGCCAACGTCGGGCACCGCACGGTTTTCGTCGCCACTTGGGGTGTACGACTTTCAAAAGCGCAGCTCGATTATCTTTTGCTCGCCCGAGGGGGCGTCGGTGCTGGCCGAAACAGCCTCGACCCTGGCGCGCAGCGAAGATCTGGAGGCGCACGCCATATCGGCGGAGTACCGCAAGCGTTAAGCGCCATTAGCGCCGGTTTTACCCGGCGCTAATGAGTTTTACGTACGATTTACTTCGAGATTGTCCGGCCGCTCACCCACGGTAACTTCTATCTCTAGCTCCTCGGGGAGCGAGCCCTGCGAGTGGGGGCGCAATATCCGCACCGTAACTTGTGTTCCCGGTGATAGGTCGGCCACTTCGCGCAGCCCCTGTCGCTCGTTGCCAATAGGCTGGCCATTGATGTGGGTGATCACATCGTTGGGACGAATACCGGCAATGTGGGCTGGGTTGTTGAGGAATACATTGGTCACCCGCAGGCCGCTCACGTTTTTTAGCCCCAGTGCGGTAATGGCCGCCGGCGTTAGGCGCTCGGCATCCAGCCCCAGCCAGCCACGGACAACACGACCGTACCTGATAATGTCCTCGAGTGACTTCATGGCATCGTCGGCGGGTACCGCAAAGCCGATCCCAACCGTGTCAAAGATAATCGCGGCGTTAATGCCCAGTAAGTTACCGTGAGTGTCGATCAGGGCCCCGCCCGAGTTGCCCGGGTTGATGGCCGCGTCGGTTTGAATATAATTTTCGTAGCTGCTGATGCCGAGACCGTAGCGGCTCAGGGCGCTGATGATCCCCTGGGTCACTGTTTGGCCTACGCCAAAAGGATTGCCTATCGCCAGTACCACATCGCCGACACGCGCTTGATTGGGGTTGCCGATACTGATTGGTGTGAGGTTGTCCAGCTCAATTTTTAGTACGGCCAGGTCGCTGCCGGGATCATTGCCAATAATGGTAGCGCCGGCGCGGCGACCGTCGTGCAGCAGCACTAAAATCTCATCGGCCCCCTCTATCACGTGGTTGTTGGTCAGCAAGTAGCCCTCAGTGCTGACAATAACGCCCGAGCCCAAGGCGGATTTGACGCGCTCTTGCTGCCCTGAGTTGCGAAACATTTTTTCGTACAGAGGGTGGTCGGCCAGTGGGTGGCGGCGGGTCTCGATGACCTTGCGCGAGTATATATTGACCACCGAAGCCGCTGCCCGGTCGACGGCGTGGGCGTACGACAAATTGGCAAACGAATTGTCGTGGTGGTTACTCGCGGCCGTGCTTGAGGCCCAGCCTGCAGGGCGTAGCTCGGGGACGGTTATTAATAGTAGCAGTGCGGCTACTAAACCGATCATAACGGGCCAGGCAAAAAAACTCAGCAGGCGGCTGGGTCGCATGGGGGCTCCTCTTGTTGGACGCTCTTATAATGGCTCGGGTGAGCCGTCTTATTGACGTCCAGAGGCTGAGTGTGGCTCGGGCGCAACCGTGGTGTCCGAGGTGTCCGGGTTTTGCTCGTCCAAGCCATACTCTTCGCTCAGGGTCGGTTTGTGCCCCTGACGCTTAGGGGCCCAGTCGCGCGGCGCCTGAATTTGTTGCTCGTGCAGCTCGTGGTGCTTGCCGCCGGGCAGCTGGTGCTCGGCATCGGCCAGCAGTTGGCGGCTGATCTCCGGTGTGCTCAGTTTTAAGGCGCTGCTGGCCAGGTGCTCGTGCATGTCGCGATAGCTTTCGTTGAGGCTGTTGACCAGCTCTGTGGTGCGGGCAAAGTGGTCGGTAACATCGCGCTGATAATTGTTGAGCGCTTCTTCGGCGTCTATCAGTCGCTTTTCAATGTCGGCATTGCGAGCGTTGCCCGGGCGGCCGCGCGAGAACACGTAGCCGGCTATGCAGCCCGCAAACAGGGCGATAAGGGCGCTTATAATGACGGTGGCGAGTGAGTACACAACGGCTCTCCTGAAGTTGCCGGATAAAAGAGTCGCAGGTCTTGGCGTGCAAAACCTACCTTGCAGTCGGTATTATACGGTCTTTTACCCGTCAACGTGAGGTGTCCGGTCGTGCCGGCGCAAAAAAGTTGCTCTCGTCGTCATATTTAGGTGAGTTGAGTTTATGGTAAATGATGTGTTTGACCGCGATCAGCGGCAATCGCTGTCCGGTCCCGCTGGTGCGCTTGAGGTGTGTGTTCACGCCGGGGCTGAAGGGGGTGCTTTAAGGCAGGCTGGCGCTGTCGCTATTGTCTGCCATCCGAACCCGCTGCACGGTGGCACTATGGATAATAAAGTAGTGACCACCCTGATGCGCGCCTACCGGGACTTGGGGATGGCGGTGGTGCGTTTTAATTTTCGCGGTGTGGGTGCCAGTGAGGGCGAGTACGCCGAGGGCGTCGGCGAGCGTGATGACCTGCACGCTGTGATGGACTTTGTGCGCCGTGAGCGCCCGCAGGCGCCGGTGTATATTGCCGGCTTTTCGTTTGGTGCTGCGGTAATCGCAAATGCCAGTGCTCAGCTTGGGCCATTGCAGCATATAGCGTTAGTGGCGCCGCCGGTGCCGCGCTATCAGCTTTTAGGGTTAACAAAATTAGCCGCCCCCGCCAGTGTTTTTCAGGGGGCGCAGGATGAGCGGGTGGTGGCCGCTGAGGTGGCTGGCTGGAGCGCGGCGCTGGGGGTTAGCTATCACGAGTTTGCCACTGCCGGGCACTTTTTTCATGGCGAGTTGAGCCCATTAAAAGCGGCGCTCACCCAGGCAGTGCTGGGGGTGGCGGGTGAGTGATCGGGCCGGGAGTAAACCGCTGAGTCCGCAGGCGCGCTACGAAGAGGATTTAAAGCGACCGGGCTTTGTGGCTGACGCCACGCAGGCCGACGCGGTGGTGAGGTTGCAGCGCTTGTATGAGCGGCTGCAAGAGCCAGTAAAAAAGCCCGGCCTGTGGCAGCGCCTGATGGGGCGCGAGCAGCAAGAGCCGGTGGTCGGGTTGTACTTTTGGGGCGGTGTTGGTCGCGGCAAAACGTACTTAATGGACAACTTTTACGAGAGCTTGCCCTTTGAACAAAAAATGCGCGTGCACTTTCATCGCTTTATGCGGCGGGTGCACGGCGATTTAAAGCAGTTTGCCGGGCGTAAAAATCCGTTGGAGCAAGTGGCGGAGGGAATCGCCGCCGAAGCCCGGGTTATATGTTTTGACGAGTTTTTTGTCAGCGATATTACCGATGCCATGATTCTGGCCGGGCTGCTGCGGGAGCTGTTTGCGCGGGGCGTGACCTTGGTGACCACTTCCAATATAGAGCCCGCCGGGCTGTATCGCGACGGGTTGCAGCGCGAGCGTTTTTTACCGGCCATCGCGCTACTGCAAAAATACACTGAGGTGGTTAACATGGATGGCGGTGTTGACTACCGGCTGCGGGCGCTGAGTCAGGCCGAGCTGTATTACTCGCCGCTGGGTGCGGAAGCCGAAGCGGCGCTTAGTGCTGCGTTTGAGCGTTTGTTGCCGCCCGGGGCACAGGTGCGCGAGAGCACCACCATAGAGGTCGAACAGCGCCGCATTAACGTGCGCAAACAGGCCGACGATGTTGTCTGGTTTGATTTTGCGGCGCTGTGCGACGGGCCGCGCTCGCAAAATGATTACATTGAGTTGGCGCGCGAGTTTCACGCGGTGCTGGTGAGTGATATTCCGGTGCTTGGCGGCGCTAAAGACGATCAGGCCCGGCGCTTTATTAATCTGGTGGATGAGTTTTACGATCGGGGGGTGAAATTAGTGGTGTCGGCGGCGGCGCCTCTCAGCGATTTGTACGCCGGGGGACGGTTGGAGTTTGAGTTTGGTCGCACCGAGAGTCGGCTGCTGGAGATGCAGAGTCACGAGTATCTGGCGCGGGAGCATCAGCCCTGATGGGCCTTGCGCTGGCGCGATTTTCGTTGCGGCTTTAAGGGCTCTGCGAAACCCCGTAAAAAACTTCAAAAAAGGCTTGAATTGGTGCGGCGCGTTATGTAGTATTCGCGCTCTTTTTGTGGGAAGCACCACCTAGTAGGCAGGTATAACATGAAGACATATAGTGCTAAAGCAGAATCAGTCGTTCGCGATTGGTTCGTGATTGATGCAGAAGGTAAGACTCTGGGCCGCATGGCTGCGGAGATCGCTACTCGTCTGCGCGGTAAGCACAAACCTGAGTACACTCCCCATGTTGACACCGGCGACTACATTGTAGTCATCAACGCGGAAAAAGTTCGCGTTACCGGCAAAAAAGCGACTGACAAGATGTATTACCATCACACCGGTTTTATCGGTGGCATCAAGTCAATCAGCTTTGAGAAGTTGATCGATAAAGCCCCGGAGCGCGTGATTCAGCGTGCTGTTAAAGGCATGTTGCCCCGTGGCCCGCTCGGTCGGACTATGTTCAACAAGTTGAAAGTGTACGCAGGTAGTGAGCATCCGCACACTGCTCAGCAGCCGCAAGAACTTAACCTCTAAACGGAAAGCTGATTATGGCAGTTACTCAATATTACGGTACCGGCCGTCGTAAGACCTCGACCGCTCGAGTGTTCATTACTCCCGGCACCGGTAAAGTTACGATTAATGATCGTTCGCTAGACGAGTATTTCGGTCGCGAAGTGGCACGCATGGTCGTGCGCCAGCCTCTGGAACGCGTCGAGCTGACGGAAAAATTTGATGTTAAGGCCACCGTTGCTGGTGGTGGTAGTTTCGGCCAGGCCGGTGCTATCCGCCACGGTCTGACTCGTGCTCTGATGGAGTACGATGAGACCTTGCGTCAGTCGCTGCGTGGAGCAGGTTACGTTACCCGTGACTCGCGTGCGGTTGAGCGTAAGAAAGTTGGTCTGCGTAAAGCACGTAAGAAGCCGCAATTTTCCAAGCGTTAATTCGGCTGTGCCTGGCCTGTCGGTTTACCGGCGGCAGCTGGCTTTTAAAAGCGCTCAGGGTTACCCCTGGGCGTTTTTTCGTTTGTAGGGTGTTGTTTTGTTGCCCGCTCGCCGCCTCGGCCAGTGGTTTTCCGGCTCCGCCGGTGCCGCTGTAGCCCTTACGCCACGTGGCCTCGCGTGGTTATTCTTGTAACAGGCGCACAATTTCTTTAAGATTGGCCAATTTTTACAAGACAATAACACGATTCTAAATCGTTGAAATTCAGTGATTTACTGGCCGTTGATGCTGTTAGGGGAGAAGTCGTCATGACCAATGACGTTGTCAATAAAACGCGCCGTCGCGTACTCACCGCCGCTACTACAGTGGTGGGCGCGGTAGGTGCGGTAGGTGCTGCGGTACCATTTGTGGGTTCCTGGAATCCAAGTGCCAAAGCCAAAGCGGCTGGTGCACCGGTAAAAGTCAATGTAAGCAAAATTGAACCCGGCGCCATGATTACTGCTGAGTGGCGTGGTCAGCCGGTTTATATTGTACGCCGTACCGAGCAAGCTTTGAGCACATTAGAGGGTAACGATGAGCTGCTACGTGATCCAGCCTCTGAGAACCCGCAACAACCCACCTATGCGCAAAACCCTACCCGATCGATCAAGCCTGACTACCTGATTTTGGTCGGCCTGTGTACGCATTTGGGGTGTGCGCCCTTGTTTCGCCCCGAGGTAAACTCGGTAGACCTCGATGGCGGTACTTGGCAGGGCGGTTTCTTTTGTCCCTGTCACGGCTCTAAATTCGATCTCGCTGGGCGTGTTTTCAAAGGTGTTCCAGCACCAATTAACCTTCTGGTGCCACCGCATAAGTACGATAGCGACGCTGTGGTGACCATCGGTGTGGATCAGGAGGCATAACATGAATTGGATGAAAGGTTTGTGGAACTGGGTCGATGCGCGTTTGCCGGTACAGCGCGCCTGGGATACCCACATGGGCAAGTACTACGCGCCCAAGAACTTTAATTTTTGGTATTTCTTTGGTGTTTTGTCACTGCTGGTGCTGGTTAATCAGCTATTAACCGGTATTTGGCTGACCATGAATTACAGCCCCACCGCCGACGGCGCCTTTGCTTCGGTTGAATACATCATGCGTGATGTCGACTACGGCTGGTTGCTGCGCTATATGCACTCCACCGGTGCCTCGGCATTCTTTGTGGTGGTGTATCTGCACATGTTCCGCGGTTTGATGTATGGCTCGTACAAGGCCCCGCGCGAGTTGGTGTGGATCTTTGGTATGACCATCTATCTGGCCCTGATGGCAGAAGCTTTTATGGGTTACGTACTGCCTTGGGGGCAGATGTCTTACTGGGGCGCGCAGGTAATTGTGTCCTTGTTTGGCGCGATCCCTGTGGTGGGCGATGGCCTGGTTGAGTGGATTCGCGGTGACTACCTGATCTCGGGTATTACCCTAAACCGCTTCTTTGCGCTGCACGTGGTGGCCTTGCCCATTGTGTTGCTGGCCCTGGTGGTGCTGCATCTGCTGGCACTGCACGAAGTAGGCTCTAACAATCCCGACGGTATCGAGATTAAGAAGAACAAAGATGAGAACGGGGTGCCTAAAGATGGCGTGCCTTTCCATCCGTTTTACACCGTGCACGACTTGGTGGGTATCGCGGTCTTCTTGTTTGTGTTTTGTTTTGTGTTGTTCTTTATGCCAGAGATGGGCGGCTTCTTTTTGGAGTACGCTAACTTTGAAGAGGCAAACAACCTCAAAACGCCGGAGCATATTGCGCCTGTCTGGTACTTCACTCCGTTTTACGCCATTTTGCGAGCGGTGCCCGATAAGTTCTTAGGCTTGGTAGCCATGGGCGCGGCGATTGCGGTGCTGTTTGTGCTGCCTTGGCTGGATCGCAGCCCGGTTAAATCCATGCGTTACAAGGGTCACTTTAGCCGTATCGCGCTCATTGTATTTGCCGCCGCGTTTGTGATTTTGGGCTACTTAGGGGTTAAGGCTCCTACCCCAGGACGCACAATTTTGGCGCAGATTTGTACCGTGCTGTACTTCCTGTACTTCTTTGCCATGCCGTTTTGGACGACCCGGGAAAAAACCTTCCCGGTGCCGGAGCGTGTTACCAGCAAAGGTTTGCCGGCTTATTTGGTGATTTCAGGGTTTATCCTGTTTGCCATTTTGGTGGTGTTGCCCATTAAAGCCGTTGGTGCAGAGAGCCACTTTGCTTGTGGCTCTATTCCCTGCGACGAGATTGAAACCGACTTGTCGGATAAGGCCTCGTTGCAAAGCGGTGCTAAATACTTTGTAAACTACTGCATGGGCTGCCACTCGGCTAAATTCTCGCGCTTTGAGCGGGTCGCAGACGATCTGGATATTCCCCACGATGTGATGCTGGAGAACATGATCTTTGCCGATAAGCGGATCGGGGAGCTGATGGAAATCAGCATGAAGCCCGATTTGGCAAAACAGTGGTTTGGCGCATCGCCTCCGGATCTGACGCTGGTGGCGCGCTCGCGCTCACCTGAGTGGCTGTACACTTACCTGCGTAATTTCTATAAAGACGATGCCCGTCCTTTGGGCGTAAACAACCGGGTGTTCCCCAACGTGGGTATGCCCCATGTGATGCTAGAGCTGCAAGGCTTACATGAGTGTGGCGCGGGCCCGAAGCTTGATCACCACGGGCACGCCGAGCGCGATAATCTGGGCAACCCGGTGATGAACGAGCACTGTGGCGCGCTGGTTGAAGGCGACATTAAAGGCAGCATGTCTGAGGAAGAGTTTGATAAGGCGATTTACGACTTAGTTAACTTTTTAGAGTATGTGGCCGAGCCCTCACGCATGGATAGTGAGCGCATAGGTATCTATGTGCTGCTGTTTTTGTGTGTATTTTTTATCTTTGCCTACCTGTTGAACCGTGAGTACTGGAAAGGTATTCACTGAGTTTTTATAAGCGGGCGACGCTATGTCGCCCGCGTCCTATGTTTATAACTATTGAGGTGCCCTAATGGGTGTTGTGACCAAGCGCTCATCCATGACTTTTTTCTCTGACGCCAGTGACCACTATAGTCACCGGGTACGTATTGTGTTGGCTGAAAAAGGTGTTTCTGTTGACTTAGTGGATGTCGATGTCGATAACAAACCGCAGGAATTGGCGGACTTAAACCCCTATAACTCGCTGCCTACACTGGTCGATCGCGACCTGTCGCTGTATGAGTCAAAAGTGATGATGGAGTATCTGGATGAGCGATTCCCGCATCCACCATTGTTGCCGGTTTATCCTGTGGCGCGCGCACAGAGCCGTTTGTGGATGTACCGCCTGGAGCGCGACTGGGCGCCGCTGGTAGATTTAATCCGCAGTAGTGACGACAAAGCCGTCATAGAAAACGCCCGCAAAGAGCTAAAAGATAGCCTGCTGACTATCGCACCTATTTTTGCCGAAATGCCGTTTTTTATGAGCGAAGAGTTCACGATTGTCGATTGCTGTTTGGGCCCCATCTTGTGGCGCCTTAAGTCTTTGGGTATCGAGTTTCCTAACACCCGTCAAAGTCAGCCGCTTAAGCAGTATATGGAGCGGTTGTTTTCCCGCGAATCATTTCAGGAAAGCCTGACCGAGTCTGAGCGGGAGATGAACCCCGCCTAATTCGTAGCAGGTGCGTTGCCGCACCTGCTTGCTTCTAACTGCATCGTGGTTAGTGCGCTCACGCTTTTGCGCCGAGGAGAGAAACCATGACAATGACCTCTAGTCGACCCTATATGATTCGCGCTCTATACGAGTGGATCGTCGATAATAACTGTACGCCTTACCTGTTGGTTAATGCACATGCGACAGGTGTCGAAGTCCCTCAAGAGCACATCAACAAAGACGGACAGATTATCCTGAATATTGCCCCGGCCTCGGTGGCCGAACTCAATATGCTGGATGATAGTGTATCGTTTAGCGCTCGTTTTGGCGGTGTTCCGCGAGACCTGTTTATTCCCTGTTACGCCGTGCTGGGTATCTACGCGCGGGAAAACGGCCAGGGTATGGTGTTTGAGGCCGAGGCCGAGCCACCAGAGCCCCCCAAGCCACCGGCACCTTCGGGTAGCGGTGATAGCGATGCAAAACGACCTAGCCTGCGAGTGGTGAAGTAAGCCACTCGTTCGCTATATTCGGTTGTGCATTTAGTAGCCGATTGTATATAGCTAATACTTCTTTGCGGCATTTGCCAGCGCCTTGTTATCTTTGACCTACAGATCCACTGAATAATAAAAACTCAGACGTAGGAGAAGTATATGGCGATGTTGCAACACACTTTAGGCATCTTCACCAATCCCGACCGCGAATGGCAGCGTATTCGCAACGAAGAGCACAGTTTTTTTAAGGTCTACTGGACCCACGTGCCGTTGCTGGCGCTCATCCCTGTGGTATGTGCCTATTTTGGTGTTACCTACCAAGGCTGGAGTATTGGCAGTGGCGGAATGGTCAAGTTGACCGCTGAGAGCGCCTTGATTCTGTGCGCTTTTGCCTACCTCGCCGAGCTTGTAGCCGTTTACGTGCTGGGTGAATACATTAACTGGATGAGCCAGAGCTTCGGCGTCGATGACGAGGCGAGTAAGCGTCACTACGAGGGAACCGCTCTGGCTGTTTACTCGGCCACCCCGATGATGCTTGCCGGCTTGGTACTTTTATACCCCGAGTTGTGGTTAGTTGCCGGGGTATTTATTGCCGCCGCCTGCTACTCCACTTACCTGATTTATGAGGGGATTCCGATTTTGATGAATATCCCCAAAGAGCGTGGCTTTATTTACGCAAGCTCGGTGATTACCGTGGGTCTTGTGCTGGCCGTGGTGGTGATGGTGGCGACGGTCATCGTCTGGAGCTCTGGTATGGGGCCTATTTACGTAAGCTGAGTGATAGCACTGGCTGCGTTAAAAAAGCGGCTTCGGCCGCTTTTTTTGTGGCGGCGAGCATTCCGGGATGTCGCTTAAGAGTAAATATTTCTATTTGGTGACAGTTTTCTTACAGTCTGTCACATAACTGTCATACAGCCTCGATAGAGTGCGCCCCAGATTAACATTTTAATGAATGTCATCAATCGAGGAGCGCTCCATGAAAGCCAATACTCTATTTCGCGGTTTAGCCCTGGCCGGGGCACTGTTCAGTGCCGCAACACAGGCCGATGTCGATCCCAAGCTGCCTGACTATGAAGCCGCCTCTGGCGTTTCAGGCAATGTTAATAGCATTGGTTCCGACACTCTCAACAACCTAATGACCCTGTGGGCCGAAGAGTACGCCAAGTACTACCCCAATGTGAATATCCAAATTCAGGGCGCGGGATCCTCCACGGCGCCGCCAGCGCTGACCGAAGGTACGGCTAATTTCGGCCCTATGAGCCGTGAGATGAAGGCCTCAGAGATCCAGTCGTTTGAAGCCCACTTTGGCTATAAGCCTACGGCCGTGCCTGTTGCCATTGATGTGGTTGCGGTGTACGTCAACAAAGATAACCCGATTGAAGGGCTGACCATGGCGCAAGTGGACGCGATTTTTTCGGCCACCCGCAGCTGTGGTTACGGCAAAGATATTACCCGCTGGGGTGAAGTAGGCCTAGAAGGCGCCTGGGATAACCGCGATTTTACCATTTATAGCCGTAACGCTGTTTCGGGCACCTATGGCTACTTTAAAGACGTGGCGCTGTGTGGCGGTGACTTTAAAGCCAGTATCAATGAGCAGCCGGGCTCCGCATCGGTAGTGCAGGGCGTTAGTGAGTCCATCAATGGCATTGGCTACTCCGGTATCGGCTATGTCACCTCAAGCGTACGGGCGCTACCTTTGGCTCCGGAAGAGGGGCAGCCTTTTGCGCCGGCCGATGCCGAGCATGCGGCTGATGGCACCTATCCCATGGCTCGCTTCCTTTACGTTTACATCAATAAGCACCCCAATCGTCCGCTGAACCCACTGCAAGCGGAGTTCTTAAAAATGGTGCTGTCGAAACAGGGGCAAGAAGTGGTTGTGCGCGATGGTTATATCCCGCTGCCAGCAACGGTTGCCGAGCGTGTTAGCACTGAGTTAGGGCTGTAATAGCGCTTTAACCTGAACCCGCTGTACCGTGTTAGCCGTGGTACGGCGGGTCAAAATATCGCAAATTGTCTTTTAAATGTTAGGGCTTCGCCGCTTTAAGCTGTGGTTTTCAAAGCTGGGCCGCCCGCACATAACACCATCAGGATTACGCATTATGAGTGAGACAACTCCAGCCGTGGCGGGAGGAGAGAGTCTGATGCCCGATGCTCAGCAGCGAGCCAGACTGCGCAACACTCGCCGGCTGAAAGATAAGTTTTCACGTTGGGGGGTTGCGAGTGCAGGTCTGGCCGTGGTCGGTGCTCTGGGGCTGATCTTTTTCTACCTGTTCTCGGAAGTTGCCCCCTTGCTGAAGGGTGCTGATGTCGAGGTGCTGGAAACCTATCCGCATACACAAACGTCGCAGTCAGAGCCCTCTCAGCATATGGTTTTGGAGCGCTACGAACAAATTGGCGCGACCTACACCGCCTCGGGTAACGTTCAGTTTTTTACCGCTGATAATGGCAAGCCGGTGAGTGAGTTTGCTGTGCCTAAAAGCAGCGGCGCGAGCTTTAGTAGTATTGGTTACGGCACACCGGTTGACGGTTTAGTCGCCTACGGCTATAGCAACGGCGAGTTGATGCTAACCCAGCTGAATTACCGCTTAAGCTACCCTAATGATACCCGCAAAATTACCCCCGAAATTCTCTATCCACTAGGCGATGAGCCGGTGCTGCTGGATGATCAAGGGCACGCACTTGCCCATGTGGCAGTGCAAAAAACGGCGCGTGGGTATGCTTTAGTTGCTGTTACAGACGACGGGCGCTTGCGTTTTGGGCGCTATACCACTCGTGAAAATATGATGACCGGTAAGGTGACGACCAACGGTCAGGTTGACGCTTTACCCCCCTTGCCGGACGGCGCAAAAGTACAGTTTGTGCAGATTGATAAAACCGCCCGCCATCTTGTGGTGGCCGATGATCAGGCCCGCTTGCACATTTATGATGTCGCCGATAACGCCAATTTAATGCTTACCGAATCGGTACCTACGGGTCGTGGGCAGGTGACGGCCATGCAATATTTGGTGGGTACCGGTTCGTTGGCAATAGGCACCGAAACCGGAGCGGTTAGCCAGTGGCTTCTAGTGCGGGATCAGGACAATATCTTCCGCTTACAGCTAGTGCGCGATTTTGAATCGTTACCGGGTACGATTACCGCGATTAGCCCAGAGTATGCCCGCCGGGGTTTTCTGGTCGGTGATGATCAGGGGTCTCTCGGTATTTATTACGGCACCTCGTCGCGAACATTATTAGTAACACAAGTTGCCGATAGCGCCATTGAGCAGCTGGCGATATCGCCCATCAACGGCAAGCTACTCATTTACGATACGTCGGGCCAGGTTGCTGTGGCCAGTGTCTGGAACGAACACCCGGAAGTCTCGTTTAGTTCGCTGTGGCAAAAAGTTTGGTACGAGGGTCGCTCTGAGCCGGAATACGTTTGGCAAGCTTCCTCGGGTGGCGATGGCTTTGAGTCAAAAATGAGCCTGGTACCTCTGTCGCTGGGCACGCTTAAAGCGGCATTCTTTGCCATGCTGTTTGCGATTCCGCTGGGTATCGCGGGCGCGCTTTATACCGCCTACTTTATGACCCCCAAAATGCGCGGTTTGGTTAAGCCCTCCATTGAAATTATGGAAGCGCTGCCGACGGTGATTCTGGGCTTTTTAGCAGGTTTGTGGCTGGCACCCTTTTTAGAAAATCACCTGCCCGCGGTATTCAGTATTTTAATTTTTATGCCGATCATGATGGTGATGGTGGGTTTTGGCTGGAGCCGATTGCCTCAGGCTATTCGCACACGGGCACCGGAGGGATGGGAAGCGGCGATTTTGATTGTGCCGATACTTCTGACCGGTTGGTTGTGCATCGAGCTTAGCCCGCACATCGAGGTCTGGCTGTTTAGTGGCAGTATGCGTCAATGGTTTACCGATTACGGTATTAGCTATGATCAACGCAACGCTTTGGTAGTGGGTATTGCCATGGGCTTTGCGGTTATCCCGACCATTTTTTCGATTGCCGAAGATGCAGTCTTTAATGTGCCTCGTCACCTGACGCAAGGCTCGCTGGCGTTGGGGGCGACTCGCTGGCAAACGGTTGTTGGTGTTGTGTTGCCTACCGCGAGCCCTGGCATTTTTTCGGCGGTGATGATGGGTTTTGGCCGCGCAGTGGGTGAAACCATGATCGTGTTGATGGCTACCGGTAATAGCCCGGTCGTGAACTTCAATATCTTTGAAGGTATGCGCACTCTGTCGGCCAACATCGCGGTTGAGCTGCCAGAAACCGCCGTGGCCAGCACACACTTTAGGGTATTGTTTTTAGCGGCTCTGGTGCTATTGGCTTTGACCTTTATCGTCAATACTTGCGCTGAGATTATTCGTCAGCGCCTGCGCAAACGCTACAGCAATCTGTAATCGGGAGTGGATGCAATGAAAAACTGGTTTAAAAGTGGCGCTCCCTGGGTTTGGTTAAACGGCGGTGCGGTGGCACTTTGTATGGTGATGGTGGTGGGCCTGATTGGTCTGATTGCCATCCGTGGCTTCGGTCATTTTTGGCCCGCCGATGTGGTGCAGCTAACAGCGGTCGAGCGCGACGGCACAGAGCAAAAAGTGCTGGGTGAAATCGTTCGCTCCGAAGTCGTACCGGCAGCGGTAGTGCGCGATGGCGGTTATCAAATTGCGCCCGAGCAAGAGCTGGTAACGCGCTATTTAATAAAGCGCGGCAACCGCGATATAAGCTCGCGGGATTTTAACTGGTATCTCGAAATCGGCATGAGCGAGTGGCAAAAACCGCTAAATGCCATGGTGATAGAGCGCCGCGAGTGGGGTAATTTTTACGGGTTTCCGGTATCGCTTAAAGAAAACGGCGAGGTTATCGCGCAAGCGCAAGACGCCGATTTTTGGTCTTTGGTGCAAGAGCGTATCGAGCGCAGTCTGGACCTGCATCATGAGATTAACTACATCGAGAAGGTTGAGATCGGGCGCATCAACCACAAGTTAGAGCGTCTGCGCTTAGAGCGCCGCCGGCTTGAGCTGGACGGCGTCGATGCTGCAACACTTGCTGCAGCCGATGCTGAGTTTGCCGCTGAGCGGGCTGAGCTGGACGAGCAGTATCGGGTGGTAAAAGCCGAGCGCGATGAGCTATACAGTCAGTTAAAGCGCGACACGTTAATGGCCGAAGTTGTCGACGGCACTGAGGTTACCATTACGCTGCAGAATATCGTGCGTTTAACGCGCCCCAATGCGATGGGGGTATTTGCCAAAATGGGGCAATACCTAGAGCGTTTTTGGGAGTTTTTATCGGACGAGCCGCGTGAGGCAAACACCGAAGGCGGTATTTTTCCGGCGATTTTTGGCACCGTCACCATGGTGATTGTGATGTCCATTATCGTTACCCCGTTTGGTGTGCTGGCGGCGATTTACCTGCGCGAGTACGCCAAACAGGGGCCGGTGCTGCGGGTAATTCGTATCTCGGTTTATAACCTGGCCGGTGTGCCCTCTATTGTTTATGGGGTGTTTGGCTTGGGGTTCTTCGTCTACTTTTTGGGCGGCAGTATCGACGAGTTGTTTTATCGCGAGTCGCTACCGGCGCCGACATTTGGTACTCCCGGTCTATTCTGGGCATCGCTGACGCTGGCCCTGTTAACCTTGCCGGTGGTGATTGTGTCGACCGAGGAGGGCTTATCGCGTATCCCAACGACTATTCGTCAGGGCTCGCTCGCGCTTGGGGCCACCAAGGCCGAGACTTTGTGGAAGGTGGTCGTGCCGCTGGCGACTCCGGCGATGATGACAGGCTTAATTTTGGCGATCGCCCGCGCCGCCGGCGAGGTCGCACCATTGATGCTCGTGGGGGTGGTGAAGCTTGCCCCTTCCTTGCCGGTGGATGGCAACTACCCTTATTTACATTTAGACCAGAAGATTATGCACCTGGGTTTTCATATCTACGATGTGGGTTTTCAAAGCCCTAATGTGGAGGCCGCCCGCCCGCTGGTGTATGCCACAGCGCTGACATTGGTGTTGTTGATTATTGTTTTAAACCTGGCGGCGATTCGAATCCGTAACAGCCTGCGTGAAAAATACCGCAGCGCATCCGATTGATAGCGGGAGTGATATCATGTTAGAACAAACCGATGTTGTCGAGCGCGGCGCCACTATACCGGGCACTGATAGCGTATCAAAAGAGCCCGGTGCGCAGACGCCAAGCCATAAGCAGACCTTTGATCAGGCAGAACCTTTAGCTATGGAAAACGAGACAATTAAACTTGAGGTCGAAGACCTGAAACTGTATTACGGCAATGATCAGGCGTTAAAAAATATCAGTCTGAAAATTCCGGAAAAAAAGGTAACGGCTTTTATTGGCCCGTCTGGCTGCGGCAAGTCGACCTTATTGCGCTGCTTTAACCGCATGAACGATTTGGTCGATAGCTGCCGCATTGAGGGAAAGATCCTGCTTGACGGTGATAATATTTACGACCCATCGGTGGATGTTGCCGAGTTGCGCCGTCAGGTGGGTATGGTGTTTCAAAAGCCAAACCCATTCCCTAAATCGATCTACGAAAACGTTGCCTACGGTTTGCGTTTGCAGGGGGTTAAGTCTAAGCGCATACTCGATACGGTGGTCGAGAACTCGCTGCGTGGCGCGGCTTTGTGGGACGAAGTGAAAGACCGCTTGCACGACAATGCCTTTGGTTTGTCAGGTGGTCAGCAGCAGCGCCTGGTAATCGCCCGGGCCATTGCTATTGAGCCTGAAGTTATTTTGCTGGATGAACCCGCCTCGGCACTCGACCCTATTTCTACCTTAAAGATTGAAGAGCTAATCTACGAGTTGAAAGACAAATACACCATCGTTATTGTGACCCACAATATGCAGCAGGCGGCACGGGTATCCGACTACACCGCGTTTATGTATATGGGCGATTTAGTAGAGGTGGGCGATACCGATCGTTTGTTTACCAACCCGATCCAAAAGCAAACAGAAGACTATATTACTGGCCGCTACGGTTAGTGTGAACACAGAGTACGCTGCGCGTTAGCGGCGTTATTACGGAGTGACGGGCTATGGCTATGGATATTACCAGTCATACACACCATATTTCTCAGCAATTTAACATTGAGCTGGACGACATTAAAACCCACTTGTCAGAGATGGGCGGAATGGCCGAGCGCCAGGTCAACGACGCCATAATGGCGATGATTGATGTTGATGTGGAAAAAGCCGAGCAGGTGGTGCGTGGTGACCATAAAGTGAATTCAATGGAGGTGTCCATTGATGAAGAGTGCGTACGTATTCTTGCTAAGCGTCAACCGGCGGCGGGAGATCTGCGGCTGGTGATCGCGGTTACCAAGGCGATCACCGATCTCGAGCGCATTGGCGATGAGGCGGCGAAAATTGCCCGCCAGGCCATGGCGTTAGGGCGCGATGGCGCCGCGCCGCGCGGATACGTAGAAATGCGCCATATTGGTGAGCATGTCTCGCGCATGCTGCACGACTCGCTCGATGCATTTGCGCGCTTGGATTTGGATGTTGCCTTAAAAGTGGTACAAACCGATCGCACCGTTGATATGGAGTACGGCACGGCGATGCGTGAAATGATCACCTATATGATTGAGGATCCGCGCAGTATCACCCGGGTGCTGAATATTATGTGGTCACTGCGGGCGCTGGAGCGGATTGGCGACCATGCCCGCAATATTGCCCAGTACGTTGTGTACCTGGTGATGGGTGCCGATGTGCGCCACGGAAGCATTGAAGAAATCGAAGAGCAGATACAGCAGGAGCAGGACGACACAAGAGGTTAATGAGCCGTTTTTTTACACGGGTTTTACATTGGGCGCCTCACGCGCTTTAATGGCTCTGTGTAAATAATAGAAGGAAGTTTTTATGGCTCGTACTCCCTCCAATATGCTGCCCCTGGGGACTGCTCTGCCTGAGGTAGAGCTCCCCGACGGGGCAGGTGACCTCTATAATATCAGCGCTAATGTTGGCTCGAACGGCTTGGCTGTGCTGTTTATCTGTAATCACTGCCCGTTTGTTCTGCATATAGCCGATTTCTTAGCGCCTTTGTCGCGTCAGCTGGCCCAGCTGGGAATTGGCTGTGTTGCCATTAGCTCTAATGATGTTGCCAATTACCCGCAAGACTCGCCAGAGCATATGTTGGCCTTTGCCGCTCAGCACGATTTTCCGTTTCCGTATTTATACGACGAATCACAAGCGGTAGCCAAGGCGTTTGAGGCGGCTTGTACCCCGGATTTTTACTTATTTGATCGCGACAAAAAGCTTGTTTACCGCGGCCAGCTGGACGATGCCCGGCCCGGTAACGATGTGCTGGTTGATGGCCGTGACCTGCTGGCCGCCGCCCACGCTATGGCTCAGCAAGAGCCGATCCCAACCGAGCAAAAACCAAGTTTGGGTTGCAATATTAAATGGAAGGAATAGCGCCTGATGGTATTAATGGCCCGTTTGCTGCTGGGGTTGATCGGGTTTTTGGCGGTTAATGCCTGCGCTCAGGACCCTGACGTCACTTTAAAGGATATCGTTGAAACAAACGCTCAGGCGGCAGAGGAGGCAGCGCAAATTCAGCGTGAGCAGCCAATGGCAACCCCTTTGGGCGCGGTGCTACTGATTCGCGAAGCCGGGCTTCGCCAACAGTGGGACCGTATGGCCGGGTATGCCGACTTTCGCTACGTCGCCCCCGAGGTGGTGGAGCAGGGCCCCGGCAACCTGATGCGCAAACTGGTGCTGGTGTGGGAGCAGTATCAGCTCCTTGAGCTAACTGCGATCAATGATACCGAAGAGGGTGACCTGAACGACGGTTTGCCGCCGTATCGCGAGCTATTGGGCAGCTTAAATGATGGCGCCGATCAATTTGATATTTTGCTGCAGCGTATACCTGATGCGAACGGCAACCAAGTGTGGAAAATTTCCAGCGCTACCGTCGAGCAAATCCCGGCGCTTTGGGACAAGTTTGGCTACCCGCCACAACTAGAGCAGCTGGAGCAGTGGCTGCCGCAATTTCGCCTGTTCCATATGCACAATTGGCAGGTGTTAATGCTGGTTGTCATCCTGCTGGCGGGGTGGCTGATAACCGGGGCTATCCGCTGGGTCCTGCTGAAGATAGTCAGCCATATTTCAATTTACGGCGATACGATGCAACGGCTTATTCGCCAGCCGCTGCGACGCTTTTTATTTTTCTGTTTTGTTAATTGGGCCGTTTACCAGCTGGGGCTGCCGCTGAAAGTCCGGGTTATCTTCGACTCGGGCTTTTTGGCGTACTTGGCGGGTATGTTTTTAGTACTGGGTATCGTCGAATTTTGGCATGCCGTGTACATCGCCCGGGCGATGGCTAAAGATAAAAACTTTAGTCCCGGGTTTATTCGCCCTCTGGTTACTATTGTTAAAATTCTTGTCATTATTTTTGCCGTGCTGCTGTGGCTGCAAAACGCCGGCTACAATATGGCAACCATCTTAACGGGGTTGGGTATTGGCTCGTTAGCGGTGGCCCTGGCCGCGCAAAAAACCTTAGAAAATGTGTTTGGCGCTTTCACCTTGTTTATTGCAAGGCCTATAAAACCGGGGGATTTTTGCCGCTTTGGGCCTATTTTAGGGACTGTCGAAGAAATTGGTTTACGCTCTACCATGTTGCGCAAACTTGA
Organism: uncultured Gilvimarinus sp.; assembly: GCF_963975215.1. GTDB lineage: Bacteria > Pseudomonadota > Gammaproteobacteria > Pseudomonadales > Cellvibrionaceae > Gilvimarinus. The sequence goes on from NZ_CAXBFW010000025.1 coordinate 51,406, forward strand.
CCGTACTCTGGTAAGCGTGCCCAACTCGATCTTTTCGGTTGAGGTGCTCGAGAACCTCTCGATGATAGATCAGCGCTTGTATCGTCAGAGTTTTTATTTGGCAACGGACGTCGCGACGGCCAAACTTGAGCCTTTGTTGGCTGATATGAATTCGGTGCTTGAGCGTCACGAACGGGTGTTGTTTGATTCCCGGAGGGTACGCTTTGAAACCGTCGAGCGAGAAGGGTTTATTGTCCAAGCTAACGAGACCGTAGAAATACGTTTTTCACAAGCAACTCTACAGCCGTCTTCTTT
>NZ_CAXBFW010000026.1:0-48771 GCF_963975215.1 uncultured Gilvimarinus sp.
CCGCTCCATATTCTACAAAAGAAGTCAGCTCCGGCTGGCTTTTTTTGTGCCTGTAGGTTTGGTGCCGTTAGATGGGCGGCAACCGAGGCTACGCCTCGTTGCACTCAGGCCATCCGTGGACCTCGCCCTGCGGGCAGCATTCGCTGTGCAAATACGCTCCCGGCGTATTGGTCCCGCTCCATATTCTACAAAAGAAGTCAGCTCCGGCTGGCTTTTTTTGTGCCTGTAAGTTTTGTGCCGTTAGGTGGGCGGCAACCGAGGCTACGCCTCGTTGCACTCAGGCCATCCGTGGCCTTCGCCCTGCGGGCAGCATTCGCTGTGTCAATACGCTCCCGGCGTATTGGTCCCGCGCCATATTCTACAAAAGAAGTCAGCTCCGGCTGGCTTTTTTTGTGCCTGTAGGTTTTGTGCCGTTAGATGGGCGGTAACCGAGGCTACGCCTCGTTGCACTCAGGCCATCCGTGGCCCTCGCCCTGCGGGCGGCATTCGCCGTGCAAATACGCTCCATATTCTACAAAAGAGGTCAGCTTCGGCTGGCTTCTCTTGTGTCTGTTAGGTTTAATGCCGTTAAGTGGGCGAGGGCAGGGGTTGTCCAGCAGGGGGCTTTGCTTAAATCTCGTCATCCCCGCGAAGGCGGGGATCTAGTGTCTTCAGTTGCCGAGGCCCCGGCCTTTACGGAATTGGCTGGCAACCTGGCCTTAAAGCTACGTGGCAGGCGCTCTATGCTGTCTTTGGGGGCGGGCGGTTACCTGCATTGAGCCCGCTCTGTTACAATGCCGCTCGTTAATGGAGCCCGAGCACTCTTGCTCGTTCGCGCTCGTAGTCGAAGTCTTGTCCCGCCTGCTCGGCCTCGTGGCGCTGTTCATCCAGCTGCTGGAAGCGATCGATCTCCTCATCGGGCATAAAGTGCAGGCAATCGCCGCCAAAGTGCCAGAGCAGATCGCGCGGCAGCAGCGGTGTTAAGTGCGGATAGGCGGCAATGCTCTGGCACATCAGTGCTTGCCCCTCTTCGGCGTACTCGTCTCCTTGCTGTTGCGGCAGTGCTTCTAAACGCCGCAAAAACGCCAGGTGTTGTTCGTCGCAGTCGTCTTCGATAAACGGCGGTTGCTGTTGCACGCTCTGTGTAAATTGCGTGACCAGTTTGCGCATATACGCAAGGTACTGTGCTTCGGCGCCGGTTTGGCTCATGGCGTATTCCTCAATACATTGATCAGGCGGAGCAAGGCTCCGGTGACAAAAGTAGGCAATTATGACAGCTGCTCTTTCGATTAAAAATCTTCGCAAAGTATACGGCAACCAATTTGAGGCGCTAAAAGGCATCTCACTGGAGGTACAGGCCGGTGATTTCTTTGCGGTACTTGGCCCTAATGGCGCGGGCAAGTCGACCACCATTGGTATTATCAGCTCGCTGGTGCGCAAAAGCGCGGGCGAGATAAGCGTGTTTGGCCACAATATTGATACTCACTTTTCTGAGGCCAAGCAGGAGCTGGGCATCGTACCCCAGGAGTTTAATTTCAGCCAGTTTGAGAAGGTGCGCGATATCGTGCTGCAGCAGGCGGGCTACTACGGTTTGCCACGTGCTAAAGCCGAGGTGCAGGCCGATAAATACCTGGAGAAACTGGGCCTGTGGGACAAGCGCAATACGCCGGCGCGGATGCTGTCGGGCGGTATGAAGCGCCGGTTAATGATTGCCCGGGCGCTGGTGCACGAGCCGCGTGTGCTTATTTTGGATGAGCCTACAGCGGGGGTGGATATCGAGCTGCGTCGCTCCATGTGGGAGTTTTTGCGTGAGATTAACGCCCAGGGCACCACCATTATTTTAACCACCCACTATTTGGAAGAGGCCGAGAGCCTGTGCCGCAACGTGGCAATTATCGATCGCGGCGAGATTGTGCAAAACACCAGCATGCGCTCACTGCTGCAGCGGTTAAACAAAGAGGTGTTTGTGTTTGACTGTTCGGGCGCGTTAACAGCGGCGCCGGTTATTGCCGGTCATGCCGTTGAGTTGGTGGACGAGCACTGCTTTGAGGTGGAGGTCGAAAAGGGGCAGTCGCTCAATCAGTTGTTTGATCAGCTCTCGGCGCAAGGGGTGCAGGTGGTGAGTATGCGCAACAAAGCCAATCGCCTGGAAGAGTTGTTTGTGTCATTAATTAACGGTCAGTTGGACGAGCAGGGGGCAGAGTAATGCAGATGGCACAGCAGTGGGTGGCCCTGTCCACCATCGTTCGTAAAGAGGTTAAGCGATTTTCCCGTATCTGGGTGCAGACGTTACTGCCCCCGGTTATCACTATGTCACTGTATTTTGTGATTTTTGGTAAGTTGATTGGCAGTCGTATTGGTACTATGGATGGCATTCCCTATATGCAGTTTGTGGTGCCGGGTTTAATTATGATGGCGGTGCTGACCAACTCTTACTCCAACGTTACCTCATCGTTTTTTAGCGCTAAGTTCCAACGCTCGATAGAAGAAATTTTAGTCAGCCCGACCCCCAATGTGATTATTTTATTGGGCTATTGCATGGGTGGCATGGCGCGCGGTTTAAGCGTTGGTGTATTGGTGACGGTAGTGTCTTTGTTGTTTACCGATATTCAGGTGCACAGCTGGCCGCTGACGATTACTATTGTGGTACTAACGTCGCTGTTTTTCTCGCTGGCGGGGTTTATTAACGCCGTTTACGCCAATACTTTTGACGATATCTCCATTGTGCCCACCTTTGTCTTAACACCGCTTACTTATTTGGGGGGTGTTTTTTATTCGGTGAGTGTATTGCCCGAGTTTTGGCAGTGGGTGTCGCAGCTCAATCCGATTTTACATATGGTGGGTGCCTTTCGTTACGGTTTGCTCGGCACCGGCGGCGAAAATATCGGCTACGCCTTTGCCGGTTTGCTGCTGTTTACCGCAGTGTTGTTTGCGGTGAGTTTATACCTGTTAAAAAATGGCTCGCGCCTGCGCGCTTAAGGCTTAGGAGTTAAGTATGAGTCACACCATAGGTGATAGCCCGCTGGGTAAAACATCGGCCTACATAAGCCAGTATGATCCGGCCTTGCTGTACCCCATTGCGCGGGCCGAGTCGCGCCGTGCGCTGAGTGTAGTGGATAGCGCACTACCGTTTTACGGGGTAGATGTGTGGACCGGTTATGAGTTGTCCTGGCTTAACGACAAGGGCTTGCCGCAAGTGGCGCTTATCGAGTTCACCTTGCCTTGCGACAGCCCCAATATTGTCGAGTCAAAATCCATTAAGCTGTACCTTAACTCGTTTAACCAAACATCCGTGGCTAGTGTGGCGCAGCTGCAAAGCCAAATTGCGCAAGACTTAACCGCCGCCGCGGGCGCTGAGGTAAAGGTGACTGTAGCGCCGCTGGCTGCAGGTGGCACCTTGCAGGCCGACTTTTCGGCCGCGCCTTTTAACGCCCAGTGCCTCGATCAGCAGGATGTCACCATCGAGCACTATCATCCTCACCCTGATTATTTGCGTGCATCCGGCGGTGCGCCTGTAACGCGTGCCTGGCACAGCGATTTGCTAAAAACCAACTGCCCGGTGACCGGCCAGCCCGACTGGGCCAGTGTGTGGATTGCGTACGAGGGCGCCGAGATAGACCCGGCTGGGCTGCTGCGTTATATCGTCTCGTTTCGCGAGCACCAGGATTTTCACGAGCACTGCGTCGAGCGGATGTTTTGCGATATCACCGAGCGCTGCGCCCCGCGTAAGCTTGAGGTGTACGCTCGGTATACCCGCCGCGGCGGTCTGGATATCAACCCGTATCGCAGCAGTGAGCCGGGTGAGGCTCCGGGTGCGGTACGTTTAGTGCGGCAATAGTCGAGGGTTAAACAATCACCTTATCTTTGAGTTTTTCGGCGGCTTTTTTCAGCGCCGTTAACACTTGCTCTTTATCGTAATTGCGCACTTTCTCCAGGTCGAGGTACATCGAGAAACCTTCGGCGCGATCCTCAAAGTAGGTCTGGTTGCGGCCCATATCTTTGCGCAACCCAGCCACCTGATACACCTTAACCGGGGCGCTAAAGCCCTTGACCGTAATCTCACCCTTGTCGCGACACAATACGGAATCTTTTACCAGAGACCAGGTTTCGTGAGAGATTAAAATTTCATCCGGGTCGGCGGCCGATTCTAGGCGGCTGGCCAGGTTCACATGGGTACCGAGTACGGTGTAGTCGAGGTGGCTCGAGGTACCAAAGGTGCCCACGGTGCAGTAACCGGTGTTGATGCCCATGCGAATCTGCAGGGGCTTTTTGATGCCTTGGTTGTGCCACTCTTGTTGCAGGGATTTCATGCGTTTTTTCATGGCAATGGCCATGCTTACGCAGCGTAAACAATCATCCTTTACGCCTTTGCTGCCACTGTCGCCGTACAGCACCATCACCGCATCGCCCATAAACTTATCGATGGTGCCGCCAAAGTGGGTCACGATTTTGGTCATTTCGGTGAGGTACTGGTTAAGTAGCTCAGTGAGCGCCTCGGCCTCCATCTCTTCCGATAACTGGCTAAAGTTTTTAATATCAGAAAAGAAAACGGTAATTTTTTTGCGCTCTGCCTGCAGTGTTTCGTCGCGCCCTTGGTTAACGGCTTGCCATACGGCGGGAGCCAGATAACGCGATAGTTTGTACGCGCGGATTTTGTGCCACTTCTGCTCGTTTAGCAGCTTGCTGTTACTGAGCTTTAATTTGTGAAACTTTTGATGCATATACAGCGCGTAGGCGAGAAAGTAGGTAATAATGCCAATAAGGCTAACCGCGCTTATTTGAATGTTGCTGTGAAAGATCCACTGGGGGCGGTGTATCAACATACTGATAACCACGCCGGTTGCCATTGCGGCGTTGTCTTCTAGCCAGCGGCGCAAACCACCGGTAAGCAACGCATTAAACTGAATCATTGCCAGAAATAAAATGCACGGCAACAACGAAAAGTTAATAAGGTTAAGCACTACACCAATTAGCGCGGCGTCGGCGTAAGAGAGCATTCGGGTCGCTTTCGGGACGGCTTCGGCGGGTAGCTGCTTTGTATAAGTGAAGCTGGCGTAGGCGTATATCAGCATATAAATAATGGCGCCGACGTACACCCAGTTAATATTATTCCAATCCATCATCGCCGCTAAAGTACCGCCGGCGGCAAAGCAGATGAGAGTGCGGAAGTAATACTGTTGCAGAATCGATTCTGAGTGTTCAGCGTCCGGTAGTGCAGCTTTTGTCATTGTGTTATGTGCCTGGCTAGCATGCTTAAAGAGTAAAGCGACGGCCAACATCTTATACGCGAAGCCTTGTGGTCGTCTATGGCTGCAGCGGGTTGGCACATTTTACTAAGTATAGTTGATATGGGGCGGGTATGTGATAGTTAGACCTATGAGCTTAGCGTGTTGATTTTGGCGACACTTGTGAGCTTGGGTTGTTTTACGCCGTGTTACAATGCGGCCTAATTTACCAGTAAGAGCGAAGCAAATATGGATGCGATAGACGCCCTGACTAAGCGCGCCTCGGTTGCCAAGTTGGATGCCCCGGCCCCCACTGCACAGCAACTCGATGTCTTGCTGCAGTGTGCCGCCCGTGCGGCGGATCACGGCTTGTTACGCCCCTGGCGCTTTTTGACGATCGCAGGTGAGGCCCGCGAGGCGCTGGGCGAGCTATTTTGCCGTTCGGCGCTGCGAGACGCGCCGACTTTAAGCGAAACCCTGCAGGCCAAGCTGCGCAACATGCCATTAAGGGCGCCGATGTTGTTGGTCGTTATTGCACAGCTGCAGGATCACCCCAAGGTTCCGGAGTTAGAGCAGCTGCTGTGCGCCGGCGCCGCCGCGCAGAATATCGTCAATGCCGCTTACGCTCAGGGGTTAGGGGTTATCTGGCGCACCGGCGATATGGCCTATAACGAGCATGTATTGGCTGGGTTGGGCTTACAGGCCAATGAGCGATTGATCGGTTATATGTACCTGGGCACACCGGTTAAAGCATTGCCCCAGGCCGCCGCCTCCGATTTATCGGGCCGCTGCCAGAGCTGGCCGCAATCCTGATACTCGCCGTTGCGTTTAGCGTGCGATTTGTGTAGGATTCGCGCCTCGCAAAAAGGTCTCTTTGAGGTTTTTTTGCAATTGTATGGTGAGGTGGCCGAGTGGCTGAAGGCGCACGCCTGGAAAGCGTGTAACGGGCAACCGTTCGAGGGTTCGAATCCCTCCCTCACCGCCATATAAAAAAGCCGCGCCTACGCGAGGCTTTGTTTATAAAGGTGTGGGAGGGTGAGAACCCTCGCCGGGTTCGACAAACCGCCGGGAGCGGTTTGAACCGACCGAAGGGAGCCCGTAGGGCAAAACACACGGCGTGTTTTGGTTAATCCCTCCCTCACCGCCATATAAAACAGCCGCGCCCACGCGGGGCTTTGTTTATAAAGGTGCGGGAGGGTGAGAGCCCTCGCCGGGTTCGACAAACCGCCGGGAGCGGTTTGAACCGACCGAAGGGAGCCCGCAGGGCAAAACACACGACGTGTTTTGGTTAATCCCTCCCTCACCGCCATATAAAAAAGCCGCGCTTTAGGTGAGGTTTTATGGTTGCACGGTAGCAGAGCAAAGTTTCTGCATGCTTTGTTAGCCTGCGATGGTCAAAGGGATTAAGGTCAGGTGTTCGCAAGCGATTGATCGGTTTGTTGTATTGGCGGTGAGTTGGCCGCTTAGCTGTAGAGAATTTCATCAGCTTGGCCAGACAACAATCAATAACGGATTAAATCGCAAAAAACACAAAAAATACAGCGCGTATCGCTTGACGATAACAAGTTGAATCACTAATATACGCGCCTCTTAACAACGCACTCGTAGCTCAGCTGGATAGAGTACTCGGCTACGAACCGAGCGGTCGGAGGTTCGAATCCTCCCGAGTGCGCCATATACAAAAGCCTACCTCGAAAGAGGTGGGCTTTTTTTATGCGCGCGAGTGGGGGGTGAGGCAGCTCCTTTGTCTCCCTACAACCGCGGCATTCGCACATCCGTGTGCATCAGCCTCCGCAGGTTCGACAGAACGCCGGGAGCGTTCTGGTCCGCCATAGGCGCCGCATAGCGGTGGCGCACAGGGAAGTGCGCCAGACAATCCTCCCGAGTGCGCCATATACAAAAGCCTACCTCGAAAGAGGTGGGCTTTTTTTATGCGCGTTTAAAAGGGGTGGTGTCGTTGTGATCCCGCGCTGCCGGTGCAGTTTAAGGTGCAAAAAGGCGGTGCAATTTGGCGGGGGGCGGCTGATAATAGCGCAATTGCCTGTCGGGCTTGCGCCTGGCGTTTCGATTCGCTACCTGAGAGCTGCCTTTGTTAAGTTATCGCCACTCCTACCACGCCGGTAATTACGCCGATGTGCTTAAACATATTGTGCTTATCGAAATTCTGGCTTATCTCGGTAAAAAGCCGGCGCCCTTTGAGTACATCGACACGCACTCGGGCTCGGGCTTGTATAACTTGCGCTCGGAGCATGCGGTTAAGCTGGGGGAGTATCGCACCGGTGTGGGCAAGTTGATGACCAAGCCCTGGCCGCTGCTAGAGCCTTATTTGACGCAAGTGCGCGAGGTGAATCGGACTGACAAGCTGTATTACTACCCCGGCTCGCCGATGATCGCGCAGCAGTTTTTGCGGCCGCAAGATCGCGCTTGGTTGTATGAGCTGCACCCCAGTGATGTTAAAAAGCTGGAGGACAATACCAAGGCCTATGGCAATATTCGGGTTGAGTGCAGTGATGGGTTGCGCGGTTTACTTGCGCGCGTACCGCCCAAGGCTCGCCGCGGGTTGGTATTGATTGACCCGTCTTATGAGGTGAAGGCCGATTACGCCCAAGTGGTTGAGACGGTTATAAAAGCCCACAAAAAGTTCAATTCAGGCGTCTACGTTATTTGGTATCCGGTGGTTGAGCGGGAGCAGATTGATGCGATGGAGAGAAAGCTGGTGCGCAGTGGCATCCGCAATATTCAGCGTTATGAGCTGGGGTTAGAGGCCGATGCTGAGGTTAAAGGGGCTGGCATGACGTCGTCAGGGTTATTTGTGATTAATCCGCCCTGGACCTTGTTTGCCACCATGCAGGCGCTGCTGCCGCTGTTACAGGCAACGCTGGCCGAGGATGATGGCTTTTTTAAATGCGAGGTGTTGGTCGAGCAGTAGTCGCCGGAGGCGTTATGGCTTTCTGGTATGGGGGGGTGGTTGGCGACAGCCCCTGAATGCTGCAAGGGGCTGTCGCTGACATCTTAATATTGCAGGGCTTGGGTGTTATCCACCAGCCAGGCGGCGGCGCCAATTAAGGCGGCTTTATCGTTGGTGACCATATGCACCGGAATATCTTCGACGTAGCCGCGCATAATGCCTTTGTGTACGTAACGCTTCACAAAGTCCGTTTGCGGTAAGTAGTTGGCGATTTTGGGCACAATACCGCCGCCCAAATAAATACCTCCCAGAGCGCCCCAGCTAAGGGCTTTATCGCCGGCCACGCTGCCCAGAATGTTGCAGAAGGTTTCCAGCGCCTCTTCGCACTGTGGGTCCTGATGGCTGAGCGCGCGGTTGCTGACCTCGGCGGGCTTTAAGTCTTCGGACTCTTTACCGTCGATGGCGGCCAGCGCTTTATAAATGCGCACCAGTCCAATACCCGACAACAAATGCTCGATGGATACGTGATCAAACTCGCGGCGCATATGCTGCAAAATCGCAATCTCTTTGCCGGTGGTGGGGGCAAAGCTGCAGTGGCCGCCCTCGGTGGGCAGAATCTTCCAGCCGCTGCGCACGGGCGCGAGCATGGCGGCGCCAAAGCCGGTGCCGGGGCCCATAACCCCAATCGGGGCGTGGGGGTTACCCTTCACGTTGTACAGGGTGGTTTTGTCTTGCGCTTGTAAATGTGGTGCCGCGTAAGCCAGTGCCGAGAAGTCGTTAAGTACATCCAGTGCCTGCATGTTTAGCTCGTCGCGCAGGCGGCCAATCGAGAACTCCCAGTTAAGGTTGGTAACTTTTACGTGTCCGTCCTGAATAGGGCCGGCAATCGCCAAGCAGGCAAACTTAGGCATATTAATGCCGGTTTGGTCGCAGTAAGCGCGGATCATGTCGGCCAGAGAGTCGTGCTCGGCACTGGGTAGGCTAAGCTGCTGCACAGCGTTGTAGCCGGTGTCGTGCTCACAGGCGTCTACCAGGCCAAAGCGGCCGTTGGTTCCACCAATATCGGCGACTAGAATTTTACTCATGCGGTTGTGCTCCTCGCTTATCTGCCTTGCTGCTGTTTATTGTTGCTCAGCTTAATGGCTTGTACCTAAGCTGCCTAGGTCGATTGTGTTGTCATTAGAGCCTAATACCCTCAAATGACGGCGGTATTAGGGGGCCAGATGGGGGCTTTATGGGGCTTGTGATTAAGCCTCGCATAAAAAATGCCCATGTTATCGATAAAGCTGGTGGAGAAGTGTAGGTTTTATTGACAGCGCTGTCAATAGTGGTGTAGTTTTGCCCTCGTTCCGTTAAGCTTACGGGGCTTTTTAACCGCCAGTGTTGCCCACACAGAGCGTTAAACGTAATTAAAAGAGCGCTAAGCGCCGCCCCTAAACATGAAGAGACACACCTGACACCTCTGGAGGTTACCCGTGCCCTGGCCCCGTTTGACGTCGGCGCTTGCCGCTGACGCTGCACTTGAAGCAAAAATAGACGAGATCCTGGCGCAAATGAGCGTTGAGGAAAAAGTCGGGCAAATGATTCAGCCTGAAATCAAGCAAGTTACCCCGCAAGATATCAAAGACTACCACCTGGGCTCTGTGCTCAACGGGGGCGGCTCGGTGCCCAATAATGATCGCTACGCAAAAGCGTCCGATTGGGTGGCGCTGGCCGATAGTTTTTTTGATGCCGCAGCCGACTGCAGCGATGGCAAAGTGTATGTGCCTATTATATGGGGCACCGATGCGGTCCACGGGGTGGGCAACGTGGTGGGGGCGACTTTGTTTCCGCACAATATCGCACTGGGCGCCACCCATAACCCCGAGCTAATCCGCGAAATAGGCGAGGTAACCGCCCGCGAGATTGCCGCCATTGGTATCGACTGGGATTTCTCGCCCACTGTAGCCGTGGCCCGTGATGATCGCTGGGGACGCACCTACGAAGCCTACTCGGAGGACCCGGAAATTGTGCGCGCCTACGCCGGGCAAATGGTCGAGGGCTTGCAGGGCGCCGCGAGCTCGGGCGACTTTTTAAACGAGCAGCATGTGATTGCCACCGCCAAACACTTTATTGGCGATGGCGGCACTATTAATGGTATCGACCGCGGCGACTGCCAGGACGATGAGCAGACCCTGTGCGATATTCACGGCGCAGGCTACTTCAGTGCAATCGAGGCGGGCGTGCAAAGCGTGATGGCCTCTTTTAATAGCTGGCACGGTGAAAAGCTACACGGCCACAAGCACCTGTTAACTACTGTGTTAAAAGATACGCTGGGCTTTGACGGCCTGGTGGTGGGTGACTGGAACGGCCACGGCTTTATCGAAGGTGCCGAAGTGTTAAATTGCCCGCAGGCCATTAACGCCGGCCTGGACATCTTTATGGTGCCCGACCCGGACTGGAAAATACTGTTTAACAACACGGTCGAGCAGATTAAATCCGGCGTGATCGACGCCGCGCGCGCCGACGATGCCGTGCGCCGTATTTTGCGGGTTAAATTGCGCGCCGGCTTGTTTGAGCGCGGTAAGCCCTCGAGCCGCCCATTGGCCGGCCGCGATGAGCTAATAGGTGCCCCCGGGCACCGCGCCGTAGCGCGCCGCGCCGTGCGCGAATCGCTGGTTATGCTGAAAAACAAAAATAACCTGTTGCCTCTGTCGCCCAGGCAGCGGGTGCTGGTGGCCGGGGATGGCGCCGACAATTTGTCTAAGCAAGCCGGTGGTTGGTCGGTGACCTGGCAGGGCACCGGCACCGATCGCCGCGACTTTCCCGGCGCCACCTCGGTGTATGACGGTTTAGCGGCCAGAGTTAATGCCGCCGGCGGCGAGATCGAGCTGAGTGAGACGGGTGAGTACAGCGTCAAACCCGATGTGGCTATTGTCGTTTGGGGCGAGGCGGCCTACGCAGAGATGCAGGGCGATATTCAAAACCTGCTGTTTAAAGAAGGGGCGGGGCGCGACTGGGCACTGTTACAAAAATTACAGGCCGAGGGTATCCCGGTGGTGTCGCTGTTTATGACCGGCCGGCCCATGTGGGTGAACCGCGAGATCAACGCTTCGGATGCGTTTGTGGCGATTTGGCAGCCGGGCACCGAGGGCGCCGGTGTGGCCGATGTGCTCTTCACCCGCGCCGATGGTGCGGTCAATTACCCCATGAAAGGCAAGCTGACCTTCTCCTGGCCGCGCGAGCCGGATCAGGTGCCGCTAAACCGTGGCGACGATGATTACGACCCACTGTTTGCCTATGGCTACGGCCTGGCCTATGGCGATGCCGATACCTTGGGCGATGATTTGCCCGAAGACTACGATGCCGGCGGCGAAACCCTCGATGAGCTGCTGGTGTTTAATCGTCGCCCTATGGAGCCCTACGGCATAATGGTGCAGGGGCGCCAAAACGACAGGCAACTGATGCAGGGCAACCGGGTAGAGGTATCCAGTATTTGTGTCACCGCGGTGGACCGTGAGGTGCAAGAGGATGCCCGCCGCGCCCAGTGGAACGGCAGTGGTGTTGGTTTAGTGGCCCTTACCACACGTGACCGGCAGGTACTGGTGGACTACCTCGACAGCGACGGCGCCTTGATTTTTGACGTTAAAGTCGACGCCGCGCCCAGCCAGAGCGTTACTTTACGCTTGGGCTGCGGCCCCGACAGCAATTCCGACCTGGATATTACCGATACGGTGCAAGCGCTGGCTGGTAACGCTTGGGCTCAGGTGCGCGTGCCTTTACGACTGTTTCCCGATGTGGGCTCGGATTTTGGTTTGGTGCTGCCCCCCGAGGAGTTTTTTCACCGTATTTTGGAGCCGTTTACATTGGTTACCGAGGGCGAGTTGGATTTGAGTTTTTCGCGGGTGGCGCTGGAGAAGGGCGCCGCGAGCGGGCTGGCGGGGATCGAGGTAATAAAGAGCTAAACATCGCCGCAATCGAGCGGTGTTTTGTATTTTGATCGGGCGGCGTTTTCGACTACCATAGGCGCCGCCCGAGCGCTGGCACGCTTAACTGCGTGCAACTTTATGGCGCCTCACGAGTCCAACGGCTGTTTCAGGACGCTCACACCGCATCACACGGAGTGTGGTCTGCCCAAACCATAACAGCCAGCAGCAGTGCACAGTGAAGTTACTATGGTAAAAGTCCGCCAAGACCACCCCATTGCCCCCGACGGCAGTGTTGATATCGATGCCTGGCTGCAACGCTTTGCCGGCATTGAGCAGCAAACCTCCCCCACCTTGAGTGAAATTAAACGCGCTTGCGAGCTCTGCCAGAGAGCCGACGAAGCCGTCACCTGTGCCGCGCCCCACAGCTGGGGCGAGGGTACCAGCTGCTTGCGTATTGGCATGGAGATGGCCGAAATTCTCGCCGATTTACAGCTCGATCACGACACCTTGGTGGCCGCCGTGTTGTACCGCGCGGTGCGCGAAGAAAAGCTGGCGCTGGCCGAGGTCGAGGCGAGTTTTGGCGAGGCGGTCGCCAAGCTTATTAAAGGTGTGCTGCGCATGGCCGCCATCAGCTACCAGCGCAACGAGCGCGAAGAGCGGGTATTTGGCAAGCAGTCCGACGAGCAGGCCGACAATATCCGTAAAATGTTGGTGGCCATGGTCGATGACGTGCGCGTGGCGCTGGTAAAACTGGCCGAGCGCACCTGTGCGATTCGGGCGGTTAAAACCGCCTCGCCAACCCGGCGCCGGCAGGTGGCTCGCGAGGTCTCTGACGTGTACGCCCCCTTGGCGCACCGCTTAGGTATTGGCCACATCAAATGGGAGCTGGAGGATTTGTCCTTCCGCTACCTAGAGCCCGCCGATTACAAACGTATTGCCGCGCTATTGGATGAGCGGCGCATTGCCCGGCAGGAGTTTATCGACGACGTGCTGTCGTTGCTGCGCGGCGAGCTGCAAAGCGCCGCCATCGATGGCGAAGTGGCCGGGCGGGCAAAACATATTTACAGTATCTGGCGCAAAATGCAGCGCAAAGGTATTGGCTTTTCTCAGGTGTACGACATCCGCGCGGTACGCATTTTGGTGCCCAGCGTGCGGGACTGCTACACCGTGTTGGGTATTGTCCACAGCCTGTGGCGCAACATCCCCCACGAGTTTGACGACTATATCGCCTCGCCCAAAGAAAACGGTTATCGCTCGCTGCATACCGCGGTCATCGGCCCCGAGAACAAAGTACTTGAGATTCAGGTGCGCACCTTTGCCATGCATGAAGAGGCAGAGCTGGGCGTATGCGCGCACTGGCGCTACAAAGGCACCGATACCGAAGCCGGCCAGGATGGCTACGAGCAAAAAATCGCCTGGTTGCGCCAAGTGCTTGAATGGCACGACGAGCTGGGTGGCACCAGCCAGCAACTGCAAGATGATTTAAAGGCGTTCGATCAAGATCGTATCTACGTCTTTACCCCCGAAGGGCACGTGGTGGATTTACCCAAAACCGCCACGCCGCTGGATTTTGCCTACCGCATTCATACCGATGTGGGCCACCGTTGCCGCGGCGCCAAGGTAAACGAGCGCATCGTGCCGTTAAACTACCATTTAAATACGGCCGACCAGGTGGAGATTTTAACCGGTAAGCGTGAGGCGCCCAGTCGCGATTGGCTCTCGCCCGCGCTTGGTTATGTTAATACCGCCCGCGCCCGCGCCAAGGTGCAACACTGGTTTAAGGTGCAGGCGCGCGATGACAATATCGCCGAGGGCCAGGCACTGCTCGATCGCGAGTTTAAACGCCTGGCGCTGCTCGATTTAGACTTTGAGGTGCTGGCGCAAAAACTTAACATGCAGTCGCTCGACGACCTGTATGCCGCGGTAGGGGCCAGCGATATTGGCGTGGGGCAAGTTATCAGTGCCGCGCAGCGATTAATTGACAGCAAGCACCCCAAAGAGCCGACGATTCCTTTTAAAGCAAAATCGTCCAAGCGCAAAAAAGACTCCGATGTATTCATCGAAGGCGTGGGTAATTTATTAACCCAAATCGCCAGCTGTTGTACCCCGGTACCGGGCGATGCCATTACCGGCTACATTACACTGGGGCGGGGCGTGTCTATTCACCGCGCCGACTGTAGCAATGTATTGCAGCTGCAAGCGGACGAGCCGCAGCGCATTATTAAAGTCGACTGGGGCGCTACGCCGCAAAGCAGTTATTCGGTGGATTTAATCGTCGAGGCCTACGACCGCCACGGTTTGTTGTTGGATATTACCGCGCTGCTCGATCACGAGCGAATCAACATCAGCGCCATGCAAACCTTATCGGACAAGCGTAAAAATACGGTTGATATGCAAATCACCGTGGAGATACGCGGCTTTGATGAGTTGAGTCGGGTGCTCACGCGTTTGAATCAGTTGCCCAATATTGCCTCGGCGCGGCGGAAGTTGTGAGGGGCGGGGAACGGATAACGGTTAACGGAGAACGAAGGGTGTTTTTTAGCACCTGAGGGCGTTTACAATTAGCCGTACCCCGTACCCCGAGGAAATAAAATGTCATCCCCAACCTACACCCTCGACGACCTCATCTACCTCATGCAACGTCTGCGCGATCCGGTCGACGGTTGCCCTTGGGATCAAAAACAAACCTACGCGACGATTGTGCCCTCCACGATTGAAGAGGCGTACGAGGTGGCCGATGCCATCGAGCGGGGCGATCTTGATCACCTGCAAGAAGAGTTGGGTGATTTATTATTCCAGGTGATTTTTTACAGTCAGTTTGGCGCCGAAGAACAGCGCTTTGATTTTTATTCCGTCGTCGATACGCTGGTGGCGAAGCTGGTACGGCGTCACCCGCATGTGTTTCCCAATAATGATCTGCTGCAGCGCTTTGGCGATCAGCCGGTGGACGAGGCCGCCATTAAACAGCGCTGGGAAGACATCAAACAAGAAGAGCGCGAGGCCAAAGGTGTGCGGGGCACCTTAGACGATATCCCGCTTAATTTGCCGGCCCTAACCCGCGCGGCAAAACTGCAAAAACGCGCTGCGCGTACCGGTTTTGACTGGAAAGATGTCAGCGGCCCCATCGCCAAAGTCCGAGAAGAGCTGGCCGAGGTAGAAGAGGCTCTGGCCAGCGGCGATATGGAGGCGGTAGATGCCGAAGTAGGCGATTTATTGTTTGCTGTTACCAATATCAGCCGCACTCTAAGGCAAGACCCGGAGGGCTCACTGCGCCGCGCCAACCATAAATTTGAACGGCGTTTTCGCTTTATCGAAGACAACGCCCCTAAACCCATGGACGATATGACCCTGGCCGAGATGGACGCCTTGTGGGATAAGGCAAAAGAGCAGGGGCTGTAAATGAATAAAGTAAATCTGGAAGATTTTTGGCATTTTCTAGAAAGTACCTCATCTAGTGAGCGGCACTTTTTATCTGAACGAAACTTAAAGTTCTTAGATGCGCTTTACGAGTCCAGTAAAAGTAGAGTAAAAATCATATCAAAGGGAAGTGTATATTATCGTGCTCGAGTAAATCCGGCTGGAGTGAACACCCCTTACGATAAAGCCGAAATGAAGCCAATTCCCAACTTGCAAGCAGAAGGGAGAGTTAACCCTTTCAATCTCAATGTTTTATATTTAGCGAATCGGCCAGAAGTTTGTGTCGCCGAATCTAGGCCGGCAGATAACGAAAGCGTCACAGTTGCAGCGTTTGAAATACTAGCGGATTTGAGGTTGGTCAACTTATTACAGGATAGGCCTGACTATTATTGGTGGTTTAATCAGTATAGCCCGGAAACGGGTGAAGAAAACGAATCCTTTACATGGATCGAGTTGAATGGATGTTTTTCTAAGCCGGTGACTTCACGCGATAGTCGTTTGAATTATATTCCAACTCAAATAATATCTGAGTATTTTAAAAAGATGGGGTATGACGGCGTTGTATATCAGTCGCAATTTGAGATTAAGGGTCTAGAGCAAACTATTGATGGCGGTCTGCATGAAAATATCGCGATTTTTGATCTCAATGTGGCCGAGGCAAAAAGCGCAAAAATGTACAAAATTAAACGGCGAGAGATTGATGTGTCGTCGATGCCAGGCACGGATGTTGATTATTCTGACACTGTTAAGTGACGGCTCTGAAGGTTGGTGTATCCTTTACTTAAGCAGTTGATGAACGTGCATCTCGTTGCCGATCTTGCCAAAATGGCTGCGTGACAAAGCGCCGCTCTTGCCCGTAAAAAAATGCTTTGTGGTTTACATAATGCTGCCAAATAGCCTGAACTTGTTTGGGGTATTCTCGCGTTACGGCTCCCGCCTGAAAAAGCTCGGCAAACTGCATGGCACTGGCCATGGCGTTGTACATCCCTTGTGAGGACAGCGGATCAAAACTGATGGCGGCGTCGCCAATGGCCGCCCAGCGATTGCCGCACACCTGGTTAAGCTTAGTGGAGTGGGCGGCGGTAATGCCCCGGTAATCGAGCGTTGCCAGCGAGGCATCAATGCCTAAATCGGCGAGTGCGCTCTGCTGCAGCGCGGCGCGTTTAAAGGGCTCGGGGTGGCGCCATTGGGCAGTGTTAAGCAGGGTTTGATCGGTGTGATAGGCAAGTAGCCGCTGATTGTTGGGCAGCGGCGCGGAGTACCACCAGCCGTTTTCTGCCGCGGCAATCGTCGCCATCGAGCGCTGCATGCCCCGCGCTATATCCTGCGTAATAATGCCCCACGCGGCGATCAGTGAATCATCGCTGGTGCGCTGGGCACCTTGTTGCCGGGCAAAACAAGCGTTGCGCCCGGTGGCGTCGATAACCCAACCGGTATTAATGGCATCGCCATTGTTTAAGGTTAATTGCCAGCTTGCCGCGTTGCGCCTGGCCGCTGTTACAGTGGCGGGGTTCAGCAAGTTTACTCCGCGCGCCTCGGCTGTTTGTTGCAGTAACGATTCAAACTCCGGGCGGTTTAAGTGCCAGCCGTGGCCGTCGGGGTTGCGTAAGCTGTCCTGAATATGAGCTTGCGCCGTGCCCCAGTAAGATTGCACGCCCAGGCTCACCCTGTGGCTTTGTTGCAAAAACTCCTGCCACAAACCGAGCTTACGCAAAATACGCCCCGCCGGTGCCGGTAAACATTCGCCGGGCCGCGCAGGTGGCTGAGCGAGTTTATCGATTATGGTAACCCGGGCGCTTGGCGCAAGTGCGAGCGCCGCGGTGGCACCGGCGATGCCGCTGCCGATGATCACAATATCACTGGAGTGGGCCGCCATGGTTTAGGGTTTTAACCGGTGCGCTTTTGCAATAGTGGTTAAATCCACCTGGCGGTGCGCGCGCTCGCCGTGTAGCGATACCTTAGCACTGGCGTTTTCAGCCGTTGCCACACCGCTAAGCAGCCCAGGCTGGTGCTGCCCTTTTTGCTCTTTGGGCGACACTAGCCCCACTTGCATATGATCGGGCAGGGTGGGGGTATCGGTTGCGCCCGCGCGCGCCTGTACTACCGCGAGCGAATCAAAGTGATCAATCATGGCGTTAATTTGTTTGGTGTAAGTCACGGGCTCGGCAATGGGTAAGTCGTCTAGCCAGGCTTGGCGAAGCGCAAACGATTGTCGGCGCTCTTGCTCCGGTAGGCTTGGGTCTACCGCTTTTGCGTGCATCGATTCGTTAAGAATATTGTTGGGCACACGGGCGGGCCAAAACGTTGGCACGTAGGGGGCGTATTGCGGCTCGTAACCATCGCGGCAACTGGCGGTATCGCAGTGCCAGGGTATCGCCATCCAGCGGGTGATGCCGCCGGCCACCTGACCGCCCTGCAGCGGGCCTTTGGGCAGGCTAATAACATCGGAGTTCATCAGCGGGCCGTAGTAGTGGCCGTTGGTGGGCATAGTGTCGTCGGCGTGTTTCAGCCTAAAGGCCTCGGAGTACATCTCGGGCGTGCGCATGGGCCAGGTCATCTCGCAACCTGGGTGAAACGCGTCGGCCAGGCAAAACTCCATGGCCGCCTGAGTGAGCATGTCCGGTTGCTGCGCTATGGGCAATTGATTAAGGCACTGCACCGGGGTGGCGTCTGGCTGGTAGTCTGCGTCAAAATCCCCTTCGACCCACTGCTCTAAAAACGCCAGCTGTAAATCCGATAAGGTAGCGTGCTGACGCGGCGAGCCCGAGGCGGGAACGCTCATGGCATCGCCATATACCCAGGGCCACAATTGCGGCGCCTGACTGCCGGATACCGAGTAGCGCCTAAAGTTATTGGACAGCGTGCGGCGCAGTTCGTAATGGGCGGACGACGGATCGCCGAGGCGCGCCAGCCACTCGGGTGAGGTGTAATTAAAGGGCCCCTCCCAGCCAAAGCCGGCGGCAAAGCCTGCGTTAACCCACTGCAGGTCGGTCATGCGCTGAAAGATTGGTAAAATATCCTGCATAAACGATGGTCGCGCGGGCCGGTTAAGCTGGCCGCATTTAATGGCCACGTCGCGCATTAAATCCCACATGGTGCGCACGGATTTTTGCAGTGGCGCAAAGTCTGGTGGGGCGCTGATGGCCCAGGCGGGGAGCACTCTTAATTCATTGCCGTTGTAGCTTACTTTTGCCGTTATCGGGCCATCGGCAATATCGTCGTGCCAGCCTTCGTTGTTGGCAAAGGTAACCGCGATATCGCCGTTGATATTTTCAGCTTTGCCGTGACCGCCAAGCATAATCAGCCGGCCTTTGTCGTCGGTGCGCATTTCACCTAAGTACACCTCTTTGCCTAAAAACTCACCGCGAAAGCCGTAATGTTTAGAGTCGCTTAAGTCGCAGCCGCTAATGCGCCGCTCGCCACCGTCAATAAGCAGCTGCGTGCGATTGGCAATATTGTTGTTGCGCAGTAATGATGGCGGGGCGTCGGCGGCTTCGGGGATATCCAGCGCTAACTGAAACTCATACCAGGAGGATTTTTGGTTGGCTAAATGAGCGCACCATTCAATGCTGGCGTTGCCCGCCGTAAGCTCTTTTACCGCTTTGCCTGCAGCGTTAAAACCATACACTCTAAAGCGCGCCGCCTGGCGTTTTATGGCGCCGGTGCTATCGCGGTAGGCGTGCGGGTCGGTTTTGGGGGCAGGGTCTTTTACTTCGGGGCCGATAAAGTATTCGCTCTCGGCATTGCCGACGCGCATCACCCCGATGGGCGGATAAATGGCGGCGTAGACAATGCAGTCGCTGTCGTCGCCCTCGGTGTCGTTAAAATTTGGGTTAATAGCGTGGGGTTCACCAAGCTGTTGCCCGTTAGCTTGATGGCGCGCCTCGGCGCTGGCTTGGTAAACCACCTTGCGGGCGGCGGCGATGCTGCCCAGTGGCTCGTGCTCGGGTAGGGTGCGCCAGATGTTAAAGGCGAGGTTTTGGCCAAACTCCTCCTGGCCGATAGCGCAGATATCCTGCTGTGGAAAGTGCAGTGTGGCAATACAAATATAGGGGCTTTCGGTGGTGCTCCACACGGCGCGGGCATCATCGAGAGGCATGTCGTCACTGGTGCGGCGCTGAATCTCAAAGCGAAAGCTGGCCGGGCCATTGCGCAGGCGCGATTGTAAATCCAGCCCCAGATAGTTGTTGTCGTCAAACGGCGCGCCGGGGTCGGTACCATCGGGCACCAGGCGGTATTTAACAATCTCGGCCTCGCCCAGCTTAAACGGCAGTATCGCCCAGTAACTGGCGGTAAGGCAGCTGGCTTCGGGTTTTTCCATCGCCTGCAGTACCTCGGCAAGCTCCGGGTGCTCTTCTATATACTGCGGGTAATTATGATCTACCACGCCGGCCGTGGTAAAAACGCACATTTGCGTTGCGTCGGTGGCAAAAAAACGGTCGATGTTCTGAAAAATAAAGTCGGCCGTCGGGCCTTCGCCTATCAGTTTTTCTCCGGTCACCCCAAACAGCTTTAAGCCCACGCCCATGGTGGAATGTAAATCCGGGTCGTTGGGCCCGGTATCGCTAGAGAAGCGCGCCGCGCACTCGTACCGAGTACCTGCAAAGATACCCACTTTAAAGCGCGGATCGATATCCTGGTTGATCACCAGCTCGCCATAGGCAATGCCGTGTTGTTTGCGAAACACCGCCCGGCGGGCCGGGGTGGCGCCACGGGCTATGCGATGCTTTTGGCCCATATCGACAAACATCTGTTTTAAGCGCGCCGTGGGGTCGGTTTGGCAGTCCCAGCAGGGCACGGAGTTGGCGCTGGGTTTGTCCGAGTCATATTCGCTCATGGTGTCGTCCTTGCTAAATCTAGAGGTGTTAGCGGTACTTATAGTAGAAGCAGTCTCTAATGCCGCTTTGATGCGTGCAATTACAATCCATTACAGCGAATGCGGCGCGGCGCTGGCAAGGGCGTGTTGAGGGCGAAGAGAATCTTAAAAATGGTGGTCAAAAGAGCTCGATATCAACAGTTTTTAAACCCTTAAAAATGACGGGTTTTACCTGCAAAAAAATACGGTTATGGAATCGTTACAATAAATACAGGCACTTTTAATGTTTTCTAGAATAATGGCATAAAATGTTAACATTAACGTGAATGTATACATTAAACCCCCTTTTTTACCGACTCTTCTGGTTGTTTCTTTTTTTAAAAAAATAAATAGCGTTTTTAAGTCGACGCAAAGTGTTACCGCAAAAACGTTTTGCTGATTAATGCGCTACGAGCCAAGTTTTTTTGTGACTCTTGTCTCGAAGGTGGGCACATTAATCCGTTTTATCAATTCTTTACATCGCTATACTCGTTGCTCTTTCCAAAATTTATTGCGCATAGATTTTGGATTTCACGTTTAGCGCAGATGTGGAGAATGATTAAGCTCGCGTTTTGGCAAATGCCCTGCCGGCGTTCGAGCGTGTCATTTTTTGAGTTCTTCTGTGTAGTGAGCGTGCAGCGAAAATAACAGATAAAAAATGAGGATACGCCATGACGTTTTCAAGAGTGAAAAATATTGGGTGGGCCTGTGCACTTTCTCTCGGCCTGCTGTCGCCAACCCTGGCTACTGCCCAAACCGCCAATTGTGAATACACGATTACCAACGATTGGGGGGGCGGGGCTACCGCGTTAATCGAAATTACCAATACTGGCGCCAATGCCATTAACGGTTGGAGCGTTAACTGGGGCTACAGTGCGGATCAGTTAGGCAACAGCTGGAACGCTAATATCACCGGCTCAAACCCGTATACGGCCAGCAACTTAAGCTGGAACGCCACTATCCAGCCGGGGCAAACCGTGTCGTTTGGCTTGCAAGTTAACAGTAGCGGCGGCGCAGAAACCCCAACCGTTAGCGGCGATGTCTGCGGCGGTGTCAGTAGCTCTAGCTCGTCCTCCAGCTCTAGTAGCTCGTCGAGCTCAAGTGTGTCCTCAAGCTCAAGCGTCTCCTCCAGTAGTTCATCGTCCAGCTCCGTGCCCGATGGGCTGACAGCTGTCGAGCTAACCGGCGAAATGGGTATTGGTTGGAACTTAGGTAATACCCTGGAGGCCATAGGCGGCGAAACCGCATGGGGTAATCCAGTGGCGAACCAGGCACTTATTGATTCTGTAAAAGCGGCGGGCTTCGATACGCTGCGTTTACCAGTGGCCTGGAGTAAGTTCTCCGATGCGGAAAACTTTGTTATTGATAACGCTTGGATGAATCGCGTGGAAGAGGTGGTTAATTACGCGTTAAACGCCGACATGTACGTGATTATGAATATCCACTGGGACGAAGGCTGGATGCAGCCCACTTACGCCGAGCAAGAGTACGTCAATAATCGTCTGGAAATTATGTGGACCCAGATCGCCAATCACTTTAAGGATTACGACGATCGTTTACTGTTTGCCGGTACCAACGAGGTGATGGTCGAAGGCGACTACGGTACTCCAACCGAGGAGTATTACACCGTGCAAAATAGTTTTAATCAAACCTTTGTCGATGCCGTGCGCGCTACCGGCGGCGATAACGCCGATCGCTATCTGGTGGTACAGGCCTTTAATACCAATATCGATCACGGGGTTAACTTCGCCGATATCCCAACCGATACCGTTTCCGACCGGTTAATGATGGAGGTGCATTACTACGATCCCTATAACTTTACGCTCAATCAAAGCAGCAACATTACGCAGTGGGGCTCTATCGCAACTGACCCAAGCGTTACCGAAACCTGGGCTAACGAGTCGTATGTGGATGCCCAGTTTCAACGCATGAAGAGCAACTTTGTCGATCAGGGTATTGGGGTTATTTTAGGCGAGTACGGTGTGATATCGCGCCCCAATGTGCAAGGACACGAGGTGTACCGTAATTACTGGAACGAGTACATCACAGGCTCGGCCGTGGCGCACGATATGGTTCCGGTTTACTGGGATAACGGCTACGCCGGCGACGGTGGTTTTGCCCTGTTTGACCGCTATAACGGCAGCGAAATTGAGCCGGCTTTGATTGATGTGATCACCGAAGCGGACGATTAATACAACGGCTGTCATCGAGTACCTGCTGGCGGCCCAATAGCGCGGCCGCCAGCTAACCCAAACACTTTGTTGGTTTTATTTGAGCGCTTATTTTTTAGCGCAATTTGACAGCGCTGCCATGTGGCTTTGCTAAGCACAGGGCGGCTAAACAGAGTGAAAGATTATTGTCGACATCAGGGGCTTGCATAGCGCTTAGCACTGGAAAGCGCGCATCAGGGATCGGGCTTCGGCAATGGATACGCCAGTGGATAGCTAGCTGGCGTAAATATGAAAGTGCCATCACGACTAAGAAAATATTGAATGGCAAATTTCTAACACAAAGGAGAGCAATGTAATGATTACCACAAAAAAACGCTGTGGCTCGGCGGTGATGCTGGGTTTAGCGATTGCAGCGATTTCTCAAGGCGCTACTGCCCAAAGCGCCAGCTGCAGCTACACTGTTAGCAACGATTGGGGATCGGGTTTTACCGGTGCCATTAATATTACCAACAATGGCAACACTCCCATTAATGGCTGGGAAGTAAATTGGCAGTACGACAATAACGCTCTGACCAATACCTGGAACGCCAACATGAGCGGTAGTAACCCTTACACCGCGTCCAACCTTAGTTGGAACAGCACTATCCAACCGGGCCAGACGGTTACCTTCGGTTTTCAGGGTAACACCAACGGCAGCTCTGCCGAGACTCCGGTGGTAACGGGTGATGTGTGCGGTGGCGTGGCATCTTCCTCTAGTTCGTCAAGCTCCAGCTCGAGCGAGTCGAGTAGCTCGTCTAGCAGCTCCTCAAGCTCTAGCAGCTCGTCGTCCAGCTCCAGCTCGAGTGAGCCAACGGGCGATGGTACCTTCCGCGTCGATGAGACGGGCAACATTACCAAAAACGGCGATGTCTTCCCGGTTAAATGTTCTGCCTGGTTTGGGCTTGAAGGTCAGCACGAGCCACCAGATGCCGAAAACAACCCAGACGGTGCCCCCATGGAGCTGTATGTTGGCAACATGTGGTGGGTAGATTCCGGTCGCGATATTCAGCAAACCATGGATGAAATTACGGCGGCTGGTATTAACACCATTCGCTTGCCGATCGCGCCGCAAACCCTCGATCCAAACGACCCGCAAGGTATTGGTGATATCCGTCAGGGAGGGGTGCTAAAAAATGCTCCATCGGTGCGTCAGGATAACGCCCGCCAGGCACTGGAAGACTTTATTGTTCAGGCCGATCAAAACGATATCGAAGTTATTATCGATATCCACTCGTGCTCTAACTACGTGGGCTGGCGTGCTGGTCGTTTAGACTCTACACCTCCTTACGCCGATCGCGATCGGGAAAACTACGAGTTTACCCGCGAGGGCTACTCTTGTGGTGTTGTCGATGACAGCGGCGTTGTGGTGCACGAGTACAACGAGCAGTTGTGGCTGGATGATCTGCGTGAAATCGCCGGCCTCTCGGCTCAGTTAGGCGTCGATAATATTATGGCGATCGACATCTTTAACGAGCCTTGGGATTACACCTGGAATGAGTGGAGCACTCTGGCTGAAAATGCCTATACCGCTATCAATGAAGTGAACCAGGATGTGTTGGTGATGGTAGAAGGTATTTCGTCTTCGACCAAAGATGGCACAGAGGTGCCGCACGGTTCGGATGAGACTAACCCTAACTGGGGTGAAAACCTTTATCCCTTCCAGAATGATCCGCTCAATATTCCTAAGGAGCGTTTGATTCTGTCGCCGCACACCTATGGCCCATCGGTGTTTGTGCAGAAGCAGTTTATGGATCCGGGTCAGCCCGAGTGTGAAGGCATGGAAGGTGATGAAGCCGGTGATGCCGGTTGTAACATCGTGATCGACCCCTCTCGCCTTGAGCCAGGTTGGGACGAGCACTTTGGTTATCTGCGCGAGCAAGGCTACGCCATGATCGTGGGCGAGTTTGGTGGTCATTTAGATTGGCCAGAAGGCGCGCCGATCCGCGATCAAGATCGCTGGGGACACATCCAGCCGGGTGTGGATGAGCAGTGGCAGGGAGCCCTGGTAGACTATATGGCCGAAAACAGCATTCAGGCTTGTTATTGGTCTACCAACCCAGAGTCGGGTGATACCGGTGGCTTGTATAAGCATGCCTACGACCCCGTGTCCAATACGGCAGCATGGGGCACCTGGAACGGCTTTGAGCAGCGTAAATGGAACCTGCTGCTTGAGCTGTGGGGAGAAGACTGACTCTAGTCGGTTGACTCTTATAAGCCGGGCCCCTTGGGCCCGGTTTTTTTGTTTTGGGCTAACACAAAATTTTTTGCCGGCCGGGCGTTAACATGGGTTTGTCTTCTCGTGGTGCGCTCTGCTCTGACTGTGCACCAAAATTGCATCGGCAGCGCACGGTTTAACGCCTATTTGCTGTGCATGTTAACGCTGGCCTGCAATTTGCTCTTCTCTCATTCAGACCTTCATCAAATGGGAGAAACCAATGAACAAGCAAAGTATGACCGACGCCATCGTAAGTGCCAAAGTCGCCCGCGGCTTAACCTGGGAGGTAATGGCAAAAGATATAGAGGTGTCGCCGGTGTGGCTGACCTCGGCGTGTTTGGGTATGAACAGTGCCCCGGCGCCAATCGCTAAAAAAATTGCCGACTATTTATCGTTGGATGCTGACGTCGCCACGGCACTTGAGGCGTTTCCGACCAAAGTGTGGGATCAGGCCGTGCCCACGGATCCGCTGATTTATCGTTTGTACGAAGTGGTAGGCGTTTATGGCGATACGCTTAAAGAAGTGATTCAGGAAAAGTTTGGCGACGGCATTATGAGCGCTATCGATTTCTCGATGGAGGTCGATAAAATCGAAGACCCCAAAGGGGATCGGGTACTGCTCACCTTAAATGGTAAGTTTTTGCCCTACAAAACCTGGTAAGCGGTAAAGTCTAAAGTGCTTAAGCGCACCAAAGCTGGTGCGCTTGCTCTACCACCAGGGCGTGTCGTTTGGCTAACGCTTTGCGATCGTCGTCATAACCACCACCAATCACCGTTGCGACGGGCGTGTTGTGAGTTTTAGCAAGCTCCAGCACCAAACGGTCGCGCTCACGAATCCCGGCTTCACTGACGTTTAGTAAGCCCAGCGGATCTGCACTAAAGATATCCACCCCGGCATCGTACAAAATTAAATCTGGTTGTTGTTGGTGGATTAAGTTGCTAAGGGTGCTTGCGACAACCTCCAGGTATTCCGCGTCACGGGTGTCAGGCGGCAGTGCCACATCAAGGTCACTTTGCGCTTTGCGCGCCGGAAAGTTTTTTTCGCAATGAATCGAGCAGGTAATCGCCCGCGGCTCTTGCGCCAGTATCGCCGCCGTGCCATCACCTTGATGCACGTCGCAATCAAAAATTAACACCTTATCCACCTTGCCCTGCGCCAGCAGGGTTTTTGCGGTTACCGCCAGATCGTTCAATATGCAAAAGCCCGAGGCAAAGTCATAGTGAGCGTGATGGGTGCCGCCGGCCAAGTGGCAGGCAATCCCGTGGCTAAGCGCTAAGTGCGCGGCCAACAGGGTGCCATTGGGTGAAATTAATGTGCGCTTGCGCAGCGGCGCACTCCAGGGCAGGCCCATGCGGCGAACCTCCTGTGGCGTTTGCTGGTTGCTGCAAAAACGCTCGAGGTATTGCGGGCAGTGAGCAGTGTGAAGTACCGCGAGGCTCGCTTGTCCCGGCCGAAAGGTATTGGCGGGCGTCAGTAGCCCCTGCTCAGATAAACAACGGTTTAGTAAGGCGAACTTCTCCATGGGGAAGCGGTGCCGGCCCGGAAACGGGAACGAGTAGGCAGGGTGGGTAACAAGTGGTAGCAACATTCACTTATAATGCTTAAATGAGTTTAAGCAATTGTACCAGAGGTAGTGATGGACAGCGTAAAACGTGCCATAGCCTTGATTAAGGCGGGCGACTGGAATGGGGCCCATAGCCTCGTGCAGGATGACAATGATACGCTCTCGTGTCTAATTCACGCGTACTTGCACCGCGAGGAGGGCGACTTGGGTAATGCCGGTTATTGGTATCGCCGCGCCGGTGAGGCCTTCCCCGATAACACGTTAGCACAAGAGTTAGCGCGCTTAACCGAGCGGGTTGAGCAAGTGTAAGTTCTCCCATACGCCCCGGTGCAATACACCTCTGACAGTAAGGATTTATGGATAGCAACGTTATTACCCCCGAAGGCTTTGCCGAACTTAAGCAAGAGCTTGATCATTTGTGGCGCAAAGAGCGGCCCGAGATTACTAAGCTTGTGCAGTGGGCGGCGAGCCTGGGCGATCGCTCCGATAATGCCGACTATCAGTACAACAAAAAAAGGCTGCGCGAAATCGACCGCCGGGTGCGGTTTTTGAGAAAACGTATCGAGGCGCTTAGGGTCGTGGAGTACAACCCTGTGCAAGAGGGCAAAGCCTACTTTGGCGCCTGGGTAACTCTGGTGGATCAAGATGACGCCACTCTGAGCTTTAGAATTGTCGGGCCGGATGAGATTTACAATAAAAAGCACTATGTTTCGGTCAATGCTCCGGTGGTTAGGGCGTGCCTGGGTAAACGCGTGGGGGATGAAATTGCTGTGCGTACCAGCGAGGCGTATAAAGAGTGGGAGATCGACCGTATCCAATATAATTTGCCCACCGTGTAAAGGATCGTAAGAGGGTAAAATTGCTCTCGAATCTTGCCGGTCTAATCTTTTATACTTCTAAGCGTACCTATGTAGCTAAAGCGCCGCCGAAACCCTTTGCCGTACATTGGCGTTCGAGGCCTACAGACAATGATAAAAGTACATGAGAGAGCCCATGCCTCTATTAAACGATGAAAGCCACCGGCGCTATAACCCGCTATTGGGCGAGTGGGTGCTGGTTTCACCGCATCGCGGTAAGCGCCCCTGGCAGGGCCAGCAAGAGGCGCCTCAGCCCCCTCAAAGCGTTCGTTACGATGAGCACTGCTACCTCTGCCCGGGCAATACCCGTGTTACCGGTGATATTAATCCGGCCTATAGTGGCACTTTTGTTTTTACCAATGATTTTCCGGCGCTGCAGCCGGCAACCGACGAACAGGCTTGCGATGACGAGCTATTTCGCTCGCAGCCGGCGCAGGGCGAGGCGCGGGTGATTTGCTTTTCGCCCGATCACAGTAAAAGTTTGCCGCAGTTGTCCGAGCAGGACATTGGCCGTGTTATTGACGCCTGGCGCGAGCAAATGGCTGAGCTAGGCGAGCGCTACCAGTGGGTGCAGATTTTTGAAAACAAAGGCGCCGTTATGGGCTGCTCTAACCCCCACCCGCACGGGCAAATTTGGGCGCAAAATACCTTGCCCAGCGCCGCCGAAAAAATTGATCGCAACTTGCTCGATTATTATCGGCGTAACGGCCGTAACCTATTGCTGGAGTACGTCGAGCGGGAGATAAAAAAACAAGACCGGCTGGTAGAGGTAAACGAGCACTGGGCGGTGCTGGTACCTTTTTGGGCCTGTTGGCCGTTTGAGGTTATGTTATTGCCGCGGTTTTCCGCAAAAACCTTTGCCGACGTAAATGCCGCGCAACAACAAGCGTTAGCCAGTATCTTAAAACGGGCCTTAACCCGCTATGACAATTTGTTTCAGTGCAGCTTTCCCTACTCAATGGGGTGGCGTGCCATGCCCTTTAATGGGCAGCTGAATGATCACTGGCAACTCCACGCCAGCTTTTTCCCGCCGCTGTTACGCAGTGCCAGTGTGAAAAAATTTATGGTTGGGTATGAAATGCTGGCCGAGGCGCAGCGCGATATTACCCCCGAGCAAGCCGCCGAACAACTGCGCGCTTGCAGCACCACACATTATCTGGGGAGCGAGCGCAATGCAGCCGATAGCTGAGCGATTTCAGGCTGTTTTTGAACGGCCGGCGAGCGATGTTTTTTTTGCGCCCGGGCGGGTTAATTTGATTGGTGAACACACCGATTACAACGATGGCTTTGTGTTTCCGTGCGCGCTTGAGTGTGGCACTTATGTGGCCTTGGCGCCGCGCTCCGATAATCAAATGCAAGTGTGCGCCGGTAACTTTGATGACGAGTTTAATGTCTGGTCGCTGCAAGGCGCAATCGCGCAAGACCCAAGCTGTCAGTGGTCAAATTATTTGCGCGGTGTCTGCGCTATTTTGCTGTCTCAGGGGCACGCGCTGCACGCCATGGATGTTTATATCGAGGGCAATGTCCCGCGCGGGGCGGGGTTAAGTTCATCGGCGTCTTTGGCTGTGGCATTTACCAAAGCACTCAGTGATATTAATCATCTTAACCTAAGCGTTGGTGAAGTCGCCCGCGTGGCTCAAATGGCCGAAAACGATTTTGCCGGATGCAGCTGCGGCATTATGGATCAGTTGGCCTCAGCTGGCGGTAAAGATGGCTACGCCTTACTGCTCGACTGTCGCGATTTATCGTTCGATTTAGTCGCTATAGCCGATTCTTTAAGCATCGTGATTATTGACTCTCGGGTAGAGCGCAATCTGGTGGGCAGTGAATACAACGACCGGCGCGCCGACTGCGAGCGGGCGGCAGCGGCCTTGGGCGTTAACAGCTTACGCGACGCCAGCATGGAGCTTCTGGAGCAAAAGCGCGGGGCTTTAGATGCACTGGCGTATCGCCGCGCCCGCCATGTTCTGACTGAAAATGACCGTACAAAGCGCTGCGCTGCAGCGTTAAAAGCCCACGACCTTGCCACCGTATACCAATGCATGCATGACTCTCACGTCTCGATGCGCGATGATTTTGCCATCACCGTGCCGGAAATTGATTTTCTTGTCGCCACCGTCGATGCACTGCTGGATAACGACGGCGGTGTGCGCATGACCGGCGGTGGTTTTGGCGGCTGTGTGGTAGCCTTGGTGCCAAAGGCAAAAGCCCCCGCCATCGAGGCCCGCGTTAAGGCCGGTTACCGCGCGCAGTTTGGCAAAGAGCCTGCGGTGTATCACGGTAAGGCCTCCGAAGGCGCGCGACGGTTATTGTGCTAACTAAAGAGTGAGGCAATGCCCCGCAACGCGAAATCGTCTCGTGGGGCCTTAAGACATTCGCATTAGCGGTCGCTATGCCTATTGATGACGATTTACATAATAATAAGGTGAACCTTAATGATTAAAATATCTTCCGCGTTATTGGCGATCATGCTCTATTGCTCGGTGGCGTTAGCCGCAGAAGAGCCGATTGATATCGGCGCTAACCCCGAGCTGTGGATGAATGTATCGGCGTTTGGTGAGGCTCACTGGCTGGGCCGCGAAATACACCTGCTGTCGAGTGACAATTGGTTTTTGTTAACCAAAAAGCGCTATCGGGATTTTGAGTTGCAAGCCGAGGTTTTGGTGCCCCAGCTGGACGATGAATACGTTAACTCCGGTATTATCTTTCGCGCGCAAACGGCCTACTCTGACGATATAAATAGCCAGTATGCGTTTGGTTATCAGGCTGAGGTGGATCCCAGCGACAGGCGCTGGAGCGGCGGTTTGTACGAGCAGGCCACCGAGCGCCAGTGGTTGTTTCCGCTGCACCCCGAGCGCTCTAAGCCAGGCTCCTACTTTAAAGAAAATTACTCGCCCGAGTGGAGCGAAGAAAAGTCGGCCGCGTTTAAACACGGCCAGTGGAACCACTATAAAATCCGCGCCCAGGGGCCCGAGATAAAAATTTGGCTCAATAATATTTTAACCACTCACGTGAAGGATACACACCTAAGCGAAGGGCATATCGGTATTCAACATCACGGCAGTCGCAGCTTTGCCGAGCAGGGCGCGACCCGCAATACGGTCAAGTTTCGTCACATTAGCATTCGCGAGTTGTCGCCATGAGGCTGCCTCTGTGTGCCTTGGCGGCGATAGTGCTGTGCGCCCCAACGCTTAGCTTGGCCGAGGCTTTTCAGGGCGACAGAGACGGTCACGTTATGACCGACGTGGTCCCCAAAAGTGAGATTCCGCTCGCCCCGGTGCTTGCGCCGCCACAGGCGCTGCAAACGTTTCAGCTGCAATCTGGGTTTGCGCTGGAGCTGGTGGCAAGTGAGCCCCAGGTGTTTAGCCCGGTAGCCCTGGCTTTTGATGCCGCCGGGCGTATTTGGGTCGCCGAGATGACCACCTATATGCCGGATATTCACGGCGCCGGCGAGATGCAGCCCGAGGGCAATATAGCGGTGCTGGAGGATACCGACGGCGATGGCCACGTAGACCGCCGCCAGGTACTGATTGATAACGTCTTGTTGCCGCGCACTATTAGCATCGTTGACGGGGGCATTTTTTACGCCGATCACCAGTCGCTGTATTTTGCCGAGGTAAAAAAAGAGCTTAAGGGCGAGGGGCCAGATAAACAGGTGGTGCTAAGCCTGGGGCTGCACGAGAAAGTAGATGCGCATTACGCCAGCCGCGGCAGTGTCGAGCACAAACCCAACGGTATGCTGTATGGCATGGATGGTTGGTACTACAACGCCAAAAGTAATCAGCGCTATCAAACGCTGGCGCACGATGCGCCTGTGCCCGAGGGTGCACAAGAAATTTACCGCAACCCATATTGGAAGCTGGTGCGCGGCGATACCGACTATCGCGGTCAGTGGGGTATTTCGCAGGATGATTTTGGCCGCCTCTATCACAATGGTAATAGCTCGCCGATTCACGGCGAGTATTTGCGCCCCGGCTCACTACTCAAAAACCCGGGCTTTTGGCCCGAGATGCCAGCCCACAGTATTGGCGACAACCGGGTGTATCCCGCGCGTATGACGCCCGGTGTTAACCGTGGTTATATGGATGGCGTACTGATTCGTCAGGGCAAAGATAAAGGCAAGCTTGTTAATTTTACCGCCGCCAGTGCCAGCCTTGTGTATCGCGGCGATAACTTCCCGGCGCGGTTTTATGGGCTGGGCTTAACCCCGGAGCCGGCGGCCAATTTAATCAGCGCCAGACGCATTAT
This sequence comes from uncultured Gilvimarinus sp., assembly GCF_963975215.1. Classification (GTDB taxonomy): domain Bacteria; phylum Pseudomonadota; class Gammaproteobacteria; order Pseudomonadales; family Cellvibrionaceae; genus Gilvimarinus. The sequence goes on from NZ_CAXBFW010000026.1 coordinate 31,388, forward strand.
CGAGGGCGATGGCGAGCTGCGCGGTCGGGCGTTGTTTGCCCCCGCCGAATTGCTTACCAGCACCGACGAGCGTTTTCGCCCGGTGAGTTTATACAATGCACCAGACGGCAGCGTGTATATCGTGGATATGTATCACGGTATTTTGCAGCACAAAGACTTTCTGACGAGCTATCTGGCCGAGCAAATTAAAAGCCGTGAGCTGGATAAACACAATAACACCATGGGGCGAATTTACCGCTTGCGCTGGCAGCAAAACCCCATCGCCCCAAGGGCCGATCTGAGCCAGCGCAGCGCCGCAGAGTTAGTCCCTTATTTGGCTCATGCCAACGCCTGGCACCGGGATACCGCGCGGCGGTTACTGGTGCAGCGCAATGCCCAAGAGGTGGCGCCGGCGGTGCGTAAGCTGCTGCAAAAAACCGAGCAAAGTTACGCCCAGGCCAACGGGTTATGGACGTTGTATGGCTTGCACGCGATCGACTTAAGTACTGTTAAACATTTTATAAGCTCGCCCGATGATCGGCTGGCCATGCTGGCGGCAGCGGTAGGGGAGAGGCTCCCGCCGGGCGATCACAAAGCTTACTTAAAGCTTTTGCGCACTTTAGCGCAGCAGGGTTACCCGCGCGCGCTGCAGGCCGCGATATCTGTTGCCGCCACTGCGGGCGGGCAAGATATAAGCAAATGGGTGCTGGATCACCACCTGAATAAACCCTACGTGCGCGAGGCGGTTATCAGTGGTTTGGGGGCAGAGTCCGGCGCGTTTATGGCCAGTATCGAGCGCCATTATCCCGACCAAGCCACCATGGCACTGCTCGGTAATTTAGGCAAAAAACGGCAGGATGCCAGTAACCGTGATTCACTCAACCCCGCAAGCCAAGCGCTTTACGATTTAGGTAAACAGCTATACAGCGGCCGCGCAGGGTGTGCCGGTTGCCACGGTGAGCACGGCAACGGCGTGCCTGGGTTAGGGCCTACCTTTTGGGGCAGCCAGTGGCTGAACAACAAACAAACCCTGGCCAAGGTTTTATTGCACGGCTTAACCGGGCCTATTTGGGTTGGCCCGGACTATTACAACTTATCGGCGGTGATGCCGGGTTTTGCCAGCCGCGCGGACATCTCCGATCAAGACCTGGCTGCGGTGGCGGTTTTTATCCGCAATAGCTGGGGCAATCAGGCCAAAGCCGGTGAAGGTTTTAGCTCCGACGATATCGCTGGTGCTCGCCGTGAGAGTAAAGGCCGCAGCGCACCCTATACGGCCGCCGACTTCTAGCGACAGTGGCGTTTGGGGTATTTGACGGATGTTGCTGACATTATTTTCGGCGTACACTGAGCGGCAATGATAGTGGCTGTATCAGGCTATGTGAGGTAAAGGTGAAAGCGACAGAAGCTCCGGTAAAGATCGTCGGCGGTGGCCCCAAAAAGGTGTTGTACACGCTGCAAACCATCAAGCGCATTGGTCTGCTGGATTCGGCCAAAGCCTTAAAAAGCCATAACGCCTGCAAGGCCTGCGGCCTGGGTATGGGCGGGCAGCGCGGCGGCATGGTAAACGAGAAAGACGAGTTTCCCTCGGTGTGCAACAAAAGCATTCAGGCGCAATCCACCGATATTCAGCCGCCGATTCCCACCGAGCTGTTTGACCACACTCTCAATGAGTTTAACGAGCTGTCTAACCGTGAGCTGGAAACCATGGGGCGGCTTAACACCCCAATTTACAAGCCGGCAGGCAGCGACAAATACCAGCCGTTAAGCTGGGATGAGGCATTGGCGCTGGCCGCCGAGCGCTTTAGGGCGGCGCCGGCCGAGCAGAGCTTTTTTTACGCCTCGGGGCGCTCGTCTAACGAGGCGGGCTTTTTGTTGCAGTTAATGGCGCGCTTGTACGGCAGCAATAACGTCACTAACTGTTCTTACTACTGCCATCAGGCCACCGGTGTGGGTTTACAAAGCACTTTGGGTACGGGCACAGCCACCGTAGGGCTAGAGGATTTGGCGCTGGCCGACATGGTGTTTGTGATTGGCGCCAACCCCGCCTCCAATCACCCGCGCTTTGTGCACCAGTTAAAAGGGGTACGCGACCGCGGCGGTAAAGTTATGGTGATTAACCCCGCCAAAGAGCCGGGGTTGGTGAAATTTGCTGTCCCCAAAAGCCCTAAATCTATGCTGGTAGGCGGCACCTGGATTGCCTCGCGTTTTTTACAGCCCAAAATCGGCTCCGATTTAGCGCTGTTAACGGCCATGGCAAAAATGTTGGTAGAGCAAAACGCCTATAACGCCGAGTTTGTGCAAAACCATACCCAGGATTTTGCCGCTTACCGCGATTATTTAGCCGGCCTTAACTTAACCGAGCTGCTGGCACAGTGCGGTTTAACGGAGCAAGCCGTGGGCGAGCTGGTAGCTGATTACGCCCGCGCCGACAATGTCATTTTTGCCTGGGGCATGGGAATTACCCACCATTTAAACGGCGCCGATAACGTCGAAGCTATTGCTAACCTGGCTATGTTGCGCGGCATGGTGGGCAAGCCCGGTGCGGGGCTGTTGCCACTGCGAGGCCACAGTAATGTACAGGGCATTGGCACCATTGGCGTTAAGCCGGTACTGGCCAAGGATGTGTTGCAGGCGATCGAAACGCATATGGGCGTGAGCCTGCCAACGCAAAAAGGTATGGACACCCTGGCCTGTTTGCGCGCGGCCGAGGCCGGGCAAATGAGCAACGCCTGGATGATGGGCGGCAATTTATTTGCCGCCACCCCCGATACCGAATTTGCCCGCCGCGCGTTAGACAACGTGGGCTTTAAGCTTTATTTAACCACCACCTTAAACCGCGGCCACTTTAACGGCATGGAAAACAGCGAAGCGTTAATTTTTCCGGTATGCGCCCGGGATGAAGAGCCCGACAGCACCACGCAAGAATCCATGTTTAACTACGTGCGCTTAAGCGATGGCGGTATTACGCGGCTGGATAACGTCCGCTCTGAGGTGAGTATACTGGCGCAATTGGGCGCACGGTTACTGCCGGATTCGCCGTTAGATTTTGCCGCGTTTGAGCAGCACGACAAAGTGCGCAAAGCTATTGCGGCTACGATTCCGGGGATGGAACCGCTGGCCGACATTGGCCAAAGCAAACAAGAGTTTGTGGTGGGCAATCGCCTGGTTCATCGCCCCGTGTTTAATACCAAAAGTCAGCGCGGCCACTTTAAAACCCACCAACTAACGCAAACGGCTAATGCCGACTACCCTTATTTACTCGCCAGTATTCGCAGTGAAGGGCAGTTTAACTCGATTATTTACGAAGAGTCCGACAGTTATCGCGGCACGACCCACCGCTGGTGTGTGTTGATGTCGGAGGTGGATTGCCAAACGCTGAATTTAACCAAAGGCAGCAAAGTCACCCTTACCTCACCTCAGGGCGAGATGAAAGATTTGGAGGTTGTGCCCTTTGATTTGCCGGCCGGCAGCCTGATGGCTTACTACCCCGAGGCCAATGTGCTGATAGGCACGCAACACGATCCCCGCAGTAAAACTCCGGCGTTTAAATCGGTTGCCGTTGCGCTAAGCCAGAGGCCGTAACCAACGCGGTGTCATAGGGGCCGCGCCGTTCGGTTGCGGCCCTGGTAAATGCTAATATTACTCGCCTAAATTTAAGACCTTGCGGTAAAACGCCAGCTCGCGGGTAATGGCCGCTTCAATGCTGTCGGCGGCGCGAAAGCCGTGGCCTTCGTTGGCAAAGGTAACGTACTCGTTGGCAATGCCTTTATCGGTTAGCGCTTTTACCATGGCCTCGGCCTGAGCCGGCGGCACCACTTTGTCTTTTAAGCCCTGCAAAAAAATCACCGGGCAATTTAATTGCGCGATGTGGGCGATGGGCGAGCGATCCAAATACCGCTGTTTGGTTTCGGGGTAGGGGCCTACCAGCGTATCTAAATAGCGCGATTCAAACTTGTGGGTATCTTCGGCCAGTGCGGTTAAATCGCCAATGCCGTATAAGCTGGCGCCGGCGCTAAAAGTGTCGCTAAAGGTTAACGCGGCCAGCACGGTATAACCGCCGGCACTGGAGCCGCGAATAATTAATTGCTCGGGGTGCGCGAGTTTTTGCTCGACTAAATACTGCGCCCCGGCCACCACATCGGCGACGTCTTTAACGCCCCAGTGGCTTTTTAAGCTATCGCGATACTCGCGGCCGTAGCCGGTGCTGCCGCGGTAGTTTACATCCAATACTGCAAAGCCGCGCGAGGTCCAAAACTGTAGTTTGTAATTGAGCGCACTGCTGGTGGCGCCGGTGGGGCCGCCGTGGCACATCACAATAAGCGGTGGCAGGGTGTCGGGCTCTGCCTGGTAGCCGGCGTTGCACGGCGGGTAGTAAAAACCGTGGCAGGTTTCGCCATCGCCGGTAGGGTAGCTAACGGCTTTGGGGGTGGCCAAATTAGCCGGCTCGACCATGTCCGCCTGCGAGCGGCGCACAATGGCCATGGGCGGTGCGGCAGCGTGGCCAATCGAGTGTGACAGCAAGTGGTACAGCGCGGGCGCGCGATTGGCGTTGGCGCCAATAAACATTAAGTGCTCGGCGCTGGTGGTGATGTTACTGATTTGCGTCATGGGGCTTTTAAGTGCGCTAAAACGGTAACCCTTTTGCGTCTTTTTGGGGGTAATAAGCCCCAGCTGCCACTGGCCGTTTTCAGTGAAGGTGCACAGAATTTTGTCGTCGCCGCAAAAACCGTAAGTCGACATACCAAACACCCATTGCGGGGTGGCAAATTCGGCAGCCATCGGCAGTACGCTAACAGCGCCCGTGTCATCGTGGCGATAGAGGTTCCACCAATTGCTGCGGTCGCTGACAAAAAATAACTGATCGGACGGACTCCAGCTGGGCTGAAAAACCGATTCGCCATCACTGCCGGCAACCACCTGGGGGTTGTGTAGCTCGCCGCCCGCGTCCAGCTCGGCCAGTGTTAGTTGGGTGCTGTCCCAGGGCATGTTGGGGTGGCACCAGCTTAGCCAGCAGAGTTTGTCGCCGCGATGGCTTAAGCGCGGGTTGCTGTAAAAGTCGGCCCCCTCGACTAAAACCGTAACCGTCAGGCTGCCGTTTAAATCGATGGCAACCAGGGTGCAGGCCGGCTCGCCCGCACCCGAGTGATCCTCGCGTACGGCAATCAGACGGTTGCGCGCGCTATCCAGGCAAAAGTCGCTGTAGCAGTAATCGCCCTTAGGGGTGAGTGGCGCGGGGGTGAGCGAGTGGCCCTGCTTAAGCGGAATTTGATACACCCGCTGGTCGGCATCGAATACGGCAAATACCGCCTCTTCGGTGGCTAAGTAAGCACCGCCGCCGTATTCATTGGCCCGCGTGCGTACGCTGGTGCTGGCGTCTAGCAGCTCGCGCGGCTCGCGGCCCAGTTGTTGGCGCATCAGTACGTTGCGGCCCCCCTCGTCCGGGCGCGACTCCAGCCAGTAGGCCACGTCATTGCACAGCTGTGGCGCATCTAAACGCACGGCGTTAGCGGTTAGGGTGCTGGCTTCGATGGGAGACTCCCAGCGGCCATAAGGGGCGGTTTTTACGGCTTTTGCTTTGCTCATGCTGCTCGTTAATTATTTGTCGAGTGGGTGGCAAACACTAGCGATTGTGGCGCCTGGGTGCAAGAGTCGTTTTGTTACGCCCGCTTTTGCGTTTTAATGTTGCCCAGCGTTTCTTCGGCCTAGCTACTGTAAGGCCGCCTTTACTATCGCACCAAGGAGCCCCTATGGCCTTAGCCGCCCATTTGCCCCACGCCGTTCTTCAGGCATCTGAAGCCGGTTGCTGCTGGGTGGGTTTTAGTGGCGGGCTGGACTCTACCGTGCTGTTGCACTGGGTGGCACAGCAACGGCCCGCGTGGCCGGTGCGGGCGGTGCACGTTAACCATGGCTTGTCGGGTAATGCCGACGCCTGGCAACGTCAGTGCGAGCAGCAGTGCCAGGCGTTGGGAGTCGAGCTTGCGGTAATCACTCCGGACCTGGATGCCGCCGCTGGCAACCTAGAGGCCCGCGCCCGCGAGGCGCGCTATCAGGCTTTTAATCAATGTTTGGCGCCGGCTGATGTATTGCTGCTGGCGCACCACCAAGATGACCAGGCCGAGACGGTACTGTACCGCTTGCTGCGTGGCGCCGGGGCCAAGGGGCTGAGTGGCATGGCCGCCAGCCGAATACTGGGTGAGGCGCGGCTGCACCGGCCGCTGTTACAAGTGACACGCGCCGAGCTGGAAGCTTACGCCCAAGAGCAGGGTTTAACCTGGGTGGAAGATGAGTCTAATCAGGATGTTCGCTTTGACCGCAATTATCTGCGCCAGCAGGTGTTGCCGGTACTGCGCCAGCGCTGGCCGGCGGTGACCCGCTCACTGGCCGACGCGGCCAATCTGCTGCGGCGCAGTGATGTTTTACTTACCGAGTACGCGGCGGATGATGTATCGCGTTTAGGTAGCGCGGCAGTACCGACGGGTTTTAGCTTGCCGTTGGCCGGGCTTGCCGCCATGTCGGCGCCGCGGCGACACAACCTATTGCGCTATTGGTTAGAGCGCCACTTTACCGAGGTGCCCAGCCGCAATGCGCTGGGGCAAATTGATGCGCAATTGATGCAAGGGCACGGAGACTCTCATCGGGCCGAGGTGGTGGTAGGGCAGGTTAGCCTGCAGTGCTTTAACGGTCGGCTCTTGGCGCTTAGTTTGCCGCTGCAGTGGCAGCCTGCAGCTGACGAGCCGGCCATTAGCTGGGTCGACACAACGGCCGCGCTGACTTTGCCCGGTGGCGATAGCGTGCAGTGGCGCCCGGCAACCGGCAGTGGTATTGCCGCACACTGGCTGGGCGATACGGTTACCGTGGCGTGGCGCTGCGGCGGCGAGCGCTGTCAACCGGCCGGGCGCGCTCATTCACAGCAGCTTAAAAAGTTGCTGCAAGAGTACCAAGTGCCGGTGTGGCTGCGCGCGCGGGTGCCCCTTATTTACATTGCCGGTGAGTTGGCGGCGGTGGGCGATTACTGGGTCTGCCAGCGTTTTGCCGCGAGCGGTGCGGAGCCCGGTTGGGCCCTTTGCTGGCAGTGGCCCGACATGCAGCGCCGTTAGGGCAAAATTTCCGTCTATTAGCGGTTTCTTTTGCTCCTTTGTAATTGAGCTTAAGCGCACTTTCTGGTATTCTGGCGCCCCATCTCTAGGGCGGTTCTATACGATTTTTTCAGGCCTTATACGGCTCGTTTCGTACAGTTTTGGTCCCGCTTGCCGGCTTTGTGCTGGTTAACCGCATACTGATCAACCTCTACAAGGCTTTACATGACGCGATATATATTCGTTACCGGTGGTGTTGTTTCCTCGCTGGGCAAAGGCATTGCCTCGGCCTCTTTGGCGGCTATTTTGGAATCGCGCGGGCTGGCGGTCACCATCATGAAGCTCGACCCCTACATTAATGTGGACCCGGGCACCATGAGCCCATTCCAGCACGGCGAGGTGTTTGTCACCGAAGATGGCGCCGAAACTGACTTGGACTTAGGCCACTACGAGCGGTTTATTCGCAACCGCATGACCCGCCGCAACAACTTTACCACCGGCCGCGTCTACGAGACGGTGCTGCGTAAAGAGCGCCGGGGGGATTACTTAGGCGGCACCGTGCAGGTGATCCCGCACATCACCGACGAGATCAAGCGCCGCATCCTAGAGGGCGGCCGCGATGTGGACGTCGCGCTGGTCGAGATTGGCGGCACCGTGGGTGACATCGAGTCACAACCGTTTTTGGAGGCCGTGCGTCAGCTTAAAGTCGAGTTGGGGCCGCAGCATTCTATGCTGGTGCACCTAACTTTGGTGCCCTACATTGCCACCGCCGGCGAGACCAAAACCAAGCCGACCCAGCACTCGGTTAAAGAGCTGCGCTCAATTGGCCTGCAGCCCGAGGTATTGCTGTGCCGCTCTGAGGTGTCGATTGACGATGACTCGCGGCGCAAAATTGCGCTGTTTACCAACGTTGCCATGAATGCCGTCGTGCCCGTGCCCGATGCCAACACCATCTACGCCATTCCGCGTTTGTTAAACGAGTTTGGCCTCGATCAGATCGTGGTCGATCAATTCGGCTTAAGCTGCGGCCCGGCGGATTTATCCGAGTGGGACGCAGTGGTAGACGGCAAGCTTAACCCCGAGCACGAAATTACCGTGGCCATGGTGGGTAAGTACATGGAGCTGCTGGATGCCTATAAGTCGCTTAATGAGGCCTTAAGCCACGCCGGTATTCACACCCGCACCCGCGTTAAAATTAATCACATCGATGCCGAGCGCATTGAGCAAGAAGGCGTGGAACTGTTAAAAACGGCCGACGCCATTCTGGTGCCCGGCGGCTTTGGCAACCGCGGTGTCGAGGGCAAGCTGGCCGCCGTGCGTTACGCCCGTGAAAACAAAGTACCGTATCTGGGCATTTGTTTAGGTATGCAGTCGGTAGTGATCGAGTTTGCGCGTAATGTGGTAGGCCTTAAAGATGCCAACAGCACCGAGTTTGATCGCAACTGTAAAGACCCGGTGATTGGTTTGATTACCGAGTGGACCGACGAGAGCGGCCGCGTAGAAAAGCGCGATGAGCAATCGGACTTAGGCGGCACCATGCGCCTGGGGGCACAGGAGTGCCGTTTGGTTAAAGACTCTAAAGCCCGCGAAATTTACGGCCACGATGTGATTGTCGAGCGCCACCGTCACCGCTATGAAGTAAACAACAACTACGTTGATATGCTGCAGCAAGCCGGTTTGCGTATTGGCGGCTGGTCGTCGGACGACACCCTGGTAGAGGTGGTCGAGATCGCCGATCACCCCTGGTTTGTGGCCTGTCAGTTCCACCCCGAGTTTACCTCGACCCCACGGGACGGCCACCCGTTGTTTACCAGCTTTGTGGCGGCTACGTTAAAAGCCAAAGGCTAAAATACGATCATCCCGCACGCTTGGCGCTGCGGGATTTTACTGTAAGGATTCCTCTGTGACTGATAAAACTGTTCGTATTGGCGGTACTGATGCCGGAAGTGTCAGTGTCGGCAACAACCTACCGTTTGTGTTGTTTGGCGGCATGAATGTGCTTGAGTCGCGCGATTTAGCGCTGCGCACTGCCGAAGCCTATGTTGAGGCAACACAAAAACTCGGTATCCCCTACGTTTTTAAAGCTTCTTTCGATAAAGCCAACCGCTCATCCATCCACTCGTTTCGCGGGCCGGGCATGGACGAGGGCTTAAAAATCTTTCAAGAGATCAAAAGCACCTTTAACGTGCCGGTGATTACCGACGTGCACGAGATTTATCAGTGCCAGCCCGTGAGTGAAGTGGCCGACGTTATTCAGCTGCCGGCGTTTTTAGCGCGCCAAACAGATTTGGTGCAGGCCATGGCCGAAACCGGCAGCGTTATTAATATTAAAAAGCCACAGTTTTTAAGCCCCGGCCAGATGAAAAACATCTGCGAGAAGTTTCGTGAGTGCGGCAACGACAACCTGATTCTGTGTGATCGCGGCAGCAACTTTGGCTACGACAACTTAGTGGTCGATATGCTCGGCTTTAGCACCATGAAAGAGGCCTCGGGCGGCGCACCGGTCATCTTTGATGTGACCCACTCACTGCAGTGCCGCGACCCGTTTGGCGCCGCCTCCGGTGGCCGCCGCCAGCAAGTGGCCGAGCTTGGTCGTGCCGGTATGGCGCTGGGTTTAGCCGGTTTGTTTTTAGAGGCGCACCCAGACCCGGACAACGCCAAGTGCGACGGCCCCAGTGCTTTGCCGCTGGATAAGCTCGAGCCCTTTTTAGCGCAAATGCAAAGCATTGATGCGCTGGTAAAAGCCATGGCGCCGCTGGATATTAAATAGCACCAGCAAAACCCGATTTTGTAACATCTGCACCACGTTAACCCGTTAACCTAATTTGTAAAGTTAACCGACATTACTGAAACGACAATTGGAGCCAATCCCCAATGAGCAAGATAGTAGACATTAAAGCCTTTGAAGTGCTGGACAGCCGCGGTAACCCAACCGTAAGCGCTGAAGTGATTCTTGAGTCTGGCGCCGTAGGCGCGGCCTGTGCACCATCGGGTGCCTCAACTGGCTCGCGTGAAGCACTGGAACTGCGCGATGGCGATAAATCTCGCTACTTGGGTAAAGGCGTATTAAAAGCCGTTGCCAACATCAACGACACCATCAAGCCATTGTTGGTAGGTATGGATGCCACCGATCAGCGCGCGCTGGATAACGCCATGCTCGAAGCCGACGGCACCGAGAACAAATCCAAATTGGGCGCCAACGCCATTCTGGCCGTGTCTTTGGCTGCTGCTAAAGCCGCTGCCATCGCTAAAGGCGTGCCTTTGTACGCGCACATTGCCGACATTAACGGCACTCCGGGCAAGTACACCATGCCCGTACCTATGATGAACATCATCAACGGTGGTGAGCACGCCGACAACAACGTCGACATCCAAGAGTTTATGGTTCAGCCAGTAGGCGCTAAAACCTTCTCTGAGGCACTGCAAACCGGCGCCGAGATTTTTCACGCCCTGAAAAAAGTTCTCAGCGAAAAAGGCCTTAGCACCGCCGTCGGTGACGAAGGTGGCTTTGCCCCTAACCTGCCATCTAACGAAGAAGCGCTGGCCGTTATCGGCACCGCCGTTGCCAACGCCGGTTACAAGCTGGGCGAAGACGTTACCCTGGCACTCGACTGCGCCGCCTCTGAGTTTTACAAAGACGGCGAGTACAAACTCTCTGGCGAGAACAAAACCTTCAACGCCGAAGGCTTTAGCGATTACCTGGCCGAGCTGACCAACAAGTACCCGATCATCTCTATCGAAGATGGCTTGGACGAAAGCGACTGGGAAGGTTGGGCGTACCAAACCAAAATCCTGGGCGACAAAATCCAGCTGGTAGGTGACGACTTGTTTGTGACCAACACCAAGATCTTAAAAGAAGGCATCGACAAGAAGATCGCCAACTCGATCCTGATCAAGTTCAACCAAATCGGTTCGCTGTCTGAAACACTGGACGCGATTAAAATGGCGCAAGACGCCGGCTACACCGCCGTTATCTCGCACCGTTCAGGTGAAACCGAAGACACCACCATCGCCGACTTGGCGGTAGCCACCGCTGCCGGCCAAATCAAAACCGGCTCACTGTGCCGCTCAGACCGCGTATCTAAGTACAACCGTCTGCTGCGCATTGAAGCCGAGTTGAATGGTAGCGCGCCTTATAAAGGCCGTGCGGAATTTAAAGCCTAAGCTAGTTATAGCGAAAGTTGCTTTAAATTTTTGCTAAGGCACACGTTTTAATCGTGTGCTTTTAGAAAGCCCTGTGCTGAGAAATCAGTGCGGGGCTTTTTGGTTTTTGGGGTTGTCTTTATGGCCGGGGTATACGGGCAGGCCTCGGGCTGGGGCCGCACCGTTTTATCGTGATTCCGGGCTTGGCCCGGAATCCAGAGGCTTTTGTGCCTACCGAGTGTCTTGGGGGCCATACGATTGCGTTGGTTGGCTACTTGGCTACTGTTTTTTGTACACTCAGCCGCCGGCTAAGCTGCATCGTCATACCGGCCTTGAGCCGGTATCCAGCTAGCGTAGTGCTATGGTGGCTTACTTGATCTGGTTGTATTGTGTCATTTGGTTGGGGTGCCGCTAAAGCGGGCTTTTTTATATGCCCGTGTCGCCGGGCGTTGCGAAGTACTTTTCGTTTCGCGACGAAAAGTACTCAAAAGGCGCGCCCCCACATATCCAGCCCTGCGGGTTCCCTCACTCCAGCTAATTTTAACGGCACGGATTGACAGGGCGTCCATGCCCTGACAATCCTCTCGCACACGTCCTGTGTGCTCAACCGATAAAATAAGCCTCCGTTCGGCTGTATCTACGGGGGAGTTAAAAGCGGTGCTTCGTAGCTGACTTGTTGCACATTTTCTTACAGCGTCATACCGGCCTTGAGCCGGTATCCAGCGAGCGAAGTGCTATGGTGGCTTACTTGATTTGGTTGTATCGCGTTATCTGGTTGGGGTGCCGCTAAAGCGGGCTTTTTTATATGCCCGTGTCGCCGGGCGCTGTAGGGGCACTTCGTAACTGGCTGTGAATTTGCGTGTTGGTATCGGATAATTAACGCGGCACCCAGTATTCAGGGGAAACCCTTGAGCGCTAGGTATGGAATTGAGGTGTAAGAATAATATTTTCTAAACAATTCAATAAGTTAGTAGAGCTTGCACGGTGGAATAAAAAAGATTAAATTAAACTCTCACTTAACATTAGTCGCACTTTTCCCAGACAAGGAGCTGTCAAAAAATGTCTATTTTTTCTTATTTTTCAAGCATCTCCGAGCATACGTTAAGCCAGCTTCTAGCGGTGATAGGGTGCCGGGACAAAGTGCGACTTAGTCGCATGAATTAGCTGTTATGAGAAACCAGCGTTATGTTGAGGCAAATTTTTGTAGCTCTTCTTTTTATACTTTACAGCAGTGCATTGGCGGCTGGGTTTCCAACTAATACAGAAATTACACCTAAAAACGCAGAGGCGTACTCTATCGAGCTGAAGCAGATCGGCTCTGGAAGTCCAGATGTCGTTTTATATCAGCTTGAGTTCTCTGGCAAGCTTGAGAAGTGCTCAGCGGGTCGAGTCCAAACATCGCTTTTCATTGGTGAAAATGAAATTTCCAGCTCATCAATGGACTATAAAGTTGGAAGCTCTCCGCCAAGTGTTTTGCTCCACATGCCGGCATCGGGCTACGACATGGCAATAACTCTGCAATACTGTTGCATGGCTGGCTTGTCTCCAGGTTGCAAGAGGTCACTGAGCATCAAGTCCGTCAAGGCTTTTGTCGCAGAATGAAGGCCGCTCATAACAATCGCAGGCACAGCGACGGCTTTTTCGTTGCGGCTGCGCCTTCACTACAAAGCCGCGCGTGCTGCGGGCGTTATATTTGCGAGTCTTAGATGATCTACTCCGAGGAAAAGTGCTCTCTTTGCACATTAAATAGCATCGTGTGCTTTTGGGGCGACATGCCACAGAAAAAATGGAAACGACCAATTTTAGGGGTTTTGAGTGCCATCATGCTTTTTGGCGGTGGCTATGCTGTGCATCAGGTTGTACTTAACGAAGGTGTTCAGAATATTTACTTTAACGCACTATTCGGCTTTCTTGGCGGGCTAGCATTGCTTGGCTTAATCACATCTATATTTGGGTGTGATCGTTGTGTAGCCAAAATATTTGGGAGTGCGCGGTAAATATAACAATCAGCACCACGGCGAAAACTGGGCCGTCGCGGTTTTGGTTTCCATTCCGCTGGCGCTACACTCTAAACCAAAACCACGCCAACCCAGTTTCGCGTGTGCTGGGCGTGATAACTTTTAAGGAACCAAACAGGATGGATCTTGGAACAATAATCATAGCTGTTATTGTCTGTATGTGGCTTTGGATAAATGTATTGGCGATCGCATGCCTTTTCTTAGATCCAGAGCTCGAACCTATACAACGTTGGGGGCAAACCTTCATTGCTGTTTTATTTCCGTTCTTTGGGGCGACTTTCATTTTGTTTCTGGTAAATAGCCATTCCCCAGAAGTGATAGATAGGTTTTATATCCCATGGCCTTTAAGGAAAGTTATATTGAACAAGTCTATTCGCACTGGTGGTGCAGGAAGCAATGGCGAAGAAGTGCCTGGTGCTCATAGCGGATCATTTGGAGGTGGTTCTGATGGCGGCGGTGACTAAAAAAGTTATAACAAGGCGCTTAATACGGACTGCCCACTCTACGTTTCGGCAGCCACCTAGCTTAGCATTAGCCGTCAATACGAGGGTCAAGAATGGAAGATAAACTCGATCTTATAATAATTCAAAATTGGCTTCTTCTAGGTGTGATCGGATTGCTCTTGGGGATTAACATTACCTGCAACTGGAAGAGTTTTCGTCGAGAGTATAATCGGCCAGAACAGGAGGAGATCGATCGTCTGGCTGAGCTTTGGGATAAAGATGAAATCGATGCGCTCCTTCGTGAATCTAAGAGAATTCGAGAGAAATATCCCAATAGAGTTGACGCACTTTATTTTGGCGGTAAAGCACTAGTGAAGTCCGGGCAGCTTGTTGAGGCCAGACAGCTGTTCTCTAAACTAGCAGAAGTAGATTACGCGCTAAGAGATGAGGCGCAGAAACAGATTAAAACTATTGATCAAGAAACTGTTATAAAGTAAAAGCAGCATCGCCCCTCCGGGGCTCGAGTTACAGAGAGAGTTTACTTAATCCAAGTTGAGCCATATGCCCGCATTAGTCGCTGAATACGGTGCGATCGCGTCCTTCGGCTTTGGCTTTATAAAGTGCTTCATCCGCGCGCTGTAGCCAGGTGTCTTCCGTGGTGCCTGGTGTCCAGGGCGCTACGCCTAACGAGACGGTTATTTCTTTGCCGTCTGGTGTTTTTAGCCCTTGTTTAATGGCCGCCCTTACATTGTTGATAAAGGTATGCTGTTGATCGTTTGTTTGGGATATTAATAGTACAAACTCTTCTCCGCCGAAGCGATAAAGTCGGTCATATTGGCGAATGTTGGATGTGATTATGGCGGCAAAATTCATTAGTACTTCGTCGCCTGCGGCATGGCCGTATTTATCGTTCACGGACTTAAAGTAATCCAGATCCAGTATCGCCAGTAATTGCTGGGTGCCATTGCGCTCTGAGGTGGCCAGGGCCGCTTTTATGTCCGCGCTCATGGCCCTGCGATTAAAGACTCCGGTTAGTGCATCAATGGTATTGAGGGTGTCGAGTAATCGAAACTGTTTTTCACTGTGGCTGGCGTAGACAAAGGCGCTGAGTGACAGCATTAAGATGGTCACCGCGTAGGATTCGATTGATACCGCCGTAAAGATGTCGGATAGGGCGGCGAGAGCAGCCCCGGCGACTACGTTAATGCTGAGTGCCTCAATGGGCTTAACGAGAATAAAGGTACTGGCAAAAACAGGATAAACCCATAAAAAGCTATCGATACCGTTAGCTTGCGCGATGGCTACTACACCGATATTAATAAATATGGCTAATATCGCGCTTACGACTCGGATTTTTTTTGATTGATGAGCATAGGCCACTAGCACAAGAATGCCGATTACCAGAGCTATATCGATGACGGCCGCCGTAAGATTACCCTCTAAGTAGCGTATAACCCCAAACGGAAAAACCCCCAAAATCGCGACAGAGCTAAGCAGCCACAATAAGGAGAGTTGATATTTTTCCTGCAGCTGATTGATCATGAGGTTGCTCACGGTAAAAGTGATAATTATGCCCCCCAGGATGACAAATTGACAGGCGGATTTTTCATTGTGGCTGGCGTATACAAAGGTGTTTAGCGATAGCGCAAGCTTTCCCGTCGTTAACAAAATCGCACAGAATCTCCGTTAAAAAGCGTTAAGCTGCTGGGATGAATAACATTACCAGGAAAGGTGACTTATGAGAGCGCAGTGGTTAGCGGCAATTTTGGCGGTAGGGCTTGGTGGATGTGGCGGCTCGTCATCGGGTGGCGGTGGTCCAAATCCTGAGCCTAGGGCGCCTGACAATTCGGTTGATTATACCCAGCTTAGACCCAGCGAACCCAGTGAGGCGCCTTTGGCGCTGTTATCCAGTGATGACTTTGAGCGTCTGGTTAAAAATGGCCTGCGCCTGCAGTTAGCCAGCCGTTATGATTATGCCGGTGGCGCCGAGTCGGACGGTATCGACTTTTCTGCTTCGCCCGATGGCGCTAATGGCGGCCATAGTAACCACTATTCGGATACCAATGTTCACGTTGAGGGCGTCGGCGAGTCCGATGTCGCCAAGTACGATGGCCGCCACTGGTTTGTCGCTTATCAACCACAAAACCATAATGGTGAGTTGCCGGGGGTGCAGATTATCGCCACCAACCCGGATATTCCTGACGCTTCAATCGCCGGCACCTACAGTTTTGATGATGGCTCCTGGGGGCCTGCTTATTCTTTGTATCTGCAAAAGGACAATGATGCTGCCTCGCACCTGATCGCTATGCGTAGCCATTGGGGGGCGATGCAGCCTGAGCTTCCAGGCTGGGGTATCGAGTTTTCGACGTCGGATATGAGTATTTGGCCAGGGCCCGGAAATAGCGAGCTCAAGATTGAGTTTATCGATGTCAATCAGCCCGCTACGCCTGCCCTTGCCACATCTATCTCTTTAGACGGCACGTTAATCGACAGCCGCCGGGTGGGCGATACCCTGTACGTGATTACCCGCTATGATCCTTGGTTGGCAGCTTTGCAGTTTGAGGAAGTTGCCGGGCAAGCTCGCAGCGACAACGAGGCTGCGTTAAGCGGTACCGAGCTTGCCGAACTGTTACCGCAATACCGTCAGGGCGATATGGCGGCTCCGTTAAGCGATGATTGTTACGCCCCCAGCGATACCCAGCCCGAGCACGGTTACTATTCTATGGTGAATATCACGGCCATTGATTTAACCGCCCGGCAAGTGGTGTCCAGTGAGTGCTTGAGCACCGGCGTTAACTCCATGACCATGAGCCCCAACGCCCTCTACCTAACCTCTAATGACTGGCGCGAGAGCGAATCGCGCACCATTATTCACAAGTTTGATCTCACCGATAGCGGCGCCAGCTACAGCGCTACCACCAGTGTGCTGGGCCATATTAACGGCGACGCTCCTTACCGGGTAAACGAATACAACGGCGACTTAAGGGTGGTGACCACGCGGGGCGACTGGAATCAGCCTTCGCACCACCTTAGTATTTTGCGCCAGTCGGGCTCGGGTTTTGACATTGTGGCCGAGTTGCCCAACAGCGCCCGCCCCGCCCCAATTGGTAAGCCGGGTGAAGATATTTATGCGGTGCGTTTTGCCGGTCCGACCGCTTATGTGGTGACTTTTGAACGGGTTGATCCGCTCTATGTGCTGGATTTGTCCGACAGAGCCGACCCTAAAATCAGCGGTGAGTTAGAGGTGCCGGGGTTTGCGACTTACATTCATCCGATTAACGATAATTACCTGTTTACCCTGGGGCAGGATGCCGATAACCAGACCGGGTGGGCAAAAGGCATTAAGGCCCAGCTGGTAAAAGTGGACGCGGGCACACCTGAATTGGTGGGCGAGATGTTAATCGGCGAGCGGGGCAGCCACAGTAAGGCCTTATACGATTTGCGCGCGCTTAACTTTTTGCCCGTGGGGGATGGCGATATGCGCGTGTCGTTTCCGGTGAGTGTGAACAGCGAACCCGACGTATGGCAATACAGCGGCCTGCAAATGGTGTCGTTGAAGGGGCTGGATGGGCCGGATGGTGCCATGATTGATAAGGGCACACTGGTCGCCGAAACCGCGGGTAATAACCAGTACGATTACGGTGATGGCGTAAGGCGTGGATTGTTGCATGATGATGCGGTTTACTACGCCCACGACAATCACGTTTGGTTTAGCGGCTGGGGGG
>NZ_CAXBFW010000027.1:0-48753 GCF_963975215.1 uncultured Gilvimarinus sp.
GACCGACGGCAGCAGCCAGACCATCACCGTGACCATCAACGGCGCGGAAGACGCGCCAGAGTTTATTTCTGGTATAGATGTGTCGGGCAGTGCCCCGAATATTGATAGTTACGACTTTGGCAGCTTGCCTGAGGGCAGTGTCGCAGGAACATCAGTGGGCACTGTTGTGGCCGAAGATGTAGATGGCGATACGCTGAGCTACCGCTTTAGCAATGGTACGCAATCCGATGGTGTATTTACCATCGATGCAGAAAGTGGCGAAATAACACTGAACCAAAGTATTGATGACGCAGACCTTGGTGACTTTACTTTAAGTGTTGTGGTTTCTGATGATGATTTTGTAACGACGGGCGATACGGCCAGCGTTACTATCTCTTTAGATAATAGCAATGATGTCCCGATTACTGGTAATAACTCAGTACAAACCCTTGAAGACACCGCTTACGTATTCAGCACAAATGACTTTTCGTTTACCGATGGTGACGGGGACTCATTAAGCGCTGTAGTCATTGAGTCGCTACCGGCTAATGGGCAGTTGCAGGTGTTTACGGGCGGTAGCTGGCAGGGTGTGAGCGCTGGTGATTCGGTGAATGCGGCTGTTATTGATGGGGCCGGGTTACGTTACGTGCCCGAAACGAATGCGCCGGCGGGTGCCGCTGATGGTGTAGGCGCGGCGAGCTTTACCTTTAGCGTCACTGACGGGGTTGACTCGAGCGCTGCTGCGACTATGACGGTGTCGGTTGTGGCGGATGCGGATGCCCCATCGCTAACGTTGGCCTCGACGGCGGTGGAAACCGATAGCAACTTCGCTTTGCCTGCGGGTAACGGTTTAACGTTGGACCGCTTTAACAATGTGCCTAATGTTAATTCCAGTAGTGCCGCCAATGCCGATACCCTGGAAGGGGCGCTTGCTTCTGTTACTCCCAATAGCGGTGCAACGGTTAGCCAGCTTGGCTCGGGGGCCAGCTCAGCCACGGCGGTGGATCTTGCCAGCGATGGCGCGGTGCGTATGACTGGTTTTGTGTTTTTAGAGGCCGGGCATGAGTACAGCTTAACCGGGTACCGTGACGATACTCTGCATATCGAAATTGGCGGTACAACAGTACTTTCATCAGGTTTTAACAATTACGGTACCTACACGACGACGGGCTTTACACCAACCGAAAGTGGTTATTACTCCATTGAGCTGTACGCCTATAACGGCGATAGCGTCGGCCGTATTAGTGCGTTGATGTCTGTTGACGGTGGCGCTAATCAGCCATTGTCGGACTTTACGTTGTTTACGGATATTGACGCGATTGATGCCGCCGGCGGTCAACACTCCGACTTTGTTAATAACGCGGGTGATGGCGGCTATTACCCTGTTCAATTAAACGAAGGCCAGCAAGATACGGCGATCCAGCTGCAGGACATCAGCGCTGCTTTGACGGATTTAGATGGCTCGGAATCACTGGCTGTGGTTATTTCGCAAATTCCGGCAGGCTCGGTATTCTCCGACGGGGTGAATAGCTTTACCGCAACGGTTGCAAATACCTCTGTGGATGTGACCGGTTGGGATATGACCTCGCTCACGGTAACGCCGCCTGCGGGTTATGTTGGCGAATTTGATTTGACGGTAACTGCAACCTCTACGGAGTCTTCTAACGCTGATCAGGCGGCCGTTGCGCAAGATTTTACGGTCGTTGTGAATGAAGTGGTTGTCGACCTACAGCCAGTCGCTGTTGACGACAGTGTGTCGGTGAATTTTGGTGGTGAAGTCACGGGCAATGTGATTACTGGTAGCGGCGCGCCCGGGAACAACGCAGACTATCAAGGTGATGCCCCCGCGACCCTGTCGTCAATTACATATAATGGGGTGGATCAGTCAGCCCAGTTTGATAGCTCGACAGGAACCTGGACGGTTGATACTGCCCAAGGCCAGTTAGTTATTCATCAAAATGGTGACTATAGCTACCAATCAAACGTGCAGAGTGCAGCGGTAACGGTTAGCGGAACTGATCAGGCTGATTGGACTTCTGTAAATCTTTACGCTTTTGGCTGGGGACAAAACTACAGGTCTAACGGTCAGCTAAATTTAGCGGCGGCGAATGCTTCGATTGATTACAGTCCCTTAGGAATAGGCGTTAATACGGCTAGTGGGCAGGGGCCAAACTGGGGCTGGGATAGTGCTGTTATTAACTCTACGGGTAATAATGGCCAGCATGAAACGCTCGCGATTGACTTACAGGGTAATAGTAACTCTGCCAGTGTTTTGTTAAGTGATTATGGTAGTGGAAACAATATAGTTGGTCAGTGGCAGGCCTACGATTCGTCTTTTAATCTGGTCGATTCAGGAAACTTTGCAGACTATGTTAATGGCAATGGTGTTAATACGGCGACTGTTGACATTAGCACGTCAAGCGAGTTTCAGTATTTGGTGTTTGTACCAGGAGAATACTATAGCGCTGGCTACAGTATTTACAGCGTTAGTTATACACAGCTTGCAGACCCAACTGATGAGGTGTTTGAGTATCGTCTAACGGATGCTGATGGCGATGGAACGTCTGCTGAATTGACAATTATTCATGATGATACGGTACAACCGATTGCTAACGTTGCGGCGGAAGAAGGTGAAAGCTTAAGTTTTTCCGTTACCTTATCGGAGGCATCAAGTACGAGTCAGACTTTCACGTTTAGCATTCAAAACGGCTCGGCAAGTACTGATGATTATGGCTCGATAAGTTTTAGCAACGGAGTCGTGAATAACGGTAATGGCACCCTTACAGTACCTGCTGGAGTGACAGGGTTTGTGGTAACGGTGGCGGGTGCGGAGGACTCGATAGTCGAAGCGGATGAAACATTCCAGCTTACGGTGGGTGCTCAGTCCGCCACCGGTACTATCGTCAATGATGACGTTTCCGATGGCGATGAGCTGGTTGCGAGTATTACCGAAGATCAGGATCTGGTTGCAGGTACCGGCACTAATTTGCTCGATAACGTTGAACCCGGCGGTAATGCAGTTGTAACCGATGTGAACAGCGTTGTGGTGATGCAGGGGCAGCAGGATATCTCCGATCAGTTCAGTATTTTAGAAGACACAGCAGCCTCAGAGCCTGGGAAATTCTTAGTGGCTCATAATGATGGTTATCGTGTAGGTGAGTTAACCGTTAATGCTGACGGTACTGTGAGTTTTATTAATACCAGCGAGCATGCGTTCGACTTTCTGGCCGCCGGTGAAAGCGCATCAATCAATATCGAATACTCTGTCTCGGTAAATGGTGTTGCTTTAACCGAAACCTCTAACGCCCAGATCGATATTGCAGGGGTTAATGACGCACCAGTGGCTGTTAATGACACCGGGGTGGTAGAGGGCGGTTTTGCGTCGCAATTCTGGTTGTATCATGAAGGTAATGGGACGCCTAATTTAGAAACTATTGCTCAGGTATTTGACTACACCAACACCCATGCGGCGGATGCGACGTTTGTCTCTACCGGCTTGCACTACGGCGAAGGTGCGGGTGACCTTGGTGGAAGTGGCAATTTGGAACGCTGGTTAGGCGTTGACGCGCAGGGTGATGACTTTGTGCGCTATAACAACGACACATCGACGGACTCTATTGTGCGCTTTAGTGGTGTGTTTGATGTGCAAACGTCAGGCGAGTATGAGTTTGTTGTGCGTCACGACGACGGCTTTATTGTTCTGATTGATGGTGAAGCCATCGCCTTGGCCGATTACATTACCTCGCCGCGCACAACCACCGTCGAGTTTGATCTGACCGCAGGTACCCACACTGTTGAAGTTTATTATTGGGACCAGGGCGGGCAGTATGTCTTCCAGGGCGGGCTCTATGATGAAGATGGTAATGATTTGTGGCAGCCAAACAACATGGCTTACAGCTCGGGCGGTATTACCACGGTACAAGATACGCCGATTACCGTGAATGTACTGGCCAACGATTTTGACATCGATGGCGATAGCTTGAGTGTGGTTGATGTGGGAGCCGCACAACATGGCAGCGTGGCAATCAGCGGTAACGGCACAGTAACTTACACGCCCAATGGTACCTATACCGGGCTGGATCAATTTACCTATACGATTAGTGATGGCACGACGACCTCTCAAGCTACCGTCACTATTGAGGTAGTGTTGCCAGAAGTGCCGCCAACGATTGATCTCGATGCCGACGATAGCGCCGGTGCTGTGGGTATGGGGTATCAAACGACGGCCAGCAGTAATGGTTCGGTCGCGATTGTCGATACTGATGTGACCATTAGCAATAATAGTGCTGGGGTTTCCGGTGCTATTATCACCCTACAAAACGCTGTGGCGGGTGATACATTATCGATTGATTCGTCATCCTTGCCAGCCGGAATCACCGCGAGCAATTTTACCGCTGACGGAAAATTAGTATTGTCGGGGCCGGCAAGCTTGGCTGATTATCAGCAGGCGTTGCAGCTGGTGCGTTTTAACGGTAATGGGACAAGTGATTTTACGGCGCGTGATATTACTATCGCGGTGACTGATGATAACGGCAGTAGTAATGTAGCCCATACCACTGTGAACTTTGCAGAGGCGGAACCATTTAGTTCTTCTGCTTTTGCGGCATCGTCGTTCATTGCAGAGGAGCCTGAAGTTCAAGGTGCGGTTGAAGACGATACGCCGCCGGTGGCCGCCGGTGATGAGCCGGCAGACGAGGAGGAAACTGGCGCTTTACAACCTGAGTTGGCCGAGCAAGGTACTGCCGACACCGCTGAGGATGACTCAGCTCTGGCTGCTTCTGAGGCCGATCCTGTGGCAGAGGATGTAGAGGTTGAAACCAATAGCGACGAGCCAGAGCAAGTGAGTACTCCGGACACGACAGTAGTCGAAGAGCCCGCTGAGGAAACTCTGCCGGGTGACGAAGAGCCCGCAGCGGAAGACGCTGTGGCAGTAGGGCCCGATGCATCTGGCGACGAGGCCGAATCCGCTGCGGCAACAAGCGCTAACGATGTACTCACCGGTACTGATAGTGCTGATGTCTTGAACGGGCTTGCCGGTAATGATCAGCTTAGCGGCTTGGCGGGCGATGATAACCTAATCGGCGGCGCCGGTAACGATACGTTGCTGGGCGGTGCCGGTGCGGATACGTTTGCATGGTCACTGGGGGATTCGGACAACTCTACTGCGCCAGCGGTGGATGTGGTGGTAGACTTCTCAACCGCTGAGGGCGATAGTCTGGATTTGTCCGACTTACTGCAAAGCGAGAGCCTGGGGCATATCACCGACTATCTGCACGCCGAGTCGGATGGCACGGATACCGTGATTCATATCAGCCAGATGGGCGAGTACGAGGGTGACTACGATAGCCACTCGGGTGCCACTGACCAGGTCATTACTCTCGAGGGCGTTGATTTGTCGGGCTTTAGCAGTAGCGATGATATTATTCAGTACTTGATCAGCAATAACCATTTGTCTATCGATCAATAGTATTGATCAAAGATAACGGCACCGTATAGCGGTGCCAGAGAGGCCTTTATGTTTGTTAAACGCGATGACAGCGGCGCAATTTGCGCCGTTAGTCACCAGGCGATCGCCGGAGTGAGTGAGCCGATTGCCGATGATGCCGACGAGCTAGCCAACTTTCTTTATGCGTCTAAACCAGAGGCGCAGCGAAAGCTCGAGCAGTCGGACTTACAGATGGCCCGGGTTATGGAAGACGTGGTTAATTTATTGATTGATAAATCGATTATTCGCTTTACTGATCTACCGCTGGCGGCGCAACAAAAGTTGCTCAGCCGCCGGCAGGTGCGCGATCGGGTAAACGATGATTTTGTCTGGAGCGATGACGATCACCTGTCACTTTGACGTACCGCTCTTTGAGTTATTGAATACCTGGCCCGGTCGCCCCGTCTGTATCGAGTGTGGCTAACGTGTGTTGCTCGGCTTCGCTGATTACCCCTTCAGCGATCACAGTCATACTCAATGAGTGGCCGATGCGGCACAGGCTTTGGATGTACGAATGGTTGGTGCTCTGGCTATCGACATCGCGGATAATGGCGCTGTCGATTTTTAGATAATCCAGCCCAACCCCCTGCAGCTCGTCAATACGGGTAAATTCTAAACCGACATGCTCAAGGCCGACTTTACAGCCCAAATCCCGCAGCGCACGGCTAAACTGTTTTAGCTGCGGCATTTGCCGGATGGCACAACTCTCTGGAAACTCAATCCACAAGTGCGGGTTAAACTCTTGAGTTTGACCTAGCAGCTCCAGGGCCCGGGAGCGGAAGTGAGCGTCGCACAACGAGCTTTCAGAAAAGTTAATGGCGTAGGGTAAATGCTTAGCGTGAATATCGGCCAGCGCTGTGCTGAGTACCTGTTCGTCGATGTGCGCGAGTAACCCTAAACGGCGCGCCCAGCCGACAAAATAACCCGCGCTTTGCCAGTTGCCATCGATATTTAAACGAACCGGACGCTCGTAGTGGATGATTCCGCCGTTGTGATCGCGCACCGGAAACTCCGCCAACAAAATACCCGAGTGATTAATAGCTTGCTCGATACTCGAGCGCCAGTCCGCCAGGTTGCGCTGTAAGCCCTGTGCTTGCTCGGGTTTTTGGACGACGATACCGCGATTGCCTTTTTGCTCGGCAAGTGCCAGTAAACCATCCAGGCGCGACAGCAATTGACCTCTGGGCTCGCCAGCTTTAAGCGAGCTTGCAGCCAGAGGCAGCCCCACCAGTTGCGTATCGATACCTAACTCGCGCAGTTTGTCGAGCATGTGCGCACTGATGCGATGGGCGTTTTTTTCGATCTGTTGTGTGTCCGATAAAACCACCGCGAAATCAGTGCCATTAAGACGACCGGCAAAATCATCGGCTCGGTTCTGGCTGCAATCATTAAGAACGTGCCCCAGGCTTGTCAGCAATTGGTCGACTTTATTCCGTCCTAGCTGTTGGTTTAACTTTGCCAAATTCAGCAGGCGTATTAAGTATATCGCCATGTCCTGTTCGTGGTCTTCGCGCAGCATTGCGCTGTCGAGCAAGTTAACAAAGTGCTCTCGGTTGGAGAGGTTGGTTAGCGGATCTCGTTGCGATGCCGCTTGCAAGCGCTCTAACTTTTGCCTCTCTTTTTCTAGCATGGCTTTAACGCTAACCGACAACTTGTTCATCGCCCGTACCAAGCGCCGTAGCTCGCGAGTTTTGGGCTCGCTGGAGGTCACAAAATGGCGTTGCCCGATCGCCTCGGCCTGCATGACGGCTTGATGCAGTGGGGCGGTAATAACCCGTAAAATTACGGTGCCGATAAGCCCACAAATGAGCGCTGCGACCAATAACCATTGCAGTAGCTGTTGGGTGCTGTGCCACAGCTTTTGCTTGGCGTAACCAGAGTGGCTTAACAGCTCGATCGTGCCATATTGCTGCCAGCCGTCTTGTACCTGCGCGAGACCGGGCTTGGGTGCAATATTCAGCATGCTGTTAAACCACTCGGGCACCGAGTCGGTGATGGCGCCTTGAAAGTGGCGCTCGGCGATAACGTCCCCGGCGGGGTCGGTAAAGCGAATATACTGATAGTGTCCGCTATCGAACTGCGCGGCAATTAGCAGTTCAAGCGATACCGGATCTTTTGGCATCTGCGTTATCGACAGTGCCAGAGAATTGGCATTGTCGATATTTTTGAGTTGTAACTGTTGCTCTAGATACGCCTTGGCGGTGTAGGTGCTGATAAAAAAGCTGCCCCCCATGGCCAATATCAGTATTAAAATAATACCGATCCAGAGTTGCTTAATTAACGACATAGTGACTCCCAATAAGGCCGTTGCTTATAGGTATTAACATTAGAGAAACCCCTCTTCGCTCATGCGTTGCAGCACATCGCGCCAGCGCGATAAGCGTGCGGTAGGATCTGATTGTGATTTGGTGCCGCCGAGCCACAGCCCCTGACTATTAAAACTAAACACCGGGGTTAGATCGGGGCGCTCGTGTGCGGGCAATATGGTGGGGTTGAGGTTGTCCAGAATTAAAGGCTCAGCGGTAGCACTGGCAAAATAGCCGAGTACCATATGCGCCTGAGCCTGATTGCCAAGCTTTGCTTTGACGTAAATCAGGCGTAGTTTGTCGGGCTCAAAGCCGAGCTTGAGCAGTGACATATATTTGGCAATGCTAAAGTCTTCACAGTCACCACCACGTACGCCCATGGTTTGCAGTGGGGTGGCCCAATAATCTTTTTCGCGCCACAGCAGAGTATCATCGGTAAAGGTGATGGTGCGATTAAAAAAGTCGTTCACAGCCTTAAGTTTATTCAGATCGGCTTGATCGGTTTGCTCGCTTAGTAATCGAAACCACGCTTGCAGTAGCGCACTGCCATCGTCGCCATATTCGCTTTGCATGTGTTTAAGCAATTGATCGTTTTGTAGCGCTGTGACCGTTGTGGCTAGCAGTAGTAATAAAATGCCAAGTTGCCGCGCTAACCTGAGTAGCCATTGCACGGGCAGGCAACGGCGAGTGCGGTTGCGCTGTGTTGCGTGCATGTCGTTAGGGGGCAGGCTCAAACCATTAGGGCTCAGTGTTAGACTTTGGTTTGAGTATAACAGCCGGGCAGGGCAGAGGCAGCTGCTAAAACCTTGTGCCTATAGGTTGCAGACTAAATTAATGCAGTGTGCGGCGCGGCGGCTTAGGAGCGGGGCTTTTGGCACGATCCGGGCGCTTTGGCGGGGCCGTTGCAGGTGTTAGCTCGGTCACTTGACGTTTTAGGCGGCTAATGACGCGTCCCATCACTTCAGCGGTTTGTTCTAGCTGGTTTAGGGTGAACAGAATTCTTCGGGGTCGGGTAGGTTGGATTTACTCATGGTTGGATCCGGCTTAATAAAAAAGAAAACCCGGGTGAAGATCAGCCACCCGGGTTGTAACGGTTAATCCCAGCTTAGGGCACCGCCTGTTTGATACTCGATCACACGGGTTTCAAAGAAGTTTTTCTCTTTGCGTAAATCCATGATCTCGCTCATCCACGGGAAGGGGTTTTGTGCCCCGGCGTACTGCTCTTTAAGGCCCAGCTGCGCCAGACGGCGGTTGGCGATAAAGTGCAGGTACTCTTCCATCATGGCCGCGTTCATACCCAAAATACCGCGTGGCATAGAGTCGCGAGCATAGGCGATTTCCAGCTCGGCACCCTCGATAATCATCTGAGTGACTTCCTGCTGGAACTCGGCGGACCACAGGTGTGGGTTTTCCAGCTTGATTTGGTTGATAATGTCGATGCCAAAGTTAAGGTGCATCGACTCATCGCGCAAAATGTACTGAAATTGCTCGGCAACCCCGGTCATTTTGTTGCGACGGCCCATGGACAGAATCTGGCTGAAACCGCAGTAAAAGAAGATACCCTCAGTGACTACATAAAAAGCCACTAAGTTGCGCAATAACTCTTGGTCTGTTTCGGGGGTGCCGGTGGTAAAGGTCGGGTCGCCCAGTGCTTGAGTGTGCTTCAGGCTCCAGGCCGCTTTTGCCGCTACCGAGGGCAGCTCGCGGTACATGTTAAACACTTCGCCTTCGTCCATGCCCAGTGACTCGATGCAGTACTGATAAGCGTGGGTGTGAATGGCTTCTTCAAACGCCTGGCGCAGAATGTATTGGCGACACTCAGGGTTGGTAATCAGGCGGTACAGCGCCAGTACTAAGTTGTTGGCAACCAACGAGTCGGCGGTAGAGAAATAACCCAGGCTGCGCTTGACTACGCGGCGCTCGTCTTCGGTCAGGCCCTCTTTGCCTTTCCACAGTGAGATGTCCGCGGTCATGTTGACCTCTTGCGGCATCCAGTGGTTGGCACAGCCGTCCAGATACTTTTGCCAGGCCCAATCGTATTTAAAGGGCACCAGTTGGTTGAGGTCGGCGCGGCAGTTGATCATGCGCTTGTCATCCACCTCGATACGCTGGGCGCCGATTTCCAGTTCCTCTAAGCCCGGGGCAACGTCTAATTGCGCCAGTGACTCACGGGCCTGACGGATCGCGTCGTTATCGGCGGTAGATTCGGCGGTGGTGCTTGGTGCCGACTCAGTTTTGGGGGCTGCTCCGGAAGGTTTGGCCTCGGCTTTGGCGGGCTTTGCCATGGCCGCCGGGTTTGGCGCGGCTTGAGCGTTTTCTTCAGCGTTAAAATCGTCCCAGCTCAACATAGTGGCGGTATCCTTTTGATCGTATTCGGTAAAAAGTGTGGCAAGCTACCCCGCGTTGCGGGGTAGCTGAGTTCTACTACTGACAAGCTTCGCAGTCGGGGTCGTCCAGCGAGCAGGCCTGTGGTACCGGCGCCGCTTGTGGAGCGCTTGCTTCGCTAGTGGCGCTGGCCGCCGAGCTGCTGGCCGCAGCCGGGCCGCTGGCACCACTGCCGGATGACACAGCATTGAGTGAGCCGGTGCTGATGGTCGACTTCTCGGTGGTGGTCGCCGCCAGCGCGCGCAGATAGTAAGTGGTTTTAAGGCCCTGGAACCACGCCATACGATAAGTTACGTCAAGCTTCTTACCGTTGGCACCTGAGATATACAGGTTGAGGCTTTGCGCCTGATCGATCCACTTTTGCCGGCGGCTGGCCGCTTCGACAATCCAGCGCGGCTCGACTTCAAACGCGGTGGCGTAAAGCTGCTTAATGTCGGCCGGGATGCGGTCGATTTTTTGCAGTGAGCCCTCGTAGTATTTCAGGTCGTTAACCATCACGCTGTCCCACAACCCCAGTGCTTTTAAGTCGCGAACCAATGATGGGTTAACAACCGTAAACTCACCGGACAAATTCGATTTAACGTACAGGTTTTGGTAAGTCGGCTCGATGGATTGGCTAACACCGGTAATGTTGGCAATGGTTGCCGTCGGTGCAATCGCCATCACATTGGAGTTACGCATACCTTGAGTTTTAACGGTTTCGCGCAGGGTGTCCCAGTCGAGGCGTTGCGTGCGATCTACCTGCAGGTAATCGGCGCCGCGCTCGCGGGCGAGAATCTCCAGTGAGTCGACCGGCAAAATACCCTGGCTCCAGAGTGAGCCCTCAAAGCTTGAGTAGCGGCCGCGCTCGGCTGCCAAATTAGAGGATTCGGCAATGGCGTAGTAGCTGATGGCTTCCATCGAAGTATCGGCAAACTCCACGGCCTCGGGCGAGCCGTAGGCAATGTGTTGCGCGTACAAGGCATCCTGGAAGCCCATAATGCCCAGACCAATCGGGCGGTGGCGCAGGTTAGAGGTGCGCGCGGTGTCCACCGAGTAGTAGTTAATGTCGATGACGTTATCGAGCATACGGATCGCAGTTTTAACCGTTTGAGCCAGTTTGGTTTGATCCAGTTTGCCGTCGACAATGTGCTGCGCCAGGTTAATCGAGCCCAAGTTACACACAGCGATTTCTTCGTTGGCTTTGGTGTTTAGGGTGATTTCGGTACACAGGTTAGACGAGTGTACGACACCGGCGTGTTGCTGCGGGCTACGCAGGTTACAGCTGTCTTTAAAAGTGATCCATGGGTGGCCGGTTTCGAACAGCATACCCAGCATCTTGCGCCATAAATCGAGCGCGCGAATGGTTTTGAACGGCTTGATTTTACCCGCGGCGGCTTGCTGCTCGTAGTGGGTGTAGCGCTCTTCAAAGGCGCTGCCAAACAAGTCGTGCAAATCCGGCACATCGTTGGGTGAGAACAGGGTCCACTCTTTGTCTTCAAACACGCGCTTCATAAACAGGTCGGGAACCCAGTTGGCGGTGTTCATATCGTGGGTGCGGCGGCGGTCATCACCGGTGTTTTTGCGCAGCTCCAGAAACTCTTCGATGTCTAAGTGCCAGGTCTCGAGGTAGGCACACACGGCGCCTTTACGCTTACCGCCTTGGTTAACGGCAACGGCGGTGTCGTTGGCGACTTTAAGGAAGGGCACAACACCCTGCGAGCGGCCATTGGTGCCTTTGATGTAGGCCCCCAGTGAGCGCACCGGGGTCCAGTCGTTACCCAGGCCGCCGGCAAATTTGCTCAGCATGGCGTTGTCTTGCATGGCGCCGTAAATGCCGTGCAGGTTGTCGGGTACCGTGGTCAGGTAGCAAGAAGACAGCTGCGGGCGCAGGGTGCCGGCGTTAAACAGGGTTGGGGTAGAGCTCATGTAATCGAACGAGCTCAGCAGGCGGTAAAACTCAATGGCGCGCTCTTCGCGGTTGTCTTCTTCGGCGGCCAGGCCCATGGCGACACGCATAAAGAAAATTTGCGGCAGCTCGATGCGAACATCGTTGCTGTGAATAAAGTAGCGGTCATACAAGGTTTGCAGGCCCAGGTAGGTAAACTGCAAATCGCGCTCGGCCAGCAGGGCTTTGCCCAGTTTTTCTAAGTCGTAGTTTAACAGCTCGGGGTCGATTAGCTCGAGCTCGACACCTTTGCGGATGTAAACCGGCAGGGCGCGGGCGTAGTAGTCGTGCATCTCGGCCTGAGTGGCGGCTTCGGCCACGCCTAAAAAGCCCAGTGCTTCAGAGCGCAGTTTATCCAGCAGCAGGCGCGCGGTGGCGTAGCTGTAGTTAGGCTCTTTTTCGACCAGGGTACGGGCGGTAATCACCAGCGAGGTGTTAACGTCGGTGAGGCTAACGCCGTCGTACAGGTTGCGCATGGCTTCATCGAGAATGGCTTTATCATCCACGTCGGTTAAGCCGGCGCACGCTTCAGAGACGATGGTGCGGATGTGCATCATATCCAGTGGCGCGGTGGTGCCATCATCCTGAGTGATCTGGATAGTGGGGTAGTCTGGATCGGGTTGTACCGGAGCGTCGTCCGGATGCTTAGAGGCGCGCAGACGGGCGTGCTCTTCGCGGTACAGAACATAGTCGCGGGCGACTTTTTGTTCGCCCGAGCGCATTAATACCAGCTCGGCCTGATCCTGAATGTCCTCGATATGAACGGTGCCACCCGAGGGCATGCGGCGCTTGAAGGTTGCGGTAATTTGCTTGGTGAGGTTGTCCACAGTCTCGTGTACGCGGCTAGAGGCCGCGGCGGTGCCGCCCTCGACAGCCAAGAATGCTTTGGTCATTGCCACAGCAATTTTACTGGCATCAAAGGGTACCACGGTGCCGTTGCGCTTAATGACGCGCAGCTGGCCCGGCGCCGTTGCCTCCAGGTTTTGATTGGTGTCGTCGCTTCTGGAGGTTGAGGCTTGGGACGAGTGTGTGTCTGTCTGCATGAAGATCTCCGTGGAAAATTCCCTATTGGTATCGGGGTGCGGGGTGCTCCCGCTGATAATATGGCGAATATGTGTTGCCAGCCGCTGTGGCACCCTCAGGTGCAACAGCGGCTGTTTTACAGAGCTAAAAGCTATACAACTAATGTGTACTTCAAAGGTGTACTAACTACTGATATCTATAACCGGGCTTCCGGTTTGCTATTGGGCGGCTGGGTTAAATCACAGGCACAGGGGGCTTAAACATCGCGCTTATTAATAGGCGTTTTGTTTTGCCCGATATCGGGTGGCCAATGTGTAAAACCGAAATACCAATAGAGGGCCAGATAAGCCCTGATATTACTCATTTATCTCAAGAAGCCGCAGCGCGTTCGCGTATGGCGCCCCTCTTTGGGGGCTAAGGCTGGCAAGCCGCACTGTGTCTGGCAGAGACGCTAGAGGGGTGACTTACAACCGTTTTGCTTGTCTGCCGCTTTTGTCTGAAAACCCTATATATAGGTGTTTTACTAAAGTGGGATACAAGATAATGCGGTTTGAGGCTGATTGCAAGTGCAGAACTGCACTCTTAACATGTGGATAACTTGTGGGTAGATGGTGGGCGAAGTGTTCACTAACGTTGCGGCCCCACACAGTCGTGGACTGTGATTTGAAGGGGCCCGCCAGCGTGGATTAGATTAAATCTTTATGAAGCTTTCTTTGTTTATTCGTTTAGATTTTGCTACCACAAAACCCCTGACGGTTGGTTAAAAACGGCCGGTAACGTAAACCGTTGGGCCGCTAAAAGTGGCCTCAAAACTATTGGTTACTCTTGGCTTGTTTTGGGTCAGGCTGTAATCCACCCAGCGATAACCAGCGCCCAGGCCGATATTTGGTGTGATGGCATAGTCAAGCTCCACATCCGCGGCGGTCAGGCCGCCATCGTATTCGTCGTATTTTAACGAGAGCCAGCCCAGCGTTGATGAAACTTTCCAGCGCGAACTGAGATCGTGGCTGGCAAACAGCACGATGTTGGGCAGTGGGGCGCTGACACTGCTTTTGCCGGTACCTATGTCCCGCGTGGCGCCGTCGGTTTCTACCCGCGCGTCAATGGTCATGGCCATATCCACCACATGTAAGCCCAGGCCTAAATCTACTTTGGTGGCGGGAGATTGGTAGAGATTGTAACCGAGGTTGATCACATACAAGTCGGCATCGTACTCAGAGCGAGTCATCAAGGTGCCTTCGATGTCATCAATGTTCTGAGGAATATTCAGATCACCGAATTCAAAGGCAAAATCCACCGCAGTGTCGGCGTTGCTGGAAAAGCTCGAGTAGTTGCCCCACAGCTGCCAGTTTTCACTCATTTGCCAGGTGGCGCTAAACCAGGGGTTGGTGTCACTGTCGTTATGACCCAGGTCCTCTAAGCTGAGCTCGGTGCCGGGGCGGCCGTTGTCATTAATCCCGGAGGCAATGGTGATATCGGTGTATTGATGAAATCCACCCACTTTAAACTGCCAGGTTGGGGTATCCGCGTAAGCGGTTCCCGCCAAGCTTAAGGTAAGTAGAGAGAGGCTCGCGATACGGAAGTCCATAATTGCTCCTGGCATGTTCTCTTATAAGGGTCGATCGTTCAGCTTATTGCAGCAGACTATTCTATAATAACCCAGATCGCCCTCTACAATATCACATCACGCATTACTGCCTGTTCCTGCTAATGGCTTTTATTCTGTCACAATTTGGAGTCTGCATTGTTATTAACGTTGTTGCCAATTCTGGCCCCGGTATTTATCGCGACGGCGGTGGGTTTTATTTGGGCTCGCTCGGGCGCTGAGTATCCGTCTGACTTTATCGGGCGCTTGGTGATGACGGTGGGCACGCCCTGCCTTATCGTCTCGTCCATGGCCAGTACCGATGTCGAGCTGGCCAGTATCAGCCGTGTGGCCTTGGCGGCAGCTCTGGTACTGGTTTTAACCGGGGTGTTGGCCTATGGCGTGCTGCGTGTAAAAGGCTTTGATGTTGCGACTTATTTGCCGCCGATTGTGCTGCCCAACAATGGCAATATGGGGCTGCCTGTGTGTCTGTTTGCGTTTGGCGAACAGGGCTTGGCGCTGGCGCTGGGTTACTTTTTAGTCATGATGTTTCTCACCTTTACGGTGGGGCTAGCCGTGGTGGCCGGTGGCCACGGGCCGCGGGCTATGGTGCGGGCGGTGATAAGTCAGCCGGTTTTGTGGGCAATGCTATTGGCGCTGGCGTTACTGTTTAGCGACACATCGGTGCCCCTGTGGCTGGCGAACACGTTAGATTTGTTAGGTGGCTTTGCCATTCCACTTATGATGATCACCTTGGGTGTGTCGTTAGGCCGTTTAAAGGTTAAAAAGTTAAAGTACAGCGTAATTTTTAGCGTAATGCGCATTGGCGGGGGGCTTGCGATTGCCTACGCGGTGGTGACAGCGCTGGGGTTAAGCGGCGTTGAGCGCGGGGTTGTGCTGTTGCAGTCGGCCATGCCGGTGGCAGTATTTACCTATATTTTAAGCTTGCGTTACGAGCGCGATTATCAAGAGGTTGCCGCTATGGTTGTCACCTCAACGGCCATGGCTTTTATCTCCTTGCCTATTATTTTGGCGTGGGTGTTACCAGCCTCTGTCTTGTAAACCTCACTGAGCCTGGCTATTAGCGGGGCGGCTCTTGAGTCCGTCAGGGCGATAGGATAGTCTTTGCGCGGTTTGTAGCAATAAGCCGATAACCGCAGTGGAGTGAGAGCGCACCTTATGGCTGATGTAAAAGAAATCGTGCTGACCTTTAGTTGTCAGGATCAACGAGGGTTAGTGGCGCGGGTGGCCAGCTTATTTGCCGAGCGCGGTTACAATATTACCGAGTCGTCGCAATTTGAAGACACCGACCGGCGTCGCTTTTTTATGCGCACCGTGTTTGATTGCCCTGAAGGGGTCAGTCTGGACGATATTAACGGGCTCTTTACCCCGGTTGCCGAGCAGTACCAAATGGATTGGCAAATCAGTGATACCGCTTGCAAACCCAAGGTGCTGATTGCGGTGTCGCAGTGGGGTCACTGTTTAAACAGCTTACTCAACAGCTGGAAGAACGGCTCATTGCCGATTGATATTGTCGGTGTGGTTTCCAACCATGAAGTTATGCGGCCACTGACACAGTGGTACGACTTACCGTTTGTTCACTTGCCTATTACCGCCGAGACCAAACCTCAGCAAGAGGCGGCCCTGTGGCAGCTGATGCAAGATCGCCAGGCGGATTGTTTAGTGCTGGCGCGTTACATGCAAATCTTATCCGATGACTTGTGCCGCAAGCTGCAAGGCCGCGCCATCAACATTCACCACTCCTTTTTGCCCGGTTTCAAAGGCGCCAAGCCCTACCACCAAGCCTACGATCGCGGGGTTAAATTGATTGGCGCTACCGCGCACTTTGTTACCGCCGATTTAGATGAAGGCCCAATTATTGAGCAGGCCGTCGAGCGTGTTTCTCACGTTAACTCCCCCGAGGCCATGGCCGAAATTGGCCGCGATATTGAAGCTGTGGTGCTTAATCGCGCAGTGCGCTGGCACGCCGAACACCGGGTACTGTTAAACGGCAGTAAAACCGTGGTGTTTTCTCGCTAACGTTATTGGCCCCGCGGCCAACCCCCCTTTAGGCGGCGCCCGTCGGGCGCCGCGTTAATGCTATCAATTGCTATGCACTTTTGTGGTGCCTTGCCCCTTGTTGGTGCAATAAGAGGTGCCGCTGGCGCGGCTAGCCCGCATTACCGCTGCGTTGAATAATGCGACTTACTTGGCCTGATTTCTGCTATTCCCCCTGAGTTAACGTCTGATCGGTGCAAGCGCACCGGGATCAGATTTTTTGTCTGCCTCTGGTGCCCGTCACGAGTCGGACAAAGACCCTCCCATCAATTATTGCTAGCAGCCCTCAACAGAAGGGTCTTTTTAAAAAAGGAAGTTCGCCATGAGCTTAAAAAGTCAACAAATGCATTTGTCTGGATCGGAACGGCACTGGTTAGATTGGTTTGGCGCCAATGGTAAGTTGTCTCTGCGTTGGTCCTGTTGGGTTAACCGCAACCGTTACGCATTGATGGAGCAGGCCTTTGAGAGTATCGCCAATACCCGAATTCGCTTAATGCACCAGTGGGTAGAGTCCCAGTGGCGCCATCTGGAAAGCGTAGCGGCACGCTTGAGTGGTGATGATGTGCAGCAGGACACGCTGCTGCCGCGCCAGCATCAGCGAATGAAAGATTGCTCGGAGCTGTTTTTAATCGACTCCACCGGGCAGATTGTTGAGTCCACTTACAGCCCGCACAAAGGGCTGCGGGATCTGGATGCTAAAGCCGTGGCGGCAGGCCTTGCCGAGCCGTTTTTGCACGGCCCCTACATTGATAAGCTCACCGAGAAGGTGGGCCCCTCCAGCTCAAAGTTTCACGATGCGGTGACTTTGATGTTTTATCTACCGGTGGTTCTGGCGGACGGCAGCCCCGGCAGTTTGTGCGCCCGCTACCCCAATGACGTACTAAGCGATTTAATTCAGCGCGAAGCGGGCCACATCTTTACCGAGTCGGGTGACAACTACCTGTTTATGGTCGAGTCCAAATTTGACCGCTCAATCGCGGCGGGCACGGCTCTGTCACGCTCGCGCTTTGAGGACAGCACTTTCTCCCACGGTGAGAATTTAAAATCGGGCATTCACACCAATTGGGGGGCGGTAAGAGTACGCGAGCACACCGAATTTGAGATTCGCTTTACCGATCCGGCTACCGGGCAGCTGCACCCGGGCGTGCGCGAAACCATTAAAAATGGCAGCAATTTATTTGTGACTTACCCCGGCTATTCCGATTACCGGCACATCCCGGTTATTGGCAAAGGGGTGACCTTTTCGTTAAAAGGCTCGCCCGATCGTTGGGGCATGATGTGTGAAGGTGACCTGGAGGAGGTCTACCGCTTTCGCTCGGTGACTTACACCTTAATGCGCCAGTACCTGTTGACGGTGCTCTGTGCGTTTGCCGGCAATGGCTTGTTGCACAGCTTTACCGAGCTGCCGCTGTGGGGCGTTAATCTCGCTACCGCCGGGTTGCTGGCCGTGAGTGCGCTGGTGTTTCGTCAGCGCGGGCCGCGTCGTTTGGCGCGCCGGGTGGGCAAAATGACAGAGATGATTCACGCTATTGCCGAGGGCGGCGGCAACCTGCGTCAGCGCCTGGATACCCGCAAACTAGCGCCCGATGAGACCGGTGATTTGGGGCGTTGGACCAACAGCTTTATCGACAACCTCGATAACATTGTCGGTGAGGTGATTGGCGCGGCCAACGATGTTAAAAGCAACAGTGATCAGATGCTGACGCGCAACGAGCAGGCGCGCGACACCTCGCAAACGGTGTCCAGTTCGGTCGAGCAAATGCTCGCTCTGGTGGAGGATCAGATTAGCGAGATCAGCAATGCCAGCATGACGGCGAACCAAATGAAAACCACCATGGACGAGGTGGTTAAGCAGGCGCGCGCGCAATTGTCGCAAGTGCAAACCGGCACGCAATCGATCCGCGATGTGGTAGAGCGCTCGGCCGAAACCATTCATCGGCTAAATGACCAAACCTCTGATATTGCCGGCATGGTTAGCATGATTGGCGGAATTACCGAGCAGACCAACCTGTTGGCACTTAACGCTGCGATCGAGGCGGCTCGTGCCGGCGAGCACGGCCGGGGCTTTTCGGTGGTGGCCGAAGAGGTGCGCTCCTTGGCCGGTCGCACCGCGCAAGTGGCCGAAGATATCAGTGCAAAAATCCTGTCGATTCAATCGGAATCGCAAAAGGCGGCAACTTATATGGAGTCCAGCGTGGAGGAGGTCGACCGCGGCCTGCGTTTGGCTGAAGAGTCCTCTACCGATAATGCCGAGTTGCATGAGATTGTGGCGCAAATGTTTGATGCGATTCAGCACATTGAGCAAACCAGCCGTCAAAGCGGTGATCGCGTGCGCGAGGTGGCCGACTCCAGCGATGCCATGAACCAGGTGTACCGGGTGTTGCGCGGTAGCTCGGACCGCTTGCAAAACACAGCGGTTACCCTGCATCAGTTGGTGGGCTCGTTTCAGGTGTCGGTGCGTTAACGGGTGTTATAGCCAGCCTTTGTGCCGTGCAATTCGCGCGGCATCCACCCGGTTGCCGGCACCGAGTTTACTGATGGCTTCAGATAGGTAGTTGCGAATCGTGCCTTCTGATAAACATAACTGCTGGGCGATTTGCGCTGTACTTAAACCTTCGTGGGCTAGGCGCAGCGCACGGCGCTCTTTATCTGTGAGCGGGTCCCGGTCTCCCAGTGCCTGAATGGCCAAATCATTGTCGATCACCCGCTCGCCGCGGTGCACCCGATAAATCGCATCGACCAACTGATCGGACGGGGCGTCTTTTAACAGAAAGCCCCCGACATTAAGCGCCAGTGCGCGGCGAATAAAACCTGCCCGATTAAAGGTTGTGATAATAATGCTGGCCAATGGGTTGTTTTGCTCGCGCAGCCAGGCGATGAGCTCCAGCCCGGTTAAGCCTGGCATTTCTATGTCAGTCAGTAGCAAATCAAAAGACTGCTCCTGTAAAAGTGCCTGAGCTTTTAAACCGTCGCTTACCGCCGTGACGCTAAACCCCGGCTCTAGCTCTAACAGTGTTGCCAGTGCACCGCGTAGCATCGTCTGATCCTCGGCCAGTAGTATATTCATACCGTGTTCTCCGCTGTGGTTGGTTGGCCCGGAACGCTCATCTGAGCGCGAAACCCGGGCCCGGTCGAGATACACACTTGACCTCCCAGCTCACTCAGGCGCTGGCGAATACCGCGTAAACCATTGCCCTCGGTAAACTCTGTTACCTCGCCATCGTCTTCTAATGTGATCTGGTGGCCGTCGCCGTCGTGCGCAAAGCTCAGCGTGCACTGCCGGGCGTTGCTGTGGCGCAACAAGTTGGTGGTTAGCTCTTTGACTACCAGCGCCAGAGTCGCGTCGGCTTTTGGCGAAAGTCGCGGCGGCTCGCCCTGTTGCAAAAAGTGAATGTCCTGCTCGCTCATTAGTAGGGATAAATTCTCCAGCTCCCCGGCGAGACTGGTGCGGTGTACGCCGCTGATGGTTTCGCGCACCTGACGCAAACCATCGCGCGTGATCAGTTGCAACTGGCTGAGCTCAGCCGCGGCGGGCCCGGCCTGGTCTCGATCGAGTAATTTTTGCGCCAGCTCGGCTTTAAGGGCGATAGTGGACAACGTATGGCCGATAACGTCGTGTAAGTCCCGGGCGATGCGCTCGCGCTCGAGCGACTGCGCCAGCGAGCGTATCTCCTCCAGGGACTGTTGCTCCCGTCGCACGCTGTGGACTCTGAGCCGCTTCACCACACCGATCATGCCGATAGTGGGTGCGCCAATTAAAATGTACAAACTAAAAAACAAAAAGGGGTAACCCAGTGCTTCACCCAGCCAGTAGGTGCCTGCCACGATTAGCGCAATGGCCCCGATAAAATAGCCCAGCGGCAACATAACGCCGAGAAAAAAGCCGGTGTACATAAAAAAGTTAGAGGCGCCCGGCGTTACAAAAGAGCTGGCGGTGGCGATCGCAATGATGAGCGCGATGGCAAAGGGCCAGTACTTTTGTGGGGTAAAACGCAGGCTGATGTAGGTGGCAACAAAAGCTCCGTAGCCAAGCAGAGACAGCACCAACTTCCAACCCGTTAATGGCATGGCGAAAATAGGAATAAAGTAATAAGCACTAAAAATTAACCAGAGGTAGTACAGCCGATCGTTACTAAAGTAATGAGGGCTGTTGTCGGCGTTTTCCGCCGTGCAGTCGACGTTGTTCATAACTGGCCTCAGTAATGGTTAAGCAGATAGCCGGCAACCGCCAGCGTTAGCCAATTGGCGCTCAGGGTGACTTTAGCCCATTGCCCGAGCCACGGCGCTATATTGCACAGCGCATCATAGCTGCACACAAGTGTGGCCGAGAAATAATCGAGTAAGGCCATAGCCATGGGAAAGCTCCTGAGTGTTTGTGTCAGGAGCTATTGTGCCGCTCATTGGTGTGAGTAACTACTGAGCAATGTCACCCATTGCGGGTGACATTTGTCACTGTCACAGGCCTGGGTTAGGCCTGAATTTTTTGTGGGTAGCGAATCGATTCGACCAGCTCTTGTACCTCGTCCGGCGCCGGCGGTGTAAATTTCCACACGGTTACCGCGACAATCACATTAATAACCATGCCGATGGTGCCGATACCTTCGGGCGAGATACCCAGTAACCAGTACTCTTTTGTGTTGGGTAGTAACGGCTCCATAATAATCCCTTTAAACACCAGAATATAAACCGTGGTAAATAAGAGGCCGCAAATCATACCGGCAATGGCGCCTTCACGGTTCATCGATTTAAAGAAAATACCCATAATAATGGCCGGAAAGAAACTTGCCGCCGCTAAGCCAAAGGCAAATGCCACTACCTCGGCGACAAACCCCGGCGGATGAACCCCCAAATAGCCCGCCACGCAGATAGCCACGGCTGCCGCTATTCGGGCAAATAGCAGCTCTTGTTTCTCGCTGATGTTGGGCATAAGGTTTCGTTTGAGCAAGTCATGGGAGACAGATGTTGATATCACCAGCAATAAACCCGCAGCGGTGGACAATGCGGCCGCTAAACCGCCGGCGGCGATTAACGCAATTACCCACGCCGGTAGGCGGGCGATCTCGGGGGTAGCCAGCACCATAATGTCGCGGTCGATGGTCATCTCGTTGCGCTCATCGCCACTGTAAAACAGGCGGCCGTCCTGGTTTTTATCTTCCCAGGCCACCAGGCCTGTGGTTTCCCAGCTGTCGATCCAGCCCGGTGCTTCGGCGGCGGCGACGCCCTGAGCCTCGGGGCCGTTAATGGTATCGATCATATTAACGCGGGCAAACACCGCAATAGCCGGTGCCGTGGTGTACAAAATAGCGATAAAGATCAGCGCCCAGCCGGCGCTTTTGCGCGCATCACGCACTTTGGGTACGGTAAAAAAGCGCACAATCACGTGGGGTAAACCGGCGGTGCCCACCATCAGCGCCGCGGTAATACAAAACATGTCGATGGTGGACTTTTTACCTTCGGTGTAGGCGTTAAAACCCAGCGATTCACTAAGCCCGTCGAGCTTATCGAGTAAAAATACCGACGGGTCATCGGCCATGGTAGAGCCCATGCCAATTTGTGGGATAGGCGAGCCGGTCATCATTAAGCTTAAAAAGATCGCCGGCACCATAAAGGCAAAAATAAGCACGCAATACTGCGCCACCTGGGTGTAGGTGATGCCCTTCATGCCGCCAAGTACGGCGTAAAAAAACACGATACCCATACCGATAATAATGCCAAGGGTAATATCCACCTCTAAAAAGCGTGAGAACACCACGCCCACGCCGCGCATTTGCCCGGCAACATAGGTAAACGAGACAAAAATGGCACAAATGACGGCAACCGTGCGCGCGGTTTGTGAGTAGTAGCGATCGCCAATAAAGTCGGGCACCGTAAATTTACCAAACTTGCGCAAGTAGGGCGCCAGGCACAATGCCAGTAAAACGTAGCCGCCGGTCCAGCCCATAAGGTAAACACTGCCGTCGTAGCCGATAAACGAAATAAGCCCCGCCATAGAGATAAACGAGGCGGCGCTCATCCAGTCGGCGGCGGTCGCCATGCCGTTCGCTAACGGTGGTACATGGCCGCCCGCGACGTAAAACTCTTGGGTGCTGGCGGCGCGGGCCCAAATAGCAATACCGATATACAGTGCGAAGGTAATGCCGACAATAATAAATGTGAGTACTTGAACATCCATGGCTTACTCTTCCTCTACGCCGAATTTTTTATCAAGCTGATTCATCACGCGAACGTAGACAAAAATCAGAATAACAAAGGTGTAAATAGACCCCTGCTGGGCAAACCAAAAGCCCAACTTAAAACCACCGAGACGGATGTTGTTGAGCTGATCGACAAATAAAATACCCGCCCCGTACGAGACGATAAACCAAATGGACAGCAAGCTCAGTAGCCAGCGGATATTGGCACGCCAATAAGCCCGGGCGGCCTCTTTGGATGAAAAACTCATGTGAAGACTCCTGTTATTGTGTTTATTGCATGCGTTGTACGGGCGATATAGTCGCCGGGTACCTCTTACATAACCATTAATGATTGACTAAAAAACTGTTAATTGACAGACGCGCCTGGGCGGGGGTGCGAGAGAAGTCAAAGCTGGCATCGATAATACCCGAGTGCAATACCGTGCAGGGGTATATCACCAGCCGGTTGTATCGCGCCGAAACTTCGGCGATTTTTTCAAAAGCGGCGGTATCGCTGCGAATATAGTCGGCGGCGGGCAACCCCGTTTGTTGCGCATCTTGCTCCAGAGCCGCCACATAGGGATTAAAACGATCATCGGTGACAGATTCAAACCCCGTGCGGCGGTGGCGGTAAAACCCGGTGCCGCCGTAGCGTGCATCTAAGCGGTTACACAAAAAATAAATGCTGGCCAGCTCTCGCGGGTTGCGCGAGTCAAAGTGCGGAATACGTTGCAAGGGTTTTAGTGACTCGGGGGCTTGAGTAACTAAAGAGAAGCTCGACTCGACGCGGTTGATATCGCCCGGGCGGGTGCCAAACACATCGGCCAATAACGGCGGCAAGGCGCGTTCCAGGGCATCGGTATAAGCGCTGGGCGCGGCTGCGCGGTGGCCTGGAAACAGGCCTTGGTTTGGGGCGAAGTCCGCCTGACTCGCCTGCTCGACAAGCCATTCAGGACTGTTTAAAAAATCATCAACAATCAGCAGTGGGTACTGCTCAACGCCTATATAACGGCACTCGATGCGGGCTGTTGGGCTGGCTGATAATTCAGGTGTTAACTCGTGCATACTAGACATGGGCAGCTGTCATTATTTTTTTATCATTATCTGGCACTATACGTCCCATCGTGAGAGGGCGCAATTACCCCGATCTGAAACCTGTGAACAACAGCGAGTGTGGAGTCCCTATGCAACAAGCGTTGGCCGTGATGGCCTTGTGTTTAATAACCCAGGCGGGTAGTGCGGCTGCGGCTCAGGCCGAGCCTCAATCTGTGATCTATTTTATTGGCGATGGCATGGGGATGGAGTACCTCACAGCGTACCGCCACTTCGCCGATGACCCGGACACTGAGCAGATCGAGGAGACTTTATTCGATCGGTATCTGATCGGATCTGCGGCTACCCACCCACACGGTCACGAGCTGGTGACCGACTCGGCCGCAGGGGCAACGGCGCTGTCGGCGGGGGTCAAAAGCTACAATGGTGCTATTGGTGTCGACCCGGATAAAGAGCCCGTCGAGACCTTGCTGGAGCGCGCCAAACAGTACGGCTACAGCACGGCAATGGTATCTACCAGCCAAATCAACCATGCGACGCCGGCCAGTTTTGCCGCTCATGTGGATAGCCGTCAAAAGTACGATGAAATTGCCGATCAATACCTCGATAACCGAATTGCGGGTAAGCCCTGGGTCGATGTTCTCATTGGTGGCGGACAACAGTATTTTAAGCGCGATAACCGCGACTTAGTCGAGGAATTTACCGCGCTGGGTTACCAGTACGCCGATACATTTGCCGGGTTAGAGAGTATCGAGCGCGCACCGGCACTGGCGTTATTGGCTCCCAAAGGCTTGCCGTTTGCTATCGATGAGCCACCGGCTAACCGCCTGGCGGTTATGACGGCGAAAGCATTGGCGCTGTTGCCTGAGGACAAACCTTTCTTCTTGTTGGTGGAGGCCAGTGAAATTGACTGGTGCGGCCACGCCAATGATATCGCCTGTGCCATGGCCGAAATGCGCGACGCGGAACAGGCGCTACAGGTGCTGGCCCATTACGTTGCGGCCCACCAGCAAACCGTGATGGTGGCTACGGCTGATCACAGTACGGGCGGTTTGAGCATGGGCGCCGACGGTGTGTACGAGTGGCGCGCCTCCGTTGTACGCGGGGTTAAAGCATCGGCAAATGAGCTGGTGCGCAAGCTGCAAGAGGCTGGCAGCGCGTGGCCGGCAAAGTGGCTTGAATTGACGGCCATTGAGCTTGCGCCCGAGCAACAAACGGCAATTGGGCCGCTGGTTCACGCCCTGCACGGGGCCGAGACTACTGCGGATAAAAACAACGCCAAAACCCAACTGCGAGCGGCGTTACTGGCGGTGATTGATAAGGCCAGTTACACCGGGTGGACCACCAGTGGCCACACTGGCGGTGATGTTCCTGTGCTTGCCGCCGGCGTAGATGCCGAGCAGTTCGCTGGGTATCAAGACAACACCGCCATTGCCAAAAAGCTGTTTACCCGTTTGCATCCGGTGAAATAAGCGGGTGCTCGGCGGTGGCTCGCACCCAGTCGGCCACCGTCTGCTCACCCAGCTCGGCGTAAAGCGCCGCTTCGATGCGCGTTTCGAGTGTGTTGATGGGGGCGTTGCTCAGTAGCGATGAGGGCATATCACTTTCATGGCGGCGCAGCACCTGATACACCTCGCGCAGGGTGATTTGATCGAGCGAGCGGGCGGGCATTAAACGGTTGGCGTCGGCCCCCGAGATCATCAGCAGGTCGTGTTTGAGCATTTTGTGAATCATGCGCTGAATCTCTTCCGGCCCCACCGATAGGTTTGATTCCATTTTGGCAATCGAGGTGCCGCCCTCGTTGCTATCAAAGTTGCTGGCCACTCTGTGCATGATGGCCAGCCCGGTGAGCTCATCAATACGGGCCGACGGCCGGTTGATACGCGAGCGGGTGATTTGCTGCGCATGCTGCGAGTAAAACGCAACCGCGGCCCCGACCAATAAAATCAGCCAGGCTAAATACAGCCAAATCAGCAGTAAAATACCCACGGCAAAGCCCGAGTAAATGGCGGTGTAGTTGCTGGATGATGAGACAAACAGGGTAAAGCCAAAAATGGTGGTTTGCCAGATAACACCGGCCACCACACCCCCTAAGAAGGCGTGTGGCAGCTTGACCCGGGTGTTGGGAATAAAGGTATACAGGAAGGTGAATAGCCCGATAATAATCAAGTAGGGCATGGCGCTGGATAAAAAGCCATACAGCCAGCCTAGCGGGGCAAACTCAATCAGGTGTTGCATGGCCTCGCTGTTAATGAGCGCCGCTGTGGCACCCATGGCCGAAAATAGCAGCAGAGGGCCAATCATGATGACGCTTAGATAACTGCTAAAGCGCTGCGCCAGCGAGCGGCTCTCGCTCACCCGCCAAATCTCGTTAAACGAGCGCTCGATCTTTTGAATCAGAGAAATAACCGTATAAATTAATACCCCAAGCCCCACCGAGCCCAGTACGCCGACTTTAATGTTGTCCACAAAGTTTAAAATATTCTCGACCACTACAGGCCCGCGGTCACCCAGTGGCGCCGCCAGCATGTGATCGAGAATCGGCTCCAGTTGATTGTGCACCCCAAAGCCTTTGAGCACAGAAAAGCTCAGGGCCAAAAACGGCACCAGCGAGAGCAAGGTGGTGTAGACCAGACTCATGGCGTGCAAGGTAATATCGCCGCGCACCAAATCGCGCACGACGGCGACGATAACCCGTGATAAATGCCAAAACTTTTGATGCAGTTTGGAGCGGTGAGCGGTCTCTACCTGCCACAGCCAACGATCCAGCGTGCGCAGGCCATTTTCAATTTTTTTGGCGATTGGTACAGGGTGAATCTTATGGTCGCTTTCGCTCATTGCGGGTGCTCTTGCTGATGGGGCTGGGCCCCAGCCGAATTAGGGTAGCTATTAGCGTAGCCAGCATAGCGAATGCCGGGTAGGGCTGGCAAATAATGTCAGGTTGTATAAGAAATTAGTTGCGCGAAACCTAAAAACACCGGATTATCCGCCTTTTTTAGGTGGTCGTTTTGTGAGCATGATCTCGTTTAATGTGTTTCGGACGCTAGGGTTAGAGGGCGTCACCGTGTTAAAGCCAGAGTCGTATTTGCAGCACCAGCAGGCCCTGCAAGAGGCGCCGTGGGTATTGTTTCCGGAATACTGGCAGGTGAACGCGTTGGTGTTTGGTTTGGGGTGCCGCATTTTCCCCAGTTTATC
The DNA here is from genome assembly GCF_963975215.1 of uncultured Gilvimarinus sp. Taxonomy (GTDB): domain Bacteria; phylum Pseudomonadota; class Gammaproteobacteria; order Pseudomonadales; family Cellvibrionaceae; genus Gilvimarinus. Next base: position 27,170 of record NZ_CAXBFW010000027.1, read on the forward strand.
CAGCTATTTAATTGGCCACGATAAAATCGAAATGACCCGCGCGTTTCAGGCTGTGGCCCCGCGCCATACGCCCTGGACTTTGATTGCGGCCAATACAGACACAGAGGCCGAGCGCCTGTGGGACACCATGATCTTGCCCTTTGTGGTGAAGTTGCCCAAGGCATCCATGGGCGAGGGCGTCTGGTTGGTGAATGATCGGGCGGATTTTGAGCGCTACCGCAGGTTAACCGATATTCTGTATGTGCAAGAGTACCTGCCCATCGTGCGGGATATTCGCGTGATTGTGGTGGGCGGCAAGTTGGTGGCCGCCTATTGGCGCTTGCAGGCCGAGCAAGGCTTTTACAACAACGTGGCGCGCGGCGGGATTGTCGATCACTCCCCGGTACCCTATCAGGCGGTAGAGCTTGCGCTGAGTGTTGCGCGAACGCTGGGGGTAGATCACGCCGGTTTTGATGTGGCCATGGTGGGCGATCACCCGTACTTATTGGAGTTTAACCGCTTGTTTGGCAATCAGGGCTTGCCCGGTGGCACCGGGCCATTACAGCAGGCGATTGCCGCGTATTTAACGGGTGGGGTAGAGCCGGAAGGGCCAGATTACCACACCACTGATAATGACACCTTTAGCGCGCCGCGCAGGGGTAAAGCACGGCGGATGAAAAAAGCCGTTTAGGCACATAAAAAAGGCCGCTTACGGAGTGTAAGCGGCCTTTTTAGTACTACGGCATTAGATGTTAGTTACGTGGTACCAGGGCATCCAACGAATTCAGCTTGTCCATCGCTTCTTTTTGCTCGAAGGTTTTGTAGCTGATGTTGCTCATGTTCAAGCTAGAGCCTTTCTGGGCGGGGGTACTCGGAAATATTTTTTAAGGCCTCCATAGCCTTTTGTTACAAAGAAACAAACAGCGACATGGTGCTTTTTGCATACCATTTGAGGTACGTCTCTGACCCGGGGGCGCCTTTTGGGTACGGATAGGCACGCAAGTTGATGGTCAGGGGCCCGACTGGAGCTTCGCGTATTGTCGTGTTGATACCGCCCTTCAGGATGGCGAAATGGATTTTCCAATTCTGTCAGTGTACGGTGGTTAAATGGTTTTACCAAATTGGACGGTCATGCAACACCAAACCGTTTGGCACCTGTGAACATGGATTGCCTGTAGCTTGGTTGATTGCTGTAAAATATTGAAAGTGGCATGACCGAGATGTAAATAGTATTAATATTCGCCGGTGTAGAGCGGATAATTACAGTGGAGTGAGGTGTTCGTGGCAGGAGACGACCGGGGATTGTGGTACAGAATAAGAACAACGCTGGAACGTCAAGAGCAGCCGCTTAGCGTGTTCGGAACGGGATCGCTATTGCTATTGCTATTGCTATTGTTAGGTCTATTGTGTGTGCCAGCTTTAGCCGGCGAATCCTCTTGTGTTAACTGCCATGAGCAAGCGGTTAAAGATTGGCAAAAATCCCACCATTACCACGCCATGGGCGAGGCAACAGCGGCAACGGTGCAAGGTAACTTTGACGGCCAAAGTATCGGTTATCAGGGCCAGCAGGCGCGTTTTTATCGTGCCAATAACCAGCTATTCATCGAGATGCCCAACCTTGAGGGCAAGCTTACCCAATACGCCGTAGAGTATTTTTTTGGTTATGAGCCGCTACAGCAATACATGTTTGAGATAGCGCCGGGTAAGCTGCAGTTTTTTCCGTTTGCGTGGGATGCACGGGCGCAAAGTGAGGGCGGCCAGCGTTGGTTTGTGCTCCACCCCGAGCAACAACCTCACGACGAGTTTCACTGGTCGCAAATGGGGCAAAACTGGAACCAGATGTGTGCCGACTGCCACTCGACCAACTTTGTTAAAGGCTTTGACTTACCGAGCAAGACCTATCAGTCGAGTTACGATGCGATTAATGTCAGTTGCGCGGCCTGCCACGGTAGCGCCGGGCAGCATTTAAAATGGGCAAAAGGCGATAAAGGCATCGTGGCTAAAGGTTACCCCCATTACATAGGCGCTAAAACACCGCTGTTTCGCGAAGACGACAAAGGCATCATGCAAAGCATTGCCGCGATAAAACCGAGCAAACAAATTGAGGTGTGTGCCAGCTGTCACTCGCGCCGCTCGCAAACCGGCGACCGCGGCGCTCCCCACGAGTTTTTTAAGCACTACAACCCGTCGCTGCTAACGCCCGAGCTGTATCATGTGGACGGCCAGATCTTCGAAGAAGACTACGTCTGGGGCTCGTTTTTACAAAGCAAAATGCACGCCGCCGGCGTAACCTGTAGCAATTGTCACAACCCGCACTCGGGCGAGTTAAAATTACCTAAAAATCAAACCTGTACTCAGTGCCACAGCAGCGAGACGTTTGACACCAAGGCGCATCACGGGCACAAGCAAGACACTACTGGCAGTTATTGCGTGGATTGTCACATGCCCGCGACGTTGTATATGCAGGTGGATGCCCGGCGCGATCATAGCTTTAACGTACCTCGGCCGGATTTAACCCGGCAAACCGGTGCACCTAATGCCTGCACCGGTTGCCACCAAGATCAGTCACCCGAGTGGGCCGAACAACACATTAAAACCTGGCACCCCGACAGCAACCGGCTGGGGGCAGAGCACTTTGCCCGCGCGTTTTATGCCGCCGACACCCAAGAGCCCAACGCCGACGCCAAGCTAACCCGTATTGCCCAGAATGTTAGCTACCCCGATATAGTGCGTGCCTCTGCCATAGCGCGGCTTGCGCAAACCCCTGGGCAAAACGCAGTGGTCGCTATTGTGCGCGCGGTGCGCGATGAAGACCCGATAAAACGCCAGGCGGCCATCACCGCCTCAGCGGCGTACCCTGTCACCAACCGCTGGCGGATGTTAAACAGTTTGCTGGATGATGCGCATCAACCTATTCGCATAGAGGCCGCGCGTACCCTAACCGGCATGCTTACCCAACCGCCCGAATCGGCCTTGAGCGAGGCGGATGAAAAACGTTTAAAAGCGGTGTTAGATGAATACCGCGAGGTGCAAACCTATCAGGCGGATCGGGGCTTTTCTCACACCAACTTGGGCAATTTAGCGCAAGAGCTGGGGATGATCAAAAACGCCGAGAACCACTACCGCACGGCAATTGATATAGAGCCGGTGTTTATTCCCGCTTATATTAATTTGGCTGATATTTATCGCGTGCGCGGTGACGAGGCGCGGGTGCAGAGCATATTGAAACAGGCACTGGCGATAGACGCTGAGGCATCACCAGTGCACTATGCCTTTGCCATGAGCTTGGTGCGACAGGGCAAAAAAGATCAGGCAATAGGCTACTTGCACGATGCCGCCAGGTATGAAGCCAGCAATGCCAATTTTATTTATACCTATGCACTGCTCTTGCAAGATCGGCAACGCTATCAGCAAGCCTTGCTGCAGTTTCGCCGCGCCTATGAGCTAACACCCAACAACCCGGATATTAGCTATAGTATGTCTCAGTTGCACCTTGGCGCTAAGCAGTATGACGAAGCACTGTTTTACGCCGAAAAACTTGCCGAGTTAGTACCGGGCAACACGCAAATAACGCAAATGATTGAGCACATTAAAAACCTGCAAGCAAATAATCTTTAACACCCCGGCACTGGGGTAAGTGATGGACTGCTCAGAAAATTAAGCCCTAAAGCACTGATGGCGAAGTGAAAGTGATAGAGTTAGTGCGCGCCGAAGGGCAAGCCGCTCAGGGCGTTAAAAAAGCATGCTCCGGTCGAGCTTGCCAGCCCGACGATATTTTTGCCGCCCAGCGCGTCAATATATTCTTTGGCTCCCGCCTGGTCAAATAGGTTTAAGCATAGGTAACATCGGCAACCCTTCGTGGTAATGTCAGGTTAATAATGGTGCAAACAGTATAGTCGATGTAACGCGCCCTAAAAGCCTATAGCACTTTCTTATGACGGAATATCGGGCGACTCCTGAGTGTTTTCCCGAATTTTAGGTTTCGGTTCGCGTATCAAGCTTAGCAGTACCCAGCCTTTGCCAGGCTCAAGGGTTTCACCGGCGATAAAAGGTTTAAGCTTGCCTTTATCGGTGATGGCAAACAGCAGCTGCGAGCCACCCTGACGGCGAAAGTCTTCCATCGTGAATTCATCGGTCAGGCGGGTGGCCCGAATCTCGGCGCCACTGCCAATTAAGCTGGCAAGCTTAGCGTAGGTAAGATCTTCGCTAAACAGCGGGGCGCCTTTTAACGTAGAGGCCACTTGGTGTTTTTCGGCTTTGTTACTGTCGGCGTTGGTACGAATAGAGAAGATGTGGGTATCGCCAAATTCACTGCGAAAATGCATACCGGCAATCACATTCAACTCGCGCAGTGGCGATAGTGCAATCAGGTTGCCAATACCGGTTAACTCTAACCGTTGAGTAGCAAACTCTGACACCGGATTGCCATAAAACGTTTTAAGCCCCGCCATGCGGGCCAGGCGAATATTATCCCAGTTGGAGTCGCACACCAGTACCGGTAAATCCTGCTGTTGCAGCGCCTCACCAATGCGGCGCGCCACTTGGTTGGCACCCTGAATCAGCACCCCCCGTGGGTCGGGCTCGACAATGCCCATCAGCTTGGCCAAAGGCCGCGAGGTGGCGCTTTGAAACACTACCGTGCCCAAAATAACCGCAAAGGTGAGGGGCACCAGCAAGTCAGCACCGGCCACACCGCTCTCGTCCAGGCGCAGAGCAAACAGTGCCGATACCGCCGCGGCCACGATACCGCGCGGGGCAATCCAGCCCAGCAGTACCCGCTCGCGGATTTTGATCTCGGAGCCGAGGGTGGCCAGAGCCACAGAAATAGGCCGGGCGACAAACTGAATCACCAGTAATAACAACAGGTACGATAGCGTAAAAATCCCGATAAGCTGCGCCATGGGTAAACGCGCCGCCAGGATAATAAACAACCCAGAGATAAATAATATGGTGAGGTTTTCTTTAAAGTTGAGGATGTTGTGAATATGCACACCGCGCATATTGCCCAGCCACATCCCCATCACGGTTACCCCTAAAAGGCCCGACTCGTGCGCCAGGTGATTGCAAAAGGTAAACACCATAAACAGAATGCTGAGTGTAGCCAGGTTTTGTAGGTACTCCGGCAAGCGGCGGCGCACTAAAATTTTGCCCAGCGCAAAACCGGCGGCGGCGCCCACGGCGAGGCCCACCACAATAATTTCTAAAAACAAAAGCAGGCTCTGGCTAAACGCGGCACCTGCGCTTTGGGTCACAATAAACTCGTATACCACTACCACCAGCAAGGCGCCGATGGGGTCGATGATAATGCCCTCCCAGCGCAGAATATTGGCCACCTTTTCGGAGGGGCGCACAGTGCGCAGCAGGGGGGTAACAACGGTGGGGCCGGTGACAACCATTAAGGCGCCAAATAATATCGACAGCTGCCAGCTTAAATCAAACAGCAAGTGTGCCGTGATAGCCACAATAAGCCAGGTCACCGGGGCGGCCACCGTAATCATGCGCCTAACGACCTTGCTGGTACTGCCTAACTCCTGAAAGTTAAGCGTTAAGCTACCCTCAAACAGAATCACCGCTACCGCAAGCGATACCAGCGGAAACAGCAGCTCGCCAAAAATCTCGTCGGGGTTTATCCAGCCGAGGCCCGGCCCCAAAATTAACCCGGCAATCAGCAAAAACAAAATGGCGGGCAGGCGGGCTTTCCAGGCGCCCCACTGGCAGGCGAGCGCGGCAATTCCGATAATGGCAATTGCCATGGCTGAGTCGTGCATAAAACATCCTTGGAGTGTGCGGTGATAGAGGCTCTCTTGGCTACTCATCATAGCCGATAGCGTCTAAAATGGCGAAAGGCACCACGCCAGGCAAAGCCAAAAAGGAGCTATTTGTGATTGATCGCGAGGATTTTTTACGCAGTTTTCCGGTAACGGTTGAAATCGATGTGCAGTGGGGCGAAATGGACGCCTTTGGCCATGTTAATAACACGGTGTATTTACGCTATTTCGAGTCGGCCCGCATCGCCTATATGCGCCGCATGAGCCACAAAGGCGTGTTTGATACCGGCCAGATTATACCCGTGCTGGCCGAGACGGCCTGCCGCTACCGCCGGCCGCTGCGCTACCCGGACCACTTGATTGTGGGTTGTACCATTACCGAGGTGCACGAACACGGCTTCTCGCAAGAGTATGAAATTTATAGCGAGGAATTAGGTGAGGTAGCCGCGACTGGCGTGGGGCGCATTGTCTTGCTGGACAAACGCTCCCAGCAAAAATCGCTCGTGGCGCCCGAGTTACACTCAGAAATTAAATCGTTAGAGTCGTTAAGCTAGTAGGCTGTTGAAAAATGTTTTCGAGGCAGTCAATGCAAGGCGGAATTGGGCGAAAAAGCGGAGTTTATGGGTTATAAATGAGCACTTTGAGCCCGATTTCAACGCCGCAGTGGCCACGCAGATAGTTTTTTCAACTGCCTTGCTAGGCGCTAACGTCAAACTAAAAGGTGCACTTTGCCAAAGTTATTAATGCGTACCACCGGCGCCAGCGCCGAAGAAGTCGACGGGCTTATGGAGCTGTTACAAAAGCAGGGAATCGTGTGCTACACCACCGATGCCGGGCGCTGGCGCCTAGGGGTAGACGGTTTGTGGTTGACCCACGATGAGGATGCAGCCAAAGCGCGGCAGCTGGCCGGCGAGTTTCAGTACGAGTTTAGCAAAGAGTCTCGCGCCGACTTTGAGCGCCGCTTGGCCGAGGGCACAGCGCCTACCTTTGCCAGCCAATTGCGCCAAAGGCCTCTGGTGGTTATAGGCGCGTTGCTGGCCGTTGCGGCCATCGCTATGTTGTCGTTGCTGCCCTTATTGCTCGGCTGACTCAATATAATTAAGCCCGCCGAGCACCACAGGGTGTTCGCAAAATTAACGCTGGCGGCCAACGCGGCGCGCGAGGCCCGCACCCAGCAGGCCCAACAGCATCAGCCAGCTGACACTACCGCCGCCACCGCCGCTGTCGCCACCATTGCCACCACCGTTGCCCGGCTCGCTGTCATCGCGGGTGGTGGGCATGGGGTCTAAATCGGCCGCTGTATCCACGGCGGCGTCGAGGACGACGATGTTGTGTACCATTACCAAGTGATCTTCGGTTATGACGATTTGGTCGTCTATTGCATCATCGCTAAGATTGCGAAGAGGGAGTTCAGCAAAAGCGCCGTCTGACGCGCGGAAGTCCTCAACTCTTAGCGCGGCAATGGCGTCGATGATTGCCATTCCGTTACCGGTAACCTCACCGAATACGGTATAGCCACTATTAGTTAAATCTAAGTTACTGCTATTGTTTTTTAGGTTGAAATACCACTGGTTAGTTGCACTATTCGGCTTGTTGGGTAGCTTTGCCATGGCAATGGTGCCACGTTGATTCGAGAGCAGCGGTTCGTTTATGACTGGTTCGTTAGTTGCGATAGAGTTAAATTTCGCGTTTTCTATATCATAATGAAATCCACCTCCCTGAACGATAAACCCCGGCACAGAGCGGTGCATAAAGCTGTCGCTATAGGCTCCCGCTTCCACATATTCTAAAAAGTTGGCTACTGTCTCGGGGGTGGTCTCATCGTAGAGATTGACTTCAAAATCGCCCATCACGGTTTGAAACTGGACGATCGTTGCTTGACTGGCGGCGCTTGCGCCTATTAATGCGGCCAGAGTGAGGCCGGCGGCGGCCCTAGGTAGGTAAGCCATGAGAAGTCTCCACGGTAAAAATGCTATTAGTAATCGCTATATAGCGACCATGCTTTTATAAGGTGCTAAACCTTACCAGAGCCTCGGCGGGAAAAGTGTTAGAAAATGTAGTGGCTTGTTAGGGGGCGTGATTATTCACACCCTAGCCGAGAGTTGAGCGACTTCTCAGTATTGAACGATTTTTGCACAGGTGTGTGTTAATCGCTACTGCAGTATGTGCGACCGACGTCTGTGAATGTTCCCGCGCCCTCGGGTGGTGCTTTAAGACGCGGTGGGGGCGCCGCTTATAACGGTTTATTGCTGCCTGCTCTGTGGGCGATGCCTGCGCTCAATAATGCCAGAAGCATTAGCCAGCTGGCGCTACCTCCACCTCCACCACTGTTAGAAGTCGCGGGTACTGCGCTATTAGAACTAACAGAAGCGACAGCGCTACTGGAACTGACAGAAGTATCAGAGCTACTAATGCTGCTTGAGCTTGTAGAGTTGTTGAAGTTAACAGAACTACTGGTGTTCATGTCGCTGCTGCTACTTGAGCTGCTTGAAGTAGAACTTACGCTAGAAGTGGTGGTGGCGCCCAGCACCATAATGTTTTTAATCAGCATTAGGTTGTCCTCTGTTAAAGGAGTCTTATTGCTTAGGTCACTGGAGGTAACGTTACGCAGAGGCAGCTCTCTGAAGGCACTGTTGGTTGATCGGTAGTCGCCGATTTTTAGTGCCGCAATGTCATCGATAATACTCATGCCCTCGCCGGTTACCTTGCCAAAGACCGTAAAGCCACCGTCTACAGAATCTAAGAAGTCGTTGCTATCTTCCAGGTTAATAAACCACTGGCTGGTAGCGCTGTTCGGTTGGCCGGGAAGTTTGGCCATGGCGATGGTGCCGCGAGTGTTGGAGAAAAACGGCTCATTTTTAATGGAGTCGTTTTGGGTAATTTTTTCGATTTGGCTGTTTTCTATATCAAAGGTAAAGCCGCCGCCCTGAAGGATAAAATCGTTATCCAAACGGTGAAAAATAGAGTCTGTGTAGGCACCGGCCTCAATATACTCTAAAAAGTTTGCTGTGGTGATCGGTGTCTCTTCATCATACAGCTCGACTTCAAAATCCCCCAGTACAGTTTGAAACTGCACTGTAGTAGCGTGACTGTATGCGCCAAACCCTAAAAGTGCCGCCAAGGTAAAATATTCGGCCATTTTTGATGCATAACCCATTGTGTAACTCCGTTTAAATAGTTTGGTTAAATTTATTAGCGCATGCAGTTACTCGGGTAGAGATGGGCTCGGCTCAGCAACTGCAAAAAATAATGGTCAGAGTCACGTTAGCCCTGGTAAGAGCTGAGCAGCACCTGCAGTGGGTGGGGTAGGCGCTGATCCTGAATGCGCTTTACCTGACTGCGACAGGAGTAACCGGTGGCGGTCAGCTTGCCGCTGTTGGCCGGCTCGGTCACCACCGCCTCCCAGCTTTGCGAGAAGATTTTCTTCGAGGTGGCAACGTTCGCCGCCTCGTGACCGTAGGTGCCGGCCATACCGCAGCAGCCGGTTTCAAGCACGCTAAGCTCTTGCCCGAGCGCTGTGTAAACGGTTTGCCAGTCTTTGATAGACGCGGCGGCATTGGTTTTCTCGGTGCAGTGGGCCAGCAGTTTGTAATCGCTTTTGCCAAATAGGGCGGTGGCTTCGGTTAAATCTTGCGCGGCTAACCACTCCTGAATCAGCGCTACCTTTGGGGCTTTATCTCCCAGCACTTTTTGGTATTCGCTGCGATAGGCCAGAGTCATGGAGGGCTCAAGCCCCACCAGAGCAATGCCGGTGTCGGCTAAGGCGTTGAGCATAGTGGCGTTGTTGTCGGCGGCCTTGGCAAAGGCCTTTAAAAAGCCGTGTACGTGCAGTGGCTTACCGTTGGGCTTAAAGGGCGCCAGCATGGGGTTAAAGCCGAGTATTTTAAGCAGCTTAATGCTGTCGAGTACCAGCTCGGTCTCAAAGTAACTGGTAAAGGCATCCTGCACCAAAATAACGGTTTTGGCTTTTTGCTCGTCGTTTAAGCTGGCGATGTTTTGCGCACTGGCGTAGCGCACGTTTAGCTCGCGCAGTGCATGGTCCAGGTTCACTCCGGTTAGCAGCGGGCTGTCTACCATGCCAGCGACTTTAGCCAGCACTTTTTGGCTCACTTTGGGCTTCATTACACCGTTATACAGCCAGGGTACCCGCACCATGGTGGGCATAATGTATTCCAGCGCGCCGATAAAATAATCTTTTAGCGGGCGCAGGTAACGGCCGTAGTACAACTCTAAAAATTTTGAGCGAAACTCGGGCACGTCTACTTTAATAGGGCACTGGCCAACGCAGGATTTACAGGCCAAGCAGCCTTGCATGGATTCGTTTACTTCGTGCGAGAAGTCGTACTGGCCGCGTTTTTTGTTGATGGTGTTTTTGATGCGCGCCGGCAGCGAGAAAACAAAGTGACGCTCGCGGTTGGCTTTGGCCTCTTGTACCGCATTAATGTCACGCTCGCTTAACTGCTTTAACCATTCGCGCACCAGCGATGAACGGCCTTTGGGCGAGTGGATACGCTCGCGGGTGGCCTTGTAAGACGGGCACATGGCGTCGTTGGGGTTCCAGTTAAAGCAGGCGCCGTTGCCGTTGCAGTGCATGCCTTCGGCGTAGCCATCCCATACCTCAACGGCGATTTTACGATCCTGCTGGCCGCGGGTGGTAACGCCATCAATGCTCAGCAGCGATAACTCGGCCGTTGGCGTGGCAATTTTGCCCGGGTTTAACTGGTTGTGCGGGTCAAACGCGGCTTTGATCTTTTGCAGTTGCGGGTACAGCTCGCCAAAAAACTTGGGCGCGTACTCTGAGCGCACGCCTTTGCCGTGTTCGCCCCACAGTAAGCCATTATATTTTTGCGTCAGATCAGCCACTTGATCGGATATCACCCGCACCAGTTTTTCTTGCGTCGGGTCTTTCATGTCGATGGCGGGGCGCACATGCAGTACGCCGGCATCCACATGGCCGAACATGCCGTAGGCTAAATTGTGGCTGTCGAGTAGCGCGCGAAACTCAAAAATAAAGTCGGCCAGGTGCTCGGGTGGCACGGCGGTATCTTCCACAAAGGGTATGGGCCGCGCTTCGCCTTTGGCATTGCCCAAAAGCCCGACGGCTTTTTTACGCATGCCCCAAATTTTACCCACCGCGGCGTTGCCCATGGCCACCGAGTAACCAATGCGGCCGGTGCTTTCACGGGCCGAGTCGTTCATGGCATCCAGAGCATCCGTCAGGCGTTTAATGCCTTCGGCCAAAGCCGCGTCGCTGTCGGCGGTGTACTCGACTAAATTAATGCCTTTGATCTCTTCACCGGGCACGGGCGGAAAATACTCGCTCACGCTGTGCCAAACGATGTCGTTCATGGCCAGGTTCAAGACTTTGGAGTCCACCGTCTCGATCGAGGTGGGGCCGGCTTTCATCAGCTCGGTCGCATCGCGCAATGCGGCGTTAAAATCCCGATAGTTAACATTCACCAGTGCCGAGCACTTGGGGATGGGCAGTACGTTGAGCTTGGCCTCGGTAATAAAACCTAAAGTGCCCTCGCTGCCGCACAGCACGCTATTGAGGTTAAATTCGCCCTCGTCGGTGCGGATATGGGCTAAGTCGTAACCGGTGAGGCAGCGGTTTAGCTTGGGGAACTTGGCATCGATCAATGCGGCGTGCTCGCGCTGAATATCGTCCACCATACGCACCACATCGCCCACCCGGTCGCTGCGGTTGCGCAGGGCCGCCAGCGCGGTGTCGTCCAGTGGCGCCGAGTCGCATACGCTGCCGTCCAACAGTACGGTTTTAAGCTCCAGTACATGGTCGCGGGTTTTGCCGTACAGGCACGAGCCCTGGCCCGAGGCGTCGGTATTGATCATGCCGCCGATGGTGGCGCGGTTGCTGGTGGATAGCTCGGGCGCAAAAAACAAACCGTAGGGCTTGAGCGCGGCGTTTAGCTGATCTTTAACCACCCCGGTTTGCACCCGCACCCAGCGCTCGGTCTCGTTGATCTCTAATATCTGGTTCATATGGCGCGAGATATCCACCACCAAACCGTCAGTGAGCGATTGACCATTGGTGCCGGTGCCGCCACCACGGGGGCTGAGTACGACCTGAGTAAACGCATCGCGCTGGGCCAGCTGGGCAATTAGCACTAAATCAGCCGTATTGCGTGGGTAGATCACTCCCTGAGGCAATACCTGATAAATCGAGTTGTCGGTGGCGAGGACGGTGCGGTTGGCGTAGTCCGGGTTTAAATCACCGGCGAAGCCCGCCTGTTGCAGCGCCTCGATAAAAGCTAAATAAACCGACTGAACAGGGGACGTTTCACGTATACGGGGGATCATAGGGCTCGGAGTCAATAAAGAGTGTAGAGGCGGGTATTTTACGGGGTTGCGGGCGGGAGAGCCAGAGGCGCTGACGGAATCTGGCTCTAGAGGCTATAAGGCTCACGGCCACTGACGGTCATGGCTACTTTTGATCAGGCTTTGCCTAGCGCGCCAACGAGGCTCCCACTAACACGCCCCACATAAGCAATAAACACACACTACTTGCCATAAACGAGCGCATACGCCAGCGGATTTTGCCGCGCAGGTGAAGCATGGCCTGAGCGATGCGGCAGGCTACGTAGAGCCAGGCAACCGTTAGCATAAAAATCCCGGTTAGTTGGGTGACCATAGCCGTGATACAGGCGGCGTAAAACAGTATGGGCATCTCCAGCAGGTTGTTGTAACAGCGCTGGCTAAGCACCATAGCCTGAGGCAGCTGATCGCTGGGGGTGGCGTAGGTTCTGAAGTGCTCCATCGCTACTTGGCCGCCTTTGATGGCGCTAACCCGCGCCTTAAACATGCGCAGGGCAACGTAAAACGTTAGTAGCACCAGGGCCGCCATGGGGTAAATCATAAAACCTCCTAGTTAGGCTAAAACGCCGTCAGGGCCGGCAGGCTCTGTTAATCGGCGCCGAGAGCACTATAATACCCCCTTTTCAGTTAGTGCAACCGCTAGGTTGCGTGGCGGCAGGCGGCCGCAAATGCTTACACAACAGGATGCAAGTCTATGATTATTAAGCCAAAAGTTCGTGGTTTTATCTGTATTAATGCCCACCCCGAGGGCTGCGCCGCCCATGTGCAGGAGCAAATTGATTACACCCGCGCCCAGGGCGAGGTGGCAGGTGGCCCCAAAAACGTTCTGGTGATTGGCTGCTCGACCGGCTATGGCTTGGCATCGCGCATTACCGCCGCCTACGGCAGTGGCGCAAAAACATTGGGTTTGTGTTTTGAAAAGCCCCCCACCGAGCGCAAAACCGCCTCGGCCGGCTACTACAACACCGCGGCCTTCCATGCCGCGGCCGAAAAAGACGGCCTGTACGCCCGCACCATTAACGGTGATGCCTTTAGCAATGAGATCAAAGCCGACGCAATTGCCGCCATTAAAGAAGACTTAGGCAAAATTGATCTGGTGGTTTACTCGCTGGCATCACCCCGGCGCACCGACCCAAACACCGGCGAGACTTACAACTCGGTGTTAAAGCCCATCGGCGAGGGTTACACCGCCAAGAATTTAAACACCGACACCATGAAGATCTCTGACATTACCGTCGAGCCCGCCAGCGATGAAGAAATCGCCAACACCGTAAAAGTAATGGGCGGCGAAGACTGGGAGATGTGGATGGATGCACTGGCCGAAGCCGATGTTCTGGCTGAAGGCGCTAAGACTGTCGCTTACACCTACCTGGGCGATAAACTGACCTGGCCCATCTATGGTCACGCCACAATCGGTAAAGCCAAAGAAGATCTCGACCGTGCCGCCTCGGCCATTGCCGAGCGTTTAACCGACAAAAATGTCAGCGCCAATGTGGCCGTACTCAAGGCACTGGTGACTCAGGCAAGCTCGGCGATTCCGGTGATGCCGCTGTATATGTCGATTTTGTTTAAAGTGATGAAAGAAAAGGGCACCCACGAGGGCTGTATCGAGCAGCTACAGCGGTTGTTCACTGAGTGCTTATATTCAAACAGTCCGCGTATCGACGATGGCAATCGTTTTCGGGTTGATAACAAAGAGCTTGACCCCGCTACTCAGGCTGAGGTGGAGGCCATCTGGCCCCAGGTGACCGAAGACAACCTGATGAGCCTGACCGACTACAAAACCTACCACGAAAACTTTTTGAAGTTGTTTGGGTTTGGTTTTGACGGCGTGGACTATGACGCGGAAACCTCACCGCTGGTGTCGCACAACTTCTAAGTGCCGTGGTGACCTCGTTAATATCGCTCGTGCGGGGCGCGCTCTCGCTACTGTTATTTGTTGCGGTGACTTTGCTGATCAGCGTGCCGCTGATCAGTTTGTCGCTGCTCAAATTGGTGGCTTACCGCAGTACCTATCGGCCGGCGCTAACACGCTGGACCGATAAAGTCGCTAGTGCCTGGATCAGTGGTAATAATGTTCACCAGCGCTGGTTGCTGCCGACCCGGATTGCCTACGAGGGCCCCGAGCACTTTAGCCGCCGGCAGTGGTTTATGTTGGTGGTAAACCATCAAAGCTGGGTGGATATTTTAGTATTGCTGCGGTTGTTTAATCGCGAGGTGCCTTACTTTAAGTTTTTTTTAAAGGCCTCGTTAATTTGGATACCCGTACTGGGGCTGGCGTTTTGGGCATTGGACTTTCCGTTTATGCGCCGCCACACCAAAGCGCAAATCGCCCGGGACCCGAGCTTGGCCGGTAAAGATTTAGCCACCACGCAAAAGCAGTGCGAGCGTTACAGCAACAAACCGGTCACCATTATTAGCTACCTCGAGGGCACACGTTTTACGCCGGCTAAGCACCGCGCGCAAAGCTCGCCGTATCGCCATTTGCTGTTGCCCAAAGCGGGTGGCTTGGCGTTTACCCTTACCGCGATGAACGGCCGCATTAAAACCTTGCTGGACGTGACTATTCACTACCCCGAAGGGCGACCCAGTTTTATGCAGTATATTGGCGGCAAGGTCGGGCTGATTAACGTGCACGCCCGCGAGCTGGCGGTGGGTGAAGATCTGCTGGGCAATTACAGTGAGGATGCGGCGTTTCGCGCGCACTTTCAGGGATGGATTAACCGTATTTGGCAAGAAAAAGACGAGCGCCTTGAGTCTCTGTCGCACTCCGGGCAAGTCATGCCCCACAAGAAAAGTATCCATTTATGAGTCGTACCCGTTTTAGTCCGTCCCTGCTTAAGCCGCGCTACTGGTTGTCGTGGTTGGGGGCCGGTATTTGGTTTTTGTTTGCCCAGCTGCCTTACAAATGGCAGTTGTGGGTGGCACGGCGCTTGGCGCCGCTGTTGTACCTGAATAAAAAGCGCATTAATTTTGCTCGGGTTAATCTCGAGCGTTGCTTTCCCCAATTATCCGAGCACGAGCGCGAGGCGTTGCTTAAGAAAAACACCGAGTCAATGATGATCGCCGCCTTTGAAACCGGCATGGGCTGGTTTTGGAGTGGCCGCCGCCTGCGCAAGCTGCACAGCATTGAAGGCGTGGAGCATATCCATCAGGCGCAGCGTGAAGAGCACGGCATTTTATTGTTAACTACGCACTTTAGTACGCTGGATATTGGCAGTGCATTCTTGGGCCAAAACATCGAGTACGACGGGTTTTACCGCCCCCACAGCAATGAAGTTTACGACTACCTGCAGCGCAAAGGCCGCGAGTCATACTGCGCCGGCTGGGTGATTCCGCGCGATAACGTGCGCACCATGATCGCGCGCCTGCGCCAGGGGCGTGCGGTATGGTATGCACCCGATCGCGATTTGGGCGCTAAAAATAGCGTATTTGTGGATTTTTTTGGCGTGCCGGCCGCGACCATCACTGCCACCAGCAAAATCGTTAAGCTTGGCCGGGCAAAAGTGATTCCTTTTACCCAGGTGCGCATGGACGATGGTTCGGGTTATAAGTTGACCATCCACCCGGCGTTTGAAGATTTTCCCAGCGGCGACGATATTGCCGATACCCAGCGGGTGTCGGATTTTATGGCCGAGCAAATAGCCAAGTGCCCCGAGCAGTACTTTTGGGCCCAGCCGCGCTTTAAAACCCGCCCACCCGGCGAGCCGGATTTTTACGAGTAGCTGCTCAGGCGCTGTTAGCGGTAAGCTTCGGCACCTTTGTTGATGCCTTCAAACGCGCGGATGCGCAGCTCGACGCTGGGGTTGTCGGCGGCGGTGGTGGCGGCAATGTGCTCGGCTAAACACTCGACGGTGGTGTCGGTATCAATGATGTAACAGCAGCGCTTAGGCAGCTGTAAGGTAAAGGCGCCTTGCTCCGAGGTGTAAGCAAAATCGAAATAATCGGCGCCGTTAATGGTAGGCTCGGCGCTGATGTCCTCGCGACTGCCGATATAAATATCGCGCCAGCATTCGGCCCAGTGCGCTTCGAGGTTGGCTGACTTTTCGCCGTCGGCCCAAATATCGATGCGCGAGCGGTGCCCGTGGGCAATGCGCTGGCAGTTGCCGCCGTGCTTTTTTAAGCCGTGGGAGTAATGATAAAAAGCACCCTCTATTTGCTCGGTGCTAAAGCTGAGTTCGAGTTTTTCAATTTCATCGCGAAACGCGCTTTTTAGCTGTTGCTCGCACCAGCGGGCAATGGTTTCGGCGGTTAGGGTTTCGGCCTCGACCAAAGCGATGGCCTGACGCGGACTTGTGGTGTGAATGTGTTCACCGTTATCGAGTGTCCAGCGGATGTCCAGCTGATCGCCATTGGCATTTATCTCAATGTTGGGTGCCTGGGTGGGTACTGCCAAGCGGTGGTCCAATTCGGTATCGAGCCAGTCGCGCACGATTTTTTTAACCACGCCAAAGTCGCACACCATGCTTTGATCGTCCAGATCGCCGTGCAGGCGAATATTGGCCAGCCAGGTCTCGCCCAGTAGCCCGCGAGAGGCGTCGAGATAGCTAAAATCCACATTGGTGAGGTTATCGACAAACAGTAACATAGGTGAAGGGTCCGGGCTCGTTAATGCCCCGCATGATAGCAGATCCCGGCGACGCTCGCCGCCGGGATCATGGTGCCTATAGCGTCAGCCGTTTACAGGGCTTTTAACGCGGCGTCGTAGTTTGGCTCGTCGGCCACTTCGCTAACCAGCTCCGAGTAAGCCACTTTGCCATCGGTATCGATTACCACAACCGCACGGGCGGTGAGCCCAGCCAACGGGCCGTCGACAAACTTAACGCCGTAATCTTCGGCAAAGCTTGAGCGAAAGGCCGAACCGTTTTCTACTTGATCTAAGCCTTCGGCGCCACAAAAACGCGCTTGGGCAAAGGGCAGATCTTGCGACACGCAAACCACGGCGGTGTTGTCCAGCTTGTTGGCCTGCTCGTTAAAGGTACGCACCGACTGGGCACAGGTGGGGGTGTCGACACTGGGGAAAATGTTCAGCACCACTTTTTTGCCTTTTAAATCGCCCAGGCTCAGTTCAGACAAGTCTGATTTAACCAGAGTAAAATCCGGTGCTGCACTGCCAGTGGCGGGCAGTGCGCCGTTGGTGTTAATAGAATTGCCTTTTAAGGTAACTGTAGCCATATAAAACTCCGTGCGTTAATCGCGTGTAGGTAAAGGGGGCGAGAGGCTCTGTGCGTCGCTCCTGTTACTGTGGTGGCAAAGCTGTAAAATTCAATGGGCGGGCGTTTAATCCGCCCCAATCCATTAAACCGACATAGCTGACGACAATATGACACCAGCCACCGACGCCCCCCGAGCCCACCGCCTGCTGGCCAGACTTGAGCGTATTGGCAATCGTCTGCCCAGCCCTGCGTTGTTGTTTGTCTGGCTGGCGGGGCTGATTGCCGCGGCCTCTTGGCTGGCAAGTTTAACGGGTTGGCAGGCAAGCCTGCCCGGTGGCGAGTTGGTAGTGGCGCGCAACCTGATAAGCGCCGAGGGCGCACGCTGGTTACTTGGCTCGATGGTGGACAACTTTGTTGGTTTTGCACCTGTGGGTGCGGTGCTGGTCACGATGTTGGGGCTGGGTGTGGCCGAGCACTCGGGCTTACTGCGCTGCGTGTTGTTGCGCTTAGTGCGCCGCGCCCAGGGCGGCCTGTTAAGTGTG
This sequence comes from uncultured Gilvimarinus sp., assembly GCF_963975215.1. Classification (GTDB taxonomy): domain Bacteria; phylum Pseudomonadota; class Gammaproteobacteria; order Pseudomonadales; family Cellvibrionaceae; genus Gilvimarinus. Next base: position 44,948 of record NZ_CAXBFW010000027.1, read on the forward strand.
ATGGTGGTGCTGACGGGTATTTTGTCGAATCTGGCGTTTGACGTGGGTTATGTGCTTTTGATTCCGCTGGCGGGTGTGTTGTTTCAGTTGGCCGGAAGGCCGCCGCTCGCCGGTATTGCTGCCGCCTTCGCCGGTGTGTCGGCCGGTTACAGCGCCAATTTATTGCTGGGCCCGGCGGATGTGATTTTGGCCGGTATCACCCAAGAGGCAATGGCGGGCGTGGCGCCTGGTTACCGTGTAAGCGTAGCCGCCAACTATTACTTTACAGCGGCCTCAACGCTTGTGTTGGCGTTGGTGGGCGCCTGGGTAACCGAGCGCTGGGTGGCGCCGTTTTTAGGTGAAGGTGACGATGCGCATGATGCTCCTGCGCCCGAGCCTGTGCAGGAGCGGCCGCGCGATACCCGCGCGCTATGGCTGGTGGGGGTTTGGTCACTGCTGTTTGTGGCACTGGTGCTGTGGGCGAGTGTGGCCGTGGACGCTCCTTTGCGTGATGAATCCGGCTCGTTACAGCTGACTATGTTGGTCCCTTTGATTGCGATTTATGCCGCTGTGGCCGGCTTGTTGTTTGGCCGTGTTAGCGGCCGCTATAGCACCGTGGGCGATATGGTGGCCGGTATGGAAGAGGCTATGGCCACGCTCGCCAGTTATTTAGTCATTATGTTTTTTGCCGCGCAGTGCGTCGCGTGGTTTAACTGGACGAGCTTAGGCGCGCTGATTGCGGCCAGCGGCGCCGCGCTGTTAGGTGCTCTTGAAGGGCAGGGTGTGTTACTGCTGATCGGCTTTATTGTTATCAGTGCCCTGATTAACTTGTTTGTCGGTAGCGCCTCAGCCAAGTGGGCGCTGTTGGCACCGGTGTTTGTGCCCATGCTGTATTTACTGGGCGTGTCGCCCGAGCAAGCGCAAATGGCCTACCGCATCGGCGATAGCAGCACCAATATTATCACCCCGCTGATGCCGTATTTTGCCGTGGTCGTGGCATTCGCCGCGCGCTACCGCAAAGGCTGTGGCATGGGCACCTTGGCGGCGATGATGCTGCCTTACTCGCTGAGTTTTTTACTGGTGTGGTCACTTATGTTCGCGCTGTGGTTGCTTATTGGGCTGCCGCTTGGGCCTCAGGCATAAAGGCTGCTGGCCGTTAAAAAGCACCCTTGCATTCGGGGTTAAAACTCAGGATAATGCGCGGCCTCGACAGACTCGCTCTGTCGCTGCAATGGTGGCCCTGTCGGTCCCCTCGCAATGGTCAATCGTGAACTCCGCCAGGCCCGGAAGGGAGCAACGGTAGCGGTGATACCATGTGCCGGGGTGTGGCTGGCGGGGTCGCCTCCATCTTCTTTTTGCTTCTCCCTTTGCTCAATTTTTACGCTGTCTGTCTGGCGGTATCCTGGCCCCGTATTTATTTGTATCCGGGACAGCTATAATCCCGAAGATTACGACTAAGGAATCGAGGAAGGCATGAGTTATCAGGTCCTGGCCCGAAAGTGGCGCCCCCGTACGTTTCGCGATTTGGTGGGGCAAGAGCATGTGCTCAAAGCGCTGGTTAACGCGCTCGACCACGATCGGCTGCACCACGCCTATTTATTTACCGGTACACGCGGTGTGGGTAAAACCACCATCGCGCGGATTCTTGCCAAGTGCCTAAACTGCGAGACGGGCGTTAGCTCTGAGCCCTGTGGCCAGTGTGCCGCGTGTGTCGAGATTGCCGAGAACCGCTTTGTCGATTTGATCGAGGTGGATGCCGCCAGCCGTACCAAGGTAGAAGATACCCGCGAGCTGCTGGAGAACGTGCAGTACGCACCGACCCGCGGCCGCTACAAGGTGTACCTGATCGATGAGGTGCACATGCTCTCGACGCATTCGTTTAATGCGTTGCTGAAAACCCTGGAAGAGCCACCACCGCACGTTAAATTCTTGCTGGCGACCACCGATCCGCAGCGCCTGCCGGTAACGATTTTGTCGCGCTGCCTGCAGTTTAACCTCAAAAACATGACACCCGAGCTGGTCACCGGTCATTTGCAGCACGTGCTCGAGACCGAGATGGTGCCCTTTGAAGAGAGCGCCCTGTGGCAGCTGGGCCGCGCCGCCGACGGCAGTATGCGCGATGCCCTAAGCCTTACCGATCAGGCCATTGCCTTTGGCTCGGGTAAAGTGGTCGAGGCCGATGTTCGCGCTATGTTGGGCACCATCGATCGCAGCGCGGTTTACGATATGGTGTTAGCGCTTACCGCCGGTGACGGCAAACAAGTGCTGGATGCCGTGGCGCAAATGGCTGAGCACGCGCCGGACTTTGCCAGCGCACTGGCCGACATCCTATCTATTTTACACCGGGTGGCCATCGCCCAAGCGCTGCCCGAGGCGGTGGATAACAGCCACGGTGATCGCGAGCAAATCCTGCAGTTAGCGCAGCAGTTACCCGCCGAAGACGTTCAACTGTTTTATCAAACCGGCCTGATTGGCCGGCGCGACTTACCCCTGGCGCCAGACCCGCGCGCCGGGCTCGAGATGGTGTTGTTGCGCATGCTGGCGTTTCGCCCCCAGGGCGTGGCCGACGTGCCTACCCGGGCACTGGCATCGGGCTCGCCCAACCCCGCACACGGCGCGGCGACCCAAGTGGCACAGGTTGCATCTGATACCAATCAGGCTCCCCCAGCGGCTCAGAGTGCTGCGCCATTAGCCGAGACAACCGCCGCTGCGGCACCAGTACCAGAGGCTCAGGAGGCGCCAGCAGAGCGTCCGCCCCAGCCCCCAGCCGCCTCGCAAGAGCCCGTGACGCCCGCAAGCCAAAGTGCTGAGGGACGTGATAACAGTGCCCACCCGCAGCGCAACGATAACGAAGACAGCGCCCCGGATTACGAACCCTACGACGACTCAGGCTCTCAAGCGGCGGCCGAGTACGAGCAGTTAGCCGGTCAAGCGCACAATGAGTCCAGCGCGAGCCAGTCTGAGCCCCAACCAGCAGAGCCCGCCAGTGCGCCGGCGGTCGAGGTGCCCTGGCAGGTGGATGAGCCTGCGGCTGCGCCAAGTCAGCCCGCAGCCACACCCAGTGAACCGGCAGCACAATCACCGTCACCAGCACAGCCAGAAGTGGCATCCAGCCCAGCGCCACCGGAGCTGAAATCGGCCCCCGAGCCCATCGCTATGGTGAGCCTTGCCGATACTGCGCCGCTGCGCTGGCCCGAGATTTATCTGGGGCTCAGTGTGGGCGGTGTTATGCGTAACACGGCGGCCAACTGTGAGTTGGTGGGGCGCCAGGGCAATCAGCTGCACTTTATTTTGGATGAGCAAAATAGCAGCCTGTACGATGAAAGCCATCAGCAGCGCCTGGCCGATATTCTTAACGAATATTATGGCGAGCCGGTCAGCGTGGTGATTCAGCCCGGGCAAGTGCAAACCGAAACACCCGCGCAAATCGCCACGCGCAAGCAAAGCGAGCGCTACGAGCAAGCGGTTGAATCGGTTAAGTCAGACCCCATTGTGCAGCAGCTGGTAGAACATTTTGCCGCCACCTTAGACGAAGTCACCGTCGAGCCAATCGATCAGAATTAACAAGCTACGAGGTAATACCATGAAAGGCATGGGAGATATCATGCAGCAGGCGCAACAGATGCAAGAGCGCATGCAAAAAATGCAAGAAGAGCTGGCCAGCGCCGAAGTTATCGGTCAGTCGGGCGCGGGTTTGGTGTCGGTCACCATGACCGGTCGTCACGACGTAAAAAACGTCAGTATTGATCCGAGCTTACTGCAAGAAGACAAAGAAATGCTGGAAGATTTATTGGCCGCCGCGGTTAACGATGCCGTGCGCCGGGTAG
>NZ_CAXBFW010000028.1:0-45982 GCF_963975215.1 uncultured Gilvimarinus sp.
GCCTTATTTTAGCAAAAAACGCCTATTTTTTGGAGTTTTTCTACAGTCTCAACGCTTATATTAACACGGATGATTATGCGGAATTTTTACAGGTGGCTGAGCAACTAAACTTGCAACTACTGGCCGTGATCGAGCAGCACGATGTTGCGCTTGCCCACTGGCTACCGGAGTTGAACGAAGGCCGTTAGCCGCTGAGGCTAAAGACGTAACGCAAAAAGCCCCGATTTATCGGGGCTTTTTGCGTTTAGCCTTGCTGGGCTAACAGGGCGGATTAGCTCTGTTGCTCGCGGGCGATGGCTCGGTAAGCGATATCAGTGCGGTAGTTAACGCCGTTCCACTTAATATTGCTGGCAAGTTTGTAAGCGCGCTCTTGCGCCTCTTGCACGCTATTGCCCAGAGCCGTTGCGCACAGTACGCGACCGCCATTGGTGACAATGTCGTCACCCTGACGGCTGGTGCCGGCGTGGAATACTTTCTCGCCAGCAGTTTCGGTGGCGGGCAGACCAGAAATCGCATCGCCCTTATTGTAGCTGGCCGGATAGCCGCCTGCGGCCAGCACTACACCTACCGAGGCGCGCGGGTCCCACTCGACGCTGGCGCTGTTGAGCTCGCCTTTGAGGGCCGTCAGGCACAGCGCGACTAAATCAGATTTAAGGCGCAGCATAATCGGCTGGGTTTCCGGGTCGCCAAAGCGGCAGTTGTATTCAATCACTTTGGGCGTACCAGATTCGTCAATCATCAAGCCGGCGTAAAGAAAACCGGTGTAGCGATTGCCTTCGGCGGCCATGCCTTTCACGGTTGGATAAATCACTTCATCCATAATGCGTTGGTGCACTTCATTAGTGACAACCGGTGCGGGAGAGTAGGCTCCCATACCGCCAGTGTTGGGGCCGGTGTCGCCGTTGCCGGCGCGTTTGTGATCCTGGCTGGTGGCCATGGGCAATACGTTCTCGCCGTCGACCATCACGATAAAGCTCGCCTCTTCACCGCTGAGAAACTCTTCAATAACCACGCGACAACCGGCGTCACCAAATGCGTTGCCCGAGAGCATGTCGCGTACCGCGTCTTCGGCTTGCTCAAGGGTCTCTGCCACAATAACGCCTTTACCGGCGGCTAAGCCGTCGGCTTTAACCACGATAGGGGCACCTTTCTCGCGCAAGTACGCCAGTGCCGGCTCGACCTCGGTAAAGTTTTGATAGTCGGCGGTGGGGATTTTATGGCGCTCTAAAAAGTCTTTGGTAAAGGCTTTTGAGCCTTCCAGTTGTGCGGCACCTTTGCTGGGGCCAAAGCAAGCCAGATTGCGCTCGGTAAAATAATCTACCACGCCTTCAACCAAGGGTACTTCGGGGCCGACGATGGTCAGTGCAATTTCTTCGGCTTTAGCGAACTCGGCCAGCGCGGCAAAATCCAGCACATCAATATCGACATTTTTAAGTTTGTCGTCCAGCGCGGTACCGGCGTTACCGGGTGCGAGGTAAACGGTTTCGACTTGCTGGCTTTGCGCCGCCTTCCAGGCCAGCGCGTGCTCGCGGCCACCGCCGCCAATAATGAGAATATTCATTTTTTCGGTACACGGTGAACGGGGAACGGAGTACGTTCCGGCGTTCTTCCGATCCTCCAGAATTTTGGTTTTACGTTAGTGGGGAGTCGGTTCCGTTCTCCGTGAACCGTCTCCCGTTGCCCGTCTTAGTGCCTAAAATGCCGCATGCCGGTAAACACCATGGCGATGCCAGCTTCGTCGGCGGCGGCGATAACTTCGTCGTCGCGCATGGAGCCGCCGGGCTGGATTACCGCAGCAATACCTGCCGCCGCAGCGTTGTCGATACCGTCGCGAAACGGAAAGAACGCATCCGATGCCATCACCGAACCGGGTACGGTAAGGCCGGCGTGCTCGGCTTTAATGCCGGCAATACGCGCCGAGTTAACACGGCTCATCTGGCCGGCACCGACGCCCACGGTAGCGCCGTCTTTGCCGTACACAATGGCGTTAGACTTAACCATCTTCGCCACCTTCCAGGTGAATAGCAGGTCACGCATTTGCGCTTCGGTGGGCACCTGTTTGGTCACCACTTTTAAGTCTGACTCGCTCACAGTGCCGTTGTCGCGATCTTGCACCAACAGGCCACCGGCAACGCGTTTGTAATCGTAATCGGCGGGGCTGGCACCCCACTGGCCACACTCTAACAAACGGACATTCTTTTTCGCGCTAACCGCCTCAATGGCGGCCGGCTCGATGCTCGGGGCGATAATCACCTCGACAAACTGCTTATCGACAATGGCTTTGGCGGTAGCGGCGTCGAGCGGACGGTTAAAGGCGATGATACCGCCAAAGGATGACTCGGGGTCGGTGGCAAAAGCGCGCTCGTACGCCACTTGCAAAGAGTCGGCACTGGCGACGCCACAGGGGTTGGCGTGCTTGACGATCACACAGGTGGGAGCGTCGAACAGTTTAACGGTTTCGAGTGCGGCGTCGGTGTCGGCAATATTGTTGTACGAGAGCTCTTTACCCTGCAACTGCTTACTGGTGGCAATGGTGCCGGGCGCTGGGTTTTTCTCGATAAAAAAGGCGCTTTTTTGGTGAGAGTTTTCACCGTAGCGCAGAGTTTGTACTTGCTGAAACTGGCTGTTAAAGGTGCGAGGAAAATCTTCGCTGCCACCTTCGACCATACGACCAAAGTAGTTGGCAATCGCGCCGTCGTAGGCGGCTGTGTGCTCGTAGGCTTTAATGGCTAAATCAAAACGGGTTTTGTACGTGGTAGCGCCACCGTTGGCTGACATCTCGGCCAAAATTTTCTCGTAGTCAGAGGCGTTAACCACGATGTTAACCCACGCGTGGTTTTTAGCCGCAGCGCGCACCATGGTCGGGCCGCCGATATCGATGTTCTCGATGGCGTCTTCCAGGCTGCAGCCTTCTTTGGCTACGGTGTTTTCGAACGGATAAAGGTTAACCACAACCATGTCGATGGTGCCGATACCGTGCTCACTCATAACGCTATCGTCCTGGCCGCGACGCGCCAGAATGCCACCGTGCACTTTGGGGTGCAGCGTTTTAACCCGGCCGTCCATCATCTCGGGGAAACCGGTGTAATCGGACACTTCTACTGCGGGAATGTCGCTGTCTTTGAGCAAGCGGTAAGTCCCGCCGGTAGAGAGAATTTCAACACCTTGCTGATGCAGGGCGCGGGCAAAATCTACGATGCCTGTTTTGTCGGAGACGCTGATCAGGGCGCGTTTTACGGGCGCGAGGTCGGTAGTCATGGGGACGCTTCCAGTTGTGGTTAAGCTGAGGTCAAGATTAAAGTCTTACCAATAAAAAAGGTGGCCCTGAGCCACCCTTGGGTGCCATAGGCACCAGCGATTAGCGTTTACAGTAAACCGTATTGCTTAAGTTTTTTGCGCAAGGTACCACGGTTTAAGCCCAGAGCTTGTGCGGCGCGGGTTTGGTTGTGACGGGTGTATTTTAATACCACCTCAAGCAGAGGCGCTTCGACCTCGGCCATCACCATGTCGTAGACATTGCTCACAGGCTGTCCGTCTAAGTGCTGGAAGTAATTTTCCATCGCCTGCTCGACACTGCCGCGCAGCGATTGAGCCTGCGTTGCGGGTGCCTGTGGTGCTTGCGTGCTCAGTGACTCTTTGGGAGTAATGGACGCTTCGGTGATAAAAGTTTCTACTGAATTCATGCCGCTTTTTCCTCTCTTTCTAACAGTTGTTCGAAGTAATCCCGAACACTGGCATATTGATCTTGGGCGTTTTCTAACTGGTTGAACGTGGCGCGAAACGGCCCGCTATCGGGCAGAGTTTGCAGGTACCAGCCGAGGTGCTTGCGCGAGATGCGCGGCCCCATGACCGGCCCGTAAAATTCGGCCAGTTCCCCCAAATGGGTACAAAGAATATCCCTGATGTCAGTCAGGGGTGGTTCAGCTAACAGTTCACCAGTACGCAAGTAATGGTCAATCTGTCGAAAAATCCAAGGGCGCCCTTGCGCGGCGCGCCCAATCATCACGGCCTGCGCGCCTGTGTGCTGCAGTACGCACTGTGCTTTGTGTGCGCTGTCGATATCGCCATTGCACAGCACTGGTATGGCTATGTTCTGCACAACCTCGGCAATCGTGTCGTACTCGGCCTGGCCGCCAAAGCGACAAGCCCGGGTGCGGCCGTGTATGGCTAATGCCTGGATGCCACTGTCTTCGGCGAGCCGGGCGATGGCCACGGCGTTGCGTTGTTCAGGGCTCCAGCCGGTGCGTATCTTTAGGGTCACCGGTACATCAACAGCGCTGACGACGGCGTGCAGTATATCGGCGACTAATGCTTCGTCGCGCAACAGAGCAGAGCCGGCAGCTTTTTTACAGACTTTTTTTGCCGGACATCCCATATTGATGTCGATGATTTGGGCGCCGTTATCCACGTTAAGGCGGGCGGCGTCAGCCATCATGGCCGGGTCGGCACCGGCTATTTGCACTGCAATCGGTCCGGTTTCACCCCGGTGATCCAGACGTTGGCGACTTTTGCGACTATGCCAAAGCGAGGCGTCAGAGGTGACCATTTCTGAGATCGCGAGGCCCGCGCCCTGTTGCCGGCAAAGCTGACGAAAAGGGCGGTCAGTCACGCCTGCCATAGGCGCCAGAATCACTGGTGCATCGATTTGATAGGGGCCAATCTGGAGCATTGTCAACTACCTTACCGACAGTTCTGCTTATAGCGATTCATTAAATTTCTAGCGGCAGGGCCGGTCGAAAAAGGCTGGCTATGATACCTTTTTGCAACCGGATTGGGAACGCAGATTTCGCACAGATTGGCTTTTTTTTAAGCGAATTTTGGACTTTAACTCCGGTGCCTGAATCCTCTAGGGAATAACCAGGCTGTAATTGACGGCGTTAGGGCCGGGGTCGGCCAGCTCAAGGCTTAAGTGTACCGGTTGGTTGGGCGGCATAATCGAGCGGCCGCTCAATTCGCCCCGCAAGTACTCTTTAGGGGTAAACCGGCGCGAGGCGACAGGTTTGTCGTTGAGGTCGCTAAAAGAGAGTTGTAGGTCCGGGTAGGGCTGCTCGAACTCGGCGCTATTGAGAATAATAGCGTCGACCATTAAGGCGTCGCTGCGCTCTGGGTGTTGCCGCACCACCAGGTTATAGGCGCTAACTTTGCTGGTGTCGCGCAGAGTTGGTAGTTGGCAACCCAGCCATTGGCAGGCGCTTTGGTAGTAGCCTCGATAGGGTTGGGTGCGGCTAAACCGGTCGACTTGCAGCCAGGCAATTTGCGCCGCCAGGGCAATGGCGGCAAGCGCACACAGTGACGCCCACAATAATCGTTTGCGCCAGGGGCGGTGGTGGGCTGTTGCCATTTCCACCGGCTCTGGGTCGATGCCCATCAGCAGGGCGCTGCGCTCGCTATCGTAGGCGCGTAACCGCCCCGAAAACGCCTCTTGTGCGGAGTCGCTCTCATTTATTGTCTCTGAGCGATCGGCTTTAATGGCGCTGTCGTCTGCGGTGTCCGGGTCATCCAATAATGCGGTGTCCAGATCGTAGCTTTCAGTTGCAAAGCTGTCTGGCGCAAAACTTTCAGGCACGTCGTAATCGTCGTAACCCTGAGGGGGAGTGTCGTCTTGCGGGTTATGTGCCGTTGCCGCAGTGTGGCTAGGCTTAAGGCGGACGGACGACTCTTCGTGGGTGATGCTGAGCGGGTTGTCGAAGGTGTTGTCATTATCGCGGCCAAGTGCGCCTTCCGCGCCGTCGTCTTCCAGCAAGCTCTCGGCCCAGGACTCGTCGCTGTCATCGACGAACTCGTCGGGCTGTTGCTGCAGTTGCCGCTCAAACAGTGAATGTCCGCTTGTGCTTGGGGCGACGTATAAGTGCGTGTCGTTTTGAGCGGGCGGGTTGCCCATATCATCACTGATTAAGACATCGTCATCAATTTCACTTTCCAGATCGATTTGCGCCTGATCAAAACGCAGCAAGCCGTCTGCCTCGCTTTGAGAACTTGTCATGGGCGTTTCGGCGGCGGGCGATGAGTCGCTGGCGACGGAGGACGTTGCCGAGCTTGTATCTTCTGTGTCCGGCGCGGTTGCTGGGGCAGGCGCAGCCCCGGTGTCGGGTTGCGCCGGATCAGGCGTGGTTTTTGGGCTGGGTGCCGCGATGTCTTGGTGATTTATGGGCTCATTGCTTTGCGCGGGGGCGTCACTCATTGGCAATTGCGCCTGGGTCGGTGCAGGCGTTTGCGGTGGGCGTTTGATCGCTTTGGTACGGTTCTCGACTGGCTTGGGATTGCCGCCTTCAATAAGATTGTGCTCGGCGTTAAAGATATGCAGGCAAGAGCCGCAACGCACAGCGCCGCGGGCTTTTTGAATTTGCGCAGGCGTAATCCGGAATGACGTACTGCATTGCGGGCAGCGAGTAACCAATTGGGTCATAGCAAACGCGTTTTCCTTGCTGTCGCGGGAGAGCTTTCCCGAACACACTCTAGGGGCAGTTTAGTCGCAAAGCCTGCACGGGTAAATGCGCCACAGTTTAGCGGCTTTTGGTACCGGTGATGCGAACCCATTCGTCTTTTTGTGCGATCGGGTCAAACTCAAAGTCGTCGCTGTAAGCGGCCATAACCGCATCGGCCTGAGTGGCCAAAATGCCCGATAAGCATATTTTTCCGCCCGGGCGGGTGAGTGCCGACAGCTGTGGGGCGAGTTCGGCGAGCGGCCCGGCCAGAATGTTGGCAAGCACAATATCCACCTGGTCGGAGGGCGCTTTGGGCGGCAAATACACGGGCATGGCGTCATCGGCCAGTTGGTTGCGCTGGGCGTTATCGCTGGTGGCGAGCAGCGCCTGCGGGTCGATGTCGACCCCTACAACGTGGCGCGCGCCCAATTTTAACGCGGCGATGCCCAAAATGCCTGAGCCGCAGCCGTAGTCCACGAGGGTTAAGTCTTGTAGCGGTTGCTGGTCCAGCCACTGCATACATAAAAAGGTCGTGGGGTGGGTTCCGGTGCCGAACGCCAGGCCCGGGTCCAGCAGGATGTTGACCTTGTCGGGTTCGGGGGGCGCAATCCAGCTGGGGCAAATCCACAGGCGCTCGCCGCAGCAAATGGGGTGGTAGTTGCTCATCCACTCCCGCTCCCAGTCTTTATCCTCCAGTTGTTCCCACTGGTGCTCGGGTAGCCCGGAGTCTAAAGCGTTGCTGATTTCGTTAGTGGTGGCGCGGGTATCGATGCCGGCATCAAACAGTCCGGTAATACGCACTTGATCCCACAGCGGGGTCTCGCCGAGCCCGGGCTCTAAAATCGGCTGGTCGGCATTATCCTGTAGCGTGACCGACACCGCGCCAGCATCCAGTAGGGCATCTTCGAGCGTTGCTGCTTGCTCGCGCACCGTATTAACTTTGATTTGTAACCAGGGCATGGGAATCCGCAAACTTAGGGCCCGACGGGTGCCGGGCCCTGCAGGTTTAACCTTCGAGTTTTTTCTCGAGGTAGTGAATGTTAACGCCGCCTTCACGGAAGGCCGGGTCGCGTACCAAGCGCTGCTGCAGCGGAATGTTGGTGCGAATACCGTCGATAACGGTTTCTTCCAGCGCGTTGCGCATGCGGTTAAGGGCGATGGTGCGATCTTCACCGTGGGTAATGATCTTGGCGATCATTGAGTCGTAGTTTGGCGGTACGGTGTAGCCGCTGTACAGGTGTGAGTCTACCCGTACGCCAAAGCCGCCCGGGGCGTGAAAATTGTTGATGGTGCCAGGGCAGGGCATAAAGGTTTTGGGGTCTTCGGCGTTGATACGACACTCAAACGCGTGCCCGCGAATGACCACATCCTCTTGCTTGATCGAGAGTTTCTCGCCGGCGCAAACGCGAATTTGCTCGCGAATAATGTCGACGCCAGTAACCATCTCGGTAACCGGGTGCTCCACCTGAACGCGGGTGTTCATCTCAATAAAGTAAAAGCGGCCGTCTTCGTACAAAAACTCAAAGGTGCCCGCGCCTTTATAGCCGATATCGATACAGGCCTTTACGCAGGCTGCAGCGGTGGATTCGCGAATGTCGTCGGGAATGCCCGGTGCCGGTGCTTCTTCCAATACTTTTTGGTGGCGACGCTGCAGCGAGCAGTCGCGATCGCCCAGGTGGATGGCATTACCCTGACCGTCGGACAGAACCTGAATCTCGACGTGACGAGGGTTTTGCAGGAATTTCTCCATGTAGACGGTATCGTCACCAAACGCGCTTTTGGCTTCGTTTTGGGTGATTTGGATCGAGTTCATCAGCGACGCTTCGGAATGTACCACGCGCATACCCCGTCCACCGCCGCCGGCAGCGGCTTTAATAATAATGGGGTAGCCAATGCGCTTGGCGGTAGCTTGGCAAGCGGCACTATCTTTAGAGTCTAGCGGGCCGTCAGAGCCAGGTACGGTAGGTACGCCGGCTTCTTTCATGGCCACAATGGCCGCGACCTTGTCGCCCATGGTGCGGATAACGTCCGGATCGGGCCCGATAAAGACAAATCCGCTTTTTTGCACTTGCTCGGCAAAATCGGCATTTTCGGCCAAAAAGCCGTAGCCTGGGTGGACCGCGATTGACTCGGTCACTTCCATAGCGCTGATAATCGCGGGGATATTCAGATAGCTTTGGGGCGACGGGTTCGGTCCGATACAGACCGACTCATCGGCCAGTCGCACGTGCTTTAAATCGCGGTCCACTAGCGAGTGCACGGCGACGGTTTTAATGCCCATCTCTTTACAGGCGCGCAAAATCCGCAGGGCAATCTCACCGCGGTTTGCAATTAGTATTTTCTCAAACATGACACCAACTCCTCGTGTTTAACGGCGCGTTGCGCCTAACAGCTGTGCTTAACAATCGCGGTTAAACGATGGTTACCAAGGGTTGGTCAAACTCTACGGGCTCGCCGTCTTCTACCAAAATGGCTTCAATAACGCCTGATTTATCGGCTTCAATCTGATTCATCATCTTCATCGCTTCGATGATGCAGACAACATCGCCGGCTTTAACTTGTTTGCCTACTTCCACAAACGATGGCGAGCCTGGGCTGGGTGAGCGATAAAAAGTGCCGACCATGGGCGATTTGAGTGCGTGGCCGGCCGGGCCTTCGGGTTCGGCGGCAACCGGGGTTGGCGCCGGAGCCGCTGGGGCTGCAGGGGCCGCCGCAGGGGCATACACTTGTTGGGGTTGCGCGGCCGCGGCGTGGGTAGAGTTGCGGCTGATGCGTACAGACTCTTCGCCTTCTTTAATTTCCAGCTCACCGATATCAGACTCTTCTAAAAGCTCAATCAGTTTTTTAATTTTACGAATGTCCATGTGATCCTCTCTTAATGTACCGGATTCAATTTAAGCAATAGGTTTACGATGAGCTACGAGCGAGCGCTGCAGACAGTGCCAGCTCGTAGCCCTGAGCGCCAAGGCCGCAAATAACGCCCTCGGCAATATCAGAAAAATAAGATGTGTGGCGAAACTCTTCACGTTTATAGACGTTGGAGATATGCACCTCGATAAACGGAATTCCCACGGCCAGCAGTGCATCGCGCAGTGCGACACTGGTGTGGGTAAAGGCGGCTGGGTTGATAATAATAAAATCGACACCCTCGTTGCGCGCTTCATGCACTCGGTCTATCAGTTCGTACTCGGCGTTGCTTTGCAGGCTTAGCAAATGGTGGCCTTGCTCTAGGCAAATAGCGCTTAGGCGATTGTTGATATCGTTGAGCGTGGTGGCTCCGTAGACGCCCGGCTCACGAGTACCCAGCAAATTAAGGTTGGGGCCGTGTAACACCAGTATGCTCGCCATAAGGAATCCTATGCTGCCTGTGCCAATGATAGGCGGGAGCTGTTCTCCCAGCCGCGTATAAGGCGCGAGTTTGCCGCAAAAAAGCTGATGTGTCCATGATGTGCCGGTATTTTTCTCGAAATCCCGAAAAATGTCGACACGTTTGCGGGCGTTAGTAGGTATTTACGGGAAGCTGGCTGTTTGTTGCCCGGCTGATGGTTTGCGTTTTTGCACGATAAGGGCAATTACCCCCGGAATAGCACCCACTTGGCGGAAAGTTGAGCAACTTCTTTGATTGTGTTGCTAACGTCGCTTAATGTGCTGTCTGTTTGGGGTAGGCGAGGGCAAATTCGTCCAGCAAGTGCTTTTTGCGCAGTAATTGCGGCAAAATTACGGCTTTCCCCTGAGCCTTTGGCGCAAACCATAAATAAAGCGGCACCCCGCTGCGCTCATATTCTTGCAGTAACGCGGTGATGGCCGGGTCGCCATTGGTCCAGTCGCCTTTTAATGTGGCGATATCGTGGGCTTTAAACGCGTCGGTAATGTCATCGGTACTCAATACCACCGCCTCGTTGGTTAAACAGGTGACGCACCAGTCGGCGGTTAAGTTAACGAACACTCCGCGCCCTTCGCGGCGCAACTGCGCCAGGGTGTCGGCTGTGTAGGGTTGCCAGTGATCAGTGCTGGTAAGTGCTGTGGGTTTTGCTTTGAGAGCAACCACCGGTAGTACCAGCGCGAGTGCTACCGATACGATGGCGACAATATTAATAATCACCTTGGCGGCTGCCCGAGTGGGGCGGTGTTGACGCAACCAAAGGGCAAAGCCAAATAACAGGGCGCCCAGCAATATAATGACAATGCCATCGCTATCGGTCTGATGCCCCAGCACCCAAAGTAACCACAGGGCCGTGAGGTAAATCGGAAACGCGAGCAGCTGTTTCAGAGTGTCCATCCAGGGGCCCGGCGCCGGTAAGTGGCGAATCAGGCTGGGGGCGTAACACAGCAATAACAGCGGCAAGGCCATGCCAAAGCCCAGCGCGACAAACACCAGCAGGGCGGTGGGGGCGGGCTGCGTAAGGGCGTAGCCAAGAGCGACCCCCATAAAAGGTGCGGTGCAGGGGCTGGCGACTACGGCGGCCAGCACGCCGGTAAAAAATGAGCCCGACAAACCCTGGCTTTGCGTTAACCGCTGGCCGACCCCCATCAGGCTACTGCCCATATCAATGAGCCCGGAAAGCACTAACCCCATTAATACAAACAGGTAGACCAGTGCGGCAATCACCAGGGGTGATTGCAACTGAAACCCCCAGCCGGCCGCTTCGCCGCTGGCGCGAGCCACAAGCAGTAAACAGGCAAACGCGGCAAAGCTCACCAGGATGCCGGCGGTATAGGCCCAGCCATGGTGATGGGCGCGCTGGCGGTTGGCGCCGGTAAGGCTCAGCACCTTAATCGACAGCACCGGAAACACGCAGGGCATTAAATTCAGAATCACGCCGCCCGCCAGTGCCAGCGCCAATATGGCCCACAACCCACGGCCTTTGTTGGCTGTGGTAGAGCTCGCCGTGTCACCGGTGCCGGTGGCGCTGTGAAAGGTTTCGGTTGTAATCGGGTCGGCGGATTGCTGGCCTGGGTCGATACGCAGGTAGTCGTCGTAGGGGGGGTAGCACAGGCCGGCCTCGGCGCAGCCTTGTGATTGTACTTTTAGATTAAATGGCGCGGTATCGGCAGGTAGAGCCAGGGTCAGGGTGGCTGAGCCAAAGTGCAGCGCCATATTTTTTTCAAAGTACTCGTCGTACTTATCGACGCTCTCAGAAAAGTGTGGCGTTAGCTCGACGCCGGTATCGGTGGTGAGCTTAAAGCTTTGCTGGTAGAGGTAGTAGCCGGGTTCAATGTCCCAGTGGAGTATCAGCGAGCCGTCCCGCACCCAGCTGCTTAGCATATAGGCTTCGGTAACGGGTAAAAACTCCGGCTCGGCGTCTTGTTCGGTGCCGCCCAAAGCAAGGCCGGTGCCGGGGCTGGCGGATTTTGGTGGCACCAGCTCCAGGGTGTTGGCACTGTGGGCGAGTGTCGAAGCGCAAAGGGCTAGTAACAGTAACAACCGGCTGGCAGTGGCCAAGGTTAAGCGGCGGATCAAGGTGTCAGTCATTACGCAGTGTTAACTCGCAAACAGTAAAACGGATGAATGTGGTTGCCTATTCTCGCGCTCGCCGCGATCTTTTACAAATGCTGTGACGCGGCCGGTGATCCGCTCTGGGCAACATGCGTCAGACCACAGCGCCGGAGTGTGGTTCCGGTGCGTTGCCGCCGGGCAGGCGACCGGCTACACTGGCCCCACGGTAGCCTTGGTTTGCAATGTTAATTTACTTGAGCGCTTGTGGAGATTTGGCGGTAATGAAGTTTTTAAACGGCTCGGCGGTTTTGTGTGTATTAATGGTGCTGGCCGGCTGCTCGAATATGGGCAGTAAAGCGCCCGCGGCCCCCGAACCCGTGGTAACCAAGCCCACCGTCAGCCCGGAGCAACAACGTGCCCGTACCATCGCCCGGTTATTGTCGCAGGCAGAGCGCGCGCTCGCCCAAGACCGGCTATTGATGCCCGCCTATGATAACGCCTACGACCGCTATGCCAGCGTATTGCAGTTGGATAAAGACAACGAGCCCGCCGAACTGGGAATGCAGGCGATTGTGTTGCGCTATTTGGATATGGCCCGGGATGCAGCGCAGCGCAGCCGCTACCAGGAGGCGCACACCTACCTCGACCGGGCTGCGACAATACTGCCTGACAACGCCGCGGTGAGCGCGATGATTAGCGAGCAGCGTAAACACACGCTGGAGCCCCAGGCGCCGGTGGTGGCAGACAATGCCGTGATGCTTAACGCCGGGGAGCTACAGGCGCGCAGCGACACGTTAAAAGCCCAATTAAAAGATCTGGCTTTGCGCGCACGACGGGATGATCAAATGGTGCTGATTGTCACCGGCAGTGATGCCGAGGGGCGCTGGGTCTATCAAACCATGCGCGAGGCGGTAAAAGGCTACTTGTTGCGCGGCGATATAAAAGTCGGCTCGCCCGTGCGCGTAGAGTTTTTATCGCCGCCTTAGCAGGCTATCGGTCGTGCGGTTTTGTGGCTGGCAACGCTCATGGTAGGTAAATACCTTCATCTTATTAAGGAGTTCATCGTGTCGCTGAATATAGCTTCGCGTTCAACGCTTGTGGCGCACCTTGTTATTACCCTGTGGCTGTTTTTGGTCGTGCCCACTCAGGCCGCTGAGCCCGCTCAGTCGGTAGCCGTATCTGGACTTAAGGTCAGTAACGCGACGCTCCAGTTGCCGATTCCGGGCACCCATAACAGTGCCGTGTATTTGCATCTGCAAAATACCGGCACCAAGCCTGAGACTGTAGTCGGTGTTAGCACCGCCGCTGCGGCAAAAGCCCAGCTACACTCACATACCAGCGTTGATGGCATGATGCGTATGCGGCCGGTGGAGTCGCTGACAATCGCCCCGGGTAAGACCTTAGTGTTTGAATCCGGCAGTTACCACATCATGTTGCTGGGTGTGGAGCCATCCATTGCCACCGGCGACACGGTAGAGCTAACCCTTGAGTTAAACAGCGGAAAAACAGCACAGATTATGGCGCGCGCAGTAAGCCGGTACGATGGCGCCGATCACTCTCATCATCACTAACGCGTAACCGCCGCGTTTTATAGGAGTATGACGATAATGGAAAGTCTGGGACAAACCTGGCGCAAGTTAACTCGCCGCAACAGTGCCGACAGTGAGACGGCGCCTATTGATGGCGTGACGCCGCACGAAGGGGAGCCGCGCCAGGGGTCACTCTGGAAGGTGTTGTTGGCCGTGCTGGTGCTGGTATTGATGGCGTTATTGGCGCTGGGTTGGTACTGGAGCCTGATGCCGCCAACCTTTAATGTCAGCGCCCGCACCGAGGCTAAGCTCGAGCAAATGAATAGCCCCGCGGTGGTGGGAGCTACTACCACCATCACGCTGATGAGTGTGGCCGAGACGCTGCTCGATAAGCCCGGCGGTTATCTGAGCAACGATGTGACGCCGCCCAGCTGGTGGCTGGATAATATGCCCAATTGGGAGTACGGCGTACTGATCCAGGTGCGAGACATGAACAAGGCCTTGCGCGAGGCGTTTAGTCGCTCGCAGTCGCAGTCATTAGAAGATAAAGATTTAGCGCTGGCTGAGTCTCGCTTTAACTTTAACAACGACAGCTGGTTGTTTCCGCCCTCGGAAAAGCAATACCGTCAAGGCATTGAGCACCTGCAGGGGTATCTTGATCGGTTGGTGGATCCGGCGCACAAAGATGCGCAATTTTTTGCCCGTGCCGATAATTTACGCTACTGGCTAAAAACGGTTGAAACCCGGTTGGGCAACTTATCTCAGCGCTTAAGTGCCAGCGTTGGCCAGCAACGGCTCAATACGGATTTGGCCGGCGATGCGGCCGCTACCGCCTCGACCCCTAAACCGGGCGATGAGTATGTCAAAACACCCTGGTTAGAGATCGATGATGTCTATTACGAGGCTCGCGGCGCCGCCTGGGCACTGCTGCATTTGCTGCGCGCTGTTGAACGGGACTTCTCTGACATACTTATTAAGAAAAATGCGCTGGTCAGCGTGCGACAAATTATTCGCGAACTTGAAGCGACCCAGAGCACAGTTTATAGCCCAATGATTTTAAACGGCAGCGGGTTTGGTGTGCTGGCCAATCACTCGTTGGTTATGGCCTCTTATATTTCCCGCGCCAATGCCGCCATTATTGATTTGCGGGAGTTACTCGAGCAGGGCTAACCTGCACCGACGCGCCATGTTGAATGCTTTTTTATTGACGCGCGGCTGGCGCGATACCGCTAGAGGGCTTGAGTTAGAGTTTCACTGGGCAACCGACGCCGGCGCTGTGTGTACCCGCTTTAGCGGGCAAGAAGCGGTTTTTTTTATCGCTACACGCAAAACCCCGCAGGCGATTGAGATACTAAAATCGTTGTCCGGTTGGCGCCATCGCGATTTACCGTTAAAGACCCGCGATGGCAAAGCGGTTACGGCTTTTTATTTTCACACCATGGCCGCAGCCCGTGAGGCCGAAAAGCGTTTAACCTCGCACACTATCCCCTGTTGGGAGGCGGACATTCGCCCACCCGAACGCTTTTTGATGGAGCGTTTTATTACCGCCGCCGCTTGCATCGATGGTGGCGGTAAGCGCGCCGGCGCGCTCTATAACCCCAAACTTGCCCCCGCCGAGTATCGTCCCGATTTACGCCTGGCATCCGTCGATATCGAAACCACTATGGACGCTAAAACCCTGTACTCCATTGGGGTTTATTCCGCGCAGACTCGCTGCGTCTTTATGGTGGCCGGCCACTCGCACACACAACAGTTGGATGACGGGACAGAGCTGCGCGAATGTGTTGATGAAAGAGCCTGCTTACAGGCGTTTTTGGATTGGCTAAAGCGCGAAGATCCGGACGCTTTAATTGGCTGGAACTTGGTGCAGTTTGATTTGTGGGTGCTGAGTGAGATTGCCGCCCGCTTAAAAATGGTGCTCGAGGTAGGTCGTGGTGGCGCGCGCGCTTTTTGGCGCGAGGAAAAGGGCGAGGGCGGCCGCCGGTTTGTGTCGATTCCCGGCCGTGTCGCACTGGACGGTATCGAGCTGCTTAAACAAGCCAATTATCAGTTTGATAGCTTTGCTCTGGATAACGTCGCCGCCGAGCTTTTGGGCGAGGGGAAGCTGCTCCATGGTGCCGGTCGCGGCGATGATATCACTCGATTATTTGCCGACGATAAGCCCGCGTTGGCGCGCTACAACATCAAAGACTGTCAGTTGGTGTGGGATATTTTCGCCCGTCAGCAGTTGCTGGAGTTTGCTATTGAGCGCAGCCAGTTAACCGGGCTGTTGCTCGATCGGATTGGCGGCTCTGTGGCAGCGTTTGAATACAGCTACTTACCGCGTTTGCATCGCAAGGGTTTTATTGCTCCCAACCTGGGGGAGCTGCGCTCGGATATTGTCAGCCCCGGCGGCTTTGTTATGGACTCGGACCCCGGCATTTACCACCACGTATTGGTGCTGGATTTTAAAAGCCTGTACCCCAGTATAATCCGCACTTTTTATATCGACCCCTGCGCTTTTTGGTGTGCCGAGCTGGCAACCAGTAAACGGCATCTGGTGGAAGGTTTTAACGGCGCCTCGTTTGATCGCGAGAAGGCCATTTTGCCCGATATGATTGAATCGCTGTGGCAGGCGCGCGACCGGGCTAAGGCCGCCGACAATAAACCTTTGTCTTACGCGATTAAAATTATTATGAACTCCTTTTATGGGGTGTTGGGTTCTACCGGATGTCGCTTTTTTGACCCTCGGGTGGCCAGCTCAATTACCCTGCGCGGGCACGACATTATTCAATCGAGTAAGCGCTGGATCGAGCAGCAGGGCTACCGGGTGATTTATGGTGATACCGACTCCGTGTTTGTCTGGCTTTGCACGGATGCGCCAATGGCGGATGCTAAGGCCAGTGCCGTGGGTAAAACATTGGCTGCGGGGTTAAACCACTGGTGGCAAGAAAAGCTCGAACGCGAGTTTGCGATTGACAGTGCACTGGAAATCGAATTTGAAATTCATTACAAAAAGTTTTTAATGCCCACCGTGCGCGGCTCTGACGAAGGCAGTAAAAAACGCTACGCAGGGTTGGTGGGCGAGGCAGGCGCGGAAACGCTTGTGTTTAAAGGGCTCGAGTCGGCCCGCAGTGACTGGACATTACTGGCCCGTGAGTTTCAGCACGAGCTGTACCGCCGGGTGTTTGCCGATGAGCCCTATCAAGGTTATGTGCAAGATTGTGTGCGCGCTTTAATGCGCGGCGAGAGCGATGCCAAGCTGGTGTATAAAAAGCGCCTGCGGCGGCGTTTAAGTGAGTACCAAAAAAATGTTCCGCCCCATGTGCAGGCCGCACGCAAACAGGTGGAGTGGGGCCTTGGTGAGCTTAAGCGCGGTGACTGGATAAGTTACGTGATTACGTTACAGGGGCCTGAGCCAGTAGCGGGGCGGCGTAGCGAACTTGATTACGAACACTATCGCACCCGCCAGTTGGCCCCGGTGGCCGATGCTATTTTGTATTTTTTAGATGACTCGCTAGCGGCTATAACCGATCAGCAAATGTCGCTGTTCGGTTAGTGCGTTTTATTACCACTGCTGCAATTGGCTGCTGTTACCGCTGACAATCACATCGACTTTTTTATTGGCGTTGCTGAGGTTCACAGCCTCGCTTACCAGCGGGACATTTGCGCCAAAGGCAGCGACCGTATAGCGCCCGTTAGGGAGGGCGATACTGTAAGCGCCCGCGCTGCCGGTTACGGTACTCGCGTCTCCCGCACTCACAGTAACATTGCTGATACCCTCGCCGGCATTGTAGCGGCCATTGTTATTGGCATCGCGATACACGACGCCCGAGACAAAGTAGTCACTGCCGTGACGGGCAAAGTTTTGGGTGATCATTGAGCTTGCCAAAGCGCCGTAGCCCTCAAACGCAAAATCACCTACCCGTTGGCCAATGCCCAGCTCGCGGTAGCTGCCATTGAGGATATTCAGCCGGTGCCCAGGGGACTCGAATAGCCCCCGGTGTTGGCTAATGGCCGCGGTGGTCACATCGGGCGTATTCGTCGCGCCCGAGACCGAGATGTTCTCTCCCGCCGCCCAGTTGCCGCTTAACGTGTAGCCTTCAGCCGCCATACGCTCGGCGGCGCTGCTACCGGCCACCCCTGTGTGCGAGAAGGTATCGGTGTCGAGCATCCACTGGCTGTGGCTGCGCGCTGCTTGCATTAACAGCTCGTTATAGGCCAGCGGCGGGCGCTGTTCGGCGCTCAGGGTTCCCGGGGCGAGCCCCTCGTTTAAGTCGATACCAAAGCGCGACGCCTCGGCCGCAGGCGCAAAACGTGCGCGATTGACCAGCTCTAACATTGTGGCCTCGGCGGCACTGACACTCAGTGGTGCACTCGGTTGCGATGGGGTTGCGCTGATCTGTGCGCTGGCACCGCTGGCTGACTCCGCAAAGGTGGCGGTTACTATGAAGTAATAGGTTGTACCGTTACTCAGACCACCGATGGTGACCGGCGGTTGCGCTACCTGTTGCCAGTCGCCATCGCGGTAGGCACCGATATTCTCCGGGGTAATATTGGGCTCGGAGGCAAAAAATACTTCATAGGCATCGGCCCCCGCCACTGGCAGCCAATCGAGGACGACCTGGCTGTTTCCGGCCCCGGCTTTGACGGCGCTCGGGGCTGGCATCACACTGCTAGAGCTAGAGCTAGAGCTAGAGCTAGAGCTAGAGCTAGAGCTAGAGCTAGAGCTGGAGCTGGAGCTGGAGCTGGAGCTGGAGCTGGAGCTAGAGCTGGAGCTAGAACTGGAACTAGAATTAGACTCGCTGCTACTGGAAGATTGAGACGAGCTGCTGATTACTACTGAGCTGCTCGAAGAGCTGCTGGCGGGCGAGCTGGAGGTGTCAGAGCTCGGGGCGCTTGAGCTGGATACTGAGCTCGCGCTGCTGCTTAGTGAAGACTCCGCGCTGCTGGAGGCGCTAGCGGGTGTCGAGCTATTGACGATTGAACTGCTCGAGTCAGAACTGTCGCCATCGGAACTGCTGCTTGAACGGCTACTGGAAACGGAGCTGTTCTGTGGTGCGCCGACGTTGCTGTCGGAGCTGCCCGAGCCGCCGCAGGCGCTGAGCAGGAAGATCAATAAAAGGGGAGCAAGCGATTTCACAAAGTATTCTCAGGGTTGGGGGTCGGTTGTAAGTGCAGGTTGGTTATATTCTAACCGGTTGTTACCCACAATAACTGTAACTGGCGCGCAAAAATCACCGGGAAGGGTACGCTTGTGCCTTTCTCTGGGGGGCGGTAGCATTGCTACCCGATATTAAGTCATGCAATGAGAGAAACATGGAAGACGTACTGGACGAATTACGCGAGCAAAATGTCAGTGTCCCGGTGCCGCTTGAGCTGCCCGATGACGATGCTCTGGTGGTGGTCGAGGAGGAGCTCTTGCTGCCTTTGCCTTTGGACCTGCGCAATTACCTGTTGCAGGCGAGCGATGTTGTTTACGGCTCATTAGAGCCCGTTACCGCGGCAGACCCTTACGCTCATACCTATTTGCCGGAGGTGGCCGCTGTGGCGTGGGCTCGGGGGATGCCGCGTCACTTGGTGCCGCTGTGTGAAACCCATGGGCACTATTACTGCGTCGACCCCGATGGCGAGGTACAGTTTTGGCGCGATGGTGAAATAAGCGATGAAACCTGGCCATCGGTATGGCACTGGATACGCGATGTGTGGCTCGAGAGCTAAACCGCGAAATCACGCGACACTGCGGGCAAATAGCCGGCATAAAAAAACCGAGCATGTGCTCGGTTTTTTTATGGGTGAACGGTGGGGTTTGTTAATCAGTAAAGGCGCACCGCACCTGTGGCATCGGCGCTATTGTCCTCAGGCTCTGCATCCGGGCCTTCGCCCGCTTCGCGGTAGACACTGGCGGCCAAGCGGGCGCCGTCGTTCGATAGCGCAAAGGCGTGGCCCAAACGATCTTGCGAGTCGCTTACCGAGGCTTTGACGTAGCTTTGCTGCGACCACTCACCGGAGGCGCCATGGCTAAACACGTACAGCGCGCCGCTGTTTTCGGCACTGTTGTCGGTTTCATCGCCATTGATGCCTACCGCTGCACTGTCTTCAAAAAAGGCGCCTACCACAAGGTATGAGCCGTCGCCCGAAAACCGCACGCTGGTTCCAAAGGCATCATTGGGGCCCGGGGTTGAGGCTTTGATGTAGGCCGTCTGCTCCCAGCCATCGGCTAAGTCTTCAAAAATATAGGCCGCCCCCGCACCAAAGTAGGATTCCATCTCGCTGTTGTAGTCCGGGTCGAGCTGGGTGTAATCCTCGGGGTCGCCATTCACGCCGGTGGCGCGACTGCCCTCGCCGGGGGCGCCTACCGATAGGCGCTTGCCATCACTTGACAGATCCACGCTAGAGCCAAAGCGCAAGCCGCTTATGTATGAGAGAACGCCTCTGTTGTTGTAATAGGATAAGCGTATTGAGTAGCCAGGCTTGATATAGGCGGATTGGCTCCACTCCCCGTCATTGCGGTTATAGACAAATACCGCGCCGGAGTCTGGCTTGATCACGGCACCTGCGGGAATCTCCTGGTTGACGCCGTTAACGGGCACGTCTTCACCGTTGGCCCCCACAGCCAGAGTGTTGCCTTCGTAATCTAGCGCCACCGAGATGCCGAATTGATCTTGCGCTCTGGGGGTCTCCGCTTTTACATAAGCCTGCTGTGCCCAGCTGGTACCGTCGTTGGCAAAGACATAGACTGCGCCAAACGCACCATCGAGTGAAAGATCGTTAATGCTTTCATCGCCATTGATGCCGCCGGCGCTGCTGTCTTCACCGATGGCGCCAACCGCGAGGGTGCTGCCATCGCCAGAGAGCGCGACACTATAGCCAAACTTGTCCCCGGCGGTGTTGGAGCCTACCGAAGAGACGCTTGACGATGAGCTGTTGTCCTCGCTGGATGATGACGAACTGGACGAAGAGCTGCTAGAGGTGCTTTCTTCATCTGGCGTGTTAGACGCTTTGACGTAGGCCGTTTGTGACCAGCTGCCGTCGGTGCGCTGAAACAGGTAGGCGGCGCCGGCATTTTTCGCGGAGTTATCGGCTTCATCGCCATTGATGCCCGTGGCGTTGCTGTCCTCGAGCAGGGCGCCCACCGCGAGGGTGTTGCCATCATCAGACAGTGATACCGAGTAGCCGAAGCGGTCATTTCGGATTATCAGCTTATCGCCGTCGTCATTCTCAAAGGGCGCTTCGGTGTTGGAGGCTTTGAGGTAAGCCTGCTGTTGCCACTCACCATTGTTGTCGGTAAAGACATACACGGCGCCGGCGGCGAAGGTGCTGTTGTCGGTTTGGTCGCCGTCAACCCCTTGGGCCATCGAGTCTTCTTGCTGAGCGCCGACAACGAGCGTGGTGCCGTCGGCGGATAGATCCAGGCTCCAGCCAAACCAGTCACTGGCTTCGGCGTTGGAGGCTTTTACGTAACCGATGGTGTCGAGCATCGCGTGTATGGCGGTGGCTTCGTTAGAGTTACTGCAATCGTCGGCGCTGGCGCAGGCCTCAACCATATACCGGGCTTCGGGCCAGTTGGTTAGGTGTGTGCTGAGCTGATCGAAAGCTTCCGGGGCGCTGAGCTCGTCACCCACTTGGCTGAAGCCACTGGCACCGTCCGGGTCTTTGTAAAGGCGGTAAAAGCTAGCGCCGTCAACCGCGTCCCAGTAAATGCGCAGAGTGCCGGTGCCGGCGCCCTCGATATTTAGGTCGGGCCACTCGCCACTGCTGACAGGGGTTGATGATGAGCTGCTGGAGCTTGAGGCGCTGCTGGCTACACTGCTGGAACTGGCGGTTTGCTCGTCGTCATCGTCGCTGCCACAGCCGGCGAGTACCAGTGAGGCCATAAGGCAGGGTAATAGGCTATATTTTTTAACCGCGTGCAGAAGCTCGTAACTCATTCAATCGATCCTGAAGTTTATCGTGTGCGGGGATTCTGTCCGGCCCTGACAGGTGTGTCAATGCAAAGGCGGAAATTAGGCGATACGCCAGATTATTAGTATCCCATAAATAAGAGGGGATTTGACCCTTGCGCGCGCCGCCGGTTCCTTGGGGATGTATTTATCGCGGGATGCCACCAGAGCCAAGGTAGGGCTCTGGTGGCTGTGTGCACAGCGAGGGCGCTAGTACAGGTAGACGGCGCCGCTGTCTATCACGCTGTTAGTGCTGCTGTCGCCATCAACGCCAGTGCCGTTACCGTCTTCCCCCGAGGCCGTGACGGCGAGAGTTTGGCCGTCGCGGCTAAGTGCCAGAGTGCGACCAAAGGTGTCGTTGGCATCGGTGTTACTGGCTTTAAGGTAGTTGCCCAGAGCCCAGCTGTCGCCGTTTAGTTGATACACGTAAGCGGCCCCGGCGCTCGGTGCCAGGTTGTTGTCCCAGTCGTCGCCGATGGCTATGGCGTCCGAGTCATCCCGCGGGGTACCGGCTACTAAAATGTCACCGTCGCCCGAGAGCAGTACTTGCCAGCCAAATAAATTGTCTTCGTCGTTCTCTTCGGCTTTTAGGTATTGCTGCTGTTGCCAGCTGCCGTCGTAAGTAAAGACATAGGCGGCGCCGGAGTCGGCCTCGCCAATAATGCTGGCATCTGCCTCAAGACCGGATTCGGCGCCGTCTTCATAGGGCGCGCCAACCGCGAGGCGGGTGCCGTCGCCGGAGAGCGACAGGCTCAGGCCAAATTCATCGTTGATGCCGGGAATCGCGGCTTTAATAAAGTCGGTATGGGCCCAGCCGGCATCGCTATAACGCAGAATTTGTACTGCGCCCGAGCTGCGCGCTTTGAAATCTTCGGCATCGCCATTAATACCGCCGCTGCTGGAGTTGTCGCCGGGTGAGCCAACCGCCAGCATGTTGCCATTGTCGGCAAAGGCTAGGGCGTAGCCAAACCGCGAGGGCGTGGTCGAGTAGCACTCGATACCCGGCGGGCGTGGATCAAAACAGGGGGAGTCGTACCAGGAGGGAACGCTGGGTTTGATGTAGGCCTGTTGGCTCCAGTTGTCACCGGTTTGTTCAAATAGGTACACCGCGCCGGCCAGATCGACGCTGTTGTCGTCCTGGTCGCCATTAACGCCCGAGGCATTGCTGTCTTCATAGGGCGCGCTCGCAGCTAGCCGCGAGCCGTCGGCCGAGAGCGCTACGCGCACACCAAAAAAGTCCTGAGTTTCGGCGTTAGACGCTTTTAGGCGCGCTTGCTGTTGCCAGCTGTTTGCGCCAGCTTGGTAAATGTAGACCGCGCCTGAGTCGACGGTGGAGTTATCGTCTGCATCGCCACTGCCGGCGCTGTCTTCGTAAGGAGCGCCAATGGCCAGAGTGGCCCCGTCGTCAGACATCGCCAGTGAATAGCCAAATAAATCGTCAGTGCCCATGTCCGGGGCGGGGTTCTCCAGCGTGTGGCTGAGCTGCCAGCCGGAGTCGCCGGCGGTAAAAATAAAGACGGCGCCACTGTTGGTGCCGGCGTCTTCTGCAATATCAAAGCGCGGGGCGCCAACGGCGAGCGTCGAGCCGTCGGCCGAGGTGGCCATGGCAAAGCCAAACGTCGCTTTCTGTTGCGCTGAGCCGGCTTTTAGGTAGCCGATGGCGTCGATGGCCTGATCTTCCAGATAAATGTCGGAGCTGGCACTGCAGCCATTGCTGTTGCAGGCCTCGACCAGATAGCGGCCGTCGGCCCAGTTGTTGAGGTGGGCGGCCAAAGGGGCCTTAAACTCGGTGGCTTGCAGCTCACCGCTGATGTCGCTGTAGCCGCTGCTGCCGTCCGGGTCGTGTGACACCCGGTAATAACTGGCGCCGTTGACGCTGTCCCAGTTTAGCGTTACTGCCTGCGGGGTTACGGTTGCGTCGGCGTTAGGTGCGCCTGGCCCCTGAGCGCCGCTATCTTCGTCGCCATCACTGCCGCCGCAGCCTGTCGCGGCTAGTGCGCCGGCGATGCTTAGGCACAGGGCTGTGCGGGTAAAAAATGGCTTAGACATAGTCTGCTCCGGTCTCTAAAGGTGTTTGTTCTGTGGTTTTAAAGTAACCAGAGCATAGACGCTATACCAGTGATAAATTGTTAAAAATATTTACCCCTGCCGTTTTTAAGGGGCCTGATAGTCGATGCCTTTGATTTTTTCGCCCCAAAACTTCAATTTATTGACGCCGTCGGGGGCTGCTTTAAAGGTCAGCCCTGCGTTGCCATAGCCCTGAAAGTAGCGCAGCGTTAGCTGGTGCTGGCCGGCGTTTAACCGGTGCATACAGGTGTTGCGCCGAAACGGCCGGTCGCGCTTGTACTGGCAAATAATGTCGCCGTCGATTTCCAGTTGGTAGCCATCGTCACTGCCGACCTCAAAGCGGTAACGCGAGGGCTCGGCCACGGTAAACGAGGTGGTAATGTCGGCGTAAAAGTATTCGCTCCAACCCAGTACCCCAAGTTCCGGGTGCTTAAAGTGGTTGTTAGCGTTTAGCTCTACCCGGTCGATCAGTAAAGTTCGGCTATCGGATATCTGCCGGGGTTGATCGATTTGGTTAATTTGGCCTTGGCTTTTACTGAGTACCATTTTTAACACCGGGTCTACCGATGGCGGAATGAGCTGGTTAATGGTCAGTGCAATAAACACCAACAGCAGTGCCGAGAAAATCGTATTTTTAAGCATTAGCGCACCACCTCGAGCTTCCAATAGTCAAACCAGTCCCGGAGTTCAAATTGCGCCTCGGTTAGCTCCCAGCTGTAGGTGAAAGGCGCAAAGATAAAAAACACGCCCACCGTAAACGCCATAAACACGGCCAGATTGATATAGGTGTGGCGGTTTGCTGTCTGCAATTGCTCGCGGAAGATATAACTAAACACCAGCGCGAGGTTAATAATGCCGAACACTAACGGCACCAGGTAATGATACATATACATCACCCGCTCGATCTGCAAAATCGCCACCATGTAACTGATGTATAAGCCGGTGAAAGCGCAAATCCAATAGAACAAAGAGGTGTCTTTAACAGGGTTGTTGTAAACAAAGCGGCCGATGATGAGCCCGGCCGAAAGCACCACGCCGGCGAGTACGCTAAACCACACCACCGGGTTGGTTACTAAGTTGTGATAGCGGACGTAGGTGGTGCCGTCGATCGTGCGTTTCGACCAGCGATAGTTGATGGTCTTGGTGCCCAGCGGCCAGCCGATAGCGGCGCTGCCGTTTTCGCCGTCTTTGCACACGTCCAGGCGGGGCACGCCGTCGGCATAATTGGACATGTACTTTAAGTTGTCTTGCATGGCGATAACAAAGGTGCCGGGCGCCCAGCTTTCACCGGCGTTGATTTTTTGTTGGTACTCGGTGCTCGCGCTGTAATCTTTGTGGGGTGAAATTTGTTGGCCCAGACCAATGTGGATATAAAAAACAGCAAAAAAAGTCAGGGCCAGTGGTATTACGCCAGCGGGTACTGTGCTGGCTAAGCGTTTTATCAAGGCGATCAGGTCAAACGTTTTAATGGCTTGCCACTGATCGACCCCGTAGACCATAACGAACAGCAATAGCAGCACTAAAGCATTTACTTTAACCGCCACGGCCAAGCCAATGATGACCCCCAGCAGTGCGTACTGCGTGAGTGTCGGCCCCTTGGCCGAGGTGACGATACGTACCGCGTAGTAAATCGCGGCGAGAATAAAAAATAACTGAATACCCTCAAGCATTGCCGAGCGCGCGTGAATCACCAGGGCGTTATCAAAAATTAAAAAGCAACAAAATGCCAGCGCCACGTGAGGGTTGCCGGTAGTGCGCCGGATAATGCCAAATAAAAACAACACCGACAGCGCCATTAAAACGGTGGATGGCATGCGGTAACCGTAAAAACTGATACCACCTTGCGGCATGTCCGAGTCGCGTACATAGTCGGTGCCGGTGAAATTCGATTTGTCTTTGCCGGCATTGGCTCCCAGCAGCGCTTCGCTTCCGGCCATCAGTAGTTTGCCCAGCGGCGGGTGGGGCTCCATGTACATCACGCCGTCGATGTACTTTTCGGCGGACGAAATATGATAATTTTCGTCCCAGAACAGGGCGTTGGGTTGGCCGTACCCGGTGATGTATACCACGGCCGAAGTCACCAGCAGTAACAATAAATAAAGACGGGTAATATGATGTTTAAGAAATGAGTGCATAACAGAAATTTAAACCGTTGTTGATATTCTGCGTTATTAAACGTTTATTGTTTTACGATTTTAGGGGCGCCATAACAACTGGCGCGTGCCCTTGCTTGGTGTGCACTCAGTAAGGGCACGACCGTGTTTGTGGCCCAATCATACCCCAACAAGTTGTGCCTGTCTGGCTCTTAGGTGCAATTTGCGTGTCGCGACACAGCGGCAACGAGGCTGCGCTGTTAGCGCGTTACAGGGTTTTTAAATATTCCACCAGAGCCAGCCGTTGCTTGTGGTTTAACGGCGCTAGACGTTTTTCCACTAGGTTGCCTCCGGCGTCGCGCAGCGGTTTCCCGGATGCGTCAAACTGCGGTACGGGGGTAACTCCGGCGGCATACTCATGCCCCCGGTTGCTGTTGCCGGGTAGGCTGGTGTCAAAGGTAAATAACTCGCTATCGTGTTGCGCAACGGCCTGGTTAAAGCCGACCTCCACCGGGTCAAACGCCAACTGCCCGACACTAAAGCGCTGGTGGCGGCACGGTTGTGTATCGGCTGGCGTTTGGCAACTGGGTAAAAATAGCTGATACAGGCTGCTTACGGAGCCATTGTGCATAAAGGGGGCGGTGGCCCAAATACCGTTTAACGGTCGCCCTTTATACGCCATTAGCGCGGCGGGGCTCGACTCATCAACCAAGGTAAAATCGAGGTGTTTACGTTTTGCGACGGCCGCTTCACTTGAGGCGCCGGCCGGTTTTGCAGCATTGGGCTGGGCTAATAAAGCGCGCTGAATAACACCCGCACTGGCGACACTTAGGGCCGGTAGTGCTGCTGTGGTATCGCCAAAACGCGGCCCTTCGGGCAGCGAAAGGCTTTGCGGTAAACCTTTAAAGTAACCCGATTGTCCGCCATAGGTTAACGCGTTGCGGGCGGCGACCGGGTCGGTACCCAGCAGTTCGACCGAGGCCATTTGGGCGATAACGCGGCGCTTGGGGTCGGTGCGCTGAATCGTTTCATGGCAGCGATGGCACTGATATTGGTGGTAAAGGGCGTGGCCTTGCTCGGCAAGTTGGGGGTTGATGGCGGGTAATACGCCGCGCTCGGCCAGCTCGCTCCACTGGGGTGACCACAACTTGCTAAGACGTGTTTCGAGTGCCTCCAGATCGGGGATTTGCGCCGATGAAGCAAAGCCCGGTTGAGTTGGATCTGGCTGTAAGCTAAAGGTGGCAAATACGCCTAATACTTCGCCGGTATTACGCGCTAAGGGGCCGAGCCCGGCGTTGTCGCCAACACCATTCCACTGGACAAAATCGTGTTGTGGGGTATCCCATAAAAATGGGTGGCTGACGGGGGCATTGGGCGGGTTGCGATTGCTTTGCCCTGGCGTTAGGTGGCCCAAAATACGATTGTAGATGCGACCAAAAGCGTCGAGTCGGCCGTAGCCGTAGGGGATAGCGGTAGCACCACTTAACGACTGATTGTCGCGATTGTACTGCGCCATCTGTAGCTGTAATTCGCGTAACTGTTGGCGCAACTTCGCCCGTGCTTGTTGCTCGCCGCCGCGGAGCAGTGCGGCGGCCAGCCGGGTTAACTTGTCGGGCTCTTGCCAGGCGGCACCAAGCGCTCGCTCTAACTCTTGCAGCATGGTGTCCATGTCGGCCATGGCCGCGCCGCCGTCGATGCGAATACCTACGCCTTTATAGTTGAGCTGTGAGGTGTGGCAGGCCGCGCAAGTTAAACCGATATAGTCTTTTCCCTCGTAGCGCTCTTTGACCCAGCCTACCGGGAGGCCCTGTGGGTTTGAGGCACTGGGGTGCTGGGGCAGGTAGCGGTAGCGCCGCATATTACTTTCGGCGCGAAACAGCTGCGCGCTGCCTGCCTGTTCTAAATGAATAAAAATATCGTAGGGTATTAGGTTGGAGCCTTGTGCGGCCGTGTAAAACCACTCGCTGTCGTCCGGGCTCCAATTTTGCTGCGGGTAGATAATGCGGCTGGCGCTATCGCCAAAGTAGTCGTGCTCGGTGGCCATGGCCGAGCGCGCGGGTGTGTGCTGTCGTTTCGTGTCGGTGCAGGCACTGGCCAAAAGTGCCAAGCTCATAAGCACATAATAAAATTTCATGATCCGGTCCCTGAGCTGGTTGCCCTAGCACAATACGTTAAGCGATATTGTTAAAGCATCCGCCAGCTTTGGCAAGTGCTAGTCGACCGGTGTTAGTGGCAGGGTGCGGGTATCGGCGCGGCGCGTGCGCCGGGGTAGTTGTGGCGCGATTTGCTGTAGCACTTGCTCTGCTGTCGCTCGGTAGGTCGTCAGTTTGCCACCCATTAGTGTAAAAACCCGGTTGTGGGAGCCGAGCTCCATAATGGATTCCCGGCTGCGCCCAAACGCCTGAGCCGTGCTGCGAGGTAAAACCCGTAAGCCGGCAAAACTCTCAGCGCTGCTGGGCAAGATATGCAGCTCGGGGAAGTAGTGCTTTAGCACATTTAATAGGTAGTGCATCTCGTGGGGGTGGCAGTGGGCGTCGGCCGGGTCGCCGCTGTGGGGTGTCTCGGTCGTGCCCAGCAATAGTTTGCCTTGCCAGGGCAGGGCAAACACTGCCCGGCCATCACTGGGAGACTCCAGGTAGTAATGATGCCGTAGCACCGGCGGCAGCAGTAAGTGGGCGCCCTGGATAAGCTCAACCTCGGGCAGCGTGGGGGTGGGCGATATCAGTTGATTTGCCTGCGGTGCCCAGGGTCCTGCGCAATTGATCAGCATGGCCGCCCGGGCTTGTTGTTCGCGGCCATTGTGCCGGTAGCGTAAGTCGCAGTAATCCGGTGTGGTTTCGGCGCCGCAAAAGGTGGCCGGCAGCGCGAGCTCGGCCCCCAGTTGTTGCGCCGATTGCACGACAGCGGCTGTTAATGCCCGGTCGTCGGTTTGCGCCTCTTGGTAGCGAAACACCGCTTTCAGGTGCTCGGTGTTTATGCCGTCGAGCTCTGGCCACTGCTCAGGTTTGAGCCGCGAAAATCGGGTGGTGCCATCAAACCCACTGAGTAACCGGTATAGGCTTAGGCCCGCGGCAATGGTGAGTGGTGCCCGTTGTGAGTTGCGATATACCGGAATGTGTAAATGCGCGAGCTTGACCAGCTCGGGGGCGAGCTTAAGCAGTAGGGCGCGCTCGGTCAGGGATTCGCGTACCAACGAAAACTGCGCGCTCTCGAGGTATCTGAGGCCGCCGTGGATTAATTTGCTGGAGCTGCGCGAGGTGGCGCAGGCGATGGCCGATTGCTCCAGCAGCAGCACCTTGTAGCCAGCGGCCGCAGCCGCCTGCGCGACGCCAGCACCGCTGATGCCGGCGCCGATAATGGCAATGTCGTAATCCATGACAAGTCTCGTTTGCGAGCGTTTAGGGCCCAATGTAGGTTTGTGGAACGCTATTGCGCTACTTACGGAGCCGGCTGGGCAGGACAGGCTGGTTTGATACTGTCGGAGCCTGCTGCTGTCCCCAAGTGCCTAAGCCGGAGTGCCCAGAAAGGTGCAGGCGTTTGCTGTGCCAGAGCATCGCGCGCGATAGACTCCCGTAATATAACGTTAACAGGAGCCTAAGCGAAAGCGGTTGGCGAGTAAATCACCCGTGAGGGGCGGGAGATAAAAACGGTGTTGCTAGTCGCCGCTGGGGGCCATGCCGCCGTAGGGAAAGGGGGTAACTTTCCCGCCTTTGGACTCGCGCACTTTGGCCGCGCCTTCTTTTTCCACTTCGTCGATACGGATAATCGCGTGCATGGGGATATAAGAGCGTTTTACGCCCGAGAATTCGCCTTTGAGTTTCTCTTCGCCCGGGTCCACCAGCAGCTGGCTGCGCTCGCCAAACACAAACTCTTCTACTTCAATAAAGCCGTACATTTCGCTTTGGTATATCGCCCGCGCAAAGACTTCGTACACCTGTTCTTGATTGTGAAAAATAACCTTATAGATGGGTTTGCCGATCATAATGCCTCGATGGAATGATGTAACGTCGCTACCGATGGCGCCAGCCGGCCATCAGGGGGCGCGAAGAATAGCATATTCTGGCTAAATGCCAACAAATTTGCACAAAAAATAGCCTATTTTTGCCCCAAGCCCCTGTGATTTGGCTATTGAGATGGCTATAATGCGCAGCCAATTTTATCGTCCCGCAAAGGTTTTCAGCGAATGTCAGCAACCGAGACACCGGTTAAAAAGCTCTATATCAAAACCCACGGCTGCCAGATGAATGAGTACGACTCATCGCGCATGCGTGACCTGCTGGGAGAGTCACACCAAATGGTGGCGACCGAGAACCCCGAAGAGGCCGATGTACTGCTGATCAACACCTGCTCGATTCGCGAGAAGGCGGCCGATAAGCTGTTTCATCAGCTGGGCCGCTGGAAGCAGCTAAAAGAGAAGAACCCCAATATGATTATCGGCGTGGGCGGCTGTGTGGCCAGCCAGGAGGGCGAGGCGATTGCCGAGCGCGCGCCGTTTGTCGATTTGATTTTTGGCCCCCAAACCTTGCACCGCTTGCCCGAAATGATTGAGCAGCCCCGGGATAACGGCGCGGTGGTGGTGGATATTAGCTTTCCCGAGATCGAAAAATTCGACCGCCTGCCCCAGCCCGACGCCGATGGCGTGAGCGCGTTTGTCTCGATTATGGAGGGCTGCTCTAAGTACTGTACGTTTTGTGTGGTGCCCTATACCCGCGGTGAAGAGGTCAGCCGCCCCATGGCGGATGTAATGGCCGAGGTGGTTCATTTGGCCGGTCAGGGTGTGCGGGAAATTAACCTGTTGGGGCAAAACGTCAACGCCTATCGCGGCGAGTCTGACGGTGGCATCGTCGATTTGGCCGAGTTGATTACTGACGTGGCGGCGGTAGATGGCATTGACCGCATCCGCTTTACCACCTCGCACCCGGTGGAGTTCTCCGACTCGCTGATCGACGTTTACGCGGAGGTGCCCGAGCTGGTAAGTCACTTGCACCTGCCGGTGCAAAGCGGCTCTGATCGTATTTTGATGGCCATGAAGCGCGGCCACACCGCGCTTGAGTACAAATCTAAAATGCGTCGTATTCGTGCTCATCGGCCTAACATCAGCTTTTCGTCCGACTTTATTATCGGCTTTCCCGGTGAAACCGAAGACGATTTTGAAAAAACCATGAAGCTGATAGCCGATATTGGTTTTGATATGTCGTTTAGTTTTATTTACAGCGCGCGCCCCGGCACACCAGCGGCCGATTTGGCCGATGACACGCCGATGGAGGTTAAAAAGCAGCGGTTGAAGATTCTGCAGGATCGCATCACCCAGCAGTCGCAGCAGATTAGCCGGCACATGGTGGGTAATGTCGAGCGGGTACTGGTCAGTGGTTACAGTAAAAAAGATCCGGGCCAGTTATCGGGCCGTACCGAGAACAACCGGGTGGTTAACTTCCGTGCTGACGACCCGGCTTTGATTGGTAAATTTGCCGATATCCGCATCGATGTGGCTTTGCCAAACTCGCTGCTGGGTACTTTGATTGGCTCGGAGTTGGACGATTAATCCGCGCCGCCAAAACCATGGGGCAGGCTGGGTATAACTGGTGGTTTTTTAGCCGAGTGTATTAATAAGCAAATGACCGGTTACTTACCTTCCCCCGGCGGCGTTAATGGTTTACGCTTTGATTAATGAACGCGAAAAGAGTGCATACACATCCTTGAATAAACACGTCACCCCCGAGCCCTCTCAGGTTACCTGCGAGGTGACTTTGGAACCCAACGATAACCGTCGTCTCGCCAGCCTGTGTGGTCAATTTGATCAACACCTGCGTCAGATCGAAAATCGCCTCGATATTGAAATTCGCAACCGCGGCAACCAGTTTGCCCTTGTGGGTGAGCGCGGCGTTACCGCCGCTGCAGCCGCCGTGCTGCGCCAGTTGTACCGCGAGACCGGCAGTGGCGAACTCACGCCCGATGAAATTCACCTCGCCTTGCAAAGCGCAGGCATAGAGGAGCTTATGCAGCAACAGAGTGTATCCGATACCTTAGTGACCGAGGCGGACGACGATCAGCCAGTGCCCGCCGGCACGGTACTGATTCGTACCAAAAAGGCGACCATCAAGCCCCGTGGCGCCAATCAGCAGCGGTACGTGCGCGCGGTGCAAACCCACGACATTAATTTTGGTGTGGGTCCGGCCGGTACGGGTAAAACTTATCTGGCGGTAGCCTGTGCGGTGGAGTCGTTACTGCGCGATGATGTGGAGCGAATTCTGTTAGTGCGCCCGGCCGTGGAGGCCGGCGAAAAGCTCGGCTTTTTGCCAGGCGATTTGGCGCAAAAGGTCGACCCTTATTTACGCCCACTGTACGACGCGCTGTTTGAGATGCTGGGTTTTGAAACCGTAGGTAAATTGCTCGAGCGCAATGTGATTGAAGTGGCGCCGTTGGCCTATATGCGCGGGCGAACCTTAAACAACTCGTTTGTGATTTTGGACGAGAGCCAAAACACCACCTGCGAGCAGATGAAGATGTTTTTAACCCGTCTCGGGTTTGGCTCCACCGCTGTGATTACCGGTGACCCTTCGCAGATCGATTTGCCCCGTGGGCAAAAATCGGGCCTTAAGCATGTGATAGAGGTGTTGGACGGCGTAGAAGGTATTAGCTTTACTCACTTTAGCGCTAAAGACGTCGTGCGCCATCCACTGGTGCAGCGCATCGTGCAGGCGTACGATGCCTTTGAGCAAGCCAACCCCAGTGGCGACGAGCGCTAACCCTATGAGTCAGGTTCACGTCGATATCGACAGGCAAGTTGACACCGAGGCGGTGCCCGGTGACGACGAGGTACACCGATGGGTAACGGCTGCTTTGCGCGATGAGCGCGAGGTAGCCGAAGTCAGTGTCTGTATTGTCGATACGGCCACCAGTGCCGAACTGAATCACCGCTACCGCGGTAAAAATTACCCCACCAATGTGTTGTCTTTTCCTGCCGACCTGCCCGCCGAACTCGGCTTGCCTTTACTGGGCGATCTTGTGGTGTGCGCCGATGTGGTTGCGCGCGAGGCGCTTGAGCAAGGCAAAACCCCCAACGCACATTGGGCTCATATGCTTGTGCACGGCACCTTGCATTTGCTAGGTTACGATCATATTGAAGAGCACGAGGCCGAAGCCATGGAGGCGCTTGAGACTGACATAGTCACCGCGCTGGGCTTTGCCCCACCTTATAATGAAATCACCCAGGGCCAAACGACATCGCCCACCCAACAGGCGACATTGCCTACACAGAAATCAACATCGCCCACACAGGAACCAACAGTGCCATGACGGACGACCCATCGAGTAGCAGTGCAACACGCGCCCAAGAGCGCTCTTGGTTAGAGCGACTGCTGCATACGTTTTCCTCTGAGCCAAAATCACGCGATGATTTGCTCGAGATCATCAAAGACGCCGCCGAGAATAAGCTGCTCGATCAGGAGGCGCTTAATATTATCGAGGGCGCGCTGGATGTATCCAGCCTGCAGGCGCGGGAAATTATGATTCCGCGCACGCAAATTGTCGCGGTTAAACTGGACGATAAACCGCAGGACTTTTTGCCGAAAATTATTGAGTCCGGGCACTCGCGCTTTCCGGTGATTGGCGACTCGATTGATGATATTAAAGGCATTTTGCTGGCTAAAGATTTATTGCGCATGATGCTTGAGGGTACCACCGATTTTAGCCTCGACAGTATTATTCGTACCGCCAATATTGTTCCAGAGAGCAAGCGGGTGAATGTACTGCTGCGCGAGTTTCGCGAGCAGCGCTATCACATGGCACTGGTGATAGACGAGTATGGCGGTATCTCGGGTCTGATTACGATTGAAGATATCTTAGAAGAAATCGTCGGTAATATTGAAGATGAAACCGACGAGGAAGTCAGCGATGAACTGATTAAACGGGTCAGCGATACCGACTATGTGATTAAAGCGCTGACTCCGATTGACGATTTTAACGATTACTTTAATGCCGGCCTGAGCGACGAAGACTTCGACACCATGGGCGGTATTTTAATGCAGTCATTTGGGCACTTGCCCAAGCGCAATGAAGTCACCGAAGTGGGCGGCTTTACCTTCCGGGTGCTCTACGCGGATAACCGACAAATTCACTTGGTACGACTCACACTTGATCAGCACTGAAACCATTATCACCGGTCACGTAAGGCGCGGCCTTAACCGCTTGCGTAGCTATAACGCGGCTGCCGCCGCACTGGTGGCCGGTGGGTTGCAGCCTTTGGCACTTGCGCCCTTTAATCTGTGGCCCTTGGCGCTGATCGGTCTTGGTGTTTTCGCCTTACTGTTATTTAAAGTTACACGCCGCCGCGCGGCCTTGGTGGCGGGTTGCTTTGGCGTCGGCTTATATGGGGTGGGCGTCTCCTGGATTTATGTTGCCATTCATCAGTTTGGCGGCGCCTCTATGTTGTTGGCGGGTTTGCTGACGCTGGTGTTTGTCCTGGCGATGGCGGCAATCTACGCGCTGCCTTTTATTCTTAGCAGCAAGCTGCTCGGCTATGGGCGGCTCGGCATCTTAATGGTGTTTCCCGCCTGTTGTTTGCTGGGAGAGTGGTTGCGCTCCTGGCTGCTAACCGGCTTCCCCTGGCTTTATACCGGTTATGGCCACATCGATACGCCACTGGCCGGTTGGGCGCCGTTGCTGGGAGTGATGGGGGTGGGGTATCTCGCCGCATTTAGTGCCGCTACCGTAGCCGGCTGGTGCTTTTTTGTCCGCCCGTCGGGAAACTTACTGGTGGCCAGTGTGATGGTGGTAGGCATTTGGCTGCTGGGTTGGCAATTACAGGGTGTGCAGTGGACGCGGGTAAACCACGATGCGCCTATTAATGTGGCCATGGTACAGCCAAACATTGCTCAGGAGGTCAAGTGGGACCCGGCTCAGGCGCAGCCAACACTGGAGCGGCTGCAGCATTTAAGTGAGCCGCACTGGGACGCCGATTGGCTGATCTGGCCCGAAGCGGCGGTGCCGCTTACCTATCATCGGGCGCTGGACTTTTTAAACACCGTGAGCCGCCGCGCCAGCGAGACCAAGACGGGCTTAATTACCGGCATTATTTACGACGAGCAACAACAGCGGCGCTATTACAACTCACTGGTAGGGCTGGGTGACGCCCTAGGTATTTACCACAAGCGTCGCCTGGTGCCCTTTGGTGAATACGTGCCGCTGGAGCAGTGGTTGCGCGGCTCGATTGAATTTTTTGATTTGCCTACCTCTTACATCAATATCGGCCCGGAGCAGCAAAGCGGCTTGGTCGTCAATGGTATCGCCATTGCGCCGACGATTTGTTACGAGGTGGTTTACCCCACGCTGGTGGCCAACAGTGCCCATAACAGCAACGTGTTACTAACCGTGAGTAACGACGCCTGGTTTGCCGATTCAATTGGCCCGCTGCAACATTTGCAAATGGCGCAAATGCGCGCGCTGGAAACCGGCCGCTATATGATTCGCAGTACCAACAATGGCGTTAGCGCCATTGTCGACTCGCAGGGGGGGCTGGTGGCTAAAACGCCGCAGTTTGTCGCGACGACATTGACCGGCACCGTTTACCCCGCCTATGGTCAAACGCCGTTTATGCGTTGGGGTAGCGCCCCCTCGGTGATACTCGCGCTGTTGCTGCTGGTGGGGGTGTACAGTGCCCGGCGACGCTTTTAATAAGCGGCGCTACAGTCGGGTAAAGGCTACCTCGTACTTACCGGCAACGGGCTGCGCCTGAAATACTTTGGTATCCGGGTAGGCTGTATTCAGGGTGTTTAGCAGGGCTTTTTTGTCGGTTACCGGCATAAACGCGCCCAGATAGACAGCTTTTAATTCGTTTTTCGCGAAGGGGCGGTCTAGATACCAGTGCTGCTCGTCATTGTCCCGCAGGCCACTTTCGTCATGGGCTTGGGTAAAGCAGCGCCACTCTTTCTCCCCTTTGGCGGTTGGCGGTTTACTTAAAAACTTCTCTTCAAACGTTTCTTGAGGGCGCAGCGACTCGTTGTGTAAGACGGCATTGAGCTGCTCTTTTAGGCTCGAAATCTCCGGCCGAACGGGGTTGTAGTGAACCGCTTTGGGGTGTGGCAGAGCGGTGTGCTCGCCACAGGCAAATTTAAGCACCGCGCCGCGGTGGCAGTCGGCGTAGTATTGCCAGGCGGTGAGGTTGTCGGCCTTGGTGCTAAACGAGCAGATACGCAGGGCGCGGGTGTACTGGCGCCAATCGCTCATCATTTCATCAATTTCACTTTGGCGCTGGTCAACCATGCGCGCCATCAGCTCGTGCAGCGCTTCCTCGGCCTCGTCGGGGGAGGCAAAGCGCTCTTCATCGCGCCAGCGGCGAATCACCATCGACAGCGGCGAGTTACCGCGTGGCTCGTCACGGGCAAATATCATCCCGCAGGCGGCGCGTATCACGCTGTCGAGCAGCGAGTGGGGGTCAAAGGCTAAGGTCGTGCGGTGATTGAGCTCAAACGGGTCGGCAAACATAGCAGGCGCACTCCAGCGTATCGTCTGGGATTCGACAATGCTAAGGGCGCTATGGGCTGGGCAGTATTTTGCCAGTGTGTCTGGGTGCTCGGGCACAGTTTGTCCTTATTATCCTTGCGGCGTGAGCTTTACAAATCCGCCGATTCCTGAGGTTTGGTTAGCTATAGAGTCATTATCGGCCGAAGGGCAGATTTATAAAGTCTTTTTGTCACTCCCGCAAGGCGCATTTTTCGTTTTTTTTAGAATCTCTTTGTTTTGCCGTTTGCCATCGCGCTCTTGAGCGTTAAAATAGCCGCGGCAATCTTCTACCACCCACCTGCGGCCCCGCCCTGAGGATTCAACGTGATATTTACCGGCTCTCACATTCTCTCTATTGCACAGTTTGATCGCGCTGATATCCAGCGTATTTTTGAGGTGGCCGATGCCATGGCTCCCTACGCTTTGCGTCGCCGCGTAACGCGGGTGCTGGAGGGCGCCATTCTGGGCAATATGTTTTTTGAACCCAGCACCCGGACCCGCATTAGCTTTGGCTGCGCGTTTAATTTGTTGGGCGGTGAGGTACGCGAGACCACCGGGTTTGAAAGTTCGGCGATTACCAAAGGCGAGTCGCTGTACGACACCGCCCGGGTGCTGTCGGGTTTCTCCGATGTGATTTGCATGCGCCATCCGCAAGAGGGCTCGGTGGCCGAGTTTGCCGATGCCAGCCGGGTACCTGTGTTGAACGGCGGCGACGGGGCCAACGAGCACCCGAGTCAGGCGCTGCTGGATTTGTACACCATCCGTAAAGAGTTGGCCTCTAAGGGGCGCGAGATTGACGGTCTGCGTATCGCGCTGATCGGTGATTTAAAGTACGGCCGCACTGTGCACTCGCTGTGTAAATTGCTGTGCTTGTTTAACAATATTCATATCACTTTGGTGTCGCCGGTGGAGCTGGCCATGCCCGAGTCGATCATTGAGCAAATGCGTGAGGCGGGCCATAAAGTGGTGGTCACTGATGATTTGCCCCAGAGTATTTCCAGCGTGGATATCGCTTACTCCACCCGTATTCAGGAGGAGCGTTTTGCCACCAAAGAAGAGGCCGACCTGTACCGCGGGCGTTTTCGCCTAAATCAGGCGATTTACACCGAGTACTGTGAGCCCAACACGGTGATTATGCACCCGCTGCCGCGCGACTCGCGGGCCGGTGCCAACGAGCTGGATAACGATTTAAACCAGAACCCCAATCTGGCTATTTTCCGCCAGGCCGATAATGGCGTGCTGGTGCGTATGGCGCTGTTTGCCCTGGTGCTGGATGTGGTGGATCAGGTGGATCAGTGCTCGCGCGAGGTTAACTGGTATAACTCATTGCGCACCCTGTAGCCGAGGCAAACGGGCCTCGGCTATTCACCGTCGATTAGGCGACTGGCCAGTACCGGCAGGCGCGTCAGCTCGCTCGGCAGTGACACTGACGCGGTACCGGGCGGGGTATCAAAGATGCTGTCATCGCTGAGAATAAACAGCAGCGGTGTACCCTGGGTGCGCGGTGTTTGAGCGAGCCGCTGGGTGAGGGTTTGGCCCGAGGCATCGGTCATTGCCGGGCTTAATACAATCAGGTCCGGTCGGATATTGAGTGACAGCTCCAGCGCCTCGTCGGAGCTGTCGGCGGTAATCAGGTTGTAGTGTGGCTGCAACACCTCGCAGGCTTGCATTTGTATCTCAGTGTCAGGGTAGGCCACCACCACTGTGCGGTGAGCGGTCATCTCATCCAGCTCAAAGCAGTCGCGGCCCGAGTGTTTTGCCCGGTACAGCGCCCGGTCAGCCGCTTTAATCACATCTTCCAGGTTGTAACCGCTGGTTTGCGAGCAGCTGGCCCCGCCAATTGACACGGTGACGTGGGCGCTGGTGGGGGATACCTCGTGCGGCACTGCTAAATTGGCCACCGCCCGGCGGATCGATTCTCCTACCCGGGTGGCGCCATTGCCGTCGGTGTCGGGCAATAGCACAATAAACTCTTCGCCACCGTAGCGGCCCAGTAAGTCAAAGGGACGCTTCAGGCAGCTTTTTATGGCCTCGCCCACACCCACTAAACAGCGATCGCCGGCGGGGTGGCCGTAGTGATCGTTGTAGAGCTTAAAGTGGTCGACATCCAGCATCAGCACGCAGGTATGAGTTAACTGGCGCGCGGCAAGTTGCCATTGTTTTTGCGCGTACTCGTTAAAGGTTCGGCGGTTAAGCAGCTGGGTCAGGCTATCGAGTTGGCTGAGCGCCTCAAGCTCGTTATTGAGCTTGCTGAGTTGGTCGCGCATTTCGGCGATGCGCTCCATCGCCCGGATCTTGGCGTGAATGATCATTTTGCTGACGGGCTTAATCAGGTAATCATCGCCGCCGGCTTCGATCCCCTTGCGGTAGTCTTCATCATCGCTCATACCGGTGACAAAGATAATGGGAATCCAGTGGCTGCCAAGCCACTCGCGGATCAGCGCGGTGGTCTCAAAGCCGTTAAGGCCGGGCATTTCGACGTCCATGATAATCATGTCCACCGGAGTGTCCTCCAGCAGCTGCAGCGCCGCCTCACCGCTGTCGGCCACCAAAGGGGTGTGACCGGAATCGGTGATGTATTGGCTCATTGCGTGGCGCAGTGTTGCGCTGTCCTCAACCAACAGAATTTTCATTCAATAACCCAGAGTGCCCGTGTGCCGACTGCGGCACCCAAAGTAATAGTGTAACGATTGTTGGCGCCAAAAACATCATTCTGTGTCACAGAAATGGGTGGATTTATCGGCCACCAGCCTCCAGACCGTGCGCTGGAACAGCTCGCCAAACGTTAATCGGCGTGACGTAGGTAGCGCCACAGCCCCGCCTCCCGCCGAAACAGCGATTTCTCAAGGTGGTGCTGTTCGCGGCCGTCCAGCCGGTAGTGGGCGCAAAAGGTCACGCTGCCCTCGTTGTCGTCTGCCAAACCTCTCTCGCAGGCGAGAATCTCAAGCCCTAACCACTGGCAACTGCCGGCCCACTCGCGAATGGCCTCGGGCGAACTGGTTGCGCGCTCTTGCGGGCTCCAGGTCTGCCACAGGTAGTCGATCGCCAGTAACGTGTGAGCCGTATAGCGCGAGCGCATCAACTGCTCGGCGGTTTGCGCCTCGCCACCGTGCAATATTAAGCCGGTACAGCAATCCAGCGGGCGATTGCCCGAGCCACAAGGGCAGGATTTAGTCGCCGTGAGTGGCATTTTGCACCTCTTTTGGGTATGTTGTGCGCCTTATTCTACACGCTAACTTTGGCTTGTCGGCGGCACTTGACACAATTGGCTGCCTATTTGATCTTAACCGATTAGATTACCCTGTTCGGAAAGCTTTGCAAACGGCAGCTGAGCGTGCTTCCTTCTTAGTAACAATGACTGACCAACCGATATTTGCCCATGACTGATTTTGACGATATTCGCCCCTACAATGACGCCGAAGTGCGCCCGGTACTCGATCGTATTTTGGCCGAT
This sequence comes from uncultured Gilvimarinus sp., assembly GCF_963975215.1. Classification (GTDB taxonomy): domain Bacteria; phylum Pseudomonadota; class Gammaproteobacteria; order Pseudomonadales; family Cellvibrionaceae; genus Gilvimarinus. The sequence continues at coordinate 39,428 of NZ_CAXBFW010000028.1, forward strand.
CCGGAGTTGGCCGACGCGGTCACCCGCCTAAAGTTTCCGCGCTTAGCGGGGCCTTTGGGGTTTGTGCTGCGCCCCTTGGTGGCACGGGTGATGCGGCGCCAATTGGCGGGTGTTAACAGCGTCGATGAGTTTCAGTTGGTGGTCGAGAAGTATATGCGCCATATGATCGAGGAGACCACTACTAAGATCACCCACTCGGGGTTGGATAAGCTCGACCCGACACGCGCCTACTTATTTATCAGTAACCATCGCGATATTGCCATGGACCCGGCGTTTGTGAACTGGAGCCTGTACCACTCGGGATTTAAAACGTTGCGTATTGCCATTGGCGACAACTTACTGACCAAAGAATATGTGTCCGACCTGATGCGCTTAAACAAAAGTTTTATCGTAAAGCGTGGGGTTAAAGCACCGCGAGAAAAACTCAAGGCGGCGAAAAAACTATCGGCTTATATTTACCACTCGCTTACCGCCGACAAAGCCAATATCTGGATCGCCCAGCGCGAGGGCCGCGCTAAAGACGGCAATGATTTAACCAATTCAGCGGTGGTGGGGATGCTGACGCTCAACCGCCCCAAAACCCAGGACTATGCCGACTACGTGCGCGAGCTTGCCATTGTGCCGGTGTCTATTTCCTACGAGCTAGACCCGTGTGATGAAGCTAAGGCCCACGAGTTGCACCAACAGCGAACCTCGGGCCGTTATGAAAAGGGTGACCAGGAAGATGTGCAGAGTATTGCCCGCGGTATTGCCGGACAAAAAGGTCATGTACATGTGGCTTTTGGTGATGTGTTGAGTGGCGATTTTGCCGATGCCGATGCGGTTACCGCCGAGATCGACCGTCAAATCTGGAGCAACTATGTGTTGCATCCGAGCAACTGCATCGCCTTTGATCAAGGTAGCGAAGAGGCGCGCTCACTGCCGTACTCCGATCAGGCGATCCCTTTTGAACCGGGCAACCTCACCGACGAGCGCGCCAGTTTTGATCTGCGCCTGCAGTCGATCCCGTCGGATTATCGCGATATCGTCAAAGCCATGTACGCCAATCCGGTGCGACACAAATTAGCGGCCACAGGCGGTCAAGAGCGCGAATGCTAACGGACGATTTAAAACAAAAAATACAGCAAACCTACTCGGCGTTTTTGCAAAGCCGCGAGCTGGGCCCGCGCCATGGGCAAAAGTTAATGATTGCCGAAATTGCCCGCACCCTTGGCGGTATTGGCAGCGACGCTGAAGGCGTGCGCAATACCGGCGCGCATGTGTGCGTGGTAGAGGCGGGTACCGGTACCGGTAAAACCATCGCCTATTTACTGCCAGCCATTATCATTGCCAAGGCGCTGGGAAAAAAGCTGGTGGTGTCGACGGCGACCGTTGCGTTGCAAGAGCAAATTGTGCACAAAGATTTACCCGAGCTGCGCAACCATACGGATTTATCGTTTAGTTTTGCGCTGGCTAAAGGGCGCGGGCGCTATTTGTGTTTATCGAAGCTCGATACGTTAATGAGTGAGTTCTCTTCGGCGGCCGATCCGACTCGTGCGCTGTATGAAGATGAGCTACCCAGCGTCGATGCCGAGGGCGTTAAACTATACGAGTCGATGATGGATGCGCTGGCCGCCAATAAGTGGGATGGCGAGCGCGACTCCTGGTCCACGCGCCTTGAGCCTAACGACTGGGCGCGGGTAACCACCGATCACCGTCAGTGCACCGGCCGGCGCTGCTCAAATGTGTCGGCCTGTAGCTTCTTTAAAGCGCGCGATGCGCTGCATACCGCCGACTGTATTGTGACTAACCACGACATGGTACTGGCCGATTTAGCGTTGGGCGGCGGCGCTATTTTGCCCGACCCGGAAGACACCATTTATGTCTTTGACGAAGGCCATCACCTGCCTGATAAAGCCCTTAACCACTTTGCGCATCACAGCCGAATGCTCTCGACCAGCCGTTGGCTGGAGCAGTGCAACAAAGGCTTGGGCGCTATTCTCGGGCAGATAAGCGGTGCCGGCCGGGTTGATGATTACGCCGAGCAATTGCCCGGGCAGTTGCTCGAATGTAAGCGCGAACTGGATATGTTGTATCCGCTGCTCGATGAAAAGATTCAATCGCTGCAAGATAACGCCCGCGACTGGAAGAATAATCACTACCGGTTTGTCGGTGGTGTGGTGCCGGACAATATTGTCAGCCAGGCCGAGCAGTTGCACTCAAGCTTTGATCGCTTGACGGACCTTCTCACCAAAATGACAAGTGAGCTGAACGAGGCCATGGAGGACGCCCACTGCCGGGTGCCCAAAGTGGACCTTGAAGCGAATTATCCGCTCATTGGCGCCTGGCAGGCGCGCGCCGAGGCTAACGCTGGCTTGTGGTTAAGCTATGCCCGCACCGATGGCGATAAAAGTGTGCCTAAAGCGCGTTGGTTAACGCTGATCGACTTTAACGGTAATTACGATATTGAGGTTTGCTCTAGCCCCATTCTGGCGGCGCGTACCCTGGAGTTTAGTTTGTGGAATCGCGCCTATGGGGCCGTGCTCACCTCGGCGACGTTAACGGCGCTGGGTAAGTTTGACCGGCTACAGATGCGCACCGGCACCCCCGATGACAGCCGCTACGCCGTGGTCCCGAGCCCCTTCGACTTTTCTAAAGGCATTTTGCATGTCCCCAAAGATGCCGTGGATGCCGGGGACAGCCGCGCTCACACGGCGGCCTTGGTAGAGCAGCTTCCCGAGCTCTTACAGCCGGATGAAGGATCCTTGGTGCTGTTTTCTTCGCGTCGGCAAATGTTGGATGTGTACGATGAGTTGCCCGCGCTGTGGCAAAGTAAAATTTTGTTGCAGGGCGAGAGCTCGAAACAAGAGATGCTGGTGGCGCACCGCAAAAAAATTGATAAAGGCGAGGGCAGTGTACTGTTTGGTTTGGCAAGCTTTGCCGAAGGTGTCGACCTACCCGGTGATTACTGCGCCCACGTGATTATTGCTAAGCTCCCCTTTGCGGTGCCCGATGACCCGATCGAGGCCTCGGTGGCCGAGTGGATAGAAGAGCGCGGCGGCAATGCCTTTATGCAAATCACCATTCCCGACGCCTCGTTAAAATTGATTCAGGCCTGCGGCAGGCTGTTGCGCACTGAAGGTGACACCGGGCGTATTACCTTGCTCGATCGCCGCGTTGTTACCAAGCGCTATGGCAAGGCGATACTTGACTCGCTGCCGCCGTTTAGCCGCAAAATCGAGGCGTAAGCTCTAAGAGGCTCGTTGTCGCAAGGGGGACGTATGACTGATAAGCACATTGCCGTTGCCGATATTCTGCTCGATCTTGAGGCGGCGCTGCGCGAGTTAAACCTGTGGCACAGCGAGCCGCCGTCGGCCGAGGCACTGGCCAGTACGGCCCCCTTTGCCGTCGATACTCTAACCTTTACCCAGTGGCTGCAATTTATGTTTTTACCGCGTATGCACACACTGGTCACAGGGCGCGGCACCTTGCCCGTTAATTGTGCCATTGCGCCCATGGCAGAAGAGTATTTTCGCCCGCAGAGCCTCGATGCCAGTGCGGTGCTTGTGCAGTTACAGCGTATTGACACATTACTCAGTTAAGCTTTTTGTGGCGGGCAGGTGCTTGTGGTCGTCCGGGCCGTGAGCTACATTTAACCTGTTAAATTATTCAAACAGGTACGGTTCTTTGTCACCGTGTACTTCTCGGTGTTTTGATGATTGTGTAACGGAGGCTCTATGAGCGTTGTTAAGGTTCAATCACTATTGTTTGCAGGCGCGGTTAGCGCGCTATTGTTGGGTGGGTGTGCCACGCCGCCGCCGGCGGTGTCCCACGATGGGTTGCACCTGGTCGCGCAAAAATCGCTAGATGAGGTCTACCTTAAACCGGGAGTGTCGCTCTCGCAGTACTCCGCCATTCGCCTTACCCCTTGTACCGTAGCGTTTCGTGCCGACTGGATGCGCAATCAAAACTTCGATCGCCCGGCCGGTAGTTCGCGGGTGACTGAAGAAGACATGCAAGTTATTTCGGATCGTTTGGCGCGCTCGTGCGATGAGCACTTCCGGGAGGCACTGGAGCGTGAGCCCGCTTACCACATTGTGGGCGATGAGGCCGCCGACGAAATGGTGCTGGAGGTGCGCCCCAGTATTATCGATTTAGATGTCACAGCGCCCGATATTAACGAGGTGGGTATCACCCGAACCTATACCACCTCATCGGGCGAGATGACGTTGTTTTTAGAGGCGTTTGACGCAACCAGTGGTGAGATTATCGCCCGGGTTGTCGACGAGAAAGAAGACTTTGACGATATGCGCCTTGAGTGGACCAATCGCGCCACTAATATGGCCGATGCCAACCGCTATCTGCGCAGCTGGACAAAGTCGTTGCGCGAGAGCTTAGATCAGGCCCGCGCGCAACAGTAATGCACACAGCCGCGGCGCAGCATAATGTTGCGCCGCGTCACGGTAACGATTCATGCAAGATCCCCGGGTATTGTTGGCCGCCGAGCGCACTTTGCTGGCCTGGAGCCGCACGGCGCTGGGTTTAATCGGCTTTGGTTTTGTGCTCGAGCGCGCCGGCCTGTTAATGAGCGCGTTTGGTTTGGCCTCCGGCGCCGATCAATCTTTGACGGCGGCGTTAGGTTTGGCCTTTATTTTTTTAGGCGTTGTGGCGGCCGTGGGCGCGGCGATTAGACACGCCCGTTATGTGCGTTACCTGTTGGCGCGCGATGGCCCGGCGGATTACCGATCGCTCTACAGTGTGGCCTTGACCATGGCGCTGGGGTTGCTTGGGTTGTTATTACTGGTAGTGCTGATTTTTATCGGGCACTAACAGGGTTACTAATAGAGTTACGCCGCATTGTTATCCGCTTCGTCGTGCTCTTGGTGCAGTGGCCCTAGGGTTAGCAATAGCGCCACACTAAACGCAACCGAGATTAACATTACCATCATCACCGGCTTTAACGTGCCGTCGTAAAATACACTGCCCAGCGCGCCCATGCCGGAGCCCAGCACAAACATAGATACGGTTTGAATGGCCGCTGCACTGCCGCCGCGGTGGGGCGGAAACATCGCCATAAAGCGTGTCATGCCCGCGGGGTTGCTCACCCCGACACAGCTGACGCTGAGAATAATCAGCGGTACCGCTAAGGCTAGCGAAAGGGTTTCCAGCCACGCCAGGATCGTGAGCAACACCACCACGACCGCTTGTACCAGTACACTAATGGCAAACAGTTTCATGGCGGGCATAACACTTAATAGACGTGCGCTTAACGAGTTGGCGGCAATTAAACCAATGGCGTTTAAGCCAAATAGCAGCGAAAACGCGGTCTCGCTAACACCAAAGTAACTCATGTACATAAACGATGAGTGAGTAACAAAAATAAGCAACACACCCGCTGCCGAGCCAATACACAGGGCAAAGCGCAAGGCCAGCAACTGGCCTTGGTAGCGATGCCGTAATATCGCGCTGTACTGTGAGGCAACCCGCCCAAGGGATAATCGCTGTCGCGGTTGGGTTAACGTCTCCGGGATTAAGCTCAGCATTATGGCCAGCATTGTCAGGGCGTATAACACCTGAAAAATAAAAATACTGCGCCAGCCAAAGTGCAGCAACCCGGTGCCGATCAGCGGTGCTATTACCGGCGCGATCATCATCACCATCATTACCGTGGCAAAGCGCTTGCCGATTTCCTCGGCGGGGTAGCTGTCGCGCACTTGTGCCATGGCGGTAATGGTTGCAAAGCCGCCGCCAAACGCTTGCAGTAAACGCCACAGGTTGATGACGTTGGCCGAGTCGGATAATGCGATGGCGCCGCTGGCGATAATAAATAACCCCGTGCCGACGACACACACCGTTTTGCGGCCCACCTGATCGGAAATAGGGCCGCCCATAAGTTGCCCCAAAGCAAACCCGACTAAAAATGTACTGATGGACGCGTTGAGAACAGCGATGGGTACATCGAGCGCCTTTGCCATAGACGGCAATGCCGGTAAGTAAGCGTCCATGGCCACAGGGCCCAGAGCGACCAGTGCGCCCAGATAGAGTAGAAAAAAGCGCGGTAAAGCGCTTGTCTGGGCGGAGTGTTGGTTTTTCATACGGCGCGAGCGAATCAGTTGCGGGATTTACTAAAGTGTAACGCACAAGTGCTGGCTGTGGGTGAACAAAAGTGTACCGAAAAGTAAGCATCGCGCGGCGCGCAGTGGCGAATCTGAGTAAAGCCGTTAAGCTTAGATAAAAGCTACTGGACTCGGATAAAAGCTTATGTCGTTAACCGACTGGTTGTCCGGCCTCAGCCGTACAAAAGCCTTCGCCATTATGAACCCGCAAGGGCGTAAACACGCGGTATTGCAAGTTGCCGCCTTGGTAGGGTTGGTATTGCATATCGGTTTGGCCGGTTTGTTTTCGCTGCTGCACACCAAAACGCTCATGTGGATCAATATCGGCAGTATTTGCCTGTGGCTGCTCGCCTGGTATTGGCTGCAGCAGCATCGCGACACCCGAGCCGCCTATCTGATGTTTGCTGAGTTGATCGGCCACAGTATGGTGGCCACCATACTGCTTGGGCCCAGCGCCGGG
>NZ_CAXBFW010000029.1:0-37232 GCF_963975215.1 uncultured Gilvimarinus sp.
GGGCTGAGCTGCCGGGGTGCGTTTTTTCGTCCCTTTTTCGTCGCATTACAAAAAGGGACTCGCCCGCCCGGCGACTGAGGGCACACAAAGCCGTAACCAACCAATGTAATCGTATGGCACCCCAAGCACTCCGTAGCTAAAAGGCCGGTATCACGCTGAAACCCCGCCTTAGCGGCATCTTCACACCTTTACCGTTGATGTATCCACCCAGTTCTGGGACAATCGCGCGCTTCTTGCAATAGCACCGACCAGATACACGTCTGTGCCCGATAAACATCCCTCCCACAACAGGATCTCGCGTGCTCACTACCGCCAATATCACTATGCAATTCGGCGCCAAGCCGTTATTTGAAGACGTTTCGGTTAAATTCGGCAACGGCAACCGTTACGGCTTAATTGGCGCCAACGGCTGCGGCAAGTCCACTTTTATGAAGATTCTGGGGGGCGATTTGGTGCCGAGCGCCGGCAACGTCTCGCTCGACCCAGGCGAGCGTATCGGTAAGCTGCGTCAGGATCAGTTTGCCTTTGAGCAGTACTCGGTGGTGGACACCGTGATTATGGGCCACGCCGAGCTGTGGGCCGTCAAAGAAGAGCGCGACCGTATTTACAACTCGCCCGAGATGAGCGAAGAAGACGGTATTCGCGTTGCCCACCTAGAAACCGAGTTTGCCGAGATGGACGGCTACACCGCCGAATCTCGCGCCGGTGAGCTGCTGATTGGCTTGGGTATTGGGGTCGAGCAGCATTTTGGCCCCATGAGCGAAATCGCCCCCGGCTGGAAGCTGCGGGTGCTATTGGCCCAAGCGCTGTTCTCGGACCCGGATGTACTGCTGCTGGATGAGCCGACCAACAACCTGGATATTCACACCATTCACTGGTTGAGCGAAACACTCAACCAGCGCAACAGCACCATGGTGATCATCTCGCACGACCGGCACTTTTTAAACAGTGTGTGCACCCATATGGCCGACGTCGACTATGGCGAGATTCGTCTCTACCCCGGTAACTACGACGACTACATGACCGCCGCGACCGCTGTGCGCGAACGCCAATACGCCGACAACGCCAAAAAGAAAACGCAAATCGCCGAGCTGCAAGCGTTTGTTAGCCGTTTTTCGGCCAACGCCTCTAAAGCCAAGCAGGCTACCTCGCGCGCCAAACAAATCGATAAAATTCAGCTTGAAGACATTAAGCCCTCAAGCCGGGTAAACCCGTTTATTCGCTTTGAGCAAGACAAAAAGCTGCACCGCTTAGCACTGGAGGTGCACAACTTAAGTAAAGGCTTTGACGAGGGCCCGCTATTTAAGCCGTTTGATTTAATGGTTGAGGTGGGTGAACGCATTGCGATTATTGGCGAGAACGGCGCAGGTAAAACCACGTTACTGCGCACGCTACTGGGCGAGCTTACCCCTGATGAAGGCACGGTTAAGTGGTCCGAGAATGTGAAGATCGGCCACTACGCGCAAGATCACACCAGCGACTTTGCCAACAACGAGACACTGTTTGAGTGGATGAGCCAGTTTAAGCCGGTTAACGGCGATGAACAGCTGATTCGCGGTACGCTGGGCCGGTTACTGTTTAGCAACGACGACATCAATAAACGCGTGCAAGTTATCTCCGGTGGTGAGCAAGGCCGCATGATTTTTGGCCGGCTAATTCTGCAAAAGCCCAACGTTATGCTGCTGGACGAACCCACCAACCACCTGGACATGGAATCGATCGAGTCGCTGAATGTGGCGCTGGAGAACTACCCCGGCACCCTAATTTTTGTCAGCCACGACCGGGAGTTTGTCTCGTCGGTTGCCACCCGTATTTTAGAAATCACCGATAATAAAATTATCGACTTCTCGGGTAGCTACGATGAATATTTGGCGAGTAAAGGGCTGCAGGGGTAAACAATTGACACCTAGGGTGAGTGACATTAATCTCACTCACCCTATAGCGCTAAGCGGCACCATCAAACAACCGCCCGCCGCTTAGCGAATAATAAAAATCATTGGATCACATCAAAAAGGACGTTTGCGTTATGTTTCAAAAACAGCTCAATGTTAAATGGATTGCCTCCGGTATTTTGGCGTTAGTCGTACTCATCGTCGCTATGGGTTCTGTCTATACCGTCGAGGAGGGTCACGTCGGTATTGTAAAACGCTTTGGCGAGGCCAAGTATCAAGAGAACCCCGGCTTACACTTTAAAGTGCCTTTTATGGACTCGGTCGAATCCATAGAGGTGCGCACCCGTAAAAACGGCGAGAAAATGGCCAGCAGTACCGCCGAGCAAATGCCGGTAACCGTCGAGGTCTCGGTAAACTGGACCGTTAACAAAGAGGCGGCACTGGAGCTGTTTCGCCGGTACGGTGGTCTGCTACAGTTCGAGCAGCGTATTCTCGACCCACGTTTTCGCTCGGCCACCAAAGACACTATTCCCAAGTTTGAGGCCGAACAGTTAATTCAGGATCGCGCTCTGGCCATTACCGGAATCGAAACCCGCTTAATCGAAGAGATGTCAGAGTTTCCGGTAATCGTCGATAACATTCAGATTGAAAATATCGTACTGCCCAGCAAGTACATTCAATCGATTGAAACCAAACAAACCGAAAAAAACCTGGCCGCCGCGGAAGAGCATAAGCTCGAGCGGCAGCGTTTAGAGGCCCTGCGCGAAGTAAACACCGCCGACGCCCAAGCCCAGGGGATTATTAAAGTAGCCGAAGCCGAAGCACAATCAATACTGCTTAAAGGTGAGGCCGAAGCAAAAGCCATTGAGGCAAAAGCGCGCGCGCTGCGTGACAATCCCTTGATTGTAAAATTAACCGAGGCACAAGCCTGGGACGGCAAGCTACCCGCCACCATTTTAGGCAGCGCCACCATGCCGATTATGGACATGCGCGAAGCGGCTAATAAGTAACGTAACACCGGGGGCTTATCGGCCCCCATCCCTTCTGTTTTATCTTGTTTACCCCGTTGACACCGACCGATACACCGCGTATTGCAGCACGCAAGGTACAGACAGCACTGTAGGGAGGTAACCGTAAAATAATAGAGGCAAGCGGAAGGAGGCCCCGGGGCGAGCATAATACCCCGGGAGCTGTGTGCTTTTAGTTAAAGCGGTAGTTTAAGCTAAGCGTATAGTTGCGTGGCGTACCATAGCGGTACGAGCTGAACTGCCCCACCTGCGAGTAGTACTTTTCGTCAGTGATATTGGCGGCATTAAACTGTACGCTCAGATCATCGGTAAAGGCGTAGCGCGCCATTAAGTTGGCCAGCACATACGAATCCTGCTCAAACCGGTCGGGGTTACCGGCGGGGGTAGTACCCTCAGAGTAAGTCTCGTTTTGCCAGTTAACACCGCCACCGAGCATTAACCCCTGCAGTGAGCCGTCAAACTCGTAGGAGGTAAACAGCTTAAAGATCTTGGTGGGGATGCCGGTGTTTATGTCATTACCATCGGCGTCCTCGACTGTGTATTGCGAGTATCCGGCGCTGATATTCCAGCCATCGATGGGCTGACCCACAACCTCCAACTCTACCCCGCTGCTTTGGGTGCCCTCGGCTGGATAGTAAGCCGACATCTGATCGGGCGTACCGATAAAATCGGTGTCCAGCTGCGCCAGGTTATCTTGCTGAATATCAAACAAAGCCACGGTGGTGTTTAAACGATCATTCAGGAAGCGGCTTTTTAAACCGATCTCGGCGCTCTTGCCTATTAACGGGTCCAAGAACTGGCCGTTAACGTCGCGGTTGCTTTGCGGTTTAAAAATTTCGGTGTAGCTGGCGTACACGCGGTGAGCTTCAGTTACATCGTACAGCGCGCCGGCATAAGGAATAAATTCATCCTCGTTGCCGTAATCCACGTTTCCGCTCCAGTCAAAGCCGGTGCGCAACCAGGTGGCAACACGGCCGCCGACAATAAACTTGAGCTTATCGGTGGCCGAGAGGCGGGTTGCGGCGTAGTAACCGCGCTGCTCGGTCTCGATATCTTGCGACTGGGTGCGCTCGTCTGACCACTCGGGCTCGTGCAAATCGCCCCACTCGTAAAAGTTATCGACGTCTACCCGATCATAGTCGCCACTCGGATCACCACCCAATGGCTCCTGAGTAAAGGTTTCGGCGGCTTGCTCGCTGTAGAGTGCACCCAACACAAAATCGTGGGTTTGGTTAAACAGGCCGAAGTCGCCTTTTAACTGCACATCAAAACTGTCTTGCTTAGATTCGCCGTCACTGCGATAGCGCTGCGCGTTTAAGCCGGCACCGGTATCTTTATCCAGCGAGCCGTACACGTAAAGCAACTTGGTGTCGTTTTCATAGGTTAGGTGATTGTAGTTGGCGAGCAACTCCCAACCGTTATTAAACATATGGTTGATACTGGCAAAGTAATTGGTGTTGGTGGTTTCCCAACGGTTCCAGTCCATGGCGGTGGTTTTGGAAACATCCCAATCGGCTTTGCTGCCATCGGAGAAGAAGGTAGGCAACGCGCCCCACACGGTACTTTTAGGGTCGCTGTGCTGATAGCTGCTACCAACGCTGAATACTGTGTTGTCGGTTAAATCGGCCTCAAGCACGCCGTAAAAAACGCTTTTGTCGTCTTCATAGTAATCCACATGAGATTCACCCTCCAGATAACGCCCCACCACGCGGCCGCGAATCGAGCCGCTGTCGTTTAACCCTGTGGCCACATCGGCGGTCAGGCGTTTTTTATCCCAGCTGCCGGTCGCGACCTCGATAAAACCGTTTAAATCGCGGCTATCGGCGTGTTTGCGCACAAGGTTAATAGAGGCCGAAGGGTCGCCCACCCCGGTTAACAAACCGGTGGCACCCCGGACAAACTCTACCCGCTCATAAATGGCGGTATCGGCGACGGTCTCACCCGAGTCGCCCCCTAAGCTCCACGAGGTGGGTACGCCATCAATCTGGTAACTGTCGATGCGAAAGCCGCGCGAGTAAAAGTTATTGCGTACGTTATCCACCTCGGCTGAGCTAACGCCTACGGCATTGTTTACCGCCTCTAAGATGGTGGTAATGTTCTGGTCTTGCATCCGCTCAAAGGTCAGGATTGATACCGACTGAGGCGTCTCTTGCAGCGTTAAACCGAGGCCCGTGGCGGTATCCAATGTTTGCTCAACGGCGTACTTACCGGTGACGGTGATTTCTTCGATAGAGCCTTCCTTGGGGCTGATCTGCGGTGCGTTGTCACTGGCTGCATCCTGAGCCAGGCCGAGTTGCGCGTGGGTACACAGCAATATGGCCGCAGAGAGAGGGAGAAGTTTATAGTTCACGAAGGCGCTCCAAACAGTTATGGGTCAAAACTGGGGCGCACAATAACACAAATAACAACCATTATCATTACCAAAAGAGAACCAACAACAAATAAAATGGTTTATTAAGTGTCAACCGCCCTATCGCCACCCGCCTTTTGCGCGTTCACCGTTCAGCCACAAAAAAGCCCCAGTGTTTCTGGGGCTTTTAACGCAGGGCTTAGCGACCCCCTACACTCATACCAAATCCTGTTTAATATTCTCCGCTGCCTGCAAAGCCAGTGCGGCAATGGTTAGCGTTGGGTTGCCAGTGGCAATGGTCGGGAACACCCCACTGCCCACCATGTACAAGTTGCTGTGATCCCAGGATTGCTGGCGCGAGTTTAATACCGAGTTCTCGGGCGAGGTGCCCATGCGGTACGTCCCCACAATGTGGCCGGCGCCGTAAAACTTAAAGTTATGGGTGGTGCCGTCATCATCGGTGTACTGAAAACTGGTGGAGGTAACTTCGGGCCCGCCGTCGGTTTTATAAAACACCGGGTCGCCCGGTGCTTTGGTGTACTCGGTAGCGCCAACTTTGTTAAACAGCTCGGTGGTGAGTTTTTTAGCCGAAACAAAACTCTTGCGCTCGTAATCGGAGCCCAAGCGGTAGGTGACCAATGGCCTCGGCAAACCTAAGTTGTCTTTTAAGTCAGCCGACAACTGCACGCGATTATCCGGGTCGGGCAACTGCTCGATCAAATAGCCCAAACGCATCTGGCGGGTGTAAACCTGATTAAGGGTTTGCACCAACTCGGCGCCAAACAATTTGGAAAAAGGTTGTGCACTGCTATTCCAACGCAGTGGCTGGCCCTGCTCATTCACCGAGTTGCCGTTTAGCTGCGAGTTGTTTTGACCAAACACAAAATCAGCCAGGGTTGTGCCCGGGTCGTTGGCGGCCCACTGCCAGCCCTCGTTGCCAATCTCGACCCGGTAGGCCGAGCGCTCGCGGCGAAACTCACCGTCGCGCAGCGACTCGATGCCCGAGGTCGCCAAAGGCCCACGGTAAGGGTACATGGGGTCTTTTGCCAAACCCCAGCCCAAATACATAATGTGGTCCATTAAGTGCCGCCCTACCTGATCGTGCTTGTTGGCAACGCCACACTCAAAGCCCGGGTTTTTATTGGACATTAACAAAAGCTTAGGCGTTTCGATGGCGTGCGCGGCCAACACATAAGCCTTTGCTTGCACGGTGCCCGAGCCGGTGGCAATACCGTTGGGCTGATCGTACACAAGATAGTCGATGCCACAGACGCTATCGTCAGCCGCCAACTGAATATTACTGGCAACATGCTGATAGCGAATGTCCACATTGCCGGTTTGCTGTGCATCCGCAAGCGTTACTGTCGCGTCGTACTTGGCCTGGATGGGGCAAATAGGAATACAGTTGGTATTGCCGGCACACTGGCGCCGGTTTTGATGGGGTACCGAATTGCGCCCCTGGGGTGTTGGCGTTACATACACCGGGTTGCCGTCGTAGCTCATGGCGCCCAGCGACTTGCTGTACAAATCATCCTGCAGGCTCGGCACAATGCCCGGCATGGCAAAATCATACTCGGCGCCATACTGGCCGGTCGGCTCCACGTTGTATTGTTGGTACACTTGCTCGAGCGACGGCTTATCGCCCGAGACGCCAATGACACGATTGGCTTTTTCGTAAAACGGCACCAAGTCGTAATAAAAATCCGCGCCGCCGGGCCAATCGACGCCCTGGTCATACAGGGTTTTTAACTGAAAATCCTCGGGGAATAACCGCAAACAGGTACCCAGCCAGTGCCAGGTGGTGCCGCCCCCTACCCGCTCGTAAGAGCTGGCAAAGGCAAACTTGGCGTTTAAGCTGGTCCCGGTTAATCCCGCCTCTTGTTCGGTGTAATCAAAATAGCTTTGGGTTTTCTTGCGCCAGGCGTCTACCTGTAACACGGTATAGCGCGGCGTGTTTTCAGCGGCCGGGTCCGGCAACCCCAAGGGGTTATCAGCGGTCGCCGGTACGGCCGCCTGGGTGGCCGGCGGGTATGGCGATTCGGGGGTTTTGGCATTGGCTTTGTAAAACGTTTCCATATAACCCGAGCGATCGGGCGGCACTTTGGGGCCACCTTCCAGTATTAATACTTTTTTGCCTGCTTTGCCCAACTCGTGGGCAACAATCGCACCGGCGATACCGGCCCCGACAATCACCACATCATAAACATCACTGTCACTCATGATCTGCTCCTTAATCCTTATTGTTGGCCGGTGTAGTTATTCAGCGCAGCGGGCGGCTCGCCCCAGTAGCCGTAACTATAATTTGAGTCGCCCATGGGGTGCGCCTGCATTACCCGCCACACCAAGCCCGAGGTATAACTTTTAGAGAACAGCGTGTGAAAATCGGTACGCCCCCCGGTATCAGTACCCGGCGCTTCTTGCACGGTGGGCCAGGCACCCATGTACCACAAAAAAATCAGCTGGCGGCACGCCAACACAAACGCCGCACCTTGCGAGTCGCTAAGCATCTGCTCACCGATTTGCTGATCGGTAAGTGCGGGCGTTTGCTCACGCAGCGTCTGGTAGCGGCTGAGAATTTTTTCGGGCAATTGGTTGTCGCCCGATTCACTGGCCACTTGCTCAATCCACACCGGCAAGTACTCGGCTTTGATATTGACCTCATCTAACTGAGGGCTTAAGACACTTTCGGCAAAGCCTGTCAGCACGACGCTCAGCCCGACAAAATTATCCATACTAGACATAGTAATCTCCTGGTAGTTACTGAGCGCGCTCAAGCAAGTAAGTAAAATCCGACTTTTTGCCGTTAGTCATAGCCGCATTATTGTGACACTGGATACAGCTTGATGAGGTTTGTTTTACCCGCCCCTGAATATAAGTTTCGAGCGTGGTATTGGCTAAAAACGTCGGTGCAGGTACGCCCGTCTCGTCGGTTACATCGCCGGCAGCGGTTGGCCACTGGGTGCTAATCAACTCGTAGTTGGCCCATACAGTGCCGGGCACCGCCGCTTGCAGTTTTTGCTGGTATTGCCGATTAAGCTCGGCGGTATCATCCGCGATGGGGATCACCCGTTCGATTTGGCTGGGCGGAGTGTTTTTATTGGCGGGGTTCCAGGGCCGCGGTGGCGGCTCGTTAACGGCGGTGCAGTCAACGCCACCGTCGGCACAGTCGGGGCTGTAGTAGTTGTAATGGTCTTTATCGGGCGTTTGGCCCTGAGTGGGCGCGTTGTTTACGTGCTCAAAGGTGGACCAAATCCACTGCGGGTTATTCTCGACTTTAGTGCCAATATGAAACCCAACCAAGCCCACACGCTGCAACTGGCAAGCTGCAGTCACCCCGGAATTTTCATGGGGGTTGTTGTAAACATAGGCTTCGGTGGTATAAAACAGGCTCGGGTCGTCGCCCTCGCCCATCACCTTCCAGGCGGCTTTTAGCATTATCGAGCCTACCTCTGTGTCGCTACCAAAAGGGAACTCGGCCTTCGCATCAAATTCCGTTTGCCCCGCTTTGCTGTACAAATCGTTGTCTAAGATATAATCAAACATCACCTGATTGGTTAATATCTCGTAGCGGGTGTATTGACCGTTTTGGTCGATCAAAGGGCCGGTTTGAAACGGCTCGGCACTTTCATCCAGCACGTTGGGGGTTTTGCCTACCTGGCGCAACAAGGGTTTAGTGGCATCGTTGCCACAGCTGGCCGGCGGCGGAAAAGGCTGATCCCAACCGGGCGGCTTTGCACCTTCGGGTAAAAATATATCGCGGCTTTCTTTGTAGTACTGCCATACGCGCATGGCGCCTGGCTGTTCACCGATGGTAACGCCCGTCAGTGGGTTGCCCCCGGCATCGGCGGGCCAGTTAAGCGCAATAAACGATTGCCACGAAAAAATATCAAAATCGCGCTGTAACGACTCTATGCTAACCGTGCCGCCAAAAGGCTCTTTAGGGGGAATATCAGGGCTTAACGGCTCATCGACCGGTGAAGACGATGAAGAGGCCAAAGCCGCAGAGCTTTGTAGGTTAACGGTTTCACCCTTGCCGCCATCGCAAGCGGCCAGCAACAAGCCGGCTCCGGCGATCAAGAGTACGCGGTTTTTTTTCATATCAATTCCCTCTAGTGGTGTTCCTGAAAACAATGCGCAGGTACTAATACCAACCAAAACCGTTACGGCCAACGTACGGATACTGCCCGTTCTGCTTCAAACAAGCCGCGCCGACAGTTAAAAATTATCAATCTGCCGTAAGTTAAAGTGGTGTGGCAACACACGGTTTAACGCTTTTTTGATGGTTACCTCATCATGCCAGAGGGCCGCAAAGGCTAAAATTACAGAGAATTACACGATAGCGACGGCAAGGCTTTTTTGACAAACCAACCACGGCACTAAGTTCGTTACAATAGCGCAGGTCAATCGAGTTACACGACGCTGAAGCACGCCACAATGTAGAGCGATTTTTAGCGTTAAGCCGAGGAGTTTTATCCCGTTATGTGCGGACGACTATTTATAGCGCCATCAAAAGACGTCGAAGCCTTTTTATCGAGCTTTGGCGTGCGCAACGTTAAGCTACCCACGGTAGACAACATCAGCCCGACTCAAGCCGTACCCGTGTTGTTCCGGGATGAAGAAGGCACCCATATGGGCCCCATGCGCTGGTGGCTTCACCCACATTGGTCGCCCGATCCGCCCAATCAGCGCTTTGCTATGTTTAATGCCAGAGTCGAAAATGTGTTACGCAGTAAAGCCTATCGCGACCCGATACGATACCGCCGTGCGATTGTGCCCGCGGCCGCGTTTATGGAGTGGAAGAGCGAACCTGAGGGGAAACAGCCCTACTATGTCGAGACCAATGGCGTATTTAAGCTCGCCGCCATTTGGGATTGTTGGAAGGAAGAGCTATGGAGCTGCTCGATTTTAACTCAGCCGGCTTCGGCCAGCTTCAGCGCCATTCATAACCGTATGCCGGTTAGCTTAAGTGATGAGTTAGCCCACAAGTGGATGGACCCGCGTGCTGACGTTAAGGCCCTGCTCACGGAAGTTAAAGGCGAGTCACAACTATTGCGGCCTAAAAAGCTTTAATGCCTATGGCTTAGCGTTACCGCCTGGCTTTGGTTGCCGCTGCCTATTTTTTAGGCATGTATACTGTGCCGTAAGCCACCAATGGCAGTTACAACATAAAAATTTAGGCGAGCGCCAAGGATTTTGCGACTCGTAACGTCTTACTCATAAATAGCGCTACGGTAAATCTATGGATTCAGACAACCTCAGCCAACTTATCCGCCGCGCTCAGGCCGGCGAGACGGAGGCGTTTAGCGAACTGCTTGAGGCCCACTACGATGTAATCTATCGGTTTGCGTTTCGCTGGTGCGCCAAGCGCGAGGCCGCCGAAGATATTACCCAGCAATGTTGTATAAAACTGGCCCGCGCCATTAAGCAGTTTCAGCACCGCTCGGCCTTTAGTACCTGGCTGTACCGTCTGGTCATCAACACCGCTCAGGACTGGCAGCGCCAAGACGGTCGCCATCAACATGCCGGCGATACCGCAGACCACCCCAGCGACTCGGCGCAGGAGGAGTCACAGGTTTATCTGCAACAGATACTTAAACAGCTGGATGACATGGGCGAAGGATTGCGTGAGACCGCTATTTTAGTGTTGGCTGAAGGCTTTAACCACCGCGAGGCCGCCGAGATACTCGGCGTAAAAGAATCCACCATTTCCTGGCGTTTACACCATATGCGAAAGCAGCTCGCATCAACCGATGGGGCGCACACATCATGACCGATATCGATAAATTACTGCAACAGCAACAGATTCCCCCCTCCGAGCCCAGCGCCCGGCAGGCCGCCATGCGCGATGCACTGGAGGCGTTTGAACAAGAGCACCAGGCGAGCCAAGGCAACCCAGAAAATAATCGCTCCAGCAGCCAAGGATTTTGGCAGCGGTTACGTCTTATTAAAGACGCAACCTTCAGGAGCATTGCTATGACTTCATCTACCACACGCACACTATTTGCCGGCCTCGCGGCCGCCAGTGTTACCGTCCTCGGGCTTTTTATTGTCCTACCTGCCCTACTAACCGTCTCTCCACCATCGATTGACGAAAGCGAGGTGACACTTACTGATATAAAACTGTCGAGCTCAAAGGACGCCGCCGCCCGCGCGCCAATGATAGAAGATGTAATGATCGAAGAATTAGTGGTCAGAGGAGAACCCAGAAGGGTTGTAGAAGGTAGCCATGCTGCCCCTGCGTCCGCGCCTATACAAGCACCTCAAAAGGCCAGTATGGATTTCGCACACGGTACGGTTCTAAATATGAGGGCGCCCACAGGATCTGACTCATTGCCGCGACCAATGGCACAAAACCGTGATAAATTCTCTGAGCAACAGGAAAACCCGGTTAAACGCACCCTTGAGGCGCCGGTGTCGACCTTTTCAGTGGATGTCGATACCGCGTCTTACAGCTTTGTTCGCCGACAGTTAAACAGCGGGGTACTCCCGGCAAAAAATGCGGTACGCGTGGAAGAGATGCTTAACTACTTCGATTACGCCTACCCCACTCCGCAAAACCGTGAGCAACCCTTTTTACCCAGCATTGCTGTTACCGATTCACCGTGGGCGGAGGGTAAAAAACTGCTGCATATCGGTATCAAAGGGTACGATCTAAGCGGCCAAAAGGTACCCAAAACCAACTTGGTGTTTCTATTGGATGTATCCGGCTCAATGAACAGCCCCGACAAACTGCCGCTGGTTAAACAATCGATGGATATGCTACTGGGCAGTTTAAAACCCGATGACACCGTTGCCATCGTGGTGTACGCCGGCGCCGCCGGCACTGTACTTGAGCCGACCGCCGTTAAAGACAAACAAAAAATTCTGGCCGCGCTGCGCAACTTGCAGGCCGGTGGCTCAACCGCTGGCGCCCAGGGTATCCAGCAAGCGTACCAGTTAGCCGAGGCCAACTTTGATGACAACGCGATTAACCGCGTAATACTCGCCACCGATGGTGACTTTAATGTGGGCATTAGCGATACCGAACAGCTCAAGGGTTACATCGAACGAAAACGAAACCAAGGGATATTTCTCAGTGTGTTGGGCTTTGGCCAAGGCAATTACAACGACGAGCTGATGCAAACCCTGGCGCAAAACGGCAACGGTGTAGCGGCCTATCTAGACACCCTAGGCGAAGCGCAGAAAGTGCTGGTACAAGAGGCCAATTCGGCACTCTTTCCGATTGCTAAGGATGTAAAAATTCAGCTGGAATTTAACCCTGACAAAATCGCCGAGTATCGGCTCATCGGTTACGAAACCCGGATACTAAACCGCGAGGATTTTAACAACGATAAAGTCGATGCTGGCGATATCGGCGCCGGCCACAGCGTAACCGCCCTATACGAGCTGACACTGACCGACTCGGATGCGCAATTGATTGATCCCAACCGTTACGGAAAAAACCCAGAACCTGACACAGAAAACAGCAGTGAATATGGTTATTTAAAACTGCGCTACAAATTACCCGAGCAAAGTACATCGCAACTGTTAGAGCAGGCCATCACCGCGGACGACAAACCAGTGGATCAAGCGTTACTTAACGAAGTAAACTTTGCCATCGCCGTCGCTGGGTTTGGTCAAAAACTTACAGGCAGCGTATACCTTCACGAGTTAAGCTATGACGACATCATTGCCATGGCCCAAGCGAGCAAAGGAGAAGACTTGTACGGCTACCGCACCGAGTTTATTCAGCTGGTACGCAAAGCGAAGATCGCAAAAGAATTGTAACGGAAGGGGTTGCCCCGCCATCGAGTAATATTACGGCGGGGCCATTTAGGCGGTTAAAAAACGAGTCAGTCGTAACGCGGATCTAACGTAGATGAAAAGCGCGGGGCGCGGGCGCCCCTCTCGGTTACATTCCGGCCAACTGTTCGGCGGCCTCCCAGCCACCTCCCAACGATTTGTATACCGCAATCAAGTTCAACAGCACCTGAATATCACTTTGCGCTAACTGAGCGCTTACGTCTAACTGCGAGCGCTGAGCATCCAGCACGGTTAAAAAATCGCCATTGCCTAGCTCGAACTTGCGCCCGGCTAAATCGGCCGCCTTAGTGCTGGCTTTAGCCGCTTGCTGTAAGCCGGCGCGGCGTTGCTCTTCGCGGGTGTAGTTTTGCAAGCTGTTGTCAGTCTCTTCCAGCGCGAGCAGTACGCTTTGCTCAAACTCGGCTAAGCGTGCTTGGGTGCGTGCATCGGCGGCATCAATCTCGGCGTTAACCCGGCCCATGTTAAACGCGGCCCAGCGAATTTGTGGGGCAAACAAGAAGGTCGAGGTTACGCTGTCGCCCAAGCGCGACCAATCGCTGGATAAATACCCCAAGCCACCGGTAATGCTGATACTGGGGTACAAATCGGCCACGCGGATATTGTATTGCGCCACCGACGCCGCCAATGCCTGCTCGGCACGGTGAATATCCGGGCGGCGCTGCAGCATACTTTGCGGGTCGCCCACGGCAAAGGTCGCAGGCAAACTCGGCAGTGGTTGCACCTCGGCCAATTGGTTTTTTAGCTCGGGCAGTTTACGCCCGGTTAAAACCTGCAGCCGATTGAGCGAGGTATTAATTTGGGCCTCAATGCTGGGTACGCGGGCGCGGGTAAGCTCTAATTGCGATTTAGCCCGAGCCACGTTTAGCTCATCCCCCAGGCCCACTTCAAAGTAGCGCTGTGTGAGGTTTAGTGTTTGACGCTGTATCGCCACGTTTTGCGCCGCTACATCCAACAGGTACTGAAAACCGCGCAAGTTAACATAGGCGCTTGCCACCTCGGCGCTAACGCTTACCTGAGCCGCGTGTAAATCCGCCTCGCTGGCGGCCGCCAGCGCTTGTGATTCGCGCACGCCGTTACGCACCCGGCCAAAAAGGTCGAGCTCCCAACTGGCGTCAAAGCCGGTGGCGTAGGTTTGGCTGATACGCGAGCCCGCCTCGCCCACCACATCGGCGCTTTGGCGCTGACGGGTGGTATTTAGCTCGGCTTCGACCGTCGGGTAGCGATCAAACTTGCTCTCGCGTAAATAAGCGCGCGACTCGGCTAGCGAGGCCGCGGCGATACGCACACTGTGGTTGTGCGTAAGCGCACTGGCGACCAATCGGTTTAATGGCGCATCGTTAAATTGCGACCACCAGGCGGCAATGGGCTGCGCCTCGGTTGCCTCGACCGGCAGCGCAAAGCTCGAATCCGGCATAGGCAACTGCGCGCTATCACGCACAGTGTCGGGTGATTTAAACGAGCTGCAGGCGGCAATCGCCAGGGGCAGCAAGGCTAGCCCCACTAACTTAACGTAAGATGTTGTGTGTTTCATAAAAACTCCTTACCCCTGCGGCTGATGTTGCAGCGCACTGGATGCGGTTGTATCGCCTGCAGGTTGTGAATCAGTATCGACCTTTGCGTAGCTGCGGCCCTCAAGCTTACGCAGCAGCACATAAAACACCGGCGTAAAGAACAAACCAAAGAAGGTTACGCCCAGCATGCCCGAGAACACGGCGATACCCATTACGCTGCGCATTTCAGAGCCCGCACCAGTCGAGAACACCATGGGCAATACGCCCATAATAAAGGCAAACGAGGTCATTAAGATTGGGCGTAAGCGCATCCGGCTAGCCGTAACGGCTGCATCAAAAGTGGCCATGCCGCGCTGCTCCAGCTCGCGCGCAAACTCCACAATTAAAATGGCGTTTTTACTCGCCAACCCTGCCAATACAAACAAGCTCACTTGGGTAAAGATGTTGTTGTCGCCATCGGTTAACCACACGCCAAACAGCGCGGCCAAAATCGACAGCGGCACAATCAACACAACCACCACAGGCAAAGCCAGACTCTCGTACTGAGCGGCCAACACTAAAAACACCAACAGCAAACACAGCGGTAAAATAATAATGGCAGTGTTACCGGCCAGCACCTCTTGGTAAGTCAAATCAGTCCACTCAAACTCAATGCCACTGGGCAAGGTTTCGTTCAGAATTTCCGTAATGGCATCCTGCGCCTGACCACTGGAGTAACCCGGTGCGGCATTACCGTTTAAGTCCGCCGACAAATAACCGTTGTAGTGGGTCGCACTTTCGGGGCCGTAACTCTCTTCCATGGTCAGCACGGTTCCCAATGGCACCATATCGCCTTGCACGTTGCGTACTTTTAGCGCCATCGCATCGGAAGGCGTATTGCGATATTGCGCATCCGCTTGGGCGATGACTTGGTAGGTGCGACCAAACTGATTAAAATCATTCACATACAGCGAGCCCAGGTAAATCTGCATGGTGTCGAAGATGTCTTTAATGTTTAACCCTAACTGCTTTGCCTTGGTGCGGTCTAAATCGGCGTACAGCTGCGGCACGTTGATTTTGTAGTTGGAGTACACGCTGGCAAGCTCGGGGCGCTGCCAGGCTTTTTGCTGCACTTGCTGAACCACCTCGGCAAGCGCCTCGTAGCCGAGGCCCGCGCGATCTTCAATTTGCAGTTTAAAGCCGCCGGTGGTGCCCAAACCCTGTACCGGTGGCGGCGGGAAGATGGCAATAAACGCCTCTTCAATACCGGCAAACTTCATTTGCAAGCGCTGCGCAATGGCACTGGCCGACAGTTCCTCGCCGTGGCGCTGTTCAAAGGCCGCGAGCGGGAAGAAAACAATCCCGGCGCTGGAGCTGTTCATAAAGCCATTGATGCTTAAGCCCGGAAACTGCACCGCGTTTTCCACACCCGCCTCGGCCAGGCCGATCTCACCCATCTCGCGGATAACCGCGTTAGTGCGCTCAAGCGTGGCGCCATCGGGCAGCTGGGCAAAGGCAATCAGATACTGTTTGTCTTGCGCCGGCACAAAGCCTTTGGGGATAGCATTAAACTCGCCCACGGTAACCGCTAATAACAACCCGTATACCAATACCGTTAGCCCTTTGCGGCCCAACAAACGGCCCACTTGGTTTGAGTAACCATTGGAAGCACGCTTAAAACTGCGGTTAAACCAGTCAAAAAACCGACCAAATACTGCATCGATACCGCGGGTTAGGCGATCTTTAGGTGCATCGTGTGGCTTAAGCAGTAACGCGGCTAATGCCGGGCTTAAGGTCAACGAGTTAATAGCCGAAATAACGGTTGAGATGGCAATGGTTAGGGCAAACTGTTTGTAGAACTGCCCGGTCAAACCACTGACAAAGGCGATAGGCACAAACACGGCGATAAGCGTGAGCGAGATGGCAATAATCGGCCCACTCACCTCTTGCATCGCTTTGTAGGTAGCGTTCAGCGGGCTTAAACCCTCCTCGATGTTTCGCTCGACATTTTCGACCACAACGATGGCATCATCGACGACAATACCAATGGATAACACCAAACCAAACAACGACAGCGTATTAATAGAAAACCCAAACGCTGACATGAGTGCGAAGGTACCCACAATGGATACCGGCACCGCGAGCAACGGAATAATCGACGCGCGCCAGGTTTGCAGGAATACAATCACCACAATTACGACTAATGCCAGAGCTTCTAGCAAGGTTTTAATGACGGCGTTGATTGAGCTTTTAACAAACACGGTAGGGTCGTACACCACGCGAAAGTCGACCCCCTCCGGAAAGCGCTCTTTAAGCTCGGCCATGGTCGCGCGTACATCGTCAGAAATTTGTATCGCATTGGCGCCCGGCGACTGAAAAATCGGAATCGCCACCGCAGGCTGGTTATCCAGCATAGAGCCCAAACTAAACTCTGACGCACCCAGCTCGACCCGCGCCACATCCTTTAGCCGTGTAATTTCGCCGTTGCGTCCGGCGCGGATAATAATGTCATTAAACTCTTCGGGGTTATCCAAACGGCCTTTGGCATTAACCGGTAACTGGATATCCACCAAGTTGGTGATAGGCGCACCGCCAATAACACCGGCGGCGACTTGCACATTTTGCTCGCGTATGGCGTTAACCACATCGGTGGCGGTGAGGTTTTTCTCGGCGATTTTCTCTGGGTTTAACCACACCCGCATGGCGTAATCGCCCGAGCCAAACAAACGCACCTGCCCTACACCCGCTACTTTAGCCAGCTCGTCTTTTACGTTAAGCACGGCATAGTTGCGCAAATACAGTTCGTCGTAGCTTTTATCGGGTGATATCAAATGCACCACCATCGTTAAATCGGGCGAGCTTTTTACCACCGTCACACCCGCCTGGCGGGTGACCTCGGGCAAACGCGACAGCGCTTGCGAGACGCGGTTTTGCACCATTTGCTGTGCTAAATCCACATCGCTGCCAATTTTAAAAGTCACGGTAAGATTCAACCGGCCATCGGTGGTCGCCTGTGAGGACATATACAACATGTTCTCGGTGCCGGCCAGTTGCTCTTCTAGCGGTGTGGCCACGGTTTCGGCAATCACTTTGGGGTTAGCACCTGGGTACGAGGCGCTAACCACCACCGACGGTGGCGACACCTCGGGGTACTCCGATATGGGTAATTGGAACATGGCGAGAAACCCTGCGATAAAAATCAGCAGTGAAATCACACCGGCAAAGATGGGTCGATCCACAAAAAATTTGGAGATATTCATAGTAAGCCCATGAGCATTAAAAATGGGTAATAAAAACAGTAAGGGGCTAGCAGCAACTGTGTTCAGATCCGGTGAGCCTTATCAGCCCATGACGACTTAGAACACAGTTGCTGCTAGGCGACCGGCGACCGCTTTTGGTCGCCAGCACTAAAGCGTAAAAATAAACGGGTAAATCGTTAGTGAGCCGCTGCCACTTCAGTGGCGACTTCACCCGGCGCAACTTCACGTGGCGCAACAACGGTATTGGGGCGCACGTGGGACAAACCATTGACGATGACGCGATCACCGGCATTTAACCCCGCCTCCACGACACGTCGGCCCTGGTAATACTCACCCAGTGTGACTTCGCGGTAAGTAGCGGTGTTGCTGTCGTCCACCACCAGCACAAACTTTTTGCTCTGGTTAGTACTAACAGCAAGGCTTGGCACCAACAGCGCTTCGCTAATGGAGGCAGAGCCCAGCCGAACATTGGCAAACATGCCGGCGGTTAAGGCGCCATCGTTGTTTTCAAACAAGGCCCGCGCACGGATAGTGCCGCTGGTCGCGTCTAGGCGGTTATCAAACGAGCTGATGTGCCCCTGGTAAACCACATCGCTATCGCGGGCCAGTGTTAGCTCGACAGGCATGTTTTGCGGGTCTTGCACCGAGCGAACAAACTCAATGTAAGTGGCCTCATCAACGCTAAACTCGGCAAACAACTGGCGGGTCGCGACAATCTCGGTCAGCACAGGCGCGTTCACCCCGGCGTCCACCACGTTGCCGGCCGTTAGCTCGGCGCGGCTTACCCGCCCGCTAATAGGCGCGGTGATGTGGGCGTATTCCAGGTTTAGCTGCCGCTGGTTAAGCGCAGCCTGAGCTTGCTGCACGTCGGCTTCGGCCACATGCTTAGCGCTTAGGGCGGCATCGTAAATACTTTGCGAAATCAACTTATCGTTAACCAACTGCTCCGAGCGTTTAAGCTCATCCTGAGCCAGCTTGGCGCGCGACTTGGCCACTGCCAGCCGCGCCTCGGCCTCGGCCACTGAAGCCTGGTGTGGGCGCGGGTCAATTAAAAACAGCGGCTGGCCCTGCTCTACTTGCTGCCCCTCGGCAAACAACACCTGCTGAATCACGCCGCCCACCAAGGGGCGAATCTTGGCGCTCTCGACCGGCGCCAGACGGCCGGAAAACTCGACCCAGGTTCGCACACTCTCGGGCGCGACAACGAGCACATCAACCGCAGGAGCCGGCGGGGCCCCGCCCTCGCCCGCCGCAACACTGAAGGGCGCGGCAGACAAGGCCACGGCGGACAACAAAACGCTCGCCACAAACCGCGCAACCCGCAAACGGCGGGGTAAATTCAATAAGCTAGACATGGGTATCTCCTTTTGCCTGCGGCAAAAAACTGAACGAATTAGGGAACAAACCGTTACCGACAACGTCTTAGACATACCGGTCGGTACGGATTCTGTGTGCAGTAATCCAAGCGCTTCAGCCAAATTGGCTAGATCGACGCAAAAAGCCCTAAAATTGCTAGGGTTATTGGGGTATCTGTTGTTAGAGGTTGGATTACTGCATGGCAGAGGAAGAAACTATACATACCGGTTGGTCTATTCGTCAACTAAAATAGTGTCGATAATGTTGTTTGCATGCGAGCGACAGCAACTAAGTCTCTGACGCAACAGCCAAAAACGAACTTTTTAGCGGCGTAAAGCTCGAACATCATGAAGATTAGCTTAACTGTATGACAAAACGGCCACATTGATTAACATACCCATTGGTATCATAATGCCGCCAATCGCTACCCAGAGGTCTATCTATGACGGTTACAGATACACGTACACGACTACTAGAAACCGCTCTCAAACTTATTTGGAGCAGTAACTACAACTCTGTGGGCGTTAATGAAATCTGCAAACAAGCCGAAGTCACCAAGGGCAGCTTCTACCACCACTTTGAGTCTAAGGCCGAGCTGTTCTGCCAGGCGTCGGAGCATTACTGGGATAAAATTCGCCACGACCTCGATGCGCTAATGTCGCCGCTTAACAGCCCCCTTGCGCAGCTAGAGGGCTGGCTAAAGCTCGTTCTGGCTACCAAAATCGGCGACGACATCGACAACATCCCCGGATGCGCCTTTTTTAGCACCGGCAACCAAACCAGCTGTGGCGAGATTGATATTAACAACACCTTGCTACAAATGAATGACCGCGGCATCAAGTATCACATCGCCATGCTGCGCAACCTGGAAGACGGCGGCTATATCACACCCGCCAAAGACGTAGAGCAAGTGGCGCGCCTGATACAGCAGTTTATGCACGGCTTTGTCAGCCACACCCGCCTCACCCGCAACCTCGACAACGCCCGCAAAGATTTGCCCGAGGGTATTTACCGTATTGTTGGCTTAAAGCCGGAGTACTGGTACAGCGCAGAGGCGCCTGCCGCGCCGTAAGCAAAGCTCCCGCCTCCGGCGATACTACCTACATATTTAACGCTACAAACGCAACGTTAACTACTGACCGGCTGCCAGCGGCAACCACCACCGCTCCCCTGCCTGCGGGTTAACCAACGCTAACCGCTGGCCAATTTTAGGCGTGGTTAACGCCACGCCCGCCTCTGCGGCCAACGAGTTAATGCGATCGAGCGGGTCGTGCCAGCTGTGCATGGCTAAATCGAAGGTGCTGTTGTGAATCGGCAACAACCACCTGCCTTGTAAATCTTTATGGGCTTGCAGCGTTTGCTCAGGTTGCATATGCACATAAGCCCAGCGCTCGTCGTAAGCGCCTGTCTCCATCAAGGTGATATCAAACGGGCCGAATTTTTCACCAATGGTTTTAAAACCGTCAAAGTAGCCAGTGTCGCCGCTAAAAAATACGTTTATCTCTGGTGTTTTAATAACCCAGGACGCCCACAGCGTGCTGTTGCCATCAAACAAACCCCGGCCCGAAAAGTGCTGAGCGGGCGTTGCGGTAAAGTGTATTCCCGCCACCGTTTGCGACTGCCACCAATCTAACTGACGCACTTTGTTGGCATCAATGCCCCACTCAATCAAAGTGTCGCCCACCCCAAGAGGCGTAAGAAACACACCGACGTTATCGGCCAGGGCTTTAACGGCGTCTTCATCTAAGTGGTCGTAATGGTTGTGCGACAGTACCACCGCCTCGATGGGGGGTAACTCTTGTAAGGCGATGGGCGGTGCGTGAAAGCGCTTGGGCCCAAGCCAGCTAAAGGGGGATGCGCGCTCGGCAAACACAGGATCGGTAAGCCAGAACTTACCCGCTAGCTTTAACAAAATGGTGGAGTGCCCCAAACGGTACAGGCTGTTGTCGGGCGCCGCCTCAAGCTCGGCACGGGTTATAGGCACAACGGGTATTGATGCCGTAGGCACGGTATCGTCTGGCTTGTTAAAAAAGAAATCCCAAAATATTTTTACGGTTTTACCAAAGCCGCTCTCTGGCCGTTTGGCCGGGTTAACAAAACGGCCCTGATCTAACTGCGGCGAGCTGGCGTAGTCGGCCGGTTTGGTTTTGGCGCATGAACTTAGCAACATGGTAAACACACCTATACAGAGTAACGACAAAATGAATGAGCGCTGGCGAATAACAGACAATGGTAGACACCTATGGCAAACAAAAAAGGCTTTACGTGACTTGGCAGAGCCAGCCACTGGCAAACCTGCCCGGTCGGGCAGAACAGGAACAATTCAAAACTACACTACACAGTGTAGTTTATGCAAGAAAAAAGTAAACTAAATGGTTTACAATAGAGACTAACTGCCACCAGCCCGTTGCCGGAGCGACTATGCCGAAACAACCCGCCCCCTCAAAACCGACGAAACTCACCGATCGCAAGCGCCTGGCGATTGTCGAAGCGGCCATTAGCGAGTTTCGCCGCCGGGGTTTTGAGCTTACCAGCATGGACGGCATTGCCCGCGAGGCAAACGTCTCTAAGCGCACGGTGTACAACCACTTCCCCAGCAAAGAGCAACTGTTTGCCGAGATCCTCACCGAGCTGTGGCAAAGCAGCGCCGAGCAAGTCACCCTGCCCTATTGCCCCGATACGCCCGTCAAGGCGCAGCTAGAGGCGTTACTGTGGCAAAAAATGCAGATGCTGAGCCAGCAGGATTTTATCGATTTAGCCCGGGTCGCCATCGCCGAAACCATCCACTCGCCCGAGCGGGCACAAGATATGGTAAACCGCTTAAACGAGCGCGAAGAAGGCATTACCGTATGGCTGCGGGAGGCCGCCGCCGACGGCAAGCTGCGCATCGACGACCCGGTGTTTGCCGCAACCCAACTGCAAGGCATGATCAAAACCTTTGCCTTTTGGCCGCAAATTGCCATGGGCCAGCCGCTGCTTAACCGCGAGCAACAAAACAACATCGTTACGTCTGTAGCGGATATGTTTTTGCGCTATTACGGTTAAACTTAACACATCAAATGATTCAGGCGCGACCGTACGCCCACCCTAACCAACAGAGGAAACACCATGAAAGCCGTCGGTTATTTAGAGCCACAAGCCATCGACCAAGACACCGCCTTAATGGACATCGAGCTGGATAAACCCACCGCCACCGGGCGCGACCTGTTGGTTAAAGTGCGGGCGGTCTCGGTAAACCCGGTGGACACCAAAATACGCCGCTCGGCAAAGCCAGACGATGGCCAGGCAAAAGTACTCGGCTGGGATGCGGTAGGTGAAGTTGTCGCCACCGGTGATCAGGCGCAATGGTTTAACGTGGGCGATAAGGTCTGGTACGCGGGCGATATTACCCGCGCGGGCTCTAACGCCGAATACCAATTGGTGGACGAGCGTATCGTTGCGGCTAAACCGCAGTCACTCTCTGATGCCGATGCGGCCGCCCTGCCTCTCACCGGTATCACCGCCTGGGAGCTGCTGTTTGACCGGCTGGATTTTACGCCACGAGAGTCAAGCGAAAGCGAAACAGGCAAACCGCAAGCGCGTATTTTAATCATCGGTGCGGCGGGCGGAGTGGGCTCCATTTTAACCCAGCTGGCCGCCAAGCTGACTAACACTGTGGTTATCGGTACCGCATCGCGCGAGCAAACCCAAAAGTGGGTCAAAAACCTGGGCGCCGATCATGTGATCAACCACCATCAGCCCATGCAACCACAGCTAGCCGAGCTTGGCATCGAGAGCGTTAGCCACGTGATTAGCCTAACCCACACCGACCAGCACTTTGATCAACTGGTAGAGGTGCTAGCCCCGCAGGGCAAGCTGGCGCTGATTGATGACCCGGCGCAGCCACTTGACGTCATGAAGTTAAAACGCAAATCGCTGTCATTGCACTGGGAGCTAATGTTTACCCGCGCGATGTTTAATACCTGGGATATGGCAAAACAGCACGAACTATTAACGCAGATTGCGCAAATGATTGACGATGGCACCTTAAAAACCACCGTTGGCGAGCACTTTGGCACCATTAACGCGGCCAACCTTAAGCGCGCCCACGCCCACATTGAGTCGAACCAGGCGGTGGGTAAAATCGTACTCGAAGGCTTTTAATTAGCGCGCCTTTTTACGGCAATATTGACGTGATGGTTAGGGCGCAACGCCCTAACCATATGAATTAGATAAACCACTGGAACTCCATCATTGCCATCACCAACAGGACCGGCACAAAGAACGCAAGTGCCGTCGCCCATAACTCGTAGGGCAAATCAAACCGCTCGCCCAGCTCAGCGTAGCTGCGGTAAATGGCAAACAATATAACGTAGATATACAGCAACCGTACTACCCACACTTGCACCGCCCCCTGAGCCACGTATGCCTTCCGGTCAAAACCAATCATCGAGGGTTCAGCCCAGTTGAGATAGATCCAGACTAAAAAAAACAAAGCTCCCAGCGGCCATAGTACGCATTTAATACAACGAACCAGCATTTTGTGAATGTTATTATTCTGCATTGCCCCGCCTTATCGTCATCGTTTTGTCATATTTCAAATTTAGACTCGGCCGTTTAACCGCTAAGCTGGCACCATGGCGCAACACCTGTATTTAACGGCCTCTAAAGTTATTCTGCTGCTGATCATAGTCTGTGCCTGTGTGTGGTTGCTGGGCACCCACAAAGTCGCGGCATTGAGCTTGCCCGAGCTTTATACACACCAATGCCAGGTAGAAGGTAGCACTGGCAATAAAGCCTTTAATGTTTATGTGCCCACTAACTGGCAAGCGGCCAAATTTGGCCGGGCTTTGTGCCACGACGCGTTAAAGGGCACGCCATATCAAAGCGTTACGGTATCTTGGCAACCGCGCGAGTCGATCACCAGCCAAGCCATTTTAACGCAACACTTTGACGCCCTATGGATACGTGAGCACGCCTTAAGCGGGCTTACCCCCGACTGGACTCACAGTTATCGCACACTGGTTCCGCTGCCCAGTTACCCCGTCTACTTGTTTAGTCACGCGCCGACGTTAACGCTAGATTACGCCTCTCTTGCCGGGCTGCGTTTTGGTTTATTGTCCGACAGTAAAAGCTTCTCGGGCTATTTAGCACTGATGGATAAACTCAACCAACTTGGGGTCAGCCTACCGGCGGACAAAACACAATTTTACCCCAGCCGCCAAGCGATGGTTAACGCTTTTATTGCCGGCGAGTTAGATGCGATCTCAAGTGCCGGTTTTACCCCCGAGCTCGCCCAGTGGCCTAAGGCACAAAAACGGGTATTAACGCACCACGCACCCATGGGGAACTGGTACTCACGCACTACCCTTACCAAGACCACCGAGTGCGCGTTAATTGAGGCCGTTGGTCTTTACACCGACGCCATCACCAACGCCACTCATCAGCCGTTTACTATGCCGCCGTGTACATTATGAGACAAACACTGCGACTGTGCGTACTCTTTGCGTTGGTTAGTGCCGCCTTGGCGCTGCAGGCTTGGCATAGCGCGCAGCTATCACTAAAGCACCAATTGCTCAGCCAAATACCGGAGGCCGTCAATGCCTCGCTGGTTAACGCTTACGATACCCAACTGCAGCTTGCGCACAACAGCCAACAGCTTGTGTCGCACATCAATGCCAGCGCATTTAACGTTCGCCTGCCGCTGGATTTTATCCAGCAAATAACGCTGCGCGATTTAACCTTGTTTGTGCAACAGCCCCAGCAAGCGGCGGATGTATCGTGGCATTATGGCGAGCAACTGCTGGGCGCCAGTTACACAATCGCCGTACAATTTGCGTGGTTTAACCTGCTGGGAGTAAGCGCGCTGTTATCCATGCTATTGCTAACCTTGTACCGCTACTTGCCTACTATTCGTACTCAGCGCACGCACCAGTGGCAAAGTGATTTAGTGCAAACGGGCCTCAACAAAAAACAGGCGCACAAACTGGCACGGCAGCTAAGTGCCGATCCAAACGAGTCAGAGCTATTTGCGTTTTTACGCGAGCGAACCCAGCTGGCGCCAGGCGTCATTCACGACTTAAGCCAGCAACAGGCGGTAAAAGCACTCACCACAGAGCAACGCGCCTGGTTAGCGGCCGCGCTTAATCATGCTCTGGCAGAGAAAGACGCGGTAGCCGTTGCCCGGCATCCACCGCAGCTGGCGTTCGATCTAGCCAATCAATGCGCAATCGTACACGGGTTGCGCATCACGTTAGCCAAAACACCGCTGTTTTACTATTACTGGTACGCTCAACGAAGGCTGGCGGGCGAGCCCGCCTACACGAACCCGACGCAAGCGAAACCCGACCGCGATCAGGGCGAGCAGCTTGCCAATATTATGGCTAGCTGGGGCGGCCACCAAAAAGCCATTAAAGACTTACGTGAAGAGGGCCTAAAAAGTAAAACTCTGGATCAAAACCGCAATAAAATTAAAACCGAGTTGCGCCGCACACTGGGCGAACTTGCCACGCATTATTTGTTTAGCGGCGAGCGCGACGGTAAAACGGCGCGCTATCGCTACTGCTTGGCGCTCGCGCCCAGCGCTATATCTCTCACCCCAAAACAACCTTAAGATTCTGTTTTTATTGACTTATTTATTTTAGAGAGATCCCTAAAAGCCCGGGGATAACTATTTCACGTAACTGTCATCAGGCTTTTTTCTAATGTGCCCACCGTAACGTTCCACTCACATTAGGAATTGACAATGAAACTACACACTCTTATCGCCAGCGCCGTTACTGCGGCCAGTTTATCGCTGCCCGCCAGCGCCTTAAACATTGTATTAACCAACGACGACAGCTGGGCCACCGATAATATTCAGGTACTTTTTACCGAACTTAAAGCCGCCGGTCACGATGTGGTTATGGCCGCGCCCTGCACTGGTCAAAGTGGTAAAGGTGGCGCGATTCACTTTATGGAGCCGGTGCATGTCGACCGCAGTAAAGTGGATCAAGGCCAGGCGTGCGTTGGGGACACCGACGAGTCGGTACCGTTTGATGAGTTTGTCGAAGGCACCCCCATGATGGCCGCTTTGTACGGTATTGATGTACTCGCCACAGAAACCTGGGGCCAGGCGCCCGATGTTGTTATCTCCGGGCCCAACGAAGGCAACAACCTCGGCTACCTCACCAACACCTCCGGCACCCTGGGCGCTGCAAATATTGCTATTGCCCGCGGCATACCGGCGATCGCCGTTAGCGCTGCCGATGGCGACGCCGACAAGGCCGTATTGGTCGCGGCAGCGGTTAATCAGTTACTTTCAGAGCTGGAAGCCAACCGCGCCGAAGGCGAACCTTTACTGCCCAAATTTACCGGCTTAAACGTCAACACCCCTGCCGACATGGTGAACCATCAGGGCTTTAAATTTGCCAACGTAGGCTGGAACTCGGGTGGCATCGAGGTGCAATTTACCGACGACCTTTCGCAAAATGCTACCGCTATGGGCTACGTTGCCCAAGGCGTAATAGCCGCCGGCTACGCCAGCACCATGGAAGAAGCCATGGCCATCGCCCAGGCGCAATACAGCGGCAAAGCCGGTGTGGGCATCGCCCTGGATGCAGGCTTAATTGACGACAACCATGAATCCAGCGAAGGCGTATTACTGGGCCAAGGCTACATCACTATCAGCACCATGGAGGCAAATGTTCAGGCCAGCCGCGCCAAAACCGCACTGACCCACATTAAACTCAACGGATTAACCCAATAGAGGTCAACGCTATGCGCACAACACTATTCGCCGCGATCAGCGTGGCCCTGCTGGCCGGTTGTGGCTCGGGTAACGACGCCAACACAGAGTCTCCCGTCGAGCCGCCCACCGAGCCTGTAAGCAACTCCTATTTACAGGATCACGCGGGCTTGTACCAAAGCGCCTACGTGGCCGATAACCAAGCGATGCTGGCACGCCTGGTGGTGAATGAAGCCGGCGCCGTGCTGGTCACCACCGATGCTCTGGAGCAATCAAGCAGTGTGAATGCCGCCCTAAGCGATGACATTAGCCAGCTTGATTTTGCAAGCACAGTACAGTGCTCGGACAATAGCGGCGCGTTTGACTGTACCATTGCAGGCCAAAGCGTAACGCTAAACAAAATTACCGAGGCCGCCAACGTAAACCTCAACGCCTTGGCTGGTGAGTACCAACTGTTAAGCGATAATGAACTAACGAGTATTCAAGTTGCTGATAGCGGCGAGTTTTCGGCAAGCGTTAACGGTTGCGAGCTAACAGGGCAATTAAGCATAGAGCCGGACGCTATTGTACTTAAACAATTAAAAGACCGTTGCGGTGAGCCGGTTGCGCTTGGAGTTGCCTTTAATGGCACAGAAAACTCAGCACCCGAGTCGTTAGAGGTGTACGTAAGTAATAGCGCTTTAGCGGGCGATTGGATAAAACGTTAAACGCTTGTTGGCAAAGCGGCCCAAAACACGGGTCGCTCTGCCACACATGAGAGCCGGCTAATCCCTAAGATGATTGATACCGGTAACCTGAACACGCTGTTCTATAGGGTACACCGGCGGGCCGAACTGGCTGTACACAGCCACATCGGCGGCATCGCGGCCGTAGCCCACCGTAATGTAACCGCCATTGAGCACCTGCTGGGTGGCATCAAAGGTATACCAGCGGCCACCGACGTAGGCCTCAAACCACGCGTGCAAATCCATAGGCTCAAGGTTGTTTAAATAACCGACCACTAACCGGGCCGGAATACTTAAACTGCGGCATAACGCTATACCGAGGTGGGCCAAATCACGGCACACGCCAACTTGCCTAAGGTTAACATCCACGGCCGACATAGGCGTATTACTGCTGCCAGGCTCGTAGCGGATTCGCTCGCGCAGCCAGGTTTGAATAGCCACCACCTGATCGTACCCAAGGTTGCAGCCTGCCGTAATTTCGGTGGCCATCTGGCAAAACAACTCCGACTCGCAGTAGCGGCTGGGCAACAAATAACCCAGTACGCCGTCGGGTAGGTATTGCACCTCGATAAACTCCGCCCCAGGCGCCTGATCAACCACATCGGCGGTTTTAACCTCGGCCACTGTATTTACCGAAAAACGACCAGGCGGCGCCACAAGGCGCTGACAAAGGTTGCCATACAGGTCGGTAAACTCGTAAACCGGTACAGTGGGGGCGATATTGTACTCTTCACGGGCAACCCACTGCTGCGCGCCGCTGCGTGGCCGCAGCATTAAAATAAACGGCGTCGGCACAGCAATATCAAAGGTAAAATCACAGCTTGCGCGTAACCACATGGTCAGATCCATTAGGAAGGGGAAACGATAGTACCGATACGGCACACCCCAGCATACCGGTTTTTAGATGCCTTTGTTAGTGGGATATTGTAGGGGGATGTATCCGAGATTACGGCCGCAAAACTAAGAACTTAACAAGCCGGCAGTGACAACGCAGCAAGCGCTTTAGCAACCCGCTGCGCGAATCTTTGCACCGTCTATTTTTGCACTGGCCACATCGCGCCACGCAACTAACCGGTACGGGAGTAACCTCGTGCGCGCCCTACAACGGGGCAATAACGCTACCCCGTTTCTGGCAAACCGCTGTCAGTAGATTCTGTGTGGTGCAAACGCCGCTAACGGTTTGCCCAATCGGCCCCCTCCGGGGTACGACGCCACTGAAAATACTGATCTAACACTTTAAGCGCCTCTTCATCGGGCACCGGGCCAAGGTGTGGCGTCTGCTGAAAGTACATAACACTGGACGAGTCGGAGTCAAACGCCGGCCACTGAGGTAAGCCCTCGCCGTTGGGGTTACCGGTTTTGGCAAAGTTAGTCCAGTAGGTGGCCATTGCCTCGGATAGACCGGCATCCGATTTCATAGCATCCGGGTGCTCGGGGTTAAGCCGCTGAAACACATACGCAATTTCTTGCCCATGAGGCGAGCCGTGATTGTCCTTAGCCGAGCCTTTGGGGTGGGCCGGGTGCTGATCAAAGTAATACAGGTAAGCCGGCGATTTGCCCCGCTCTGACTGCAAGCGTGCCCAGCTCCAGGTATGCCAACCAAAGGCGGCGTCGCGCACTAAATTGCGTGCACTGCGGGTGATTTTTTCTTCGTTTACTGAGTAAGCCTCCAGCAAGGGCTCGGCAAATTTTCCGTAGCGTGTTTTGATACCGGCAATAAATTGCTCCGGGTCATCGTTCCAGATAAAACTCAAGCCTTCATCTGAGTTGTAACCCACCAACACCGGAACATCGTTATAGCGGCCCTGTTGGTAAAGCTTAAATTGATCATCCGCAATGACATGGCCATCAACAATCGGCCAACCGCCGGGCATTGACCACTGCTCGGGAATAAATTTGTCTGCCTCGAGTTGCCGTAACTCGGCAATCGATGACGCCCCAAACTGCGCCACATAGTTAACCCCATCGGCCTCAGCTTGCTTTAGGGTGTTCATGTTTTCGCCGGGGTAATTTTGTTTGCGTGTCGGCCCAAACGAGCCCCCGCTTTGCGATATGGCGCCGTGAAACAACCCTTTTGCCAATGGCGACGCCGCCAGCATACTCACCGAGATCCCGCCGGCGGACTCACCAAAAATCGTCACGCGGTCCGGGTCGCCACCAAATGCGGCAATATTATTTTTAATCCAGTTTAAGGCGGCAATCTGATCCAGCAAACCATAATTGCCCGATACCTTAGCGGGGCTTTCAGCGCTTAACTCCGGGTGTGCTAAAAAGCCCAACTGTCCCACACGATAAGCAATGCTCACCAGCACTACACCTTTATTGGCTAACCGGGTGCCATCGGTTAAGGGGTCGGCCGAGCTACCAAAACTAAACCCGCCACCGTAAATCCATACCAGTACGGGCAGCTTATCAGTGTCTGCTTGTGCCGGCGTCCAGACATTAAGGTACAAACTGTCTTCGCTTTTGCCGGCGGCGGGCTCGCCGGCCTGCACCGGTGAAGGTGCGTACTCAAGTGCCGGGCGAACACCCGACCATTTTTCGGCGGGCTGCGGAGGCGCCCAGCGCAGATCGCCCACCGGGGGCTGGGCAAAGGGCACGCCTTTAAAAACCGTCAAACCGCCCTCGGCCTTGCCTTGTAACCGGCCCTGCTCCACAGTAACTTGCTGCAAATCGGCGGCGTGTGCAACGCTCAGCCCCATGCCCAGTAAAACGATTAACGCTAACGATCTAACACCTATTGAACGCCTCATTCCGCTACTCCCTAACAACTTTTTTCGGTTAGAACACCATTACATTATCAACAACCCGAACCATTCAGCGACGCCCCGGGGCTTTGCCGCACCAACTGTTACGTATCACTTGCTCCTTATCACGGGTTACGTATCCCTGTCCGGGAAATTTTTATACATTAATCGCCAGGCCGGGAAGTCTGCGGGCTCGGGCTGTGTAAACACGTTCCCCTCGCGGCTCTCGCCTTTTAACTGCCAATCCAGCCACTTTAGTGCCAGTGCAGCACGAGCCGCCATAGGGCTGCTCGAACGTCCCCGAGTGCCCCGCGGTTAAATGATTAGCAAATACCACAGGCACATGTTCTATGCGCTGATAATCCAGTTTGCATTGTCAGTGGCCACATCTGTGTCGCCGCCCACTAAGTAGATTACCGACCCATGTAAGTTGGTTAATGAGGCGCGGCTAGCGGCGGCCATGTGCATGTCTCCGATACCGGAATTAAACATCAGGTAGGTGCTAAAACGGGGCTCAAAGGCCGTTGCCAGCAGCTGCGCTCCACCGCAAGATTGCCACGCCGAAGCGATGCGACCGGTATCGATCACCGGATAGTAATCACCCGAATCAGCTTGCGCCGCAACGCTTAGGTTTTGGGGGCGATAAACCACATAACCGGGTAATGATGGTTCGGTGGTGGCGACGGCGTGGTAAGGGCCACTGCCACCGTCGTCGAGAATTTTTGCCTCAAGATGTTGCGCGTTTACCAAGCCAGGAAGTACAGCAAGACACATCAAGATAAGCGTTTTCACCCGAACTCCCCTATTATTAGTGGCGCAGGCCTGACTACTCTAATTTTTATACTATAATAACACCATATAGCTTCAAGGCTTACTTTTGAAGGGCCTTCGCCGTTACGCCACACAAGGGCAATGAATAACCCGCCAGGCAACGCCATACCCGCCCGTAGCAGCCAACACGAGTCAGTCGTGGACGGCCAGCTCGTCGGGGTTTGGAGGGTAACGCAAAGATAAAAAAACCGGCACAGGGCGATATGTGCCGATCTTGCGGCAAGAGCGTCGGGGTTATTGCGTGCTCTCGGTTAAAAATTTGTTCACATCCAGCCAGTGCATAAACGCTTCAAACCATTTATTACTGGTGCGATCGGGGTTGCCCAGGCCAAAGCCGTGCCCGCCGTTTTGATACAGGTGAAACTCAACGGGTATCCCCGCCTCATGCCAGGCGCTGATCAAACCGAACTGGCCGTGAAATAAAAAGTCATCGCTGGCAATTGCGGCAAACATCGGCGGCGCATCGGCCGGCACCTCAACGGCGTTCAGCCCGCCATAAATGGGGCCGATAAAGGCTAAATCGACCTTGTCAGACTCCAGTGTGGTGGCCATGGTTAAGCCGGCACCGGCCGAAAACCCAATCATACCGATGCGCGCCGGATCTACTTTCCACTCATCAGCGCGCTTTAATATCATGGCGTATGCCGCTTCGACGTCTTCAATTTGATCAGAGAGATCCCAGCGTGGTCGCTTGGGGGCCTCTTCATCGTCGGTGGCGTTTTCCGCCTGCGCAAAGCGCTGATTCATTTGTGTTTCAAAGGCGTCCAGAGTTGGCTCTGTGGGCTGCAGGCGATACTTTAAAACAAAGGCATTAATGCCCTCGGCGGCCAATGCCTCGGCCACTTCCCACCCCTCGTTACCCATGGACAACCACATAAAGCCGCCACCGGGCGCAACAATAACCGACGCTCCATTGGCTTTTGCCGGGTCTGCCAGTACGGGGGTCAGAGTCGCTTTAGAGATATTGCGCGCCATAGGGTCGCCCCACTGACGAAACCAGGATTCCTCGGCCTCCTGTCCATCCACACCCCCGGTATTCAGGGCTATGGCCGTGGGCTCATCCGGCGCATCGATGGGATACATCTTGCCGTCTTGCGCCAGTGCTAACGCACTAACGCCCAGTAAACTAAAGGCTAACAGCTGACAAAAGGCCTTTACATGCATGCTCTTCATAATGATCACCTAATTCTATTATTGGCTATTGAGTTAAGGTGGTAATGTGGCTACCCAAAACATTCTAGTCTTTTTGACTATTAGGTGTCTAGCGCGCGGCACGCATCGGTAACAGCCCTTAAACACCCCCAGTAGAAACAGGCACGCCTAATGCGGTATGGTAGCCGCCCCGGCAGACGGCCGGGCCCAATGAATACCAGCCAACCAAGCGCAACCCCCGGGCGATGTACCCCTTGCGCGGCAGCGAATAGTAAACTTAGGAATCAACATGAAACTACTCATCAAAATACTGCGTGAAGGCCTTGGTAGCATCATCGCTTTTATCAGTTGGCTAACCCGGCCACGCAAGCTTAAGCGCACGCCCGAGGCACAAGCCGCGGTCGAGACCGAGCTAAACAACTTTGCCCTGTATCAGTTTTTTGCCTGCCCCTTTTGCATTAAAACCCGCCGGGCACTGCACCGTTTAAACCTGCCCATGGAGCTGCGCAACGCGCAACAAGGCAGCCCCTACCGCGACGAGCTGGCACAAGGCGGTGGCCGGATTAAAGTGCCCTGCCTGCGGATTGATGAGAACGGCACGACTACCTGGATGTATGAATCGTCAGAT
Organism: uncultured Gilvimarinus sp.; assembly: GCF_963975215.1. Taxonomy (GTDB): domain Bacteria; phylum Pseudomonadota; class Gammaproteobacteria; order Pseudomonadales; family Cellvibrionaceae; genus Gilvimarinus. Next base: position 32,968 of record NZ_CAXBFW010000029.1, read on the forward strand.
ATTATTGCGTATCTGGATAAACGCTTTGGAGCGTCAGACGCGGCGGCCTAGCGGGCCGCTTACAAACTGCAGCGACCGCTAAAAACTTCTCTGGTAAACCTTCTGAACCCGTCCCGCCGATTGAGCAAGATCGTGGCCGTAATTGTGGGCTGTACGATGATTAACGCTAGTAACAGCCCGGCCGGTCAATCAGTGATCGCCATCGCGCTGCGGCTTAGGCACAAAGAAATCCGTTAAGTTTTCGTCTCCCTCCTGCTTTAACCACGGCTCGGGAAAGTCCGCCGCTTTAGAGCGGTTTTTCTCGCGGTAAACGGCGCCGTGCGTGTACTTCTCGGTATAGGGAATCACGTGCTCGCCCTGATTATTTTCAAGGCCGCTAAACAACCGGTAACGCATGTCCGCCACCCGGTCTTTGTGCTTCGGGTCGTTAATCAAATTGTGCATTTCATTCGGATCATTTTTAAGGTCGTACAGCTCTTCAGTATCCCAGACGCCGTGGTACTGAATCAGCTTGTACTGATCGGTGCGCAGCGCAAATGTGGTGGGTGTGTGAGGGAAGTTAAACTCCCAATAGTATTCATACACCAGCTCGTCACGCCAATCGTCTACCTCTTTACCCAAGGCCAGCGGTAAAAAGCTTTGTCCCTCAAATTGTTCCGGCTGCTTTTTGGCACCGGCCATATCCAGCACAGTTGCCGCGATATCGATGTTGGCTACGATGTTGTCAACCGTTGTGCCCGGCTTAAAGTACCCAGGCGCATAGGCCACCAATGGTACGCGCATAGATTCCTCATAGGCGTTGCGCTTATCAATTAAGCCGTGCTCGCCAAACAAAAAGCCGTTATCGCCCATCAGCATCACAATCGTGCTTTGCGACAATTCGTTTGCCTCCAACCAATCCAGCAAACGACCAATGCTGTCGTCTACCGCCGACAACGTCTGGTGGTAGTGGCGTTTATACTCCTGCACATCCAAAGAGCTGTGGTACGGAAAATCAACCCCGTGCCAGCTGTTACGCTGGTTTTTAACCCACATCGGCTTGCCCTTATAGTTGGCCGCGGTATTTGCCTGGCTGTCAGGCACCGCGATCTCGACATCGGCGTACTGATCTTGGTGCCGCTCGGCGGGTTTAAAATCGGCATGCACCGCTTTGTGTGATAAATAGATAAAAAACGGCTTGTCAGTATCGCGCTGGTTGAGCCAGTTCAGGGCATAATCTGTCAGCTCGTCGGTGATATAACCCTGCTGCGGCACATGCTTACCGTTAATGTTGAGCTGATTCGCTTTACCATCTTCGCCAATCACGGGGTAGTAATGCCCCTGCCCGGCAAAGCTTACCCAGTGATCGAACCCCGGCTGAGGTTTATCCGAGTGCCCGCCCATATGCCACTTGCCAAAAAAGCCGGTCTGGTAGCCCATCTTCTGCAAATAAGAGGGAAAATAAACAGTCCCCTCTCTGGCCGGTTTGTTGTTATCCACCACGCCGTGGTTGTGCATGTACTGGCCGGTGAGAATGCTGGCCCGGCTGGGCGAGCAGAGCGCAGTGGTGACAAACGCATTGCGAAAGTGCACCCCTTGTTGCGCCAGAGTATCGATGTTAGGCGTGGTGATCTCAGGGTTCATAAACCCCATTTCGTCGTAGCGCTGATCATCGGTAAGAATATAGATAACGTTCTTCGGCGTGGTGTCGGCGGCATTCGCGGCCGACGCAAAGAGGCTGCAGAGCAAACCAGTCAACGGGATACACAACCGCCAGAGCTTGCCGCCGTGCGAGTAATTAGCCATAGGTGACCCTTTTATTTATTGTTAATAAGTAATAGCCGATCAATTATCAACCTATCGGCTATTTTTGTGCAGCCAGCTTAGCAGCGAGCCCCGCCGCTCTCAATTTGATTCAGCCCGATACGGGTAACTTAGTCTAAACTTTTGTAAATGACGGCACCGATGCAAAAGAAACCGTCAGCAAAACACTCCAGCCCTTTTAAGCAATATTCAAACGACCGCGATAATCACTCAAAATAAGTGCGGTAAGCCTCGGGCATGGCGGATACCGGCTGCCACTCTATACGCCTAAAATAGGCCTCGCCCGCCTCGCTTTGCAGCACGATTTGGCCCTTGGTTAAAGGCTCAACACCTGTCTCGGTGGGGTAAACCGAACCGCTGAGGGCCATCACGACTTCGCCGTTGACGATGTGCAAACTTTTGCCTTGATAGGTAATTAACTCTAAGGTATTCCACTCGCCGGAGGGTTTCTCGTTATTGTGGCTGGCGCCGCAGGTTATCGGGCCATCATTGCCGCCAAAGGTTTGCCGCGGCGCTTTAACATCGTAGCGGTACGGGCCATCGGTACCTTGTTGAGCACAGCGAATGTCTATTTGCGAATGGGCAATTTTCCACCAGTCACCGGTTAACCCATCGACGCCCTGCTCCACAATCTGAAACTCTTGCGATAGCGGCCAGGAGCGCCAGTAATCCACCCCGTGCTCGCCGGTGCCGTGATACAAAATGCCGGTATCAAGCGGTAAATCCTCGCGCGGCGGCCACTTTTTTGTACCCCATTTAACTTGCAGCCGCAGGTGGTAATCAGCAAAGTCCTGGCGGGTAAAAATACCGCCGTAAATCTCTCCGGATACACGCAACACCGGCTCTCCGGTGTCCGTGCTCACGCTAAACACACCCCACTCATCCCGGTCATAACCCACGGGCTCAAGATACTTGCCATCCTCCGCCCGTTTTAAACCCGACACATCGGTCTCGGCATTGGGAAACCCCAGATACGTTCGCCACTCGCTCAGCCCGGCATCCAATAACGGTTGCCACGACTCAGCCTGAGCCGAACCCGATACCCCCAGAAAAAAACCAACGAATAAAACCGACTTCCGGACTGCTGCTAAACGAGACATAAGATAAACCTATGGTGAACATAGCGATAACGTGAATTGATAATGAATCTTACCGGATAACCCGAGCGTATGGCAGAATCATCTATTAAGTAGCGTAAACGTCATCCGGGGCCAAACCTCACATTGGCCTTATTAGCCTAAAGCGGTAAACCAATTTCTGTTTTACGGCGTATCACAATCTCACACTGCCCAAGAGATCACGCCATGCTATCGCTTTTTAAAAAAGATCCGACTAAGAAATTGCAAAAATCCTACGAGGCCACGCTCGAAAAGGCCATGCTGGCGCAACGCAGTGGCGATATAAAGACTTACTCGCAACTGACCGCTAAGGCCGAGCAAACACGCGCCCAAATAGAAGCGATGCAGGCGATGCAACACGGCAAAAACTCCAAGGAGCAATAGTCAGCAGCACGCTGCTGCTAATCTGGGAACACCACCAGCGCACCGCCTGCTTGCCAGGGCTGATATTTTGTCATTGCTTGCACAAACAGCGGCTGTTCTAGCCAATCTTTTAGCCACTGCTGCAAGCGTGGGTAAGGCAAACGGTAAAACATCTCGCGGTCCACATGAGCAAACTGACGCACAAAAGGCATAACACCGATATCGGCAATCGTCGCGCGATCGCCCAATAAGTAACGGCTATGGGCCAGCCGTTGATCTAGCGTCTGCAAAAAGGCCTCCCCTTTTACACGATACTCGGCCTGGGACAGCTCGGGGTGCCGGTCGGCGTATTTGTAGCGATCCAACCAGTGTTTAAACTCGTTATCGTTTTGCTCAACTAACACGTTGGCTTGGGGCAAAATATCTTGCTGCAACAGTTTTTGCGGGTCTTGCTGTTGCAGCGCCCAGACTACAATATCCCAACTCTCCTCAATCACAGTGCCATCCACACACTGCAAAACAGGCACCGTGCCTTTCGGGCTAATCGCCAACATAGACGCCGGCTTGTTTTTTAATACAACCTCGCGCAACTCCACCTGCAGCCCGGCAAACAGCAGCCCCAAGCGAGCGCGCATGGCATAGGGGCAGCGACGAAAAGAATACAAGCGGTGCAAGGCGATAGTCATAGCGTTTGGGTTTGGTTACAGCGTTTAAAGCTGTGCAGAGTCCCTGATGGTAAAGAAGGTGTCAAGTGCACTGCTGCCGCTCACCTGTCGTCATCCCCGGTAAAGCACAGCAGCGACCGGGGTCCAGCGTCTTTGACTGCGGCACCTGGCCGATGCCGGCGCGCCGTTCGTGCTAAGCCGCAAAGCCGGCTTGGCTTTCTTGCATATCATTCCGGAGCGATGCAGTAGCTGACGTAGTGTTTTTGCCGTCATCCCCGGCAGAGCGCAGCGGCGACCGGGGATCCAGTGTCTTTGA
>NZ_CAXBFW010000030.1:0-30723 GCF_963975215.1 uncultured Gilvimarinus sp.
TAAGGCCCGAGATAACGCCAATACGGCGATGGCCCAGCGAGATCAGATAATCCACTACGGCCCGTGCGCCGCCGCGATTATCGATCCGAACCCTGGGCCCCACAGTGGACTCACAACTACAGGCTTTCACGCAGGCGACGTCGGCCGGCATTTCGGAGTGCTTGTTGAGTTCATCCGGGCGCAGCTGAATAACGCCATCGGCAAGGCGTGTTTCCACCCGACGAATATACTCTTTTTCCCGCTCGATAATACCGCGGGTATCCCCCAGCAATACGGCGTAGCCCTTTTGTTGCGCGCGGTCCTCGATGCTGCGAATCACCTGAGAGAAAAACGGGTTGGTGATGTCCGGTACCAGTACCACAACGGCATAGCTTTTGGCCGAGCGAAAGCTGCGCGCCAGCATATTGGGCCGATAGCCCACTTTATCGATGGCGTTGTGGACTTTATTGAGGCTCGCTTGAGAGACCTTTTCCGGGTCGCTCAGCGCCCGTGAGACGGTGGCGACAGAAACACCGGCCTCGCGTGCTACATCTCGGATATTGGACATAAAGTAATGCTTTTTAAGAGGGATAAAGTTTTTACGATAGTAGCATACCGCCAGAAAACGCTTAAGTAACGTAAAGCGCTGGTAATATTTGGTGTAATCGGTTACATTTGGCTTCGCTTTACGACAAGGTGGTCGTCTATGCTAAGACTGTGGCACACGTGATGCGTTAATTACTGTGTTCTTAAGGGCGTGGTAAATCTTGCGGGAGGCTAACCCGGTCACTCCCGTGCTTCGCGTTTTGTGCTGCACACCTTGTAACTACACCGTCTGGACGGCTGTCCGGCGCTATAATAATTGGATGCACACATGCAGTTAGCAATTTTAGATGTGGTGGTTATCGCGGCATACCTGCTGGCCACTGTTTTTATCGGCTTCTGGATCTCCAGTCGCGCGTCAAAAAATCTGCGCAGCTACTTTTTAGGGGGCAACAAACTTAAGTGGTACACGCTTGGGTTGTCCAACGCCTCGGGTATGTTCGACATCAGCGGCACTATGTGGATGGTGTACCTGCTGTTTGTTTACGGGCTTACCAGTATTTATATCCCCTGGCTGTGGCCGGTATTTAACCAGATCTTCCTGATGGTATTTTTGTCGGTATGGTTGCGCCGCTCTGGCGTGCTGACCGGTGCCGAGTGGATTACCTTCCGCTTTGGCGACAGCACCGGCGCCCGGCTATCGCATTTAATTGTGGTGCTGTTTGCGCTGGTGAATGTGGTGGGCTTTTTGGCCTACGGCTTTATCGGTATCGGCAAGTTTGCCTCTGTGTTTTTACCTTGGCAGTTATCGGCCGACCCGGATACCAACGACATCTATTACGGGTTAATCATCACGGCGTTAACCACGGTCTATGTGGTTAAAGGCGGCATGTTCAGTGTGGTTTTTACCGAGGTGCTACAGTTTTTTATTATGACGGTGGCGTGTGTTTCGGTGGGCATTATTGCCATGCAGCAAGTCTCGCCCGAGATGCTGGCGGCGGTGGTACCCGATAACTGGGACAAAATAACCTTTGGTTGGAACCTGGATATGGATTGGTCCGGTACGCTCGAGGCGGCCAACACCAAAATTGCCTCCGATGGCTATGAGCCTTTCACCATCTTTTTTATGCTGATGCTTTTGTCGGGTATCGCCAAAAGTATGATGGGGCCACCGCCAAACTACGATATGCAGCGTGTGCTGTCCGCGCGCTCACCCACGGAGGCGGCCAAAATGAGCGGCTTCGTCAATGTGGTGTTGTTGTTTCCGCGCTACATGCTGATTGCCGGTTTGACCATCCTGGCGCTGGTGTTCTTTATGGACGAGCTGCAGGCGATGGGCCCCGATGTGGATTTTGAGCAAATCCTGCCCTTTGCCATGAAAGAGTTTGTGCCGCCCGGTTTGCTTGGTTTGCTGATTGCCGGCTTGTTGGCGGCATTTATGTCGACGTTTGCCGCCACCACCAATGCGGCGCCGGCCTATGTGGTTAACGACATTTATAAGCGTTACTTTAAGCCTAACGCCGATGCTAAAAACTACGTTACAGCCAGCTACATTGTATCGGTTTTATTTGTGGCACTGGGTGTGGTTATCGGGCTGTTTGTACCTTCGCTCAATTCGATTATTTTGTGGATTGTCAGCGCGTTTTATGGCGCTTACACCGCCTCCAATTTACTTAAGTGGTTCTGGTGGCGTTTCAACGGGGTGGGCTATTTTTGCGGTATGGCCATGGGCCTAGTGATTCTGCTGATTATTCAGGTGCTGCAGTGGACTCTCGACTGGGAGATCATGCAGGTCTATGCCTTCCCGTTTATTTTTACCGGTTGCTTTATTGCCTGCGTCGTTGGCTCGCTGCTGAGTAAAGCCGATGATATGGAAGTGTTAAAAACCTTTTATATTAAAGTTCGCCCTTGGGGTGTGTGGGGGCCGGTTTATCGCGAGGCGCTTAAAGATTACCCCGAGCTAAGCCGCAACAATGATTTAGCGCGCGATGTGGGTAACTTAATTGTGGGGGTCATCTGGCAAACCTCGATGGTTGCCGCCTCTATCTTTATGGTGATTCAGCACTGGGTAGAGTTTGTCGCCGCCGTGGTGGTGTTTGTGGTAACTAGCCTGTGGCTGTGGCGCTTTTGGTGGTGCCGGTTGGAGGACTATCCAGCCGATACGCCAACCAAGTACACCCTGGCAACCGCAGACGATACCGAGTAACGCCCGCGGCCGTATTGATCGGCGCACCCAATGGGGACGCTGTTTTTAGGTAAAGTTGTAACCGGTTGCGCGCAGGCCCGCCGGTTGCAGCGTCGAATGATTTTGAATTTTAGGACAACTATTATGAGTGACTTTCGCGTTCGCGCCCAACAATTGCTAAAGCAGCATGAAGCGCTTATTACCCGTGCCAACAAAGCCATTGAGCCAGGCAACGGCGTATATACGCGCTATCAACACCCTATTTTAACGGCTGAGCACGCCCCCATTTTTTGGCGCTACGATCTTAATGAGGCTAGCAACCCGCATTTAATGGAGCGCTTGGGTGTCAACGCGGCTTTTAACTCGGGGGCACTTTACTGGAACGGCAAGTACATCTTAGCCGTGCGCGTTGAAGGCGACGATCGTAAAAGTTTTTTCGCCATTGCTGAAAGTGATAACGGCGTCGATAATTTCCGCTTTTGGGATTATCCCATTACCCTGCCTGAAACCGACCGACCCGATACCAACGTCTACGATATGCGCTTGACGCAGCACGAAGATGGCTACATCTACGGTTTGTTTTGCACCGAGCGCAAAGATGAAAACCAGCCCAACGATTTATCGGCGGCCGAAGCTCAGTGCGGTATCGCGCGCACCAAAGACTTGGTTACCTGGGAGCGCCTGCCCGATTTGATTACCTATTCTGGCCAGCAGCGCAATGTGGTGTTGCACCCGGAGTTTGTCGACGGCAAGTACGCCATGTACACCCGCCCGCAAGATGGTTTTATCAGTGTCGGCAGTGGCGGTGGTATTGGTTGGGGCTTAAGCGACTCAATGGAAGGCGCTGAAATAAAAAACGAAGTTATCGTCGATGGCAAGGAATACCACACCATTAAAGAAGTTAAGAATGGTCAGGGCCCGGCCCCCATTAAAACCGCCCAGGGGTGGTTGCACATGGCTCACGGCGTGCGCAACACAGCCGCCGGTTTGCGTTACGTTTTGTATATTTTTATGACCGAGCTGGAGCGCCCCTGGGTGGTAACGCACCGCCCCGGTGGCCACTTTATCGCCCCTAAAGGCAATGAGCGTGTTGGCGATGTGTCGAATGTAGCCTTTGCTAACGGCTGGATCGTCAACGAGAAAGACGAGGTGTTTATCTACTACGCTTCATCCGATACCCGTATGCATGTGGCAACCTCAAGTGTCGATAAACTGGTCGACTACTGTATGAATACCCCGGAAGACGGCCTGCGCTCGGCCGCCTCGGTGAATACACGTAAGGCGTTAATTTCTGGCAACCTGGATATTCTGGATACGTTTAAATGAGTCAGGCTGTAGACACTCAAAAGGTTGCCGGTGTTGCTCTGGCAACCGATGAATCGTTAACGAAAACGTTTACCGGACAGCTCCACGCTATTGCCCGGTGGTGGCTCGATTACGCGCAAGATCAAGGGCGCGGTGGTTTTTATGGTGAGGTTGGCGACGACAATGTTGCCCGCGCCGATGCCGAGAAAGGCATTGTATTAAACACCCGAATCCTGTGGTTTTTTTCTGAGGCGGCCGTCTTTACCGGTAGCGATGAGTACCGCGTGGCCGCTGATCGGGCCTATCAATATTTGTGCGAATACTTTTTTGATCGTGAGCAGGGCGGGTTTTATTGGTCGCTCTCGCCCGCGGGTGAAATCGAGCAAAGTAAAAAGCAAGTGTACGCTCAGGCGTTTGCGATTTATGCCCTGGCCGCTTACTACGAATTAACCGCTAACGCCGATGCCCTAACTCTGGCGATGGACACGTTTGCGTTAATCGAAGCTAACTGCATCGATCGCGACGCTGAGGGCTACTACGAGGCTTATACCCGCGAGTGGGGAAAAATCGAAGATGTTCGCTTAAGCGAAAAAGATTTAAATTACCCCAAAACCATGAATACGCACCTGCATGTGCTGGAGGCCTACACCAAACTGCATCAGGTAAACCCTGATAAAAGTGTGGCGGCAGCGCTGGGCTATGGGATTGATCTGTTCGATAAGTACATGATCGATTACGACAATTACCACCTTAAAATGTTTTTGGATGATAACTGGCAAGATCACTCGCCGGGTTTAACCTACGGTCACGATATCGAGTGCAGCTGGTTGTTGTACAAAGCGCTAGTATCGTTGGGCGATCAAGAGCGTCTGGCGCGGTTAACCCCGGTGATTATCGAGCTGGCTAAAACTTGTCAGCGTGAAGCTATTCGCGAGCGCGGCGATGTTGTCGACGCCTACGACCGCGCAAGCGACTGCTATCACAGCGCGCGTATCTGGTGGGTTCAGGCGGAGGCCTTAGTCGGCTTTTTAACCGCCTATAAACTCAGCGGCGACGAGAGCTTTTTAAGCACAGCAAAAAACTTGTGGTCATTTATAGATACTTATCAAATTGACCACGACCGGGGGGAGTGGCGCTGGCACTCGACTCTGGATGCTCCGGATGGATCTCGCGATTATAAAGCGGGGTTTTGGAAGGGTCCCTATCATAATGGGAGAGCCATGATAGAAGCCGCCAAGCTGCTCGGAGGTTAACTCCGGGCGGCTGGAGCGGCTCACTTAACACCAGATCTGGGTGTATTTAATACGCCCAGATCTGAATAATAAAACCACCCAATCAATGCTGGCTGAGTCGCAAGCGCCTCTGGCCACGGTCTTTGTAAAGGTAATCATTATGAGCAAAATCATTGTCCGATGTTTTGTGTTGTTGGCCGCGGCTGTGCTTGTGGGTTGCGCGCAACCCTCGGCGGAGCAACCGGCTAGCGACGCGTTTGTTACGGTAAAAGGTCAGCAGTTTTATCTGGGGGGTAAGCCCTATCACTACGTCGGTGCCAATATGTGGTATGGCGCCTACCTTGGGTCGCCGGGTGTTACAGGTGATCGCGAGCGCTTAACGCGCGAGCTGGACTTGCTGGTTGAACACGGCATTACAAACCTGCGTGTGTTGGCCGTCTCTGAAACCAGCGACTTAATGCGAGCCGTTCGCCCGGCTGTATTACAAAACACTCAGGGTGAGCTTGACACTGATCTACTGCGCGGCATGGACTTTTTATTGGCCGAAATGGCTAAGCGCGATATGAAAGCCGTGCTCTACTTAAACAACTTCTGGCAGTGGTCTGGCGGTATGTCGCAATACGTGGCGTGGTTTACCGGTACCGAGGTGCTCGACCCGGATGTAACCGGTAAGTGGAACCCGTTTATGGAAAACTCCGCGCGCTTTTATCGTTTAGAAGAGGCGCAGACTCTTTACCGCAACGTTATTCGCACTCTTGTTACCCGCACTAACAGTATTACCGGCACCGTTTACAGTAACGATCCGACCATTATGTCATGGCAGTTGGCCAATGAACCCCGCCCCGGCAGCGATGCCGATGGCCGGGCGCACTTTGATGACTTCTCCCGCTGGGTAGATGAAACCGCAGGCTTTATTAAAGAGTTGGCGCCGCATCAGTTAATCAGCACCGGCAACGAGGGGGCGATGGGCACGCTGGGTGATGCCGAGCTGTTTGAGCGCTCTCACGCCAGCCCGAACGTGGATTATCTGACCTTTCACATGTGGATTAAAAATTGGGGTTGGTTTGATATTACTCAGCCGGAGGAAACTTACAGCTCGGCCGTCACCACCGCAAAACAATACATGAGTGAACATGTGGCCATTGCCGAGCGCCTCAACAAACCCATCGTGCTTGAAGAGTTTGGCGTTGAGCGCAACGGCGGGGCATTTGATCACGGTACGCCCGTGTCTTACCGGGATAGCTTCTACGCGATGGTCTATAGTGTTATTGAAAACAATGCCGCCGCGGGCGGGCCTTTTGTTGGGTCCAATTTTTGGGCCTGGGGCGGTTTTGGGATGACCGATCGCGAGGACTATATGTGGCAAGAGGGGGACGACTTTTTTGGTGACCCGCCACAGGAGGCGCAGGGCTTAAACTCTGTGTTTGCCGATGATGAGTCGACCTTAAAGGTTATCGCGCAGCACGCACAACACCTAAAAAGCCTCTAGCAGACTACTAGGCCTTTGCGTTAACCAGCCGTAAGTAAGCCGCCGCGGTGGCTTACTTTACACGAGTAATCTGCCGGGCCCTGATTACCCATAAGAAATCACTAATAATAGCGAGAGCATCATGAGCAGAACTTTTCGACATAAGCTTTGCATCTTAGTGAGCGTGTTAAGTTTGATGGTATTGAGCTTTCAGGCGAGCGCTGAAAAGAACACCGAAATCGGTCAGCTTCCGGCCATGGGCTGGAACAGCTGGAACACCTTCGACTGTGATGTCGATGAGCAAATGATTCGGGAAATGGCCGACGCTATGGTTGAGTCCGGGATGAAAGACGCCGGCTATGAATACATCAATATCGATGATTGCTGGCACGGTGAGCGCGACCAAGACGGCAATATCCAGGTCAGTAAAGAGCACTTTCCGTCGGGCATGAAGGCCCTGGCCGATTACGTTCACGCTAAAGGTTTAAAGCTTGGCATTTATTCGGATGCGGGCAACACCACTTGTGCGGGGCGCCCCGGCTCGCGCGGGCACGAGTACCAGGATGCAAAAACCTATGCCGACTGGGGTATCGATTACTTAAAATACGACTGGTGTGATACCGATAAACTTAACCCGGAGGGAGCTTACACCACAATGCGCGATGCGCTGCACGCGACCGGCCGGCCCATCTTATACAGCATTTGTGAGTGGGGCGATAATCAGCCGTGGGAGTGGGCAACGGACATTGGTCACAGCTGGCGTATCTCGGGCGATATTTATCCGTGCTGGGATTGCGGCTACAGTTGGGGCAGCTGGTCGTCGTGGGGCGTGCTAAAAATTCTGGACATGCGTAAAGATTTAAACCTTCGGCAATACGCAAAGCGCGGTCAGTGGAACGATATGGACATGATGGAAGTGGGTAACGGCATGACCGCCGCCGAAGACCGGTCTCACTTTTCGTTGTGGGCCATGCTCAACTCGCCGCTGATTGCCGGCAATGACTTGCGCAATATGTCTAAGCAAACCTTAGACATATTAACCAATAAAGACATTATTGCGCTCAACCAGGATGCCGCTGGCGTTCAGGCTATGCGCTATATCGATGCCGGCGACTTGAATGTTTTTGTCAAGCCACTGATGAGTGGCGATTGGGCTTTTCTGTTTTTAAATCGTGGTGATGATATTTTAACGGTTAACCACGATTGGCAGTTTAACATTGTAAAAGATGACCTTACCGGCCGATCGATTGACTTTAATAAACAAACGTTCGATTACAAAGGCCTGTGGAAGTCATTCAGTGGTGACACCAGCAAGCCCTTGCAGCTTAATATTCCTGCGCACGATGTGGTGGTATTGCGGCTGACGCCTAAAGGCTAACTCGCTTTTCGCGCGTAATACCCTAAAAAGGCCAGGCTCGAAAAGCCTGGCCTTTTTATTGGGGCTTTAGTTGACAAGCAGTGTGATGATCAGCCCCAGCGCTATTGCCCAGCCGCTTAATGCGGCGGCTTTCCAGACGCGCTCCGGGTGGCGCTCCATCAGCGGCTTATGTTTTGCGGTTAGCCAGTTGGGGTTGGGGCGCTGTAAGTCTTTTAGCCACTCCGATAGCGCATCGTAGCGTTGCGCGGGCTGAATTTGCAGCGCTTTCTCCAGTGCGCGGTCGAGCCAGATGGGTACCAGCGGGTTGTACTGCAATGCCGAGCGGTAGCTTAACTTTTGAAATTGATTAAGCGCCATGGCCTTGCCGTAGGCTTCACCGTAAGGGCGCTTGCCGGTGAGCATTTCGTACACCAGTACCGCGATAGAAAACTGATCCGAGCGCGGGCCTGTGCGGCCACCATAACGGTATTCCGGCGCGGAGTAATCCAGCGTGCCCAGAATATGATCGGGTGTAATCGCCGATCCCATTTCCTGTATTCCGGCCACCCAGCAAGAGCCAAAGTCGATTAAACAGGCGCCCTGTGTACCCAGTACGACATTGTCGGGTTTTAAGTCCTGGTGCAGTGTGTCTTTGCGGTGCAGTGCGCGTATACCGGTTACCAGCTGCTCGGCCAGCTCGACGGCGTCGGACACCTCGAGTGGTGCTCGCTCTTTAATCACTTGCGATAGCGTTGGCCCGGGAATGTACTCGGTTAAATAGTAAAGGCATGAGCGTGGTTGCGGAGGCTCTACCACCCGTACGATGTGTCGGTTGCTGATGCGCGCACCAATCCAGCTCTCTTGCACAAAGCGTTCGATGTAAGCCGGATCGTCCTCATAATTAACCGAGGGTGTTTTCATGACTAGGTTTTTACCGTCGGGCGTTTTTACCAGGTACACCTGACTGCGCTCGGACTCGTGCATGATTTTTTCAACGGTGAGTCCGTCAATGCTTTTGCCCACATCCAGCAAAGGCGCAAAGGGCAGTCGCGATAATACGGTGACCGCATCGGCCTGGCTCGATGCGCCCAATTGCTCTACCCGGGCCAGCTGTAGGCTAATATTGTCGTCACACCCGGCGTCCATAGCCGTTTGGTACAAGGTGTCACACAGCGCCTGTAGATCACTTTGTTGGTTTAATAAAGTTTCGAGTGTTTTATGGTCGACCCAATCGTGCAAGCCATCGGTGCTGAGCATAAAAACATCACCCAGTTCGACCTCGTAGGTTTGCATATCGACTTCCAGGTTTAAGTCGGCACCCATGGCGCGGCTCAAGTAAGTCGTGCGGCGATCAATTTTTTGCGTGTGATCGCGTGTGAGTAATTCCAGCTGGCCGGCGCGCAAGCGATAAATTCGGCTGTCACCCACATGAAAGGTAAACAGTTTATCGCCTTTGATCACAATAATACTCAGAGTGGTGAGGTAGCCCTCTTGTCGCACACTGTTTTGGCTTTGGCTCCATAAATAACGGTTGAGCGATTGAATAACCCGGTTGGCCGACTGCCCGGTGCGCCAGGTGTCGGGCGTGGCATAGTAGTCGGTTAAAAAGCCGGTAATAGCGGTTTGGCTGGCCTGGCGCGCGGCATCGCTGGTGCTGACGCCGTCGGCAATGGCAATAGCGACCCCTTTGGTGGTCAGTGCCGCCCCTTCGGGAAAGCGCGCCCCGACAGTGTCTTGGTTTTCGGCTTTGCGTCCGGCATCGCTCAGTTGCGCAAACTCGAGTTTTAGTGATGACTGGATATGATCCATTGGGTGTGAGCCTGATTGTTGTTCTTGTGGCGGTATCATAGCGCTTCCTGAAGATGAAAAAAAAGCGGATCCGAAGATCCGCTGCAGACACGGGGAAAAGCTGAATTAGGTAAGTTCGATTTGCGCCAGCGAACCGTCTTCATTAGTTTCGGTCATGTGGCCTTTAGGCTCTTCTAAAAACTGTACGACACCAAAGATAACCAAGGCGCAGCCGCCGATCACCATAAAGAAGGTCGAGGCATCCACAAAACTGTAAATCGTCAGGAAGGTTACAGCGCCCACGTTGCCGTAGGCACCAGCCATGCCGGCAATTTGCCCGGTCATGCGGCGCTTAACCAGTGGCACCATGGCAAATACCGCGCCTTCGCCGGCCTGAACAAAAAAGGAGCAACACATTACGGCAACCACCGCGAGGGCGACGGGCCAGCCGGCGTCCACTTGCGAAAGGGTAAAGTAGCCAATGGTGAGGCCGACGATAAAAATCGACATAGACAAACGACGGCCGCATTTGTCGCTAATGTAACCGCCACCGGGGCGCGCGACTAAGTTCATAAAGGCGTAGGCGGCACCCAGTGCCCCGGCCATCGCCAGGCTCATGCCCTCGAAGGTTTCAAGGAAGAACGCCGGTAGCATAGACACCACCGCCAGCTCCGAGCCAAAGGTAACAAAGTAAGCCCAGTCGAGAATGGCCACCTGCTTAAATTTGTATTTATCGTGCTCGGGTACTTCGGCGCCCTGCAGCATGTCTTTGTTTACGCGATAGATCTGCGAAAACTGATAGGCGCACAGGATGACCAACACCAGATACATCAGGTAGGTAGTGCTTTGAGTCAGCAAGCCAACCCCGGAGGGGGAAAGCTTCCAGGCCAGTACCGCTAAAATAAAGTACATGGGCAGGTTCATCGCCAGGTAAAAGTAAAAGTCTTTTTTGCTGGTCACTTCCAGGCCGCCGCTCTTTTTGGGCTTAAAGTAAGTTGAGCCTTTGGGAGTATTGCGGGCGCGCAAATAAAACACGATGGAGTAGGCCATGGCCATTAAGCCGGTAATGGCAATGGCGTAGCGCCAGCCGTCGGCGCCACCAAACAGTAAGGCAACCGTAGGCAGGGTAAAGGCCGCCGCCGCCGAGCCAAAGTTGCCCCAGCCGCCGTAAACACCTTCGGCCAGGCCTACCTGACGGGCCGGAAACCACTCGCCCACTAAGCGAATACCAATCACAAAGCCGGCGCCGACAAAGCCTAGCAAAAAGCGGGTAAGCGCCAGCTGCTCGTACGTTTGTGCCGAGGCAAACGCCAAACACATCAAACCGCCCGAGGCGAGCAGTAAGCTGTAAACGATGCGGGGGCCGAACCGATCCACCAATATGCCCACCACAATGCGCGCGGGAATGGTGAGGGCCACATTCAGAATCAGCAGTGCTTTCCACTGGCTGATGTCCATGTTGAAGGTTTCCATGATCAGCGGCTTTAGCGGTGCGTGGCTAAACCACACCACAAACGTTAAGAAAAAGGCAAACCAGGTCAGATGCAGCAGGCGAATGTTATCGCGTGTGACATCCAGTAAATTAAGTTTCGAAGAGCTCATGGTTTCGTCCGTCTGTTCGGGCACGGCTATCGTGGCCGGCGCAGTGAGTCGGGTGCGGGCCTGTGGCCCAGGGTTGTGTACTCATCCGGGGTATAGCAAGCGCTGTGCCAGCGACGTTGGGCTAAAAAATGGGGCACTAATTTTATCGATCGCGGGGCGATTTAACTGATGATGTTTTGTTCTGGTGCGCGCAGGCGGCCGATGCATTTTGTGCTGCGCCCTATTAGTGCGACCCAAAATAAGCGCGGTGGTGCATTAAGGTGCTAAGTTGCACCGCAGTGGTTCGCTTATGGGGCGGCCCCGATTAAAGAGGCGGGTAGGTCGTGTTAATGCAACCGGTATCGTTAAAGTGCTTAGGTGGTGCCTTTTACACGGTTTTTTACTGTACATTTTTAGGGGGGAACCCTATGCTCCCCTGTGCCCATAATAGAGCTGAAGGCCGCGTGAATACCTGACGTTAAGCCCCGGCAACACCCCATAACAACATCAACACTGACAAGAGGTGGACAGTGACTACCCCGACCTACCAAAAACTATCCATATTTGAGAAAAGCGGTTACGCCATGGGTGATGCCGCGGCTAACCTAGTGTGGCGCGGTGCGCTTGCCTATTTAGCGGTGTTTTATACCGACACCCTCGGTATTACGGCGGCCGCGGCCGCGGCACTTTTGCTGCTGGTGCGCGTATCCGACGGCATTACCGACATTATTATGGGCATGATTGCCGATCGTACCCACACCAAATACGGTAAATTTCGCCCCTGGATTTTGTGGTCGGCCCCGGTGCTGGGGTTATTTATGGTGTTGTCGTTTACCGCGCCGGATATTAGCCCCGAGATGAAACTGGTGTGGGCCTACTTTACCTACATCGGGTTAACGCTCGCTTACACGGTTAACAATGTGCCTTACTCGGCCTTGATGGGGGTAATGACCTCCAGCCACGAAGAGCGCAGTGTGTTATCCGGCTACCGTTTTGCCGGCGCCTTTTTAGGCGGCGCCTTGGTGATGGCGGGCACGCCGTATCTGGTCGAGTATTTTGGCCAGGGGGATGAGGCCAAAGGTTACCAGCAAACCATGTATGTGTTTGCGGTGCTGTTAGTGGCGCTGTGCGTGATTACCTTTGCCGCCACCAAAGAGCGTATTGTGCCCACCACTAACACCGGCTCGTTTAAAAAAGAATTTAAAGATCTGCTGTTTAATTTACCCTTTATTATCGTCCCATTGCTGTCTATCTCGCTGTTCTTTTTTAGCCTGACTCAGGCCGAGGACGCCACGTATAAAATCAACCCCTGGATTATGGGGCCTTTGTGTGCCGTCGTGCTTATTGCCACTGGCTACTTGATTCGCACGTTAATTAACCGCCCCGAGGGCGCGAGCACCCCGTCGCAGCGCGATTTGATTGACCTGTTAACCAATAAACCCTGGTTGATGATTTTAGGGCTGGGCTTTTTGACCATGCTGTTTAACGGCATTAAGTATGTGGTTATCGCCTACTACTTTAAGCATTACCTGCAAGAGCCCACCATGACGGGCATGTACTTTCTGGCGCTGTTGATTACCTCAATTTTCGCCGCCTTTGTGTGCGGTTACTTTACCCGCCTGGTGGGTAAAAAGACCCTGTTTGTCGCCTCGCTGATTATCAGCGGTGTACTCACCGGTTGTATTTCGCTGCTGGATCGCAACGACGTTACCGGCCTGTTTGTACTGGGCTGCGCCGCCGAGTTCTTTGCCGCGTTTATGCCGGTGCTCACCTTTAGCATGTTGGGCGATGCCGCCGACTTCTCTGAGTGGAAACACGGCCGTCGCGCCACGGGTCTGTTTTATTCCGCTGGTAGTTTTATTCAAAAAACCGGCGGCGGTTTTGCCGGCGCTCTGGTGCTGATGGTGTTGGGTGGTTACGGCTATGTGGGTACCGACCCGAGCACAATTGCTCAGGCTACCGATGGTATGGTGATGTTAATGAGCTGGATTCCGGCGCTGTTTGCCTTTGTGGCGGTGTTGCTGCTCGTGGTGTATCCGCTTAATACCAAACGTATGGAAGAAATCGAAACTGAGCTCAATATGCGTCGGTCACAGGCCGGGGTATAAGCCTTGTGGTGGCGCCGCGCAAGTTGGCGCCACCGCTTGTAAAACAACACCCGGAACAACCCTCTAAGCTCACGCAAGAAAGTTGCCACGAGTGGCAGGCAGCCCCTCGAGCTTTCTGACTTAGCTCATGGCTGTTCTGAGTTAGCTCATGGCTGTTTTGAGGTGCGGCGGTAGATGTACTCGATGTCTTGCGCCTTGGGCTCAGGATAGAGCACAAAAAATTACACTATTAGCTGGCGTAAGGCACCGCGCTACTCGGCGCGATGCCTTCGCTGACTAAAAAACTTTATTGATAGTTAACAATCCAGCGCTGTGGCTCGCCACCCCAGTACTCCCACTGGCGAATGTCGCCACCGTCTTCAGTACTGAACTCGTAAACATCCAGTGCCTTGCCGCTAAAGCGCGAGATGATGCCGTAGCTGCCATTGCCCTCGTTGACGATTTGCCACTGCTGGTTTTCGCCGCCAACATATTCCCACTGGCGAATTTCACCCCCGTCCTCGGTGCTCCATTCATAGACGTCCAGTGATTTACCGCTGTGGGCAGCGCGTATCGAGTAGTAACCGTTGTTTAAATTAACAATGTCCCACTGCTGATTGGCGCTGCCGTTGTTTTCCCACTGAACAACGTTAGCCCCGTCATCGTGGCTGCCAGAGGCTACCTCTAACAATTTGCCGCTGTGCACCGAGGTAAAGGTAACCCGGCCATTCGCTAAAGGGCCGGTAGGTTCATCGGCGAGTGAGAAGTTACGATTAAACGTCGGCCAGCCATTGTTAAATGACATCTCTAAGATATCCAACCGTGCCGGCCAGCCGTTGGCGCTGGTGCCGTCGTAGTAATGGATGGTCGCCAGATTTTGGCCGTAGTTGTTGTAGTAGCCGAAGTGCCCGGGGCCAATGTAGATGCCATCGGTGGTGAGCACCGTGCTGCCACCGTAGTTCCACATATCAACCCCGCCCTGATCAAGGTAGGGGCCGGTTGGGCTGGTAGAGCGGCCCATGACGATGTAGTAGTCACTGGAGTTGCCCGCACAGCATTCGCCCAGGTTAACGAACATATGGTAGTAGCCGTTTAAGTACTGTACCTGAGCGGCTTCAAACTCGTGCCAGGCACCGTTATTACCAACAACGGGGTAGCGGTTGCCGTTTAGCAAGTGGCCGGGTTGATCTGGCGCATGTAGATACCGGCGTAGTGCGAGCCGTACACCATCCAGACATTGTTGTTGGCATCGCGAAATAAGCCGGCATCAATAGCATTAACTGGCTGATCGCCGGAATAGGGTTCGTCGACGGTGGATACCACCATCCCTAAATCTTGCCAATTGGGGTTATTGAGCGAGTCGGTCACCATAACGCCAATGGCCGATTTCATGCCGGTCGAGGCCGAAAACGCCGAGTAGTACAGGTAGTAGCGGCCGTTCATTTCGATAAGGTCCGGTGCCCAAAAGTTACCGTCAAACCCCGGCACTTTATTATTGATCCAGCTGGGGTAAGTATTACGCGGTACCGGTGATGGGCCGCGCGACCAGTTGATAAGGTCGGTGGAGTAGAGCGCGTTAATCGGGAAGTTAGAGGCCCCGGCGCCCGTACCAAAAGTCCAATAGGTATCACCATCTTTTACGATGGTGGACGGATCGTGGATATCGGTGGTGCCATTTAACACGATGGCATGGCCCTGCAGGGTAAACAGTAGGCCAAACAATAAGCCCATTAACCTTGAGGTGTATCTTGTTATCGTCATTGTACTCTCCATTCGTTCATTATTTTATGGGGGAGCACGCACTGCTTAAGCGTGTTCGATACCTATATGAATAGGTAATACAATACTATTATATTTAATATGTTTAAGGGGGGAATGGGGTTTCAGATGTGCGAGCTTTTACAGACTGATTAGGAATAACCGGCTTTGGCTGACCCGATCAGATTTGAATAACAAATGCGTGATTCGCCCGCCCCGGCTCGGGAAGGCTTGTGGCAACCGGTGTTACCTTGCTCTGGCGGCTTAGCCACTTGGTTATCGCCCGCGGCTTAGCCGCCAGGCACCGACTAAGGCAAGCAATAAGCCGCTGCACAGAGGTACGGCCGTTACCGCAATCGCTAGCGATAAACCATTGATTTCTACCGGCCAATACAGCCCCCACTGCCGTTGGGCAAAGTGCAGTAGGCTACGCTCCAGTGCCAGTGTTAGCAGCGCGCCCAACCACAGGCCCACCGCTACTAGCACCGTTGTTTCTATGCCAAGTAAGGTATAGATAAAGCGCCGCCGGGCTCCCAGCGTTGCCATTAACTGAAACTCTGCCACGCGCCGCTCAAGCAGCCCTAGCAGAGTGCTGACCACGCCAATGGCGGCGACCAGTGCCGCCAGCAAACCCAGGCCAAGTAAGGCCGCCTCGATCCAGTCCAGCATCGACCACAATTGCGTCATGGCGACGCCGGGCAAAATTGCCTGGCTTGGCTCGGTGCTGTTTTGGTTAATCGCGCGCTGAACCTGAAAGGTGCGGGCGCGGTTATTAAGTGTTAGGTAAAAGGCGCTAATGCTACTGGGCTTAAGCGCAGCAATAGTGCCAAGCACCGGTTGCTGCGGCAGTGTTGCCAACTTTGCAGGCGACCAGTGAATGGCGGTGATCCCCTCTACGCTAATTTGCAGGGTTTTATCGATGGGCGTCCCTGTGGGCGCTAGAATGCCGGTGACCTTAAACGTGCGAGCCTCATGGTGTTGAAAGCTATGGCCGCCTAAACCGTGGCTCAGTGTCAGGGCGTCGCCAATTCGGTAGCCGAGGGTACGGGCTACTTCATGGCCAAGCGTAACGTCAAACACATGGCTAAAAGGCCGCCCCTGGGTAAAAACCTCGGCGTTGTTTACCCTTTTTATGTGATCAAATAGCGCGCTGTCGGTGCCTATAACGCGAAAGCCTCTATGGCTATCGCCCAGCATTAAGGGCACGGCGCTGGCGGTCGCATCGGCGTTGCGCCAGTCACTAAATGTTTGCCAGCTTAGCTCCCGGCTCGGAGAGCCGACGTGAAAGGCGGAAAATAAGAGTAGGTTAATGTCACCGGTGGGGGCGCCTGCAATCAAATCAATGCCTTGCACGCTGCGGCTAAACGCCGCTTGCGAACCGCGGTATACCGTGTCGACTGTGAGTAACGCGGCGGCGCTGAGCGCGATCATAGCGATGCACACACAGGCACTAAAGCGGCGGCTTAACAGGCTTTTTAAGGCGAGGCGAGCAATCACAGTGGCTGGCTCAACTCATCAAGGTGCAGGGTTTGGTCAAATTGCGCACCCAGGTGCCGGTCGTGGCTGGCAAATACCAGGGTACATTGACGCTCGCGCACTTGCTCAAACAGCAGGGTTATAAAGTCCCGGCTGTTGTTGTCATCCAGCGCCGAGGTGGGTTCGTCGGCCAGTATTAGTGGCGGGTCGTTGATCAGTGCCCGGGCAATGGCCACGCGCTGGCGTTGGCCCACGCTAAGCAAACGTGCCGGCTGGTGCAGAAGCCCGGTAGGCAGGTTCAGTTGGCTCATCAGCTGGGCTGCTTTCTCGGGCAGTCCGGTTTGACGGTTGCGGGCAAAATGCGCCGCTAACAGAATGTTATCCAGGCAGCTTAGGTAATCCAGCAGGTTTAATTCCTGAAAAATAATCCCTAAATGGCGCGCACGCCAAAACGCGTTTTGGGCAATAGGCCGCTGCTGGAGTGGCTCTCCCAGTACGTTTAACTCCCCGCTGCTAACCGGCAAAAGGCCGGCCAGAGTGCTTAATAGTGTCGACTTGCCGGCCCCCGAGGGGGCGGCCAAAAATACCTTCTCGCCGTGGGCCAGTTGCCACTGCGGCAATCGCCAGCGCGGCCCCTTGGGGTGGCCATACACGGCGGCGGTAATGTTAATGGCGTATTCAGAGGGCATAAAAAACAGCGAAGCCTTCGGTCGATGGGGATAGCTGTGTTATGTTATAACGTATTTTTTATCAGATGCAAGGAATCCCTATGACCGCCCGACAAATATGCCTACTCTGGCTCGGTTGCCTGTTCAGTCTGGGCGCGTGGGGACAGGATTATCAAACCATTGAATGGCCCGAGTTGATGCCCGAGCAAGATCTTGAGGCACTGTTAAACCCGCCGGAGTGGATTAGTGAGGTGCCCGAAGGCGGTGAGGGTGATCAGGCGCCAGCAACCGGTGGGGGCTTTGCCGGCCTGCCAGAGGACGACCCCTACAGCAAAGCGTTGCGCTCGGCCAAAACCATTCCCGCGTTTGATAACACCAACATACGTATACCGGGGTTTGTGGTGCCGTTAGTGTTTGATGATGAGCAGCGCATTACCGAGTTTTTGCTGGTGCCGTTTTTTGGCGCCTGTATTCACCTGCCGCCACCGCCACCCAACCAGGTTATCTACGCCAAATTTGAGCAAGGCATTGTGCTCGACGCGCTGTATGACCCGTTCTGGGTATCGGGCAAGCTCAGCATTGATATGATTGAAACGGATTTATCTCAGGCGGCTTATCAAATGGTGGTGGCTGCTATGGCGCCCTACACAGAGTGATGCTTTAACGTCGAATGGCGGCTTCTATGGTGGCAATGTCGATTTTTGTCATTGTCAGCATGGCATCAAAAGCGCGCTTTGCCACGTGAGCATCTAAACTGGTCACCGCCTGAGTGAGTGCCACAGGCGTTATTTGCCAGGAAATACCCCATTTATCTTTACACCAGCCGCAGGCGCTCGCCTCACCGCCGTTATCAATAATAGCGTTCCAGTAGCGGTCGGTTTCAGCCTGATCGCTGGTTGCCACCTGAAATGAAAATGATTCATTGTGGCTAAACGCCGGGCCACCGTTAAGCCCTGGCAGGCTCTTGAAAGCCCCCTAGGGCGAGGTCTGAAGCGCACATCTGCCGCACCTTGTCTCTAGCAAAGGGAACCACCCTGTCCGTCGAGACAATGCACAGCAGCTGCACGCGTCAGGCCACGCTGAGCATGCAAGGGGTTTTACAACAGCCTGCTAGGCAGGGAATACCCATAACGGTGAAGTCGACGGTTAATACATCGCCTTGCTTGCCCGCCGGGTAGTCACTCGGGGCGTGGTGAGCCGCGTCAATATGAGAGTCGGGAAAAACGCTCGCGTAGAACTGTGCGGCAGTTTGCGCCTCGCCGTTAAACCAGAGGCACACTCTATTTTTGGCTGTGGGTGCCATTGCGCATCTCCATGTTAATCAGAGCGGCCCATTGTTGCAGCACGTTGTGTGGGCCTTGGTTAATAAGTGGGTGTTGTTTGTATTCTGCCCGGGAAGTTCGCCATGCTCTAACACCTTCTTAGGGCTCGGAACGCAGGTGAACTCCCGGTCAGTGCCCTGAGTTACTCGTTAAAAAGCACCTGAAAACCACCATAGATAAGCCGCTTGCCGTCAAACGGCATGGGGTTATTCTCGGCGCTCATACGCTCGTCATCCATCACCTTTTGCATACCGCTGTCCCTAACGGCTTTAGAGGGCCACTCGACCAGACCGAACACCACGGTTTCGTCCGGCTTACACTTTACGGCCATGGGGAAGGAGGTGGTTTGGCCTTCGGGTACATCGTCGCCCCAGCACTCGGTAAGCTTTAGGGCGCCGTGCTCTTGAAAGCACTTGGCGGCCAACTTAACGTGCTTCAGGTACTGATCTTTATTGGCCGTTGGCACCGCAGCGACAAATCCATCTATGTAGTTCATACCATTACTCCCGTTGTACAACAGTGTCAGTGATTTTATAACTGATGCGCACCATGATTGTTTGGCGCTATCGGTCAGAAAAATGTTAGCAAGCAACCGCCGCTGTAATGACCGATTGCAGCGGCGTTGTCATAGGATAGTCGAACGGCGCGTAAGGGATTCGACCGTTAATTATTATTTTTACATTTCTGTCGCCTGGGTGTTAATCAGACGTGTTTATACGCCATAATGAGGAAAATAAAAATCTCATCATCTTAAGGGAATAATCCATGTCAGAGTCCATAAAGCCTATGTGCCCCCACTGCGATAGCAAGCTTCGGCGCCGCGAGCTGAATAAGCTGTACTCGTTACTGTTAGGGTTTCATCCCGTTACTTGTAGCCGTTGTCAGACGGTGGTGCAGTGGTCGGATGAGAGCAGGAGAAAACTGCAAAAGTTCTTCTATGTGGGGTGGATAGGTGGGGCGTTGATTTTGTTGGGGGTGTTGCTCAGCGTTGGGCTCGTGCCCGCCGGGTCGCACGACGGACTGTTGATTATGCTTGTGGGTAATGGTTTGTTGATGTCCAGCGTGGGGTTTGTGCGATACCGCCTGAAAGGTTGCTCGCTCGTGCCGCTTAATGGTGATGCATAAAAGCTAGGGGTGACAGGAATAAGTGCTATTTTTTTTGGCTGGATCTCGTTTCGCGCATTTCATTTTGTCGCATAGGCATAGCATCAATGTCGCGAAACAGCGATTGCAACAAAAGTTCGGTATCGGAGTTTTTAATGCCGCCGTCTTTGCCAATTAACAATACCTGTCGCGAGTTTTTTTGAAATTGATGGCTTGTGGTCTGGGCAAAGTCAGGCGCTAGTGGGCCTGCATAATTGGTTTCAACCTGTGTGTCATTTATCACAAACCACACAATATCCCGTTCGTCGATCTCTGTGCGGGCGCGTACAAGCGCTGCCTTAAGAGGTGCGGGGTTGTTCGACCAAGCCAGAATAATCCGGTTTTTCCAGGTGAGTTGGCCGATGCTGGAGAGGGCATCATTTTGGGCAAGGGCACCTAAAGGCACTAGCAGCAATAGTAGCGATAAAAAGTATCTCATAGTTCCTCCGGATAAATTTGTAGGGCGCAAAAAAGCTATTGCTCAGCCTTTTTAGGCGCAGCGCTGGTTATATACGTGTAAAGGGAAGGTCGGGTTCAGTTGTCAGCTAAAACCAGCAGGGCAGCCCGGGAGTGAACCCGACGAGCCATTTAGCGCGGCCAGATGTTTATCGTGGGTGCACCGGAACGATTATGGGGCGAGACGGCCGTAACGAAAAAACAGTAACGAAACAATAGAAACGAGAAGATAAAAAGGAGAACTGCAAGAGGCCGCACTAAACAACCTGCCTTTAAAACTTCCATACCTCAGAGTCAGGGTCCAGCACCCGATACTGTTGTTTGCCATTAATAATGGCAAAACCCTCAACCTGATGCAGTGAGGGGAATTGGCCGAATAATGTGAGTGAAATATCCGGCGCCGGTTCGCCCTCGCACGCAAACTGGTAGCTGGCGTGAACGTCGCTGTGGTGGTCCTGGCTGATTTCGGTGTGTTGGGATTGTAAGCTGCAGCGGTTGCCTCCCAGGGTGAACAGCGCCGCTGGCTTGCTCAGTGTTTGTTTAAGCTGTTGCACAGCTTGTTTTTGTTGGTCGGTAGCGGGCTCGCCTTCAAATCCCAACACATCCATAGCGGGGCTGTTAAATTCCACTTGCAACTGTGAGCTTGCGTAGGTGAGGTAGAGCTGCGCTTTACCGTGAGTGTGGTGATGCTGCTGCGCGTACGCGGTGGTGGTTATCAACGCTGCGCTGAAGGCAATCAGGTGATATTTCATGAGATGGCATCCATAGTCAGAAACAGACGTTTTTGTTTGGCTGGCAGCGGCGGCGAGCGGTGTACGATACCGCGACCTTCGTTGCCCGGCCAGCTCTCGCCTTTAAGTAGCGCCACCTCGCCGGCGGCCATTGATTGCACCGCAGCGGCCGCTGTATACAGGCCGGACTCGCTGTCGGCTTTGCCGTTTGCGCCTCGGCCCAGTTTATCCCGGTTGACGTCTTGGTTGTCGAGCCACTCGGTGGCGGGCCCGTGGTAGGTGGTGATTAAACGGCAACCGAGCCTGTCAACGTGAAAGCGCGGGCAGGTGGCCTGGCTTGCCACACACAAGCGCAAGCCAATAGCCGAGGCGGCGAGCAGGCAAGTAAGCATATCGGCAAGGGCGCAGATGTCGTCGATAAAAGCGGTGCCCTGTGGGTGTCTGGGCAATTGTTGCGGCAGTTCCCGGCTAAGCGTTGCAACGTTACCTGTTAGCCGTATCTCGGTGGCGTAGGGGTAGTGCGTAAGCAAAAACTCGCTGTAAGTGTGTACTGCACCGGGTAGTGGGCGCTGCCACACGCATAGGTTAACGCACGCGCGGTACAGCTCGGTAAATACACTGGCTGTTGAGTCTTGGCTTAAGCCCTCGGGCCGCGGTATCGGGTGTGCAGTGTTTTGCATTAGGCGTCGCTCCAGCGCGGAAACGGGTCGGGCAGTTGCTTCCAGCTCTCTTTGCCGCGAATAAGCTGGTCGTCATCGAGCAGGCAGTTGTCCAGCGCCTGCGTCATTGCATTTTGATCCAGCCCCTGGCCGATAAACACCAGCTCCTGGCGCATGTCGCCAAAGGGCTCTTGCCACTTTTCGCGAATAAACGCTAAGGCCTCTTCATCTTCGGGCCAGTGCTGTTCGGGTACCGCACGCCAAAACATTCCCGCCGCACCGTGGCGGGCGATGCCCCCGGCCTGACTCCACTGACCGGCAAACTCAGGCCGCGAGGCGAGCCAGAAATAACCTTTAGAGCGAATTAAGCGGCCGGTGGCGGCGGGGTTTTGAATAAACTCAAAAAATTTGCGCGGGTGAAACGGCCGGCGCGCGCGATAGACAAAACTACCAATGCCGTACTCTTCGGTTTCCGGTGTGTGTTCGCCGCGTATTTCTTTTAGCCACAAGGGCGATTGCTGAGCGCGTGTAAAATCAAACCGCCCGGTACCCAGTACTTTATTTAGCGCTACTTCACCGTTGGCGATAGGCACAATCTCGGCATCGTGGTTAAGCCCGCGCAGCAAGCCTTGCAGTTGGCGCAGCGCCTGTTCGTCTACCAGATCGGTTTTGCTAATAAGTATCACATCGGCAAACTCGACTTGCTCGACCAGTAAGTCGGTCACACTGCGCTCGTCGTCTTCCCCCAGGTTTTCATCGGAGTCTTTTAAATCCTTGGCGTGTTCATACTCGGCGCTAAAATTGACGGCGTCCACCACTGTTACCATGGTGTCTAGCCGGGAGATATCTGACAAGCTGACGCCATCTTCATCCGCAAAAGTGAAAGTTTCGGCCACCGGCAAAGGCTCGGAGATGCCGGTCGACTCAATTAACAGGTAATCAAACTTTCCCGACTCGGCCAGAGCGCGCACCTCCAGTAAGAGGTCTTCACGCAGGGTGCAGCAAATGCAACCGTTGCTCATCTCTACCAGTTTTTCTTCACGCCGGTTAAGGGTGATATCGTTTTTCACGGAATCGGCATCGATATTCACTTCGCTCATGTCGTTTACGATAACCGCCACCCGGCGATTGTCGCGGTTGTGCAAAATGTGGTTAAGCACAGTGGTTTTACCTGCACCAAGAAAACCGGATAACACCGTGACCGGCAATTTATTCTCAATGGGCATAAAAGGCCTCTTTGTGTTCGCTGAGTGTTTTTACGTCGGCGCCGTATTCCGCTGTGGGCCGGATCAATAGCCGCGCAATGCCAATTGGCTCGCCCGTCTCCAGGCAATAACCGTACTCGCCGGTTTGCAGGCGACGCAGCGCGCTGTCGATTTTGCGCAGCAAGCGGTGTTCGCGATCAATCAGCCGCAGGTTGAGGTACATATCGTCTTCGTATTGGGCGCGGTCGGCCTCGTCGTTGCACTCGGGCGGATTTGCCAATTGCTGTTTAATGGCGTCGATATGCGCCTGAGTTTGTTGCTTTAGGCGCAGCAGGTGATGTTTAAAAAATGCCTGCTGGGCGTCATTCATGTAGTCGGCGGCCGGCGCTTTGCACAGTTGTTGCTCGGTTAGCATGTGGCACTCTCGCACGGCGCGCCCCGACGGCAGTGAAAGCGATTGCTTAGATGGCCCGCCATTAGTAACAGCCCGCCACTGATCGAGAGAACCACCTCCGCCTCGTGCGGGGCGAACAATGCCGCCAGCAACAAAGCAAGCCCGGTAAAACCAGCCGCGCCGGGTACCCAGCGTTTGTGGCGCTTCCAGCCGCTGGGTAGGCTGGTGGCGGCCAGCGCTGCAATGGGGGCAAATAGGGCGACGTGCACCCACTCGGAGGTGAATAAACTCCCCACCAGCCCCAGCCCACCCAGCGATAGCAGAACAGGGGTGGCGATACAGTGAATGAGGCACAGGCCAGAGCAAATGGCCGCGGCTTCGTCTTTCATAATTTTTACCCATCTGTTTGGTATTAAATTGCAATGTTATAGCATAACAATACTGCAGTGTTTGGTATCGGTCAAGTGCGGGGCGATCAGGGCGCTTGGGAGGGGGCGGGTTATCGCCTGTTGTTGCTAAGAGACGTGTGGTGAACCTGAATTGCTGTGCGCGTATTGCCCGGCGCTTACGGCAGTCCGTGGTTACCTAGGTGGCAAGCGCGAGTCGGTAGCAACTGGCGAGTCGTGCAAAAGGTTAGGCTGTTGTTCACTCCATTTTGATGGTATGTGCCTGTCAACGTGTGTGAGGGGCGCGGTTGATTAAATCAACCGCTATGGCGGCGTCAGGGTATGGCTTGCTCCAGCGCGGTATCAAAACATTTGCCGTCAAACGGTACCACCAACACTTTGCTGCCGTGATTGTCGTTTCCCACATCCTCGGGTTTGCTTACGTCCAGCGCCGAGAACGTAAAGTGCGTAACGTGGCCGTTTTCCACCAGCACGCCTGGGCGCTCCAGTAGGCTCCACGTGTTTTTAGAGCCGTCGGTGTACTCAAACCCCAAGCGCGGGTCATAGGCGATGCCGGTATCCACCCAGTTGTCGATGCCATTGCGCGATACCAAATGGCGCGCTTTGCGGATGTCCCACCAGTTAAGGGTAATGTGATACAAGCCGCCGCTGTACCACACAATCGGGTCTTCGGCTTTGCTGTTGTCGTAACCCTTAATTGTGGGCCAAATGCTGGGGCCCTGGGCGACATAGGGGCCCATAATATCGTCACTGATCATCACAATGCCGGGGCGTGATACCAGCAAAAATTTACCGTCGGGGCGCACAATAATACTGACATTAGCGCCGGCGCGATCCAGATCTTGCCCATTGGCGTCCATGGTGACTTGCCCCTGCAGCTCGTATTGGCCGTCGATGGTATCCGAGATAAACACATCGCCCGCTCGCCCGGCATCACTGGCGACCACATAGTAGCGGCCATCGGGCATTACGCCGCCGGTAATATTGTGCCCAAGCCCTTCGCGGTCAGTAAAAAGTTGTTGCGGGTTTTGGTAGGGGCCATTGGGCGTTTCGCTTACGGCGTGTACCGCCACCGATTTGGCCCAATCGTAATGGGTTAGCTCGCCCGGCCAGCGGCTGGCAAATAAATGGTATTTGCCGTTAGGGGCTTTAATGATCTTGCCGTCCCAATAGTTCCAGTCCGGCTGGCGCTTGGTACTTTCCAGGCCGTTATCAATATCGCGCGGTAAAACACCCGGCGCACCCCACACGTCAGAGCTTTGGTTGCCTAAGGGCATAGGTAAAAAATAGTCCACCATGCGCAGTGAGCTTTTACCCTCACAGGATTGTGCTGCGTGGTTGGTAGGTGTGTCGGTACCGGATGGCTGGCTGCTGCACGCAGACAGTAGGGCACCGGCCAGCAGCGTCAGGGCAAAGTTGCTAAGGCTCATGGTTTTTCCTTTAGGTATTTTTGTAGTGCAAGATACCGGAGTTTGGCCATATGGACGAGCCCTGCAGGCGAGTTTATCGCTGTGTTTACGGCCCCACAGCGATAAATTTACAAACCTTAATTGCCGCGGTAGGTAGAGTAACCGTAGGGGCTTAAAAGCAGAGGGATGTGATAGTGATCAAGCGCTCCGTCAATTTGAAAAACCACCGGAATTTCTGGAAAGAAGGTCGGCGTTTCTTGCTGCTTTAACCAAGCCCCTGTTTTAAAGGTGACGCGGTAGATACCCTCTACCAGCTTTTTGTCGCTGGGGTAAAGCGCCGTGATGCGTCCTTGGGCATTCGTTCTGCCTGACTCCAGCATAATCCACTGATCGTCTTGCTGGCGCTCTAACGTTACCTGGATATCGGGCCCCGGCAGGCCGTTTTGGGTGTTGAGTACATGTACGCTCAGAGGGTTATCGGCGGCTAGTGCCGCCACGGCGCATGCCTGTAGCAAAAGGACCGATAGAACTTGTTTCATCATCTTTTTTACCGCAGTTAAAATTGGGCAGTCTGCTAATTACGTTGGCCGCGCAATTTTGGTTGTGTTAAGCAAGGTAAAATGTTGCGTTGTTCTGTCGCGCGCTCGGGGTGGCAGATAAATAATAGGGCGCGTATGTTTCCAAGCTTCTCATCAGTGAAAAGCTGGAAAAGCTTGGCGTACCCTATGATAGGCCTCCGCTCGGTTGGCTGCAGAGGACTTAAAATCGGTGCTTCGATGTCGATTGCAAGGTTTGATTGCCGACGTCTGGGGAGTTATAAGTTCAAAAAAACCGGCTATTCGTCATCAAGCATAACCTGAATTACTTTCTCCACCGTGCGGGCTTTATACTTTAACTCCCATCGGTTTGTATTTGCCAAAAAAACCACGGTGAACTTCTCTTTTGGTAGGTGCAATAATTCCGCATGAAACCCCGGCAACTCTCCGGCGTGCCCGAGGGTTTTGTGGCCGGCAATGTTTTCAATAGCTATACCAAAACCGTAGTCTACATAGGGCTTAAACCCGTTGGGGAATACCGTTGCAGATGTTGCCTCGGTGTATGCCTTGTCACTAATGACGTGTCCGTTATGAAAAGCCTCACTCCAAATAAAAAGGTCTTCGGCTGTCGAGATTAAGCCGCTGGCTCCCGTCCAGTTTCCGTGCAAGCCCGACACGCTCGTGTCTAAAGCCTTAACGGTCTGTTCGTCAACCACCGCATAGCCTGTCGCCCCATTGGTAACGGGCCGGCTACTGCTATAAATGTCGGAGTTTTCCATTCCCAGTGGTAAAAATATATTGGCCTTTACGTATTCGCCGAAGGAAAGGCCGGATACTTTTTCTACAATCATTGCTAATACGACATAGGCGGCGTTGCTGTAACGCCACTGCTCGCCCGGCTTAAAGTACAAGTCCTGATTTTCTAGTATTTTAATAAAATCGGCCGCCTCGATAGACTGGCTAAACGGCGCTGTAGATCCATCTGGCTCAAATAAGCCCGAGGTATGGCTCAGCATATGTCTAAGTGTCACAGAGGTAGTCTTTGATAAACTGGGAAAGTACTTGGTTAGCGGGTCGTTAAGGGACAACAGGTTCTTCTCTTGCAGCTGCAAAACAGACACAGCGGTAAACTGCTTGGTGATTGACCCAACCCGAAATCTTGTTTCGGTGTCGTTAGGCATGTTAGCGGCTATGTTAGCCAAGCCCCGACCGCCTTTAGCCAGTATTTTGCCATCTTGAGCAATTAAGTATGAAAATCCCGATGAGCCTTTATAGTAAAGGCTGTCAAAGTAATTAGAGATTTGTACAGCTGCATCTGGCGCGGTTATTTCGGTGTTTGCTCCACGCTCTATAAGCGCGCTCTGCCGCTCGGTATCGCCCGAGCGAGTGGCAATGTTAAATGCCGTTAGGCCTAAATTATTGCTTGCGTCGATATTAATGCCGCTTTGAACAAACCGGTCAAGCTCGTCATTGGATAGCGTGGGGGATAAATTTACAAAAGCATTGTCTGCTGCGGCTTTACTTAATGGCCTAAAGAGAAAAGACCAACCCTTGTCTTCACGCAACACTTTGATGATGAGTTGATTCTCGCCTTTTTTAAGGTTGTATGGCACAAGGTATTGGTCAGGGCTTATGTCAGTGCTGATGGGGCTCTCATGAATAACCTCACCATTAAGCCATATTTTTAGTGCCGCGTTACTGCCCATACCAAAGTATCCGCTCTCTTTTTCGCTGGATTCTATTTCAGCGGCCGCGTAGGTATAGGCGAATTTTGTAGGCTCAAGGTATCGATCTAAATGAATATAACTGAAGCCGGAATGGATAGTCTTCCAATTATGTTGCTCATTGTCTAGGGTGGTTTTTCCTGCTTGTATTGATTCCCACAGGTCATCGACCTTTATTAGATCCTGGCTGTGCGCAACCTCTAGGTCTTTTTCGGTGCTGCCAAATTGGATGGGCTCCAGTAATGTCCAGCGAGTTAGAAAAACGTCATCTTTGATGTTGTTGTAGTTGGCAATGGGGCTTTCCAGGGGTGACTCGGGTGTGGACTGATCCTGACCTTTTCTTGGTTTAGCTTCATCATCGTAAGTGCATGCGCTAGCGAGTAAGGCTGAGAGCAGTAGCCAGAAAAAACCGTGGCTCGTTTGAAGGTCTTTTAATTGTCTCGTCATTTTTATCCTTAAAATACAGGGTTCCTACGTTGGCAGAAAAACTGAAAATTATAATGGCTGGCTTGATAAAACTGTTTTCAGGCGCTCTCGCTGGGTCCTTAGGTGTGCCGAGTTCTGGTTTCAACGATGACGTCTACTTTTTGTGGGAAACTTGGCCTTATGACGCCCGGTTATGCATTTTTAACCGTTCGAAAATCTGCCATGTGATCTGGAAGTAAAGCACCGAGTCTTCCATCTTTTGAATTAACGCCAATCTCTCGCCTAAACGCCAGCTGTTCGATGCAAACTTTTTCTCTCGGCTCTAGATGGTCCATTATATAGTTTATGAAATTTATAATATCGTCATAATCACTGATAATAGAGTCATATTTTATTGAATTAAGATAGACTCCAGATGTCCTTGAATAGAGGTCATCATATTCTGTAAATATTGGTACATTACCATTAAAATATATATCACCAATTCTTAGATTTTTTAGATCCATATTGCCATGTAGAATATCGTTTCGTTCGTTAATTATAGAATGAAATCTTTTACATTTTTCATTTGAATAATCAATCACTCCTTTGAATCCCACACAGTTAAGATGCAGCGACTGAACTCTAATGTCTATTTGCTGCCGAATTACATTCTGAAAGTGCCGATCATTGTCTTTTATTTCCTTTCTCGCTAAGATAAAAATTACTAAATTGACAAAAGATTCGGCCATTACAGGTAGCATAGATTTGAGAGAGAAATAGTAGCAAACTGCGTTATTGTAACGACTTAAAAGGCCCTCAACTAAACCCTCAGAGCCGACACCGGATGGGGTTGTTAAAGTCATTTTGGATCTATCGCTTTCAATATCTATATTGAGCTGACCAATGTTCTTTATTGTTTGTTTTACAACCACCTGGAGTCTGTTAAATGGATTTACATATCTTGTCCATTTTTCAAGTTTCAATCTTACTTTTTTTATACCTTTCCCATAGCTCTTAAAATCATCTTTAATTTCACTTACAACAACTCCAATATCTGGGGGATTACTAAGTTCGCCAATAAAATGAAGCTCCGTCCTAACACTATGCGACTGAAAGGTAACAACAGAATTGCCTATAAAAAACGTCCATTCCCAGTGAATTAGATTGTCAGATGAATTATTCCTCAGCATGTTTTGCAGCCCATTTGGTGGGCCATATTTAGCATAAAAATAGCAATATAGGTCTATAGGTTTAAGTTCAGTCACTAGGTCATAGCTCAAGCACCCTTTTGGTCTATTTTCACTTTTCATCAACTCCAGGAGATCTTTGATTGGTGCGTACTTTAGCTTTGAAATAAAACTCATTTCGATCCCTTTTCTACTGCTGCTGCATAACAGCTAATTCATGCGACTCAGTCGCACTTTCGCCTATCACCCTATCTCCGGTAGAAAAGGGATGAAGTTGGATATAGAAGCCGTTGAAAACAGAGGGGAAATAGGCATATTTTGACAGCTCCATGTCTGGGAAAGTGCGACGGGCTTTAATGAATAAAGAATGTAATGACTTTTTCGCTCTAGGGCAAGCTTTGGCTAGCCGACGGATACATAGGGCTTTGGGCTGTTGATTATATGGCCGGCCTGTTGTCTCCTGGCCCGTCATCCGTCATCCGTCATCCGTCATCCGTCATCCGTCATCCGTCATCCGTCATCCATCCCCCATTCACTCCAAACACCTTTCCATCTCCTCACCCAATGCACCCCAATCCAGCGGTTGATGATGAATAATCTCCAACCGGCTGTCTTCGCACTCATCCAGCTCTAACATTTTAACCACGCCGTCGGCGAGGTTGAGGGCGATGATGCCCTGGTCGGTAATCAGCACGGCTTTTAGCCGGTCGCAGGTGAGGCCGTTTACCCAGTTAAATAGTGGCTCTAGGGCAAATACTTTGGCGGGGTGTATCACCCAGCCGGCGCTGAAGTAACCCTGCCCCTGATGTTGTTTACTGATGATCGGTTGCTCGGCCGTTGGCGTGGGCAGGGTGGCGGCAGGGTAGTTGCCCCCGTGGTGGTGGCCGGGCTCGGGCAGTGGGCTGTGTTGTTGGTGCTCGCCTTCTAGCCAGTGTGGTTGCAGTTGGCCTTGTTTAATTTGTACCTGTGGCCGTTGCTGCAGTTGCCATTGGTCTAGTTGTTTGTACATGGCGGTTAGTTGCTCGTTATTCGCTAAATCCATTTTGCCGATCACCAGTACATCGGCCACCTCCAGCTGCTGCCGGAAGGTGTCGTTGTCTAAGTGCCTTTGGCTGACAAAGTGGCGGGGGTCGATAAGGGTTAAACAGGCTTTTAGCTCGATCACGTTTTGAAAGTGCTCGTTAAGGGTTTGCAGTATTTCGAGCGGGTGACCGAGGCCGGTGGGCTCGATGATTAGCCGGTCAAACTGCTGCTGCCGCAATAGCTGGGTTAGCCCCACCTGCATGGGCAGGCCCGCCACACAACACATACAACCGCCGGGTATTTCTTTAACGGTGGCACCGCCCTCACTTAATAGCGCACCATCGATGCCAACCTCGCCAAATTCGTTGACCAGAATCGCCCAGCACTCTTGCTCGGGCTTTTGGCTTAGCAAATGGCGAATGAGGGTGGTTTTACCCACGCCTAAAAAGCCGGTGATGATATTGGTGGGGATAGTCGTCATGGAGATCCTGCTGGTTACGGGTTACGGGTTACGGGTTACGGGTTACGGGTTACGGGTTACGGGTTACGGGTTAAGGGTTACGGGTTACGGGAGGTTGGGCAAAATGCTCAGCGCCAACAGCAGCCCTTGACAGGTTCTTAGTGCCGCACAAAATTATCCACCGTCCACCGTCCACCGTCCACCGTCCACCGTCCACCGTCCACCGTCCACC
>NZ_CAXBFW010000031.1:0-30456 GCF_963975215.1 uncultured Gilvimarinus sp.
CGAGAGCCGTCCCTGGCTCTCGCCCTTCGGGCAGCGAAGCTGTCTAACGCGGCGTCCTGCCGCGTTATCCGCCTCTTGGCAACTGCTCCTGCGTCCCTGCCGTCGTGGGCACCATACAAGTTAAAAGGCTCGGTCTTCGGATCGGGCCTTTTTTGTATCTGCGGGTTTGGTGCGGGCGTAATCGAACCAGCTCTTTATTGTGGTTCGATTGACGAGAGCCGTCCCTGGCTCTCGCCCTTCGGGCAGCGAAGCTGTCTAACGCGGCGTTCTGCCGCGTTATCCGCCTCTCGGCAACTGCTCCTGCGTTGCTCTACCTCCTGCTTCCTTGCAGTCGTGGGCACGATACAAGTTAAAAGGCTCGGTCTTCGGATCGGGCCTTTTTTGTATCTGCGGGTTTGGTGCGGGTGTAATCTAATCAGCTTTTTAGCGGGGCGATTGAATTGGGCCTCAGGCCAGGCTGCTCTACCTACTTGTTAGAACACACGCTTCTCCTTCTTTTGTATTCCCCGCCGGTATTCCCTTCGTTTTTAATACGCTCGTCGTTTGATTGAGTTAACTTGCCAGCTTAATGTCGCTGGGTTTTTGTTTGGTGACCAGGGTGCCGAAGCAGGCTTTGGCCAGCTTACGGTTGTTGCGGCTTACGGGTATCCGCTGGCCGTTGCTCATAATGCAGCAGGCGTCTTTGCCGGTTAAGCTCAGGCGTTCGACGTGTGCTTTGGCTACCCAGTGAGAGCGGTGTACTTGCAGGCCCTCATCGTCAAACGCTTCGGCGTAGTATTTAAGGCTGCCGAGAATCATGGTTTTACCCAACGTTGTGTAAACATTGAGGTAGTGTAAATCCGATGAGATGGCAATGAGGTCGCGACCCAGTATTTCTGGCAGGGCGGCAAAAAATTCATCGCGGCGCGCTTGCCGCTCTTCGTGTCGCGTCTCATCTTTGGCTGGATCTTGGGGTGGGGCCGGTGGGGTAGTAAGAGTGGGTTTATTCAGCAATAGGGGTAAGTTGACTAAGACCCAACCTGCCAGCACCAGCGGCAGCACCTGAAAAAATTCGCTAATAAGAGCATGCCAAGGGCCCTGCAGGGCGTACCGGTCCCAGAAACTGTCGGGTGGGTCAGGCGGTATAAGCGAAGGCAGTAGCGACTCAATGGCAAGATACGGCGCAGTGGCAATGGCGGCGCCTAATACCCCGGTGGTTAGCAGCAATAACCACAGTGGCCAGCGCGCCGAGTGGGCACGGCGTATAAGTAAGCTAACCAGTAGTATGGCGCCCAGCGCGATACCTATGTGCAGTATCCAAAAACACAGCCGCGCAAGCAGCCCCAGACCTTGAGATGCCTCGGGCTCGACGATGGTAAACAGTAAGGTCAGCAGCGCGCACACGCCAAGCAAGCTGGTGCGGATGGGCGCGACGCCTAATATCGTTCGGTCTATCACATGCATCGGCGGGTAAGTCCTTTTGGCTGATTTGAAGGGCTATTGTGGCAAATAACCCCCGGGTTGTACGGCTAATCTCATAAACGGTTGTTTTATTTCATCGGTGGTGGCGCGACCGTGGGCAATTTCGTACTGTGCTAATGGGGGGTGTGTAAGAGGTTGCGCGTCAGTGCTGCATAATTATCACCATTAATGCGGCGGGCAAGAACCGGGTGAGGCCAACTCCCGTATAGTTCGTCAGTCATCCATTCTGGGTTTAAGGATAATACTCACTATGAACATTGGTACGCTTCGCCCCCTGTGGGCTGCAGGACTCTTTATGACCGCAGTAGTGCCCGCGGTGGCGGCCGACTTATTGGTCGAGATTCAGGACCAGACCACGCTGCGCAGCTTAGCTAAGGCCCGGGTGGTGGTAACCGACCGGGAAGGGCGCCAGCTTGAGGCCCAAAGTAGCACTGAGGGGCGCGCCCGCTTTAGCGATTTACCTCCGGGCTTGTACGAGGTACTGATTACCCAGCCGCGTTACAACAGTGTACGGCTGCCGAGTGTGCGTGTGGTGGAAGATAAAACCACGCCTATTAACGTTGCGCTGATGGCCGCCCCGAGTGGTGTGGAAGAGGTACTGATTTTAGGCAGTAGTAGCACCGGGCAATGGCTGAGCTCGGCTGGGGCCACAGAGCTCGACCGCGAGGCGCTGCGCAGCTCGGCCGGTAGCGGCGGTGATGTGCTGCGGGCGCTGGATGGCTTACCGGGGCTGTTTTCCGATGGTGAATTCTCAAGCTTTACCGTGCGCGGCAACGGGCCACGAGATAACCAAATATTTGTGGACGGCGTACCCTTTGATAGCGTGGTGCACTTTAGCGACAACTTTGGCGAGCTAGAGGATGTAGAGGGCGGCGGCCGCTACAGCGTGTTTGCGCCTAACACCATTGGCAAGGCGGACTTTCAGCCTGGCGGCTGGTCGGCCGCTTACGGTGGGCGAGCTGGCTCTTTGTTGCAGCTAGAGGTGGCCGAGGGCAACCCGGAGACACCCTCCTACAGTGCCCGAATCGATGTAGCCGGGCTCGAGGTGGGCTACGATGGCCCGACCGGCGTGTTGGATAACACCAGTATGCTGTTCTCGGCGCGGCAGCTTAATTTTGGCCGCTTGTTTGAGATGATCGGGCTGGACGATGTGGGCGAGCCCGAGCTTACCGATATTATTTTAAAAACCACCACCGCGTTTGACAGCGGTGATACGTTTAACTTTCTGGCGATTTACGCCCCCGAAGAATACACCCGCGACATCAACCATGTGTTGGCCTCGGACGAAGACGAACCGGGTATTTTTGAAGATGTGGGGCTGGTTTCTCAATCGGCTGACAATACCTTAGTGTCGCTTAGCTGGACGCACTTATTGGGTGAGAGCGCCGAGCTAACCAACCGCTTGTACTATCGCCATTACGGTGAGGACTCGCAAAGCGGTGAGGCCTACCCGGATTTAGTCCCGCTGGATACGTCGGCGTCTGAGGTGCCGAGGCGGTTTCCCATTATTACCTCAAGGCGCGATGAATCTGAAATTGGTTGGCGGCTGGACTTTGGCTATGACAATGCCTTGGGGCGATTAAATGCCGGGCTGCGGGTATTGCAGTTGGATTTAGACCTTGGGTTGGCACTGGACGATGACTGGATTCGCTACGAGTACGATCAATCCGATTATCGCCCTTCGCCCGAGCAAAAGTATATTGTGTTAACGCCCGAGTCTCTCGACTCCAGCTATTCCGATAAATCCGTGCAGTACGCGGGGTATCTTGAGCAAAACATGGCGTTAGGGCCGATCGATGTTCGCGCCGGGCTGCGCTTTGACGCCGACGAGTTAACCGGCCACGATGCCGCCTCGCCGCGTTTAGGGGCATCATGGCCACTGGGCGAGTCGTTTACCTTAACGGCAACCGCCGGCCGTTACTTACAGGCACCGCGAATCGATGAGCTGGCGATTGACTCGGCCAACACCGACCTCGATTTTGAGAAGATTGATCAGTTAACCGTGGGCGTTAGCTACCGCTACAGCGATAACATCGAGGTTTTTATCGAACCTTATTATCAAGCTATTAGCGATCGGATCGTTCAGCTCGATGGAGTCAACCAAACTTACGGCAATACCGGCGAGGGCACCTCCTTTGGGGTGGACACGGCCATAACCCGCTACTTTGCTAATGGCTGGTCGGCCAGTGCCACTTACTCGTACAACGACGCGGTCTATAAAGATTCGGCACAAGGCGAAGAGTACGACGCCGATTACAATCGCCCTCACGCGTTTAGTCTGGGTGGCGTGTGGGAGGTTAATCAGCGCTGGAAAGTTTCTAGCCGGGTTAAATGGGCCTCGGGCCGGCCGTTTGGTGATTTTATTATTAACGATAATGTTCTGGGCGACGATGAACCACTGCGCTACAGCAAAGAGACCATTAGCAATAATACCGAGCGTTACGGTAGTTACAGCTCAGTGAATGTGCGGGTGGATTACCGCCGCGATTTGGGCCCGGTGGATGTGATAGCTTTTGTCGACATCATTAATTTATTCGGTGCCGAGAACCCTAACAACAGCGATTTTAATGAACGCACCGGTGAGGACACGCCCGAAGAGGGTTCGATGTTGCCACTGCTAGGGCTGAGATTTGAGTGGTAAGGCGCGTGGCGTGACCCGGGATGACGGCGATTGATCGATCGCCGTCATCCCGGGTACCCGTGGTTGTTAAAACGAGGGCCTTACTCTGTTAGCACCACTAAGGTTTGCCCAGGCTTAACGCCGCCGCCGGGCTTTTTAAGCAGCTGTTTAACCTGACCGGCGACCGGGGCGGTGATGTTAATTTCCATTTTCATGGATTCCAGTATCAGTAGCGTTTGTCCGGCCTCTACCGTATCGCCCACCTCTGCTTTTAGCTGCCAAACGCTGCCGGATACAGAGCTGTCCACCGGCGTGTCACCTTCGGCAAGGTCGAGTTCGTCTTCGCTATCGGTTTGCTCGATGGGGGTAAAATTAAACTGGCCATCGCGATGCCAACGGGCAAGTTCATCATCAAACGCCTGTTGCCGGGTGGCATTAAAGCGCTCGATTTCGACACTGTCGGCGGCGATATTTGCCTCGTAATCGGCCAGGCTAAACTCTGTGTGTTCGATGGTCAGCGGGTATTGCCCTCGGGGAAAATCTTGGCGAATTTGTTTAAGCTCGTCGCTGCTCACCGGGTAAAATTTCACCTGATCAAAAAAGCGCAGTAGCCAGGGCTGCTCAAACTCTTTGGTGGTTCGGTAGCGGTTCCACATTTGCAGTGTGCGACCCACAAACTGATAGCCGCCGGGGCCTTCCATTCCGTATACGCACATATAGGCGCCGCCGATGCCAACCGAGTTTTCGGCGGTCCAGGTGCGGGCGGGGTTGTATTTGGTGGTCACCAAGCGGTGGCGTGGGTCCATGGGGGTGGCTACCGGAGCGCCCAGGTAGACATCGCCTAACCCCATGACCAGGTAAGAGGCGTCGAATACGATTTGCTTTACATCGTCGATGCTGTCCAGCCCGTTAATGCGGCGAATAAACTCTAAGTTGGATGGGCACCAGGGGGCGCCGGGGCGTACGCTTTGTTGATATTTTTCGATCGCCAGTTGGCAGGCTTGGTCGTCCCACGATAGCGGAATATGCACGATGCGCGAAGGAACACTAAGGTTGGCAATTTGTGTTGCCAGATAGCGCTCACCTTTTTGCAAATGCGCCAACAGAGACTCCAGCGACAAGGCTTGGCTGTCGTAATGAATTTGCAGCGAGCGAATGCCTGGCGTGAGCTCGCGCATGCCTTGCAGTGGGTTTTCCTGCAGCCACTGCATTAAGGCGTGAGCACGAAAGCGCAGTTTAATGTCGAGCTGCAGCGGGCCGTACTCGACCAGTAAAAAGTGATCGCCCGCCGCGCGATAGCAGATATCTTCGCCCACCTCGTCGGCGCTTAGCTCGCCCACAATGGGTGAGGGCAGTGCAGCGACACTGACGTTATCGCCAAGCGCTAAAGGCACCGACTCTAGCGAGTTAATGGTGTTTTGCTGCCAGCGCTCTATATCAACCGCCTGCGCGACCGTGACCGGTACAAATCGAATCGTGTCGCCGGCGCGCAATTGCCCCAGCTTCCAGTGATCGGCGGTGATCACCGTGGCTGGGCAGACGAAGCCGCCCAGAGATGGGCCGTCGGGGCCGAGAATAACAGGCATATCGCCGGTAAAGTCCACGGTGCCAAAAGCGTAGGCGTTGTCGTGAATGTTGGATGGGTGCATGCCCGCCTCGCCGCCGGTGGTGCGCGCCCACTCGGGCTTGGGGCCGTTAAGGCGTACGCCGGTGCGGCTGGAGTTGTAGTGTACTTCCCAGTCGGTGGAAAAAAATGTTTCGATATCGCTTGGCGTAAAAAATTCAGGTGCGCCGTGGGGGCCGTAAATAACGCGCAACTCCCACTGATTGCCGATGCTGGGTTTAAGGGCATCGGGCAAACTATTGGCTGCGCTATTGCTTGTTGGGTTGGCGCTAGCGTGGCATTTTAAAACATCGCCGGCTAATAGTGCGCGACCATTGTGGCCGCCAAATTGGCCGAGTGTAAAAGTGGATTTTGAGCCGAGGTAATCCGGGCAATCGATGCCACCTGCAACCGCCAAATAGGCGCGCGCCCCTTGCTCGCTAACCCGACCAAGGTTTAGAGTTTGCCCGGCCGATACCGTAAACGGCTGCCAGTTTTGTATAACTTTGCCGTCGAGCTTGGCATCGATTTCGGCGCCGGTTAATACACACCGGGTATCAAAACCAAACTGCAGTGTTGGCCCCTGTACGGTAATTTCAAGCGCGGCGGCATCGGCGGCATTATCGAGTAGGCGGTTGGCGAGCCTGAAACTGTAGTTGTCGAAGGGGCCCGAGGGCGGCACGCCGATATCCCAGTAGCCACTGCGGCCGGGAAAGTCCTGAATGGTGGTTTGCGTACCACCGCTTAAAATATCAATGCGCGCCTCAGCGAAAGTACGCTCGTTTAGGTAGCGAGTGGTAATTTCACCCTTAATAAAAATGGGCTCGCGCAATAGCTCGGTGACATATTCTTTGTTAGTTTGAATGCCGTACAGTGAGCTGCCAAGCAAGCTGGTTTCGAGCAGGTCTATGGACTGGTCGCGGTTGCTGGATTTAGCGATAACCTTGGCCAGCATTGGGTCAAAATAAGGTGAGATTTCTAAACCGGATTCGATCCAGTGGTCGATGCGCAGTACGTCGCCTGCCTTGCGAAAGGTCTCAGGCCATTTAACTTCACTTAATAGTCCTGCACAGGGCTGAAAGTTTTTTACCGGGTCTTCGGCGTACAGCCGTACTTGAATGGCGTGCCCCTGCGGGGTAAGCGCGCTGTGTTCTTGAGCAAGGTCGGTTAAATCGCCGGCGGCGAGGCGAATCATCCAGCTGACTAAATCAACGCCCCACACCTCTTCGGTTACGCCGTGCTCTACTTGCAGGCGAGTGTTTACCTCTAAAAAGTAAAACTTTTCATCGAGGGCGTCGTAAATATACTCGACTGTGCCGGCCCCACGGTATTGTACGGCTGCTAATAAATGCGCAGCGGTTTGGTGCATTTGCTCGCGCATAACTTGCGGCAGGTTGGGGGCGGGGCACTCTTCAATGACTTTTTGATTGCGTCGCTGGCTCGAGCAGTCGCGCTCACCCAGTGCTACGGCGTGGCCTTTACCGTTGCCAAACACCTGTACCTCAATATGACGTGCCTGACCGATAAATTTTTCTAGAAATACGCGGTCATCAGAGAAATTATTAGCCCCGAGTTGACGAACCGCGTCAAAGCTCTCGCGCAGCTCGGTTTCACTGTTGCACAGCTTCATGCCAATGCCGCCGCCGCCAGCGCTGCTTTTAAGCATAACCGGGTAGCCTATTGCCTCGGCCTGTGTGCAGGCCTCGTCTAAACTTTGTAGCAAGTCGGTGCCCGGCACCAGCGGCACCTGATTTTGTTCGGCAATCTCGCGGGCGCTGTGCTTTAAGCCAAACACTTCCATCTGCTCGGGGGTAGGGCCAATAAAGGCAATGCCTGCCGCTTCGCACTTGGCGACAAAGCCGGGATTTTCACTTAAAAAGCCGTAGCCGGGGTGAATGGCTTGTGCCCCGGTTTTAACGGCGATGGCAATGATCTGCTCTTGATTGAGGTAGGTTTGGCTCGCGCTACCTTCACCTAAACTGTAGGATTCGTCCGCGTGGCTAACGTGTAAGCTGCCGGCATCGGCCTCGGAGTAAACCGCAACCGATTGGATGTTCATTTGTTTTAAGGTGCGGATAATACGTACGGCAATGGCACCGCGATTGGCAATCAGTACTTTGCTAAACATGAGCTTCTCCCGCGGGTCGTCCCGGGCTGTGCGGTTGGGTAGAGGTCGTCCTCTACGGCACGTCTAATTAAAAAATGTGTGCACACTAAGGTGTGGCAATCTTAATCCCAGATGATCATTTCTACCGGCGTCGGGTTGTAGCCGTTGCACGGGTTGTTAAGCTGCGGGCAGTTGGACATCAGTACCAATACATCCATTGCCGCTTGCATCTCGACGTACTTGCCGGCACCGGAGATGCCGTCGGCAAAGGTTAAGCCGCCGTCGGCGGTGACGGGCACGTTCATAAAAAAATTGATGTTGTGGGTAATATCCCTTTTGCTTAAACCGTACTCTGGGTGCTCGGCAATGGCCAGCATCCAGCTATCGCGGCAGGCGTGCATGCAGCGTTTTTCTAAGTCATAGCGTACGGTGTTGCTCTCTGTGGCGCAGGCGCCGCCCAGTGTGTCGTGTCGGCCACAGGTGTCGGCGGTTATCTCAAGCATCGGGTTGCCAAGATTAGAGCGCAGCACACTGCCCGCGCTTAGGTACACTTGAGCTTGCTCGCGGATGGTGTCCATAGCGCTGTAACGCTCCGATGGATCGGCGGCGTTAAAAAACAATGTGTCGGCGGCTTGGTTGCCTTCGATGTCTAAGATGCGCAAAGTCTGGCCGCGCTTTAAAGGTGCTAAATAGTAGTCGCCGGCGCCAATCACGTGGCGAGCGCTGGCGTTACTGACGTCTAGTTTACTGGCTACAATAGTCATGGTTTCTCCTGCTAGACGCCGATGTGGTAGAGCGCGTTGTTGGCAAAGCCGCGCGCGTTTTCGGGGCGGGCGTTTAGGCATAAATCGTCATCGCCCACGGCCTCGGCCTCCCCCAGCTCAATTTGGATGGGCGCCCGTGGGTATTCGCTTGAGTTGTCTAATGGGTGAGGGCAGCTGTGCATCAATACCAGCGTGTCCATCTCAAAGCGCAGCGTGGTGCTGGCGTTTTTATTTCCTGCGCCCTGATCAAGAGAGAGCACGCCGTTATCGTCGGTGTAAGCTTTGCTAAAAAAATTAATGTTAGCGGCCATGTCGGCGCGGCCCAGCCCGTATTTGGCAAGCTCCACTAAAAAAGCGTCAAAACCATTTTGGTTCCAGTCGTTGCGCTCGGCTTGATAATCGCGTGCTCCCCAGCGTTGGGTTATGTGTTGCGCGTTGCTGTTGCCGCACACGGTGTCGTGCCAGCCAAAAGTATCCTCGGTAATTGAGGCAAAAATACGCCCCATATCGGAGTACAAACAGTGGCCCGAGGTTAGCTTAAAGGTGTGCTGGCACTTTAGGGTGTCGGGTGCGTTGTAGCGCTCGAGCAAGTTGCGCGGGTTGTAAAACAGCATGGCTAAATTGCCGTTGCCGGTGAGATCGGTTAAACGCAGCGCACTGCCGCGACGCACTTCGAGTGACCAGTGGCTGGCACCCGGTAATGTGGTGGTGTAGTCAATAGTTTTTAAGGTCATTGAGTTTCTCCGCTTGCGCTGGCCACCTCGGTGGTATCGGCCGGGTTAAGGGATTGTTGTATTTGGCTGAAAGTGTCGTGGGGCATATCACCTACGGGCAAGTCGTAGGTGATCCGGGCGCCATAGGCGTTGGGCGCTTGTGGGTCGTGACGGACTTTGTCAAACACCCACAGGCGCGTGCCCAAATAAAAGCCTTCGGTTAAGTCGTGAGTGACCATAAAAATGGTGAGCTGATGCTCGCGCCACAAATCCAGAATAAGCGCGTGCATGTCGGCGCGAATGCCGGGGTCAAGGGCACCAAACGGTTCATCCAGCAATAGTATCCGCGGCTTACGAATCAGTGCCTGAGCAATGGCCAGGCGCTGGCGCATACCGCCCGAAAGCTCGTGTGGATATTTATTGGCGGCAGGGCTAAGGCCCACTCGCTCTAGCAGTTGACGGGCCTCTTCAAGCACGGCTTTTTTACGGCCGCCAAATAGCTTGCCGAGCAGTGGGGATTTTTCAAACTCCCGGGCGATAATTACGTTTTGCAGTACCGTTAGGTGCGGAAACACTGA
Source organism: uncultured Gilvimarinus sp. (assembly GCF_963975215.1). GTDB lineage: Bacteria > Pseudomonadota > Gammaproteobacteria > Pseudomonadales > Cellvibrionaceae > Gilvimarinus. The sequence goes on from NZ_CAXBFW010000031.1 coordinate 9,847, forward strand.
GTACTGCTGAAACACAATGCCGCGAGCCTGATCGGGCTCGGTGGCGATGGGTTGATCGTCCAGCAATAGGTCTCCCCGGGTTTGTGTCTCCATGCCTAGCAACATTTTTAAAAAAGTACTTTTGCCGCAGCCAGAGGTGCCAACAAGCGTGACAAATTCTCCGGCCTCGACATTTTTGTTGAGGTTCTCGAGCACGATATTGTCGCCGTAACTCTTCCAGAGGTTTTTAATTTGCAGCATAGGGGGCGTAGGGCTCATGAGTTGCCTCCTGCGTGATGCCAGCGAAACAGTAGTCGGCTGCTGTTGGCTAACAGCCAGTCGACCATAAATGCCAGGAAGGTTATCCAAGCGACGTAAGGCAGAATTACGTCCATCGATAAATAGCGACGCACTAAGAAGATGCGGTAGCCCAGGCCATCGGTGGAGGCAATACCTTCGGCGGCGATTAAAAACAACCAGCCGGCGCCCAGCGATAAGCGGATGGCATTAATAAGCCGGGGCAATAATTGCGGTATTAAAACGCGCACCAGAATGTGCCAGGTGCTGGCGCCTAGGGTTTGCGCTTTAATCAATTGCTCTTTGGGGATCTCTTGGGTGCAGCGCTGAATATCCCGGGCAATAAAGGGGGCAACACCAAAAATAATCAAGGCAACTTTAGACAGCTCACCCAAGCCAAACACAATAAAGAGTATGGGTAGAAGTGCCATGGGCGGCACCAGAGAGATAACCGTTAGTAGCGGTGCAAACGGCGCATTGAGGGTAGGTAGTGCGCCTGTCAGCAAGCCGACAATAAACCCGATAATGGCCGCGATGCCCACGCCGAGCGCTAAGCGCTGTAGGCTAGAGGCGGTGTCTTGCCAAAACAGGTACTCGCCGGTACGTTTGCTGGGCTCGAAGGCCAGCCGGTGCATCGCATCCCCCATTTGCGCAAAACTGGGTAGCAGTTTGTCGTTGGGGTTGACCTCAAGACGGGCGTCGGACGCAATCACATAGATCAATAAAATCAAGGCAAAGGGTGCAAGGCCGAGCAGCACTTTTAGTGGCCGCGATGGTGTCAGGTTTACCAGACGTTTCATAAAGGTGTCCCGCTCGGGGGCAAGCGCCCCCGTGGTCTCGGTGATTATTAAAGTTTGCCGTCGGCGGCCATTTGCATGTAGGTCGTATCAAACCGCAGCTGAATATTGCCAGAGTTGCCGTACACATCCGCAGGGCCGGCAATACCGATAAAGCCCGCATCCGGCGCGCCTTCACCCAGCAAACCGTGGTCGAATGAGAACTCGGCGACTTTGGCCATGGTGCTCAGCAGCTCGTCGCTGTTCACCAGCGCCAAGGCATCACTTGGCTGATAAAACATTTTAGTGCTGGCCAGTTGTGCCTCGTATCCTGCGAGATCAGTACCAGAGGCTTTGCCCATAGCAGTGCGCGCAGCGACGCCGGTAGCGTTGTCGGCGCTCATGGTTTGCATGATTTCATACCAGGCGCCCACCAGTGCTTTACCCAGCTTTGGGTTGGCAGCAAGTGTGTCGGTGTTGACGACTAACAAGTCCATGATTTCGCCTGGGATTTGCGATGAGTCAAACACCTTATTAGCGTTGGGTTGCTGCAGGATTTCATTGAGGAGCGGGTTCCAGGTAGTAACCGCATCAATAGAGCCGGAGCTGTAAAGGGCGACTAAGTCGGCGTCGGAGGTATTGACTACCTGTACGTCAGCTTCTGATAAGCCAACGGTATCCAATGCCCGTGCCAGAAGGTAGTGGGATACGGACAGTTCGACCAGATTAACCCGCTGGCCTTTAATATCGCTGAGCGAGTCTTTGCCTTTGAGTACGACACCGTCATTGCCGTTGGAGAAGTCGCCGACAATTAAGGCCGTGCTATCGATGCCGCCCGCGGCGGGTATGGTTAAGGCGTCCATGTTGGTCATGGTGCAGGCGTCAAACTCGCCGGCGGTGTATTGATTAATCGACTCGATATAGTCGTTGATTTGCACAACTTCTATGTCGATGTCGTATTTATCGGCCCACTTATCGACGATTTTTTGCTCGGCGCCGTAGCCCCAGGACATCCAGCCAACGTAAATGGACCAGCATACTTTAAAGGAGTCGGCGGCCTGGACTTGAGCAGACAGCAGTAATGCCAGAGCGGCAATAGAAAGGGACTTCATACAAACCTCCGGGGGATTGTTTTGGTTACACACAACTCGCTTGGCGATCAGGCCAATAAGTCTCCCGGGCTTTTGTCCCGCCGTGTAACCTCCACTTTGGTCGGAGGTCGAAAGCTCTCGGACCAGTCGCAGTGCTTATGCTGGCACTGCCGGAACCCTAGCTTTCTATTTTTTCCCAATTGTCTATGTCCTGATCACCAGTGGTTGTGTGGACATGTTGTACGGTTGGTGAAGAGCAATATGGATACCAACTATGAGATCTTTGCCGCGAGCCCTTTTGTTGTGGGGGCAAGAGAGGGTGTGAGGGGCAAATAGAAGACAAAAACCGTAGTGTTTGGCATTTTTGTGGTGCGTGGCGAGAGCGCTTGCTTTATGTTGGTGCAAAAGGAAGGTTGTTAAAAGTGTTGCTGTGACGTGGTGCACAAATGTGCGATTATTGTACGACTAGCTTATAATGTTAAAAAATGTCAAGTGACGGTGATTGTGCTGTTCACCGAATCGCGGTCCTAAACGTTGGGCGGCTCTACCCGCCTGTGCTGTCAGGCCTTAACACGGGTGAGCTAATGGATACTATGTCTATGTCAAGGGATAAAAATGGTGGTGGGATGAGCGTGACTAGCCCCGACACCTCTTACGAAGTGTTGTCCTCCGCGCAGGTTGAGCGTTGTCTTAAACTGTGCACTAATGCGGCGCAGGATTATTTATTACAGAATTTTCCGGCTTTTTGGGGAGAGTGGATTGCCTCGATCGAAAAACGCGAAGAGCATGCACGCTCTAATAAAGAGCAGGTCGCTCTGGCGGAAATAACCAAGCAATTACAGGCATCGGGCAACGCTTGTATCACCCAGTATCAAAAGTACCTGACGCAGAGTTTTGCCGACTTCGCGGCTCAGCAGCTGCACGTGGCCAGTGGGCAAGAACGATTTAGTCAAAATATAGGCTTGTCGCTGGTTGATAACGCTGAGCTTGAAGAAACCATCGCTATTACCTCAATATCGCACCGCGCGGATGCGCAGTTTGCCGAATCGCTCTGGGCGCTTAACCAGCGCTTAGCGTTGGTTAATGGTGGCCGTAAAATCGATGAGCGGAGCAACCCCGTTAGCCCCATTCAATTTTGCGATAGCCTGCGCCGGGTGTTGCAGAGTTTGAACCTTGATGCGCGTATCAAGGTTCTTGGCTATAAGCAATTTGAGCAAGCGGTTATTAAGCCCGTGGGTGGGCTCTATCAGTCGCTTAATGAGTTGTTGATGGCCGAGGGGATTTTGCCAAATCTTCGCTACAGTGCGAGTGGCGCTGATACCGAAGCCGCGCCCGACAATACCGCTGGGGCGGCTGAACCCGAGGCTTCGGCTAGTGAACCTTCAGCCGAAGCCTCGCCCGAGCGGCGCGGGCGCCGGGCGACTGATCAGCTGGTTGCGCCTGGCGCGGCGGGCGACCCCCAGCAGTACCAACAGGGGTTGGTCAGTGCGATTCGCTTGTTGCAAACTCATTTGGGAGGCGCGGTATCGTCGGCACCTGTTGCTGCAGGTGCTCCCGCCGGCTCGGCGGCGCTTGGTACGAATCGCACCGGCGGCGGTTCGGCGGCGGGCGGCACATCGGCACCCGTCGTCGGTGCGATTCAGGTGTTACAGGCACAAATGGCGCAGTCTACTCAGAGCCTGCAGCAGGCCGAGGCGGGCGACATACAGCCACTTGCGGTGGCAGCTGTGTCCGAGCAGTTGGCGGCGGAGCTTAAAAAGCAGGGCGCCGGCGATGTTCTAAATGACGATATGAACACCATTGAGCTTGTGGGGCTGGTATTTGCCTATATCCTCAATGACGAGCAGTTGCCCGATTCGGTAAAGGCTTTGTTGAGTTATTTACATACCCCGGTACTGAAGTTGGCATTTATCGACAAAGAGTTTTTCGATAACGTCGATCACCCCGCACGTCTTTTGCTTAACCACATGGCTGAGGCGGGCAGTCGCTGGATAGGTAACGACGGTACCAGTCAGTACAATATCTTTGAAAAAATAAAAACTACCGTCTTTCATGTGCTGGAATATTTTGAAAACGATGTAAAAGTTTTTGCCGAAGCGTTGATGGAGTTTAGCTCTTATGCCCGCAATGTGTCGCGTCGCCAGGAGTTAATGGAAAAACGCGCGCTGGAAAAAGCCCGCGGTGAAGAAAAGCTACGCGAGGCAAAAATTCGTGTAAACAGTGATGTATCCGCCTGTATCGATGGCAAAGCGTTACCTTCGCCTATCTTATTGCTGTTGTTGTTACCCTGGTCAGATTATTTGTCATTTATCATTTTGCGTTACGGTGCCGACTCGGACAGCTATCAGCAGGCGTTAGGGGTTGCCGGGCAGTTATTGTGGAGTATTGAACCTAAATCACTGGAAGCCGATCGTGTGCGGCAGATTGAGGTTCAGGGTGATTTACTTCACACATTGCAGTCTGGCTTTGAAACGATCGGCTATGAGCAGAATAAATCGCGTAAACTGATTGATGCGGTCAGTTCGCTGCAGCGCTTGGCCCTTAAGAGCCGGCAAGTAGAGCCGGCGCCCGAGACCATGCGCAATAAGCTTGAGAAAATGGCGGCCGAAAAGGCCGGCCAAGTGAAACAGGATGACCGCCCGGTAACACAAGAAGAAGCTCAGCTGATTGAGAAGTTAAAATTGATTGAGTTTGGTACCTGGCTGGAGAACGACAAGGGCCAGCGTATAAAAGTGGCCTGGTACAACCACAAGACAATGCATTATATGTTGGTTGATCAGCAGGGGCGCAAGGTATCTATGACATCGGCGAAGCACTTGGCGCGCGAGATGATTGCGGGTAAGTTGCGCGTGATCGCCGGCAGCGCCAAGCCGTTCTTCGAGCGCGCACTGGAAAATATTTATCACAGTCTCAATGCCCGTGCGTCGGGCGAGTTGTTGGAAGGCGAGTAATTTATGGCAGACCCACTTTCTCCCGATGCCGATGGCCGTACAACCGCGCGTAGCTCGGTTGCCCAGAGTATCGATGTATATGACAACACTCGCGACGCTTACCTGGGGCGTATCGTTAACTTACACAGCCAGGGGCTGATGGTGATTGGCGATCAGCCCTTTGAGGAAGATTGCCTGTATCGGCTGGACTTACACTTATCTGAGCCTGTAAACGAGCGCAACAGCATTCAGTTGGGTGTGGACTGCCTGTGGGCGAGAAACGCTGAAGATAACGGTAAGCACTGGGCCGGGTTTAGTATTATCGATGCCTCGCCCCAGGCGCTGGCCGACATTGAAACTTTGACGGCCAGCGCGGATGCACAATAGCGCTAACCGCGCGATCTGTTGCCTGAAATTACAAGGTCGCGAACACTTCGGCGGCCTTGCTGATGGTTGCATCAATGTCGGCATCGGTGTGAGCGCCAGAGACAAAACCCGCTTCATAGGAGGCGGGCGCTAAGTACACCCCACGCTCTAACATGCCGTGAAAGAAGCGATTAAACCGCGCTGTGTCGCACGCCATTACCTGGCGATAATTCTCGACCACTTTTTCTTCGGTAAAAAAGCAACCAAACATGCTGCCGGCGTGATTGGTGGTTAGTGCGATGCCCGCCTCGGCGGCCGCTCGCTCTAAGCCTTTCACCAGTCGCTCTGTCTTGGCGAATAAGTTGGGGTAAAAGTCGCTGTCGCCCAGCTGCGTTAAGGTGGCGATGCCCGCGGCCATGGCCACCGGATTACCCGATAGTGTGCCGGCCTGATACACCGGGCCGCTTGGGGCGATGTGATCCATTATCTCGCGCTTACCACCAAAGGCACCCACGGGCATACCGCCGCCGATGACTTTGCCGAGCGTGGTTATGTCGGGGGTGATATTGTAGCGCCCCTGCGCGCCACTGGGGCTGACGCGGAATCCCGTCATAACTTCATCAAAAATCAGCAGGCTTTGATGCTGATCGCATACTTCGCGTAAACACTCTAAAAACCCTTCGACGGGCGGTATGCAGTTCATGTTGCCGGCTACCGGCTCGACGATCACACATGCAACTTTGTCGCCTTGCTCGGCAAAAAACTCGCGCACCTGAGCGATGTCATTGTAGTTAAGCGTTACCGTATGGGCGGCCAATACTTTGGGTACGCCGGGTGAGCTGGGTACGCCCAGCGTGAGTGCGCCAGAGCCTGCTTTAATGAGCAGTGAGTCGCTGTGGCCGTGATAACAGCCCTCAAATTTAACAATGGTGTCGCGCCCGGTGTAGGCGCGCGCGAGGCGAATAGCGCTCATGGTGGCTTCGGTACCGGAGTTAACAAAGCGCACCTGATCCATGCTGGGCACTCGTTTGCACACCAACTCCGCCAGAGTCGTTTCGGCCTCGGTTGGTGCGCCGAAGGTAAGCCCGCTTTGGACGGCAGTCATAACGGCGTCGATAACCTTGGGGTGGTTGTGCCCCAGAATCATAGGGCCCCAGGATTGCACATAGTCAATGTAGCGTTTGTCGTCGACATCGGTAATGTAGGCGCCGCTGGCGCTTTTAAAAAAGATTGGTGTGCCGCCGACGGCCTTAAAGGCGCGTACCGGCGAGTTGACGCCACCGGGTATCCATTGATTGGCTTGTTGAAAAAGGGTTTCTGAACGAGTCATGACTCAGTGGCTCCTGACGAGGTGAAGGATACTGAAACCCGTGGGGGCACAGTCGCTAAGAGTGAATGAAAGCTGCTGGCAAACTCCCGTGGGTTTGCACTGTGAAATGCATCGTGACAAATGGCCGTGTAATCGGCGCCAGCTTGTAGCATTTGCCCGGCATTGTGCAAACCAATGCCGCCAATGGCTACCGTGGGTAATGTTGGCCAGCGCTCGCGTGCGGCACTCAGAATATCAAGCGTGGCCGGCATCGCCCCGGGCTTTGTGTGTGAGCTAAAAAAGCGGCCAAAAGCCAAATAACTGGCGCCGTTATTAGCGGCCCTCTGGGCTAGCGTTAAACTTGCGTGACAGGTAACGCCGATAATGGCGTCGTTGCCCAGTTGCCGCCGGGCCTCGGGTAGCCGAGTATCCGATTGCCCCAGGTGAACACCCTGCGCGCCGCACTGCCGCGCCAGTTGCACGTCATCGTTAATAATAAGGGCCGCGCCGTATTGCTGGCACAGCTGCGCCAGGTGCCGGGCTTCGCGTTGGCGGCGCGCGTGGTCGGTGCTTTTGTCGCGGTACTGCAGTAATTGGCAGCCGCCATCGAGCAGTGCATCCACTATACGGTACAGCTTTTGATCGTGATATTGCGCGCTATCGGTGATGGCGTACAAAGGGTGAGTGATGCGGTTAAGGCTTGTCATGGGCGCAGTTTACTGGGGCGGCTGATGCTTCGCAAAATCTTTTTCGGCCGGTATGACGCGCGCTTACGGTTAATGCAGGCGGCCCTGAATTTTACCGTTGCGATCGGCCCAGTAGAGGCGGTTGGGAATGCTGTGGCCCATGCCTAAACGGCGACTCGCTTTAAGGCATTGCCAGGTGTATTGCTGACCTTGCTCTAGCGCGTCGCTGAGCAGCAAGCCGTGGGCGAGGTAGGTGCAAATACTGGCCGACAAGGTGGCGCCGCTGCCGTGGCTAAAGATGCTGAGCCGCGGCCAGCAAAAAGAGCGCACCGGTCGCCGGGGTAAATACAGGCGATTTTCATAATCGTTGGCTGTGCGTCGGGCACCGGTGATCAGTACCGCCGCGCAGCCCTGGGTTAGTATCTCCTGGCCGCAGGCGTCTACGGTATCGGCTTGGCGGGACAGTTGGTGAGCCTCGACAATGTCCGGTGTGACGACATCGGCCAGTGGCAGCAGCAGTGATTTCATGGCGTCGATAATCTGCTCGGTGCCGTCAAGCTGGTTGGCCGAAGCGTTGGCAATCGACAGCGAGGCAACCGGGTCGAGCACCACCGGAAGATCCCGGTAGTCGCGCAAAATACTGTGCACAGCCTCAATTTGCTCTACCTGGCAAAAGTACCCAAGTTTTATCGCCGCCACTGGCATGTCTTCTAAGATGGCGCGGCTTTGCTCAATCAGTAAATTGGCGGGGGTGGGTTGCAGGTCGACCATCTGTCGGGTGTCCCGGGCGCACAATGCGGTGACGACCGCGCAGCAATGCGCCCCAAGGCTCACTGCGGTTTCTATATCCGCCTGGATTCCGGTACTGCCACTTGGGTCGTGACTCGACAGCGAGAGCACGACCGGAGTGCGATCACTAAACTCCGACATGGTAATCACCTTTGCAAAGCGAAAATCGTGTCATGAGTCTAGCACAGGCATGCGCTGGTGGACGGTGCGCCGGCGCTCTAAAAAGGCTTTACCACGACCAGAATCACAATGGCGATCAGTGCCAGTACCGGCAGTTCGTTAAACACCCGAAAATAGCGGTCACTGCGGGTATTGGCGCCGCGGGCAAAGCGTTTTACATGAGCGCCACACACATGGTGGTAGCCCACCAGTAGTATCACCAGCGCTAGCTTGCACCAAAACCAATAGGTTACTTTGATCAGCTCCCACTGATAATGCACCAGTGCGCCGCCCAACACGAGGGTGGCGAGCATCGCCGGGGTTGCGATGGCGCGGTACAGTTTGCGCTCCATGATCTTAAAGCGCTCCTGGCTGGCCTTGTCTTCACTCATGGCGTGATAGACAAACAACCGCGGTAGATAAAACAGCGCGGCAAACCAGCAGATTACCGCGATTATATGAAAAGCTTTGATCCAGAGCATCTGTGTTCCCGGGGCAGTCTAAAGCCGCCATTATGACAGCCTATGTGCGTTTGCACAGCGCCCGCGGGCGCGGCTGGCAATTTATCCGGCGGGCTCTTATGATAGAGGCCTTTTGTGCAGTAGCTTTGGGCGCCTTAAGCGCTGTTGGCTGAGTAATATAGAGGGCTGAGTGTGATTAAAGTAGGAATTGTCGGCGGTACGGGTTACACCGGCGTGGAGCTGTTACGGTTATTGTCCAAGCACCCAGAGGCGCAGGTGAGTGTTATTACCTCGCGCGCCGAGGCGGGCATTCCGGTGGCGGACCTTTATGCCAACCTGCGTGGTCACGTCGACCTGTGCTTTAGTGAGCCTGATATTGAAACTCTGGGTGCCTGTGACGTGGTCTTTTTTGCCACGCCCCACGGTGTGGCGCAAAACTTAATGCCAGCGCTGCTTGCCACCGGTACCCGGGTCATCGACCTGTCGGCCGACTTCCGCATCCGCGACCCCGAGCTTTGGGCCCATTGGTACAATCAGGCGCACGGTTGCCCGGAGCTTATCGGCGAGGCCGTTTACGGCATACCAGAGGTGCAGCGCGAGGCGATTAAGCAGGCGCGTTTAGTGGCGTGCCCCGGCTGTTACCCAACGGCGGCGCAGCTTGGCCTGTTGCCGCTACTGGAAAATAATTTAGTCGACAGCGAACAGCTGATTATTAATGCCGCCAGCGGCGCCACGGGTGCGGGGCGTCAGGCAAAAGTCGACTTTTTGCTCACTGAGGCAAGTGAAAGCTTTAAAGCTTACGGCGCTGCCGGTCATCGGCATTTGCCCGAAATCGAGCAGGCGCTGCGGGATATGCAGCCCGCCGGTAGCGTGCCGGCCAAAGTAACGTTTGTACCGCACTTGCTGCCCATGATTCGCGGTATTCATGCGACTACCTACGCCCGGGCGCTCGACGCCGATACCCTGCCAAATTTGCAGGCGCTGTACGAAGAGCGTTTTGCTGACGAGCCTTTTGTCGATGTGATGCCGGCGGGCAGTCATCCTCAGACGCGCTCGGTAAAAGGCTCGAATGTGTGCCGCATTTCCGTGTTCCAGCCCCAGCAGCGCGATACAATCGTGATCTTGTCGGTTATCGACAATCTCACCCGTGGCGCCTCCGGGCAGGCGGTGCAAAATATGAACATTATGTTTGGCTTTGCCGAAAATGCGGGGCTGGATATTGTCGCGTTGTTGCCGTAAACCGGGTGTTGTTATGAACGGATTGTTCCTTTGAGTGCAGTAAAAGGCAGTAAACAGTATTCAATGAAGGTGGTGCCCCGTCGCCCGGGGCGCACGCTACTGGTTATGTTGTTGATCACCGCGCTGTTGGTGGCGGGTGCCGGTGGTGGTTACTTGTACGGCTACTGGGTTGGTATGGGCGGTAAATCGTTTGCCCTAGGGCAGCGCGATACGCTAAACGCTCAGTTGCGAGATAGCCGCGCCGAGGCCGAGCAGTTGCGTCAGCAAGTGGCCAACTTGACGCTCTCGTCAGAGGTAGATCGGCAGGCCAATAATAGCGTTCGCAATGAGGTGATCGAATTGCGCGAACAAATTGCCAGCCTCGAGGCTGATATTTCGTTCTATCGTGGCTTAATGGCGCCGGGCGATGATGCCAAGGGCCTCAAGTTAGGCGAGGTGCAGTTGGTGGCGCGGGCAGAGCCTGGCCACTACAACTACAAAATTGTGGTGCAGCAGCTGGCTACCCAGCACTCGGTGATATCGGGGGAGCTAAATATTACTCTGGTGGGGCGCCGCGGCGGTGAGCTTGAGCGGCTGGGCCTTTACCAAGTGTCCGATGCGGTTGACAGTGAAGATATAAAACTGCGGTTTAAATACTTTCAGAATGTCGAGGGCGAGCTGATTTTGCCCGAGGGCTTTACGCCCGAAAGAATAGAGTTGGTTGCCCGGTCTACGGGTAAAAACGCGGCCGAAGCGAATAAGACGTTCAATTGGCCAGAGCCCAACGGATAACAATCAAATACCTATAACACTAGGTGGAATTAACATTATGGCATTTAACAGTAATCACACCCTGATTTCTAAAGGTACCCGCATCGTAGGGGATATTTACTTCGCGGGCGATCTCCAGATCGAGGGCACTATTCAGGGCAATGTATTAGTGGATGGTGGCGGAGATGCCAAGCTGGTTGTGGCAGAAAAGGGGGTGGTGGAAGGTGAGATCCGCGTGCCTCGCGTTGTAATCAACGGCAAAGTGGTTGGCAATGTGTTCTCTGGTAAACATGTCGAGCTGGCGTCTAAGGCCGTGGTCGAAGGTAATGTCCATTACCAGCTCATCGAGATGGTTAAAGGGGCGCAGGTGAATGGCGCGTTAGTCTACGGCGAGCAAAATGGCGAGCCGGCCAAAACCGGCTCCGCTGGCGCTATTGACCTGGAAGGCGATGAAGTTCCCGCAAGCTAATACGGTAATAGTTGACTGTTTTACTCTGGTATTGGGATAATGCCCGTTAGTACATCCTGCCCGAGTTATTGGAGTTTTACCATGTCGACCCCTGAAGTTTTTACCCCCGCTTTGCTCTATGTTAGCCCCGGCGCCGTGGCTAAGGTAAAAAGCTTGGTCGAGGAAGAGGGCAACGATGAGCTGAAGCTGCGGGTTTATGTGACCGGCGGTGGCTGTTCGGGTTTTCAGTATGGCTTTACGTTTGATGATGTGACCGCCGAAGATGACACTGTGGTCGAAAAAGACGGCGTTAAGGTCGTCGTAGACGCTATGAGTTACCCTTACCTGGTGGGCGCTAATGTTGACTATACCGAGGGCCTGCAGGGCGCTAAATTTGTTATCAGTAACCCCAATGCGGCGACCACCTGCGGTTGCGGCTCCTCTTTCTCGATCTAACCCCCGACTCTAATCCGGTTTAGCCCGGGTACACCGCACCCAAGGGCACAGCGCGGCGTGCGCCGGTAGCGCTTGGTAGGTTGCCGGGCAGCCCTTTAAGGCGCCGTTGGGCCAGCCATGCAAACGCTGCGGCCTCTACCCAGTCCGGGTCTATTCCTAACGCTGCGGTATTGTTAACCCTAAACTGTGGCAGGCGGCTGGCAAGGCTCTGTTGCAATAGTGTGTTGTGTGCACCGCCACCGCACAGGTACAGCTCGCCCCCCGCATCCGCCTTAGGGCACTGAGTGATATGTTGCGCGATAGTCTCGGCGGTAAACTGCGCGAGTGTTGCCTGTACCTGCGCGGGCTCCAGCGCTTTAAACGGCTCTAGCTGGGCGTCTAGCCAGTTCAGATGAAAATCCTCCCGCCCGGTACTTTTAGGGATGGGAAGCTTTAAGTAAGGGTGGGTAAGCAGCTGGGCCAGAAGCTCGGGGTTGGCAGCGGCACTGGCGGCCCACTCGCCATTTGCATCATAAGCCAGCCCGCGGTGGCGTAAAATCCAGCCGTCCATCAGATTGTTTCCCGGACCAGTATCAAACCCCAGGGTGTGCTCGCCAGCTGCGAGCCAGCTGATGTTGCTTATTCCGCCAATATTGACGATCGCCCGATTGCGTTGCGGGTGGGCAAAAACGGCGGTATGAAAAGCCGGAACCAGTGGCGCCCCTTGCCCGCCCTCGGCGATATCGCGCCGGCGGAAATCTGCCACGGTAGTGATACCGGTACGGGCGGCGATAATATTGGGGTCGCCAATTTGCCAGCTGAACGGCTGAGGGTTGCCGCCCGGAGGGCGATGACGAATGGTCTGCCCGTGGCTGCCAATGGCGCTAATACGGTGTGGGGCGAGTTGGCACTGGGTTAATAGTGTATTGGCGGCCTCGGCAAACAGCTCACCAAGCTGCGAGTCCATGGCGCCGGCGTGCTCTATCTCGTCTGTGCCTGACCCGCCGCACAGCGCGTGAATATCGCGTCGCAGGCGAGGGTTAAACGCCAGACTGTAATGGGCCAGCAGCCGACACTGTGAAGTGTCGATGGCCAGCAGTGCGGCGTCTATCCCATCGGCGCTGGTGCCGGACATTAACCCGATATACAGCTCGGTCTCGGGGCTTATGTCGCCAAGTGTGCTCATACGGGCGCCTGTTTAATTTTGGGGGTTATTCTTGGGGCGGCCTGCGTCATGTTGTCAGGCGCGGGCGCGCAAGGCGCCCGGGTGTGTTAGTTGATCGTGCTGTCGCTTTGACCCAGCGCTAAACGGTTGGCGTTGTAGTGCTGTTGCAACTGGGCAACTTTAGGCGCAGTTTGGGCGCGAAACTGCGCCATCTCGGCTTTGGGCACCGACGCCGCCTTAGGCAGTTTTTGCACGATGGTACGAGGGTTGCGGTGTACGCCATCAAGCAGGAACTCGTAGTGTAAGTGGGGGCCGGTGGCATAGCCGGTAGAGCCAACGGTACCGATCACCTGACGCTGCTTAACGCGCTGCCCGGTTTTAACGAGTTTTTTGTTCAGGTGTAAATATTTGGTTTGGATGTTGTTGCCGTGCTGGATAAACACATAGTTGCCGTTGGGCTTGGTGTAACCGGCGGCGACTACGCGGCCATCCCCTGAGGCCCAAACCGGCGTGCCAGTGTCAGCTGCGTAATCGGTGCCGCGGTGGGGGCGCACGGTCTTAAAGATCGGGTGCAGGCGTTTGGGATTAAAGTTGCCGCTGATACGGCGAAAGTCCAGCGGCGCCAGCAAAAAGGCTTTGCGCATACTCTCGCCGTCGGGCGTAAAGTAATGGCTGTCGCCGGCGGCATTGGTGTAGCGCACCGCCTGAAACTTGTGGCCCTGATTGGTAAATTCGGCGGCTAAAATAGCGCCGGTGCCGATTTTTTCGCCCTCAAGAAATTTCTCTTCGTAAAGCACGCTGAAGTGGTCGCCTTTGCGAATATCCAGTGCAAAGTCCACATCCCAGCCGAAAATGTTGGCCAGCTCCATAATCAGTGCGTCGTGCATGTCCACCGCTTGGCCGGCTAAAAATAGCGAGCTATTGATCGTCGCCTCTTTATAGGCTGTGCGGATTTCGGGTTGCTTAATTTCTTCTACACTGACAAAGCCTTCTTCATCGCGCTCAAAATGGGTGCTGCTCAGGCGGTTGGTAATATGGCTAAGCTTTTGCAGTTGGCCGTTGTCGTCGAGATAAAACACAATCTCGTGGCCCGGCATAATGCGGGTTAACCCTTTGGCTTCTTTGCAGGTGCTGGTGAGCTCGTAAACGTGGCCGTCGTTAAGGCCGGCGCGCTTAAACAGAGTAGACAGGCTGTCGCCCGAGCGCACGGTAAAGGATTTTTGAGCCAGTGTCGGGGCGCTTTTTTTGACTGGCGCCGGCGTCGCTATCGGGCCGGTGACCATTGGGGCCGCATCGACGGCAGGCTGGGCAACTTCTGGCGCCGTTACCTGAGCTGCGGGCGCGGCCGGATTTTTGGTCTGCAGTGGCTCTTCGGGGGCGTGATCTAAAGCCGGGTTTGGCAGCGTTAATTTGACTGACGCGTTGCCAGGCTCGGCTTTGTTGGCGTCGTCAATACCACTGCCAGCCCATACGCCCAAAGCAAAAATCAGTGCCCCAGCGGCGGCCATATGGCCTTTAGGGAACTGTGAAAATGCCCGAAAAGCGCGAGATAGTTTATGTTTTTCAGGGGGTTGCATGAATATTCTAAACCTAAATAAAGCATCAATTGCGCTTAGTTATATCAGAAAAGGCCTTTAAGATCGATCTTTTGTGATCGTTTTTTGATCTTTTAGGGGCTGTTTTTATCGCTGGATGATTAGTCTGTGACCGAGCTAAAAAGTTGCACGAATAGCGCTCGGGGTTTGTTTTTGTGACCGGTTCGGGTATCTTTGCCCGCCTATTGGCACGGCGTGGCGCCGTGTTCGTGATTCTTTAATACAGACTAATCGGGTGAGTGGTTTCATGACGACGATCGATGCTTCGCTATTTGACGACCTGCAAAAACGCGGGTTGATTGCACAGACCACCGGTGGCGATGTGCTGGCGGACTATTTGGCATCCGGTAGTCGCACTTTATATAGTGGCTTTGATCCCACCGCCGACAGCCTGCACATCGGTCACTTGGTGCCATTGTTGGCCCTCAAGCGCTTTCAGCAAGCCGGCCACAAACCTATTGCGTTAGTCGGTGGTGCCACCGGCTTGGTGGGTGATCCTAGCTTTAAGGCCGCCGAGCGCAAGCTCAACACCCCGGATATCGTTGCCGGCTGGACCGATAAGCTCAAGGCTCAGGTGAGCCGCTTTGTCGACTTTGACAGCGGCGACAACGCCGCCGAGGTAGTCAATAACCTCGATTGGGTCGGCGATATGAATGTGCTCGACTTTTTGCGCGATGTGGGCAAGCACTTCTCCGTTAACAACATGATTAACAAAGAGTCGGTAAAGCAGCGTCTTGACCGGGAAGGGGCGGGCATCTCGTTTACCGAGTTCACCTATATGTTGTTGCAGTCTTACGATTTTGCCGAGCTCTTCAAGCGTTACAATTGCACGCTGCAGATTGGCGGCTCGGATCAGTGGGGCAACATCACTGGCGGTATCGATTTGGCGCGCCGCATGTACAGCGGCGAAACCTACGGCATGACGCTGCCTTTGGTGACTAAATCCGATGGCACCAAGTTTGGCAAAACTGAGAGCGGCACCGTGTGGCTAGACCCTGCAAAAACGTCACCGTACGCTTTTTATCAATTCTGGTTGGCGACTGCCGACGCCGATGTTTATAAGTTTTTGCGCTATTTCACCTTCCTGCCGTTGGCCGATATTGCCGCTATTGAGGAAGAGGACAAGGCGGCTCAGGGGCGGCCTCAGGCTCAGGGCGTATTGGCCCGGGAAATGACGGCACTGATTCATGGCGAGCAAGGTTTACAGGCGGCCGAGCGTATTACTGAGGCGCTGTTTTCCGGCAGCTTGGATCAGTTGGGCGAGTCGGATCTGGAGCAGCTGAAGTTGGATGGTTTGCCTTCGTCTGAGCTTGCGCGCGATCAACTGGGTGAAAAAACACTTACCCAGTGGCTGGTGGATGCCGAGATGGCCGCCTCTGGCAAGCAAGTAAAAGATGCTTTGGGGCGCGGCGCTGTGACTATAAACGGTGCGGCGATCAGCTTTGAAGAAAACCTCGATGCGGCGGCGTGTTTTGCTGCCGAGCGCGCCAAGTTTGGCCGCTTTTATGTAACCAAGCTGGGTAAGAAGAAGTATCACCTGTTCCAGATAGGCTAAGCCCTCTGCGCCAGCTCCGACCGGAGCTGGCCGTTTTATCCCTTTGCTAAAGCTGTGTATGCTGAGTGTCTGAGTCGCAGCGCCTCTCGTTTGATTGAGTTGAGTGCGCTGCGCCGCATTGAAGCAGCAACTCTCTGGGGATATTGACCATGATCATTCAGCGAGCGGTGCGTTGGCCCTGCGTTTTTGGCGTTTTGGCACTGCTAACTCTGGCGGCGGCTTTTAGCCGTGCGCAGGTCACCGTCGAGGCGGTGGTGGTGCAGCCTGAGGCCATCATCGAGCCGGTACCCTTAACCGGTTCTGTCACGGCACTGCAGCTGGCGTCGCTATCGGCCGAGGTCAGCGGAGTGGTCAAGCGAGTTGATGTTTATGCCGGGGATCATGTAGCGGCCGGCGAGCCGCTGTTGCAGCTGGATTCAGAGCTTACACGGCTGGCGCTGGACGGGGCCGAGGCTCATGTGGCTCGGGCTCGGGCGCAAGAGGCCGAGGCGCAGCGGTTATTAGCTGAGGCTCGGGATTTGGTCCGCGAGCACAATATTGCCGCCACCGAGGTGGGCGCCCGCGAGGCTGCCCTCGCCAGTGCCCGTGCCGACCGGCAGGTGGCGGAGGCCGATCGCGCCCTGACGCAAGCGCGGCTAAAAAAGCATAGCCTGACGGCGCCTTTTGCCGGCACTGTGAGTGTTAAGTACACCGATGTGGGCGAGTGGGTAGAGCCGGGCACCGCTTTGCTTGAGTTGGTATCCACTGAGCAGTTGCGGGTCGATTTCCAGGTGCCCCAGCGATACTTTCATCGTATTAACCAGCAGGCCCGGCTAGCAATGACATTAGACTCGGCGCCGACCGACACCTTTACCGCTTTAAATCTTCGCAAGGTGCCGCTCAGTCGCCCAGGGGCTCGCACCTTTTTGCTGCGGGCATCGCTGCCGGATGAGGCCCCGCAATCCATTCCCGGCATGGCGGTGTCGGCCACCCTTAATCTTGATACCGGGCGCCGTTCGGTCACTGTCCCGCGGGATGCATTGTTGCGCTACCCGGATGGCCGCACCGTGGTGTGGGTGGCCGAGTCGGATAATTTTGGTAATGAGGTGGCTGTCTCCGAGGTGCAGGTTACGCCGGGGGTGGCTTTTGCCGGACGGGTTGAGATAACGCAAGGGCTCAGTCGCGGGCAGGTGGTGGTGACCCGTGGCAACGAGGCGCTGCAACAGGGGCAGCGCGTTCAGCTGCGCCGCTCTAGTCAATCCAACTGAGTGAGGCCAGACTATGTTTGAGGGCATTGTTCGCCACGGAATTCTGGTCACCGTTACGGTGTTAATTATCAGTGTGTTGGGGATACTGGCGGCGCTGCGCATACCGGTGCAAATGATCCCCGACTTAGAGGTACGCACCATCAGTGTTCGCACCCAGTGGCCCGGTGCAACGCCTCAGGATGTGGAAAAAGAGATCCTGATCGAGCAAGAGGAATACCTGCGTAATATCCCGTATCTAGAGGAAATTACCTCGTCGGCTAGCCTGGGGCAGGCGAGTATCGAGCTGGAGTTTCCGTTTGGGGTAGACATAACCGAGACCTTAATTCGGGTAAACAACGCTCTAACTCAGGTGCCTTCCTATCCGGTGAATGTGGATGAACCGCAGGTATACGCCACCTCATTCTCCGCCAATTCGTTTATGTATTTTCGTATCTCGCCGCTGGATGGTAACCCCCGTGGGCTGGATATGGACATGATGCGTGATTATATCGAGGACAATGTGCGCCCGCGCATGTCTAGCGTGCCGGGTGTGTCCGAGATCAGTGTCGGTGGCGGTGCTAAGCGGCAGGTACAGATTCGGCTTAATCCCGATGCACTGGCCCAGCGTCAGTTGACGCTGGCGGATGTGCGCACGGCTATCTCTTTACGCAATCGCGATATCTCTGGTGGCGAGGTGACCAGTGGTAAGCGGCGTTACCTGTTGCGCACTCTGGGGCGGTTCGATTCGGTACAAGAGCTGGAAGCGCTTATTGTTAAGCGCGACGGTGACAGCGTGACCCGTCTGGCAGATGTGGCCGAAGTGCGTTTTGATCATTTTAAAATTCGCGATAAGTCGTTTGTGAATACCAAGCCGGTTATTAGTTTATCGGTGCGCCGTGAAAGTGGCTCGAATGTGTTGGCCATTAAAGAGGCCATGATGGCCGAGGTAGAGAGCATTAATCGCGAGCTGCTCGAGCCCGAGGGGATGATTCTCGAGCGCACCGCCGATGATGTGGTTTATGTGAATGACTCGATCATTAATGTGTGGAAGAACTTAGTGCTCGGGGCGCTGTTGGCCACCGCCATTATGTACGCTTTTTTGCGCTCGTTTCGCGCCACAGCTTTGGGTGTTGTCGGTATTCCTATCTGTACGATTGCAGCGTTTATTGGCCTGTTGGCGGCAGGTCGCACGATTAATGTGATCTCTCTTGCCGGGGTGGCCTTTGCCATTGGCATGACGTTGGATAACTCCATTGTGGTGCTCGAGAGTATCGAGCTCGAGCGCCAGCGGGGTTTAAAACGAATGCAGGCGGCGGTCGAGGGGGTTAAAAAAGTTTGGCCGGCCGTGCTTGCCTCGACGCTGACCACGATTATGGTGTTTTTGCCCGTGGTGTTTATCGCCGAAGAGGCGGGTCAGCTTTATTCCGATATCGCCATCGCGATCTCCGCTTCTATTTTTGTTTCGATGCTGGTGGCGATTACGGTGATTCCTACCGCGAGCGCGCGTTTGTCATTGCACTCAAAAAATCATGACACGCGTTGGCGCCGCGTGCTGACCGATAAGTTGTCCTGGTTGTTTGCCACATCTAGGCGGCGTATCAGCTGTTTGTTGTTAACGGTGCTTGCCAGCGGCGCTATTGTGCTGTTGCTGACACCTCCGGCCGAATACCTGCCAGAGGGGGAAGAGGCAAAAACCTTTGCCTCGATGAATGCGCCACCGGGTTACAACCTTGAGACCATGGAGCAGATTGCCTTAGAGGTGCAGGATTACTTTATGCCGTTTGTGGATGATGAGCCTGAAGCGTTCGCGCGCGGCGAGACGGAAGTCCCGGCGATGAAGTATGTAAACCTTGGGGTGTCGGCGAGCGGTATGCGCATTATCTCGGAGACAAAAGATCCCGGGCAGATCGAGCCGCTCATGGATGCGCTAGTTGAAAAATATGAAAGTTATCCAGGGATGCGCGCCTTTGCCTCACGTGGCTCGATCATCAGCAGTAATGATGGCGGTACCCGCAGTGTTAATTTAGAAATATCCAGCCCTAACCTGGCCGACGCCTATCAAGTCGCTCGCGATGCGCTTGCCCGGGCTGAGGAGATCTTTGACGGTCCCCGCATCCAAACACAGCCCTCTAGCCTTTCGTTATCGCAGCCCATGTTGCAAATTAGGCCCCGCTGGGAGCGTGCTGCGGAGCTCGGTATGAGCGCGGAAGATATAGGCTTTGCGGTGGCTGCCTTAACCGACGGCGCCTTTGTCAGCGAGTACTTTCAGGGCGACGATAAAATTGATATGTATCTCTACAGCAACCGCGGCCCGGGTGTGGAGCTGGAAACTCTGTCGCAACTGTCAGTTTATACCCCCTCGGGCGGTGCACTGCCTTTGACGGAGCTGGCCGAAATAGAAGAGACGGTTGATACCAATGTATTGCGTAGGGTGGATGGCCGCCGAACCGTTACCTTGAATATTATCCCGCCCCGCTCGGTGGCACTGGAAACCGGTGTGGCCCGGGTTCGTGAGCAGCTGGTGGGCTGGCTTAAAGAAACCGGCCGGGTGCCCGCTGGGGTGTCGCTCAATATCGCCGGCGCGGCCGATCAGCTGGATGCGACCCGTGAATCCCTTAGCTCAAACTATTTAGTTTCTCTGGTGGTGGTCTATCTGTTGATGGTGGCTATTTTCTCTCACTGGGGCTATCCGCTGCTTATTATGACGGTAATTCCACTCGGTATTGCCGGCGGTATTGCCGGGCTGGCGGTAATGAATGGTTTGGGGGCGTTGCTGCAGGCTCTTGGGCTTGGCGGCTTTCAGCAGTCGTTTGATATGATCTCCATGCTCGGCTTTTTGATTTTGATGGGCACCGTGGTCAATAACCCGATATTGATTGTGCACCGCGCCATCGAAAATGTAGAGCAGTCGGGTATGGAGTGTGTCGAAGTTGTGCGCGAGGCGGTGCAGTCACGCCTGCGTCCCATTGCCATCTCGTCTGTTACGACTATTTTTGGCCTGGCGCCGCTGGTGTTTTTGCCCGGTGCGGGCAGCGAGTTATATCGTGGAGTGGGGGTGATTGTCATGGCTGGTATTGTTGGGGCTACTCTGGTGACGCTTACCACCCTGCCGTCAGCCACCGTTATGGTGCTGCGTTGGAGTAGTCGGAGCAAGTCGTCTAAGCCCGACGCCTAACTGGCACACCAGGTTGCGAGTAAGGGCGGCACAAGTCGCCTTTTTTGTGCCTGTGGTTTGCGCGTTTGTGTGGTCGGTTTTTGCCCGATTTAGCCGGCGTTAAAGAAAGTGTAAAAATAATGTAATTTGGGGCTTGTGCGATTCGGATTGGTGCGTATAATGCGCCCCTCTTTCGCAGG
>NZ_CAXBFW010000032.1:0-26634 GCF_963975215.1 uncultured Gilvimarinus sp.
CCCAGCGAGCGCAACGCCCACCCGCATATCAGCCACGATGAAATTGCCGTGGTGCATAACGGTATTATCGAAAACCACGAGCAACTGCGCACCGAGCTGCAACAGGCCGGTTACATTTTCGAGTCCGATACCGACACAGAAGTAATTGTGCACCTGATTCACGCCTGTCTAAAAGAAACCAGCTCATTGATGGCGGCGGTTAAAAAAGCGGTGGCGCAATTGCGCGGCGCCTATGGCACTGTGGTAATTGATAGTCGCCAACCGGACCGGATGGTGGTGGCCCGTTCCGGCAGCCCCCTGGTGATTGGCCTGGGTATTGGCGAAAACTTTGTCGCCTCGGACTCGTTAGCGCTATTGCCGGTTACCCGCCAGTTTATTTACCTGGAAGAAGGCGATGTGGCTGAAATTACCCGCACCGAGGTGGTGATAGAAGACGCCAGCGGCAAGCGGGTAGATCGCCCGGCACAAGAGTCCAGCGCCAGTTACGATGCCGGTAATAAAGGCGAGTATCGCCACTTTATGCTCAAAGAAATTTACGATCAGCCTCAGGCAGTGCGCAACGCGCTGGAGTCTCGCCTAGCGGACGATCACGTGCTGGAGCAATCGTTTGGCGCACAGGCATCCGAGATTTTTGCTCAGGTAAAGCACGTTCAGATAGTCGCCTGTGGTACCAGTTATCACTCGGCGATGGTGGCGCGCTACTGGATGGAGTCTCTGGCCGGTATTGCCTGCTCGGTCGAGATTGCCTCCGAGTATCGCTACCGCAAGCCCATCGTGCCCGAGGGCAGTTTACTGGTCACTATTTCGCAGTCAGGGGAAACCGCCGATACCCTAGCCGCGCTGCGTATGGCGCGGCACAGTGGTTATTTAGCAACTCTGGCCATTTGCAATGTGGGCGCCTCGTCGCTGGTGCGCGAGTCGGATCTGGCCTTTATGACCCGCGCCGGGGTAGAGATTGGCGTTGCCTCAACCAAGGCCTTTACCACGCAATTGGTGGGCCTGGCGCTGTTGGTGCTCTCGATTGGCCAGCATCAAAACCTAAACGCACTCTTGCTAGAAGAAATGATTGCCGCCTTAAAGTCGCTCCCCGATCAGCTTGAGCAGACTTTACTGTTGGCGGGCGAGATCGAAACGCTCGCACAAGATTTTGCCGACAAACAACACACCTTGTTTTTAGGCCGTGGCGACCAATACCCGATTGCGATGGAGGGGGCGCTTAAGCTTAAAGAGATCTCGTACATCCACGCCGAGGCTTACGCCGCCGGCGAGTTAAAGCACGGCCCACTGGCACTGATTGATGAAGATATGCCCATCGTAGTGGTCGCCCCCAATAACGAGCTGCTGGAAAAACTTAAGTCCAACGTCGAAGAGGTGCGCGCCCGGGGCGGCTTGCTGTACGTATTTGCCGACAGGGATGCCCGGTTTATCTCCGACAGCAGTATGCGGGTTATTAACCTGCCCCATACCCACCCGTGGATGGCGCCGATTGTGTATACCCTGCCCTTGCAGTTATTATCCTATTACGTCGCCATTATCAAAGGCACGGATGTCGATCAGCCACGTAATTTGGCCAAATCCGTTACGGTAGAATAGCGCGGCACAGCACAATAAATTCGCTAAGGAGCAAGGATGAAGAAGTTCTTAATAGGGATACCGGCCGCGCTGCTCGTATTTGTGGTGGGCAGTAAGCTGTATTACAGCTATCAGTTGGATAAAAACGTCGATCAGCTCTCAAGCCAACTGCAAATGTTTGGGGTCGAGTTCGACTATAAAAATGCCGAAGTTACCTTTGGCGGCGAGATTAAAGTCGAAGGCATTTTTCTGCAGCACCCCGCCAGCTACCTGTCGGTAAGTGTCGATAAAGTCGCAATTGTCACCGGCAGCATTTTTGCAGTGCACGATGTACTCAACGATCTTCAGCATCAGTTTTTGCCCGCTAAGCTTGGGCTGGTGTTTGAAGGGGTGCGGCTGCCTATATCGTTTATCAGTGATAATTCGGCCAATCCGCTCGATTTACCCACCATTGCCACGCCTACCTGTGGCGATGGTAATGCCATTGCCAGTAATGAGTGGATTAACGTCGGCTATAGCCATATTGATTTAAACTCGGCCAGGCTTAACTACGATGTGATTGGTGGCGGGCAACAGGTAAATATTCAGTTCTCACAGGATGTAACTGACATGTACCGCTCGGAGATAAATGCCGAGGTCTCACTTGGCGCCGCCTCACGCTCGATGCCGGCCATCGTCTCTGCCGCGTCACAGGCCACCCTGTTAAATTTTAGTGTCGACTATAAAGATTTAGGGCTAAATCATAAGGTTTTATCTTACTGCGAAACCGAGACGCAGCAGCAAGCCGCGCAATTACTGGCGGGGCAGCTGCAGGATTGGCAAGATGCCTGGCGCCTGCAGGGCTTAGAAATTGGCCCCCAGACCCTAGAGTTGTACCAGCGCTTTTTGCAGAACTCAGATACATTTTCTCTTGAGGCCGACGCCAATGGCTCGGTTAGCGCCGCCAATGTAGATGCCGAAAGGCCCTTTGCGCTGTTTGGCGATTTCACGCTAACCGCAAAGGTAAATAGCCAGGCGCCGGTCGAGCTGGATATCAACAAGCTTCCCAGTGATCAGGCTGGCAGCTGGAAGACGCGCTATATTGCCTCTAAAACACCGGTCGATGAAAAAGACATCGAGATTAATTTGCACCGCGACAAAAAAGTGTATGTGGCGGTCGATAACCTGGCAAACCACACCCACAAAGATCTTTATATCGAAACCGTTAGTGGTAAAACCATCAGCGGCCAGGTGATTTCGTTAGGGGAAGAGAAAATTCAGTTTCAGATCAACCACGGCGGTGGTTACGTGATTCGGCCAGTCGAGTATCCGGAGATCAGCGGCGTCTATTTTATAACCAAGAGTAAACAGTAACAGGATATATACGCCCTATGGCTAGGCTTGACCAAGAGCTGGTAACGCAAAACCTGGTTGCTACCCGCTCGCTCGCACAACAGCTTATTAAAGCCGGCAATGTCGAAGTCTACCTAAATGGTCAGTGGGTGGCTCACACTAAACCAAGCTTTCAGTGTGGGCCGGGGCAACCGTTGCGTTTGCTCGCCAGTGATGCAACCCGGTATGTGTCGCGCGGCGGCTTAAAGCTCGCCGGCGCGCTCAACTACTGTGGTTTGTCGGTTACTGGCGCGACGGCGCTGGATGTTGGCCAGTCTACCGGTGGTTTTAGCGATTGTTTACTTCAGGCGGGCGTGGCTAAGGTGGTGGGCATTGATGTCGGGCGCGATCAGCTAGCCGATGCCATAAAGCAAAACCCTCGGGTGGTGTACTACGAGGGTATTAACGCCCGCCAATTGCCCATCGGTGAGTTGCAGCAGCAAGCCCCCGGTGGTTTTGATTTGATCGTAATGGACGTCTCGTTTATCTCACAAGCGCTAATCGTGCCCGGTTTAGTGCCACTGTTAAGGCCCGGCGGACAGTTCGTTTGCCTGGTAAAGCCCCAGTTTGAAGTAGGCAAAAGCGGTATTGGCAAAAAGGGTATTGTTCGCGACGCCGCGCTATACCTTGAGGTTAAACAGCAAATTACCGCGTTGTACCAGTCGCTTGGCTGTGCAGTGCACGATTACTTCGATAGCCCCATTACCGGCGGCGATGGCAATCGCGAATTTTTTATCTGGGCCGAGACGCCACACCCAGCCAAGGTTTTGTAAGTGTAAAGTAACCCCCGCTACCGACAACTATAGGATGTCTCCATGACCCGGTTTAACGTCACCCTAGCGCACAGCATAAAGTCGCGCCTACTCACATCCGTCACGCTGGCGCTCACCCTGCTGGCGACGCTAGCCTGTACCACCACCGAGCCGGTCACCCCGCGCTACACCAGCTCGTTGGTAAGTGTGCGCGAACCGGGGTTTGAGTTTTTACCGGGCGAGAGCTACAACTGGCTGGGTGAGATTGAAGTACTGGCCGATACCGGGCACAGTATTAAAGAATCTACCATCAAGCATCTTCGCGATACTCTGGAGCGTGACCTAACTGCGAGCGGCCACCCCAAAGTCAGTAGCGGCGCCGACTATTTACTGGCGGCCACTATTATTGTGGGCAACTCAGTTAGCGAGTCGGAGTTAATAGAGCGCTACGATATCTCGCCCTCTCTGATGCAACAGGCCGACTATGAGGCCGGTACCCTGGTGCTGCGGGTGATTAACCCCGCCAGTTTGCGCACCGAGTGGCGCGCGGCGATGGAGTTGTTTACCGACCCCAACGAGACCGATGCCGAGCGTATCGCCAAAGTCGATAAAGCGATCGATGCCTTTATTCGCCAGCTCGGACACTAAATAAGCCTCCCGGGCGGTGTCATTCGCCAAGGTCACGGGTAACCGTGGCCGACGGGGTGCCCGTTAACCCGGGCGCTACCATCTTACCCTCCGGCGGAGCCGCCAATCGTTACCGGTCAGCCGGTGGCGGGTCTGCATCCGTTAACCACGCTATTTGCTGCCCCCCCCAATGATTCACCGCATTAATCATATTTAATATAAAGATTACGCGAGATTGGCCGATGACGTCTTACGGCCATGGAGTTTGGCATCACCTGTCAGGGCTCCCCAGCGGGATATAGACGAAACCAAGAGATGGCGACATTTTTATAACAAATTACTTGATCGATTGCTTTGATCGCACTCGGAATTTGTAAGTTGGCGCATTATACTGCATTTGTGTTGGTGCCGGATGGGCGCGCCCGATTAAAAATAGAGTCAATAACGCATAGCCAGTCGAGGGCATCGTGAAAAATTTATCGCTTAAATGGAAGATCCTGCTCAGTGTCACACTGACCTGTATCGCCGCCGTACTCGTGACTACGTTTGTCACCGTCCGCTCCGGTATCAGCACCGTAGAAGACACCATCATCAATGACACGCGCACCCTTGCTCAGGTGCTTGGGGAGGCCAGCATCGGCGCCATCACTTTTGATGATGACATGACCGTAGGCGCCTCGTTAGTCGCCCTTAACGTAAGCCCACGGGTACTGGGTGCGGTAGTGTATGCCAACGGCGAGCCCTTTGCGTGGTACTCCCGCGCCGACAAAGGCAAAATGCCAGCCGGGCTACCCTCGCGCCCCAATGCCGATGGCGTGGTTGAAGCGGAAAACGCCCTCATCATTACCGAGACCATTAAATCCGACGGAGCTAAGGTCGGCATGATCTCTTTTCAGGTCGATCTGGCCGAGCTTGATGCCGTTGTGTCCAGCTCCATCAAAGACGCCATTTGGCTGGTGATCGTTATTAGCGCCATCGCCGCAGGCCTTGCTTATCTGGTGCAGGCCGGCGTTGTTAAACCGGTTAATAATGTGGTGCGCGCGCTGCGCGATATCTCGGAAGGTGAGGGCGATTTAACCCGCCGCCTGCCCGTTGAAGGCACCGATGAGATCAGCGAACTGGCCGCGTGCT
This sequence comes from uncultured Gilvimarinus sp., assembly GCF_963975215.1. Taxonomy (GTDB): domain Bacteria; phylum Pseudomonadota; class Gammaproteobacteria; order Pseudomonadales; family Cellvibrionaceae; genus Gilvimarinus. The sequence continues at coordinate 5,454 of NZ_CAXBFW010000032.1, forward strand.
TTAACCGCTTTGTCGAGCGCCTGCAAAACATTATTGGCAACGTGGCCGAAACCGCCGCCGAGGTGGATGAAAGCGCCAATATCCTGTCGCAACTATCGCAAGAGAACGAGCGCTCGATTACCTCGCAGCAATCGGATATCCAGCAGATTGTTACGGCCATTAAAGAGATGTCCAGCGTAGTGGCCGATGTCACCCAGCGCGTGGCCGAAACCGCCGACAACTCTTTGCAAGCCGATAAAGTCGCCATGGGCGGTAAAGAGATCGTGCACGACACCATGAGCCAAATTCAGAACCTGTCGACCGATATTAAAACCGCCTCTGAGGTGATTGATCGTCTGCGTCAGGAAACCGTAGCCATCGGCACCGTGCTGGATGTGATTCGCGGCATTGCCGAGCAAACCAACCTGCTCGCGCTTAACGCCGCGATCGAGGCCGCTCGCGCCGGTGAACAAGGTCGCGGGTTTGCGGTAGTGGCCGATGAAGTACGCACCCTGGCCTCGCGCACGCAAAGCTCTACCACCGAAATTCAAGAAATGATCGAACGCCTGCAAACCGGCTCGGCCAAAGCGGTAGAGATGATGACCGCCGGCACCAGCCAGGCCAATGCCTCGGTAAGCCGGGCTAACGAGGCCACCGACTCACTGGAAGACATCACCAAATACGTCGGCGAAATTCGCGATCGCACCAATCAGATTGCCGCCGCCTCCGAGCAACAAAGCGCCGCCACCCAACAGATCGAGGTCAACATCGACAGCGTATCGGGTGTGGCCATTAGCACCGCCGAAAGCTCCAGCCGTATTACGGCTAACAGCGCTAATCTGGCGCAAATGGCCAAACAAATGTCCGAGCTGGTCGGTCGTTTTAAAATTTAATGAGGTGCCCGGCTTACCGGGTGCCGTTATGTTAGAAAATTGTAAAAGAGATCAGAACCATGAAAAAACTTTTACTGAGCAGTTCGTTAGTTGCACTTTTAACCCTGTCGGGCTACAGCCAGGCGTGCAGTGAGCCTGCCAAACCTGCCGCCTTCCCTGATCCGGCCACGGCGGTTACCGCGCAAATGGTAAAAGCCAATAACGAGGTTAAAGCTTACGTTAAGGCGATGGAGGAATATCTGGGTTGTTCGGGTATGTCTCGCAGCGATCAGAAAGATGCGGTGAAAAGCCTGGAAGAGTACGCCGAAAGCTTTAACAAGTTGATTCGCGAATTTAAAGCGCGCGGTTAACCATACCATTTTACCTGCCCGTTGCAGCAACGGATTTGCTGCAACATCAGCCTCCCACGGCCGTCTGTTTAACGTTATCTTGATTTTCTTAAGCCGTCCTTTAACGAGTTTTCCGGCCCTCCTCTGCTATAATTATTAGTTGTATTCGCCGACTTACCCTTACTACGCTGTAAACCATTTGCCACTAAGGACTGTACCGCAATGCAAACTGCCGAATCGGACCCCACCCAGGTAAAACAGCAAACATCACGACTTGCCGCTCGCGATTATCCTTTTTATAACAATAAGCCAGTGGCAATTTCGGCTCGCGGTTGGGCATTGGTATTGGTGCTAGTGGCGCTAGGTTTTGCGGGGCTTACGAGCTCTTTACCTTTTTACGGCGACATTAGCTCGCAAATAGTGCCGCCACTGTTGTTTGTGTTGTTGTCGCTTATCGGTTTGGCGTTGGTGGCCGGCAGCCACTGGCGTGCACTGTTTTTTAAGGTAACCTTAAAAGATGTGGGCTGGATGGTGTTGATTGCGCTGGCTAATTTAGCGGTTACCTTAGTAGTAGCCTTGCTAGTGCAAAACTTTTTAGCCGTAAAGCCCAATGCCGCCATTGAGATGCTGCTAGCTATGGACAGCCCCCACCGGGCTATGTTTTTTATTAAAACCATTCCCCAGTTAATGGGCGAAGAGTTGATCACCATACTGCCCTTTTTGGCGATTGTGCAATTATGTACCAGGGTACTGCACTGGAAACTGCTGCCCGCTGTAACGCTTGCGTGGTTACTTACCGCCATAATGTTTGGCATGCTGCACTTACCCACCTACCAGTGGAACTGGCTGCAGTGCATTATCATTATTGGCAGTGCCCGTTTGGTACTGACACTGGCGTATATCAAAACCAAAAACCTATGGACATCATTTGGCGCCCACGTCATTAATGACTGGGCGCTGTTTTCGGCGGTCATACTGGGGGCAACTCAGGCGTAACCGCCCAAGCTCTGCCGCCGCCAAAACATGCTTATTAAAGGGTTGGAACAAATTATGCTGCTTTAGTACGACTTAAACCGTGCTAGCAAGGAGCCCAATCATGAGCGACCCCAATAAACCCAAACCCACCACTAACGATGCGGGCATCGCCGTATCCAGCGATGAGCACTCACTTACCATCGGGCCCAATGGCCCCATAGCTTTGCAAGATCACTACCTGATCGAGCAGATGGCTAATTTTAATCGCGAGCGTATCCCCGAGCGACAACCACACGCTAAAGGCAGTGGTGCCTTTGGCTACTTTCAGGTTACAAACGATGTAAGCAAGTTTACAAAAGCTAGCGTATTTCAGCCTGGGGCCAAAACCGACACCTTGGCCCGGTTCTCGACCGTCGCCGGTGAGCGCGGCAGCCCCGATACCTGGCGCGACCCCCGTGGCTTTGCCCTAAAATTTTATACCGATGAAGGCAACTACGATTTAGTAGGCAACAACACCCCGGTATTTTTTATTCGCGACCCGATGAAGTTTCAGCATTTTATTCGCTCGCAAAAGCGCCGCGCCGACACCAACCTGCGCGACCACGATATGCAGTGGGATTTTTGGACCTTGTCGCCCGAGTCGGCCCACCAGGTCACCTGGCTGATGGGGGATCGGGGTATTCCCAAATCCTGGCGCCACATGAACGGCTACTCTAGCCACACGTATTTATGGGTTAACGCTCAGGGCGAAAAGTTTTGGGTTAAGTACCACTTTAAAACCGATCAGGGTATCGACTTCCTCACCCAGGAGGAGGCCGACAAAATGGCCGGCAGCGATGGTGACTACCACACCCGGGATCTGTATCAGGCCATCGAGCGCGGCGATCATCCTAGCTGGACCATGATGGTTCAGGTAATGCCTTTTTCCGAGGGTGAAACCTACCGCATTAACCCCTTTGATTTAACCAAAGTGTGGCCGCACAAAGATTATCCGTTGATTGAGGTGGGTAAGTTCATCCTCAACCGCAACCCAACCGATCATCACACCGAAATCGAGCAAGCCGCCTTTGAGCCCAACAGTTTGGTGCCGGGCATTGGTATTAGCCCCGATAAAATGCTGATGGCCCGGATCTTCTCGTACGCCGATGCGCATCGCCACCGGTTGGGGGTTAACTACAAACAAATACCGGTCAATAGCCCGCGCTCGCCCGTGCACAGCTACAGCAAAGACGGTGCTATGCGCGTGCAAAATGTATCTGACCCGGTGTACGCGCCCAACAGCAAAGGCGGCCCCAGCGCACAACCTGAAGAGTACCCCGCCGAGCAGGCCTGGGGTGGCGAAGGTGACTTGGTACGCCAAGCCTATACCCTGCGCGAAGATGACGACGACTTTAGCCAGCCTCGCACCCTGATCAATGATGTTATGGACGATGCCGCCCGCGAGCGGCTGGTCAATAACGTGGTTGGGCACTTGTTAGATGGCGTGAGTCCGCCGGTGTTAGAGCGCGCATTTGAGTACTGGAAAAACATTGACGCCGATATTGGTAAACGCATAGAGGCGGGGGTAAAAGCCGGCTAACGCATTAGGGTTGTTACGGGGTTTGGAGCGGAGCCAAACCCCTAACCGTGCTTATCAACTTAGGGAAGATCTAAACCCATCCCGATACCGCCGTGATAACACTAAAGATTTACCACTGTGTAAATGTAGGGTGTAATCACCGCTGTCGTTTGGCTGGATGTGGCTGACGCTATTAATATTTACGATGCTGGAGCGATGCACTCGCCGAAATTGCCCGGCGGGTAGCTGTCGCTCAAGTGCTGCCATGGTGGTACGCATAGGGTAAACGCTGTCTCTTACGTGTAAATTGGCATAGTTGCCGGCGGCCTCAATCCAGGCGATATCACTTATCGCAATCAAAAACTCCTTACCTAACTTTTTTACTAACAACCGATCTGGCAAGGGCTCGGACGAGTTCTCGCTTGTGTCCACATAGCTCGCTTCACCTTGTAGGCGGTGCACAATAAATCGGTAACTGCCTGTAACCAGCAAAATAATAACGTAGGTCATGGCATCTTTGCGGTATTCGTACAGAAACTCGTAACCCACCTCACCAAAATGATAATCGTAACCCATTAGTTGATAGGCCAGCTCACGTAACGCCACCATCCCACTCACATGCACCACTGAAAAAACTAATGACAGTAGGATGTGTATTACCAGTTGTGCCGGTAAGTTAAAACGTTGTTGCAGCGTATTGCGAAGGTGCACGATCGGCCAGATGCATAAAAGAATCATCAAGATACTGGATGACTCCCACACCAAAGGCTCCCAAGCTGCTAAAGAGTGGCCAACACGGCGCGCCTCCATGATTTCGTTCGTTGCTAACAGCAGGGTATTTACCAGAGCCCAGCCTAATAAAAGGCTGACGGCCCAGCCGCGTTGGTGCGCAAGAAGGTGTTGTTTGAGTCTTGTCTGCAAAGGCTGAGTGTTATCCACGCAAAGATCCTATGGTTTCGTCCCTGTGTGCTGCCGTTTATCACAGTGCTAAGTAAATCAATCACTTAGCGGTACATATTGGTTTGGGCTCGCAGCACAATAGTTCGACAGTCAACGCGTAGCACTAGAGCTGGAAGGTCCACCGCAAAGGGTATGGCGCCCCGCAATTAGTGTACACGCTTTTTTCAGGGTAAAAACATGAGCACTTTGGATTCTCAGCAACATTGGGCCGAGCGGCGCCGTTATGAGTTAGATTGGCTACGGGTAGTGGCTTTTGCTTTATTGATTTTATATCACGTGGGAATGGCCTACGTAGCTGATTGGGGTTGGCATATTAAAAGTGCTTACCAGAGTGAGGCATTGCAGCCATTGATGCTCTGGTCCAATCAGTGGCGGATGCCGCTGCTGTTTATGATCAGTGGGGCTGCCATATCGTATCAGTTGCATCGCGACAATGGTGTGGGCTTTTTGATGGCAAGTGCGCGAAAATTGCTGTTCCCCCTTACTTTTGGCAGTTTAGTGATTGTTGCGCCCCAGGCGTATGTGCAGTCGAAAATGGCCGGGGCCATACCCGATATGACGTACCTTAGCTTCTGGCGTCATTACCTCGGGTTTCCCTTAGGCTTTGGGGACGCGCTCCCACCCGTGTACTTGCGCTTTGCGGGATCGAACGTAATCTGGAACCACCTCTGGTACCTGCCCTATTTGTTCGTTTATATTGCGGTGATATGGCTGATGTATCCGCTGCTTAAGCTCAAACCCGTGGTGCAGGTCGCTAACACTGTTGCCCGTAAAATGCCGTTAGCAATTTTGCTGATCGGCCCGGTATTGGTATTTTTCGCGCTGGGTGAATGGCTGTGGGAGCGCTTTCCCACCACCCATAAACTGGTGGATGACTGGAGTAATCACGCTCGCTATTTTACCGTGTTTCTGCTGGGGTTTGCGTTGGTGCGTACCACGCGCCTGTGGGAGGCCATTAAAGCGCTTAGATTGGTGTCATTGTTGCTGGCAGCGGGCAGCTTTACCTGTGTTTTGTTTTATCGGCAAGGCGGCGAGCTTGGTCAATATCTGCCATTACTTCAACCAGTTGAGGGCACCGTGCGCGGCGCCGTGTGGTCCGCCAATAGTTGGTTTTGGATTATGGCCGTGGTGGGTTACGCCTGCGCCTACTTAGCCCGACCGTCCCGTGTTATGCAATCGGCAAATCGTGCGGTTTACTGCTATTACATAATGCATCAAAGCTTAATTGTATTGGCTGTTTACTGGCTACACGATTTGCAGTTAGGTCCGGTTGTCGAGCTATTAGCCGTGATAAGCTTTACTGTTATCGGCTGCACGTTAAGTTATCGGCTAATAAAAAACGTGCCTTATGTACGCCAGTGCTTTGGCGTATTTGCGCCTCGGCAAACACAAACGAGTTCGGCTAGGCCGTTTTTCGAACGCGCCAAAAGCTAAGCCATAAAAACGCCACGCTGGCGATAAACAAACCAAAAAACGTTGAGATAATCGCTGCCATCCCAAGGGCGGTGGGGGCCGATGCGACAATCGCCTGCGCGCCTGGCCCTAAATTTTCCAGCGCCTTTAACTCGGTTAAAAAGCCATCGCCCACCTCGCCGTTCACCCTAAAGATATTCATCACAAATAACGTAAAGACAATGTAGAGTGTGGTGACGATACACGTGGTTAACCAGTTTAAATGTTTGGCTCCTAAGTGCGATAACGCAATAAACCCAAAAGATACGCTGGCCCAAAACTGCATCACCTCCCAGGTGCGGTTTAAATACTCACTGGATAGATAAACGATCTCGTACTCTGTCATGGGGCATCCTGCTTTTTATTGTCTATTGATATTGGTAGTGGGTAATTTAGGCAAACAGCGATAACCCAAGCGCCGGTGTGCCACCGGTTTGTACCGTTAAATAAGTGGTTATGCCCGGTGGCAAGCCGGTGCTGTCCAGCCTGTTTGGCGCGGCTTGTTGCCATGCCTCGGCGGCGGCGCGCACGGCGCTTATATCGGTTGATCTCCGCGAATTTGGGTCGCTTAAAGAGTGGTTTTGGTTGCTGCCACTGTGCGAGCCCGCCTGTTGCTTAAACGGCGGTGGCTCTGAGCCTGTCAGGGGTAAAAATTGACCATCCGTTAATATCGTATCGATAAAGTCGCGCGCTTGCGGGCTCGGCTCCGGGCTCTGTGGGTCGCGGTTGTCGTGTTCGGTTATCCGGCTTGGCGCGGGCCGTTCGATACGTTCAATGACCGGCGAAGCGGCCTTAAGTGCTGGTCGTGCCAGGCCCGATGGCGCCGCCTCGTTAAAGGTTTTAACGGGTGCGATAGAGCTAAAAAATGAGGCCGGCTGAATCATCGCATTTTAACGGGTTGGCATAGGGGGTGGGTGATTATAAAACAACCAATTGCCGCTGTCAGCAATTGGTTGTACCGCCCCGGCCGGGCTTGGCAATTAGGTTTTAACGGTAAGCCGGCCGGTTACAGGCCTAGCTGTCCTTTCGCATGGGTCATTATGGTTAGGTAGGTGTCGCTCCAATAGGTATCTTGGTTGTCAGCGAGGTATTTAACCAAAGCTTCGTGGGCTTCGCTCGATACCGCTAGGTGATCGCCGCCGATACCGTGAAAAATGATGTTAATCAGTTGGTGCTGCTGCGCGGCTTGCTGCACGTAGGCGATTAGCTCATCTCCGCTCTGGCCGTTGGGCAGTGCCACCGTGGCAAAGTTATCTGGCAATTGCTCGTCGTCGCCCTTAATGGCAACAAACAAGTCGCGCACCGCTGGAATATAGTTACCGTTGCTGGTTTCTACATCGCCACAGGGCGGGGTAAAGGTGCGCTCGGTTTTGCCGTCAATGGCGTGCAGCACGCTGTTGGTGACGACGATCTCGTCGTGCATCTGCTCCACCACACGTTTGTCCATATCGTTGTAGGGTTTAACCCAATCGTTACCTGGTTTACTGCGTGAGCAGGCGTGATAAATGGTGTGGTTACCCAGCTCGTGCCCCGCTTGGGCCGCCGCCCGCCATTCATCTATGCGCCCGGCAAGCACCGGCGAGGCCACCATCAAATAAAAAGAGCCGCGCACCCCGTAGTTATTAAGCGTGGGTATCGCGTTATCCAACTGGCTGTTTAAGGTGTCATCGTACGATAAACTCACCGCCGCCTTTTGCCCCTGAGGCCAGTGAAAGTCGTTTGCCTGTGTAATACCGGCGCTAATCAGCCCGAGCGATAAGGTCAATATACGAAGCGTTACGGTCATCAAAGTCATCCTTATGGTTTATTGTGTGGGCGGCTTATAGTCATATGCCCTCGCCGCGTTCCGTCAGGCACTCGTAAGAGCCCATTGCAAACTCGCGGCAAATCCACGGGCGGTTTTCGTAAATGGTACACAGCATGGTCTCGCGATCCAGCGCCGAGCACCAGCCATCGTTTAGCCGCCGCATGGTCTCACCGCCCCATTCATCGACGGCGATGTGTCGTTCGGGCACGCCCGTGTCGCTAATCAGCATGACTTCTAGGCGGCAGCAGCAGGCCTTGCAGTTACTGCAACTGATACCTGCTTTGTTCTCGGGGTGCGATTCGGGTATATAAGTGGTGGCAATGGTCGTGGTCATGGCGCAAATACTACGCCTTATAGCCGTAATAATCTTGTGTTTTGCAGGGGGGGCGACTGGGCGCTATAGGGGGCAATAAAGGCAAAAGCAAACCGCGGGCTTTGCCCGCGGTAGTAAGCGCTTAACAGTGCTTAGCTGTCAGAGGCCGTGGTGGTCTCTTCGATCTTCATAGAAATACGCTGGCGCAGCTGCTCACTTTGGTTGGCGGCCAGGGCAATTTGTTTGTACTCGTCCAGGCTTAAACCCGTCTCGGTAATGGCCGAGGTCATCTCTGTTTGAGCTTCCTGTTGCAGCTCTTGCGATTTTTCCGGGTCATCGGTCGAGGCTTGCAACTTGGTGGCGTACTCCTGGTTCAGCGTTTGTACCGCCACATAGGCTTCCACAAAATCGCCCACTTGCTCATCGCTTACATCCATGGCCGGGGCTGTTTGCTCGGGCATAGAGGTGGGCGCTTTAGGCATTTGGGTAGATTCATTCGCGGCCTGTACACCGGTTGTGGCAAGGCCGGCGGCAATAACAACACTTAATAGCGACTGTTTCACAAACTTCATAATAGACTCCTAGCAAGTTAAAATAGACATTAAAAAGGTCTGTAAGTACTAGGGCATGAATCGTGCCGGTTTTGTAAGTGCTTGTTTTCACTCGATTCGATGCGGGTCTATTTACTGGCTTTGCAAAATTTACGCTAGCTTTTCCAGGTGTTTGGTAAATTTTTCGCACGAGATTGTCAGTTCATCGCGATCTTAAAATTTTGCATGATAAAAAATTTGAACCTGTTCACGTTGCCTGATCGAGCTTTCGCCCTAACAGGTAGCGTCTGACCACATAGCCCCACGGTACTGCAATTATGGGTAACAGCACCCACATAAAACCCACGGTAATATCCTCCGCGTCAGAGCCGGCTAATGTGTCAGAGCGCCACAGTGGCAGTGCCACAATCACCAGCCACAAAACCTTGTAAAAAATCTCTAATAACAGTATTGGAATCATCTTTACCGGATGAAACAAACCCAGTAACGATAATGACGAAAACGCCGCCCACACACACCAGGCTACCGCCTCTTCCGGATCCCACGGTCCCGCGTGGTTTAGAATTTCGCCCCGCACCTCCTGACCCAGTACCACCAGCATTAGTCCGTACAAGGCTCGCATCAGATAAATATTAATCGGTCGGACACCGTCGTACTTAACGGTATTACAGGCAAATAAATAGCGTAAAAATTTCATGGGATACCTTCCGTGGGTTAAATGGAATAATCGTAAAGGTTTGCCGGTTACGCTTTATCCAATAGTGCGCAGGCACCGGCATCGGTTAGCTCAGCGCCTGTGTGCAATACCACTTTAAACGCACCGGCGCCTAAGGCCAACTCTTTAAATACCCGCTCTTCTACCTCAGATAAACCGCCCTCTAAATACTCCAGCGGCTGAATAACCACTCGCGGACTCTTTTTAATAATCCCGCGGGGCGTAACTTTTTTCACCAAGCTTTTTAGAGTCGGCTCTGCCGCCGAGAAGCTTCCCACCAACAAGCGCTCAGTAGAGAATGGTTTGGCCGGTCGGGCGCTTTCCCAGCGACCATCGCTGGAAAGGCATTTGGCCTCAAACTGATTCTTTTTTATTTTTATATAAAGGTCTGTGGTAAACAGGTTTTTAATCATTCCGTGATGCCTTAATTGTTTTCTCTTTTAGCTTATTAGGATAATAAAGTCATTTGGATTATACGGTATATTAACCGCATCCGCGCAAAGAGAATGTGGTGATTAGAGTCAAATAAGAACCTACGTATGCTAGACAAAGGTTACAAAATTAGGCACATTACCCCCTCATAGGGTTATCGATAGGAAGCATGGAACCGCTTCAGCTTACCTCGTGTTCTATACCTCCTTACAAGTGCGTACAGTCAGATTTTCGTGCCAGTTAATCGTGTGACTGGGTTATAAGCATTTTCTCATGTCATTTAGTAAGCGGCCGATACTGAAAGTCGTGCTTAAGCCTCCCTATGAGTAAAAATACTCAAAAAGGACTCTACAATGAAAAATATTTTCACCCTTAGCTCGGCTATTGTGGTTGCCAGTGTTGTTGCGCCGGTCAGTGCTCTGGAGGCCGATCAAAAGCAAACGGCTATCGATGCGAGTACCAGCATTAGTTTTTACTCTATAGCGCAATCATTTACGCCATCAGCCAGCGATTTAAAGGCGGTTCGGCTGAATATGCTGGATGCCGGAGGTAATCTACCGGGAGCAGATGTGTACCTGACTCTGCACTCGGAGGATGTCGGCAATCCCGTTATTGCACAAACAGAGCCGCTGTACCTTGAAGACTGTTTTAATTTTTCCGAGGGCCCTGGCTGCAACATGGGTGGGGGAAGCCCAACTGAAGTGACGTTTGAGTTTGTCGAAAGAGTTGAGCTAACAGTCGATCAGCCTTACGTTTTTGCCATCCACTCTGAAGCTAATCCATCCTTTAACGTCGCTTATAGCTATAGCGATTCTTACAGTGATGGCGCTCTGTTTAAAGACGGTATCGAGCAGCCGCAAGATCTGTCTTTTACAACACTTACGAGCGAAGTAACTTCCGGGTCAGAACAGGATTCTATTCTTGTTTCGGCTGACAATACCATCTACCGTTATGCTTATTCCGGCGAGCTTTTAGATACGATTGGGATCCCCGTAACCACTCAGGGGAGTGCGGCGCGGGATATTATTGCGATATCGGAGACAAAAATTGCAGTATTCAACGGTATTTTTACACCGACATTAAGCGTGTTTGACGGTAGCGATTGGCAGCACGCCGAATATGAAGGTTGGTCAATCGCTAATAATGTTTCATACGGTGGTATCGCGGCAACCGAGGATTACATTTTTGTGGGCGATATGAGTACCGGCACCGGTGGCGCAGCACAAGGTATTGTGCGGTTTACCGCCAACTTGGCAGTTGCCGAGCGTTTTTTGCCAGAGTATGAGTTTATCGATTTAACCATGGGTGAAGATGGCCTGCTGTATGGGCTTACCAACACTTATGGTGATTTACTGGTAATTAATCCACAGGATATGTCGATAATATCCAGTCTCGATCTCGGCCATACATCATCGTCTCGTGCGGTTGCCGCTGACGCGGACGGCGTTATTTATCTGGCTGCCTGGAGCGGTGTGTTAAGCAAGTTTGATGCGTCAGGTCAGCTGCTTGACTCAGTTGATACGGGTTCGGCTTTGGGGGATCTGGATATTCAACAGGGCAAGCTGTTGGCCTCCAGTGTTTACAATGACACTGCTCTTCTTTACTCAACGCAGCTTGAACCTATGGGCAGCTACCAGGCGCCGGCGAGCTACCCCTTTGCTGCGTTCAGCTACATGGCACCTGAAGTCCAGGAGCCAGAGCCTATCGTTACATCCGACGTTGCAATTAATTCAGATTGGGGTAGCGGATACTGCGCAAACCTCGTGCTAACCAATACCAGTGCCGAGCCACAAACCTGGAACCTTGAGCTTGAAGTAGAAGGCGTCATCAGCAGTTTATGGGGCGCCAACTGGAGCCAGAGTGGCAGCACACTTGCGGTTAGTGGATTAAATTGGAATGGCACATTGCAGCCTGGGCAATCGAATAATTCGGTGGGGTTTTGCGCTAGTCGTTGATCTGGTCCCTATTCACCTCGATTTACTAAATCGAGGTGAATTTCTACTGCACTTTGCAGAGATAGATTATCAGCCAGAAGCCTGCCGCGTTTTTTATGGTCGAGGCGCTGCAGAATAATCGACTCATTCACCAAGCCCTGCTATTGTTGGTTGCCAATCACCTTCGGCGCAAAAACACGTCGCCAATAACCCGGTGCCCTAGCCTACCGCCGTTACTAAAACCCCAAACGTATATTAATCTTTTCCTCTTGGAATAATACACCTCTCGGCGGTTGCCAATAAAGATCAACCATGGCACGATTTACCTCATAGTGTTAAGGCCTATCGGTTGTAAAACCCGCTTAAAGGATGGCAAGCACGATATCTTTAGATTTAACCAACCTGGAAGGTTTATATAAAAATGAGAATACTCGGTAAGCTCGCTGTTTATATTTTTGCATTTGTGGGGTTTACCGCAATGGCAATGTCAGTTGGTATTTATTATTTTGTAAATTCCCAGTCTGAATCTGCTAACAGCATGGCGCCGCTGCAAGAAAAATACGAACCCGCCCTTTAGCCTCTCGATTCCAATAGCCGTATCATCCCATCACGTAGCGAGAAGATTAACGTCACCAGTGTACTTGTGCGTGAAGAGACCCCCGACCACGCCGTGCTAGAGATATCCTACGATGCGGACGACAGCGCTCAGCTGGACAATGTTTGGATCGGTGCGGAGTTATTCGAGCGCTCGGGTGCCATCATGTATACCGCGTATAAACCGGGTAAGGCCCAGATAGGCATGGGCCGAAGGGCTCTCGTTTGGATTGGTCTTGCCGACATCGCAGAGGAGCCTCTGGTGGTATCCTACCGCTTATTGATTAACTTTTATGAAGCTGGTGGCTCGCCATTTCACGAAGAGCAGTTTGAGTATCAACGCGTGTGGTGCCGGGGCGAATCAGTACTAAGCGATCTGGTGAGAGGCACCTTTACCAAAGAGCGCACTAGCAAATACGCCGTGACCTCACAGAGAACGGTATCCAGACTGTGCTTCAGCGATTAATCCAGAAAGTGCACTTAGTAACACATTACTTAGTTAGTGGGTTAACCCAATAGTGCTTTGTGAAATCCAACGCCTGGCGCCGATGGTTTCTTCTCTGAACCCATTTTTAATTTATCTTCGGGTGCCCGCGCCGGGGAGGCGCGGGCACGTCGAACATTACTGAGCGGTCGCGGCAGGAGGTTGCTCCGCGGCTTTACTCATATCGCCCGCCTTAATGTAAAGCATTTCGTCGGGTGAAAAGTACTGTTTCATTGCCTTCTCGACATCTTTAGCGCTACTGTCGGCCAGCTCTGCTTCGAACTGCTTATGTTGCGCTAGCGTCTCGTTGTAGAACATCAACCTTTGTAGCATCTGTGCAAGCTGTTCGTCATCGGCGCGCTGCACTTTACCGCTTTGCAAAATACCAGAGATGCCGCTTTGCACTTCTTCATCGGTAAAGCCTTTATCCAATACCCTTTGCAGCTCTTCTTTAAAGCCTTGCTCGATGTTATTGAGGTTTTCTGGGCCGCCAATCGCCCAGCCCCAAAACACGGTGCGCGGGGCCATATGGTTGGGCTCAAACGATGAGCCGGCGCCGTAGCTCCAACCCTCCTGCTGACGCAGACGTGTGGCCAAACGGCTATTGATAAAGCCACCGCCAAACAGATAGTTACCCAGTACCAGCTCGGGCATATCCTCGTCGTAGACATCCAGGTTATAGAGATTAACGGCAACGAAAGCGCCGTTTTCTTTATCGGGGGTATCGATGGTTTTGGCCGTTGTATCAATAGGTTGGTAGTCCAGCAAAATAGGCTCAAAATCTTTGCCGGTGTTCCAATCACCAAAGTGTTTTTCTAAAGCGGTAACTACTTGTTCGCGGTCGTAATCCCCCACAATGGTGACCAACATATGGTCGGCACCAAAAAACTCACGGTGATAATCCACCAGTTGCTGGCGCTCTACGTTTTTCAATAGTGCGAGCTGTTCTTCAAAGGTGCGCACGTAGTTTGGGTGGTTTTTACCCACCGGCGATAGCCGTCGGTGGGCGACATTGCTGGCCAGAGCTTGGGGCTGACTTAGGGCCGATTCAATATTAGCCTGGTTTGCTTGCACCAGTTGATCTAGCTCGTTTTGCGGGAAGGTGGGGTTTTTCATGCCCTCGGCAAGAATATCCAGCCCCGCCACCAGGTTGTCGTGGTTGCTGGCCAGCCAAGCCCAGCTGCCGCCCGAGTTAGCGCCGTAACCGCCGTAGGTTTTGATACGGTCAAAGGCATTTTTCATCTGCTCTCGGCTGTATTGCTCAGAGCCGCGACCGAGCATGTCACCGACAAGACCGGCGTAGCGGGCTTTACCCGTTAGGCTTTCTAGGCTGCCGTAGTTAATTTGAATATTAAGCCGCACACCCGCGCCACGGGTTTTCTTACGCAGCGCAGCGACACGAATATTCTTGCCTATGGTAAAAAACTCGGTGCGCGCGGCGATGTTATCGTAGGAGGGATCAAAGGCCTCGCCCATTACAATATCCTCGCGTCCGGTATAGCCCTCAAGCATAGCGTCAATGCTGGCTACTTGTGGCAGCTCCACGCGCTGGGGGTCGTCAGTGGGAATAAAACGCCCCAAGGTGCGATTGTTAAGCTGGATATAGGCACTGGTCACGCGCTGCAGATCCTTAAGGCTGACCGCTTCCACCTGATCGCGATGCAAAAACCGCAGGCGCCAGTCACCATTGGTCAGCCAGTCGCTCAGCTGGATGGCAATTGTCTGGGTATCTTCCATGCTTTTATCAAAGCCATTAAGAATACTGAGCTTGGCGCGCTCCAACTCCTGCTGAGTGATAGGGTTTTGCGCCATAGCTTCAAGCTGTGCCATCAGGGTTTGTTCGGCCGCCGCTAGCGTCTGATCAGCATTTAACACGGCGAACGCCATAAACATGCTTGAGTCGGCTTTAATCTCATTCCAAGCGCCGGCATTTGCAGCAATGCCGGGTTCTATTAACGCTTTATGTAGGCGGCCGCGGGGCTGGTCGGAGAGAATATTGGACAGCACCGTTAAGGCCGCCGAGTCCGGGTGTGCCGCCATCGGCGTGTGATAGCCCAGCATGGCAATTTGGGTATCGCCCACCCGGCGCACGGTGACGCTGCGCTCGCCGTCAGAGGCGGGCTCGCGGGTGTACATCTCGGGCAGCGTGCGCTTGGGTTTGGCAATGCTGCCAAAGTGTTGCGCAATTTTTTTCAGGGTTTTATCGCTATCGATTTTTCCCGCGACAATTAAGGTGGCATTGTCGGGTTGGTAGTAGGTTTTATAGAAGGCGCGCAGTTTTTCGATGGAAACGTTCTCCAGGTCGCTGGGTGCCCCTATCGTGCTGTTGCCGTAGTTGTGCCACAAAAACGCTGCCGAGCGCAGCTTCTGCATAGTGACATTAAAAGGGTTGTTTTCGCCGCGCTGCAGCTCGTTGTAAACCACCGTCATTTCCGATTGCAAATCATCCGCGCTAATAAAGGAGTTGACCATGCGGTCGGCTTCCATCGCCAGCGCCCAGTCCAGGTTGTCTCCGGTGGCACTGAAGGTTTCAAAATAATTAGTGCGATCCAGCCAGGTGGTGCCGTTTGACTGGGCACCGCGCTGGCTCAGCTCGTCGGGAATATTAGGGTGGTTGGTCGAACCCTTAAACAGCAAATGCTCCAGCAGATGCGCCATGCCGGTTTCGCCATAGTTCTCGTGCTTAGAGCCCACATGGTAGGTCACATTAACGGTGATATTTTCCTTCGTGGGGTCCGGAAACAGCAGCACTTGCAGGCCATTATCCAACCGGTATTCGGTAATCCCCTCAACGCTGGAGACCTTTTGTATGGATGTCTGTGCCGCTGCGTCACAGCTGGCCAGTAATAGAATGCTAATAAGGGTGAACAAAAAGATAAACACCGGTCGGATGCCGGCAATACGGGAGGGTCCCATGGTTTCTCTCCTTAGATATCGTTATTAGATTTCCAAACTTGCGGCGCCAGTATATGGGGTTGTGGCTATTGTGACCACCAGCTTCGGTATCGAGCATCGTTGCGTCATCATGTGGTGGCTGAATGATTGATGAAACCCACTCATCAGTGAATAAGGGGCTGTCGCCATCGTGATGATTTTTGTGTCATAAGTTTCTCTGACCTCGCTTATCCTTATTTTGATGTCTTTCGAGAGGTGTAACACCGTGTAATGGTGCCCAGTTTAGCTTTGCTTTAGTGTCGCTGATTGTCCAGCTTTGAGGTGCCTGACGTTTTACATGCAGCCCGAAAGAGTGGTGCTATCCCCAACCACTCTGAAGCGGTGAGCGTAGATTGACTCTCTAAGCTTCTTCGTTCTAGCCCTAAGTAAAGAGCATAGAATGTTTGTATTGAGGATGTTTTTAATCCTATTACTCGGGAATAGCGACCTACATTAAACGGATAACTTATGAAAAATAATCTTTTTACCTTTGTAAACAATACTACATCGTCAGGTTTCTTTTGGATTTTCACTGAGAACGATAGCTTATACGGCGATGCGCTGAATGGCTTAAAAGGCTACATGGCTCCTGGTAAGACCGTGCGGATAGAAATCGACAGAAGCAAAATTAAGATCGGGCTTCGTTTAGACGGGGGTTGGTCGAAGTGGATTGTGGAGCCGGCTTTAGTCGACACAAATCGTGATGTTGAGTTTAGTAAGTCGGAAAAAGTTGCGTATACGTCCTTGCCGTGGGCAGGTGCCTCCGAATCCCATGTGGTCACCATGATGACCGACCCAAAGGTGAACAACGCAGCCAGAAGCGTCGTGATTGCGGCGCTCGGTAAGATTCCGTCTGTTGGCGGTGCACTGGGCGGGTTGATTGGCATGATCTGGGAAGAAGTCGAGCCCGATGTCGCGAAAATGATAGACGATGCCGCCGAGCGTATGCGCGACTGGGTTCGGGGGGAGTTGGCAAATTACGACAAAGAAAAACTCAAAGCGGAGTTGTCCGGGTTTGAAGAGGTCCTTCTCACTTACAACTCAATGCAGAGCCCCGAGTCGCGGCTGCGTTATTTTGAAAATTGCATCAGTTTGTTTGATCAGCGTCGCGGAGCCCTGTTGGCGAGCAATTATCGGGTCGGCTCCTTGGCGCTTATTACGGATTTCGCGTTACTGAATATTATACTGGTCCGCGAGGCCGTAATGTTCCCTGACGATATTGGTATTGCAGAAGCAGACCGGCCTGTTTATGCCAAAAATCTAACCAAGATAATTAAAGACTATCAGGATTACATTTTGACCACTGCGCTGCCTGCCGATAGGGCTGCACGAGACTCTGCTATACAGGTGGTTGAAGGCGAGCGTGATTTATTTGGCAATGGGCGAAGTAATTTTGTTCGAGATGAAACCTCACGGCAGATTTTGCGTTTTAGTGATTTCTACACCGGGCGTTCATCCAATAACAGTATTCTCAACGCCCGTCTCTATCGCCTCCAGGCTTTAAATCGGTTTGAAACTGCCACTCATATCGGTGTAGAGCAGCCAACACGGATGTGGTCAACGCTAGACCCATCGTCAGGCGTTACTCAACCAATCAAGATGAATGAGGTGAACTGGGTTGGGCCTAGCACGGGGTTGATATTTCAAAACGGTAACGAGCACGGCGCGATGGATCATCAAATGTACAAAGGCGTTGAGGCTGACTCCTCCATCCGCCAGGTGATCGTTCGCCACGGCACCGAGATCGATTACCTTGGTTTTGTTTTTGACAACGGTAAGCGTCTAGGTTTTGGTGACCTAAAGGGTGGCAAGCAGACTACCATTGATATTCCGAACGGAGTTTGGGTATCGCGTATTGAGACCTTTTGGGATTGGGAACTGATGGCCGTTAATATCGAGCTAAGCGACGGTACAAAAAGTGGAAAGCTCGGAGACTCAAACCGTAATTCACGCTGGACGCAAGTTGCTGTGTTGCCCGGGCATCAAGTGTGTGGTTTAAAGGTGGAGGGCAAGCCCGCTCCTTATAAAAGCCACGGGCACGCCATTAGTTTTGCCTTCCGGCCTGCTCCTGACTTTTACGAGCCGAAAGACCTGAACCTTTAATACGGCTGCAGGTACCAACAGGTTTAATCTTATACCTGTGTCGATATTTTAAGGGGCCGTTGTGCCCCTGTTTTATCAGTACCGGAGAAAGTCGTTAAAGAAAATAACGGTCGTCGGTGTCCTGATCCCTACCATAAAAGCACACACTCGACGTGGCGAGATAAGTTTCATCTGACCCCAATTATCCTTACTTAAAGGCATTTTCCTTGTGTGACATGTAAGGCCTGGTGCCGATGAACGAGCCCAGCAGGACTGGGCCGCTACGCTTAAGATTGAGTAGTTAAACCAATCCGGCACATTTCGGTAAATTCGCGATAACTGTGTAATGGGCGCCCCAGGATATCGGTAAGGCGTTTAACATCACCGGCCGCCGGAATCATCCCGTGGCTGACGTAGCGCTCGGCCATCAGGCGCATTTCATAGGCCGTCCATTTTGGCATAAGCGCCTGCATGTTCTGCTCGAACTGGCTTGGGTCATCACCGCCGTAGGTCACCGGGCGTCCCAAGGTATCCGACCAGAGGGCCGCTATGTCCTGCCCGGTGAGTGTGTCGGGGCCGACGAGGTTAAGGGTTTCAATCGGCCGTTTGCCCGGTGCTTGATCGCGGCGGATAAGTTCCAGCGCGGCCACCTCTGCAATATCGCGCACGTCGATCATGGCAACGCCCTTTGCGCCAATGGGCATGGGGTAAACGCCGTACTCCAGGATCACGTCTTTGATCATGTGCTCGTTATCTAAAAAATACGCCGGGCGCAGGATGGTAGCGCTAAAGCCCATTTGCTCGAGCATACGTTCGGCGCCGTACTTTACCGCAAAGTGAGGCACGTTTACCGCTTTATCGGCATCGAACACCGATAGGTAGACCACTCGCTCAACCCCTGCCTCGCGAGCAATGTTCAGGGTGATAAGAGCCTGGGTGAATTCATCCCCCGTAACAGCATTCAGCAGAAACAGGCTGCTCACTCCCTTGAACGCATTGCGCAGTGAGTCGATGTCGAGCAAATCGCTTTTTACTACCTCCACGTGATTGGGAAACGCTGCCTTAGCAGGGTCGCGGGTTAACACGCGCACCTCAGCGCCGCGAGAGATGAGTTGGTTTACGACGTGTTGGCCAACGCGGCCAGTGGCACCGGTTACGAGAATAGTCATGGGTAATACTCCTGATAAAAGTTGGGTTGTTGTCTGTTGACGACACCCACTTTATTTGTTTCAAATTGATACTGATAGATGATAGATTTAGACGCACTGTCTCGCAGGTGAAACACCATGGATCTACTCGCTATTGCCGATTTCAATCTGGTTGCCAAATACGGCGGATACGGCCGGGCGGCACGGTCAACCGGTCGCTCAAAGGCCACCTTGTCCCGTCGGGTAGCCGAGCTGGAAAGCCGCCTTAACCTCAGGCTTGTCGAGCGCGGCGCTCGCACGCTCACACTGACTGAAGAGGGCAAAGCCCTGTACGAGCGCAGCCGGGTATTGCTGACCGACCTGGATGAAACCGTGAGCGCCATTGCGAGCGGCGCGGCAAAACCCGCCGGTAGGTTGCGCATCAGTGCCCCACTGCTGTTTAGTCAGGTCGCGATGGGGAAGTTGGCCGCCGAGTTTGCCGTCAAATACCCCGAGGTGCAGCTAGAGGTCACCGCCGACGACCGCGCTGTGGATATGGTTGATGAAGGCTACGATTTGGTGATTCGGGTAAACCCCGACACCGATGAAAACCTATACGGGCGAACTTTTTTGCGCGACCGACTTGTGGTGGTAGCCAGCCCCAACTTAAAACGCCCGAGCGACGATCAGCCGGCCCCAGCCGTAATGCGCAGTACCCGTCAGCCGCCACCGCAATTTTGGGATGTAACCACCGCTGGCGAGCCAATGCGCCTTGGGGTAAGCCCGGCTGTTCAGTTATCGTCGATGATTATGGTGCGCGATGCCGTGCGAGCTGGCGCCGGCGCCGGAATGTTGCCTATTTCACTGGTCAGCCACGATCTCGCTACCGGCCGCCTCGTTAGCTGGGGCGACGCCGGCGGCCCCGACATTGCACTCTGGGCCCTTTACCCCTCGCGCCGGCTACTCAATGCCCGTGTGTCAGCGTTTTTAGCGTTTCTAAAAGTCGTGTTCCCCACCGGAGCGCCAGAAGAGCTAGCCGCTTATATAAACGCCTAGCCCGCCCTGGCCTCGCGCGGGGCGCTAAGCAATATAGTGCGTCAGGCCTACCACTAAAAACTGCGTGTCACTGGCATGGGCACCACAACCCCTTGGCCGCCATACGCCAAAGGGTAGCCCCCGTGCCGGGATGCAAACGCCTTGGCCTCTTGCAGCGATGAAAACCAATGGTTGGGGTAGCCCGCATAGCGCAACGCCAGGTTGTACTGCTCCGCCCGCTCAGAGGGTAACGCTTCAAGCGCCCTGCGGCACTCAGCCCAACTTATATAGCCCGCCTCAAGCGCTAGCAACTGCAACGTATGTTTGCGTTGCACTAAATCCTGCCGCCGGCGCAGCTGGGGTAAGGTCACATCGGTAAATACCCGCTGGGCTAGCAAACGCCGCAAAACCGGCAAACAGTCAGCAAGGTCGCCAGAGCATGCCGCGCGCTGCAGCCTTTTGGCCTCACGCAAAAACGACTCGACAACCGCAGGGGAAGAACCAGGGGAATGGGATGGTGTATGCATATCGCCTCCAATACAGTGACCTACTCGCTATCGGCCAGAGATGATATGCAAGCAAAGCTTGCCAGATTATAGATACGATTGGTGAATCACTTTCGCGAGGCGGGCGCCCAACAAGCCCAGCGCTAATTATCCTGTGCCCTGTAAAGCCTGTCAACGCCGGGTATCCGGCCAAAACCAACCAGCCCACAAGCTTGCCAACACCGCTTAACGGTGGCACGATAAGCCACATAGCGCGTGAGGTTTATCGCCTGTAAAGGTCGCCTGCCAAGATGACAAGCTACGATGAATTAAGATTTAGCCAGTTAGGAAGGTGAGATAATAAAAGGTTCAGTCCGGGATTTAGCGCAGAAATTCTTCCACGTCTCCGTCCAGTTAGTTAGGTCACTCGCGAAATAATTAACCGATCAATGATCGGGTTAGTATACTGATTTTGTGAAATGTAAGGCCTCGTATATTGACCATGCCGATGATAGTCAGGATGATACCCCTGATGCAGCGGC
>NZ_CAXBFW010000033.1:0-25136 GCF_963975215.1 uncultured Gilvimarinus sp.
AAAACACATTAGCCTATGAGGCTAGTTGGCTGACACAGAGTTTTGAACACCCTCGCTGATGACATCAATTACGAGCACTGCCTTCTTCGATTTAGGAGCGCTCTTCTTTTAGTTTCATATACTCTTTGAGCCCTAAATGTACTTTAAATCTAGTTGCGTTAGAGTCCCACCCCAGTTCAGGATTTGCGAACTTTGATTTCCATCCGGAACCTCCATATCCAGATCTTGCCTCGTACTCAATTACGCTAAAGTTATAAAGTTCCTGTAAAGACTGCTCTTCTGAATAGGTCTTGTTCTCAACCGAGTTTATTCCAGCATATGCATCAGCATAATCATCTTTTTTAAAGTATAGTTTTCCTATTCGGGATAAAGCTTGTAGGCAAACCTCCCAGTCCCCCCAGTGTGGTAAAATTTCATCATCGAGTTCACTCTTTAAATAGTTCGAGTACTTTGGTCTAGCCTCGACAACATCTTTGTTTTCAAAAACAATGTCGTCACCCGGTTTTTTCTTAGTAACTTCCAAAAGTGTGTTGAGAAACGAGATTACATCTCTTGGTCTCATTAAGGTTCGATCAATGATGTGTTTCCACTTCGGTTGCTGATTTATCCTCTTCCCGTCATCTATGTCACTCCAGGAGTAATCGTCACCTAGCAGAACATTTATTCTCTTTTTAATCATTCCAAATAATTGCTCGTGATTCCATTCAATGAAGTCGGCGTTTGATTCTGCAATCTTGTTTTTGTCAGAAAAGATCAGGTCATCCCAGATGTCGCGTCGAAGGTATACAACTGATTTGAAATGTGTGTTGCTCCCCGAGAAATATTTTCGTATTTCTTTGGCTGCTAATATCAATCCAATTATTAGGTCTTTTCTTTCTTCAGTGAGGCTAGTGATGCCTCTGTCTAGCTCATCAAAGTGAATGAATACTTGGCTTAACTGGGAGACCTCCGATACCCTCTGAACATAATTGAGTATTTTGTCTGTCAGTGCGTTTAACTCTGAGCCAAGCTGTATATTATCATTTCGGCCGGATAGAGATATTTTCCCTAGTTTACAGCCCAATATCTGCGGCTCTAGGTCACCGCTAACCTTCAATCCTTGAGGTGAAAATATGTTTTTTATTGATGGGTTGGAGGTTCCGTAATTTTCGTTTAAAAACTTTTTTAGTTCTATCACTTCTGTCATTTGATCTCTGTCAGTCATGCCGAGGACGATCTTTGCAAATTCAACAGAAATTAGGTACCTCCATGAGGCAACGTATGACTCGACATGTTCCACTCCGTCATCTTTCACGGCTCCATGTACTTTCCAGGGGTATCCATTTAAATTCAATCCTGCGGAGAATTTACGGTGTTTATCCTCAGTAAAGTGCCTAAAAAGAGCCGTCTTTCCTGATCCTTTTCTGCCAAGAATAAGGAAGGTATCGCCATTGTCGACGTTGCGTGTGACGGACATCTCAACGAAATAATCCAGCACCGCATCATCTTCCGCTTCGACCTTTCCAAAATTTTTAAGTTGTCTCAATCCATTCATTTTTTGTGTTCCAAAGTAAATTTATTTTCCATCAGCCTGTTTTATAGCTGAGTGGCGAAATATTCATTAGCGTTTAATGTACGGCGATATTTCAGTGTTTCATATTGTAAGTGCAGGAGCCTCTCTCGATATAGATAATAAACGTTAAATTCTGAGGTCATCCGAATTCAATTTTTTCGTGTAAGAGCAAAAATGTAAATATCGTATTGTGTGTGGTGCCAGATACAGTGTTCAGGTATAAGCGGAGAGTACCTGAAAACCAATTGTCTGGCCGCTATACCTAGGTCACATACTTTACTTTTTATAATCAAAATGTGTTAGCGGTAGCGGCATTAGGGCTTCAGAAGCCAGTTGGTTAAACTGACTTTGAATCTTTACTTCGTTTCCCTTAATTATAAGATGAGAGGCAATATGGTTGCACAGGCTTACGATGCTCATTGGTCGTTTATTTGTAGGCTGAGCGGTAAAGGTGTCAATGAGCTTCGTGTATCAAGCAAGTTATTAGCTAACTGTGTCTCTTTGCTGAGCTTACCGTCGATTTTTATGTAGCCAATCGAAGACGTAAAACCTCTTTCATCAGTAATAAAGCCAAATGCAACGTCAGCAGGGGCTTCACTATCAAACTTGCCGAGGTAATAAGCTAGGTGAAAATCTAGATTGTTGGCCTGAACGGCTTTGAGTTGGACCACTACGAGGTTAATGGGACGGTCGTATTTGGTATCGGTAAAGTAGAGTTTTGGCTGTTTAGCGCCGAGAAAGACGGTCACCCGCGCATAACTGGAAAGATCTACCTTCCCTAAACTTACGAAATTCTCATAATCCACAAAGGCCCACTTCATTTTCAGCTCCCTTTCCCTTTTTTTCATGATTCTGCCATCAGTGGCGCATAAAAACTACTCTCAAATTACGATATTTGACGCGGAATAGTGGGATTTTTGGGTTTTGTATGGCGCTAAATCATTGATTTTATTGGGTATATGGGCTTGTGAGGATAGGTGCAAGCCCCCCATAATGCTCCGTGCTCCGTGCTCCGTGCTCCGTGCTCCGTGCTCCGTGCTCCGTGCTCCGTTCCCCCCATCCCCCCCATAAAGTAAACTAAGCTGCCTGACGAGCCAGCAATAACACGCCTGCCCCTAATAAAAACGAAGACACAATAAAACCGAAAGGAGTCAATGATGACCCAATGCCCCCATTGCGGAGAACAGGCCATGACGCCACTGCGAAAAACGCTGCTTGGGCCCGCCCAGTCGACGGGTTGTAAACGTTGCGGTGGGCGGGTATCGGTTTCCGCCACGGCGTTTTTTGCGCTTATCCCTTTTCTGTTAAGTATGATACTGGCGGATTCTTGGGCCGACCGTGGTTGGCTGTTAATTGGCGGCTCACTGGCGGTGGGTTTTTTGGTGATGGTTTATATTCATATAACGTTTATTCCGCTGGTGCCGCGCGACGACTAAGGCTTAACGCCCATAACCGAGAGCACTAACCAGGTGTTGTAGGCTAAAAAGGCCAAAAGCAATAAGCAGCCTTCAACCCGGTTAATGTTGCCCTTGCCGCGAAACCCATAGGCCATTACAAATAGCCCGGCGGTCATCGCCATCATAACGGGCCAGTCTCGTGTTAGCACATCGGGCGAGAGGTTGGGCATAGGCGTAATAACGCCGGCGATACCAATAACCGCAAGAATGTTAAACATATTAGAGCCGACCACATTGCCAATGGCGATATCATGCTCGCCTTTGCGGGCGGCAATGACCGATGCGGCCAACTCTGGTAAAGACGTGCCCAATGCCACAATGGTTAAGCCAATAATTAAGTCGCTTACCCCCAGTGATTGGGCAATCGTCACAGCGCCCCAGACCAAAATACGCGAGCTGACAATCAGCACGACCAGGCCAACGGCTAGCCAAAAAATGGCGCGGCGAAGCGGCATGGTACGCTCGGTTAACTCTTGCGCTACGTCGGAGGCCAAGGCGTCGTCCCGTTCGCGCAGCGAGGCGATAATGCTCCAGGCAACCAGACCGAAAAAGCCGGCTAATAGCGCTATTGCCTCGGCCCGGCTTAGGGCGCCGTTCCAAAATAGCGCGCCGGCAAACAGCCCGATAACAAACAGTAGTGGCAGCTCCCGCCGGACAATTTTTGAATGTACCGCGATTGGCGCCACCAGCGCCGTGATACCCAGAATCAGGCCGGTGTTAACGATGTTTGAGCCAAGCGCGTTGCCCAGCGCCAAATCCGGGTTGTTATCGAGCGCCGCCATGGCGGAGACGACCATCTCGGGCGCCGAGGTGCCAAACCCGACAATTACCATACCAATTAGCAGCGGTGGCATACCGGCGTGCTTTGCGGTTGCTGCCGCGCCCTCAACAAAGCGGTCAGCGCTCCAGACTAATAGCGCAAAGCCTCCGAGTATCGCGAGTAGTGCCAGGGTCATATAGATGTCTCAATGGGTAACAGCGTTAGCCCGGCGGTACCGCACTTCATGCGGGGTGACAGTGCGGTAGCGGATGGGGTGCTCCAGTATCATCAGGGGCGGGGGCGCCTGTCAATCTAAAACGAGGGGTTAAACGTGGGCGGCCGCCCCGCTTGCTATGGGCAGTTATTGTCGTTTGCCTTTGGAGTGCGGTAGAGGTTAAAGCGCAAAACTATTGCCATTAAGACTGTTGGTGTTTTATGTAATTATTTTGCTTTCGGCGGCGGTTGTTGAGCCTTTGATTTTTATGGCGGGCACGACATAAAGCTTGTTTATTTATTCGGTGTTGTTGGTGGTACTTAAAGTGTCACCAACAACGCCGGGGAGCAAACGCAGGTTCGCTCAGTTTTTACCAGCGGCCTATTCTTGCTCAAGGGCCCACATATCTTCCCAGTGTTTTTCGCGAAAGGCTAAGTCCTCTTGGCTGGGCGGCAATTTTTCCAGCAGTGCGGTCGACTCTTTACTAACCGCAAGGCCTGACTCGTGGAATTTATGCACAACCAGAGTGCTGAAGCGCATTTTAAGCCGCATGTAATCGCCGTAGCTGCTCCAGCCATTGTTTTCGAGTGCGGTTTCAACCTCATCGTAAATGCCCTGATTTTTTAGGGCGCTATCGAGCAGCCGATCTTGCGTGGCAGGGTCGAGCATGGCGGCGTCCAGTGGATCGTCGTATTCTTTAAACGCTTCTGAGTGGGATTGAGCCATTCGATCTTCTAGTGGTGCCAGTTCGTCCTCCGTCGTTGACAGTCGCTCAAGAAGCTCCATGCTTAATGGCTCTTCTGCCACCGCTTGGGTGGCGATCAACAATAAGGTGAATACAGCGCTAAGGAAGGGGGTAGTCCATTTCATTGAATGATCTCCATGATAAATACAAAATAAAAGTGCCTAAATTAAAGCTGGGCTAGGGTACGTTTTACACCGCATTGGTTGCTGTGATGTGGGTCACGCCGCGTAATGCCAGGCACAAAAAGTGTAAACGCGGGTGCTGCCTGAGCGCACGCTTACGTTAGCGGCCGGTTACAGCTGGTGAATCTGGCCGCGCTTATGGTGCGTAGTCCCAGGGCGACCCCCGTGGTATATTTTGGGTATGAATATACTGTTTACACCTCGTTTAACTTGTCGTCCTTTCTTTTACTGTTTACTTGCCCTGGCGCTATTGCTGGGGGTAAGCGCCTGCTCACCTAGCGATGAGCCCGGCGCTAGCGCAGTGGCGTCATCGCAGGCGGCTAACACGGAAGCCGCGGCGTTTAACAACTACACCGAAACCGGCGATTGGCCGGCCATTAAAAAGCGTGGCGTGCTGCGCTTGTTGGTGCCGCGCCGCGAGTATACCGGGCTGCCACGCACGGGTATGCCAACCGATGGGTTTAGAGATTTAGCCGAGGCGTTTGCCCGCGACAATGGCTTGCGCGCCGAGTGGATTGTTAAAGATTCGCTGGCCGAGCTGATACCGGCGCTGCAGCAGGGCGAGGGCGACCTGATCGTTAACCATTTAACCCGCACGGCCGAGCGGGAGCTACAAGTGGCCTTCTCGTTGCCGCTATCGCGGGCGACGGAGCGGGTGGTGACCGCAGGCGGCGGTAAGCCGGTGGCAAGCATCGAGCAATTGGCTGAGCTGGCGCTGGTGGTGCCCAAGGGGTCGTCGTATCAGCAAACCTTGCAGCGGTTAATGGCCGAGAACCCCGAGCTTAACTTTGATGTTACCGAGCGCCCCCACGATGGCAACCCGGACACGCTGGTAGATTTGGTGGTTAACGGCGATTTTGATGCGACGCTACTGGATGGCAATGTGGCCGAGACCCTAAGCCAGTACCGCGAGGACTTTACCCTGGGCTTGTCGGTGTCGCCGACGCGACCGGTGGCCTGGGCAATGCGTATCGATGCCGAACAGTTGCGCTCGCGGTTAAACCGCTATTTAACCCGTCATACCATTGATGAATCGAGTATTGATTATCGAACCGATGATTTAACGGCAATCAAAGATCGCGGTGTGATTCGCATGATTACCCGCAACAACCCCGCCAGTTATTTTATGTGGCGCGGTGATTTGATGGGCTTTGAGTACGACTTGCTAAAAAAATACGCCAGCGAGCAGGGGTTGCGTTTAGAGGTAGAGGTGGCGCCGCCCGACGTAGACCCGATTGATTGGTTAAAGGCCGGGCGGGGCGATGTGGTAGCCGCCGCCATGACGGTGACCCCAGAGCGCGCCGAGCGAGTTGCCTTTACCCGCTTTTATAACAAGGTGGCTGAGCAACTTGTTACTGCCGAGCCGCGCCCGCCGCTGGATGAGATTGCCGATATTAGCGGCCGCACCCTGGTGATTAACCCGCAGCATGCCTACTGGCAAAGCGCCGAGCGCTTTAAAGCCGGCGGCGCCGATTTTACTTTAAGCGCCCCGGAGGAGGATTTATCCAGCACCGAGATATTAATGGGCGTGGCCGAGGGGCGCTTTGATGCCACCGTTGCCGACAGCCATTTGGTGGCCATCGAGCAACGTTTTGCCGAGGGCTTGTTGGCCGGTGCCACATTGCCCGAAAAAGAGCACGCCTGGGCGGTACGCCCCAATAACCCCGAGCTGTTGGCCTCGCTTAACGAGTTTTTAAATCGCCATTATCGCGGTTTGTTTTTTAACGTAACTTACAACAAATATTTTAAAAACGACGAGCGTATCGGCAAGTATCAAGGCGAGCGTTTAACCTTTGCCGAGGGTTTATCGCCCTACGACGATTACGTAAAACCCCTGGGCGAAACTTACCAGTTTGACTGGCGGTTGATTGTCGCGCAGATGTATCAAGAGAGCCGCTTTAAGCCCGATGCCCGCTCTTACGCCGGCGCCCGGGGGTTGCTGCAAGTGTTGCCAAGCACCGCCGAGGAGCTTGGGTACAGCATACCCTTTGACGAGGCCTCGGGCATTGAGGCCGGGGTGACTTACTTAAATTGGACCCGCGACCGGTTTGAATCTTATTTACCGTTGGATGAGCGCTTGTGGTTTGCCCTGGCGGCCTATAACGCCGGCTTTGGTCACGTACAAGATGCACGCCGTTTAGCCCGGCAAAAAGGCTGGGACCCGGACGTGTGGTTTGGCAACGTCGAGCGCGCCATGCTCCTGTTATCGCGCAAAGAGTATTACAGCAAAGCGCGTTTCGGCTATGTGCGCGGCACCGAGCCGGTGCATTACGTGCGCAATATTCGCGACCGGTATCGGGGGTATTTGTCGGCGCAGTAGGGGGTGGATAAGTCGGATGGCGGATGTCTGAGGTCGGATGCTTTCGAGTGCGGAGTTGCCCTGATAAGGCAGACGCTGGATTCCCGATCGGGGTCGGGAATGACGGAGGAGGTAATGCTGGACGACGGATGTCTGAGGTCGGATGCTTTGGCGTGTGGAGTGACCCTGACCAGGCAGCCGCTAGATTCCCGATCGGGGTCGGGAATGACGAGAAAGGATTTAACCGGGTAACCTTCGCCTTGCTACAGCGTCATCCCGTGCAGAGCGAAGCGGCTTCACGGGATCCAGTGGCTATAATGATTGTTCGGACGACTGATGTCTGAAGTCTGATGCTTTGACGTGACCCTGACCAGGCAGACGCTAGATTCCCGATCGGGGTCGGGAATGAAGAGAAAGGTTTTAACTGGGTAACCTGCGCCTTGCTACAACGTCATCCCGTGCAGAGCGAAGCGGCGACACGGGATCCAGTGGCTTTGACGTTATAAAGGGCTAGCGGTCGGACGACGGATGTCTGAGGTCGGATGCTTTGGAGTGGCCCTGACCAAGCAGGCGCTGGATTCCCGATCGGGGTCGGGAATGACGAGGAAGGATTTGGCTGGGTAACCCTCGCCTTGCTACAGCGTCATCCCGTGCAGAGCGAAGCGGCGACACGGGATCCAGTGGCTTTAATGATTGTTCGGACGACTGATGTCTGAGGTCGGATGCTTTGGCGTGGCCCTGACCAAGCAGGCGCTAGATTCCCGATCGGAGTCGGGAATGACGGAGGGTGGTGCTGGATTCCCGATCGGGGTCGGGAATGACGGAAGAGTTGGCGCTGGATTCGCTGCCGGGAACGACAAAAAAGTTTTACCTCGCCCACAACCACAAAGGGCGGATCCAAAGATCCGCCCTTAGGTGTTTTATAGCGCTTCCGACTTCAGACATCCGTCATCAGACGCTCTATCACTAACTACACATTAAACCTAAAGTGCACCACGTCACCATCTTTAACGATGTACTCTTTGCCTTCCAGGCGCCATTTGCCGGCGTCTTTGGCGCCTTGCTCGCCGCCTAGTTCGATAAAGTCGTTGTAGCCGACCACTTCGGCGCGGATAAAGCCTTTTTCGAAGTCGGTGTGGATTTTGCCGGCGGCTTGTGGGGCGGTGGCGCCCACGGGGATGGTCCAGGCGCGCACTTCTTTAACGCCCGCGGTAAAGTAGGTATGCAGCCCCAGTAAGTCGTAGCCGCCGCGAATAACGCGGTTTAGGCCCGGCTCGTCCATGCCCAGTGCTTCCAGGAATTCGGCTTTTTCTTCGTCGTCCAGCTCGCTGATTTCGGCTTCAATTTTATTGCAAATGGGCACCACTACCGCGTTCTCTTCGGCGGCGATCTTTTTAACGGTATCCAGATGCGGGTTGTCTTCAAAGCCGTCTTCGGCGACGTTGGCAATGTACATGGTAGGCTTTAACGTCATTAAGCTCAGCTCGCGCAGCTGGGCGCGTTCGTCGTCGCTCAGCTCAAACGAGCGCAGCGGCTTGGCTTCGTCCAGGTGAGGTTGCACTTTCTCTAGCAGCGCCTTCATGGCGATGGCGTGTTTGTCCTGGCCTTTGGCGGCTTTAGCAAAGCGTTGAATGGCTTTTTCAACGGTCTCTAAGTCGGCCAGTGCCAGCTCGGTATTGATAACGTCAATATCTGAGGCGGGGTTAATTTTGCCGTCTACGTGAATCACGTTTTCGTCTTCAAAGCAGCGCACTACGTGGGCAATGGCGTCGGTCTCGCGGATGTTGGCGAGGAATTTGTTGCCCAGGCCCTCACCCTTGGAGGCGCCGGCGACCAACCCTGCAATGTCCACAAACTCCATGGTAGTGGCAATGACTTTTTCTGGCTTGACGATAGCGGCGATTTTGTCCTGACGTGGGTCGGGTACGGCAACCACGCCGGCATTGGGCTCAATGGTACAAAACGGGAAGTTCTCAGCACCAATGCCCGATTTGGTCAGCGCGTTAAACAGAGTGGATTTGCCTACATTGGGAAGACCGACAATACCGCAATTAAAGCCCATGAAACTGTCTCTTGATTTGAGGGTTTAGCAAAGCGCTGGATTATACATGATTAGGGCGGGGCAATGGTTTATGGGGAACGGAAAACGGCTGACGAGAGGTGAAAATTATCGATACTCGCTCGCCCGTACCCCGGTCACTGCTTTCGAGACGCAATTCAGCCCCTGGCGCGTCAGACGTCCGACATCGGACCTCAGACTTTTTTACTGACTATGCAGCTGATGCATCGCTTTGTTCCACTGGCCGGCTACCGCGTCGGGTAGGGCGCTAATGGCGCGGTCTATGGAGTCGTCGATTAGCTGTTGTTCGCTTTGCGGGGCGCGCTTTAGTACGTGGCCGGTAACTTGCGCGGCTGAGCCCGGGTGGCCGATGCCAATTCGGATGCGGGCAAAGTCTTTGCAGTTGCCGAGCGCGCTAACGGTGTCGCGCAGGCCGTTGTGGCCGCCGTGGCCGCCGCCAATTTTTAAGCGGGCAACGCCGGGTGCGAGGTCGAGCTCATCGTGTGCGACTAGAATCGCTTGCGGGGCAATTTTATAAAACTGTGCCAGCGCGGCGATGGCTTTGCCGCTGCGGTTCATGAAGGTGTTGGGAATTAACAGGTGAACATTGCGGCCGCCAAGGTTAATACGGGCGGTGTCACCAAAGAACTTTTTTTCGGGGGAGAGGCTGGTGCCTGACTGGCGGGCCAGTTCAGACACCAGGTCGGCACCGGCGTTATGGCGGGTCCGGTGATAATCGGGGCCGGGGTTACCCAAGCCAACAATCAGTTCAACCGGTGTGTCCATAACTCAGTGCCTTATGCTGCAAGCGTTAACTTACTCGCTGTCAGCTTCGCCTTCTTCTGCGTCTTCTGCGTCGTCAGCAGAGGCGCCTTTAGGCTTGTTGATTGCAACAACAGGCAGATCGTGATCTTCGCCGTGTGACAGAGCAACCGAGGTAACACCTTTTGGCAATTTAATGTCAGAGATGTGTACCACTTGGCCCAGCTCAACGTCAGCCAGATCCACTTCGATAAACTCAGGCAGGTTGGCAGGCAGACAGCTGATTTCCAGCTGAACCATGTTGTGCACGATGTTGCCGCCTTGCATTTTAACGCCTTTGCTAGTGTCTTCGTTCAAGAAGTGCAGCGGTACGCTGGTGTTCAGCTTCTTGGTTTTAGAAACACGCATAAAGTCAGCGTGAATCAGCTGAGCTTTAGCCGGGTGGCGTTGCAAATCTTTCAGGATGACGTCTTCGGCTTTGCCGTCGACAACCAGGCTGATGATGTGCGAGTAAAACGCTTCGCTTTCCAGGTGTTTGGTCAGCTCTTTGTGGCTAACGGTAATGTTAACGGGCTTTTTGTTGCCACCGTAAACAATACCGGGAACCAGACCAGCCAAACGACGCAGGCGGCGGCTCGCACCTTTCCCTAAGTCGTTACGACTTTCTGCATTCAAAATAAAATCTTCACTCATGAGAGTTTCCTTTATGTAAATCCACGAAGGTCCGCGACCAGAACGTTTCGTGGGTTAAGTTGTGCCGCTGGTGCGGCCGTTGTCCGAGCGTTCCTAGCGGAACATAGCGCTCAGAGATTCTTCATTGCTAAGGCGGCGCACCGCCTCGGCCAGCATGCGCGATAAAGTCAGCGTGCGAACTTTGCCGCAGTTCTGAATCGCTTCGCTCAGCGGGATAGAGTCAGTAACGACCAACTCGTCCAGCTCTGAGTTATTTAAGTTTTCGGCGGCTTTGCCCGACAGTACCGGGTGAGTCGCGTAGGCGATAACCCGGGTGGCGCCTTGCTTTTTAAGGGCCTTAGCGGCGTTGCACAAGGTGCCGGCGGTATCGACCATGTCATCTACCAGCAGGCAGGTGCGGCCTTCGATATCACCGATAATGTTCATTACCTCGGCAACATTGGCGCTGGGGCGGCGTTTATCGATAATCGCCAAATCTACACCCAGCTGCTTGGCTACCGCGCGGGCGCGAACCACGCCGCCAATATCCGGCGATACCACCACCAGATCTTTAAACTGTTGTTTTTCGATGTCCTCAAGCAGTACCGGTGAGCCGTATACGTTGTCGACGGGAACATCAAAAAAGCCCTGAATTTGTTCGGCGTGCAGGTCAACCGTAAGCAGTCGATCGATACCGGCGCCAACCATCATGTCGGCCACAACTTTGGCGGTAATGGGTACCCGGGCCGAGCGCACGCGGCGATCCTGGCGGGCGTAACCAAAGTAGGGGACCACGGCCGTGATACGGCCGGCGGATGCGCGACGCAGGGCGTCGACCATCACAATTAACTCGATGAGGTTGTCGTTGGTGGGCGCGCACGTCGGCTGCACCACAAACACATCCCGGCCGCGAACATTGACGTTAAGCTCGACGGCGACTTCACCGTCACTGAACTGGGAGACTGATACGTCACCAAGGCTCATGCCTAAATGATCGACTATTTTCTGCGCCAGATCGGGGTTGGCATTGCCGGTAAAGACCATCAAGTCTGTCACGTCAGGTACCTTTGTTGTCAGCTGTTCGGGTTGTTTACCCTTTTTGCAAAAGGGCAATACAAAAACACCGCGCTAAGCGCAGTGTGGCGATGATAACCCGGCGGTCTGCCAGAGCGAGGTAGGTAATAAGACGTGCCTAAAAGCTCAAGCGGCAGAGTGACGTGCCAAGGGTACCGCGTCGCTTTGGAAAATGGCTGGGGCGGAAGGATTCGAACCTTCGCATGACGGGATCAAAACCCGCTGCCTTACCGCTTGGCTACGCCCCAGTAGCAACTTAATCAGGAATCAGGTTGTAGTATGGCGCCTTGTTGATTCCGCGACCGATAAATCCGGTCATGTCCGCTGGCAGTTGAGCAAGCACTTGCTCGGCTTTAGCGGCTGAATCAAAGGCGGCAAATACGCACGCTCCTGTTCCGGTCATTCTCGCATGGTTTGAAAAATTCTTCAACCAAATCAGTGCTTTATCAACTTCTTTATAAAGCTTTCTAACCAGAGGCTGGCAGTCGTTTTGAGTGCCCCTCTGCGAGAAGGCCGCTACTTTAATGGGGCGTGTGTCTCTTGTCAAATCTTTGTGACAAAAAATTTCACGAGTGCTCACGTGGCAACCAGGGTTGATCACTAAATACCATTTTTCGGGTAGCTCGACCGGGGTAAGCTGCTCGCCGATGCCCTCGGCCCAGGCGCTAACGCCGTTGATAAACACGGGTACGTCGGCGCCGAGATTGCGGCCCAGGGTCATTAACGTCTCGCGTGAGCAGCCCGCCTGCCATAAATGGTTAAGGCCAATTAGGGTGGTGGCCGCGTTAGAGCTGCCGCCGCCAATGCCGCCGCCCATGGGCAGGTGTTTAGCCAGGGTTATATCCGCGCCGCAAACGGCAAGGCCGCGAGCCTGCATATCGGCCTGCAGCGCGCGCGCGGCGCGATAAATTAAATTATCTGTGTGTGCCACACCGGCAAGCTCCGGGCTGATGGTAATGGCATCATCCGCGCGCGGGTTAAAGCTTAGGGTGTCGCCGGTATCTAATAATTGAAACAGGGTTTGCAGTTGGTGGTAGCCATCACGGCGGCGGCCATTTATGTGCAAAAACAAATTTAGTTTTGCCGGCGAGGTAAGGGTTAAAGCAGTGGCTTGTGTCATGGGCGTTAGGGCGTGTTGTGGGTAACTTGCCAGTCGTACACCGCGACGACTAAGCGTATGCGCTGGTTGTTGCCAAGCTCGCGGGTGGCGATGACTTTGCCGGGTAAATAGACGTCGGCCACAGCCTGATAGTTTAGGTAGCTTAATTGCCAGCCGGCTTGTGTGAGGCTGGCCAGCAGGCCGTTATCCGTGCGCTTAAGGTCGTCGATGGGCCGCTCGGTGGCGGGTAGGCCCAGCAGCCAGTCGGCCAGCAAGCTGACCGGTAAATCCCAGCCGGTTTGCTGATATAAAAGCGCCTCGGCGCTCCCGGCGTACAGCGGCTCGGTGTCGGGCTGGGTGAGTACAACGCCCTCGGGCGTGCTTTTAAGTTCTACCCGGCCCTGGCCCAGAGGGCCCGACAAGCTGATTTGAAAATCGCTGGACGAGTGCTGCCAGTCGAGCCGGGCCGAGCCGTTTTGCTCGGGCGAGCGCAGCCCCGCTTTGGCCTGTAAATGCCACTGGGAAATGGCGCGCAGGCGCTGCTCGTGGGCCTGAGTATCGATAGGCCCGGCGGGCGGGGCGCCGGTGTCGGGGAGGTTGGCGCAGCGGGTTAACAGCAATATGGCCAGCAGCGCAATCAGCGTTTGAGTGATTCGCATAGGGTATTAAATTGGCGTGTCGGCGCTGATTTTTAGGCGCTGCAGGGTGCGCAGTATGTAGCCGCTTTGCGGCTCTATCTCGAGCCCGCTGCGCCACACATTAAGGGCCGCTTCACGCTGGCCCGATACCCACAATACCTCGCCCAAATGCGCGGCAATCTCATCGTCGGGGTAAAGCTCCATGGCTTGTTCTAAATACTTTTGCGCTTGCGCTAAGTTGCCCAGACGATATTGCACCCAGCCCATGCTGTCGATGGTGGCCGGGTCGTTGGGCTGCTGCTCCAGAGCGCGTTTAATCAGCTCGTAGGCTTCGGTATAGCGCTCGGTGCGATCCGCCAGAATATAACCCAGGGCATTAAGCGCGGCGGGGTTGTTGGGGTCGTACTCCAAAATAGTGCGTAGGTCGGCCTCGGCCTGGGCGATATCGCCTGCGCGCTCGTGCAGCATGCTGCGGGCGTAAAGCAGGTTGCTGTTGTTGGGGCTTTCTAGCAGGGCATCGTCCAGCACTGTCAGGGCGGCGGCGTCTTCACCGGCCTCGAGCAAGCTTTGGCTGTACATTAGTGCCAGCCGCTCGTGTTGCTCGGGTAGTTGCTCGCGCAGCTGTTGGTAGAGCTCGTCGGTGTCTTGCAGGTTACCCAGTTGCAGCTGAATCGTCAGCGCCCGGGCAATGGCGTGGGCAAAATCGTCGCCTTGCTGCACTTTTAAGTAGTGCTGAATGGCTTGCTCGGGCTGCTCGTTTTGCTCGGCGAGCTGACCCAGATAAAAATGCGCTTCATCGGTGTGCTCGTTAATATCCAGCAGGCTCTGGTAGCTGTTTTGGGCGGTCTCAAGGTCGCCGCGCTCGTCGGCCACTAACGCCAGGGCCATCAGTAACTCGCTGTCGCTCGGGCTGCCGTTAACCAGTATTTGAAATTGCTCTTGTGCCTCTTCTAGGTGCTCAAAAGTAAGTAGGCGGGCGTATTGCAAGCGCAGGCGGCGGTTGCCTGGCGCCAGGTCCAGTTGCTCTTTAATCACCGCGAGGGCGGCGGCGTTATCGCCGCGCTGGTGCAGCAAGCCACTGGTCAGAATAAGCCCCGGGGTGTTGCTAGGCTCGATCTCGCGGGCGCGCTCGGCCAATTCTAAAGCGCCTTCTAGGTCTCCCTGTTGCTGATGCAGTAAGCCGGTGCTTATCAGTAGCGCCACATTCTCGGGTTGCTCGCTTAGTAATTGCTCGTAGTTTTCCAGCAGCAGCTCGCGCTGGGTATCGGTGGCATTGCTGGCATTGGCGGCGATGCTTTGTAGCAGGGCGTCATTGTCGCGGGTTTGCGCGTGGCGGGTGCGCTCCAGTGCCTCAAGCAGGTGGCCGGCGTCAATTTGCGCCAAAATGGCGGCGGCCTGCGCGTCCTGGTTGTCGGGCGAAGCCTCGGCCCACAGGGCGGCCGAGGTAATAATGGCGTCGCTCGCATCCATATAACGGGCAATCATGTAGGCTCGCTCGGCCACTTGCGGGTCGCGGGTTTGCTGCGCCTGCTGTAGGTAGTTGGCCAGCGCCACATCCAGCCGACCACGGCTGCCGGCCAGCTCGGCACTGAGCAGGGCGTACAGGGTATCGCTGGTAAAGGGCCGTGCCGGCAGGGGCTCGGGCTCGGTTACCGCCACTGGCTCGGGCTCCGGGGTGTCGATCTGCTGTGGTTGCTGAGCGCAGCCAAACAGGCCGCTCAGCAAGGTGGCGTAGATCGTTAATTGTACGGCTTTCATGTTGATTTCCTAAAAACGTAAAACAGGGTCAGCTCGATGCTTTGGTAGCCCCGGCGGCACCGGGGCCGGGGGCTGTAGCCCGTAAATGACGGGGCGCTGCCAGTCCGTGATAAAATGCCACTTGTCAGCGGCCTTTGCTAGCTGGACAATGACGCCCTTTGAATCCTGTATCGGTAATGACCCAGACTGCATGACATTATTGGCTTTTGGCATCAATCATACAACCGCCCCCGTGCATATTCGCGAGCGAGTCGCGTTTGCGCCGGATGCGGCTGTAGCGGCCTTAATGGCATTGCAAACACAGGCTGGGGCCGATGAAGCCGTCATACTGTCTACCTGCAATCGTACCGAATTGTATCTGCACAGTCAGCGCGACCCCGATGTGCTATTAGATTGGTTGGTGGCGCACTCCAGTGTGGCCAAAGAAGATCTGGCCGAGTGCCACTATTTATACGCGGGCGATCAGGCGCTGCGGCATATGATGAAAGTCGCGGGCGGGCTCGACTCGCTGGTGTTAGGCGAGCCGCAAATTTTAGGGCAAATGAAATCCGCCTATGCCACCTCGGAAGAGGCCGGCGCCCTCGGCGCGCATTTGCGCCGAGCGTTTCAGCAGGCGTTTGCGGTAGCCAAGCAGGTGCGCACGCAAACAGCCATTGGCCAAAACCCGGTGTCGGTGGCCTATACCGCCGTGAGTTTGGCGCAGCGGATCTTCTCGGATTTAAAAGAGGATACCGCGCTCTTGATTGGCGCCGGCGAAACCATTGACTTGGTGGCACAGCATTTAAACGAGCAGGGCATTAAGCACATTATTGTCGCCAACCGCACTTTGGGGCGCGCCCAAAAATTAGCCGAGCGCTTTGGTGGCGAGGCCGTGTTGTTGGCCGATATCCCTGACTGCTTGCCGCGCGCCGATATTGTTATTTCCTCGACGGCCAGTCAGTTGCCTTTGCTGGGCAAAGGCGCGGTAGAGGCGGCGTTAAAAAAGCGCAAGCACAAGCCCATGTTTATGCTGGATATTGCGGTGCCGCGCGACATCGAAGAGCAGGTGGGTGAGTTGGATGATGTCTACTTGTATACGGTAGACGACCTGCAGGTGGTGATCGAGCAAAACAAAAAAAGCCGCGCCGAGGCGGCCGACCACGCGCTGGATATTATCGAGCAAGGCGTAGCCGCGTTTGCCCGCGAGCTGCGCGCCATGGACGCGGTGGATACCATTAAAGCGTATCGCGCCAAGGCCGATGAGTTGCGCGAGCAAGAGCTGGAAAAAGCCCTTAAATTATTGCAAAGCGGCACCGCGCCCGATAAAGCGCTGGCGCAATTGGCCCGCAACTTAACCAATAAATTACTGCACGCGCCGACCACGGCTTTGCGCGAGGCAAGTGCCAATGGCGAGTATGAAACCGTGCGAATATCGCACCGGTTGTTCGCCATTACTGAAGATGATATTGAGCAACAATCGGGATTGGTTAGCCCATCAGATAATGCGGCAACTAAGCCCCACAACGCGAATGAAAGCGAGAAATAATGAAAGCCTCTATTTTAGAAAAGCTGGATCGATTAAGTGAACGCAACGAAGAGGTTAGCGCGCTGCTTTCCGACGCCGATGTCATTTCCGATCAGAATAAATTTCGGGATTTATCCAAAGAGTACGCCGAGCTCGAGCCGCTGATTGCCTCCTACGGCCGTTATCGCAGTGTGCTGGAGGACTTAGCCGAAGCGCAGTCTATGTTGGATGAAGGCGACCCGGAGATGCGCGAGATGGCGCGCGAAGAAATTGACTCCGCGGGTGAAGCAAAAGCCGAGCTTGAGGCGGAGCTGCAAATGCTGCTGCTGCCCAAAGACCCCAACGACGATAAAAACGTGTTTTTGGAGATTCGCGCCGGTACCGGTGGCGATGAGGCGGCGATTTTTTCGGGCGATTTGTTCCGTATGTACTCGCGCTATTGCGAGCAGCGCGGCTGGCGCATTGAAGTGCTGAGTGAAAACCTCGGCGAGCACGGCGGCTACAAAGAATTAATCACTCGCGTTAGCGGCACTAACGTGTACGCCAGCTTAAAGTTTGAATCGGGCGCCCACCGCGTGCAACGCGTGCCCGAGACAGAATCTCAGGGGCGTATTCACACCTCGGCCTGCACCGTGGCCGTAATGCCCGAGGCCGATGAGCTGGACGAAGTGGCAATCAACAAAAGCGACATTAAAGTAGACACCTTTCGCGCCTCCG
Organism: uncultured Gilvimarinus sp.; assembly: GCF_963975215.1. Taxonomy (GTDB): domain Bacteria; phylum Pseudomonadota; class Gammaproteobacteria; order Pseudomonadales; family Cellvibrionaceae; genus Gilvimarinus. The sequence continues at coordinate 17,493 of NZ_CAXBFW010000033.1, forward strand.
GCGCCGGTGGGCAGCACGTTAACAAAACCGACTCGGCGATACGTATTACCCACATCCCAAGCGGTGTCGTGGTGGAGTGTCAGGACGAGCGCTCGCAACATAAAAACCGCGCCCGCGCTATGTCGCTGTTGGCCGCCAGGCTTAAAAACTCGCAAGAAGAAAGCGCTGCGGCGTCTATTGCCGAAGAGCGCAAATCGCTGGTGGGCAGTGGCGACCGTTCAGAGCGGATTCGCACCTACAACTATCCCCAGGGGCGCGTGACCGATCACCGTATTAACCTTACCTTGTACAAGCTGGACGAGGTAATGCAAGGCGCGCTGGACGAAGTGATTCAGCCGTTAGTGCATGAGTATCAGGCCGACCAGTTAGCCGCGCTATCGGAGTAAACCCATGACAGTACAAGAGGCCCTGCGCTGGGCGCAGGCGCAACTTGTTGCCAGCGACAGTGCCCGGCTCGATGCCGAGGTGCTGCTGGCTTTTACTCTGCAAAAAACGCGGGTGTATTTGTACACCTGGCCCGAGGCTGAGCTGAGCGCCGAGGCGCAAGCGCAGTTTGCCTCATTGATTCAGGCCCGCACGGGCGGCGAGCCCATCGCCTATTTAACGGGCACCCAAGAGTTTTGGTCGCTGCCGCTGATGACCGACCGCCACACGTTAATACCCCGCGCCGATACCGAACTGTTAGTCGAGCTGGCGCTGGAGCATGCGCCGGCAAACACTCAGCGCGTGCTGGATTTAGGTACGGGTACCGGCGCTATTGCCTTGGCTTTGGCGCACGAGCGCCCCGCGTGGCAGGTTACCGGGGTAGACCGGGTGGCCGAGGCCGCAGATTTGGCTACGCGCAATGCCGAGGCGCTTAATATTCGCAATGCCCATTTTTTGCAAAGCGATTGGTTTGCGGCGCTGGGCGATGACGTATTTGATTTGATCGTGAGTAACCCGCCTTATATCGATGCCGCCGATGGCCATTTAAGCGAGGGCGATGTGCGCTTTGAGCCGCGCTCGGCGCTGGTGGCCGATAACGCGGGCCTGGCCGATATCGAGCGCATTACTAAGGCCGCTTGCGCCCACTTAACCCCCGGCGGCTTTTTATTGTTTGAGCACGGCTGGCAGCAGGGCGCTGCGGTGCGTGAATGTTTAACCGCCGCCGGTTTTAACGCGGTTACCACCCATCAAGACTTGGCTGGCCGCGACCGGGTGACCCTGGGACAAATGCCATGAGTGATATGAACGACGATCAGCTACTGCGCTACTCGCGGCAAATTATGTTGCCCGAAGTAGATATAGAAGGGCAAAGCAAGCTGCTGGACGCGCGCGTGGTGATTGTCGGTCTCGGCGGGCTAGGGGCGCCGGTGGCGATGTATTTAGCCGCGGCCGGTGTGGGTAGTTTGGTGTTGGTCGATGATGATACTGTCGAGCTGACAAACTTACAGCGGCAAATTGTTCACTCGAGCAGTGATATTGGCCGCAGCAAAGTGGCCAGCGCAGCGGCAACCATTAACGGCATAAACCCCGGCGTTACTGTCGAGACCCACAACACGCGTTTAACAGATAACAATTTAACGGCACTGCTTGATGGCACGGATGCCCTGGTCGATTGCTGCGATAATTTTACCACCCGCTTTACCTTAAACGCCGCCGCCGTGGCGCGACAAATACCGCTTATCTCCGGCGCGGCAATCCGGCTCGAGGGGCAGGTGGCGGTGTTTGACTCGCGCAACCCACAAAGCCCTTGCTACCGCTGCCTGTACGATGAGCAAAACGACGAGAATTTAACCTGCTCGGACAGTGGCGTGCTGGCGCCGTTGGTGGGCGTGATTGGCTCTATGCAGGCGCTAGAAACGATAAAACTGTTGACGGGCATTGGTGATGGTCTAACCGGCCGGTTACAGTTGTACGATGCCCGCAAAAGTGTGTGGCGAGAGATGCGTTTGCCGCGCGACCCAGGTTGCCCAGTATGTAAAAGCAGGGCGTAGCGGTAGCGGATGGTCTCGCTGTGGTTAATGCAGCGAGTTACCTTTATCATATGAGCAGTAATATTAAAAAATAAACAACAATAGAAAGGGAACTTTATGGCTACACCAACCTATAAAATCATTTTGTTGGGTGCTATGCCCGATGTGACTGATGTTCAGGCGCAGGCAGGCTTTGCCAAGATCTTCAATTTAACACCCGAGCAAGCGGCCCCGTTATTTGCCAAGCCCGGGCGTATATTAAAGTCGGGCTTAACGCACGAGCAGGCGACTAACTACGTAAACAAGCTGGCTAGGGTTGGTGTGGCTTGTGAAATGCGCGAAGAAGCTGCCCCCGCTGCGGTCTCCGCTCCGCCTGTTACTCCGCCACCAGTTGAGCCCGCCTCTCAGGCAAAAGAGCAGCAGTCCCCTGCCGGTCCGAGAAATGTCGATTTTGTGTTTACCGGTAACGGCTTTGAGTACTTTAAAATCTGGATTGTCAATATTTTGTTATCTATTGTTACGCTGGGTATTTATTCGGCGTGGGCTAAGGTGCGGAATAAGCAATACTTTTACGGTAACACCTTTCTAGATGACGTGAGCTTTTCTTACACCGCTAACCCGGTCAAGATATTAATCGGTCGTATTATCGCCTTTGTGTTTTTGGTGGTTTACAGCGTGGCGGGTGAGCTGAGCGTAACCGCCGGCGCTATTATGGGGATTTTACTGTTTGTATTTTTGCCTTGGGTGATTTGCAAATCGCTACGGTTTAACGCTCGGTATTCCAGCTACCGGAATGTCCCCTTCGCGTTTACAGGTAAGGTGTGGGGTGCTGCATGTGCATTTATATTTTGGCCTATGTTGGGGTTCATCACTCTTGGGATACTGTTTCCGTTTGCCTACTATAAACAAAAGCATTTTATTTACGGTAATCATGGCTATGGTACCCGCCCGTTCAGTTTTTCGGCTACGGTAGGCAGTTACTATGTCGTGTTTTTACTCACTATGGCGGTTTGCGTATTGTTCGCCTTGGCGGCGTTCTTCTTAGGGCTTGTCGCTCATCCTATATTGGGCGGCTTGCTGTTCTCGATTATTTATCTATTTACCTTTGCATTTTTCACCGTTCGGGTTGCCAACATCAATTACAACGCGATTACTCTTAAAGATCACGCGCTACGTGCCGATTGGCAGTTTGGTGGTTACCTTTGGTTGATGGTATCAAATACCTTTTTGATTGTTCTCACCCTCGGCTTGTATATCCCTTGGGCAAAGGTGCGCACGGCGAGCTTTAAGGCGAGGTATACCAGTGCTTTATTTGTTGGCGATATGAACGAGTTTGCCGCGCAAGAGCACGAGAGGGTAAATGCCTTGGCTGAGTCGGTCGGTGATTTGTTCGATATTGAAATTGGCTTTTAAAGGAGCCTATGGTGAATATTCAAGGTCGCTGGTTTGACGGAAAAAGCTCGCAAGCTTGCGACGCGACACTCACTTTACGTGGTGACACCAGCGTCAGCGTGTCGGATGTGGCGAGCGGTGAGCCGCTTATTGTGGCAAATGTTAACGATCTGGATATTTCGTCGCGCCTTGGCAATACCGCACGGTTTGTGCGTTTTGCCAATGGCGCTGCGTTTGAAACGGTCGATAACACCGCCGTTGATGCCTTACAAAAAAAGCGTATTGACGGCGGCTCTGCCGGCTTGCTGCATAAGCTGGAGTCTCATTTGGGCCTCGTGCTTGTCGCGGCCATACTCTCGATTGCTGTACTCGTGGGCGGTGCCGTGTATGGCGTGCCCGCCACGGCACGCCTGATCGCGTTTCAGCTGCCACAAAACACGCTCGATACGGTGGCGGCCGAAACCATGAGCATATTGGATCGCACCCACTTTGATGACAGTGAGCTGAGTGTCGATCGCCAGACGCAATTACAAGCCGAGTTTAAGCCGGTGCTGGCGCAGTATCCGGATATGCCACTTAAAGTCGAGTTTCGTAAAGGGGGCGATAACATTGGCGCCAACGCTTTTGCCTTGCCCGACGGCACGATTATTTTTACCGATGAGATGATCGAGCTGTCGCATAGCCCAAGCGAGCGTATTGCGGTGTTAGCCCATGAGATCGGTCATGTTGCCGAGCGACACAGCTTACGCGCCGTTATCCAAAATGCGGTATTAGGCTTTGTCTATGTGACCTTGGTGGGCGATGGCACAGCGATGGGTGACTTGCTGATCGGCTTGCCGGTGCTGGCCACTACCTTGTCATATTCGCGCGATCATGAAACCGAGGCCGATGTATTCTCAGCTGAGTTTTTAGACAAGGCGGGTATAGAGCGTCAGGCGTTTGTCGATATTATGCAACGCTTGGGCGAGACTATGCGTTGTAACGAGCTGATTGACGACGCTAAAGATGTCGACGAAGATGCGTTGTCAGACACGGAGCGCCTGGCCCTTTGTGAAACGCTTATTGACGAGGCGGACGACGAAGGCAATAGCCAGTGGCGGGATTATTTGTCGACCCACCCGGGGCTGGAGCAACGCTTGATTGATTTTACGGCCCAGTAGCAGGGCGGGGGTTCTATCAGTGCCGAGCGGCTATCGAAGTCCCGATTGCTTCCGTTAAAGGCTTTTCTGAGCTTGCTCCGGCGCGTCTAAAGGAGCTCTATATTCGCGGTTTAGCGTAATTCTCGCCCTCTATCGCCGGGCGGGGGCGAATTACTTGTTGTTTTGCGACAAGAAGTAATCAAGAAGGCAGCTCCTGCGCTTCCATGCGCCCGCGGCATTAGTGAATCCCTTCACGTCACGCACCCCGGTTCGCGGCCCTGCGCCGCTAAGCGTCCGGCCAGCAAGCCCAGCTTGCTGTCGTTCGACTGCGCGCAAAGCAATGCTTTGCAAACGCTGGGTCTTACCCCTCACTCCAACCGATTTTAGCGGGCCGTATCGACAGGCCTTCCGTGGCCTGGCGATACTTGCGCACGCGCGGCCCAGGCCGGCCTCTCTGCCCCGGTATTCACCTTCTCCTGTTTGCTTACCCCCTAAAATCGGTCTGCGTTCGGCTCGCTCTCAGGGGCCCCGTGGGTGCCGGGTTCTGGTTTGGAGGTGCTCTATTAGTGTCGAGCGTGTGTTGAAGCACAAAATAGTGGTTTTCTACATCAATGGTTCAGGCCCTCCGCAGGCCCCATCTCACGTGAGATTACGGTGAGCTGGTAGTGTTTGGCGGAATATTGGTCAGATTGCATAAGGGGTGAACAGTAGGGTGAAAATCTATAAATTTCTTTGTCGAAAGTGTTGGCAGTTTTCCGTTTCACGCCTTTATGCGCACTTCTTTCGGGGCCTTAGCTCAGCTGGGAGAGCGCAACACTGGCAGTGTTGAGGTCAGTGGTTTGATGTGCATGGATGCACCAATGTCGCGGGCGCAGGAAGCGCAGGAGCGACCTCTAATTCGCCGGGAGCGAATTTGCACGGCGAATGCCGCCCGGAGGGTGGGGCACAGGGACAAGGTGAATGCCTCGGAGAGGCAGAGAGGGCGGCCTGGGCCGAGTGCCCCATGCATCCCGCTAGGCGGGGGTTTTATCAGTGCCTAACGCGTTTCGAAGCCCGATCTCGTGATTTATAGGGATTCGCTTAATAGCCTTAATTTGGGCTAGTCAAGACTTATGAACCTCTGAAGTGCTGGCGCCGTTGAAAAATCAGACAGATTGAATGGCAGTTGATCGACCAAGCAAAAATCCATAAATTTCTAGTGCGGAAGCCTTGACAGATATCTGTCTCGCGCCTATTATGCGCACCTCTTTCGGGGCCTTAGCTCAGCTGGGAGAGCGCAACACTGGCAGTGTTGAGGTCAGCGGTTCGATCCCGCTAGGCTCCACCAAACAAACAAAAAACCCCCGTACTCGCGAGAGTACGGGGGTTTTTTGTTTGTTCCGCTGAAAGCTCAGCGGGGGCGAGGCTTAGCTCCGGTTCACTAATTCGCCGGGAGCGAATTAGCACAGCGAACGCTGCCCGCAGGCGGGGCACAGGGAAGTGCCCCGTGCATCCCGCGAATCGTCGAAGTCCTGCCGCTATGTGCGATGGTCTCATCGGGACAGGGGTTTTTTTGTTTGTGGGCCAAGCTGGGTGAGAAGCCTGACGCCAGCGTGTTTGATGTGCATGGATGCACAAATGTCGCGGGCGCAGGAAGCGCAGGAGCGACCCCTAATTCGCCGGGAGCGAATTAGCACAGCGAACGCTGCCCGCAGGGTGGGGCACAGGGACAAGGTGAATGCCTCGTAGATGCAGAGAGGACGGCCTGGGGCGAGTGCCCCACGCATCCCGCTAGGGGGGGGGCAGTAATCAACGCCTATCGAAGTTCAAACTCTGCATAGTTAAAGATCAAATCGCGCCGGCCCAGGCTGCCTTCTCTGCATTCGGCTGACGACTATAGAAGATTATCGAAATTAAGGCATGGTCAGTCCGTGTTCAGGGGAAACCCTTGAATACTAAAGACCAATAATTATTGATCAAAAAATTTTTCCTATATAAATCAGAGTGCTAGCCTCTTCTTGCTTCACGCGGGAAAAACAATTACATTAAAGCTCAAATAAATTCAGTCGCACCTTCCTCAGACACGGAATTGTCAAAATATGCCTTTTTTTCTCTTATTATCAGATGCTTGCGTTTCGCACTTAACTCAGTTTCTGGGGAAGATAGGGTGCGAGAGCAAAGTGCGACTGAGTCGCATGAATTAGCTGTTAAGCGAGAAATGAATGCATCGTATGGAATCAACAGATAATAAAACCAGCAGCATGATGAAATTTTTTCAAATCCGGCGGTGGGCATTATCGGGAGTATTGCAAGTTTAATTGGTCTTTTTCTTGCGATTGTTTTCTTTTTTGCAGCTCAAAAATCTCCAAACCTTGTTTACTCTATTCATCCTACGAAGAATGTATTGCTTAGAGCAGACATTCCGTCCGATCTATCCGTGCTGTATAAGGGAGAAGCGATCAAGGATAAGGATATAGTTGCCATATCGCTTTCTATTTGGAACGACGGGAGTCAAAGCATAAGACCGTCTTCCATTCTAGAGAGTGTGAAGATTGAGTTTACTCCAAGAGTGAATATTTTAGAGGCAAATGTAACTAAGTTGAGTCGGGCCGTCACTAAACTTTCTCTTTCTCAAGACCAAAATGTATTAAATGGAGGGGTGGTTCCATTGGAGTGGAATATTCTAGAGTCGGGTGATGGCGCTAACATACAGGTTATTTATGCGGGGTCCTTAGAGGCAACTGTGTCCGTCAAAGGAGTAATTGAGGGGCAAGGAATACCAAGGCTTCTTTCGGGTATTTCAATTAAACAAGATAAAGATTCACCTTTAAATGACGTAAAGGTGTTGAAATGGATAATACCATCAATCTTGATATTTTCAGTAGCGATAACCGTTCTATCATTCAAATATCCAAATAGATTTAAATTTATTCCGTTTGTTTCTTTAATCGCCGGTCACAAGGAAATGTCATGGATTCCGCTTCTAATAGCGATAATTCCTTTCTTGATTGCAGCCGTGTACGTTTTTGTAAAATTAGATGAATGGTATCCTCCCTTTGGCTTCTGACAGTCGCTTAACAAACGCGTCAATTAGGACGCTCGCAAGCTCGCGCCTATTACGCGGGCGTTGAGACTGTAGAAAAACTCCAAAAAATAGGCGTTTTTTGCTAAAATAAGGC
>NZ_CAXBFW010000034.1:0-24687 GCF_963975215.1 uncultured Gilvimarinus sp.
CATCTCTTTTTTTGCTAATGATAAAGAAACGACACAGAATTATGAACACTACCGCACTTAACAGCTAATTCATGCGACTCAGTCGCACTTCCCCCTGTCACCCTATCTCCGATAGAAACTGGATTAAGACAAATATTGAAGCTGTTGAATACAAAGGGGAAATAGACATATTCTAACTGCTCCTTGTCTCGGAAAAGTGTGGCTCATGTTAATCGATTTTTTAATTTAAGCTTCTTGACCTTTTATGCAAACACTACTAAGCCATTGAATTATTTTGCAACATATTACACGGCTCATATTAACACGCTATTTTTCTCAAGGGTTTCCCTTGAGCAACGGATAAAAATCGATCGGCCGATGTGCGCGCTAAGATTTCACAGCTAAGCCAATTTTCGGCTCGCATGTTGATGCAACTTGCTTATCGCTCGAAAGCAATACAACAAACGATTTTACGCGTGATGAAATAACGGAGATTTCTGGCAGCTCCTTGCCCAAGCGATTGCGCTTTTATCTTATATTCAACGTAGAGTAATACGCCACAAAAATAAACGCAACTCTAGCGATTTAATCAAACCGTCAAACCAAGCTAACCACGAAGCACCGCTTTTAAACACCCCGTAGATACAGCCGAATGGAAGCCTATTTTTGGGGGTAAGCGCACAGGGACAAGGTGAATGGCGCGGAGCGACAGAGAGGGCAGCCTGGGCTGCGTGCGCGCAAGCTATCGTCAGGCCATGGAGAAGGTGAATGCCGTAGCAGAGAAGCCGGCCTGGGCCGCGGCCTGTCGATGCGGCCCGCAAAAATCGGTTGGAATGAGGGGTGAGATCTAGCGTTTACAAAGCGCTGCTTTGTGCGTAATCGAACGCCAGTAAGCTGTGCTTACTGGCCGGACGCTTAGCGACGAAGGGCCGCGCGCCGGGGTGGGCTTTGACGTGCATGGATGCACTAATGCCGCGGGCGCATGGATGCGCAGGAGAGGCGGAGTTACGTCGCTTTTGCCCAAACAAAAGAAAAGTAACTCGCCACGCCCGGCGACACGGGCATATAAACTAAAGCGCGCCAGCCACGCTGGCCACCCATCACCCCCTCAACTCAAACACACTTAAGCCTTTACGGCTCAACCACCTCTCTCGCGCTATTAATCCTAAACTTCCACTGCTTAAACACATCCCCCTCCCGCTCAAGATTCAAACGGCTCGCCAAATAATGCAAACGTCGCGTGGCCTCGCCATCGGGCGCCTGATCAAAACGCTGCTTGAGCCAATACGGCGGTATCGCCTGGTAGTACATGGTCGCCGCTACCGTAAGCGGTTTATCCCGGTAGCGCGAGGGCAAGTCGATACGGTACTGCAAAGAGTCCCGGCCAATAAAGCTTGCGCCTTGGTCTTGGTAGTCCGGGTCGGTGCCCACAAAGTGCGGATCGGTGGCCTCCATAAACTGCGTCATCACCTGCCCTTGTGGCTCAAAGAACGATGAATCGCGCCAGCCGTCGGGCAGTAAGCGGTTATCTTTTACGATGTGCACGCGGTGAACAAAGCTGGTGGTAAACTCCTGGGCTTTATTGCGGTTTAGCTCTTCGTAAATTTGCACTTGTTGATCACTGGTAATCACCTGGTGATGCCCTTGGTAACAACCGGCGGGCTTGTTGTCGGGGTAACCACAATCGCCTTTGGGTAAAAACTCGGTGGCCAGCGGCTTGCCTGCGTGATCGACAATAACACCGGCATCGTTGGTGCGGCCCGAGCTCCAGACGATTTCATCGCCGTCTTTTACTAACAGCTCGATAAAGCCACGGCGAAACGCCACGCCGCTGGGAAAGCGGTGGCCGGTTTTATTTTTAGCGGTTACATCAACCACCAAGGTGTTTTCTGCAAAGTGGAGTTTGTCGATGCTCATATCGACGGTACTGTTGCGCGCCTGAAGCATCATGCTCTCTAGCGCCAAATCAACGCCGGCCTCGGATGCACCGGTCATATAGCTTTTAGGGGCTACGCCCAGTATTGGCTCAAACTGTTTAAACATGCTTAGCAAAAAGGCGTTTAGCCCTACGTGGGTGTGGCGCTTGTACTCTTTGCGAAACGGCACATCGAGTTCATCCGCCGCCAAGCCGTGGTCGGCATCCGGGTAGTTGCTGTCTTCTATGGTGGCGATTTTGCTGATTAGCTCATCTATCGAAATGTCTTTTTCATCATTCTCAAAGCTTGAGGGCATATGGCAATCCTGACAGCTTTGCGCGGTATCGCCCTGGGCGAAGGCGCTGTTCTGCCACTCTAAAAAAGTTGCCTGCTCGATAGAGTGCGGATACTCGGCAAAGGCCGGGTCAACCTCGGCGGCCTGTAAGACTGGCAAGCTGGTATCGGTAGAGCCGATGTTAGGCAGGTTAATGGTGTGGCAGGTGCCGCACAGCTGTGACTTTTGGATAAAGTCGTTTTTGCTGGGCGTTAGGTTAAGCGCGTGCTCCATGGGCTTTTGCGCCACCTCGTAGGGCCCGTTGAGGGTGTTGGCATCGGTGGTATCAAAACGCCCGGTGGAGTTGTGAAACAACAGGTACGCCAGCTCTTTATCTTCAATGCCGGTACTCACCCAACCGGTGGGCGGATTCCAGCTCGCTACGGCTTGCGCATCTGGCCCGTCGATGCGGTGGCACACCATACAGCTGATGCCTTCGCGCCCGAGTGCGCCGTATTGATGGTATTGCTTCTCCTCTAGGCTTTGCTTCTCGGCCGAGGATAATTGCTCGGTATAGTAAAAATAATCGGTTTTAAAGTTTTTATCCAGGCTATCGTTTTGCTCGGCGTCCAGGGTTAACTGGCGCTGCCCCATGGCCCCGTGGCAACTCAGGCAAGTGTTGGTCACCGCTTGCTGGGTTTCTTTTAGCGGGCCTTTTAAGCCGGATTCTTTTGGGTTTTTGGCATTTTTTTTGAGTATCGCCATCTCACTTTCGAGCTGCGCGTGAAAAATCGGGTCGCGCCCCGCCAAGCCCATGGGCGACCAGCGCCACTCGCCATACTCTGAGATATCAAAACCATCGCCATAGTCGGCTCCGGTGGCGATAAACATGGTGGTGCCAAAGGTATCGGCGCTTAGGCCACCGTGACAGCCGATGCAGTTATCCGAGGTGACATACTCCTGCGGCTTACCGGTTTTTTGCACCACATGATCCAGCCACTGCTGGGGAAACTTTTTAATCTCGGAGGCTTTTAATTTTGGTATTTGCGGGAAGGTGTTTAGAAAAGCCTGATTGATGTATTCCTTGTTACTTAGGTTTGTTTCGGCCAGCAGCTTGGCATAGGTTGCCTCATCCATTTGCGAATCGCGATCGTGCTCGTTAAACGAGGCATCGGCGGCGGCACTTCTTACACGTTGTTGGGTGGACCAGGGCAGCTGCGACAGTGGAATATCGAATATGGCTTTTAGCTCCGGGTCGTCCAGCAGCAACGATAGCGGATACTTAGCAAAGTGGCTGGCGGTGCGCCAGGAGTTATCGTCAAGAAACCGCAGGGGGTCTCCCTTAGACTCAAACCCCTTAATATTGCGCAGGCTGGCAAAGGTGAGCGCGTTCTCGGCCGAGGCGTGGCAGCGCAGGCAAGGCATACCAAAGCCGGATAACCGAACGCCATTGGTAGCCACGTAGGATTTTGCTTTGTTGTTGTTTTCGCGGGTGTCCAGCTGCGCCTTCACCGCTTCTTTGATGCTTTGCAGTTTGCCATCCACCAAGGTGGGCGCCGAGACGCTGCCCCAAAACCAGCCGTCGCTAGAGGCTTGTGCGTCTTTAACCATTACCGTCCAGTCCGAGAGCTGCTGCAGCCGTAGGGATTCGGACTCTTCGGCGGTTTTAAGCCGGCGGATATCGCGATAAATTTGTGCCGGGGCGCCGTACATTTCTTTAATAATCATGGCGCCGTCGGGGATATCACCCTCGATGCCCTTTTCGCGGTTAAGCAACCAGGCCATCATTGTAGGCGAGTAATAAATCAGCACCGCCGGATGAGTACCGTGGTACTGGCCATCCACAAACGGCCCGGTATCGCGCACCTCTTTGTCGTGGCACCAGCCGAGCGCGGCGTATTCGCGCTTGATTACCCACGGGTAAAGCGCTTGCTCATAATCAACCAACGGCAGGGAGCCGGGCAAGGGTAAAGAGGCGGAGGCCGCTTTAGGGGCTATCGCACAATCGAGCGATTGGAGATCAACCGCCATTGCATCAGCATCGGGGCTCTTGGCGATAGCCGCCGTGGGTAAGACAACCGCCAGCAGCGCCATTGCAGTTAATTTTGATAATAGGGCTCGGGCAACCATTACTGTGACTCCTTGTATCGGACCAACCGCTCCGATTAATCCGAAAAGGGGAATCTAACCAGTGTAATGGAAAAAAGCGCCAAAATATTAATCTGTAATGGCGTGTAATTTAGTGTGGAGGCTGTTAATTAGGCCCCGCGACCAGAGTGTGTGCATTAGCCCCCTCTGGTTACACTGTAGCGCCTGCGCTGAGTCTTTTGGTAACAGACAAAACGTTGCGACACTGTAGAATAAAATTCCGTTTAATACAGCAACAGTGCTACGGGCTTACAACACCATTCAGAATGCTCATAAGCTCTTTGATCACCACTGGCTTAACCAAGTGGTGATCAAAACCCGCGAGCCGGGAACGCTCCCGGTCTTCATTTTTGCCGTAGCCGGTGAGTGCGATTAGTGTTATGCCGGCAGCAACGGGCTCTGCGCGAATTTTTTGCGCTAATTCGTAGCCATCCATATCGGGCAAGCCAATGTCTAAAATCATCGCTTGCGGTACAGCGTTTGCCATTTGCTGCAGCGCCGTGCGGCCTCTGTCATCAACGCGCGGGCGGTGCCCGTGTAGCTCTAACAACATGGCCAACGCCTCAGCGGCGTCGATATTATCGTCGACAATTAAAATATCGAGCGACTGTGTGTGTGTTTGGCTTCCGCTGCCAGAGGGTTCCGCTGACACCTGTGATTGCAAGGAGCGCGGTAACGTGACACTGAATAAACTGCCTTTATTGATACCCTCGCTCTGCGCGGTAACACGGCCATCATGCAGCTCGACCAAGCTTTTAACCAGCGCCAGGCCTAAACCTAAACCGCCCTGGGCCCGGTCGGGCGAGCGCTCGGCCTGGGTAAACAGCTCGAACATATGTGGCAATAGCTTTTCCTCGACGCCAATGCCATCGTCCTGCACAGTGATTTTTATATGCTCGGCACCAGCGTCAAGGCGCAGGCGAATGTTGCCTTGCTCGGGCGTGTATCGGTTGGCATTGTTAAGGATGTTAGCCACCACTTGTGTTAGCCGGGTGCGATCTCCCTCAACGATGGGTTGGCTTTCGAGGATCTCAACACTTAGCTTTTGCCGCTTCTTCTCGACCATGGCGCTGACTTGCTCTACCGCGTCATCGATAATGGTTTTAAGGTTAACCGGCTGCCTCTGGAGGGTAACCAATCCCCGTGTCACGCGTGAGACGTCGAGCAGGTCATCGACCAAACCGGTCATATGCCCGACCTGGCGGGAGATGATGTCAGCGGTTTTTTTCACGATGACAGGCTCGGCACTGGTGTGCTTAAGCAGCTCGGCTGCCGAGCCTATGGGCGCAAGCGGGTTGCGCAGCTCGTGGGCGAGCATGGCCAGGAACTCGTCTTTACGGCGGTTAGCCGCTCTGAGCTCTTCTTGTACTTTTTCAATTTCATGGATATCGGTGTTGGTGCCCAGCCATTGCAAAATTGTGCCGCTCGCGTCACGCAGCGGTGTAGCGCGGGTAAAAAATGTTCGGTATTCGCCCGCCCCGGAACGCAGCGGAAAGCTCATTTCAAAAGGCTCGCCAGAGTCGAGGCAACGCTGGTAGTTCGCCAACACTAACGGCAGGCGCTGCGGGTCGTGAAGGCTCTGCCAGCCCCAACCTGTCATTGCCTCGGGGGTAGTGCCGGTGTATTCATACCAGCGATCGTTAAACCACACAATCGTTCCGTCGGGTTCGGCCAGCCAAGCCAGATGCGGGATGGTATTGGCCATCTGCCTTAGGTGCTTTTCGCTTTCGCGCAGTGCCTGAGTCGCTTTCACCACATCAGTGACATCACTGCCCTCAATAAAAATACCGGTTACCCGGCCGCTCATATCGCGTATCGGCTGGTAAATAAAGTCGATAAAGTATTGATCGAGCTCGTCGCTTTGCGGGCGACGCAGCTTTACCGGTACCGCTCGCCCGACATAGGGCTCACCCGATTGGTAAACCGTATCGAGCAACTCATACAAGCCCTGCCCCTTGATCTCAGGCAGTGCGTCGCGCACCGCCTTGCCCAGTAATTCACGATGCCCCACCAACTGGTGGTAAGCCTCGTTGGCCAACTCAAACACATGATCGCGATCGCGCAACACCGCCATAATGCCGGGCGCTTGCTGAAACAACTGCCGCAGATGCTCGTTCTCGATCTTGCGTTCGCGAGCGGCTAACACTTGCTGGGTGGTTTCGGTGCAGGCGCAATACATACCGGCCACCTTGCCGTGTTCATCATAGACAGAAGAGTACGAAAACGTGAACCACGTGGACTCTTGATAGCCTTTGCGTCTCATGGTCAAGGGCAAGTTTTCGTGAAACGAAGACTGGCCGGCCATGGCTTGCTCGACAATGGGCAAAATATCGTCCCAGATCTCGGACCAAACCTCTTGGAACGGACGCCCCAATGATTTGGGATGCTTGTTGGCTAACATGTCCACATAAGCGTCGTTATACAACAGCGCCAATTGCGGCCCCCACGCCAAAAACATCGGGAACTTGGAGTTCATGATCAAACTGGTCACTGTGCGCAGCACTTGCGGCCAGGTGTCGGGGTGCCCTAACGGCGAGTGACTCCAGTCGTGAGTACGCATTAAAGAGGCAACCGCGCCATCGCCGAAATAAGCCGCAGCGGATAAGGGGGGTGTAGGCATGTATTCTCACTGTTAGCGTTATTGAAGCTTGCGCAAGTATATAACTGCGGGGCCAGGCTTACACCCTACAACGTGCGATCAAGCACCGTAATTTAATCACTGTCAATCTACTAATAGGCACGCTTTGGTGGACGTTTACCCAAAAAAGCAGGCATTGGCATCTTCATCAACCAGCGCCACAAAATCTGATATATGCTTCACGTCGGGCTGCAGCGGGTAAGCGTGCCACTTTAGATCTTGCCGCTGCCAGTAGACCTTCCAGAGGTTTTGGCTTTTTACAAAGGTTGCTTTTGCCACCGCAATTTCTATTTTTTTGGTGGGATCGCGCAACTCGGGGCGAACCTCAAAGATTACGACGCTTTGATTCGCAATGCGGTACTGCAAATCCAATTCATCGCGAATATGCGCCGGTGGCCGCCTTGACGCAAGCAGAGCATCTAACGCTTTTTCACATTGTTTAATTTCAAATTCACTAAAAGACATCTTCTCACCTTGATGATTTCTGGCACACATCGCCGGGGCGCCAACCGACACAATGGCAGAGCTAAAACCCGCCTGAGCGCTGTAGCGACGGCGCGGCACTCGCGGGGGCCGGCTCAAAGCTGGTAGGACAGTATAAAGGCATAAATACGGCGCCTAAACCCGACTCCGGCTCTGGCGGCCTTGTAACTCGACACTACAAACAATACAACCAGACATTACTCAGCCGCTAAAAAACCTTTAGACTATCCCGCTAGCTAACCCGTTACCCATCACTGCCACGGAACCTATCCCCATGAGCCAAACCCTGAATGTCGCACTGGCCTCATACGGCATGTCTGGAAAGGTGTTTCACGCGCCATTGATTGCCGCGCACCCGCACCTAAAGCTTGCCGCCGTACTGCAGCGCAGCAGCAACACCGCCCACGAGCGCTACCCCGAGGTTAGCATAGCCCGCAGTTTTGCCGAGCTTATCGGCAACCCGACTATCGATATTGTGGTGGTCAACACCCCTAACGCATTGCACTACCCCATGGCCCGGGATGCACTGCGCGCCGGTAAGCATGTGATTTTAGAGAAGCCTTTTACAACTAACATAAATGAAGGCCGCGAGCTGATTGAGCTGGCTGAGCAACAAGCGCTTATGCTGACTGTATTTCACAACCGGCGGTTGCAGTCGGGCTTTTGCACGGCGCAAAAAATATTGCACGAGAAGCGGCTGGGTAAGCTCAACACCTTTGCGGCGACGATTGATCGGTTTCGGCCCGCGCCCGGCCCCAAAAAATGGAAGGAAGAGCCCGGCCCCGGAGCCGGCTTACTGTACGATTTAGGCTCACACTTAATTGACGAGTGCTTAACGCTGTTTGGTTTGCCCAACTCAGTGTATGCCGACTTACGCATAGAGCGTGACGGCGCCCAAACCTGCGACTACTTTGATGTGCGGCTCGATTACCCCGGCCATAAATGCCTACTTAAAGCGAGCATGCTCGCGCGTGAGCCGGCGCCTGCGTATGTGATTCACGGCGATAAAGGCTCTTACCTTAAACCGCTGGGCGATGTACAAGAAAGCCGGTTGGCGGAGGGCACCATACCTCAGGGCTTAAACTGGGCCGATGAAGAGCCCCACCAATGGGGTCACATTCACACCGATAGCGGCCGCGAAGGCTACCCGACGGTGGCCGGCAATTACCTGTACTTTTACGACAATGTTTACTGCCATCTAAAGCAGGGCGACAATCTTTTAGTCAAACCCGAACAGGCACTGGTGACGGTGGGCCTGCTTGATGTGCTAGAGCGCAGCTCACGCGAGCGCGCCTGTATCGAGCTTGCCTAATACAGCCGGTATAACGGCGAGCATAAAAAAAGCCACCCGTAGGTGGCTTTTACGACAGGAGCTAGCCCTTAGGCTAAAAGAACATTAATCGTTCTCGGGGTAATTCAGCACGGCAATGTAGTGCATATCCACCGCGTCATCACCGACAAAACCCGGGATAAAGCGAGAATTTTTTAACGCGCCTTCAACCACTTTGGCATCGCGGCGGGTGCGGCCACGGGCCTCGACGGTTTTAACCGCGCGAACTTCACCGTCGGCATTCACCTCGCCAACAATACGCGCTAACTGACCTTCATTAAAAAATGGTTTGCCCTGCGCCTTACCATCCGCGGCGTAGGCGCTGTACCAATCGGCCTGATCTAAACGCTCTTGCGGGGCAACGTAGCTGACACCGTATTCACGCTGTAACGTACCCAGGTTCGGCAGCATCACCACATTGGGCTGGCTGTCGTTGCGCGAGTAAACCACGCGAAAGGTCATGCGCACCGGCACGGCGGTGCCATCCACTTGCGCAGGCGAAAAGCTTAGCCCTTCGATGGCGCGTTGGGTTTGCCCTTGCAGGTCATCGTAAGCGGCTTTATCAAAACAGCTTACATTACTGGTTACGCCAGTGGCGGCGATGTCCGCTTGGCAGTACACTGAAATAGTGCGCTGCTCTTGGCGCATTTCTTCCGGGATAACCACTTTTTGGCTAACCTGGTCGACCGCATCACCAAACTGAGCGGGTTGGTACATGGAGCTCGCACTGCTAGAAAAAGGCAGCACTACTGCCAGAATCGCCAGTGAACCGAGCACTTTATTGGTTAGAAGTGTTTTCATGCTCAAATCCTCATCATCTCTGGGGGACATCCCCGACTTCAAATGGGCGCAGCCGGTAAACTGTTTCTGCACCATTGGTATAAAGAATATCACCGGCCTAAGCACGCTATTGTTAATTTATTATTACAGAAATGACTTTTTTTAAAATTTTTTGCAAAAAAACCGACTTTTTTCACTTTTTGGCCGTTTCAGACCTAAATTTGTACAAAAAACGAGCTTTTTAGCCGAATTTTAGCTAGCGCTATAACAAAAACATCTAAGATTTGGCTAGTTTTTATTACCGTTTTTGACCTTCCGATCCTCAAAATTAAAGCTAAACCTACGCTTTGGCCGTTTACGCGGCCATGTCAGCGGTAAAAAACCTACATAACAAATAGACAGCGGGCGGTGACAAGCGGAGATATTGAATAACAAAGCGGTGGAACCTGTGCTAGCTGAATACGCCAGAGGCAGTAAACCATACCCGGTAAACATGGGCGTGTAATTATGGAGCCTTTTATTGCTCACAGCAGGCGCCCTGACGTTAGCTTGTGTTTAGGCGCAAATTATTAATAAAGCGGCACCGGAAGGTGCCGCTTGGGGAGCAACACTTACTGTACGGAGACAGTCTGTGTTGGGGTATCGACGGCCATGTTGGCGTCTGCATCCCAGTAGGTGAAGTTGTAGCTTAGGGTGTCCCCTGCCGATAGACCACTCACCGGATAGGTGTTTTCGCCGTTTGCCTGGGTCATACGTACGTTTTGCTGACCACCGCCATTGACGCTGTAATGAATATCAGCCCAAGAGGACGACTGGACATAAAACGCCAACGTATCGGCCGAGCTTTGCGCTACCCCGTAAGGGCCGGCAGGAGGTGTCGGGTCACCGCCATCATCGTTGCCAGAGGTTTGCTCGAGGCGCACCCAGTTGAGGTTGAAGTCGCCCGTTTGCACATCCAGGCGCAGGCTTGCGTCGGCGTTAACTTGCAACTCGCCAAGGGTGACGGTTTGCCAGGTTTGCCAGCCACCGGTAGCGGCGACATTGGCCGAGACTGAGTCGCCACCTTCGCTGAGGGTAAATTGCCCACCGCCATTAAGTGACGCAACGCGAGCGCTGACCTGGTATGTTCCGGGCGCCAGGTTGGTGTCGTACTCGAGCCATTCGCCCGAGACAGTCCAGCCGACGTTAAAGCCGCCACCGTCGTCGGTGCTCGCTTCTATATCGACATCGTCCGTGCGATAGGCACCACCATTGTTGCCCACATCGGCGTCCATAAAGTTGTTGTAATCTTCAGCTTCAATTTGCGCGTCAGTGGTGGCGCACCCCAGGGCGTTGACCTGCACACCGCTGGCGGTACCGGGGCATTGATCGGTGCCATTGTCGACGCCGTCGTTATCGTCGTCGTTTCCACCGCCGGTGTTAGCATCGCCTCCGCCTTGCCAAACAATATCGTCAATCGCGATCGCAACGTTGCTTGACGGTGTTGTGGGCGTGCTGAGTATGGCGAATGGATAGCTGACCGATTGCAGGGCAATAAGCTCACCGGTTAGCTCTTCCACAGGGATAGTGACCTGGCTCCAGCCGCCGTTGCGTACTAGCCCGTATTTTTCTTCACCCGCTGGGAAGTCGATGTAATGCTCGTTGGTGTAAGTGTCGGTGATACCAATGCGGAAGCCGACATTCGCCGGGACTTTAATGCTAAAGCTTAGGTCACCCTCGGCGAAATTACTCATGTCCAGCGGCTGGCGCGATTGCACACCACCACCAAACCATTGGCCGGGGGCCGTGTAGTCCCACGAAATTACCTCGGAGCCTTCTAACGGTTGTTCGTTGCCGCCAACCAACGAGTTGGTGCTCCAGATATAAATATCTGAGGTTTCGCCGCTTGCCAGTGAGCGGCTGGTATCGGTGCGATCGCTAAAGACACCAAAGGTACCGGTTTCGGGCTCGGAGGGGTTGCCCAGAGTCACTTCGCCCAGGCCGTTGTACTCATAGACCCGTACATAGTCGATGTACATTTTAGCGGGCAAGGGCGCGGTCACCTGAGCGTTTTGCAGCGCGTCGGTAAAGTTGCCGCCCACTGCCAAGTTCATCAACAGGTAAAACGGTTGGCGAAATTCGCTCGACTCTTCAGTGACAGGAATCGGCGAATCGTACATGTCGTACTCTGTGCCGTTATCAACCACCGAGAAACGCAACGATTGATCGGTCCAATACAGCCGATAGGTTACAAACCGATCGGCCAGCGATGTGCTTGCTAAATAAGCGTTATCGGTTTCAAACGCGGTGCTGGCGGCGCAGGTTGGGTTGGCCGGCACGCAGGCGGCGTCCGCGTAAAAAATGGCGTTAGAGCCAACAAAGTTGTTGATGTTTGCACCGGCGAACTCGGCATCGATGTAAGACTGCTTGTGGCCCATCTCCATCATGTCAATCTCGCCTTTGGCGGGCCAGGGTGACGTGCTTGTACCCAACAACCAAAACGCAGGCCACAAGCCCGTGGCAAGGTTGGGAACGCGAATACGCGTTTCGATCATGCCGTATTTAACAGACACGCCATTTTTACTGTCGAGTTTGCCGGAGGTAAAGGCCCGGCTTTCGACGGACTGATTGCGCGCCTCCAGCACAATGGCAGAGTTTCCAGGCTCGCCGGGTACCGCTTCAATCGAGACGTTATCATCTTGATAATATTCGAGCTCCTGGTTGCCCCAACCACACAGCCCGGGGCAGCCGTCGCCCTCAATGACGTTCCAGTGGTCGGTGTTCAGAGTATTAAAGTTGTCTTCCCACAGTAGTGGGCCGACTTGTGCCTGTGATTGGGAGACAAAGCCCAGGCAGGCCACAGCGGTAAAGGCGGCAAGGCGCCCGGATCGATTAATAGAATTGCTCATAGAGATTCTCCAGGTCGTGGTTATTCGTTATATCCCTGGCGGGTTGCCGGATACACCACAGGGCGATTGCCGTAAAACCCGCTTATGTCGTTCTCCAGTGAGTCGTATCCTGAAGCGAATACCGCAATAATGCGTTTCACTTTGAAAGTTATCGCCAAGGTGTGACACCCCAAATATGGCCCACTTTGGTACCAAGCCGTTTCTTAAAGGGGGACACTCGGCGGGCTACCGAGCTCTCACAGGGGCTGAAAGCAATGCGCGGATCGATACATTTTTGTTTTTTTATTTGCGCACGACACTAAACGGCCACTCACCGAATACTTTATACAGTGACGTCCGTCACACTCGTCATCAGCTGGCGCAGCCTCTAACAGCAAAAATTGTTTTTCGTTTAATAAAAAACCGTAGCAATCATCGCGATTTATGGCATCGATACAAACAAAAAAAAGCCGCTACCTTGCGGTAGCGGCTTAGGCGCGATTTCTCGTGCCGGTTGGGCAATCAGCTGTGATTAGAAGGAGTATTTAAAATCCAGACTCACGCCGGTGCCTTGCTCTTGGGTAAGAATCGTAACGGCTTCACCGTCAGAGTTAACCTGCTCAAACTCCCGATCCTGATCCAGCAAGTTGCTCAGTTTGAGCTTCATGCTAAGAGTATCGGTTGGGTAAAAGGTGTACACCAAATCTACCGAGTGATAGGGCTGCTCAAACGCATCATCGTGGCCATCGAGTACCGCGGCGTAGTAAACGCGGTCGCCAAAGACGTTGTACAACAGCGATGCGGTGTGCTTGCCATCTTCCGAGTCAAAGCCCAACTGAGCGTTCATAACATACTCAGATTGGCCCGTCATACGGCGCACGGTGTTGGTAAAACCCTGACCCTCGGGCGATACGATTTCCGAATCACTCAGGGTTAAGTTACCCGAGACAAAGAAGCCCGCGCCAATATCTTTTAAGCCTTCAAACTCCAGGCCGTAAATCTCACCGGATTCAGCGTTGTAGTAAGTTAGCAAGATATCGTCGTCCGAGCCCGGCTGACGCGCCTGCTCGATAGGGTTAACAATGTCTTTATAAAACAACGACACGGTAAAGTTATCGCCGCCCGAATAGAACCACTCGGTGCGCAGATCAAAGTGATCCAGCTCGGAGAAGTCCAGGTTGGGGTTGCCCACTACGCGAACGTCCAGCTCCGGATCCAGGTATTGCACGTCAGAGACTTCACGCAAATCCGGGCGAACCACGGTTTGCGCCAGCGAGGCACGTATCTGGAAATCGTCGGCACCCATAAAGCCCTGATTCATAAAAGTCAGTGCCAGCGAGGGGAACCAGCCGTCATCTTTAACCACGTAGTTATCTGGGTTGGCTTGCAGGTCTTCGTTTAGCTCGACAATAGACTCACCGGTATAATCCAGCAAATCGACCGGCAATACCGCCTGACGGAAGTCTTCATAGCGCACACCACCGGTAATACGCCAGGTGTAGTCGATGTTTAAATCAAACATACCGTAGGCAGCGTCGGTTTTTTGTGCGGCAATGTAACTCTCTTTGCCCAGCCCCGGATCCATGGTGAGGTCAAAGTTGTAATCCAGATTACTCAGGTTCTCATCACCCAGCACATAACCCGGCGTACCGGCCAGCGCTTCACTGCTGACACCCGGCGCGTTAATCGCCGCGGTATAGCCGTAATAGCCACGGGCTTTATCGCTGTAATCATAGCCACCGGTAAAGGTCAGCAGAGTATCGCCAAAGTTAATGGGTAACTCGACGTCGTAACCGTAACTGGTGACGTTATCTTCCAGCTGCAAAAAGCCAAAGCTCGCCATATTGGTGGTGGACTGCAAACGCGTGTTGAGTACTTCACCGCTGGTGACATCAATCACGTTCGAGGCTTTGATGTTCACCTCGTTGGGGATAGCGGTTTCGGCGCGCGAATCAGAGTAGTACCAATCCACACCCAGCTCATCGATGGCGTCGGTCAGGTCAAACTCAAAGTTGTGCTCGCCCATCACCTGGCCGATTTCCAGGCGGCGCTCCTCATAACGGGTTTGATAATCCAGCACTTGTGAGCCGTCGGACTGACGGTTGTTGGCATCGTAACCGCGCGAGATAGCCGCGCGATCTTCCACATCCGTAATGTAGAAGTAGCTGGCCTCGATGGTGTGCATTTCCTGGAAACTTATACCACCACTGATAGCCGCCAACGTACGGGTATTTTCCGAGGTGCGCTGAACATCCGAGTTGACCTCTTCGGGGTTACCAATACCTTTTTTCGTCTGGTTTTTGTTGCGCCACTCGTGATCGTACGACAAGTTGCCCAACGCACCAATGCGCCAGTCATCACCCACGTACCAGGAGTTACCCAGCGACACCTTGCCGCCATAATCCGGGTCGAGTGATTGCGGTGTGATTTCTACATCGCGGTTTAAGCTCAACATTAAATCGCGATTTACCTGTTGCGCCTGGGCGCGAACTTCAGGCGTCACGGCCTGTCCCTGACCCACCATGCTCTGGGCGATCCCGCTGGTGGTTACATTGCCCTGATACAGGGTGATGGCCCGGCTCAGTTCAGCAGGCACACCATTATCAATGTCGCCACCCGAGTAGAAGATACCGTCATCATTGTTAACAGTATTCCAACCCGTGCCAACGGACACATCAAAAACGAGATCTTCCGGCATGCCTTTGGTGCGAATATTAACATTACCACCACCAAAGGTGGCTGGCAGATCCGGTGAAAATGCTTTTTGCACTTTCAAGGTTTTTACGATGGTAGAGGGAAATAAATCCAGCGGCAAAACGTTACGGGTTAGCTCCGGTGACGGAACCGACGCGCCGTTTAAATTAACACTGGAGTAACGCTCCCCCAGCGAGCGAACGTAAACGTATTGATCGTCAACAACGGTCAAGCCGGTTACTCGGCCCAAAGCCGACGCGATATCAGCATCGCCGGCGCGGGAAATTTGCTCGAAGCCAAGCACGTCAGCAGAAAATGCCTGCTCGATACGCTCATCGACAATAGAGTCGGCGCTGCTTTGCAAGCGGCCGATGGTAAGCACTTCTTCAATAACCGGTGCCTGAATGCTCACTTGCTGAGTCTCAGGCCGATCACCTGAACCCTCATCGGACTGAGCCAGTACCAGTTGAGTGCTACCCAAGGCAACGGTGGCGGCAATAACCGCCAGTGCTAACGGGCTTCGTTTGGTAGTAATTGTGCGCATTTTAAAAACCTTTTAGAGGCGGTTTTCCAAACGGTCTGGGATACCCACCCGACAATCAATCAACAGGATATACAGGTGGTGTGAGGACTAAAAAGTCCGGGGGTTTATCGCAAAAGGCGCCCCGGAAGGCGCCTTGCAATACAGCTGGCGCAGGTGGATTAGTTATCCAGGCCTACGGTCCAACCGGCAACCCAGTCGTTGTCAGCGCTTACCGCACCGATAAAGTCAACCGCTTCAAAGAAGCTGCTGGTGCCAGCCGAGCCAACCGCCGGGGCGGCGCCCGCTTCAAAGCTGTTTTCCAACATGGTTACGTCGTAAACATCAACGTTGATAGCGCCACCGTTACCGTCGGTCATGCTAGCGGCGGTGATGTAAGCGCGTGGGTTGCTATCCAGGCCGTCGATAACAGTCGCGGGCAAGGCACCGGCAGTGTTTTCGTCCAGAATAACGTTGTTGGTGTTCTCACCTGAGGCCAACCAAGCGTTGATATCGAATGCACCGTTAGCGGCATCCACACCAGCTTTGGTCGCTTCGGTACAGGCAATCACATTGCTCTTAGCAACAGACCAGCCATCGATAGCGGCAGCGATGGTGTGTGGGCCTTCAGAGTCGTCCAGCTCAAAACACTCGTTAGAGGCCATGCCAGAAGCGTTAGAGGTTACGATTGAGTTATACAACTCAAAGTGCGCACCTTCGCGAAACAGCGGCCCTTCAGAGCTGCCTTTAGCGCTTGGATTCTCGCCTTCGTTTTCGTTAACGTTTGAGGTCACACAGGTCATGTTAGAGATACGACCTTTGGTGAAAGGCGCCAGATCATCGGCGCGGCCGCCACCGGTGTTGTCCGCTTCGATACAACGGTTAGAACCAGAGGTGTGAGTTACCAGTGCGAACTGAATGTCGCCGGCCCAACCTTCCGAGTAATCGATCGAGTCATCGCCTACGTTTACGGCAACAATATTTTTCAGGTCAACCGCGCCACCAAACATTTCAAAGCCGTCATCCTGCGTGGTGTAGGTTTGTACGTACTCGATGTCGGTGCCAGAACCTACGGCGTTCAGGGTCAAACCGTTCAGCTCAGAGCCGTCAACAACCTCGAAACCGGCGTGCTTGATAACAACGTAGCGCAGGATACCGCTGCTTTCGTCGTTGTTGTTACCGCCGTACGTGGCCGGACGACCTTCAGCGGTGATGTGGCAGTTGTGAACGTTGTTAGCAGTCGCTTCGCGCTGCTCGTCGGTACACTTGTTGGTAATACCGTTACCGTTAATTTGCACACCGCCCCACTCGCCGCGGCTTGACTCGTCGGCCAGGCCGTCGCGCAAGTCAGATACAGAAGAGAATACAATCGGCGCGTCGGCCGTACCTTCGGCCAAAATAGAAGAGCCGCGAGCAATACGAACGTAATCGGTCGCTGCAGAGAACGCAATCTGTGCACCAGCTTCAATGCTTAGGGCCGGGCCATCGCCTTCTTGCGGAATAGAAGTACCGTTAGAGGCCTGGCTGGCATCAACGTCTTCACCTACCCACAGGCTGTTTTCAAAAATGTGTAAACCACCGTCCAGCGCGGGAATATTTAAATCAACCGTCAGAGGGTTGGTATCGCTTACGAAAGAAGCGCCGTAAGTACAGTTGCCATCGGCGTAGTTACCTTGACGAGTTTGACCGTCTGCTGCGTAAGTAGCACATGGGTTGTCGTCACCAGAGTTATCGCCTCCGCCAGAGGAGTTGTTATTGTTATTCGTCGTGTTGTTAGAGTCGATAACAGTGTTGGACGGGTTCAGCTCGATGTCACCGCCGCCACAACCAACTAATACAGCGGCCAATACGTTTATGCTTACCAGGGTCTTGATCTTCATAAATTCCAACGCTCCCCAAAGGATTGTTTGTCAAAAGTATGTCTGACGCTAACCCTTGTTAGCGCCGGATAAATTCGTCGTTCGTTCCATTACCAGGACGGACATGACTGACTGAAAAGGCACAACATTCGTGGCAGGCCAAATCCGAGCTCAGTGCTCATGTGGCGCCTATGTTTGACGAGTTTTATGAAACTTGCGTGACAGTAATGTGAAGGTTTTGTTTCAGCGGAACTTTTGGCGAGGCACGCGCCTTAGATTAAAAGCGCGCAGGGTATGTAACTACTAACAAGATGGCGCGAGCGCGGCGCAGACTAAGTTTGGCCGCCGCGCAAACGCTTAAAGTTTAATCGATTTTTGGCGCAAACCAGTGACGAGTGCGATTGGCAATAGCCACCAGCGACAACATCACCGGCACCTCCACCAACACCCCCACCACGGTGGCGAGTGCCGCACCGGAGTTTAATCCAAACAGCGAGATCGCCACCGCCACCGCCAGCTCAAAAAAGTTTGAGGTGGCAATCATGCAGGCGGGGGCCGCGATGTCGTGACTCAAACGCCAGCGTTTTGCCCACCAGTAGGCCAAGGCAAAAATACCGTAGGTTTGTATTAACAGCGGAACCGCAATCATCACAATGGCCCAAGGCTGGGCCAAAATGCGCGGCGCCTGAAAGCCAAACAAGAGTACCACCGTGGCAATTAAACCCAGAATCGACAAGGGTTTTACCCGGTGCAAAAACTGCTCGAGCCCGGCGGCACTATGTTTAAAAATACCGTAACGGGTAATAACGCCAGCCACCAGAGGTAATAGCACGTACAGCACCACCGAGGCCAACAGCGTTTGCCAGGGTACCGCAATATCGGTCACCCCCAACAGCAGGCCCGCGATTGGGGCAAAGGCCACCACCATAATGACGTCGTTCACCGACACCTGCACCAGGGTGTAATTAGCGTTGCCCCGGGTTAGCTGACTCCAGATAAACACCATGGCGGTACAGGGCGCCACGCCCAGCAAAATCATCCCGGCGATGTACTCTTCGGCCGTGGCCGGATCTACCCAAGGGGCAAAGATGTACTTAAAAAACAACACCCCCAGGGCCGCC
Source organism: uncultured Gilvimarinus sp. (assembly GCF_963975215.1). Classification (GTDB taxonomy): domain Bacteria; phylum Pseudomonadota; class Gammaproteobacteria; order Pseudomonadales; family Cellvibrionaceae; genus Gilvimarinus. Next base: position 18,610 of record NZ_CAXBFW010000034.1, read on the forward strand.
ATGGTAAAGGGTTTAATCGCCCAGTTGATGATCAGTGTCAGCGCCAGGCCGCGGGGGTTGGCCCCCACCTGCTTGATTGAGGCAAAATCCACTTGCGCCATCATGGGGTAAATCATCAGCCAAATCAGCACCGCGACCGGCACATTAACCCCGGCCCACTCCCAGCCGGCCACCTGCGCAAACACATCGGGCAGCGCACTGCCAAGGGCGACCCCGGCAACAATGGCAAGCCCCACCCACAACGACAACCACCGTTCAAATGCACCCATAACGATCTCCTAAATATTGTTTTGGTTAACCCGGGCGCTTAGCTCGGCCGCACTTTCAACCCGCTCGGAATAGCGATCGACTAAGTATGACTCCCGCCCCTGAACCAAATAGGTAAACTTCATCAGCTCTTCGACCACATCGACAATACGCTGGTAGTAAGACGAGGGCTTCATACGGCCAGCGTCATCAAACTCTAAAAAGGCTTTGGCCACCGACGACTGATTAGGAATAGTCAGCATCCGCATCCAGCGGCCCAGCACACGCAACTGATTCACCGCATTAAACGACTGCGAGCCACCACACACCTGCATCACCGCCAGGGTTTTGCCCTGGGTGGGGCGCACCGCGCCAATGCTGAGCGGGATCCAGTCGATTTGCGCTTTCATAATGCCGGTCATGGCGCCGTGGCGCTCGGGCGAGCACCACACCATACCGTCGCACCAGGTGGCCAGCTCGCGCAGCTCAAGTACCTTGGGGTGGTCCGCCTCGGCGCCATCGGGCAGCGGTAAACCCGCCGGGTTAAAAATACGCGTTTGTGCGCCGTAGGCGTTAAGCAAACGCTCGGTCTCTTCGACCACCAGGCGGCTGTAAGAGCGCTCGCGCAGCGAGCCGTAGAGCAATAAAATTTTAGGCGGGCGGGCATCGGGATTACCTAGACGGGCGGCGTCTATGGCGGCAAACGCCTCTCGGTCAATATTGGGTAAATCACTCACGCCGGCACCTGCTCGGCCACGCGGTTAGCCAGGTTTCGCAACTCATCAGGCGACATAGATTCCAGCGGCTCCGCCAACATCTTTTCAACTCGCTTGCTAATCAGCTGGTAGACATTATCAAAAGCGGTAGCGACGGCGACCGGGCCGCCCTCGGTGTGCGATGGGTCGGGCAGACCCCAGTGAGCTTTGGCGGTATCGCCCATCCACAGCGGGCAGGCCTCGCCCGCGGCGCGATCGCACACAGTAATCACCAAATCCGGCGCAAAGCTTTCAAACTCGTCCATGCCCTGACTGCTTAGCCCCTCGGTAGCCACCCCTTTACCGCGTAAAAAATTAAGCGTTAACGGGTGGATACGCCCGGCCGGTGCACTGCCGGCGCTGGCGCTTTGAATACGGCCGTTAGCTAAATCGCGGGCGACAACCTCTGCCAGCACGCTGCGGCAGGCGTTGTGAGTACAAACAAATAAGATTTTCATGCTGACACCTCAAAACATATGAAATTTCATATATACCAATGTAAAAAAACGCGATTAATCGCTATTGCCCGCTAGCCACAGCAGGAGGGGCGGTCGGCCATTTTATGTAGCCGTGCCAGCGGCTCGCGCAGCCACAGTGCATTACCGGTCTGCGTTTCGGCCAATACCTTGCCGGCCCAGCCGGGCAAAGATCCCGCCAAACGGTAAAACACCCACTGGCCCCGTTTACTGCTTTGCAGCAGGCCACACTCGCGCAACTGCGCCAAATGGCGGGACACTTTTGGTTGGCTTAGCCCTGTGGCGGTGGTTAGCTCACAGACACACAGCTCGCCCAACTGCTGTATTAACAGCAGGCATTGCAGCCGGGTTGGCTCGGCCAAACACTTATAAAAACTAACAGGGTCCATAGAAGGCCTCGGTTGATCTCGCCCCAGAATACATATGGTTTTTCAGATATACAAGACATGGCCGCAATCGAGATTCAAAATCGCGGCAGAGATGGAAGACTTTAACAAACCCGGCGAGGCGCTGGCATGGCTGTGCCGCGGCCCGAAAAGCTAAACTGAAAGCGGTGACTACTGGGCCGCTGCCGAGCTGGCCGATGCTGCCTCTTCCGCTTGTGGCTCGGCCAGGCTCACCCCTTGCTCGGCGCCGTAGCGGGTCTGTTTATCAAACGCCAACTCTTTGTCGCGATGCTCTTGCTCGATTTGGCTGGCCATCGCCTCGGCCTGTTGCCGCGCCGTGTCACAGTTTGCCACCGGCTCCATGTAGGTTAAGCGCACATCGATTTTATTGGCCGCCTGAATAGCAATAATGTAATGGCCTATTTGGTGGCGCTGCAGCGCCTCGGCGTAGCGATTAAACTCGGCCTGTAACTCTGCCGGTGCATCGTAGCCCAGCTCGGGGAGGTAAATCAGCGCATCCAAATGAATATCGATATCGCTGATGGTGCAGCTGCCATCGTCCGCCTCGCTGGCAGCAAAGCGCCAATCCAGTCGCCAGCGGGTTTCGCCGTGCAGCTTGCGGCCATCGCGCTCAATAGGCGTCGCCGCATCTAGCTGCTCTTTAAGCGCCAGTGTTTTGCCGGACTCTTCCAGCTGATAGTAGGTGTAATCAATAATTTCACTGACTTCCGCCTGCGCCAGCGGGCTTGTGCATAAACATGCCACGGCGATAAACCGAGTCCACATAGACATTACACTCCCAGGCTTAGCACCTGTATTAACGTCGCCATTACCACTCAAAGAAAACGTCATTTTTTTGGATTTTCTCCACAAAAAAATCAAGGTTATCGGGGCCCGTCAAAGCTCTGACGGCACACTCTATTAATAACAAAATAAGCGCCATTCGGTAACCAAAATGTCACACCGTAAACTTATTTTGTGCCCTCTATCACCGGAGGCTCACTGTGAAAATTTCTACCCGGCTTACTTTAGGCGCGATAGCACTGACCGCCGTTGCTGTGATCGGCTCGGCCGGCACAACCGGCTGGCTGGCGCTAAAGGAATCGAGCAGTGCCATTGAAACCAGTTTAAAAAATCAATTCCACGCGGTTGCGCGCGGCCGCGCCGCCGCCATCGATGCCAAGCTCGATAGCTACCGCGATTTACTCAACTCCCTCGCCCACGGCCGTATGACACAAGATGCCGTGTACGGTTTTGTCCGGCCCTTTGACTCTTACCGCTACGAAGTCGGCAACACCGATAAAGACGCGATAGCCGCCGAACTCACCACCTGGTACCAGCAGCAGTATTTACCTTTTGTGCGCCGCACACAATACGGCTTTGAACCCGCCGTTGACCAGTGGTTAACCGAGATGAGTTTTGAAGCGCAACTGCTGCAGCACTACTATTTACAAACCAACCCGGGTTGGCCCGACCAACTGGCGGCCATGGAAGATCGCTCGGACGCCACCATTTATGGACAACAGCACCGCAAATATCATTCAAGCTTTCACGACATTGTTAAGCGCTTTGGCTTTAGCGATTTAATGCTGCTCGACAGCGGCCGGCAGCGGGTGATTTACTCGGTCAATAAAGGGCCGGAGCTGGGCACCTCGCTCCAGCGCGGCCCGTTTAAAAACTCGCAACTGGCCGCGCTTGCCCAGACGCTTAAACAACACCCCGAGCAGTTGGCCGTATCCGGCTTTGAACACGCCGCCTTTAACGGCAGTGATCAAGTATTTTATCTCGGTGTAAGTGTCTATCACCAAGCCCATAGCCCCGACCGCGCCACAGGCTATTTAATCGCCGAAGTCCCCGCCCGGCAATTAAGCGACTTACTCAGTAACCAGCGCCAGTGGCGCGAGATGGGCCTGGGCGAGAGCGGCGACGTCTATCTGGTGGGACCCGACAGCACCTTGATTACCGACTTACGCCCGCCGGCAACCGGAGCGGATACCTTACTCGGGCAACTGGCGGACACCGGATTGCTGCGCCAGCCCCAGCGCGCCCGCGCCTCGGGCAGCGCCGCCGGCTGGCTGACACTCGAGAGCCAAGCGGCACAACAAGCGCTGCAGGGGCAGGCAGGCGTCGGCCTGACCGAGGATTACCTGGGCCGCGAGGTCTACAGCGCCTGGCAGCCCGTTACCATCGGCCGCCAGCCGTATGGGCTGATTGTGCAGCAATCGCCCGCCGAGGTATTCGCCGCGTTGGGGCACCTGCGCACTCAAGTGGTTGTTAGCATAGCGGTAGCGGCCATTGTGCTGATCGCGCTGGCGATGATCGCAGCGGTGGCTTACGCGCGCTATTTAGCCCGGCCGCTGGCACGCCTTGCGCAAGAGATCGAGGCGAGCGCAAATCAGCGCAATCTGGCGGCGCAATTTGCCAGCCACCGCAGCGACGAGGTAGGCGATATCGGCCGCAGCCTAAATACCTTATTTAGTACCCTGCGCGACACCTTTGCCAGCGTTATTCAGGCCACCGAGCAATCGGCCAACACCGCCGGTAGCAACGCCGCCATCAGTGCCAGCTGCCGCCGCGACGCCAGCAACCAACGGCGCGAGATGAGCAGCGTCGATAGCGCCCTAACTCAGGTGCAAACCGCGCTCGAAGCCATGAGTACCGAGCTGGGCAGCACCGCCACCGAGGTACAAGAGGCCAGCCAAGTGGCCCATACGGGACGCCGGCAAATGGCTCAGGTTACCGAACAGGTAGATGGTTTACAGCGGCAAATCGCGCGCTCGGACGACAGCATGCAACAGCTCAGCCACGCCGCCGACGATATCGTCGCCGTGGTAGACACCATTAAGGGGGTGGCCGAACAAACCAATTTACTGGCGCTAAACGCCGCCATCGAGGCGGCCCGGGCCGGTGAACACGGCCGCGGTTTTGCCGTGGTCGCCGATGAGGTGCGCAGGCTATCGGCCAATACCCATGACGCCACCGGCGAAATCCAGCAGCTGATTGATCGCCTGCGTGACACTGTCGGCTCTACCGCCGCCGGGCTGGCCGCCGAGCAATCGGGCGCCGTGCTGTGCGTCGAGTCATCCAAGGCCGCGGAGCAATCACTGGCCACCATCGAGCAAACCGTGGCGCGGCTTGAAACCGTGATTGCCAGCGCCGCCACCCGCTCTGAGCAAGAGTGTCAGCGGGCCCAGCAGATGCGCGATACTCTGGCCGGCGCGCTGGCCATGGTCGAGCACGCCGACGCCTCGATTGCGCGGCTTGCCGAGAGCGCCAACGACCAAAGTACACTGGCGCACCAGACACTCGACTCTACCCGCCAGCTCAACCTGTAAGACGTACCGCAATCGGGTAAACTGGCGGCTTTGTTGGCCATCAGTGACCCACCATGATCGAGTTTGAGCCCATTGCGGTTGTCCGCTCCTGCTTTACCGATAAGTTCGGCATTCCCCGGCAAAGCGGCTTGGTGCCCGCGGCGCGGGCGACGCTGGAGTTTCACCCGCCCTACAATAACGCCCAGGCGTTTGTCGGGCTCGAGGGCTGCTCGCACCTGTGGCTGCAATTTGTGTTTCACGCCAACCGCGCCAGCGGGTTTCGGCCCCGGGTGCGCCCGCCCCGTCTGGGCGGCAACAAAAGCCTCGGGGTGTTTGCCACCCGCTCACCGGTGCGCCCCAACCCCATCGGCCTATCGGTAGTCACGCTAGAGGAGGTTGTCGTCACCGGGGGCACAGCCTCCCTGGTTGTCAGCGGCCACGATCTGCTGGATGGCACCCCCATACTGGATGTAAAACCCTACGTGCCTTACACCGACGCGCTAAGCAATGCGGTGAACCCGGTTGCGCCCGCGCCTCCGCCGACCTTAGCGGTACGCTTTAGCCCCGGCGCCGCCGAGCAGTGCCAGGCTCACAGCCCGCGCACCGGCGCCGACTTAACCGCGCTGCTCACCCAGCTGTTGGCGCAAGACCCGCGGCCCCAGTATCAGACGCCCGACCCCAGCCGGCGCTACGCCATGACCCTGTTTGACCTGGATGTGGCTTGGCACTATTGGCTAGCGGGCGAAAGCTACGGGATAGAGGTGGTGAGTGTTGAGCTCGTGAATGGGGAACGGTGAGTGGAGCACGGAGCACGGAGCACGGAGCACGGAGCACGGAGCACGGAGCACGGTGAACGGTGAACGGTGAACGGTGAACGGTGAACGGTGAACGGTGAACGGTG
>NZ_CAXBFW010000035.1:0-22973 GCF_963975215.1 uncultured Gilvimarinus sp.
ATCCCCGGCAGAGCGCAGCGGCGACCGGGGATCCAGTGTCTTTGAACGTGGCACCAGGCCGATGCCCGCGCGCCGTTCGTACTAAGCCGAAAGGCCACTTGGCTTTCCTGCATATCATCCCAGGGCGAACGTAGTGCTTTTGCCGTCATCCCCGGCAGAGCGCAGCGGCGACCGGGGATCCAGTGTCTTTGAACGTGGCACCCGGCCGATGCAGGCGCGTTTGCGGGAATAATGTGACTTAAATAAGCGCGATTCAGCCTACGCCCATTATTGCCACACATTTAGTTAGCTTGCTAATTACTTCCACAGGCGCTAATATAGTTAGCACGCTAAACAGTTTAGGTGCCCGCATGAACAACCCCAACAATATTTCGCATAAAGATCTACAGCCGTCTCTTGGGGCGGCCATGGGCCGCGCGCAACGCCTGTGGCGCGAGGCCATCAACCGCGCACTGGAGCCAGAGGGCTCTAACGAGAGCCGTTTGCAAGTGATGCTTACGCTAAAAAATCAGGGTGAAGGTTGCTCGCAAAAAGTGTTGGCGCAGCGGCTATGCATCGAAATGCCCTCGTTAACCCGCACTCTCAATCAACTGCAAGCGCAAGCGCTGGTAGAGCGTCACGCCGACCCCAACGATGGCCGCGCCCACACTCTATGGCTTACGCCCAAAGGGCACCGCGAACTAAAAAAGCTAGAGCAAAGTATCAACCTGGTAAGGCAGCAGATACTCAAAGGGCTAACCGACGCGCAGCTGGATGCGTTGGCCAGCATCATCCTACACATTGAAGGCAACGCCCGCGACTTGCTGCAACCCGACAGGAACACACAATGACACCCGATGAGAGCTTCGCCCGCTGGGTCAAAATATCCCTGTGTGTGTTTGCCGCCGTGTTCGGCTATTTTTTATTGGCCGATCTATGGGCACCGGTAACCCCCCACGCCAGGCTTATGCGCCCGGTCGTACAAATTGCGCCGCAAACCAGCGGCCAGGTTACCCAGGTATTAGTGCAAAACAACCAGCAGGTAGCTCAGGGCCAACTGCTGTTCACGCTGGACGCTCAGGCACAAACACTGGCGCTCGAGAAAGCACAACTGGCAGTGCAAACGGTGCAGCAGCACAACCGTGAGCTGGACGCGACAATAGCCAGTGCCCAAGCAGCGCTCGAGGCCGCCCGAGTGCGGCGCGAGCAATTACACACCGAGCGCGACCGGTTGGTAAATTTGACCGATAAGGGGCAGGTATCGCGCCAGGCGTTCGATAATACGCAGGCTAATTACAAAACGGCACTTGCCGCCGAGCAGCAAGCGCGTGCCGATGTAACGCGCCTGCAAACCGAGCGCGGCCGCGAAGGAGCAGACAACCTGGCGCTACATCAGGCCCGCAACACGTTGCAACAAGCCAAACTGGCGCTGAGCTACACCCAAGTGCGCGCCGCTCACCGCGGTATTACGGCCAATATGCAGCTGCAACCCGGCGCCTATGTCACCGCGGCCAAACCGGTCATGAGCCTGATAAAACCAAGCGCCGATATTGTTGCGGACTTTCGCGAAAAATCGCTTACCCATTTGCAGTCTGGCAGCCAGGCCAGTGTCAGCTTCGATGCCCTGCCCGGGCAGGTGTTCGCCGCCCGCGTGAGCGCGCTGGAATCCGGCGTTGCCGACGGCCAGTTAAGCCCCAGTGGCCTGCTGATCAACCCCGAGCAAAGTGACCGCTGGGTACGCGATGCACAGCGTCAAAGGCTGCACCTGACGCTCACCGACGCCGCACTACCGGCCACATTGCCCAGCGGCGCGCGCGCCACCGTGCAGCTATACCACGGAGCGGGCATCACCGCCTGGTTGGCCCATATGCAAATACGTGTGCTTAGTGCCCTGCACTATTTGTACTGATCGTGTCGCCCCGAGTAAACCCAAAATCAGACAAAGCTCATGAGCCGTTTTCGCCCACACTTACTGATTAAAAAAGCCCAGCTCGACGCTAACGATTTGCGTCAGTGCCTGCGCATCGCTTTTGGCGCGGTGCTGGGTTTTACACTGAGTAAAATCATGAACTGGCAGAACGGCGTTTTCTTCGTGATGTCGCCCATTCTGCTGCTGGCATTAGTCCCCACGCTCAACCGCCACATCGTGTATCAGTACATTGCTCAGATACTGTTGGTTACGGTGTTGGTGGGTTTTGTGCAGCCGCTGCTCAGCCCCCACCCTGTCGCCATGACGCTAACCGTACTGATGGTTTTTGCCGGGCTTTTTACCCTAATGAGCCGTGGGCCGATGTTTCTGTTTGGCGCGATGGGGGTAGTGCAACTATCAATCACGTTGCACTTTGCCAGCTATAACAGCATTGCACTATCGCCGATGCTAAGCGCCAACATCGTGGCCGGAGCACTGGCTCTGGTAATAGCGTTTTTAATGCACACGCTGTTTCCCGATGTAGCACATCGTCCGCCGCGCAAACGCCCGGACAAACCCAAAAGCAACCAGCGCCATGAAGTTATTCTGGCAAGCCTAGTGGCCACGGCATCGTTTGTGGTGTTTCAGTGTTTCGATCTGCGCGACTCACTGTCGGCGCAAATTGCCACGGTACTAATCCTGTTTCCGCTCAACTGGAAAGGCGCCGGGCCGGCGGGCTGGAACCGCGCGATAGGCACATTGGTGGGCTGCAACTTTGCTCTGGTGGCACAATTGCTACTGCAAACCCATAGCCATCAGCTGCTGCTGGTAACCTTTTGCTTCTGGTTTGGCGTGTTAGTGTTTGCGCGCTACCACATGCTAGAGGGCGGTGTCTCGGCAGCGGGCTTTAGCGCCATGTCAAGCCTGGCGGTTATTTTTGCCCAGTATCTAACGCCGCAACAAGACGTGGTGTTTGATGCACTATATCGTTTTAGCTCGCTGGCGTTTGCCGTGCTGTTAACCCTGTGCCTTATTTACCTTTTGCACCGACTGCTCAACCGCTTTAGTGCGACCCGGCTGATCTAGCCGGCGCAATAAGAGCCAATCACAAAACTACCCAAACGACGTGTTAAAGTGACCGACAAAACACGGCACCGAAACAGCCGTGCGATGACCCAACAGGATTCCCTATGCACAATATTCAAATCGACATCGTCTCCGACATCGCCTGCCCCTGGTGCGCAATCGGCTACGCCCGCCTGGAGCAGGCCATGGCTAAACTGGCGCCGGAGTACCAATTTAGCGTGCAATGGCACGCCTTTGAGCTAAACCCCGATCACACCGGCGAAGGCGAGCCGATCTTGCCCGCGCTGGCGCGTAAATACGGCAGCAGCGAAGCCGACATGCGCGCCAACCAGGATCAAATGATGCAAATCGCCAAAGACCTCGGGGTTAATTTTGCCAAGCTGCAGGAGCGGTTCACCTGCAACACCTTCGATGCCCACCGGCTGGTTAAATGGGCCGGCGAGCACGATAAACAAACCGCCATGAAGCAAGCGCTGTTTGACGCCTACTTTGGCCGGGCCGAAGACGTCTCTGCCCACTCTGTGCTGGTGCGCTGCGCCGAGAGCATCGGCCTGGATGCAACCCACGCCCAACAGATACTCGACTCGGACGAATACGCCCAGGCGGTGCGCGACGACGAAGCCACTTACCAGCAAGCAGGCGTTAGCGCCGTACCGGCGTTTATCGTCAACAATAAATACCTGATATCCGGCGCCCAAGAGGCCGACACACTGCTGCAGGCGTTTCAGGATATCGCTGCCGAATCCGCCTGAACAACCAACCCGGAGAGACAATGCCCAAGCCGTCTAAAGCCGAGCAGCAAGCCATACTAAAGCGGCTGGATACCTTCAGCCGCTTTACCGATAGCAGCGTGCCTATCCCGTTCACCAGCTTTCGGATCGGCACCGAGGCGATTATCGGCATCCTACCCATCGTCGGCGACGCGGTGGGCCTGCTACTTTCAAGTTACGTACTGTTTGAGGCGCACCGCGCTGGCGCCAGCCGCTGGGTAAAACTGCGCATACTGGCCAATATGAGCATTGATTTTCTCGGCGGCCTAATACCGCTGGCGGGCGACGTGTTTGATGCGTTTTTTAAGGCAAACACCCGCAATACGCGACTGCTAAGAGAGCACTTAGAAAAAGAGCGTTAGCGGGGTTAGAGGCTCTGGGCACAACACCAAAAAGTTTACGCCGTGGCTCGCCCAGGGCTACACACCCACACAGAAAGCGCAATAACACCGCCCCCCAGTATCAGCCGCAGCACATCGGCACCCTGGTTCCAAAAAATTACGTTAACGAGCAAACCCACCGGAATCAGTAAATTATTCATGGTGGCTAACTGCCCGGTATTCACCCGCTTGCTGGCCATCGCCCAGCATAAATAGCCGAGCCCTGATGCCCCCAACCCCAGCCAAATAAGCACGCCCCACTCAAGGGAGGTGTCGGGCACAAGCTGCCAATTGGTAAACAGTGCACAGCCGACGCCAGACACCAACGCCGCCCCTAAAAAGAAACAGGCAAAGGTATTTAACTGCTGTTGTGGTTTATCAATCGGCAACCTTTTATACGCCACCTGCCCTAGCGCAAAACAAAGGTTAGCCGCCTGAATCAGTAAAAAGCCGGTCAGCACATCGGCGCTAACCTGCTGATAGCGGATAATCCCGGCCCCCAACACCGCCAATGCCGAGCCTACCCACCAGCGCAGCGGCAGGTGGCGCTTAGCCAATAACACTTCATCGATCAGGGTAATCCAAAGCGGGGTAAAAATCGTAAACAGCAGCACCTCGGGTACGGTTAAAAAGCCAAACGCATGGTAGAGAAACTGGTACGTCAGCCCCACTTGCACCGCGCCAATGGCGGTTAAGGTTACGAGTGTGCGGGCGGGAATATGGCGAGGCCTAAAAAACGGCAGCAACACCACTAGCGCCAGCGCCACTCTAATTAACACTGCCAGATAACTATCCACCTCGCCGCTTAAATAAACGCCAATCAGCGAAAAGCTAAATGCCCAGATAACGGTTACCAAAGACAGCACCAACATCGGCGACAGACGGGAAAGAGTAAACATGCAATGCAACCGTAGACAAATGCGCATATTAGCACGGATAGATTTTAACCAACCGAGCAACGCGATGCCTCAACGCCAAAGCGAGTAAAATGCCAGAGCCCGAACGATAGCCTTAGCCCGACAGCAAACGGGAGCCAGCAAACCCCAGAGCACTGGAGCTCAAAATCCCGCCAGCGCCGTGTGAATTTTACCTCAGCGGAGCAAAAAGGTCATGGAGACTGGCTATCTTTATGTGTAAGATGGCCCTTAGCGGATTTTATGGTTACGATGATGGTGGTAAGTTCAATATAACTGTATAATTCGCCACTGGTGGTGACCGTCGGTGAAGATCATTACTGAGGGATCTAACGCCGAAAGGCGGAGTGTCACAGACCCTCAAAAACCGCTAGTCCTAGCGGCCAAAAATCATAATTACCATAATGAATGCTGATGTTAGTAAAGTGGCCTACACTTACTGGCGAGAGCTCTATGGTATAGCTGAGCCTTGATGGCGATTTTTAGTGTATTACAGGAGGTACACATGAACATTAAATACGGGTTAACCGGAGTATTGAGCATTTTGCTGACGCTAACCAGCGCGGCCCAGGCCGACGATTTCCCGCACGCTAAGTCGGGGCTCTATCTGGGTGGTGAATACGGCATGAGCGAGTACGGCTCAGGCTGTCGTGACATGACGATAACCTGTGAAGACGACGACGATGCCTACAACTGGTTTGCCGGCTATCGCTTTAACGACTACTTTGCCCTGGAAGGCAGCTATCGCGAACTGGGCGAAGCAACTTCTTGGTTCCCTGTTGGCAACAACGGCAAAAAAGAAAAGACTTGGGCCGAAGGCTACGACCTATCTGTATTGGTAGGCTTGCCTCTGTCTGATCGCTGGATGGCCTACGTGCGCGGCGGCGGTCTTTATTACGATGCCAGCATGGTAGAAGGTGGCGACCTGTTTATGGAGCAATCACAAAACGAAACAGGCTGGGCTCCAACCGCCGGTGCCGGTATCGTGTTCCGCGCGACCGAGCACCTGCAAACCCGCTTGCAGTATCAATACGTAAGCGATTATGGCAACAGCGACTGGAACCGCGAGCCGGATGTACAATCCGTTACTCTTGGTCTGTTGTGGCAGTTCGGTAAAGTAGAAGGCCGCCCTGTACAAGAGCCCGTAGCCGAGCCAGTAGCAGAGCCTGTGGCTGCACCGGTAGAAGCCGAGCCAGAAACCAAGCCGGTTAATGTTCTCAGCCAGTTTGACTTTGACTCTTCAACGGTCAGCAATACGGCTGCGCTGGATCAGTTACTCAGTGAAATGGGCTCTTCAGAAGCTCAGATCACCGTCACCGGCTACGCCGACGGCGCGGGTCCGGCCGAGTACAACATGGGCTTGTCTAAGAAACGTGCAGAAGCTGTAAAAGCGTATCTGGTTTCTAAAGGCGTATCAGCTAGCCGCATTACGCTGGACTGGAAAGGCGAGACTGAGGCAAGTAGCCAGTCACCTAACCCAGCCGACCGTAAAGCGGTTGTCAGCACCGAACTGCCTAAGTAATCGCAGCGCAAGCCTGATGTAATAAGCCGCCTTTCGGGGCGGCTTTTTTATGCGTCAACAATACTATTAGGCGAATACCTAAAGCGCAAAACCGACAACCCTAAGTAAAAGGCAGCGTCTTTAGATGCCGCGCCACACTATTTCGCCCCCCTCCCTATTACATGCGCGCCTGTAAAGTGGCGAGTAACTCACACCGCCACAATCAACTTAACTCAGTTACCACCTTGGGTGAGATCCATGACTTTGTTTGCGGAATAACCAGTATTCTATTGCTATCGTTAGTGCTACCCTTTCCAGAGATACCGAAAGCTCAAAAAGAAGAACAAATATTGGATAATACAGGAGCCTTGCATGCTGCAGAACCACCCGGGCGAACCCCGCTTTCCCACCTCAAGAGAGCTCCATCCGCGTGCCTTTAATCGCCTGACGCAAAAACAACAAACGCTATTCAACGGGCTGATCACACTGGCTATTATCACCGGTGGCATTGCGATAGTCGGCGCAGGCGTACTCTCTGAAAGCCTTGAGCCAATGCCTGCCGGTAATATGTTTGTATTAGCCATGGCGGCTTTAGCGCTAACCTGTTTTGCCATAATAACCAAGCTTTTGTGGAAGGCTGCCAACTTAAGCGTGAAGGATCAAGTGAGCTACTATGCAGCGGGCAACGTTCCTGCAGAATACCCAGAGCCGTATCGCCAGGCGCTGCAGCTCGACGACGTATACGCAGCCACACTGTGGACAGAAACACTGGAGTACTGGCCAACCGAAGTCCGCTTAGAGCACGCCAATATTAAACCGCAATCCTTTCCCTTAGATGATCGACAACAACCCAAAGAGTCTTTGGACGAGCATTGGGGAATCGTCACTAAAAAGGACCTTTTGGCAACAACGGCCGCCTTAAAGTCTGGCATGCACTGCCAAGGTTTTTTGTTGGATGCGCTCGGCGACCACCGGCCTGCCGTGATCGAGCGGATCGCTTCACTTACCGGCATAGAGGAAAGTTATATCGAGGGGCTCAGCTCTAATACGGCAACAGGTCAACCGCCAAAACTCATCTGGGCCTGGGATCTTTGGCGAGTGATCCCGTTGAGCCGCACTGGATTTATGGCAGGCTTAATCTCAGAGCAAGAGGCGTGGGAACAAATACTCGAGGTAAGCTGCTGGATACACGCCATTTTTGATAGCCTTGAGGACTACCATAAAAACCTTCGCGTTGGGCATGCGTACTGGGCCAACAGCTACGCCGCCACCCAAGAAAGAAGAGAAACATTGCAAAATTTCGAGGACAACACACCCTTTCGGCCTATTCGCAACCTCAGTTGGAAGCGCCAATCAGTCGATGTGCTACCAACTCACATTATGACGGGACTGCAAAGTAATGAGTCATCCCCCGAAACGTTAAACTAAATGAGTCCAGCCCTTCACCCATAACCATTACGATCCGGCTTATTGTTAGGTATTAACCTCAAGCCCCGGCTTAAGCGTCCCCTAAAGATCGGTGGTTATGGGATGACTCTGGTGATGGTGCTACGACAGCACCATCAAGGTCTCTAAAAGCCCTTTCACACTTGCACGTTCACGAGCGTCAACCGATAGCACGGGAATGCCTGAATAAGGCGCCAGAGTACTGCGCAACTTATTAATAGAATAATCACTTGGTAGATCGGTTTTAGTAACGCCCACCACAAATTTAAGCTGGCTTTCTGCCGCCCGCATAGACTGAACCCAACCTAGGGCATCCTCATACAAAGTACCCGACGTGGCGTCCAGCAATAAGACGACGCCCAGAGCGCCGGGTACCAAGATTTCACGCATAAAGGATAAGCTACTCTGCCCTGGCAGGCCGTATATATGAAGCACCTCGTTTTCGAGACGAACAAAACTGTAATCTAACGCTACCGTGGTCGACGTTTTGTCACCCATTGCGCCGTCGGATAAAGGCACCTCGGTACCAATGGGCTGCGAGTCGGATATAGCCGCAATGGCTGTGGTTTTACCTGAACCAACCGGTCCGGCGAACAATAATTTCTTTTGCATGATAGGCAGCTTCCGAGCTATTTTCCGCCGAGCCAGTTAACCAACTTAGCGAGCGCTTGCTTTACTTTTCCCGACTCAGTCGGCTCATAAGAGTTCTGTTGTGTTGAAACGGCGCTAACACTAGCTAAACGGGCTCCGTGTACGGCCCAGAAATAGGCATTTAGGAGCGCAGCGGGATATGTATTTTGCAGCATGTTAATAGTAGTGGGATGATTCATTAAGTGAGCGGACAGCTGTGCCACCTCTACGCCAAAACGCTCAGTTCGAATATCGGGCCAGGTGTGCAACACTAGCGCGGCATCTTGCCTGTAAACGGGAACATGTTTTTGCAGCAGCGCGTTAAACAGAAAGTTCTCGATGCTAAGCTGTACGTGCTTACCTTTAATCGTCGTGCTGGCAATAGGTTGTATCCCTAACGCACTATCGCCGGACAAAGCCTGTTTTGCCTTCTGCAAATTGCTGGCGTCGCGGGATTGACACAAGCCTGCAGAATAATCCAGTTCGATTAAGGGTAGATTATCCAGCGATATTACGACCTTATCTTCAGTTAAGCTCAGTAACTTTACATGCTCAGGCTCGGCAACGGAAGCCGCAGGCTGGAGACCGGGTTGAGCAACCTCTACCTTGGCAATTGCCTCATAAATAGCTTTATAAATAACGTGCACAGAGGCCGCAAACGACACCTTTGCCGATTGACTATCGCCGACGCTATCGACGCTTAACACCGGAACGTCCCACTGCCTGGCCAAGCGAGCAACCTTGCCGCCAAAAGGGTCCATTTCGTTCGCCAACAACAGTTGCGACTCTGCGCCATTCCAAAGCCCAGTTGTGGCTAAATAGCCTTGCGAGGACAGCAAGTCTGCAGCGAGTTTAACTTTCTTGGGGAATTCTGGTGGACAACCCGCGTAAGAGATATGGACTTTCTTCATAATGAGGTTGTAGCGCGAAGTAGAGTAATAAGCTGAGGGCACTGAACACTAAAGCCCAGAGCCCCGAGGACCTTAAAGATCAACTAAAATCCAGTTGCTTCTCGAATGATTTTAAATAGTGACGAGCCAGCGCCAAATTTGACTTGGATTTATCAAGCACCAAATAAAGGAAAATACTCTGGTTCGACTCCAGCGGGCGAATCAGGTGATATTGTTTGCCCAATGTGATCAAAATATCCTCAACTCTGTCGTCTAGCTTCAAGCTGTTAGCGACTTTCATTTTCGCTTTCAGCACTTGGCTATTACCGGCGGCGGCAATTTCCATATCAACGGCACTGCCGTCACCGGCCATCAACATACCCGACTCCATGTCTACCATGGCAGAGCCTAGGTAGCCGTCGATGCCATTTAACTCGCTCAGTTTAATTTTTGACATACCGCCTATCCTTTAATTTGTAAGTTAATAATTAACAATGCTGGCCAATTTTTTGCCGACGTCCCGCGTTAAACGAAGTGCGATAGCAAGGTTGGTCGTGTGGTCTTTGGTCGATAAACATACCAGGTACGGATGCCCGCGCAGCGCCAGCCTTAGCAGTACGGCATGACCGCCATCAGACGATACCGATATCTCGTTGTTGGTAACGCCCAACACCTCTCCCGAAAAGCTTTCAGACAAAGACAGCAACGCGCACGAAAGCGCCGCAACACGCGCGGACGGCTCTTCATCATCGTTATGAGTTGCCACAGCCATGCCATCTGCGGTGGCCAGCAAGAGTTGAGTTTGAGGCCCCAAAAGATCGACCGCGCGCGCAAAAACCTTTTTGGTGCGAGCGATAAATACTGCGTTTTCCGGGAGGCTAATTTCCGATATGTTACGGGAAGGTATCAATTGTTACCGCTCAAAATGTGTATTTAGGTGACAGTTGCGCAATTTACCCCACCACCATTACCAGCACAACACAATTTTAAACGCCATAGCTAAAATGCTACAAACAACCCATAAACTAACAGGACAGAGCATTATTGCCCCTAAAATCCGACAATCTTAGCACTCCTCATCGATCGTTAACGATAACACTCACATTCATTTGCGTAGATTTAGAGCAAAACGCTCAAAATTCTCACAGCAAAAGCCGCCTCCTGTTACCCGAAAAACACGCCAAGCGGGCGCTACACACCACAGAGTTTTAAGAAGAATAAGCATACGTTAGCTTGCCAGCACCCTTACCCCATCAAATCAAACCGATACTAATGAAGTGCGTGCTTCCGCTTGCACTTTAACCGAGCGCACAGAATAATAATCACCCATCCTTAGGCTTCATGTACCGAGACACCTAACTATGCAGCGTATTGCTATTGTCGGCGCGGGGCCCACGGGCATTTATACCCTGGCGGCGTTGATTGAGCATAAAACGCCAATGGCTATCTCTGTTTATGAGGCTGGCGCTCAAGCTGGCGTGGGTATGCCCTTCGAAGAAGACAAAAACCATCAGTTGATGCTTGCTAATATCGCGAGTATAGAGATACCCCCACTGACATGCAGCTACTTGGACTGGTTGCTTGAACAACCCGCGACTTTTTTACAGCGCTACGCAGTGGATAAGACCAGTATGCACGAGCGCCAGTTTTTGCCGCGAGTTCTTTTAGGGCATTACTTTCGCGATCAATTCTTAGCTCTGGTAACCATCGGCCAAAGCCGCGGGCACCAAATCGCAATCTACGAAGGATGTGAAGTTACAGATATAACCGCTAAGGGCGGCATAGGCCTGTGGACTAAAAAGCAACCCGATAAGATTTGTTACGATAGGCTAGTAATAGCTACAGGCCATGTGTGGCCTTCCCCCATTGACAACAAGCCCAAATATTTTCCCAGCCCATGGTCCGGGTTAATTGGCACTCATATTCCAGCCAGTACCGTCGGCATCATGGGTACATCGCTCAGCGGTATCGACGCCGCTATGGCGGTGGCCGTGCAGCACGGTCAATTTCACGAACAGCCCGGCCACGTGGATAACACGCTCCGCTTTGAATGCAACTCAGCCAGCACGAACCTAAAAATTTCGTTGATGTCCCGCTCCGGCTTACTGCCCGAGGCTGACTTCTATTGTCCGATCCCCCATGAATCGCTCACCATAGTGACCACCGAGACTATCGCCCGACAGATTGAGGCCGGACCGGAAAACCTGCTTGACCGAGTGTTCACTCTCATCGCACAAGAACTTGCACTCTGCGACCCCGAATGGAGCACCGCCATCGACCTCCCCGGCCTTAATGCCGATACCTTCGCCGAGGCCTATTTTTCCGATCGAGCTAAACGCAACCCATTTAACTGGGCACGCCACAACCTTGAAGAAGTGGTCCATAACAAGCAGAGCAAGCACACAGTGCCCTGGCGTTACGCCTTATTGAGGCTACACAGTGCCGTGCAAGAGATTGTTCCTCACCTAAATGAACGCGATCAGGAACGCTTTAACCAAGGCCTAAAACGCATCTTCATTGACAACTACGCCGCCGTACCGCCAGAATCTATCCGCCGGTTACTAGCGCTGCGCAACGCTGGCGTAATTGAAGTGCAGGCTTTAGGCGAAAATTATCATATGAACATAGGCAGCAAAGAGACTGTCATTACCACAACAGACAATACGCTTCACTTCGAGATTTTTATTGACGCGAGAGGCCAAAAACCTCTCGATCTCACGGACTTACCATTTCCCCGGTTGCGCAAGCAACTACTGGCCTCGGGAGATGAGCTACCCCAGCTGGAAGACGACTACACCTTGGTCTCACCCGCAGTAGCCAAGCATCGCATTACCCTCGCGGCACTACCTTTTTTGATGCACGACAAACCCTTTGTCCAGGGCATTACGGTTTGTGCCGAAATAGGTAAAACTATTGGAAGTTCGATCAACCCGAGTAAAGCCGAGGTTTTGGGAGAAATACCCACCGAGGCCGGATTACCGTCGCAATAACGCTAACCTAAAGCCGTCCCTGCCCCGCGAATTTAGGTCTTCCGTCACGCCCGAACAACTACACAGCCGTTAAAAATAAACACGGCACTGTTTTTTCCTCACCTGGCTATATGTCATACTCGAATCACCCATTTTATTTCAGGAGAATGTTATGTCTAATCACCACACCTATAAAAAAATAGAGATGGTCGGATCCTCCACCACAAGTATCGAGGATGCCATTAATAATGCTATTGCCGAATGCCATAAAACCATTAAAAACCTAGAGTGGTTCGAAGTGGTCGAGACTCGGGGGCATATAGACGAGGGCAAGGTAGCGCATTACCAAGTCGTGATGAAAATAGGGTTTCGTATTAATAACAGCTAAAGCTGACGCGTCACCTCCAGCGCGCCAGCTTAATGTGAGCCTATGCCCACCAGCCGATGCCAGATGATCACTAACCGACCATCTATCTCGGATACCCGCTTTGGTTTAGGCGCCCAGTCAAACACAAATGAGGCTTTTATGAGTAACCCCAGTAACTTTGACAAGGTGCGCGCCGCCCAGCTGGAATACAACAATAAAAGAGCCGCAGGCTACCGTGAGCAGTCGCTAAAACTCTACCCTTGGGTTTGTGGCCGCTGTACTCGTGAATTTACCCGTAAAAACCTTTCGGAGCTGACCGTCCACCACCGTGACCACAATCACGATAACAACCCGCCCGACGGTAGCAACTGGGAGCTACTCTGCCTTTATTGCCACGACGAAGAACACACAAAGTTTGAAAACCTCGTACGCTATGGCAGCACCACAGAGAAGAAGATCGCCCCCGCCACCTACAACCCTTTTGCCGATTTAAAAGCCCAGCTAAGCGGTAAAGAGAATTAAGTGCGTACCAATAGTGTTGCGGTGAGTACTGACTGGGCACCACCAAAAATAAGAGGTAGCGGGGTCGGGCATGTAACTTTACAGCGTTGCGGCATACGTGCGGATATAAAATGTATACCCCAGCCTCATCAGCCCACTCACATGGCCGTTGTCACTCAACTCTCGCCATCAAAGTCGCTTAGGCCTAGCGCGCGTCGCTTTTCATTGAGACTTTCATAAATAGCATCAGCCCTACTGTCAATAATCTCGCGATCTCGCTCCGTTGGAATAAAATTATTATCCTCAACAAATCCCTCGCGAAAATCCAAGCAGCCTACATTATTGCCCATTCTCGAAGATACTTCGCACATGGCAAGCACTTCGTAAATGGCCGTATTAGACTCCTGCTCGTCGTATAGCCCCGCCAGCAACCTGGAGGATATTGATATGGCATTGGTCACTAAAGCGGAGGTCGCCCCTCTTGCGGCCGCCTCCATTAAAAGGTCCTGGCTTTCATCAAGCTCTAAGCGTCTTGCATAACGATTTGACAGCTTAAATAAGGCTCTAACATCGCCGCCATCCCCAAGTGAACGCAAAGTTTCATCGCTGTAATTATCGTATGTCTCAAGATCAACATCGTCATAATAACCGTGTTGCTCGTGCAGCTCGGCATAATTATCCATAAGCGTACGCGGAGTACTTTTAGCTCCCTGCGTCGCTCTAGCATCAGGATCAGTTTCGGAGCTAACCAAGGCTGCTTTCTCAGCATCCTCAACAATAGGCTTTACAGTTGCGGGGGGCGAAACGATTTCGATGGCAGAGGGCGCGACCTGAGCAGAGTTATTACGCCCAACCTCTTCGGCACCGTACAAGTAGGTCACTAATGCAACGCAAGCCAAACCAATACCGACTATCACCACTGTAATTTTATTCATATTTTAAGCGTCTCCATTCAACTATCGACATCCATTTTACTAAAGCAGGTAATCCGTGCACTTGAGGTTGCTTAGGCTTAAATCGACAGCGCAATCTGATTTAAACTCCAAATACCGTGCAGCGCGCGTGCTTCTACAGACACCGGCATTAGCATCCACCATACCAGACACCAGCGGGTTAATTGTGGTAACAGACAACGCAAGGCTAAAATTATTACAAAACTCAACGGCACCAACATTATTATGATGCAAAGTGTCCATACAAAACTCGTGGTTCAGAGCGGCAATGGCTTTGCACTTCTCATACATTTTATGAGCCTCAGCTTCTTTTTTAGCTTGAGCGTTCGCGGCCGCCCGCGCCGCATTTTGCCTGCGCGCCTGCTCTGCATAATATTCATTCGCCATTTGGCGCTTCCACGCATAAGTATCAGATTCGTTCCATGGGTTATCACTGGTATAAGTGGTACCCGTCACAGTTACCTCAGGTATCGAGTCAGCAAAAGCGATGGAAGAGCTAAAAAAGAAATTATAAAAACGAAGGTGAAGCTTTTTATAGAATTATTCCTTTAAGTTATGTAATTTTCCTGAAGCACGACTCTATACAAAAAGCACTTACCATTCAAAGGAAAATGTATACGGTTACACTGGTAACCACCAGAATTATGTGTATTAGGATATTTATGTGACAGCAATCACAATACCGGTTACATAAAAACTGCCGGAGAAATCGCTGCTGGGCCTAGCCCCCACAAACGGCACAGCTTAGCCAACAACCGCCATAAGCTCCGACATAAAAACCTGCAAAAGCGATGGCTCATACAGAAGAACACGTGACAAAAAGACCGCCAAACAGGCTATACGCGTACAGTAGTGATATCAATAAGACAAAAAATATTAAACGGGCATCATAACCTTGACCCGACCGCATTTATTTTTGCCATTTAATTGATGGATATGAAGGGGTTAGGAAGTCCACTTGCCTGAGACTCACACAAAAGGCCGCCCCCTCCCACCATAGCCGAAAGGGTTTGAGTGAATGCTGCAAAATAGTTATAGTTAAAAGTACAATATCTATTTATCATAATATATTCCAAATATTCCGATAACAACGCTAATCAGAACATTGAGGATCGATAGAATGAGAAGAATGCCCCCACTCACCGCTGTGGCGCTTATCGCCACTCTCGCCGGCTGCAGCGCCCCCGGTGATCAGCCGCAAAACGGTGCGCCCACTGGGCAAAAAGCCGCCACATTCAGCCAGTTCTCCTATCAGGGCCAGTCTCAGGAGGATGTGACCGTAGGTAAAGGCGAGTTCCGTAACCCGATTATCTCGGGCTACGCGCCCGACCCGACCGTAGCGCGGGTGGGAGACGACTACTATGTAGTGACTTCATCGTTCACCCACTTTCCCGGGCTGCCTATTTACCACTCCAAAGACTTGGTCAATTGGACCCAAATCGACAACGCTATTGATCGCCCGGACCAATTCGACTTCTCGGGCCTTAATGTCTCGCGCGGCATTTTCGCGCCGGATCTTTCCTATCACGACGGCACCTACTACCTGACCTCCACCTGCGTGGACTGTAAAGGCAACTTCGTGATGACCGCCGATAAACCCACCGGCCCCTGGTCCGACCCGCACTGGCTGGGCTTTCAGGGAATCGACCCCTCTATTTACTGGGCCGACGATGGCAAGGCTTACATCCTCAACAACGGCGCCCCCAACGAAGAGCCCCGCTACGACGGCCACCGCGCCATCTGGATCCAGGAGTTCGACTGGAAAAACTTGAAAATGGTGGGAGAGCGCAAACAACTGATTAACGGCGGTGTGGATATCACCGAGCAGCCCGTGTGGATTGAAGGGCCGCACATCATCAAGCGCAACGGTTACTACTACATTACAGCGGCCGAAGGTGGCACCAGCATCCAGCATTCGCAAACCATCTTCCGCGCCGACGACGTCTGGGGCCCTTACAAGCCCGCCGACCACAACCCGATCCTAACCCAGCGCGATCTGGACTTTGAACGCGAAGACCCAATCATCGCCGCCGGCCACGCCAAGTTTGTTCAGTTGCCCAACGGCGACTGGTGGGCCACCTTCCTCGCCATTCGCCCCTACGACCACGACATGTTCAACATCGGCCGCGAGACCTTCCTGTTACCCGTGCGCTGGGAAAACGATTGGCCTTACATGTTGCCGCAAGGCGAGCGTATCCCCTTTGCCATGCAAAAGCCGGCGCTACCCGAGCAGCCGCAACCCGACGTCCCCAACTCGGGCGACTTCAGTTACACCGACGATTTTGAAGGGGATGCGCTCTCGGTAAGCTGGATGGGTATTCGCGACCCGCAAGACGACTTTTATCAAGTTGCAAACGGCGCACTGTCACTGTCTTGCCGAGGTGGGCTGGGCAACCTAGAGGCCGTGCCCTCTTTCATGGGGCGCCGCCAGCAACACCATATAGCCGATGTTTCCACCACGGTCACCTTTGACCCCGCCGCCGAAGGTGAAATGGCAGGCCTTGCCGCCGTGCAAAACGACCGGTACTTAATGTTCCTGGGTGTCACTCAACTCGACGGTAAAAAGCAGGTAGCGCTTTACCGCAGAAACGGATCGACCGAAGACGAGCTGATCGACGCCCAGCCCGTCTCCAGCTCAGAAGAAGTGACCCTGTCGCTCGCGTTCGACGCCGGACAAATGCAAGCGCACTACACCGTGAACGGCAAACAGCACACCCTCGCAGAGGGCGTAGATGCCACCATCCTCAGCACCAACGTGACGGGTGGTTTTGTCGGGACCTTGATTGGGCCTTATTGTACCGATTGATGCGTTGTGAACTGCCTCTGCCGCTGTTTGGCGGCAGAGGTTTTATTGCTTCGAGGGTGTGATTATTCATGTTTTTGGAGTGTTTATTTTGAAAGAAGATAGGAGCTGAGACTTGTGGCTTTGAGGGATCAATCGAGCTTGACTTCACTGATTCGAACGACCATGGCCTGAAACCAAAAAACAAAGGCCTGTCCCCAGCCCTTGTAGATTAGTTTTTACTGTATCTGAAAATCAAATCCCTGATGTCTCCTCTGTGACTCTGATATGCGCGCGCCACCTTCGCTTATCGCCGTTATATGGTAGGTATAAAAATACCCAGACGTTAAGTTTTCAGTGAAATCCTGTAGATTTAGACTAGCATCAGAAACCTCTGGCATATCTGACCAATCAAAAAGCGTGTTATTACCCAAATAATCGTTAAGGTTAGCTTTTTGGTGGACCTGCACTCGATAAGACGACGCCCCGGGATAAGGCTCCCAAGCCAGTATTACAGGCTCATCAAGCGTAAAATTTCGTTTTTTGGTATGTTTCTCCACCGGTTTAACAAACTGTAAGCGAAGGCCCGCTCCTGGCTCGCCGTCGGCAACCACAAATTTATCCGAGCTATGCTGATTCATCGGACTAATAATCAATCCTGGCAAGGCGCGGTTTGCCACTTCAGGATCTAGCTGAAAACCGTGTATTTTATACTCGCCATAAGGCACGGCAATACTATACTCACCCTCCGCGTTTGTTGTCGCCCACTGACTATTTACCGCTTTATTTAGCCCAAGGCGCAGTCGCAACCCTTCTACCTTTTTACCATCGCCAACCACAACACCTCGTATCTCACCCGGTCCAGCCGCTAGCACATTATTATCGGAGTCAGATACTTTACCCGACGACACGCCGGTAGAGCCAAGGTAGCCCTCAATTATAGGCGGTGGCTCATCGACCTCACCTCTCGCAAAATCACTTTGGACAAAAGCGCTACTCGTGGCCCCATCAAAAAAATACGACACTGCTAGAGCTTGCACAAAAACAAATGCAATACCAAAGCCTAACCCAAACGCTATACCTTGCAGGAATTTCTTAAAGAGTCCTTTCATGTGTTTACATGCTCCAATTTTTAATAATTCTGCTTTAATGATGATTGCTAGCGATTATCGTTCGGGCAGCTGAAGCAGCAGCCTAAACGGTAAAAGCGGTGACAACCGCGCCTAGCTATGTCTCTTCCCGTGCGTCAAGACTTCCCTCACATATGTTCGCATACTCGGCGAGCTTTTCTTCATTGCTTGGAAATATTCCGTCCCTGTAATAATTCGCTACCCAGCATTCGTACTTATCGATGTGGATTTTGGGCTCCATTGCTAGCCAGTATTCGGCTCGCTCCTTACTTGGGGGAAAGCCGAGATACCCCTCTTCATGGGCGTGAGCAAGCAGGAACTGCCAGTAGGTCATGCCTCGACGGGCGGCCTCCTCATATAGCTCAATTGCTCTCTCCAGGTTGGCATCTGCACCTAGACCGCGTTGATAGGCCCAGCCCAGCTTACCGGCTGAGTAAGCCGAGCCGTCTTTGTATTCTTTTTCCAGACGAGAGAAACCCTTACGCCTTTCCTCTGGATCACTTGATGAAAAAACTCGCATACTAGCGAGCATGTGAGCTGCGCTATCGTGACCTAAGAAACCGGCAAACGCGAGTGACAACTTTGATGAGGCCGAATTTGTCGGTGTAACGTAACCAATAGACTGCGAATGAGCGTAGAGGAGCACCCCGAGTGGAAGCAACATTATCAAGACTGAGGCAACAAGGAAAATTCGCTTCATCGCGAGACCTTGATATACGCATAACAGCATGTTGGTTTGGTTGAGTCACTCTCCCCGCGACAACCTAACACCGATAAAAATAACTTTAAATTTAGCCAGAAAGGCCTTAAAAGTATGAAAGAAACGATCATTCTGTGACAACTCCCTGTCCGGTAAAGGTGCGACTCAATCGCAATAATATCGCAATGTAAGGTTTTTATCGAATTAACGCAAAATCCACCTACCACCAAAAATTAGGACACCCACAAACTTGACAGCACCATTGGTCTCAATTAAGGCAACTTGTCTCTGTAACTCACCGCCATGGTCAAGGCGACCCCCTAAAGCGTCGGAGCAAACGCCTCGACAAGCCACAGCCCAATGGTAAGGCTCACCAAGCCGAACAGCGTTGTTTGCACAATCATGGTCGCCGCTAGAGCGGCATTTCCGCCCATGCCGCGCACCATGACAAAGCTTACGGTGGCGGTGGGTGCGGCCGCCAATAAAAAGACCACCGCCACCGCATCGCCTTTAAGCCCCAACAGTAGCGCCAGCGTCACCGCTATTACGGGCGAGACCAACAGCTTCCAGCAGCTGGCAGCCAGTACGCCGTCGCCCATTTGGCCCAGCGATTTCATGCTGAGTGATCCGCCAACGCACAACAGCGCCAGTGGCAGAGACATGTCTCCCAGATAGCCCCCGGCGCGGCGCACGGGCTCGGCAATAGACGGCCCCCAAGCGCCGTAAATCAGCCCAGCGACAATGCCGATAATCAAAGGGTTACGCGCAATTGCCGCAAATACGCCGCTAAAGCCACGCTCGCTGTCTAGATCTCGGTTGAGAGCGACTACGGATAATACGTTGTACAGCATGATGGTGACGGCCAAGGGCAGAGCCGCCATAGCGATTCCTTTTTCTCCATAGGCATTCGCGCAGTACGCCAGACCGATAATAATCAGGTTGCCGCGAAAGGCCGCCTGGGTAAGAACCCCTCGGTCTTTTTTATCCCGCACAAACCAGCTGGCCGTGGCAAAGCTCAATACAAAAACGAGCAGAGCGCCGGTGACCACGGCGATCATAATGCGACCATCGGTAGCCGAGCCAAAATCCGCGGTAGCGTTACTAAAAAACAACAGCACGGGCAACCCGACGGAAAAAACCAAGCGTGAAGCGGTGTTGATAAACGCTTCATCGATCAGGCCCACCCGGCGCAATACCGCGCCCAGGGCAATCATCAAGACAATAGGTGTGCTTACCGATACCGAAAAAATAAAGGTGGATAGTAGATCGCTGTTGTTCACGGAGGCTCGTACAAGGATGTGAGTGGTTTGTTAGCTTCCGCTTTTTAGCAAGGTTTTGTCAAGGTGAAGGCGGACCAACCACTCTGTTTCCATTGATCCGCTTCTGCATCGTTTGGTTCGGCTGAGCGTAACATGCTATTTGCTCTAACGCCCGCAACACCGGACAAATTGGAGCGCAGCGTAAATTTGATCCGAGTGATTGCGATTGTGTACGCCCAGCATGGGCATGAACTAATGAGGTGAAAGTCCTCTGTAGGAAGATCACCGTCGAAAACCATGTTGTGATTAGACGATAACTACTAGCGAATGGCAAGGGCAGCTCCGTGAGGATCTGTCTGGAGGAAGCCGGACGCAAAACTGCGAGCTGATGAACAAGAACATCATATGAGGCGTAGGCTGAAGGCGAGTTGGCACAAGACGACGAAGCCATGTGATCTAACGGCCACCGTAAATGATGCAGTTGCGCAGGGACAGTTCATGCTCTTATCTGGGGAGATCTGCTTAGCACGCGATCGGAAACCAACCAGTAAGGCTCTGGTCAATAAGTGCCTTGGCTCTTTGGAGTGTATCGCCCAAAGAGAGCGAACCAGATGCAATCCGGTAGCGCCAACAGGAGCAATCTTGCGGGTGATTAAGCAGAAGTCAGCAGAGGGCATAGTAGCCAAACGCCTGCCGTAATGGGCAGGATACGGTGAAGGCCTGAACATTTAGAATAAAGGAGGAGCCATGACAGACTTGAACACGCAAATGCCGTCCGGCAGCGATGCGACTCAGCGTTCCGTCGTGCAGCCAGCCTTTAGCAATGATCTACTCGAGCGTGTGCTACACAGAGACAACCTCTCTCGCGCATGGAAACGCGTTCGAGCCAACAAAGGGGCCGCAGGTGTCGACGGTATGACTATCGACGATTTTCCCGCATGGGCACATTCCGGCAACTGGATAAAGGTAACCAATACACTGGCAACAGGGTATTACCAGCCGTCGCTGGTGAGGCACGTTGAGATCGACAAACCCGATGGCGGTAAACGCCAACTGGGGATCCCAACGGTGACTGATCGCGTTATTCAGCAAGCCATTGCCCAAGTGCTTACACCCATTTTCGATCCCGAGTTCTCGGACAATAGTTTTGGCTTCCGACCTAACCGAAATGGGCAGCAGGCGGTAAAGCAGGTTAAAGACATCATCAAGGAAGGACACCGCATTGCGGTAGATGTTGATCTCTCTAAATTCTTTGATCGCGTTAATCATGATTTACTTATGACGTTACTTGGCCGAAAGGTTAAGGATAAACGATTACTTAAGCTGATTGGACGTTACCTAAAAGCTGGGGTTGTCGACAACCAGTTTCAAGGTGAGAGCCATGATGGTGTTCCTCAAGGCGGGCCTCTATCGCCTCTGCTGGCGAATATCATGCTTGACCCTCTGGACAAAGAACTAGAGAAGCGAGGGCATAAGTTTACTCGGTACGCCGATGACTTTACCATTTTAGTGAAAAGTCAGCGTGCCGGTGATCGTGTGCTCAAAAGTATTAACCGCTATTTGCAACACCGCCTGAAACTGGTGGTTAACACAGATAAAAGCCACGTCGTTAAAACCAGTCACAGTCAGTTCTTGGGGTTTACCTTCAAGGCTGGAGGGATTCAGATAAGCACAAAGTCTCTGCTTAACTTCAAGCAAAGGGTTCGGCGCTTAACGAATCGCAACTGGGGCGTCTCCATGACTTATCAGCTCTTTAAGATCAGCCAATATCTTCGCGGCTGGATCAATTACTTTGGTATCGCTAATGGCTACCAACTTTGCGTCGATCTAGATCATTGGATTAGGCGAAGAGTTCGTATGGCCTTCTGGCGACAGTGGCGAAAGCCGCGCACCAAAGTAAGAAGCCTGATGAAATTGGGCGTTCACGTACAAGCGGCGGTTGCCTGTGGCATTACCAGCAAAGGGCCATGGCGTAGCTCGAAGACCCCAGGGATTAATCAGGCTCTATCGAATGATTATTTAAAATCTCAGGGGCTTTACGCGTTGCGCGATGGATGGATTAAGCTTCACCATTCTAAATGAAACGCCCTGTGCGGATCCGCATGCAGGGTGTTGTGGGGAGGGCGGGCTAAACACCCGCCCTTACCCGATTAGGCATTTTTACGCTCATCACCACTAAAATCCTTAATACAATCCATATAGAGGTTTATCACATTTTCAATTTGCTCAATCGTAAAGCAGATAACTGGCCTAAGAGTTACATATTTTGAATTTGAGAATTTTTCAAAGCGTTTTTGATGCTCAGGTGAGCTTGAAAATTCTGGACCGTAGTGAGTTAAGTGATTCCTCACCTCTTGCAGATTCTGGAGCTCCTTCCAATGCTTTTTATTAGTATCAATACTCATGCCAAGAACTTTATTCGCATAAACAATTGACCTATTAATACCACGATGCTTCAGATCATTAGGGGATAATTTTGCTTCACATTTTTCCTGCTCCATAAGCATTAGCTCGTCTAGATTTTGTTCCAAGATCGCATAAGAGGAAATAAAAACAGCTCTTAAAAGACTTTGTCTTGTTGCGTTTATATTTCCAGTTTTGTTCCTTGCTTCATCATCAGTAAGAGATGAGACCTTGGAGGAAAACTGCTCATCTGCTGCTTTGGCTGCTTCATAAAGGTACGCTAAGTCAATAAATGACAAAAACCTAGGAACCGAGAAAGTCGTATTTTCGGGTTTAATCATATTTATGCCTAACGAGACCGTAGAAATACGTTTTTCACAAGCAACTCTACAGCCGTCTTCTTT
>NZ_CAXBFW010000036.1:0-22961 GCF_963975215.1 uncultured Gilvimarinus sp.
ATGGATCATGGTCACGGTATGGAAATGGGTATGGCCGATTCCATGGATATGAATGACTCAATGGGCTTGGGGCACGCTCACGCCATGGGGCACATGTCCCACGAGGTAGACGGCTTTGGCGATACCAATTTCAGTGCGTTGTATAAATTGATTGCCGCCGAGCACCACACGCTGCTGGGTACGCTAGGGGTTAATGCCCCGACAGGTAAGTCCGACCTTAAAAATTACGATGGTACTTTTGTCCATTACGGTATGCAGCTCGGCTCTGGTACCTGGGACGCCACGCCCTCGATTACCTATACCGGCACCGCGGGCGTGCTTAACTGGGGCGCGCAAGCCTCGGCGGTTATTCGCCTGGAGGAGGCCAATGACTCGGGCTACGCATTAGGCGATGAATACGCAGCGACTGCCTGGGGGGCGCTACGTGTTTTTGATTGGATGAGCTTCTCGGCGCGGGTTAACTGGACTGACCAGGATGCGATCAGCGGCCACTACAACGGCGCCCACAATCACTCGAGCCCGGCGGATATTCAAGCCAACTACGGCGGTGAATTTCTTGATGGTGCTTTGGGTATTAACACCGTGGTTACCGGCGGTGATTTTGCCGGGCTACGCCTGGGCGTAGAGTGGGTGACTCGTTTAAAGGAAGATTACAACGGCTACCAGCTGGGGCTGGATGACAGCGTTAACGTGAACCTTTCATACGCTTTTTAATGAGTAACCCAGTAATGCACCGACAGTGTTAGTTGTGGTAACTGTCAGTGCATTGCTGGGGGCTTGCTGCGCCCCCAGATGTTGATAAGACTAAAAGAATAAAAATAAGAGATTGTCGGCATTTTGATTAAGCATTAATAACATCGAGCCGTCTTCCAAAGCCTGGATGTACCGAGCATCGCCTTCTGCCTGAAAGCAGAGCTGGTGGTGCCATTGCCCTTCATACCACTCGCGTAAATCGATGTAATGACTGTCGCTACTGCTTGATATCGAAATAACGTTGTCTGTGGGACAGGTGTCGACTTCTTGCGCTTTATAAAATTGCCCATCGACGGTAACTGTGCGAGCCGGAGGCAATGAATTGGTTTCGATGACATCGCTCGATAACAATTGCCACTCGCCATCGGTTGTTGTAAAAGTATCAATCGATTCAATCAGGTCAGGGTCATTTCCGGAAAAGTTTGTGCTTTCGACGTAGAGGGTCTCGCCGTCGCCACTGAGATGCGAATTGGCTCCGTAGGTAGAGTTTGGGTTTGTGACGGAGTCATCCAGTTGGGTCGAAAAGCTGTTTTGCCGCGTCCAGGTATTGTCCGCTCGGGCAAAAATATGAATGCTGCCCGTGGCGTCGCGGTGATAGCCCAATTCATCGCTGGATCGTGCCACCAGCACATTGCCATCGTCCGAAAGTCTAACGTCAGCCCCAAAAAACTCCCCGGTATCGATGCCGATGGCCTGCTCAAATTGCCATTCACCGGTTTTATGACTCCAAAACTCAAGCTTTTCGGTGCTAAACCAATACGCCCATGGCGGTAGCGGCGTGATATCGAGCCAGGCGCCAGGGCCAAGATAAGACGAGCCGGCTACTAAGGTTTCTCCATCGGCCGAGAGTGCCACCGATCCGCCAAAGCGCCGCAATTCTCCGGGCCACTGAGAGACAATTTTTTGCGGCTCGCCCCATTGGTTGTTGGTTTTGCTGTAAAGGTAAATAACGCCGGCGCGCCGGCTCTGCTCACTTTGATCGGGCAGCTGCACCGAGTGTTGTTCAGCCGCCACCACCAGCACATCGCCACTTTCAGAGGTTGTTACCGTAGGTGTCGTAGTTCCGCTTTCAATGAGCCGCTCAGATACGGGTAAAATAAGGCGATCGGTCTTACGCCATTGATCGTCTGTTTTGTTGTAAACGTCAACGCCATAACACCCCTGACAGTCACCTTCGGGGTTGACCATATAGGCGGCACGACCATTTTGGCTGAAGGTTATCTCATCGTAGCGGGCTTCATCGCTCGCGGGCACTGTAAATGTCTCTATAAAGCCCGCCGCTTGGTCGATTACCTCGGCGGTGTTAGAGTCGGTGCAAGTGTCATTAATGCACGCCTGAACTTTATAAGTACCAGAGGTAGTCTCCTCAACCGAGGCGGTAAATGTGTACTCATGGGTCGTTGCGGGCACCGTGGAGAGGGTGTCAAATGTGCCCGGCTCCGGCGCCAAACGTTGCACACGATACTCGTCGACAGCGGCCTCTGTGTCACTCCATTGCAGGGTAACTTGTCGCCCGGGGTTCGCGGTAAGCGTAAGCGTCGGCGGCGTTATTTCAAAATCTGCTGTCACCATGCAGTCGCTGTTGACGCTGCTAATCACATAGTCGTTACCGCTGAGCTCACCACCGCAACCGGATATTGCGGTTACCTCGTAACCTGCGTCGGGGGTGACGGTAAGTGTTGCTTCACTTTGTGCGTCGATCGTTAATTCGCTGGGGGTAAGGGTGCCGCCTGCGGAGGACTCGGTAGAAATGGTAATTTGCGCAGCCGCAGAGCTTGCGCCATTATCCGAGCTGCCGCCGCATGCGGCTAACAACAGTGAGCAAGCCGCGATTGAGGCCGGTCCGATATAGCCTGTGAGTGTCATCCTGATCTCCCGTAGGTTAATTTCGTTACGAGAGTGTAAGCGAGTTATCGCAAAATAGGTTGCTTAGGTACAATTTTTAACAGATGTTTTGTGGTGCAGCTAAGGCTACCGCAGGCTTTGCACAAACGTTATCAAGATCAGTGCCGGGCAAATAAATTTTACGTAAAAAGGCCACAGTTTCCAGAACCATGTCGATTCGATTTCCGGGTGGCCGTTGCTTAGCTCTTTAAGCAGTTGATGGCGATGCATTACCCAGCCGGCAAATAAGCAAAGCGCGACCCCAAGCAATGGTTGGCCGTACACGGTGGTGAGGGTGATTACCCCGTTAAACAGCGCATCGAACTGCCAGATAACCAACAAGCTAATGGCAAAAATGATACCGCCCGAGAATAGCGCGGCCAGTGGTCGGCTCAAGCCCCAGCGCTCTACGGCGACCGAGACGGGCACCTCGAGCAAAGATATGGCCGAGGTTAGCGCGGCAATGCTCATAAGCGCAAAAAATGCCAGTGCCAGCCAGTTGCCGGCCGCCCCCATGGTGGCAAATAAGGCGGGCAATACCTGAAAGATTAAATCTGGCCCGGCGATTAATACCCCGGCGTCATTAAAGACGGTCACGCCCTTGGTTTGGGCGACGTAAATCGCCGGTAAAATAAGCAGGCCGGCGGTAAAGGCAAAGCCGGTATCGAGCAGGGTGACAGCAGCCCCCATGCGGGGCAGGTTGTCGGTGTCACGCAGGTACGAGCCGTAAATTAGCATGGTGCCCACCCCGAGTGAGAGCGAGAAAAAGGCCTGCCCCATAGCACTTAAGATTAACGACGGGTTGCCCAGCTGGCTAAGATCCGGAATCAAATAGGCTTTAAGCCCCGCCAGTGCGCCTTGCTGAGTAAATACGTAGGCGATCATGCCCAGTAAAATTAAAAACAGTGCGGGCATTAACCGGGTCGACCAGGCCTCGATGCCTTGCTCGACACCGCGAGCGATAATCATGATAGTGAGTGCGGACATCGCCCCGCACATGAGCGCGTTGCGGCTAAAGCTTTGGGCGTTGAGCCAGCTGGCGCCTGAGTCCCACTGCAGTAGTTGTGCTGCGGGGCTTAGAAACTCTGCCAGCATCCAGCCGGCGACAATGGCATAGAAGCTTAAAATAAGCACCGCCACGGTAAGTGCACACAGGCCTACGATGAACCCCGCCCGCTTTAGTGTCGCCGATGGGTGAAGCCCGGAAAGTGCACTAACCACATTGGCGCGGGCGTAGCGGCCGATGGTGAGCTCGGCC
The DNA here is from genome assembly GCF_963975215.1 of uncultured Gilvimarinus sp. Taxonomy (GTDB): domain Bacteria; phylum Pseudomonadota; class Gammaproteobacteria; order Pseudomonadales; family Cellvibrionaceae; genus Gilvimarinus. The sequence goes on from NZ_CAXBFW010000036.1 coordinate 3,896, forward strand.
ATCAGGGCCGGATAGGCAAGCACAAACGCCAAGATCAGATACACCAGTAAAAAGGCAGCGCCGCCATTGCTGGCAGCCTGAGTCGGAAACCCCCAAATATTACCGAGCCCAACCGCGGAGCCTGCGGCGGCCAGTAAGAAGCCGATTTTACTAGAGAATTGTCCGCGTGTTGCCATAGTGTCTGTGCCGTTGCTTGTTTATTGCTAGAAGTTGCCACTATATCGCAACTTAGTGTGGGCGCAACTTAGCGGATGCCGAGGCGGTTTTTAGCCGGTGACAATCAGCAGGCATAAAAAAGGCGCGTTAACCAAACGGCTAACGCGCCAAGCAAGGAACGCACTAGGCATACCTAAAAGTCGTGTGAGCGCAGCGGGCTGCGCTCAGCGTAGGCTTAGAAAGTAGCCCGAACACCCATGGTGTAACGCGCTTCGTACTCGTTTTGCCACGCGAACTGGTCTTCATACTCCAGATAGTAAGTTTCTTTCTCTTCGGTGACGTTAGACGCGTTCAGGAATACGCTGACATAGTCGTTGATGTCATAGCTAACCGAGGCATCCACGTAGGAGGTAGGCTCTTGCCACAGGGTGCCTTCGCCCCAGGTTTGGTTAAACCCAGCCACACGCTCGCTGCGGTAGTTATAGGCAATACGTGCTTGCAGGGCGCCGTTTTCGTACCAACCGACCAAGTTAAACACATCTTCTGAGTTGTCCTGGAAGGGCAGCTCGACGCCGTCCATGCTTTGGTTGCCAGACTCGCTGGGCGAGTAGGTGTAGTTGGCATCGATACCAAAACCGCTCAGCATGGGCACGTCCAGGAAGTCGTCAAAGGCCAGCTTGGCGGCCAGCTCAACACCCTTAAGTACACCGCCTTCACCCTGAGTGCTGGTGGAGATGGGCACGCTGCGACGCACGACGCCATCCTGATCGGGCAGCTCCATTTGTATGGTGCCGCTTTCGATAAAGCTCTCTACATCAATGTAGAACCAGCCTGCCGACAAGCTGCTGGCGCCGCCCATGTAGTATTCCAGCGAGATGTCGTAGTTGGTCGCCTCCCACGGGTCCAGTTGGGGGTTGCCGTCGGCGTTACCGCCGCTGACGATAAACTGGTTGTAGGTGTCGCTGTCGGGGTTGCTGTCGATCACATAGTTAGGTGATAAGCCCGCGCCCCACTGGGCGAGATCCAGAGGCGCCATGGTGCGGGCGTAAGAGGCGCGCAGAATCAGATCCTGGCTCAGGTCGAAGCGCAGGTTTAACGATGGCAGCAAGTAATCCAGTGAACGCTCGGTGGTGATATCGCCCGTATCCAGTGCCGCTGCGCCATAGGCCTGAGCAGCGCCGACTTCGTTTTGCACCACGGTCAGGTCGGAGTCGATGGCGCGCACACCAAAGTTACCGCTCATAATGCCGGTTTCAAAGTTGGCTTTGGCGTAGTAGCTCAGCTCTTCCAGCTCGACCTCGTAAGAGCGGCCGGGGAAGATTGAACGATGGGTGCCGGGGTAGAGCGCTTCGTGGTAGGCCTCTACATCAGCCATTGCCCGTGGGTCTACCGCCCAAATACTGGAGATGCCAGAGACGCTGCCAAAGTCGCTCACCTGAATGGGGTTCAGCTCGGCCAGCGGAGTGGGAATGCCCGCCGCGTAGTAATTTTCGCCGTCGCCGGCCACACAGGCACCGTCGACACCGCCGCCGTCCAGAATAACGTCGGTGGCTTTCCACTTAACGTCGCAGCCGTTAACGGGTGACAGTAAGTCGAATTCAAAGTTGTCCACGCTGCGCTCGCTTGAGCGTACGCCAAATTCTATCGAGGTCAGGAAGTTGCCTTCCAGGCGGTATTCGCCGTCAAAGCGAACAACATCCAGCTCGCCCTCGCGTGAGAAGTTGTTTTCGCTGGCAAAGGCGCCCAGCGCATAGCTGTTTACATCGCCCAGGTAGCTACTAATGCTGCGCGCATCGCCCAGAGACTCGCCGTTAATGCTCAGGTTGGCGTTATTGTCAAAACCGCTCCAGTTTGGGTTGTCGCCGCTGTAGTCGATGCTTAGCTGCGGGTAGCCCAAATAGCCACCGGGGTTGGTTTGCAGTTGGCCGTCGGCGCAATCCCCTTGTGTGCCTGCGGTGCCATCGGGGTAGTACTGACATTCAACACCCCACTGGTTACCGTTGGCCAGGTCAACATCGGTGTAGCTGTTCAGGCGCTCTTGTTCGGCTTCGCCGTGAATAAAGCGGAACGAGCCGGTAAAGTCGCCGCCGTTGTCGTAGTTCAGCTCAACATTGTAGTTTTGTGACTCGGCAGTTTGCGCCTGCACAGAAGAGTAGGACTTAATACGACGCCCCGAGGTGGTGTACTCCTGCACGGTGTTGACACTGCCGTGGTCGGTTGATTGCGCGGCGTCGTACCAGCTCCAGCTCTGCCACTTGTCTGAGTTGGCAATACCTACCTGGTAGTCGTTGTCTTCCAGGTCAGTCACCAGCGCTTCGGCTACCAGCTCAAAGCCCGCGCCCAAATCGACCTGTACGGCTAGGTTGGCACCAGTGCGCTCGCGCTCGGTCTGACGGTTGTAAGCCGTATGGCCTACGTACGCCCAGTAGCGGTCGTCCAGATCGCCGTCGTTGTTTACATCGACAGCGCCGTCTGTGTAGCGATCGGCAAACTGCGGGTTGTTCGGGCTGACCCAGCCGTAGTCGGTTTCGTTGGTAAAGCCAGTCCAGCCGCCATCGCCCATCACGCCTGAGTAGTAGTTGGCCAGGGTCGCTTCCTGACGGCTAATGGCCGCCATAACGCCAATGCGCTCGCTGTTCCAGTTGAGCAGCAGGTTGGCGGACGGATCGGTCTCTTCAGTTTCCATGCCGTAGGTGCCGTTAACGGCGCCGGATACGGTGAAGCCTTCGTCAAAATCAAATGGGCGGTAGGTGTGCAGGTCAACGATACCGGTAATGCCGCCCGCGTTCATACTCGCGGTTTGCGACTTGGCGACTTCAGCGCCAGAGAACAGCTGTGACGGGATATCGCTGTAGTTGGGCTGTACGGTGGTCAGTGAGTTGGCACCCAGGTAAGACTCGCCGTTTAAGGTGGTCAACACTTGGGGCAGACCGCGGATGTTCAGGGCCGTACCTTCACCGGCGGAGCGGCGGATTTGCACACCGCTGATGCGCTGCAGAGAGTCGGTAATAGTAACGTCGGGTAATTTACCGATGTCTTCTGCGGAGATGGCGTCGACGACCGAGTCGGCATCGCGCTTAATGTTAACCGAATTTTGCTGAGCGGCGCGGACACCGGTGACAACAACTTCTTCCAGTGCGGGCATTTCTTGCGCGTAAGTCAGTTGCGCGGCACCGGCCAGTGAGCTGGCGCTGATGCAGGCGGCCAGCGCCCTTAGTTTGAATGAGTGGCGTTGCATGAAGTATCTCCTATTTTTGGCTTTAGCTTTTTATGGGTAAAGCTTGTGCTTGTTCAAGCTCAGGTTATTGAAACCGGTTACAGGTTGCGAGCGGTTTCCGCTTGTTTTGTGACCTCTAAGGTATTACTCGTTTTAGGGTGTTGTTATATGTGTTAGGCGTTTCGGCCGTAAAAGCCTTTAAATTACGCGTATGGCTGTAGGTGTTTTACCGGCTGCACTTAACTGGTGCACCCTGACTTTGAATGGTGCGCCGTGTAACCGGTTGCGGAAATCTAGCGAGATTTAATAAAAAGGGCAAGTAGAGAAATGTAATGAATGCCTAACACTGTGAATAACTGGGGTGAGATACACGCCGCTGGTGTTTGTGGCGTGAGTTTTTTAGCGTGCCCACAGCACCTGGCGGCGCTGTGGGGTGGGGCGGTTTGAGGAGGTTAGCGCGCGTCGCTTTGAAACAGGCGCTGTTTTTGACGGTTCCAGTCGCGCTCTTTTTCAGTTTCGCGCTTATCGTGCATTTGTTTACCTTTACCTAGTGCCACTTCTACCTTAACCAGGTGTTGCTTCCAGTACATGGCGGTGGCAATGACGGTATAGCCTTTTTGCTCGGTCGCCTGGCGTAGTTTGGCCAGCTCTTTTTCATGCATTAACAGTTTGCGTGAGCGATTGGGCTCGACCACGTAGTGGGTCGAGACGGTCGCAAGGGGTGAGATTTGTGCGCCCACCAAAAAGGCCTCGCCATTTTGAAAAATAACGTAGGTATCGGTTAACTGTATTTTGCCGGCCCGTAGGCTTTTGACTTCCCAGCCCAGTAGCACGATACCTGCCTCCAGCTTGTCCTGCAGGTGGTAGTCAAATTTCGCCTTTTTATTAAGGGCAATGGTGTTGCCTGCGGGTTTTTTCTGCTTTTTAGCCATGAACAATCGCGTCAAATGGGTGAATGAAAACCCCGGCATTATAACGACCATCAGGCGCTGTGTCTGCGTTCGTACTTATGCTCTTGGGCGATTAACGATACAATCAGCGGCATTGATGATATTTACGCAGTGTTATAGCGGTTACCCTGCATGCCGGGTGACAGAAAATAACGAGTAAGTGGAGTGGCAGCGTGAAACGAGCACAGCAGCACGCCATCTGGGGGCGCCGGGGCACCTTTATTCTGGCCGCAACGGGCTCAGCGGTAGGCTTGGGCAACATATGGAAGTTTCCCTATATCACCGGCGAAAACGGTGGCGGGGCGTTTGTGTTGATGTACCTTCTGTGTATTTGTCTGATTGGCTTGCCGGTGATGGTGGCAGAGGTGCTGTTGGGCCGCCGTGGGCGCGCCAGCCCGATTACCGCGATGCAAGTGGTGACCCGTGAGTCGGGCAGCTCACGGGGCTGGAATATCATTGGCTTGTTTGGTGTGCTGGCTGGTTTTTTGATTTTGTCCTATTACAGCGTTATTGCCGGCTGGACTTTAGAGTACGTAACCACCGCGGCCCGGGGCGGCTTTGTCGGCCTGGATGGCGATAGCGCCAAGCAAGCGTTTGAGGCGCTGCTGGCCAACAAAAGCGCGCTAGTGCAATGGCAGACCGCATTTTTGTGCATGACCGTATTGGTGATTATTTTTGGTGTAACCCGCGGGCTCGAGACGGCCGTGCGTATTTTAATGCCGCTGCTGTTTGTTTTGCTGCTGATATTACTTGGCTACGCGGCCTACGTGGGCGACTTTGCCGCTGGTGCCTCGTTTTTGTTTAGTTTTAAGTTTTCCGATTTGTCGCTTGAGGGGCTCTCGCTTGCGTTGGGGCACGCTTTTTTTACCCTTAGCCTGGGTATGGGGGCGATTATGGCCTACGGCTCTTACATGCCTCACAACAGCTCGATCGTGAAAACTGTACTGACGGTGGGTGTGTTGGATACGCTGGTGGCGCTAATCGCAGGCCTGGCGATTTTCCCTATCGTGTTTGCCACCAGCGGGGTTGAGCCTGGTGATGGTTCCGGTCTGATGTTTATCAGCTTGCCCATCGTTTTTGGTGCGATGCCGTTTGGTACGGTTTTTGGGACCTTGTTTTTTTTACTGATCACGCTGGCTGCCTGGAGCTCGACACTTTCTCTGTTAGAGCCAGCGGTAGCTTATCTGACCGAGCGCTTCCGGTTTCATCGGGTTAGCGCCAACTTGCTTATTGCGTCGTTGGCGTGGTTGCTGGGGTTGGGCACGGTGTTGTCGTTTAACGACTGGTCAGATAATACCGCCTTTTTAGGCATGAATTTGTTTAACTTTATCGACTTTATTACCGCCAGTGTGCTGCTGCCGTTGGGCGGGGCGCTAATGGCGATCTATGTGGGTTGGTTTATGAAGCGTAGGCCCCTGCGACGGGAGCTGCAGCTCGAGTCCACGCAGGTGTTTAGCCTTTGGTTTACGGTGGTGCGTTATATCTCGCCAGTGTTGGTACTGGCGGTGTTTGTTATAGGTTTATACGGAAAGTTTGCGGGGTAGTTGTGGGGCATAAAATAAAGCGTACCGCCGAAGTCGGTTATTCTTGTGAGCAAATGTTCGCGCTGGTTAATGATATTGAGGCTTACCCAGACTATATGGATGGTTGTCAAAGTGCGGCCATTTTGGCTCGCGGAGATGGTTGGTTAGAGGCGCGTCTGGCGCTTGGTTTAGGGGGTGTCTCCCAGAGTTTTGTTACCCGTAATCAGCTTTTGCCGCCCGAAAAAATGACCATGGAGCTGGTTGACGGCCCGTTTCGTACGTTCTCTGGGGTTTGGTCGTTTGTCCCGTTGGGCGACGGTTGTTGCGTGACTCTGGAGCTGGATTTTAGTTTAAAAAATCCGCTATTGGCGATGGCCGTTAATAAAATGTTTGAGCAAATTGCTGCGTCGCAGGTAAAGGCGGTGTGCCGGCGGGCTGCAACGGTTTACGGTACTCATTAAGTTGTCTTTAAACGCTTAAATAGCGACGCAAGGTAAAAACTGATGGCTGATTTAGACTTAATTACGGTTGAGGTGGCCTACGCGCTACCCGATCGGCAAACAATTTTAGAGGTGTTGGTTGAGCCAGGCACTACGGCATTTCAGGCGGTAGAGCGCTCGGGCATTGTGCGCGAATACCCCGAGCTGGATATAGAGAACGCCAAAATGGGTATTTTTGGTCAGGCACTTGGTACCAAAGGGCTTAAACCACCCCGGGAGCACGAGCTGCAGGCGGGCGACCGGGTTGAAATTTACCGGCCGCTGCAGTCCGATCCGAAAGAGGTGCGCCGCCGCCGTGCCGAAAAGGCTAAACAAGCTAACTCCTGAGCCCGCCGGGGCGTGGCGATTTAGTCGCGGCACCTTTAGGCTGTTGCTACACTGTTTAGATCCGCTTGTTGGTAGGAGAGCTTATGGTCTGTGGTGCCATAGATAGGCATGGTTTATTTGCCATTGCTAGCGGCGCCGCCAATCTTGTCTGCTTGTGCTCAGGGGGTGATTCTTATTACTACTAACAGCTTGCTTGGGTTGATGGTTTTAGGCTTTATCTGTGTCTGCATGGCGGCGCTCATTTACTGGCGGCTGCAGTTGCGAGTAAGTCAGACTAATGTTTCGCAGGCTTTGGGTCGACGCCTTCAGTTGGCGCTTGAGAACAGCCAGTCTGGCTACTGGGACTGGGATGTTCAGCGAGACAGTGTTGAGTTCTCCGACGATTGGCGGCGTATGTTTGGTGTCAAGGACGATGCTGTGATCGGGGATGGTGTGTCTGAGTGGATGGCGCGGGTTCACCCAGATGACCGCGATGAATGTCTGAGGCGTATAAAAGCACATATTAAGGGCGAAACCGACCGCTTTGAGCATGAACACCGTTTGCGCGATGAACGCGGCGAATACCTTTGGTTTTTAACCCGGGGGAGGGTCACCGAGCGCGACAGCGCTGGTAAAGCGTTGCAGGTAATTGGCGTTTACACGGATGTTACGGCCCGTAAAGGTGTCGAGCAACTGGTGATTCACCAACAACAAGCATTGCACCGGCTTAGTGAAATCGCCTCGTTGCCGGGTGCCGGCGCTAAAGAGCAGTTGCGTCAGGCTTTGCGGCTGGGAGCCGATTATTTAGGCCTGCCTTTGGGTATTGTTAGCGAAGTGAATGGTGATGACTATCGCGTTCATGTCCAGGTGTCGCCGGCAGATGCGCTTTCTGATAATCAGCTCTTTCACCTTCCACAGTGCTTTTGTGTTGAGACCTTGCGTGGCCAGGATGTGATGGCTGTGCACCACACAGGTAACTCGCCCCTCGCTCACCACCCTTGTTATCTATCCACTCAGCTGGAGTGCTACATTGGCGCGCCAGTATGGGTCAAAGATACGGTTTACGGCACCTTGAACTTCTCATCCCCAGAGGTTCGCACTAGCGAATTTAGTGATTATGAATGCGACTTTGTACGGGTGCTGGCGCGTTGGGTTGGCGGCACTCTTGAGAGGTCTTTGCAAGAGCGTGAAAGCCGCAAGTTATCCGAAACTTTTGCCAAACTCTCCGATAGCATGCCGGGTTGTTTGGTTCAGTTTCAGAAGTACCCCGATGGCTCGTCGCGCTTTGCGTACGCGAGTCGGGGTATTTGGGATATTTATGGGGTTACCCCAGAGGAGGTGCAGGACGATGCCTCAGAAATTTTTGCGCGTTTACATCCTGATGATTTAGAGCGTATCGCCAGCGGTATCGCGGCATCCGAATCCAGCTTAACAATGTGGAATGATCAGTACCGGGTGTTGCATCCCTCGAGAGGGGAGCGGTGGGTACGGGGGCGTACTAGCCCCGAACGCCAGAGCGATGGCAGCTTGATTTGGCACGGCTCCCTGTGGGATATAACGGAAGAGGTTCTTGCCGAGCAGCAATTGAGTCGCACCAGTCGCTGGCGCAATGCGATTTTTGATGTGACCAGCTTGTCGTTGATTATCACGGACGTGCAGGGAATCATTCAATCGTTTAACGTCGGTGCGAGCCGAATGCTTGGTTATAGTGAGCAAGAGCTTCTGAACAGAGGCAATTTGACCGACTTGCACGCCGTTCAAAACGTTGCCGCAGAGGGGCCCGAAGCTGGTTTTGCCAAGCTTACACAGCGGGCGACGAGCGGCGAGGTCTGTAGCGAAGAGCGCATTTACCTTTGCAAAGATGGGCGTCAGGTACGGGTGATGGAAACCATCACGGCGGTGCGTGACGACACCGATCAAATTGAAGGGTTCTTGAGTGTTGCCCGGGATATCACACTTGAGCGCTCGCAGGACGAAGCCTTACGGGCCAGTGCCGAGCGCACCCAGGCTATTTTGGATAACGCGGCCGATGGGATTGTCCTTATCGCCGATCACGGTGCTATTGTCTCGTTTAATCTGGCGGCTGAAAAAATATTTGGGGTCTCTGCTGTACAGGCTGAGGGGCGAGCGATTGAAAGTTTGCTGTCCGATACGGACGCCGATGTTTTTATCCAGCAGCGGCGCGCGCCGGTTTTGGGCGGAATCGAGGTTAAAGGGCGCCGTGCCAGCGGCGAAACGTTTCCGTTGGAATTAACATTTTCCGAGATTCATGCCGAGGATGAGCGGCTTTATATTGCCTTGATGCGTGATATTACCGATCGCAAGCGTGTTGAGCGCATGAAAAACGAATTTATCGCTACGGTAAGTCACGAGTTGCGAACCCCCTTGACGGCGATAAGTGGCTCATTGCGTTTATTGGATTCGGGCGTGCTCGCGCAACTACCGGAAGCGATTAAAAAGCTGGTGCAAGTGGCGCACAATAATAGTCATCGGTTACTCGATCTGGTCAACGATTTACTGGATATTGAAAAGTTGGTGGCTGGCAAAGTGCACTTAAAACTTGAGTACCTGGTACTGGTTGATCTCCTACAGCAAAATATTGAAAACAACCTGAGTTACGCCGAACAGTTTGATGTTTGTTTATCGCTCGATACCTCTGCCTTAACCCTGCCAGTCGGGCAATATTTAATTTACGCAGACAGTCAGCGAATTGCTCAGGTTTTGACGAATTTGCTCTCTAACGCGGTTAAATTCTCTCACTCTGGCGAAGAGGTAGTTGTGCAAGTGCATGAGGGCGAGGGTGAGTTAATGGTCAGTGTGATCGATCACGGTGAAGGTATTGCCGATGAGTTTCGCCCTCGTATCTTCGAGAAGTTTTCGCAGGCAGATAGCTCAAGCTCAAGAGGTAGGGGCGGAACCGGGCTTGGTCTGGCCATCAGCAATGAAATTATTGATCAGCACGGCGGGCGCATTGGTTTTGAGTCGACGCCGGGACATGGCTCACGTTTTTACTTTGCGTTACCCGCTACGGTAATATCCAGGTTGAATGCGGCGGCCGTTAGACGAAGTTTTAATGTTTTACACATAGAAGATGATCAGGCAATGTTAAAACTGGTGGCGTTACTTGTGGCCGACGCGGCACAGCTAACACAGGTTGATTCTTTGGCTGGTGCACAGCAAGCGTTGAATGAAGCCTACTACGACATGATATTGCTTGATGTACTGCTGCCCGACGGAAGTGGTCTACAATGGCTGCGCACGATTGCCGATACTTTACCTGCCGAGACTGAATTGGTCGCTCTAACCCAGGTAGAACTGAGTGAGCCTGAGCAAAAAATGTTTGATCGCGTGATTGTTAAAGATGCTAACGTAGCAGCTGTGTTAAGTGAGTGCGTGCGTGAGCGAATCAACTTGGCAACGTAGTGTGAGCCTGTATTCGCCAAAATCAACGGGTAATAACAGAGATAACGCCAATGACGGTTAAAGGGACGTTAAATACAATTTTGTATGTTGAGGATGAGCCGGATATCCGCGCGATTGCTGAGCTCGCGCTGCAGACCATCGGCGGATTTTCACTGATTAGCTGCGCCAGCGGTAAAGAGGCGCTGATTGCCGCTAAAGAGCAGGTGCCGGACTTGATTGTGCTCGATGTTATGATGCCTGAAATGGATGGTCCGGAAACCTTGCGCAGGCTGCGGGAAATGCCGTTAATGGCTGATGTGCCCGCGATTTTTATGACGGCCAAGGTTCAGCCTGATGAAATTGCTGAATACCATGCGCTAGGTGCACTGGATGTTATCCCCAAGCCTTTTGACCCACTTAGTTTGGCGCAACGTGTTAATGATATTTGGCATCGGGCATAGCCCAATACGGTTACCCCATACTATGAGGATGTAGTGATTTCTAATACCCAGCAACAAGTACTCGAGCAGTTGCAGGCGCTTCGCCGTGAATATGCCATTAAGCTTCCGGAGGTGCTTGCGCACCTTGCGTCAACGGCGCGGCAACTGGAAGCCTCAGCGGAGAATGAGAAGCGTAAGCCAGAATTGCTCCAGCAGTTGTATCAAGAGCTGCATAAACTTGCTGGATCTGCTGGAAGTTTTGGGTTTGATGGGCTCAGCAAAGCCGCGCGTGAGCAAGAGTTGGCGATAAAAGCTTGGCTTGCCGGGCAGTTGCCAGCTGCGGCCCAGTTGAGCGATTTTGTGGCCGAAATCGAAAGTTTCACCCGCTTTATTCAGGCACCTGGCCCTAAAGTTGCTGATAGCTTTAGCCTGGATTTGCCACAGGTAGAGCTTAAAGCCGAGGCAAAACACTCGCTGATTTACGTGTTGGAGGACGATCTTTTGTTGGCTTCCGAGCTCACTTTGGCGCTTATCAACTTTGGCTATGAAGTTCGACATTACGCCACGTTAGCGGCCGCCGAGCAGGCGGTGAGTGAGCAGCGCCCTGATTTTTTGATTGTCGATGTCATGTTCTCAGGTGATGAGCGTACCGGCCCCCAGAGTATTGCCGAGCTCCAGCGGCGCTCGGCGGACCCGCTGTCGGTGGTGTTTATCTCCGCACGAGATGATTTTGACGCTTACCTGGCGGCTGTGCGCGCAGGTGCGGTGGGATATTTTGTCAAACCGTTGGATATTCCACAGCTGGTGAATACTTTAGAGGCGCAGCTTAAGCTGGCCGAGGGCTCGCCTTATCGCATATTAATTGTCGATGACGACGCACTGCTTGCCAGGCATTATCAGGTTATTCTTGAGCATGCTGGTATGCGGGTCGAATTGGTAAGTGACCCCAGTGAAGTGCTGGAGGTAATGCGCCGCTTTCATCCTGAACTGGTTTTACTCGATTTGAATTTGCCGGGCTGTCGTGGTTATGAAGTTGCCCAACTAATACGCCTTAACCCGGATTGGCTGCGCGTGGCGATTGCTTACCTATCGTCCGAGAGTGACGAGCAAGCTCAGGCGAACGCAGTGGGCTATGGTGGTGAAGACTTTCTGACAAAACCCATCTCCGATTTGCGCTTGGTTAGCGCCGTTTGCGTTCGTGCGGCTCGCTCCAGGCAGTTAAGTGAAGCCATCGATAGAGATAGTTTGACGGGGCTGTTGACGCACGCACGAATTAAAGATCAGGTGAACGTGGAGGTGCAGCGCGCCCAGCGTACCGGTAAAGCCGTTAGTGTTGCTATGATCGATTTGGATCACTTTAAGGCGGTCAACGACACTTACGGTCATGCTCTTGGTGATCGCGTCATTCGCGCGCTGGCTCAGTTGCTGCGTCAGCGTTTGCGTCAAACGGATGCTATTGGCCGCTACGGCGGAGAAGAGTTTGTGGTTATTTTGCCCGATTGCGAGCTGGAACAGGCCAAGGCTATTTTGGATGATTTACGGCAAAGCTTTAGCGCCGTCACCTTTAACGCCAATGATACGGTGTTTCATGTGAGCTTAAGTTGTGGCATTGCAAGCAGTGAGCGGGAAGGCGATGCTCAGTTGTTAGAGTGGGCGGATAAAGCCCTGTACCGCGCTAAGGCTGAGGGGCGTAACCGGGTGTGTGTGGCGCAGTAGGGGCTGCCCTTTTGGGGGAGGGGCGCAGCAGAGGTGTAACGATTGCTGCGCCGCGCTATCTACGTGTTGGTTGGCAGTGGCGTATCGGGCTCTTTATCGCCCTTTTCAGTGTCCTCGGTGTCACTTTCCTCTAGATCAGGCAGGTTCTCACCTTCGTAATGCGTCATAGTGTCACCGTCAAAATATACTGTTAACGTCCGCTTAAAAAAGCGACCGTCGCCCATCTTCAGGCTATAGTAGTAATCCCAGCGGTCGTCGTTAAAGATATCATCGATCAGAGGCGTACCCAGGATGTAGCGCACCTGACGCTTATTGAGACCGGGCTCGAGCTGAGTAATCATCTCTTCGGTTAGGATGTGCCCTTGCTGAATATTGATCTTGTGAACGCCGGGGAACTGAAAATACTGACACCCCGCCAATACCGATACAAAGCAGACGAGCAGGAGGGGCGTTTTGATTATTTTCATTACAGGGGTTCCACTTGCTAAAATGAATGGGCGATAATACCTGAACACACTGAACACTGAGAAGGGCTTGGACGAAAAAATGGCTGACGAAAACCAAGAATTACGCAAAGCCGGACTTAAAGTTACTCTGCCAAGGGTTAAAATCCTTCAGATGCTCGAGTCGTCGGAAGATCATCATATGAGCGCCGAAGACGTTTACAAAGCCTTAATGGAGGCCGGTGACGACGTTGGCCTGGCAACGGTTTACCGTGTTTTAACGCAATTTGAAACGGCCGGCCTGGTAGTGCGCCATAACTTTGATGGTGGCCATTCGGTCTTTGAAATCGCTCGCGGCGAGCACCATGATCACATGGTGTGCTTGGACTCTGGGCGTGTTATTGAGTTCCATAACGAAGAGATCGAGCGGTTGCAGCAGCGCATTGCCGATGAACACGGTTACGAGCTTGAAGACCACTCGTTGGTATTGTACGTAAAGCCTAAAAAGTCTTAATTTTGCATAAAACACCACGCGGGCTAGGCCTGCGTGGCGTCTCCTAACATCTGTTGTGCGTGGGCCCGCGATTGTGCGGTTATTGTGGCACCTCCCAGCATGCGCGCCAGCTCCTCTACTTTATCGTTTCCTTCGAGCTCTATAAGGGCTGTCTCGGCCGATTTGCTGTTGCTGGTTTTTGCCACACGCAGGTGCTGGTGCCCTTTACTGGCTACCTGAGCCAGATGTGTGACGCACAATATTTGTCCGCGACTGGCCAATTGCCGCAGTAAGCGGCCGACGGTATCAGCCGTGGCGCCGCCAATACCCACATCCACCTCGTCAAATACCAGGCTGGCAATAGCGCTGCGCTCGGCAGCAACCACCTGAATCGCGAGGCTGACACGTGATAGCTCGCCCCCCGAGGCAACCTTTGCCAGAGGTGCCGGTGGCTGGCCGGGGTTGGTGCTAATAAGCAGTTCGATATCTTCCAGGCCATGCGCTGCGGGGCGCTCGTGTCTGGGTTTGCATTCGACGGTGAGTTTAGCGTGTTCCATTGCCAGCGTTTTTAGGTGTGCATTCACTTTTTTCGACAGGTTGGCGGCGCTCTTGCTCCGCTTGTCGGACAGCTCCTCTGCCTTAGTGCGGTAACTCTGCTCTAAGTCTGCAACTTCCCGGGCCATGGCCTCCAGCTGCTCGTCGCCTCCGCCCAGGCTTGCGAGCTCTTGTGCCAGCTCGTTGTGCAGGGTGGGGAGCGCTTCCGGAGTAACACGGTGTTTGCGGGCAACCTCGTAGATACTCGATAAGCGCTCTTCGACCCATAGTAACCGCTCTGGATCGAGGCTAAAGCTATCGCCAAAGTGCTCTAAGCTGTGTTGTGCTTCCTCGAGCTGGATCTGGGCTTCACTCAGTAGCTGCTCGGCTTCATTAAGGGCGGCGGGCTTGTCGTGGAGCTTACGTAGCAGCTGCAGTGCGCGGCTGAGGCCGGTATGCAGCCCCTGCTCGTCATCGCTGCAAATCGCCAGTGCCTGGGCGCTGGCCTGAAGTAGGTCTTCAGCGCTGGTCAGCTCGCGCTGCTCTTGCTCTAGTGATTCGATCTCACCGCTTTGAATATTAAGCTGCTCAAGCTCTTCGACTTGGTAGTGCACTAGTTGGTAGCGGGCGTTTACCTCATCGGCGTTGTCGCGACGGTGCTGCAGGGCGCCCGCCCGCTCCTGCCACAAGTGATAAGCCTCTTTAACGGCTTGTGCCAGCGCCCCGTTACCTGCGTACTCGTCCAGCAGGCGACGGTGATTGTCTTTGACGAGCAGCGACTGGTGTTCGTGTTGGCTGTGAATATCCATCAGCATATCGCCCAGCTCGCGCAGCTGCGCCAGAGTGGCGGGGTGCCCATTGATATACGCTTTGGAGCGGCCCTCCCGGGTAAGCGTGCGGCGCAGTAAACACTCGTTGGGGGCGTCCAGTTGGGCGAGATCGGTATTGGCCAGCCAGCGTTGCGCCCGGGGGTTGGCGTCTAACTCAAATGTGGCCGCTATGTCGGCGCGATCACAGCCGTGGCGCACCCGAGAGGCGTCGGCGCGGTCGCCTAGGGTTTGCCCCAGCGCCTCCAGTAGTACCGATTTACCGGCTCCTGTCTCACCGGTAATGACCGTCATGCCCGCCTTTACGTCAAGATCCAGGGTCTCTACCAGAGTAAAGTTTTGGATGCTTAAGTGGCTTAACATACCGCTCTCCGTGTTTGTGGGGGATTTCTCTGGTTATTTATACAGGTTTTTTTTTGCCCCTGCTAGATAAAAAATGGCGGCTCTCCCCCTTGAAAGTGGCTCTGTCAGCCCCATATTCGGCAGAGATTCGTTCAACCATTCACGATGGAGAGCAAGGTGACAGATCAAGAGCATAACGATCAGGCAGATACCGAGGCGCAAGGCGCACCCGAAACCGAGCAGGCGCCAAACGATGTCGAGGCGCTGAGTGCCCAGGTAGAGACCTTGGCAAACGCGCTCGCCTCGGCCAAGGAGCAGACATTGCGGGCTCAAGCCGAGGCGCAAAACAGTCGTCGTCGCGCCGAGCAAGACATTGAAAAGGCCCACAAGTTTGGTCAGGAAAAGCTGGTGACGGATTTGTTACCAGTCGTCGATAATCTGGAGCGTGCACTGTCCAGTATTGATCGCGAAGCGGAGGCCAATAAGCCGATTATTGAAGGTATCGAGCTAACGCTAAAATCTTTCCTCGATAGCCTGGCGCGCCATCAGGTGGTTTCCCTCAACCCTGCCGGTGAGCCGTTTGACCCGCAGTTGCATCAGGCCATGACAATGGTCGATAACCCTGATGTCGAGCCAAATACCGTGATTGATGTATTCCAAAAAGGCTATACCTTGCATGGTCGCTTGGTGCGCCCGGCGATGGTGGTTGTGGCCAAGGGCTAAAAGTTTCGCAATTTGGGGCGTCAGGGCTTGAAAAGCCGTCATCGGCGCCCATATAGCTACTACTGACTGGGAAAGGCGCGCTTTGCGCCTCGTTTAAAAATTCTCTGTCGCTGTTGGTGTTTGACGATAGGCCGCTTGGGCGAGCCCGACGACAGCGCAGCAAGACAACGTTTAGGAGATTGATTCATGGGTAAAATTATTGGTATTGACTTAGGTACTACCAACTCTTGTGTGGCGGTAATGGAAGGCGACAAAGCCAAGGTTATTGAAAACTCAGAAGGCGATCGCACCACGCCGTCCATCGTTGCATTTACTAACGACGATGAAGTGCTGGTTGGGCAAAGTGCCAAGCGCCAGGCGGTTACTAACCCGCACAATACTTTGTACGCGGTTAAGCGTTTGATTGGCCGTAAGTTTAAAGACGATGTAGTGCAAAAAGACATCAAAATGGTGCCTTACAAAATTGTCGCCGCCGACAATGGCGATGCTTGGGTTGAAACCAAGGGCGACAAAAAAGCACCGCCGCAAATTTCGGCCGAAGTGTTGAAAAAAATGAAGAAGACCGCCGAAGATTACTTGGGCGAAGCGGTAACCGAAGCCGTTATTACCGTACCGGCTTACTTTAACGACTCTCAGCGTCAGGCCACTAAAGACGCCGGTAAGATTGCGGGGTTGGACGTTAAGCGTATTATCAACGAGCCTACCGCGGCGGCGTTGGCCTATGGTATGGACCAGAAAAAAGGCGACCGTACCATTGCAGTCTATGACCTGGGTGGCGGTACTTTTGATATCTCTATTATCGAAATCGCTGACGTAGACGGCGAGCACCAGTTTGAAGTGCTGTCGACTAACGGCGACACCTTCTTGGGTGGTGAAGACTTTGACTTGCGCCTGATTGACTATCTGGCCGGTGAGTTTAAGAAAGAGCAGGGCATTGATCTGCACAATGATCCGCTGGCTTTGCAGCGCTTAAAAGAGGCTGCCGAGAAGGCTAAGATCGAGCTATCCTCTAGCCAGCAAACAGAAGTGAATTTGCCGTACATCACAGCGGACAACACTGGTCCTAAGCACTTGGTGGTTAAGTTGTCACGTGCCAAGCTCGAGTCACTGGTAGAAGATCTGGTGACCCGTTCGCTGGAGCCGGTAAAAATGGCGATTAAAGATGCGGGCGTTTCTGCCAGCGACATCAGCGACGTTATTCTGGTGGGTGGTCAAACCCGTATGCCGATGGTGCAAAAAGCGGTGGCTGACTTCTTTGGCAAAGACCCGCGTAAAGACGTAAACCCGGATGAGGCGGTAGCTGTGGGTGCAGCGATTCAGGGTGCGGTACTGGCCGGCGACGTCAAAGACGTATTGCTGCTGGACGTAACGCCTTTGACATTGGGTATCGAGACGATGGGCGGCGTTGCCACTCCGCTGATCGAGAAAAACACTACCATCCCGACCAAAAAGTCGCAGGTGTTTTCGACGGCTGAAGACAACCAGACGGCGGTAACCATTCACGTGGTTCAGGGTGAGCGCAAGCAGGCGGCGCAAAACAAATCTTTGGGTCGTTTTGATTTGGCTGATATCCCGCCGGCGCCACGCGGTTTGCCACAAATTGAGGTGACCTTCGACATCGATGCCAACGGTATCCTAAATGTTGGCGCCAAAGATAAGGCCACCGGTAAAGAGCAGTCCATTGTGATTAAGGCTTCCTCTGGTCTGTCTGACGATGAAATCGATCAAATGGTGCAGGACGCCGAAGCTAACGCCGAAGCGGATAAGAAATTTGAGCAACGCGTAACCACTCGCAATACGCTCGAAGGCCTGATTCACGCTACGCAAAAAACGCTTACCGAGGCGGGCGATAAAGCCACCGCTGAAGAGAAGTCAGCCATTGAATCGGCCATTGCTGAAGCCGAAGAAGCCGTAAAAGGCGATGACGTTGAAGCGATGGAAGCCGCGACGACTAAGTTGACTGAAGCCTCTGGCTCGCTGGCGCAAAAAATGTACGCCGAGCAACAGGGCGAAGCCGGTGCCGAGCAGCAAGCTGGCGAAAATCAACAAGCTGATGACGGCGTAGTTGACGCGGAGTTTGAAGAAGTGAAAGAAGACGACAAGAAGTAAGTCGAGCCCTTTTTCTTTATGTATTGATACAAATGCGGGCTTCGGTCCGCATTTGTGTATAGCAACTCACTTGATATAACTGGATACACAAACGCATGGCAAAGCGCGATTATTACGAAGTTCTGGGCGTGTCCAAAGGCGTTTCGGCGCAGGAGCTGAAAAAAGCTTACCGTCGTATCGCTATGAAGCATCACCCGGATCGCAACCCCGGCGATAAAGAGTCAGAAGACAAATTTAAAGAGGCCAGCGAGGCCTATGAGATTTTGTCCGACGATCAAAAACGTGCCGCTTACGACCAGTTTGGCCATGCAGGTGTCGATGGCAACTCTGGTATGGGTGGTGGCGGTGCCGGAGCGGGTGGCTTTGGCAACTTCAGTGATATTTTCGGTGATGTGTTTGGCGATATTTTTGGTGGTGCCGGTGGTGGGCGAGCACGCGGTGGTCCGGCGCGCGGTTCCGACTTGCGCTATACCTTAGATCTATCACTGGAAGACGCCGTACGTGGCTCTCAGGTACAGATTAAGGTGCCAACGCTGGCTCACTGCGGTACTTGTGATGGCTCTGGCGCAAAGCCTGGCAGTAAGCCTGTCACCTGTTCTACCTGTGGCGGTATTGGCCAGGTGCGCATGCAGCAGGGTTTCTTCTCTGTGCAGCAAACTTGCCCCAGCTGTCATGGCCGTGGCACCACTATTTCAGACCCGTGCGGCAGCTGTCACGGTCAGGGTCGGGTAGAAGAGACAAAAACCCTGTCGGTTAAAGTGCCGCCAGGCGTTGATACCGGAGATCGTATTCGCCTGTCCGGCGAGGGCGAAGCGGGTGCCGAAGGTGGCCCGGCCGGTGATCTGTACGTGCAGATCAACGTTAAAGAACATGAGATCTTTCAGCGCGATGGGCGCGACTTGTATTGCGAAGTGCCGATCGACTTTGTTCAGGCGACCTTGGGTGGTGAGATTGAAGTGCCCACGCTGGATGGTCGGGTGAAGTTAAAGGTGCCTGCTGAAACTCAAACAGGCAAGTTATTCCGCTTGAGAGGCAAAGGCGTGGCGCCGGTTCGCGGTGGCGGGGCCGGCGACCTGATGTGTCGTGTAGTCCTTGAGACCCCGGTCAACCTAACTGCAAAGCAAAAAGATCTGCTTGAGCAGTTCCGCAGCACCATGGAGAACGGCAAGCATTCGCCGCGGCAGAAAAGCTGGTTTGATGGAATGAAAAGCTTCTTTGGTGATATGAAGATATAGGCCAAGAAGTGGTTTAAGAAAGGCGGCGCAAGCCGCCTTTTTTGTGTCTGCGGTTTGGGCGTTTGTGTGGTCGGTTTTTGTCCGATTTAGCCGGCGTTAAAGAAAGTGTAAAAATAATGTGATTTGGGGCTTGTGCGATTCGGATTGGTG
>NZ_CAXBFW010000037.1:0-21186 GCF_963975215.1 uncultured Gilvimarinus sp.
GAACGGTGAACGGTGAACGGTGAACGGTGAACGGTGAACGGTGAACGGTGAACGGAAAATAATATCCGCCGCCGCTCACCGTGCAAGGCTTTATTATAAAATCTGATCGCGCTCGCGAAAGCCCATTAAATACAAAATCGCGTCTAACCCCAAGGTCGAGATCGACTGCTCGGCCGAGGCTTTTACGAGCGGCTTGGCCCTAAAGGCAATGCCGAGGCCTGCCGCGCCCAGCATGGGCAAATCGTTAGCGCCGTCGCCTACGGCAATGGTTTGCTCGGTGGTAATGCCCTCGCGCTCGGCCAGCATTTTTAACAGCTCGGCCTTGCGCTCACCATTGACCACCTGACCTTTCACCTCGCCGGTGACTTTGCCATCAACCACATCCAGCGTGTTGGCAAACACGTAATCGATACCCAACTTGTTTTGCAGATACTCACCAAAATACTGAAACCCGCCAGAGAGTATTGCGGTTTTATAGCCAAGCTTTTTCAGGCTGCTAATGAGCTTTTCAGCACCCTCGGTGATACGTAAGTTGGCGGCAATGCCCTCCAGCACGCTTTCATCCAGGCCTTTTAACAGCGCCATGCGGCGGGCAAAACTCTCATTAAAATCCAGCTCACCGCGCATGGCCAGCTCGGTAATCTCAGCCACTTGTTCGCCCACACCGGCCGCTTTGGCCAGCTCGTCGATTACCTCGGCCTCGATCAGGGTGGAGTCCATATCAAAACACACTAAGCGACGGTTGCGGCGATACACGGTATCGCGCTGAAACGCGATGTCGATTTCATGGCGAGTCGACAGCTCCATAAAATCAGCGCGCAACGCTTCGCGATCGGCCGGCTCACCGCGCACCGAAAATTCTACACAGGCACTTGCGCGGTTATCGATACAGTCGAGCGAAATACGCCCCGAAAGACGATTAATATTGTCGATGTTTAACCCGTGCTGTACCGTGACCTCGGTTAAATCGGCAATTTGATGCGCTGTCACCTCACGGGCCAACAAGGTCACGATGTAACGCGCCTTGCCCTGTTGCTCAACCCAGTGTTCGTAGCTGTCATAGCTAATACTGGTAAAGCGCACATTAATATCAAGCTTGTGGGTGGCGCCCTGTAGCTCGGCCAACAGCTCGGGCTCGGCGATGCGGTCAGTATCCACGGCCACCAGTAAACCCAGCGCCAGGTTGTCGTGAATAACAGCTTGACCGATATCAAGGATCGCCGCATCGTAGCGGCCCAGCACTTGCGTAATAACGGAGGTAACGCCCGGCCGGTCAGCACCGGCTGCGTTAATCAAAAGGATTTGTTTCACGTTGCCAGTTCACATCTCAAAAGCGCTATTATAGCGTTTATAGTCGGCTCAATACTAATTGCGTTAAAATGCCGCCACAAATTTAACTCACCGGACTCACCATGCGTTTACGCCAGACCTTAAAGCAGCATCCAGAACTAGGCCTTTGCACAATTGCCATGGTACTTCTGGGAGTGTTGGGCGCGGCGCTGGTGCTCCACTTTGCCGGGCAACAACAAACACAACAGCTCGAACGTTACGGCCAGGCGTTGGCCGACCGCGCCGCGGTGCAAGCCGTCGAGCCGACGCTGGCGCAAGATATGATCAGCCTGCAGGCGATCGTGCAATCCTTAACCGCACAGCCTGCCGTACTGCGCGCCAGCATCCACAACGTAGAAAACCGTCTGTTGGTCGAGCATGGCGCAAGCAGCGCGCCGCCCGGTTATTTATCACCCAGCTTTAGTGCCGGCATTACCCTCGATACCCACATTGCCGGTCACCTGTCGGTCACCCTCAAGGCGCCCCCGGTAAGTCGGGTATACAGGGTGTTTCTGTGGGTGTGGAGTATCGCCATACTCTTGTGCATCGCCGGCCTGTGGCTGACCCGGCAATTACTACAGCGCCAGCTAAACGCGGCCAACGCCCCATCGCTAAGCGAGCCGGCGCACGCCAACAAGCCAGACTCAGCAGTGGCCAGCCGCGAGCTCAACAAAAAGCCGGTGCCGGTGGATGCCGCAACCGAGCTGACAACCGCCGACGAGCCAACTAGACCGCACACCGAAACCCATAACGACGACGAAGCCCGGGGCGACACCAGCCCGCAACCGAACGAGAGCGCCCCACTTACCGAGGCGCCAGCGCATGACGCCCGCGAGCAGCCCAGGTGGGACGAAAACATTGATGAGAACGATGAAGCGCAATACGAAGTCATCATCGAACTGGTTTTTATTAACATCGAGACGTTGCGCTTGCAGCTCTCGCTAAGCCGCTTTAACGAGAGACTCGCACGGCTGGAGCAAGTGTTAGGCGGTATTCTCGCGCTTTACGACGGCACCAAAGAGCCGCTGCGCAAACAGCGCATGAGACTCAAAGTGACTGGCGATAGCCTTGCCGATGCCAGTTTTTATGCGCTGTGCATTTGCCAGTTGGCGCTGCGCTTAAGCTTAAGTGGCGAGCGCCCGGTGCTTAAGCTCGCGGCCAATGTTATGGCCCCGCCCACTTTGGACCGCGACCAAACCGAGCCGCCGGCACACTCTGCCCCGGCGGTGTGGGTCGACCCCACCCTGCAATGCGATTTATTAGCGCAACATGTGCAGATTAACAGCGCCCACCAATTAGAGCAGATTAAACCGCCCTACGACGCCCTGTTGCTACGTCAGGAGCAACAATTGGCAAGCCTGAACGGCGACAATCACCAGGGCCTGTCGTAACGACAAGCCCTAATCTTATGTCACCGTGGCGTCACAAAAGCATCACGCAACTGTCATGATTTAATTTTAGCGTAAGCCCATAGCCGCAACGGCCAATAGCTGGCCCACCCCTTAAAGCGGCACTTTGCTATGGGCGAGAACTATGCTGAATATCGAACAATCCGTCACGGAAAAATTCCCCCGCTTTGCCAATACTCGCCCGGTTATTCGCGGCACCACCCTCTCGCTGCTGCGCAAAATAACGCACGAACAAGAAATTAATCAGTTTTTACACAATAACCACGGCTTGCGCGGCATTGATTTTATCGATCAAATCTTTGACTACTTCAACTTTAATTACAGTGTCAGTAATCGCGACCGCAACAACATTCCCTCGCAAGGCCGGGTTGTTATCGTTGCCAACCACCCGATTGGATCGCTCGATGGTTTAGCCCTACTGCGTATGGTCAGCGAGGTACGCAAAGACGTGCGCATTGTTGCCAACGATATGCTGATGGCGTTTAAGCCACTGCACAATGTATTTTTACCCCTCGATAATATGACCCGCAGCGCCTATCGCAAAAGCTACAAGGGCATACTCGAGGCGTTGAACAACGACGAAGCGGTGATTATTTTCCCCGCCGGCGAAGTCTCGCGCGCCAGCCCCAAAGGCATTCGCGATGGCGCCTGGCACGCCGGTTTTTTGCACTTTGCCCGCAAAACCTCGGCGCCAGTGCTGCCGATTTTTATCGAGGCCAAAAACTCCCTGTTATTTTACAGCGCCTCTATGCTGTACAAACCACTGGGCACCGCACTGCTCGCCCGCGAGATGTTTAAAAAACACTCGGGCGAGATTCGCTTTCGGGTGGGCGAGGCTATCCCGCACACCGAGTTGCGCAACGATAAGCTAGCCGACAAAGCCTTAATTCAGCGGTTAAAAAAACACCTGTATAAACTGCGCAAAAAAAACAAGCCGCAGTTTATAACCGAGCGCACCATTGCCCACCCGGAAGATCGCGCCGCCCTAAAAGCAGAGCTTGCCAACGCCACCGAAATTGGCAAAACCTCGGACAACAACCAGATTTTTTTGTGTGATTACCACACACACCCAACGGTGTTGCGTGAAATTGGCCGCTTACGCGAGCTGACATTTCGCTTAGTGGGCGAGGGAACGGGCAGCCGTCGGGACCTGGATAAATACGACCAGCACTACCGGCATTTAGTATTGTGGGACGATAACCGCCTGTGCATCGCCGGGGCCTACCGCATTGCCGATTGCGCCCGTATTTTACGCGAGCACGGCTCGAGCGGGCTTTACACCGACGAGCTGTTTCACTTTCAACCGACGCTCTACCCCTATTTGCAACAAGCGGTAGAGCTAGGCCGCAGTTTTGTTCACCCGGATTACTGGGGCAAGGCCAGTTTAGAATATTTATGGCAGGGACTCGGCGCCTACTTACAGCACGACTCCTCGGTGCGCTACGTATTGGGGCCGGTCAGTATGAGCGCCAGCTACCCCAAAGCACTGCGCGATGTGTGCGTATATTTTTATCAACACTACTACCAAACCCAGCCGCCACTGGCCGGCGCCCGCCACCCCCACACGCTGGACGAAGTGCAACAGCAAGAGCTGCACCAAGCCTTTGCCGGGATGGACGTAGAAGACGGGTTTCGCTACTTGCAAAAACAATTTTCGGCCGCCGGCCACAAAATACCCACCCTATACAAACAGTATGCCGCCCTTTACGAACCCGGCGGTTATCAGCTATTGGCGTTTAGCGTGGATTCGGATTTTGGCGACTGTCTGGATGGGTTATTTATGGGCGATTTAACAAAAATGAAGGCAAACAAGCGCAAACGCTATTTAGGTGACATCTGAACATTGCCCCAGGCGACGATGCCGCCTTCCCGCCACAAAATACGTCTATACTAAGTGGTAAGCCAGCCGCACCACTGGCGCAATAGTCATCTAGATAGGGAATACTCAAGATGAAACACACGTTCTTGTTAGCCGCCTCACTTGCCTTAGCCTGCCCACTGGCACTGGCGGACTTAAAACCCGACATCATCGAGTGCGATGGTAAAAAAGCCGTTCGCAATGCCGCCATGGAGGCCAGCGTTGGCGTCAGTGGTAATTGCGACGCCAAAAAAATGGCCGATAACGCCAAAGATAACGCCGCCGATAAAGTTGGCGACCGCGTCGATAACACCAAAGACCACATCGATCACAAAGTCGATAACGCCAAAGACACCGCCGATAACCTGCACGATCACGACGAGCACCGCCTGCACGAGAACAAACGCGACTGATTGCACAGTTGCGCGGCGCCGTCACTTTTGCGACACCCTAGCGCGTGTTAAGCTCGCGGCACTATTAACAGGGCGCAGATCTTTATGCACATACACATTCTCGGCATTTGCGGCACATTTATGGGCAGCCTTGCCCAGCTAGCTAAAGCCCTTGGCCACCGGGTAACCGGCTCCGATCAAAACGTTTACCCGCCCATGAGCACTCAGCTTGAAGCCGCCGGCATCGAGCTGATTCAAGGTTACGATCCCCACCAGCTAGAGCCCGCGCCCGATTTGGTGATTATTGGCAACGCCTTAAGCCGGGGTAATGAGGCGGTCGAGGCCGTGCTTAATAAGGGCCTGGCCTACACCTCCGGCCCCCAGTGGCTGCGCGAGCACGTGTTGCCCGGCAAATGGGTACTGGCAGTGGCCGGCACCCACGGCAAAACCACCACCGCCAGCTTACTGGCCTGGATTTTAGAGTACGCCGGCATGGCGCCGGGCTTTTTAATCGGTGGTGTGACGCAAAACTTTCCGCAGTCGGCGCGCTTGGGCGACACACCCTTTTTTGTCATCGAGGCGGACGAATACGACAGCGCGTTTTTTGATAAACGCTCAAAGTTTGTCCACTACCAGCCGCGTACTCTAGTGCTCAACAACTTAGAATTTGATCACGCCGATATCTTTGACTCGCTGGCGGACATTCAAAAACAGTTTCACCATTTGCTGCGCACCGTACCCGGTGACGGCCGCGTTATTTATCCGGCCAAAGAGGCCGCCCTAAAAACGGTGATTAAAAAAGGCCTGTGGAGCGAGCCGGAAACGTTTGGCCCCGAGGGCCAGTGGCAGAGTAAAAACCTCGCAGCCGATGGCTCGCACTTTGCGCTGTTTGAAGGCGACACACAGGTGGCCGAGGTGCAGTGGGACATGAGCGGACAGCACAACGTCAGCAACGCCATTGGCGCCATGCTGGCGGCGCGCCATGTAGGCGTAACCCCCGAGATAAGCGCACAAGCGCTGGCCGAGTTTAAAGGGGTTAAACGCCGGCTCGAATGCATCGCCGATATTCACAGCGTTAAAGTCTACGACGATTTTGCCCACCACCCCACCGCGATTCACACCACCCTTGAGGGCTTGCGCGCCCGGGTAGGCGACGACAAAATCATCGCCATTATCGAGCCGCGCTCTAACACCATGCGCATGGGAAAACACAAACAAGCGCTCGCGCCCGCCTGCGTTCACGCCGACGATGTTTTGTGGTATCAACCGCCGCACACCGACTGGGATATGCACGAGGTAGTCAACAACTCGCCGGTGCCAGCCAAGTTGTATCACGAGCTGGACTCCTTGATTCGCGACACGTTAGCGCTGGCCGAGGCCGACACCCACATTGTGATTATGAGCAACGGCAGCTTCTCGGGCCTACATCAAAAACTCGTGCAGCAACTCACTAAGCACGCTATGTAGCCACACGCTTTAGCCAACACAGGAGTCGCCATTTTGTCTCGCACCATTACTCTCGCCATGACCGGCGCCTCGGGCGCACAGTACGGCCTGCGTTTACTGCAGTGTTTACTGGCCGCCGACTGCCGGGTGTACCTGTTGTTATCGAGCGCCGCCGAGGTGGTGATTCGCACCGAAACCAACTTAGATTTGCCCGCCGATCTGGACGAACAACAACTGTTTTTAAGTCAGCGCTACGGCGCCGATGACGAGCAGCTCATGTTGTTTGGCCGCGACGATTGGTTTTCACCGGTGGCCTCGGGCTCTAGCTCGCCCGCCTCGATGGTGATTTGCCCCGCCAGCGGCGGCACTCTATCGAGTATTGCCACGGGCGCCAGCAACAACTTAATCGAGCGCGCCGCCGACGTCGCCCTCAAAGAGCGCCGGCAACTGATTGTGGTGCCGCGCGAAACGCCCTACTCGGCGGTACATTTAGAGAACATGCTTAAAGTCACGCAACTGGGCGCGGTGGTGCTACCCGCCAGCCCCGGCTTTTACATGCAACCCGACCGAGTAGAAGACTTAATTGATTTTGTGGTGGCGCGGATTCTCGATCAGCTGGGGTTAGAGCAAGATTTAATGCCGCGCTGGGGCGAAGATTAATGCCCATCACCGCCACCTTACCCACCCAAGCCAGCATCGTAGAGGTAGGCCCGCGCGATGGCTTACAAAACGAGCCTGGGCGCATTAACCTGGACGATAAAGTTGATTTAGTTAACGCCCTCGCTCAGGCGGGCGTGCAACGCATCGAGGCGGGCGCCTTTGTAAACCCAACTTGGGTGCCCCAAATGGCCGACAGCTTTGATGTCTTTACCCACATCACGCGCACGCCCGGCGTCAGCTACAGCGCCCTTACACCCAACATCAAAGGGTTTGATCGGGCGCTTGCCGCCGGTGCCGATGAGGTGGCTATTTTTGCCGCCGCCTCCGAGGCCTTTAGCCAAAAAAACCTAAATTGCGATATCAATACCAGCCTGGAGCGCTTTGCCGAAGTCGTGGCCGCCGCGCAAGCCAACAACATTCCCGTGCGCGGCTATATCTCGTGTGTATTAGGTTGCCCTTATTCGGGAAGGGTCGAGCTGCAAACCTGCCTGGATATCGCGCGCGAGTTATTAGCCATGGGCTGCTATGAAATCTCTCTGGGTGACACCATCGGGGTTGGCACCGCCGCCGACACCCAGCGTTTGCTAGCCTGCTTACTTAACGACATTCCGGTCGATCAGCTCGCCGTGCATATGCACGACACCTACGGCCAGGCGCTGAGCAATATCCTGGCGGCGCTGCAAATGGGCGTGCATGTGATCGATAGCTCGGTAGCCGGCCTTGGCGGCTGCCCTTATGCCCAGGGGGCCACCGGCAACGTCGCCACCGAAGACGTGATTTATTTACTCGATGGCCTGGGCATCAACCATGGTATTAACCTGCCGCAACTGATGGCCGCCGGGCAGCGCATCTGCGACCGCCTGGGCAAACGCAACAACAGTAAAGTCTCTCAGGCGCACAGCGCCCGCAGCCAAACCCTACACAACTAAGCTCTACACGCCCTATGACCGACGACATTCTCAAAGCCAAAGTTAACCTCGAAACCGCACAAATCCCCTGGCGCGAGCTACAGCGCTTTTTTGCCGGCGGCACCGCCGTGTACGTAGCCCCCGAGCTGGACTTAACCGCGGTGGCCACCGCCATGGCCGAGGATAACGCCGCGCAAATTCAACACTGGATGCAAGCCAATCAGGTACAGCCCGTCAGCGACGAACAGGCAAGCCAATGGTTTGAAGCGGATGCCATCGTCTGGGCCGTGGTGGTTAAGCCCTGGGTGGTGGTGCAGGAACGGGTGACGGGTGACGGGTGACGGGTGACGGGTGACGGGTGACGGGTGACGGGTGACGAGTTTCGCGCGGTTCCGAGAAACTCGTCAAGCCAGACCAACTTACTTCTCGTCATCCCCGCGAACGAGGTGAATTGCGAGCAAGAGAGGGCAGCCTGGGCTGGGCGGGGATCCAGTGGCTTCAAATAGCCTGAGGTCTGAGGTCAAGATTTAGTGTCTCCTCTTACCCTTACAACCCACATACCAGTATTCTTACTTTTTGCGTCAGCCATCCGACCTCACGCGTCCAGCATCCACCTAATGCGCCAACACGCCATTAACCACCGCCGCCACGCCGGCCAGCGCCGCAATGGAGAGAATAATCGGGCGCAGTGCATTAAACGGTAAGCGAGTCACCAAGTGCCCCGACAGCCAAAAGCCCACAAAAACGCCGGGGCACGTCAGCAGCAATAATGTAAGCTCGCCGGTGCCGATATAACCCGCCGGAGCCAGCGCAGCAATACTGGCTAGGCAGGCAAACAAAAAAAACGCCGATAAATTGGCCCGCACCAAGGGGCCGGTCTCGTTCTGATAAATCAGCGCAATGGGCGGCCCGCCAACAGCGGTAATGGTGCCCATATAACCCGAGGCGCTACCCGCCAGTATGCTATTGCGCTCAGACAAACTGGGTTTAACGCCCATCACGCTCATGCCCACCGCCAGTAAAATTAGCACGCCAAAGGCCAGCTCAAAGCCCTGCGCGGTCAAAAAAGCCAGCGTGATGGCCGCCAGGGCGGTACCAACAACATTACCGCCAATAGCGTAGCGCACCGGTCTAAAGCTCAAGCTTTGGTGGTGGCGCAACAGCATCAGGATATTCAGCACAAACGCGTTCAGCAGCGCAACACCCGGCACCAGCGACGGACTCACCAAAAACAGCAAAGGCGCCGATAACGTGCCAATGCCATAGCCCGCAACCCCCTGCAAACAAGCGCCTGCGACCAGTGCCAAATTGGCTAAGATGAGTTGAATTAGGGTGATATCTTCCACGACGGGCCCGGTTATTTAAACAATATCGGGGCCAGCACACTGCCCCACCCTATTGTATGATAAATATTGGACTTCCACACCCCCCAGCGCTCACAGTAACGCCCGATTAACCAGGCCACCGACAATACAGAACTTAACACGCCCGAAACATAGAAATCCCGTGTCGGCGCCGCCATACTCTTTTATCTATCGACCCAACCGAGCGGAGCGCAGCAAATGCAATACAGCACCTTAGGCTACAGTAACCTCAAAGTATCACGGGCCTGCTTAGGCACCATGACCTGGGGCAAACAAAACAACCAGGCCGATGCCAACGCGCAAATCGACTACGCCTTAGCTCAGGGTATCAACTTTATCGACACTGCCGAGATGTACGCGGTGCCCCCCAGCCCCGATACCTACGGCACCACCGAAACCATCATTGGCAACTGGCTAGCCGCCAACCCATCGCGCCGGGATGAATTTATTCTCGCCTCCAAAATAGCGGGCAACGGCCTTAAACATATTCGCGATGGCCGCGACATTACCGGCGAGACGGTGTTAGCCGCGATAGACGACTCCCTCGCCCGCCTGCAAACCGACTACATCGACCTCTATCAACTGCACTGGCCCAACCGCACCTCGCCGCACTTTGGCAAACACGCCCCCGGCCGCATCCGCTTTAGCGATGTAGACACCGCCGCACACTCAGCGCAAATGCTAGAAATACTGCAGGCGCTGGACGAGAGCGTTAAGAGCGGCAAAATTCGCCACTTTGGTTTATCCAACGATACTCCCTGGGGCATTAACGAATACATCCGCTTAAGCGAGAAGCACAACCTCACCCGCGTAACATCCATCCAAAATGAATTTAATTTACTGCAAACCCGCGACTGGCCATTTTTAATAGAAAACTGCGTACACCAACAAGTGGCCTACTTGCCCTGGTCACCGCTCGCCACCGGCGCCCTCACCGGTAAATACTTAAACGGCGCACGCCCCCAAGGCGCACGCTGGAATTTAATACAACGCAACGGCCTGTTCCGCGACACTGAACAAAGCAACGCCGCCGTCGCCGCCTACGGCGAGGTAGCGCAAAAACACAAACTAACCCCCGCACAACTCGCGCTCGCTTGGTGCAACCAAGTCGACGGCGTCACCTCCACCATCATCGGCGCCACTAACCTAGCGCAGCTAAAAGAAAATATTGAGGCATTTGAGTTAACGTTAAGCGATGCAGTACTTGAGGATATCGCCAGTGTGCATCGGCAGTTTCCGGTGCCGTTTTGAACCACAACACCTAACAATAATAACGCCATGACCGCATTTGATTGTTTTAATCGTTTATTCCCACTCTGGGCTATTTTATTGGGCGCCTTGGGTTTTTACTTTCCGGCGATGTTTACGCCGCTGTCGCCTGCCATTGCCTGGCTGTTGGCGCTGGTGATGTTTACCATGGGGCTGACGCTATCCAGGGCCGATTTTTATCGGGTGGCGCGCGAGCCTAAGCCTATTCTGGTCGGGCTGGCACTGCAATTTACGCTGATGCCCTTGACGGCGTTGGCGGTATCTCGCCTGCTGGGGTTAAGCGCGGAATTAACCACTGGCATGGTATTGGTGGGCACGGTTGCCGGCGGCACGGCCTCGAATGTAATTGCCTGGCTAGCCGGTGGGCGCGTGGCACTGTCGGTCTCGATGACGTTAACGGCGACGCTGGCATCGGTTATTTTAACGCCGTTATTAACGTGGTTATTATTGCGTAACACAGTAGAGATCAATGCCCTCGGAATGCTGTGGGGTATCGGCAAAATCGTTTTGGCGCCCGTATTAATAGGTGTACTGCTGCACCACTTTTTTGCCAACAGTATTAAACGGGTTGAGCCGGCCTTGGCCAGTGCCGCAGTCATTTTAATTAGCGTGATTATTGCGATTGTCGTGGCGCTAAACGCCGGGCGCTTAGCCAGCATTGGCGCGCTGGTGTTACTTGCCGTGGTATTGCACAACGCCACCGGGTTAACGGCTGGCTACTGGCTGGCACGCCTGTTTAAATTTGACGAGGCCACCTGCCGCACCATCGCCATTGAGGTGGGGATGCAAAACTCGGGGTTGGCCGTGGCGTTAGCGCATCAGTTTTTTACCGCCAGCGCAGCATTACCCGGAGCGCTATTTTCGGTTTGGCACAATGTATCTGGGTCGATACTGGCAAGTTGGTGGCGGAGAAAGGGATGACGGATGACGGAGGACGGAGGACGGATGACGGATGACGGATGACGGATGACGGATGACGGATGACGGATGACGGATGACGGGAAATTTTGAATGCCCCATAAAAATAGACAAGCATTTTCTAGCACACCAAAAGTCCCGTTCACATTCGTGAACGGGAAAAGGCTTTAACTACCAAATAATCTCGCCTGTGGCCAGGTTAATAGCGCTTAGATTTCTGCGCCCAGAGAAGTTTCCGTCTCCGCGTAAATGGAAGAACCCGCTAAAAAAGGCGACATCATCTTCAATCAATATATTTTCAACCGAGCCCTGAATCGTCAATCCCAGCTGACTAATTTCTCCGGTAGCCGGCGCTATATTAAAAAAGCTATGCAAATCATCAGCGCCGGCATCCAGTAAATAATTCTCGCCACCGATATAAAGATCATCCTCATCACCAGTCACCGTGTAAACAATACTGGTATGAGGTGCGGCAAGATACTTTAAGCCTAAGTCGATGGTATCGCCTGTTTCCAGGTTTGCCAACACCAGGCTCTCGCCTTCGGCGCTTAATTCAGGGTCAAAAGTGCCACCCAGCGCCACGAAGTCATCAGTGATATGTATGGTTTTCGGCACCAACTGACTGGTGACTGAGGCCTCGTCAGCCACCCAACCGCTCAGTTCACCACTGACATGATCAAACACAGCGAGGTGAGTGCGATCTTTTCCATCTACAGTGGTAAAACGCCCAGCTACATACAGTTTTCCTTCGCGTGATTCTAACGCATAGGGTATATCATCCAGCTGTGGCGCCCACTCGGTTAACGTTCCTTCCGGAAGCGTAAAAGATGCCAAGCCATAGCGAGGTTCATCATCAACAGAGGTAAACTCACCAACCACATAAAGCGTATCGTTTATTATCTCGATATCATTGATCATTGAAGAGAAGTGCTGAGGCGGGTCAGTCAGCACCGGACGTTCAAACTCAGCAGCAAAGCTCTCATAGTTACCGGTGGAGGCATCAATTGCGTACAAGTGACGGTGATCGCGTTCAAAATGGAGGACGCTGCCTTCCGAATTCGAAACAGCGCCAGACATGCTCGTAGAGACATAAAGCGTACCTCCTTTTTGCTCTATATCAGTCACATTGCTAGCGCTCCCTAATGAGGAGCGCCAGTCTTTGTACAACCCGGTTTTAGGGTCAATAGCGATAATCGGACCTGCATCTTCTTGGTAATATTCTAACGAACCAACATAGAGTAAATCGCGCTCAGAAAATGCCATTGACCCAAGCGTGGCACCGGTACCATGCATCGGGAGCTGAATCATCGAGTTGTCGTTTAACGACAACAGTCCATAAAGCAGCTCTGGGTTATCCGGGTCTTCAGGGTGTTCTTCAAGGCCAACATAAAAACCACCACCGATAAAAGCTTCTCCCCCATCGCCGTAGATCATGCTTACCTTGGTATACTCAGAAAGGCCAAGATCAATTCGCTCCGTGGTTTGGGTATCAAAGGCGCGCAATACGACCGGCGCGATTCGCCCGGGTACATCCAGCATGTATAAAGTATCTTCTGTTGCCACCAGATTTATGGGATAGGCGCTATCGTACAAATTAGCGTTCCAGTCCGTCACCTCGCCTTGCGGGTTAATCAAGGCCAACTTTGGCCTACTAGCTCCCGCCACGGTGGTGAACACACCAGCAATATAAGCGCCCTGTGAATTCGCGGAGACATCTTTAATCCCACCGTTGGTTTCTACCGACCAGATAAACTCACCCTTATCTATGTCAAAGGCACTTAGTAAGCTCTCGCCTCTACCGGCGCCTTGCGGTGGCTCGTACCAAGCGACATAAACAATATTGCCAACCACAGAAAGGTTTATAAGCTCGGAGTAAGCCGCGTGCTGGGCCGTTGTTCCGCCATAGACAATGGCGCCGGTTTCATGGTCGAGCACAACAAGGCCGTGATGGCTTTCGCCATTGACGACACTAAACTCACCACCAACAACAATCCCCTGAGACGTATAGGCTAATGCCGTTATTTCGCCATTGGTGGTTGCATTCCAGGCTTCGTCTATAGCGCCACTGTTGCTAATACGCGCAATATTACGGCGCGGTGTATCATCCAAGCGAGAAAATGTCCCGCCGAGGTACCAGCCACCCTGCCCATCTTTTGCAGTAACATTCATAAAGCCGTCTGGGTGAGGCAGCGCACCCGTCAGTTCGCGGGTATCGCCGTCGATTATTGCGTACTTTGTGGCGTGAGCAATCGAGCCGGTGCCGTGGCCAGAGCTCATAAACAATGTATCGTTGTACATGAGCATTTTGCCCGCGCCTGAGAACGAAGGAGAAGTCCTAAGGGTGCGCCCACCCGACACTTCAGAGTGCGCACCGCTTTTTTCCAAAACAAAAAAGTAACCTTGATCAAGTAGTAAGTCGCCGCTAGACGCACTTAACAGAAGCTCTCCTGAGACCAAGTCGACCTTTGCCCCAGAGTTAGCACAATCGGCGTAATTCGCCCAATCGCAATGGGGATCGGTTGACCAAAGTAAATTAACTGGCCCAGCTTGGTTTACTTGCACGGCGATAGCCTGAGGCTTTGACACAACTGACAAACCCGAGGGTTTTGTGGCGAGCTCTAAGGTTACTTCGCAATCGGAGGTGACACTGTCGATAATATAAAGGGTAGGTGGCGTTTCATTATTAAGGGCACCCCCACAGCCCGATGCCGAGAGCAATGTTTGCCCTTCTGCGACGTTCAACTCGATTTGCGTGGCGCCACCCTCGACTACCTCTTGGGTGGAGGTGGTAGTTTCAGCGTCTTTTTTGGTATTAACCTTTACCTGATACGCTGTAGTTTCTTGAACGACGGGGCTGTCATCGCCATCATCGGACCCACAAGCAACCAACAAACTTGCCAAGGCCAAGCCTGACACCATAAGTTTTAACTGCATGATACTTCTCTCCGTA
Source organism: uncultured Gilvimarinus sp. (assembly GCF_963975215.1). Lineage (GTDB taxonomy): Bacteria > Pseudomonadota > Gammaproteobacteria > Pseudomonadales > Cellvibrionaceae > Gilvimarinus. Next base: position 14,504 of record NZ_CAXBFW010000037.1, read on the forward strand.
AAGTGCTAAATGTCTAAATCTTCCATGCTCCATGACGCGTATCGATAGCGCAGAGCAACAAGAGCTTATAAAAGCTCTTCTCTTTAAAAGGCAGGTCTAAATCGCTGAATGGCTCAATTGTGGCACAGCAGAACACACTGTAAATAGATACGGCAGTCTAAAGTGTATAGAAATGTACGACCCGGTCAGGACAACCGAGCCCCTCCATAGCGGTTAAGATTTATGCCGGTTGCGAATACCATTTAAAATAAAAATAACGGCGGGCATCATGCAGGCAACACCCAGCAGTATGTAGACAAGCGTATCGTTATCAAAGCGGTACTGCTCGGGCAGCAAGGGGACATCGCCCAAATGCATCGCCATAGCTCCGCCAATCAAGACGCAGCCGAGCATATCGAGCAACAATAAATGGATAGGTAGTTTCACGTTTACAGTCCTTTTGTATCAAAAACCCAGGCGGAAGCTTTAGGTTCGCTTTGAGTGTTTTTCCCAGTTTTCCTGGCGTTTTCGTTCGCTTTTTTTAAGCAAGATATAAGTGGCGCCGCTGGCGCCGTGGTGTTTTTGCGCAGAGTGAAACGCGAGCACCTCGTCGATGCAGGGCAGCCAATTGGCGACGCAACTTTTTAACAGCGCCGGTTGCTCGCGGCCCTCGCCTTTACCGTGGGTAATAAGCGCGCAGCGGATGTCGTGCTCCATGCAATCGCGAATAAATTGAAACAGCGCCGAGCGGGCTTGCTCGACGGTCATGCGGTGCAAGTCGAGCCGCGCATCGATACCGTATTTACCCAGGCGCAAATTTTTATACACGCCGTGCTGCACGCCGTCGCGACGAAAATCCAGAATATCCAGCGGGCCTACCGGGTCGATATGATCGGCGCTTAAAAAGTTGGTGTCTTGCTCGGTAATGGCCTGGGCGGCGGCGCGCCTTTGCTTAAGCGCATCGTCAGTGGCGCGCTGGCTTTTTAAGGCCACCTTAGGTGTTACTTTCAGGCGTTTTACGTCCTGCATTTGCTGGCGGAATAGCTCGTCGTCACTCATAGCGGCCGTTACATCGTTGTTCGCGTAGAGCGGCTATTATGCCAGTTTGCAGTGGGAGGGGAAAACGCCTTGCAGGCTTTTGGCCCACAAGGCGTTACAGGTAAGCGTTACGATTAACGATTAACGCGGTTGTCGATCAGGTCATCTACCACGGCCGGGTCGGCCAGGGTAGAGGTGTCGCCCAGGCTGTCCAGCTCGTTAGCGGCGATTTTGCGCAAAATACGACGCATGATTTTACCCGAGCGAGTTTTAGGCAGGCTAGGCGCCCACTGGATAATATCGGGCTTGGCAATGGCGCCAATCTCTTGCACGCACATTTGCACCAGCGCTTTTTTCAGCTCATCGCTGGGCTCGGCCCCTTCCATCAAGGTGACATAGGCGTAAATGCCCTGGCCTTTAATATCGTGCGGGTAGCCCACCACAGCGGCCTCGGCCACTTGCTCGTGCAGCACCAAAGCGCTCTCGACCTCGGCCGTGCCCATGCGATGGCCTGATACGTTCAATACATCATCCACCCGGCCGGTAATCCAAAAGTAGCCGTCTTCATCGCGACGCGCGCCGTCGCCGGTAAAGTAGTAACCGGGATAGGTTGAGTAGTAAGTGTCGATACAGCGCTGATGATCGCCATACACGGTGCGCAACTGGCTGGGCCAGCTGGCTTTAATGGCCAGGCTGCCCTCGCCGGCACCTTCGACTTCATTGCCTTCGGCATCCAGCAGCACCGGCTGCACGCCAAAAAACGGCACAGTACAGGAGCCGGGCTTAAGGTCGATGGCGCCGGGTAGCGGCGTCATCATGTGGGCACCGGTTTCGGTTTGCCACCAGGTGTCCATAATCGGGCTGCGCTCATCGCCTACCACGCGGTAGTACCACTCCCACGCCTCGGGATTAATGGGCTCGCCCACGCTGCCCAATATACGCAGAGATTTACGCGAGGTGCGGGTGACAAAGTCATCGCCCGCGCCCATCAAAGCACGCACGGCAGTGGGCGCGGTATAAAAGCTGTTAACACCGTGTTTATCGACCACTTGCCAACAGCGCGAGGCGTCTGGGTAGGTGGGCACACCTTCAAACATTAAACTGGTGGCGCCATTAGCCAGCGGACCGTACACAATGTAGCTGTGGCCGGTTACCCAGCCCACATCGGCGGTACACCAGTAGACCTCGCCCTCGCGATAGTCAAACACGTACTTGTGGGTCATGGCCGCTTGCAGCAGGTAGCCGCCGGTGGTGTGTAATACGCCTTTAGGCTGACCGGTCGAGCCCGAGGTGTACAAAATAAACAGCGGATCTTCGGCGTCCATCCACTCGGGTTCACACTGCTCCGGGGCGGCCTCGACCAAATCGCGATACCACACATCGCGGGAGTCGTCCCAATTGATATCGCCACCGGTGCGCTTAACCACCAAACAGGTGTGAACGTTGGGGCAGTTTGCCAGGGCTTTATCGGCGTTGGCTTTTAGCGGGACGGTTTTGCCGCCGCGCAGGCCCTCGTCGGCGGTAATCAGCACCTGGCAATCGGCATCGATAATGCGGTCTTTTAGCGCGTCGGGCGAGAAGCCACCAAACACCACCGAGTGCACCGCGCCAATGCGGGTACAGGCCAGCATGGCGTAGCAGGCTTCGGGAATCATGGGCATATACAAGCACACACGATCGCCCTTTTTAACACCGCGCTCGCGCAGTACGTTAGCCAGGCGGCACACTTCGCTGTGCAGTTGTTGATAGCTGATCAGCTGGTCGTCGGCCGGGTCATCACCCTCCCAGATAATGGCAGTTTGCTCGGCGCGCTGGGCGAGGTGGCGGTCAATACAGTTAACGCTGACATTGAGCTTGCCGCCCAAAAACCACGCCACTTCGCCACGGCTTAAATCGCTTTTGCTAACGGTGTGCCACTTTTGTTGCCAGGTAAGAAACTCCTCGGCCTGCTCGGCCCAGAAGGTGTCCGGATCTTCAACCGACTGGCGGTAGAGCGACTGATAGCGATCTTTATCGATCAGAGCGTCGCGTTGCAGCTCGGCCGGTACTGGGTAAACTTGCTCGGTCATACACATAATCTCCGCGCGTGAGTACTGTTATTTTGTTGTGGTTAGAGCTTAACAGCCCTCTACCGCTTTCGCCAGAGACAACGTTGTCTTTTGGTGCAAAAAACCGTGAAGATAAGCGCGACTGTAGCAAGATGGTGCAGGTGATTGTGTGTCTGCGTCATTCCCGACCCCGATCGGGAATCCAGTGCCTTTGGGTGTGGCACTTTGCTGATACAGGCGTACCGTTCGCTCCAAGTCACTGGATTCCGGGTCTGCGCTTCGCTGCGCCCGGAATGACGATGGAGGTGCTTTTGTGTCTGCGTCATTCCCGGCCACGATCGGGAATCCAGTGCCTTTGGGTGTGGCACTTTGCTGGTACAGACGTACCGTTTGTTTAAAGTCGCAGGATTCCGGGTCTAGGCTACGCCCGGAACGACGGTGGAGGTGATTTTGTGACTGCGTGATTCCCGACCACGATCGGGAATCCAGTGTCTATGGGTGTGGCGCTTGGCTGTTACAGGCGTACCGGTCATTTAAAGTCGCTGGGTTCCGGGTCTAGGCTGCGCTGCGCCCGGAATGACGGTGTAGGTGGTTTTGTGTCTGCGTGATTCCCGACCACGATCGGGAATCCAGTGCCTTTGGGTGTGGCACTTTGCTGATACAGCCGTACCGTTTGTTCCAAGTCACTGGGTTCCGGGTCTAGGCTTCGCTACGCCCGGAACGACGGTGTAGGTGGTTTTGTGTCTGCGTGATTCCCGACCACGATCGGGAATCCAGTGCCTTTGGGTGTGGCACTTTGCTGATACAGCCGTACCGTTTGTTCCAAGTCACTGGGTTCCGGGTCTAGGCTTCACTACGCCCGGAACGACGGTGTAGGTGATTTTTGTCTGCTGTCATTCCCGACCACGATCGGGAATCCAGTGTCTATGGGTGTGGCACTTTGCTGATACGGACGTACCGTTTGTTTAAAGTCACTGGATTCCGGGTCTAGGCTTCGCTACGCCCGGAATGACGGTTTAGGTGATTTTGTGCCTGTTGTCATTCCCGGCCACGATCGGGAATCCAGTGCCTTTGGGTGTGGCACTTGGCTGATACAGACGTACCGTTTGTTTAAAGTCGCTGGATTCCGGGTCTGCGCTTCGCTGCGCCCGGAACGACGGTGTAGGTGGTTTTGTGCCTGCGTCATTCCCGACCACGATCGGGAATCCAGTGTCTATGGGTGTGGCGCTTTGCTGTTACAGGCGTAACGTTTGTCTACAGTCGCTGGATTCCGGGTCTAGGCTGCGCTGCGCCCGGAATGACGGTGTAGGTGGTTTTGTGCCTGCGTCATTCCCGACCCCGATCGGGAATCCAGTGTCTTTAGGTGTGGCACTTAGCTGTTACAGACGCACCGCTTGCCTAAATCCTCTGAGCACGGATCTGCGCTGTGCCCGGTGCGAGGGTGTAGTCAGCGCGTTATAGGGCGGTTTAAACAACCTGCATGGGAATGGTGTTGGTGGTGCGCTCTACCCGGTTGGCCTCGTCAAGGTAGACCAAGCGTGGCTTGTAGCCTTCGAGCTGAGCTTCGGTGTACTGGCCGTAGGCGCCAATAATCACCCGGTCGCCCACCTGCACTTTGCGCGCGGCGGCGCCGTTCATTGAGATAGTTCCCGAGCCGGGTTCGGCCAGAATCACGTAGGTGGTAAAGCGCTCGCCATTGTTGACGTTGTAAATATCAATTTGCTCAAACTCGCGCAGGCCGGCCAGTTGAACCAAATCAGCATCGATGGCGCAGGAGCCGTCGTACCACAGCTCTGCCTGAGTTACGGCGGCCATGTGGAGTTTGCCTTTGAGCATGGTAGAGAGCATGTGCCCCTCCTGTTTCTATCAATTAGCTGCCTGATTACCACTAATATAAGCAGCCGCCGATGCCTCGGCGCGGTCTTTGATCTTTCGCTTAGACAAGCGCTAGCGAGAGATTATCAATCAATCGGGCGCTTTCGGTGTACATGGCGCCCAATACAGTAATTTCGGTGTCATCGTGGGCCGCAGGCTTAAGCGTGCGGCTGTTGCAGATCTCGAGGTAGTCAACTTTAAAACCCGCGTCTTCAATCTGCATTTTACCGGCCTCGGCCAAGGCGATAAAGTCCCGCTGGCCGGCACTGATTTGCTCGCCTACCCAGCTTAGCGTGCGGTACAGCTGGCTCACCCTGGGGCGCTCGGCCTCGGCAATAAAGCCATTGCGCGAGCTAAGCGCCAGACCATCGGCCTCGCGATAAATATCGCCGGCGCTGATTTGCACCGGCATACACAAATCCTCCACCATCCGGCGAATCACAGCCAGCTGTTGGTAGTCTTTAATACCAAACACGGCTTCGTCGGGCTGCACAATGTTAAACAGCTTGGTGACCACCGTGGTCACCCCCTCAAAGTGGCCGGGGCGACTGGCGCCACACAGCACATCGGTCATGGCCGGGACAATCACCCGGGTCTGCTCGTCCATGCCGTTGGGGTAAATTTCGGTTTCGTCGGGGCAAAACAAAAAGTCGCAGTTGATCGCTTCGAGCTTGGCCGAATCGGCCGCCAGGGTACGCGGGTAGCGATCCCAATCCTCGTTTAAGCCAAACTGCAGGCGATTAACAAAGATACTCACCACCACCAGATCACAGCTTTGTTGCGCCTGCTTTACCAGCGCCAGGTGGGCATCGTGCAAATTGCCCATGGTGGGCACAAAGCCAATGCGCTTACCGGCGCGGCGGGCCTCGGCCAGCGCCTCGCGTAACGAGCGAATATGGTGAAATACCTGCATGGGAAACCTCAATCGCCGATGACCCCACAACGGCCGCTACACGCTCAGGGGGTCGGGGGCGGGATAATACACGCTCGCGCCAAACAAGTACATTTTTTGGGCACAATTTAGGGCGGGTAAACGCCGGGTTTTAAGGGGTCAACTAAGCTCGGTATCCAGCGGTAAGCGCACCACCGCGTCCCCCACCGCAATGGTGCCCGAGCGGACAATCTTGGCGCATAACCCACCATAGCCGTACATCGCCGCGACACCGCCCTCCCCTAAATTCTCGTTCATGCGCGAGCAGGGGTGGCACAAGGCGCCGGGCACAATAATCGCCTCTCCGATTTGTAGAATTTGGTGGCGCAGCAGGTTTAAGTTCATACCCGAGATCACCAGGTTGCGCCGGAGCAATGCCGGGTCGATGCTGGCAAGGCCCGTGTGACGACAAATCTGCTCGATAAACTCACGACTAATAATCGTCACCTGCCGCCCCGAGCCACGGGTTTTGCGGCAGCGATGATCGCCCTGCAACCCCTGCTCGGCCAGTGCCTGCACCGACTCCACCTCGGCAATCTCGCCACGACGTACCGTGCGTAAGCCAATCCAGTCTAACCGACCGGGCGTTATGTCGGCGGCAAGCCTATCCAGCAAGCGCGCTTGAGAGGAGCGCCGGACGCCCGATATCGGAGGTCTGACGCTAGAGCTATCGTTACTGACGGGCATGGAGTCACCTGTATTGGAGGGGCACAAGCAGGCCGTTTTTAACGCCGCAGCGGCAACGTAGGTAGTGTTTCAACACCCTGCCAGGCAAAATTGTGGCGGCTCGCCGGCTCGCCGTCAATCACGCG
>NZ_CAXBFW010000038.1:0-21155 GCF_963975215.1 uncultured Gilvimarinus sp.
AATTAATGTCAGGCTGACGTTGTCGCTAAAGTGCAAGCGCTGAATACCGCGCCCGACAAACTCCGGGTACTGCGCCGTCAGTTGCTCAGCCAGAGGGGCGAGCTCGGGCCACAGGGCAAGGGCGCGGGTAAGGTCGGCCAGTGCCAGTGGGTGCTTTTCCACTGAGATAAAGTGCAAGCGGTTATTGCCGCGCGGTTGCTGGCGCCAGAGTTGCCAGGTGGCCAGAAAGTTTAGACCGGTGCCAAAGCCAGTCTCGGCAATGGTAAAGGCTGTGCTGGCGCTAGGCTCAAGCGCGGCAAAGCGCGCGGGCAGTTGGTTGGCCGCGATAAAAACGTGGCGAGTTTCGGCCAAACCATCGTGGCGAGAAAAGTACACATCACTGTAGGCACTCGATAGCGGTTGGCCATCGGCATCCCAGTGCAGTTGCGCCGGGCCTGTGTCCGGGGTGTCGGTCACTGGGCAAACTCGGCCTTAATTTGCTCGCACCATTGGGCAATGCGGCTATCGGTTAGGTTAAATTCGTTTTCGTCGTCGAGCGCGAGCCCGACAAATAACGTGTCATCGGCGATCAGCGCTTTGGAGGCTTCGAACTCGTAGCCATCTACGGGCCAGTAGCCGCAAGGCGTCGCCCCGAGCTTGGCCACTTTTGCGTGCAGGTAGCCTAAGGCGTCTAAAAACCACTCGGGGTAGCCGATTTGATCGCCCAAACCAAAGTGGGCGACTTTTTTGCCCTGCCAGTTAACCTGATCAATTTCGTCCCAAATTTCGTCCCAATCCTCTTGTAGCTCGCCGTAATCCCAGGTGGGAATACCAAGAATCACTTTTGCGTAAAACTCTGCTTCGATAATAGAGGTGTCGGCGATATTAAACACATCGACCTGGCCATCACCCATTTGAGCGCGAATTTTCTCGGCGCAAATTTCGGTGTAGCAGGTGGAGCTGCCATAAAACAATCCGATAGGTGCTCGGCTCATAGTTGCGCAATCCAGTTGTCGAGCCATTCCAGCGCCAGCTCCGACGGGTCATCGCCGCTGCTGGCATCCAACACTAATGGCTCGCCAATACGGCTGGCGCCCAGCTCGCTCATGGCGTGATCGATGGCACGCCCGGCCTCGCCGAAGGTGGTGTAGCTGCTGTCGCCCAAATTGATCACGCCGTAACGGCGACCGGCGATTCTGGGAAAGTCGCGCACAAGTGACAAGTACAGCGGCTGAATATTGCCCGGCAAATCGCCGGCGCCGGTGTTAGACGTGCAAATGAGCAGTGTATCGTTCGGGTGGTCGAGTAAGTCATCAATCTCGGGCAACGGGTTGACGATATTGTCGATGCCTTTGCTGTCGAGGCGATCTTTGATATCGCTGGCGACGGATTCGGCGGTGCCCATCTCAGAGCCGACGAGTATTTGCACACGTGTCATAACGCTTACCTGTGTTGGCAAAAGCCGGCTATTGTACGGTGTTGCGGCACGGTTTTAAATCGCGCCGGGGTAGCCCAGTTGACGCCACGCCTCGTACACCATGACGGACACGGCGTTAGACAGGTTCATGCTGCGGCTGCCGTCACGCATGGGAATACGCAGCACCTGCTCGGGGGGCAAAGATTCGCGCAGCGTGGCGGGCAGGCCGCGGGTTTCGGGGCCAAATAACAGGTAGTCATTGGTTTTAAACTGGGCATCACTGTGACTGCGGGTGCCCTTGGTGCTCAGGGCAAAAAGCCGCTCGGGCTGCGCCGTGGCTAAAAAGTCCTCCCAGTTGCGATAGGTGAGCAGGTCTTTCCACTCACCGTAGTCTAGCCCAGCGCGGCGCAGGCGCTTATCGTCGAGGACAAACCCCAGCGGCTCAATCAGGTGCAGCTGGCACCCGGTATTGGCGGCCAGGCGAATAATATTGCCGGTGTTGGGGGGGATTTCCGGTTCATATAAAACAATATTGAGCATGTCGTTGCGGGCTTCCAATAAAGCTGTGGTCAGAGTAATCATGGTATGGCGGGCACCATTATAAACTGGCTTTGTAAAGAATACTGTCATTAGACTTTGGCGACGACCGCACAAGCTTCTGGCTAGATTAAGCCTGGCCTATTGGCCTGGCTTTTGCTGTGGCTCTGTTAAATCCATTTATTCCCTCTGATTTTGGTTGCTTGGGCACAATAAAGGTGCGCGGAGGCAAATACTGCCACGGTTGCAGTGCATATTGCTCGTATCGAATTGCGCAAGCTTGGTGCGGCCCTAGGGAAGAGCTTGGTGCAGTCAGCACCAAAAGGTGGCGAGTTTTGAGTAAGAGCAAACAAACACTGCTGATTGTGGGCAACGGTATGGCCGCCGGCCGGCTGTTGGATGAAATTATTAAACGCGATATCTCGAACTTTGAGATCACGGTGATTGGCGATGAGCGCCAGGGCAGTTACAACCGTATTATGCTCTCGCCGGTATTGGCGGGCGAAACCGATGTGCCGGCGATTATTGGCAAGCCGTCGGTGTGGTATCGCGATCGCGGTATCCGCTTTGTCAGTGGCGTGCAGGTTAAGGCCATCGAGCGGGAACAAAAGTGTGTGTTAACCACCGAGGGCAACCGCCTGCGCTACGATCACCTGGTACTGGCCACCGGCTCGCGCCCGGCAAAAATTCCGGCTAAAAATCAACAGCTGGACAATATCTACAGCTTTCGCACTTTGCGCGATGTCGACCGATTGTTAAACGTGGCCCGCTTTCACGATCAGCACGGCCGCAAAACCGATACCGATGCACTGGTGATTGGTGGCGGCTTACTGGGGCTTGAGGCCGCTTACGGCTTGGCGCTAAAAGGCTTGCGGGTAACCCTGGTGCACCGCTCTGGCTGGCTGCTTAACCGCCAGTTAGATAAAGCCGCCGGAACCTATTTGCAACGAGTGCTGGAAGACAAAAATATCCAGTTTATGTTGAGCGATGAGGTGGAGCGTTTTACCGGCTCCCATGAATTAAAAGCGGCCGAGTTTAAATCTGGGCGCAGTGTTAGCTGCAAGCTTTGCGTTATCGCCACCGGGATTACCCCCAATAAAGAGCTGGGTTTAAAAGCGGGCTTAAAGGGCGAGCGCGGTGTCTCGGTAGATGCCTATATGGCCACATCGGATACCAGCATTAGCGCCATTGGTGAGTGTGTCGAATTTAACGGTGCGACTTTTGGTTTGGTTGAGCCTATTTGGCACCAGTGTACAACGCTTGCCGAGCGCTTGTGTAATAACATCAAACTGCCTTTTGCAAATAGCCCGGTACCCACCAAGCTTAAAGTATCCGGAGTTAATTTATTTTCGGCCGGCGAGTTTATAACCACCGATGAGCATCGCGAATTACTTTACTGCGACGATCAGGCGGGTATTTACCGCAAATTATTACTGCGGGACAACCGCATTGTTGGCGCCGTGTTGTTTGGCGATGCCCGCGACGGGCAGGATTATTTTTCTATGCTGCAAGAAAAGCGCGATGTCTCGGACATTGCTCAGTACTTATTAATGGGGCGGGCGTTTTACGCTGCCAGCTCTGACGAACCAGCGGCTGCGTAAACTCTATGACTTCTAGTGCACAACTTATTACCTCCGATCGGCCGCAAGAGGCCGGTACCACCATTGAAACCACCTGCTGTTACTGTGGTGTGGGCTGTGGTGTGGACGCCCAGGTACAAGACAATCAGGTGATCTCGGTGTCGGGCACCCAAGCGCACCCGGCAAACCTGGGGCGCCTGTGTGTAAAAGGCTCGTCGCTGCACGAGACCCAGCGCTCCCCCGACCGTTTGCTTACACCTATGCTTCAGGGCGAGCCCACCAGCTGGGATACGGCGCTGGATTATGCCGCGCAAAAGTTTCAGGCGATTATCGCCGAGCACGGCCCGGATTCCGTCGCCTTTTATTTGTCCGGCCAGCTACTGACAGAAGACTACTACATTGCCAATAAGCTCATGAAAGGGTTTGTGGGCACCGCCAATATCGACACTAACTCGCGCCTGTGTATGGCCTCGGCGGTGGTGGCGCACAAGCGTGCCTTTGGCGGCGACACTGTGCCCGGCTGCTACGAGGACTTAGAGCAAACCGACGTGTTAATTTTGGTAGGGTCAAATACCGCTTATGCCCACCCGGTGGTGTATCAGCGCATTGCCCGCGCCAAAGAGTTGCGCCCCGACATGAAAATTGTGGTGATCGATCCACGGCGCACCGCAACCTGCGAAATTGCAGATATTCACTTGCCCATTAAGCCCGGCTCGGACGCCTTCTTTTTTAATGGTTTATTGCAGTATTTAGCTGAGCACGGTCATACCGATCACGATTATATCGCCGCGCACTGTAATGGTTTTGATGAAGCCTTAGCGGTGGCCGCCGAGCAGGTGCCAACCCCTGAGGCCGCCGCCGGGATTTGCGAAGTTCCGGGTGAGGATATCGAGCACGTTTACCGCTTATTTGCCGCTCACGAAAAAGTGGTGACGGTCTTCTCGCAGGGGGTTAATCAGTCGTCCTCGGGTGTGGATAAGGGCAATGCACTTATTAATTGCCACTTGGCTACCGGCAAAATCGGCAAGCCCGGGGCAACGCCGTTTTCGATTACCGGCCAACCCAACGCGATGGGTGGGCGCGAAGTGGGTGGCCTGGCAAATCAGCTTGCCGCGCACATGGGCTACGACAACCCCGCGAGTATCGAGCGCGTGGCGCAGTTTTGGCAGGCGCCCAATATGGCCCGTGCCGAGGGCTTAAAAGCGGTGGATATGTTTGATGCGATTCACGCTGGCAAAATTAAAGCTGTTTGGGTAATGGCCACCAACCCCGCCGTTACCATGCCCGATGCCGGCAAGGTACGCGAGGCGCTGCAACAATGTGAGTTGGTGGTGGTGAGTGACTGTATTGGTAATACCGACACCGCCAAGCTTGCCGATGTGGTGTTGCCCGCGTCCACCTGGAGTGAAAAGCACGGCACTGTGACCAACTCCGAGCGCTGTATCTCGCTGCAAAAAGGCTTTTTAGCCCCCCCAGGCGAGGCGCTGCACGACTGGCAAATTATTATGCGCTTTGCCCAAAAGCTCGGGTTTGGCGAGCATTTTAACTACCGGCATCAGGTTGAGATATTCCGCGAGCACGCGGCGCTATCGGCGCTCGACAATACTGCCGGTGTGGCGCGACGCGGTTTTAATATCTCGGCGCTGGCCGAGATTAGCGAACAGGATTATGAAAACCTATCGCCCATTCAGTGGCCGGTAACCATCGAATCCCCCAAAGGCACCCTGCGTTTATTTTCCGATGGGCAGTTTTACACGCCCGATGGCCGCGCGCGGCTGGTGCCCATCACCGCACGGCTACCGGTAAAAACGCAACTGCCCAATCAGGTGATTATGAATACCGGGCGCATTCGCGATCAGTGGCACACCATGTCGCGCACGGGCACTGCGGCCAAATTGCTCGGCCATGTAGATGAACCCTATATCGATGTTCACCCGGATGATGTAACCCGCTTTGGTTTGCTGGAGGGCGATTTAGCGGTGCTAAAAAACCGCGGCAGTGTTTACTACGGCCGGGTAAAACCGTCTGCGTCGCAGCGCTTGGGGGAGGTGTTTGTGCCCATGCACTGGAACGGCAAATACGCGTCGTCCAGTTGCGCCGATGCCTTAGTAAATCCTTATGTGGACCCGATTTGTGGGCAGCCGGAGTTTAAGCACTCGCCGGTAATGATTAAGCCGTTTCGTCAGGCGTGGAATGGTTTTTTAATTTGCACCCAAGACATCAGCCCCAACTGTGAATACTGGGCCAAAATCACTCTGGATGCCGGCTATAAGTTTCGTTTGGCCGGGGGCGAGTCATTAACCAACTGGCGCACGTGGGCGCACTCGCAGTTTCCCGAAATTTCTGACTGGGTAACGGTAGAGGATTCTGATCAGCAATTTTTTCGCACGGCAGGTTTTATCGATGGCGTGCTACAGGTGATGTTTAGTACCGCAACCGATAAAAAAAGTGCCGCCGAGATGCGCTGGCTCGAGCAGCAATTGGGGCGGGCAATCGATGCCAGCGGGCGCTTTGCTATACTGGCAGGTATACCCGGTGCCGGGGTCGAAGACGAAGGCGCGATGGTCTGCTCGTGTTTTCAGGTGGGCGAAAAAACCATTCGCAAAGCCATTAGCGGCGGATGCGCTAGCGTCGAGGCGCTGGGCGAAAAAATTAACTGCGGCACCAACTGCGGCTCTTGTATACCCGAGCTTAAGGCGATGCTGCGATAAGCCCAGCGCAATTGCTTAGGAGTTTGGCTATGCGGTTATCTGCTACCCCCGCTGAACGTGAGCAGTTAATGGCTCGCCACGCACCGGCCAAGATTGCCAAGCGGCTAGAGCAGGGGCCTGCGCAAAATTATTTGCGCGATTTTATCTACGGCGCCATTGATGGCGCCATTACCACTTTTGCGATTGTTGCCGGTGTGGCCGGTGCGGGGCTGTCGGCCACCGTTGTTATCGTATTGGGGCTTGCGAACTTACTCGCCGATGGCTTTAGTATGGCCGTTAGCAACTACTTGGGGGTGCGCGCCGAGAACCAGTTGCGCGAGCAAACCCGGCGCCAGGAGCAGCGCGAAATTGCCCTTTACCCCGAGGGTGAGCGCGAAGAAGTACGGCAGATTTTTGCGGCTAAGGGCTTTGCCGGCGATGCATTGGAGTCTATCGTCGATACCATTACCGGTGATGAGCGGCTCTGGGTGGACACCATGCTGCAGGATGAGCACGGGCTATCACTGGACTCGGCCAACCCTTACAAAGCGGCCTCGGTAACCTTTGTGGCGTTTATCAGTTTGGGGGCAATGCCGTTGCTGCCATTTTTTATTAACGCCATTGGCGATGGGGTTATCTCCCAGCCGTATTTGTACAGCAGTGTGTTAACCGCCGTTAGTTTTTTGTTGGTGGGGGCGGCCAAAGGTACCCAGGTGGGTGGTTCGCGCTGGGCGGCCGCGCTCGAGACATTGTTGATGGGAGGCGCCGCCGCGCTCTTGGCGTACGGCGTTGGCTACGCGCTACATGGCTTAATTGCGTAGCCTGCGCGCAAGAGCTTTCTGTCGTTCTAATGGGTCAGCTCGGCCCCGGCTTCGGGCTGTTCTATACGGATATCCACCGCGAGTTCATCGGCAATCACGTCCAGTTGATCGTACAGGTCATCCATATCTACCTCGGCGGGTACCCGGATAAACCCAGTGGCCTCAAACATCGGCTCGCCCGACCAGGGCATGCTGGAGCAGTCGGTTTCCAGCTCTTCAACGCTGATACCGCGCCCGGCAAAAGCCTCGGCAATCTCGGCGACAATACCCGTGCGGTCGGGCCCGACCACACTAAAGGAAAAGTGGTTGTCGCTGCTGACGCTGTTGCTATCGGCAAGCTCGGCAACGACCTGTAAACCCTCGCTCGACAGCGCTTTTAGCGCCGCCAGTAAATCTGAGTGATTTTCATCCGGCACGGCGACCTGTAGAATGCCGGCAAACTTACCGGCCAGATGGGCCATCCGGCTCTCAAGCCAGCTGCCGTGATGGGCGTGAATGGTTTTGGCCAACAGTTGCACAACCCCGGGACGGTCGGCGCTGATTACAGTAAGTACAAGATGCTGGTTCACGTGATGTCCTTTTTATTGTCGTAACTCGGATATTGGTGGCGCAGCCACATAAGCCCTAAGATAACACAGGCAAACATGATTATTCCCTATCAACAGCTAGCGCCCGAGACTCTCGATGCGCTGATCGAAGAATTTGTGACCCGCGAGGGCACAGAGTACGGCGAAACCGATGTTCCACTGGCCACCAAGGTCGAGCAAGTGCGCCAACAATTGGCAAAGCGCAGCGTGGTGATTGTGTTCGATCCAGCCATCGAAACGACCTCGCTGGTGCCGGCCGATCAGTTGCCGCCGGGTATGTAACGCGTGGAGCTACTGATTAATCGCGCCGCTGCCGACGCGCCCACGTTGGTGCTGGCCCACGGGGCTGGCGCGCCCATGGACAGTGATTTTTTACAGCGTTTGAGCGAGCTTTTGTGTCAGCGGGGCGTTAATGTCTGCCGTTTCGAGTTTGCCTATATGGCGGAGCGCCGCGACGGGGGCAAAAAACGCCCGCCCAATCGTCAGCCCGAGCTTATCGCCGCCTGGCAAATGGCGCTGGAGCAAGCCCGGCAGGGGTTTACTGGCCCTGTGTTTATCGGTGGCAAATCAATGGGCGGGCGCATGGCGGCGGTATTAGCAGCCGCAAGCCCTGTGCCGGGGGTGGTGTGCTTTGGTTATCCGTTCCACCCGCCAGCTAAACCTGAAAAGCTGCGAGTGGATACCCTCAAGCAGTTGCCGTGTGAGGCGTTGGTTGTTCAGGGTACACGGGATAAGCTTGGCAACAAGCAAGAGGTCGATGGCTATAACCTGCCCGCGACTATTGCCCTGCACTGGCTGGAAGACGGCGATCACGATTTAAAACCCCGGGTGCGCTCGGGGTATACTCACGACCAACATATCGTCACGGCAGCACAAGCGGCGGCGGATTTTATGGCTCGGGTGAGCCAGCCCTAGGAGATTAACGTGAACCACCTATACCTGCATTGTCGCAGTGGTTTTGAAAAAGAGTGCGCGGCCGAAATTAACGATGTGGCCGCGGCGCGGGGCATTTACGGCTACAGTAAAACCAACCCGGCCAGCGCCTTGGTGGAATTTGTCACCCACGAGCCAGATGGCGCCGAGCGACTCATTAAACAGTTGGAGTTTAAGCGCTTGATGTTTGTCCGGCAGTGGTTTGTGGGCGCTGAAATACTGCAAAATTTGCCGGTGGACGACCGCCTAACGCCGCTACTGGCCAGCGCCCAAGAGCTGCCGGTGGCCTGCGAGGTGTGGCCCGAAACCACCGACACCAACGATGGTAAATCACTCTCGGCACTGGCGCGCAAGTTTAGCAAGCCGTTTATTCAGGCATTAAAGCGCCACCAGCGCCTGGCCCCGTCGGCCAAATGGCGTTTGCATTTACTGTTTTTGTCGGGCAACAGTGCTGTGGTGGGTGTTGCTCCGGTCAATAATAGCGCCGTCTGTGCCATGGGTATTCCGCGTTTGCGCCAGCCCTCGGCCGCGCCCAGTCGCGCCACGTTAAAACTGGAAGAGGCCTGGCATCACTTTGTGCCGGCCGACGAGTGGGACGAGCGCTTGGCTGGCGGTATGCGCGGTGTTGATTTAGGGGCCGCGCCGGGCGGTTGGACCTGGCAGTTGGTGAATCGCGGCATGTTTGTCGATGCGGTGGACAACGGCCCCATGGCTGAGTCGTTAATGGAAACCGGTCAGGTGACGCATCATCAAATGGACGGCTTTGTCTACGAGCCGAAAAAACCGGTGGATTGGTTGGTGTGCGATATTGCCGATAAGCCAGCGCGCACGGCAAGCTTGATGGGGCGCTGGGCCGAGCGGCGGTTGTTTCGCGAGGCGGTGTTTAATTTAAAACTGCCGATGAAGCAGCGCTACGCCGAGGTGACTAAGTTGGCCGACCGATTGGCCGAAACCTTAGCCGATGCCGGTATTAATGCCGATATTGCCTTTAAACAGCTTTATCACGATCGCGAAGAGGTAACCGGACACATCCGTTTGCTCGGGCGTTAACGCTCGAGCAGGGTGATTTTTTCAAAATCGGCCAAGGTCGGGTTAAGCTGGTTCATGGCCTCGTGGCGTTCATCACTGTAGTACCACTGCTTCCAGTCGTGCAGCGAGCGCCACTTAGACAACAGGTAGCGGTGGTTGTGGCGCTGCAGATCGTTAAGGGTCTCACCAGAAATAAACCCGGGCGCGCGATGCGCCGCTTCGAGTGCCAACCTGGCGGCTACATCGTAAGTGCTTTCCATAGAGTCGGCGATGTGCCTTTCGACTAAAACGTAAATCATGGCGTACCTTTTAACGGTGTTGCTATTTTACGGCGTGGCTATCGGTAATGGCGGCATTGCTATGGGCAAATGACAGCGTTGCGGCTTTTGATCGGCGACCTATAATGGCGCCTTAATTTTATTGTAACGCAAAATTTAGCTAATGTACGGCTGCCGTGTGAACTAGCCAGTCACCTAGCTCGATCCACTCATCCAACAGTTGTTTTAGCGATGTGGTGTTGGCTCTTTGCGCGGCTGGTTGCTTGAGCCAGTGGGTGCCCAGTGCGGTAAGGTTGGCGATGATCTCGGAAACGGACTGCGCTCCCAGCTCATTAATCAGGGGGTAAAATCCGATGTGGCGATGCTCCAGGGGTGAGCTCGGGGTAATGTTTTTATTGATGTGACGCAGTAATTGATGCAGTTTGCTGGCCAGTGCTGGCTCCTGCTCGCGCAATAAGTTTTGTGTTAATTGCAAATTGCGACAGCTAAACACCGGGTGCGATGCGGGTGTGAGGCCATCGTCACCTGGCTCACAGCCGTACAAAAACGCCATAACAACAAACTCCCGCGTCATTTGACGCCTGGGGATGGCAGGTAAATCGCGCGTGCGCGTAATGTCCTGCGGGCTTCAGGTACGATGTAGCTTAAATCTACGGGCAAACGTTTAAAGTGAGCACAAGCTACATACCACGAGTGGATTGGGTGGGCTTTGAATGCGGCGGTTGTCGGCGCGCCCAAGGCACTGTTTACTTACGCTAAGTTTAGCAACAGCGCCAGCGGCTGCTGACCATTTTAAGATGATATGACACTATGAATGAGCAAGTTGATAATGTTTTGGACACAAAAGGACTGCTCTGCCCGGAGCCGGTAATGATGTTGCATCAGGCGGTAAAGAAATACCCGGCAGGGGAGGTTATTAAAGTCGAAGCAACGGATCCGTCGACAACGCGGGATATTCCAAAGTTTTGTTTGTTTTTAGGCCATGAGTTAGTGGCCGAAACGCAAACGGACGGTGTGTATTACTACACCATCCGTTTGGCGAATAAATAACGGTTAGGGGGTTTCTTCGACCAGCATGGATATTGCCGCCAGGGCCTCAGGGTCTTCGGCTTTAATTTTGTTGGCAATTTGATGCTGAAAAAAGTAGCGAAACTCATTGTGCTGCTGGGCCGGGTACAGGCAGTCGTCCCCCGGTAGCACCGGAGTACTGCTAACTTTATCGGCGTCGGTGAGCATGCCGTAAATGCTGCCATCGTGTAGCAGGCGCCAGCTGACCACCTCGACCAGCGTTAACTGGTGGTTGGCGGCGTTGGCGAGTACCGCGTGAGTGCCGATGGTGTCCGGTAACTCTTGCACGACATCGTCGTCGTTTTCGCACTCGAGTTCGTAGTATTCGGCGGCGGTTTCCAGCTCGATGATTTTGTGCATGGGCGCGTCAAAAAAGACCTCGTCGATGCCGGCATCATAGTAGCCTTCCCACTGCCCGTTTAACGGGTCGATAACATCGGTACAGGCGACGATGTCATTGAGCCAGGGTACCAGGCCCACAACTTCGCCATTGGCCCGAAGGCCCCAACATAAAACTTTTAAGCTAAACAGCTTGTCTGGGTTGCTTTCGTTGGAGTAGAGCATTTCCAGTCCGTCGAGCTCGGCGGACAAGCGAATAAAACGCTGGTCGTGGAGTTCGCTAAAGGATTTGCCAGAAAAGAAATCAACGACATTATCTGAGTTGTCGCTTTTGACGGGGGTCTTCATAATACACACCTCCTGGATGAGGCCGGGGACCGGACGAGACTCTGAATAGCGGTATAAACGACAGTAGGCTTGCGTCTTAACGCGGCGCAATAACAGGGCCATCACTACATAAGGTATATGCTTATCTGCGTTTGCACAATACCTGCCAGACAAAAATTAGCGCGACCACGCCTGGCGCCGTTTGCCGGGTTGCCTCTTAATTACGATGTTAAAAACGAGTTGACGACATTGACCGCAGTTGCCCCACATATCTCGCCAGATTGTCAGCATTTAGTGGCGATCTTTGACCGCTGTTTCCGCCAGACCGAGCGCACCTGCCTGGTCGGTGGCGCCGATGAGCCTTTCTACCGGGCCGCCACTGGCTCTGGCGGGTTACACCAGATCGAATTCAGTCACGACTACTTTGCCAGCGCGCTGCACGAGATCGCCCACTGGAGTGTGGCGGGCCAAGCGCGACGGCAGCGGGACGATTACGGTTACTGGTACGCTCCCGACGGGCGAACGGCCTCTCAGCAGGCGGAGTTTGAGCGGGTTGAAGTGAAGCCTCAGGCGCTTGAGTGGCTGTTCTCAGAGGCCGCCGGGGTGCGCTTTCGGGTCAGTGCCGACAACCTGGCTCAGGGCCTTGGCCCCTCAGAGACTTTTAAAGATGCCATTCACCAAGAGACACTGCGCTTGTGCCGCGAGGGCGTGAGCGAGCGTGTGGCGACATTCTGTCGGGCCCTTTTGGCGTTTTATCGACCGGGCACAGAGCTGGCGTCACTGCTGCAAAGCCGCCGTTTCGCGAGGTCCTGCCTTTGAGTGCGCCCGCGGTATGCCTGATTGATGCGTCAATATACATCTTTCGCTACTACTTCTCGTTACCCGAGAGCCGTTTTAGCGAGCCTGAGGGGTATCCTACCGACGCTGTGTACGGTTTTACCGGGTTTTTATTGCAGCTATTGCAGCGGCATAACCCGGCGCAGGTGGCGGTGTGCTTTGATGAGAGTTTAACCTCGGGGTTTCGCCACCAGCTTTACCCGCTGTATAAAAGCTCGCGGGCACTGCCCGATGCGGCGCTGGCATTTCAATTAAAAGCCTGCGCCCAAGCCGCTCAGCTGCTGGGTCTGGCCTGCTTTGCCAGTGCGCGTTACGAGGCCGACGACTTAATTGGCAGCTTGTACGCTCGCTGTAGCGCGGAGCCCGCCGCCATTGCTATTTTAAGCCGCGATAAAGATCTGGCTCAGTTGCTGGCCCGGCCGCAAGATTACCTGTGGGATTACACTGCCAATGTGACCCTGAAGCAGGATGCGGTGGCTGCAAAATACGGAGTGGCGCCGGCGCAAATGGTCGATTACCTCGCGCTGGTGGGAGACGCCGGCGATGATATTCCGGGTGTGCCCGGCGTCGGCGTAAAAACCGCCACGGCGCTGTTGCGTCACTTTGGCTCGCTCCGTGAGCTGTTTGCCCGCCTGGACGAAGTCGCCCAGGTGCCGGTGCGAGGCGCCCGGAGTTTAGCGGCCAAACTTGAGGCGGCGCGCGAGCAACTGGCGCTGGCGCAACAGCTTGCCACGATTGTGCGCGATATCCCGCTGATTGATTCCCCTCGGCAGCTTCGCCCTCAGAGCGCCGATATTACCGCTTTTACCGAGTTCAGCCGCGCCATGGGCTGGACTGACGCACTTGTGAAAAGGGCGCAAAAATTAACACAGGATTAAGCTCTATGAAGATCGTGATCGATGAAAATATCCCCTTAGCTGAGGCGTTTTTTAGCGCCCACGGTGAGATTGTACGCCTGCCAGGGCGCAGTATGAGCGCAGTCGATGTGGCCGATGCGGATGCGTTACTGGTGCGCTCGGTAACCCGCGTCGATGAAGCATTACTGGCTGGCAGTTCGGTCAAGTTTGTCGGCACTTGCACTATTGGTATGGATCATCTCGATCAGCGCTGGCTAGACCATCAGGGCATCGCCTACACCAATGCGCCCGGCTGCAATGCCAGCTCCGTGGTGGAGTATGTTTATGCGGCGCTGGCCCATCTGAATGTTGACTGGCGGGGTAAAACAGTCGGTATTATTGGTTGTGGCAATGTGGGCGGCGCTTTACATAAAGCACTGCTGGCGCAGGGGGTGACCTGCCGCTGTTACGATCCGCTCTTGTCTATTGAGCAAAACCCCGACCTGTGCGACCTGGAGGATGTGCTGCAATGCGATATCGTCAGTATGCATACCCCGCTCACCACCGAGGGCCCTCACCCCAGCCGCCATTTGTTGGCCAAAGAGCAATTATTGCAGTTGCCGCCGCAGAGCATTTTGCTCAACTGCGGGCGCGGCGCGGTCATCGACAACAAGGCCCTGTTGCAGGTTATGCGCCAGCGCAACGACCTCCAGCTGGTGCTGGATGTGTGGGAGTGGGAGCCAGACATCGACTTGAATTTACTGGAGCACGTCGCGCTGGGCTCGCCCCATATTGCCGGTTACAGTTTTGATGGCAAGCTCAAGGGCACGGCGATGATTTACGATGCCTTTTGCGAGGTGTTTAACGTTGCGCCAAACACCGCGCTGGCCGATGTGGTACCCGCCGTTGAAGACAACCAACTGGCCGCGCCCAATACCCAGGGCGACGACTGGCAGGCCGTGCGACAGCTGATCGCGCAGGTGTATGACATCGAGGCCGACGACAAGCGTTTGCGGGTGGCCGCCGCTGAGGCGGGCGAGCAGGGGGCTGCGCTATCTAAAGGGTTTGATCGGCTGCGCAAGCACTACCCGGTGCGCCGCGAATTTAACAATTACGAAGTGGCGGGCGTAGAAAAAAAGACGCCGCTAGCGAATACGCTAGCGGCGCTGGGGTTTACCGTGAAGTAAATCCTAAAAAGCCAATAGGTTTGACTGACAAAGACACGGGCACATAAGGCCCTGAGGTTGTCTGCCGCGCAGGTTAACAACCCCACATGACAATTTGGTGACAAATGCTCAGGCTTGGAATCATTATTAACCCCTTTGCCGGTATTGGCGGCAGTGTGGCACTCAAGGGCAGCGATGGTGCTGCCACCCGCGCGCTTGCCCTGAAGCGCGGCGCTACGCTGCGGGCTGCCGAGCGTATGCAGCGGGCGCTAAGCGCACTTTCGCCGGAGGGTGTCTTATTGCTTGGCTTTGACGGTGCCATGGGCGGTGATACGGCCCATCAATTGGGCTTGCCCTTTGAATCGGTCGGTGCCACTAAGACGTCGGTCAGTGAGGGCAGCGACACCCAGCACGCGGCACAGCGACTGGTTGCCGCCGGTGTCGATTTGATTGTGTTTGCCGGCGGCGATGGCACCGCGCGCAATATCGCCGATGCCGTGGGTGTCAGTGTGCCGGTTATCGGCGTGCCGGCCGGCGTTAAGATTCACTCCGGGGTGTACGCTAACTCGCCCGAGGCCGCCGGGTGTATTTTGCAACGCTTGGCCCGGCGCCAGTGGGCGCCGCTGGTGGAGCGCGAGGTGCGCGATATCGATGAGCAGGCGTTCCGTATGGGGCAGGTGCGTGCCATACACTACAGTGAATTACTGGTGCCCGAGGAGCCCCAGTGGTTGCAAGAGGTCAAAAACGCCGGCGCCGCGGTAGATGAACTGCTGCAACTGGATGTGGCAGCCAGTGTCCTTGAGCAGCTAGAGCCCGGCGTGCTGTACCTGGTGGGGCCGGGCTCCACCACCCAGGTGTTGCTCGGGCAACTGGGCTTAAGCGGTACGCTGCTGGGGGTGGATATTCTGCTGGGCGGCGAACTGCTTGCGATTGATGTCGGTGCTCAAGAGATTCGCCACGCGCTCGATGCGCACCGCGGTGAGGCGCGTATTATCGTCACCGCCATCGGCGGTCAGGGGCATATTTTTGGCCGGGGTAACCAGCAGCTTGCTCCGGATATCATTCGCCGCGTAGGGCGGGATAAGATTTTATTGATTGCCACCACTGAGAAGCTACAGGCACTGAATGGCCGACCCCTGCAGCTGGACACTAACGATCCGGCGCTCGATCAGCAGCTGGCGGGCGTTTGGCCTGTTATTACCGGCTACCAGCAACAAATACTGTACCCCGTGGGCCCTACCAGCAACAGTGAGACTGACACTTGATCACCGAAATGCCCCCCAAAATAGATTTGCAGCCACTTCTGGCTTTGGCCCAAACCTGCGCCCGTCAGCCCGGTCAAACACACGATAGCCGGCGCTTGTTTCACGGTCGCGGCCGCTGCTTTACTGGCCTTGAGTTTGTCTGCATCGACTTTTTCCAGCCGGTGGTATTGGTAACATTGTTTGCCGCACCGCCCGACACCTGGCTGGCCGAATTATTGGCCGATATCACACCGCTGGCGCGCGCCAACAGCTGGACATTAGTGGTGCAGCGACGTTACGTGGAGGGGGCTCCCTCTGAGGTGGTGCTGGGCGATATGCCCGAGCGCTGGTTGGCCGCCCGTGGCCCGTTGCGCTTTTTGCTTAACCCGTTAACGCAACAAAACGTCGGCTACTTTTTGGATATGGAGCCCGGGCGGCAGTGGCTCGAGTCGAATGCGGCGGGCAAGCGGGTACTCAACCTGTTTGCCTACACCTGCGCGTTTTCGGTGGTGGCGGTAGCCGCCGGGGCAAAGAAGGTGGTAAATGTCGACATG
Source organism: uncultured Gilvimarinus sp. (assembly GCF_963975215.1). Lineage (GTDB taxonomy): Bacteria > Pseudomonadota > Gammaproteobacteria > Pseudomonadales > Cellvibrionaceae > Gilvimarinus. The sequence goes on from NZ_CAXBFW010000038.1 coordinate 16,223, forward strand.
AGCAAAAAGGCTCTGGCTCAGGGGCGAGAAAACCATCACCTTAACGGTCTGGATAAACAGCGCAGCGCTTTTTTGCCCGAGCAAATACTCAAATCCTGGAGCCGAATCCGGCGTCAGGGCCCCTACGATATTGTGATTTTTGACCCGCCGAGTTTTCAGCGCGGTAGTTTTGTGGCCAGTAAAGATTACGCCAAGCTGGTGCGGCGCCTGCCAGAGTTAATGCCGCACGGCGGCAGTGTACTGGCCTGTTTAAATGCCCCGGAGCTGGCGACTGATTTTTTGTTGCAGAGCTTTGCCGAGCATTGCCCAGAGGCGCAATTTATAGCGCGCTTGCCCAGTGCGCCGGAATTTCCCGATGCCAACCCCGAGCGGCAACTTAAGTTGCTGCACTTTGAGTTTCCGGGGCAAGCGCCGGCTGCCTGAGCCGCAAGGGTAGAGGTGGCGAGCTATCAGTACAAAGGCACGCACCTCTAAGGTAAACGCACCGGGCCAACCCCTTCGTCTGTCATCACCACGGGTTTAATGGTGCCATCATCGTTAAACAGCATTTTCTCAATGGCGATCACCCGATGGTTGCCATCATCACTGCCAAGTGGGCGGCGGTGATAAACGATATACCAGTCATCGGTGCCGGGAAGCTTGACCACCGAGTGGTGGCCTGCGCCCCGGGCGATGCGGTTATCCTGCTGTAGGATTTTACCGCCGCGCTCAAAAGGGCCGGTGGGGCTTGACGACATAGCGTAAGCCACACGGTAATCTGGCCCGGTCCACTCTCCCTCGGACCACATTAAGTAATAGATGCCTTTGCGTTTTACCATAAACGAGCCCTCTACATAGTGCTCGCTTGGGGTAATCTCTTTGTAGAGTTCGCCATCATCGAAAGCCTCAAGGCTGAGTAAATCATCGCTGAGCTTAACGACGTTGCAGTGCTTCCAGCCGCCGTAATACATATAAAACTGGCCGTCGTCGTCCTGAAAAACCATTTGGTCGATGGGCTGGGCGCCGTTGTGAATCTGGCCAATTAAGGGTTTACCGAGGGCGTCGCGGTAGGGGCCTTCGGGCGAGTCACTGATTGCCACGCCAATGCCGCCGAGCTCGTTGTTGTTTTTAATATCGTTTGCGCCAAAGAACAAATAATACTGCCCGTTTGCTTTGATGGCCGAGGGTGCCCAGATGGCATAGGCCGCCCAGGATACATTCTCCACCTCGAGGACTCGCGGGTGTTTGGTCCAGTTGACCAGATCGGGTGATGAGAACGCGTCTAAAAAGGTCTGCTTTAAAAAAGGCGACCAGATGTCGGGTTTGCGGCGCATCTCGCGCTGGGTGTCACTTATGTTCACCAGCTGATCGGGGGTGGTTTCGCTGGCCGAGTAGGTGGGATAAATCCAGAACTGATTGTCAAATATCCGCACCTCCGGGTCGGCGTACTGGCCGCTGACAACGGGGTTGGCGGCAAGCGTATTAGCAGCTGCAGCGGCAATTGCCCAGCACAATGCGGTCAGGGCAGAGGTTAACAGTATTTTCACGCGAGTTGATCCTTGGTTGAGTAACACAGTGCGCCAGCCTTGTTGCCGGCCGGCTTAAGTCCCATGGCGTTGCGGTAAGGTGCATTTGCGTCGTTAGCGACTTAGTAAAACCTGCATCACAGTGTCGATAGCGCTCGATGCCCGGGTTTTTAAGGCCGCGCGCAGTAAATCGATAGCAGGGCTAAAGTCTCCGGCGGGGGCGTCCTGACCCCCGTTGCCTTCTAGCTGTAAATTGATGTGGGTGATTTTTTCGGCCAGAGCCGAGCGGCAGCTAAGTTGCGCGCTCAGCAGCGTAAAACCTTTGTGGGTTAGGGTGACCTGATCGATGGCCTCTTGCCGAATGGTGTCTTGGTAGCGAATATATCCCTCGGCGGCCAGCCACAGTAATGTGGCCAGACACGCCTGGTGGCGAGGGCTGTGCAAGCCAAACTCATCGGGTGAGTCCGGCCCGCAGATGTCTTCGACAAACACGGTGATTAAGCGCGGAAAGCTGCCGTAGATTAGGTTGAGCGCTTTTGCCGCATCGCGGTAAAAATCGGTAATGTGTATATCAGCCATAGGGCGCTAAAATTACTGGCGATAGCGTTGAATAAATTGACCAAAGCGCTCGATGGCGCGGTTAAGCTCGTCCTCGCGGGGTAAAAATACAATCCGCAAGTGGTCGCGCTCGGGCCAGTTAAACGCCGTCCCCTGTACTAAAAGCACTTTTTCCTGAATCAAAAAGTCGAGCACCATTTGCTGGTCGTCCTGGATTTTGTGCATATCCAAATCGATTTTAGGAAACAGATAGAGCGCGCCCTTGGGCTTCACGCAACTGACGCCCGGTATGTCGGATAAAGCTTTGAGCGCTGCGTCGCGCTGATCGCGCAACCGGCCACCGGGTAAAATAAGCTCGTTAATACTCTGATAGCCGCCCAGCGCTGTTTGCACCGCGTACATGGCCGGGACATTGGCACACAGGCGCATCGAGGCGAGCATCTCAATGCCCTCTAAATAATTTTTGGCCTTGTGCTTGGCGCCACTGACAATCATCCAGCCCGAGCGAAATCCCGCCAGGCGATAAGATTTTGACAAGCCGTTAAAGCTAATACACAGGGTGTCTTGCACTAAGCGCCCGAGGGGGATGAACTCAGCGTCATCGTACAAAATCTTACTGTAGATTTCGTCGGCGTAAATAATCAGGCCTTTTTCTTCGGCCAGTTTGACGATTTGTTCCAGTATGTCCTGACTGTACACCGCCCCGGTGGGGTTGTTGGGGTTAATCACCACAATGCCGCGGGTTTTGTCGGTAATTTTACTGGCGATATCGTCAATGTCCGGAAACCAGTCCGACTGCTCATCGCAGCGGTAATGTACCGCTTTACCGCCGGCGAGGTTGACCGCCGCCGTCCACAGCGGGTAATCGGGCGCCGGGATGAGCATCTCATCGCCGTTGTTGAGCAGCGCTTGCATAGACATCACAATCAGCTCACTAACGCCGTTGCCAAGGTAGATATCATCGATATCGACATTGGGTATGCGCAGCTTTTGGCACTCTTGCATAATGGCTTTACGCGCGGCAAACAGGCCGCGCGAGGCAACGTAACCCTCGGCATTGGGCAAGTTGTAAATCACATCCTGAATAATTTCATCGGGCGCCGAAAAGCCAAACGACGCCGGGTTGCCGATGTTGAGTTTCATGATGCGGTGGCCTTCTTCTTCGAGCCGGTATGCATGCTCAAGAACCGGGCCGCGAATATCGTAGCAAACGCCGTTGAGTTTGGCGGATTTTTGAATCGTATCCATTTGCGTTAAGATGCCTTAGGTCTTTTTGGTGTGCCGATCAGTTATGATCCGGTTTACCCACCCTAAGTGTCAAGGGCGCCGCTTAATAATACTGAATGTTTGGCCAGGCGCGCACCGCGCGGCTGCAGTCGGTTGTTAATAATGGCGTTTACAGGAGTCTTATATGTCTGACAAACCTACCTTTACCGAGCAACATTGGCGAGAAGTGCTCACCCCCGAGCAGTATCACGTATGCCGTGAAAAAGGCACCGAGGCGCCGTTTACCGGCGAGTACTGGGATGTATTTGCCGATGGTACTTACCACTGTCGCGGTTGCGGAGCGCTATTGTTTGAGTCGGAGACTAAATTTGATGCCGGCTGTGGCTGGCCGAGTTTTTCGGCCCCGGCCGACGGTAGTGCGATTGATGAAGAGTTTGATGCGAGTCATGGCATGCGTCGCACTGAGGTGTTGTGCCATAACTGCGGCAGTCATTTGGGCCATGTGTTTCCCGATGGGCCCGAGCCTACCGGGCTGCGCTACTGCATTAACTCGGCCTCGATAAAGCTGGACGAATCCTAGCCCCACTGGTTAATCAGTCGTACAGCTGTTTCTTTTTCCAGTCCTCGTCTTCTTCAAACTCATCCCATGCTTTGCTGGTATCGGCCTCGTCGGTGCTCGCACTGGCGGGTTTGTTTAGCGCGGCATCCTCTTGCTCCAGCTTAGTGATGACGGCACTCAACTGTGCCACCTGCTTAGTCACGTCCTGTTGCCCGGCCTCTTTTAGTAAAAGCTTGCGGGCCGTGCTGTAGTGATGAATCGCAAGGCGCAGTTTTTTATCGCTGCGCGCCTGTTTGGCCTGGTTGATATAACCCTCGATGGTGCTTTGCAGTAACAGTCTGCGGCACTGGCTCAACAGCTTGCTGGCCTGCGTCTTCGGGAGTCGGCCGCTCTCGGCTTGGGCGCCGATATAGCGGGCCAGCTCTTTAAGCAGAGGCTGCACCTGAGCGGCTTGCTCCGGGGTCAGCCGTGAGCGATCGGCGGCCTCTTTACTGGCATTAAACTGTTTTTGGTGCTCGTTTGCCTCGGCGGCGTAGTTCTGTTTGGGGGAGATTTTCGCCAATTGTTCTAAGGTACTGATGAGTGCTTGATAAACCAGGGCATTAAGCTCGCCTGGCAAGTAGCCCGCCGGCATGCCGCTGGCGATTTGTTTAAAGAGCTCGAGCCGTTGTTTCAGGGCGTTTAGCAGGCGCAGGCGCTGTTTGCGTTTTTTGGCCAGTTGCTGGCTGATAAACGCATAACACACTAACAGCGTCAGCAGTGCGACAAGGGCAATAATTATGTAAACGGACGACATAGGGTTACCTTTAGGTGCTCTGGTGTGTCCTTAGTTAATTTTGTACCCAAGCCATTTGGGTTAATTGTCGCTCAGTATAGCATTTTATGTTCTCTCACTGCCTATCTGGTTGCTTTATAGGCAGCTTTTGCCCGGCGCTAAGTTGTTGTTTAGCTTCATTAAAAAAATCGTATATTAAGTGTTGACAGGTGGGCACGCTCTACTTAGAATGCGCCCCTCTTTTACGAGACGTGTGTCCCCTTCGTCTAGAGGCCTAGGACACCGCCCTTTCACGGCGGTAACAGGGGT
>NZ_CAXBFW010000039.1:0-20529 GCF_963975215.1 uncultured Gilvimarinus sp.
AACTTAATTTACTGACCACTAATACATCCCCGGGGATAATAGTGGGCTCCATAGAGCCTGTGGGCACATAATTCCAATCGGCCACAGCGGTACGAAAAGCCAGCATCGCCAACAGCATCAGCAGCAAAGAGGCGTAATTTTTAATAGTGGTACGAAGACGGTTCCGCGGCATAAAGTTATCCCTAGCTGACATAATCGAGGTACTTAGGCGCTCAGCTACGCGGTTGGTTCAGTCGCTGGCCGCTTAAAGCTTGCGCCCCAGGCGCTTTTCAACCTGACGCTTCTCCCAGCGAGGACCAAAAACATTAAAGCACTCAAAGGCGTTTAGCCCCTGCAGCAGCAATCCAACACCCCAGCCGATCGCGGGCCACCACGCCCAGGTGTAGCCCGGTGAGGTCATCCAGTTAATCACAAACAAAAAAGGGATAATCACAAGGTAGGTTAAGATGTTGGTATAAAACGCTTTTACATCGCGAACATACTCGATCGCCTGCTGCTCTTCTACATCAACTTGTGCGGCCTGGCGACTCGTCGCGCCCGGCCCGCTAGTGGTAGATTCCATATCACTGCCCTCAATGTGCCATTGGCTGGTATCAATTTCAAACACCGAAGCGAGTGCGTTGCGCGACTCGAGCGACGGTGTTCGGCCGCGCTCTATTCGCGAGATCGTACGAATACTCAGCCCAGTTAACTCGGCCAGTTGCTCTTGTGACCAACCTTTTTGCAATCGCAACTTACGCACGTTCATGCTCGATCTCCCTCCGAATACGCCTAACACAGTGACAAAAAAAGCCCGACAGGGTAACGCCAAATACCAGACAACTACCGGACAGTGCTTTAAAAACAACAACTTATAAACACTTACGACAATAAGCTCGCCACGGCTGACTCGACCGAACCGCGATAACTATCGCCAAATAGATTAAGGTGATTAAGTAGGTGGTATAAATTATAGAGCGGCTCCCGCCCCCGCCCACCATCCGGCAGCGGCCAGGCCTCGCGATAGCTTTGGTAAAAGCCGTGACCAAAGCCACCAAACACCAACGTAAACGCCAGATCCGTCTCCCGGTCACCAAGGTAACAAGCCGGGTCAAACAACACCGGCTGTCCATCTCTCAGATAGCCTTTATTGCCACCCCACAAATCGCCGTGTAATAGCGAGGCGAGTGGCTGGTGGCCAACCAGTAACCGGTCGCTTAAGGTTTTTAAGCGCCGTGTATCAACCATTAATGCCCGGTTGCGCCGGGCCATATCCAGTTGCGGCGCAAGCCGATTGTGCCACCAAAATTGCGCCCAGCTGTCGCTCCGGCTGTTTTGCTGCAAGGTACTGCCTATATAGTTGTTATAGCCCAAACCATACTGCTCAGCGGTTTTACGGTGCAGTTTGGCCAGCTGCTGGCCAAGGCTTTGCTCATCACCACTGGCCACTAAGGGCAGGTACTCTAAAACCAAAACGCCGGCATCTGTAAACCGGTTAAACCCGATAACGTGTGGCGTGTTGACCTCTGCCCTGGCCAGCAACGCGAGATTCTTAGCCTCCACTTCAAGCAACTCAGCGTTGGCATTTACTTTAATAAAGAACGGCTTACCTTGAGTATTTTCCCCCACAAAGCTCTGATTTATATCACCGCCTGGCACTGATTGGGGCTCGGATTGGGTTAAATTTAAGCCAAAATGATCGTCAATCGCCTTAAATAAGTCGCGGTTCATTAATATCTCACCTTTTTTTAAAAAAATTCTATCCCCAAAATAATCCAATAAACCCTCTTAAAGACAGTATTATTGCCTCGCGGGTAAGTTATCCCAATCACCTGAGCAAGGTTATCCACAACGGTAGCCGCTAGAACAAGGGTAACTTACGAGTGTTATCCACATTTGTTCACAGGTTTATCCCATAACTGTTTGTTTTACTGTGGTTTTTGCTTAAATTTCCATCACTATTTAGCAAAACCCTGTGTAGCGATCGGGAAAAAGCTGAAGAGCGAATTGGGGATAACTGGCGGTTTCGGATATCAGTGGATAAACAGCGGTTTCATACCCAGCTTAATCACCGTGTTCTGTCAGTTTATCAGCAGTGGTTAAGGGTAGTTATTATTCGTCTAGCTTATTGTTTTTATTAACTAAAATTTGGTTTTCCACAGAATTGTCTGCCCCTATTAATTACTATAAGTTTAATCCTTTATACATATCTCTATATATAAATAATTATTTAATAAGTTTAATTACTTAAATATGTTCGTTTAAACATTGAACATGTTTTGTACAACGGCCCTAAGCACTCTATAATGTGCGCCCTTTTTCACCTGCGGCAGTTATGAGGCCTTAAATGAACTTTCCAGAGCGTTTTGACGTTATCGTCGTCGGCGGCGGTCACGCGGGAACTGAAGCCTGTTTGGCTTCGGCGCGCATGGGCTGTCGGACCTTACTGTTGACGCACAATGTCGAGACTCTGGGTCAGATGTCTTGCAACCCCGCCATTGGCGGCATTGGCAAAAGCCATCTGGTTAAAGAGATCGACGCGCTGGGCGGTGCAATGGCACTGGCCACAGATGCCGGCGGTATCCAGTTTCGGGTACTGAATGCGCGCAAGGGCCCGGCGGTGCGTGCCACCCGGGCACAGGCCGACCGGGTGCTGTACAAGGCGGCGATTCGCAGCACCCTGGAAAACCAACCGAATTTGTGGATTTTTCAGCAGGCGGTTGACGATTTAATCGTCGAGCAAGATCAGGTGCGCGGCGCCGTTACGCAAATGGGGCTAAAGTTTTTTGCCGACCAGGTCGTGCTTACCACCGGCACGTTTCTTGGCGGTTTGATTCACATTGGTATGCAAAACCACAGTGGTGGACGCGCCGGAGATCCGCCCGCGCAAGCGCTTGCCCAGCGTTTGCGCGAATACCCCCTGCGGGTAGACCGTTTAAAAACCGGTACCCCGCCGCGTATCGACGCCAAAACCGTCGACTTTAGCGAGCTGCAAGAGCAGTGGGGCGACGAGCCGCGCCCGGTGATGTCGGTGCGGGGTAACCGCCAGATGCAGCCGCGCCAGGTGTGTTGCTGGATTACCCATACTAACGAGCAAACCCACGAGATCATTCGCGGCGGTCTGGACCGTTCGCCCATGTATTCGGGGGTTATCGAGGGGATCGGGCCGCGCTACTGTCCTTCGATTGAAGACAAAATTCACCGTTTTGCCGATAAACCCAGCCATCAGGTGTTTATTGAGCCCGAGGGGCTAACGACCCATGAGCTCTACCCCAACGGGATATCGACAAGTTTGCCGTTTGACGTGCAAATGAACTTGGTGCGCTCGATTAAAGGCTTTGAAAACGCCCATATCATGCGCCCGGGTTACGCCATCGAATACGATTATTTTAATCCGCAGGATCTTAAGTATTCGCTGGAAACCAAAGTCATCGGCGGCTTGTATTTTGCCGGGCAAATCAATGGCACCACTGGTTACGAAGAAGCCGGTGCTCAGGGCCTGTTGGCCGGGTTAAATGCCGCCCGCCGCGCTCGCGAGCAAGAGGCCTGGTGCCCGCGCCGCGACGAGGCCTACATTGGCGTGTTGGTGGACGACCTGATTACCATGGGTACCCGCGAGCCCTACCGGATGTTCACCAGCCGGGCCGAATACCGCTTACTGCTGCGCGAAGACAACGCCGATATGCGCCTAACCGAGACCGGCCGCGAGCTGGGCTTGATTGCTGACGATCACTGGCAGGCGTTTTGTGACAAGCGCGAAGCCGTCACCCTCGAGCGTCAGCGCCTGAAAGATACCTGGGTGCAGGCCGGCTCTGCGGCGGCGCAACAGCTTGAGGGCAAGGTAAAGTCCAATCTGACTCGCGAGTACAGCCTGTTTGATTTACTCAAGCGTCCCGAGCTTAGCTATCGCGATATCGCGGGTTTGGCGGGCGAGGTAGACATTGGCGAAGCGGTGGCTGAGCAAATCGAGATCGATGCCAAATACTCGGGTTACATCAGTCGCCAGCAAGAAGAGATTGATCGCTTGCGCGCCCACGAGAACACACGTTTCCCCGACGATTTTGACTTTAACGCGGTGGAGGGGCTGTCCAACGAGGTGAAGCAAAAGCTGAGCGATGCCCGCCCCGAGACTCTGGCCCGCGCCCAACGCATCCCCGGGGTTACCCCGGCGGCAGTGTCTTTGCTGCTGGTTTACTTAAAAAAACGTGGTTTACTTAAGCGCGAACAAGCTAAGGCGAGTTAATGGCAAACCGAGAGCAGCACCGGCGCCAGTTGTGCGCCGGTATTCAGAGTTTAGGGTTGGATTTATCCGACGCCCAAATCGACCACTTGCTGGATTACATTGCCGAGTTTGCCAAGTGGAACCGCGCCTATAACTTGTCGGCCGTGCGCAATATCGACGATATGATCGTGCGCCACTTGCTCGACTCCTTGGCGGTGGTGCCCCATATCAGTGGCCAGCGCTTAATCGATGTGGGTACCGGCGGGGGCCTGCCCGGTATACCTTTGGCGATTTGCTACCCGGATAAGCAATTTACTCTGCTCGACAGTAACGGAAAAAAAACCCGCTTTATTTTTCACGTTAAAACCCGGCTGTCGCTCGGCAATGTGACGGTTGAGAACTGCCGGGTTGAAACCCTGCAACCGGCCGAAAAATTTGACGGTGTGATCAGCCGCGCCTTTGCCAGCCTTGCGGATATGACCGGCTGGTGTCAGCATCTTGTGGCCGACGACGGTTTGTTTTTTGCCATGAAAGGGCAGTTTCCCGAGGCGGAGTTGGCGGCCATAGCCGGTCACTACCACTTGCGCCAGCGAATTGATTTGCAGGTGCCCGGAGAAGCCGGTGAGCGTCACTTGCTGCTACTGGAGCGTGTGGTTTAAATTGCCCGGTGGCTTGCCCGCACACGGCAACTGCCACACAATAAGCGCCTCACCAAATCAGAAGGATAACGACTTGACTAAGATCTACGCTGTTGCCAATCAAAAAGGTGGTGTGGGTAAAACCACCACCTGCGTGAATTTGGCCGCCTCACTGGTTGCCACCAAAAAACGCGTGCTGTTGGTAGATCTCGATCCTCAGGGTAACGCCACCATGGGCAGCGGTGTGGATAAGTCTGAGGTGGAGTTGAGCGTATACGATGTGTTGACTGATCGCGCCTCAATTGCCGAGTCCCTGGTGTTGTCGGAAAGCGGCCAGTATCAGGTGCTGCCGGCCAATGGCGATCTGACCGCCGCCGAGGTTGAGATGTTATCTCTGCCCAACAAAGAGCGTCGGCTGGATAAGGCGCTGGCCGAGGTCAAAGGCCAATTTGATTATATTGTGATCGACTGCCCGCCCTCGCTTAACATGCTTACGCTTAACGCTCTGGCCGCTTGTCACGGTGTGATTATCCCCATGCAGTGTGAGTATTACGCGCTCGAGGGCTTGTCGGCACTGGTGGGCACCATCAATCAAATTCACGATGTGCTTAACCCCGCCTTAAAAATCGAGGGAATTTTGCGCACCATGTACGATCCGCGCAATAGCCTGACCAACGATGTGTCGGCGCAGTTGCACCAGCATTTTGGCGATCGGGTGTACCGTACCTGTATTCCGCGAAATGTCCGTTTGGCCGAGGCGCCCAGTTACGGCCAACCGGTGATGGTCTATGATCGCCAGTCCAAAGGGGCGATTGCCTACCTCGCACTGGCCGGTGAAATTATTCGCCGCAACGAGCTATCGGCAGCGGCCGGTGACGAATCCCTTAACTCTCAGGTGACGCAATAAGCATCGCTCAGTGGTAACAACAGGTTTAACCTATGGCAGGAAAACGAAAAGGATTGGGTAAGGGGCTGGATGCACTTTTGGGGGCCGGCGTCACCATTCCACCCTCCGACGATGGTGTCAGCGAGGCGGATGCCCGCGAAGCTCTGGACGGAAAATTAATGCGGCTGCCGGTCGAGTTAATATCCCGGGGCAAATACCAACCGCGCCGCGATATGCACCCAGAGGCACTGGAAGAGCTGGCTGACTCCATCAGGGCTCAGGGCGTCATGCAACCGATTGTAGTGCGCCTGATTGGTGAGGATAAGTACGAAATTATCGCAGGCGAACGCCGCTGGCGCGCGACCCAGTTAGCCGGCCTGGATAAAATTCCCGCTGTGGTGCGCGATGTACCCGACGAAGCGGCCATCGCCATGGCGCTGATCGAGAACATCCAGCGTGAGGACTTAAACCCCATCGAGGAGGCCATGGCGCTTAAGCGCCTGCAGGATGAGTTCGAGCTCACCCACCAGGAGGTGGCGCAGGCGGTGGGTAAATCCCGCACCACCGTGACCAACCTGCTGCGTCTGATTGCGCTCGACGATGAAGTCAAAAAACTGCTCGAGCACGGCGATCTGGAGATGGGCCACGCCCGGGCCATACTGTCGCTCGAGGCCGGACAGCAGCGCGAAGTGGCGCGGCAAATCGTTGGTAAAGGTTTGACTGTCCGCCAGGCCGAGGCCCTGGTACGCAAAATTCAGGATGAAAAAAATCGCGATTCAAACGTGGCGCCAGTGGTAGTGTCGGCGGATATTACCCGGCTGCAAAACCAACTGTCCGAAACTTTGGGGGCCGGTGTTGCCATTCAACACGGTGCCAAAGGCAAAGGTAAGTTGGTGATTAGTTACAATAACCTCGATGAACTCGACGGTATTCTTGCCCACATAAAATAATCCTGTGTGCCAGAAGTTATCTGCGTTATTTATCCACCTTAACTTTTGCTCAATACCCTGCTAGGATTTGGCCTCGATTATCGGGGTTATCCACAGGTGTTGGTCAGGCCGGTTAAGCTTTGTTAAGGCGTAGATATCGCCAGTTGCCCAAATACAGGGCGCAACTGCACTCATTTGGGCGATAATGGCGCGGTTGCTGTTGAAAGGTCTGTAACAAAACCCCTATAATGCGGCGGCTTTGCGGCTGATCTGTAAGTTGCCGTAAAGCCAGCGACGGCGAAAATCGACCCAAGCCAGTACAACTGAGCTGTAAAAGAGAGAATCGATGCCTAGGGCTCGCCGTCAAACATCGGCTGTTATCACCACGCTTCCGGTATTTAAACGACTGGTTGCGCTGTGGATTGTGCTGATTGTCATTAGCGGTGCCGTATTAAGTTGGCATTCGCTGTGGGGGATTTCTTTACTCTGGGGATTTTCCGTGTGTCTGGTACCGGCAATGGTATTTGCCAGGTTTGCTGGACAGATTCGTGGCGCATGGGGCATACGCCAAAGCGTTAATCGCTTTTACAGCGCCGAGTCAGCCAAATTAATACTAACCGCCGTATTATTTGCGGTGGTCTTTACCCGGGATGTCGCAATCAGCATACCGGTTTTTTTATGCGCTTTTGTGGCAGCACAAATCGCGCAATTGATTGTAACCGCGGCGAGTATTCGCCAGCGCAATGGCCAGCCCAAGGCTGGTTAATCACACGCTTATTTACACAAGTTGAGAGATAGCAGATGGCAGCGGACGGTAACGCACCTACGACCACCGAATATATCCAGCACCACTTGACCAACTGGACCTACGGTAAACTACCCGCCGGCACCTATTGTGATGGCAAAAGTGTGCAGGAAACTACAGGTTGGACTGTGGCTCATTGTTCCGAAGAAATGTCCGCCATGGGCTTTAACGCTATTCACCTCGACTCGATGTTGTGGTCGATTGGCCTGGGGATTATCTTTCTGGCTTTGTTCCGCTGGGGCGCTAAACGAGCTCACTCAGGTGTACCTACCGGCATGCTCAACTTTATCGAGGCTCTGGTAGAGTTTATCGATAAAACCGTAAAAGACGCGTTTCAGTACCGCAGCCGCTTTGTGGCCCCGCTAGCATTGACCATTTTTGTCTGGGTCTTTCTGATGAACCTCATGGATCTGATTCCTGTGGATTTAATACCGCAGCTGGCAGCCTGGGTGTCTGGTGATCCGCACTTTTATTTCAAAATCGTACCCACAACCGATCCGAACGTGACCTTGGGTATGGGCTTTACCGTGTTCTTCCTGATGATTATGTTCAGCATCCGCGAGAAAGGGTTTGTCGGGTTTGTTAAAGAGCTGACTTTTCACCCCTTTCACCCGCCAACTAAGGGTGTGGGCTTAATCTTTGCTCCTATCATTATTGTCATTAACTTTGCGCTCGAGTCGGTAACCCTGCTGGCGCGCCCTATTTCATTGGGCTTGCGACTGTTCGGTAACCTTTACGCTGGTGAAATGATCTTTATTCTGATTGCCACCATGTTTGGTGCTGGTCTGATTCTTGGCCTGTTTGCTGGTGTACTGCAGCTGGGCTGGGCGCTGTTCCACATTATTGTGATTACTCTTCAAGCGTTTGTGTTTATGGTGCTGACCATTGTTTATATGGCAATGGCGTTCCACAACGACGATGAAGATCAGTTTACGCATTAACTTTTTTAACTTTACTTTTTATTTTTAAAAATCGAGGAGATATACCATGGGTTTAGCACTGATTGCTGTTGCGCTGTTGATTGGTTTGGGCGCTTTGGGTACTGCCATCGGCTTCGCCATTTTGGGTGGTAAGTTGTTGGAAGGTTCTGCCCGTCAGCCTGAGCTTGCTCCAATGTTGCAAGGCAAAATGTTCCTGATCGCTGGTCTGCTTGACGCCGTGCCAATGATCGGTGTGGGTATTGCTATGTACATTCTGTTCGTTACCGTACCGGGCTTAGCGTAAGCTATCGCTCTTTTTAACGCACAGAAACTTCCCATAACAGAGGTGTCGGCGTGAACCTTAATTTAACTATTATAGGACAGTCCATTACGTTCGTTGTCTTTGTGCTTATCTGCATGAAGTACATCTGGCCGTTAATTATTGCGGCCATGGCTGAGCGTCAAAAGAAAATTGCCGATGGTCTGGCCGCAGCGGATCGTGCAAGTAAAGATCTGGAACTGGCTCAGGAAAAAGCAAAACACGCATTGCGTGATGCTAAAACTGAAGCTGCCAGTATTCTGGATTCTGCCAATAAGCGCGCAACTCAGATTGTGGAAGAAGCAAAAGAGCAGGCCCGCGAAGAAGGTAACCGTATTAAAGCGGCTACCCAAGCTGAAGTAGAGCAAGAAGTGAATCGCGCTAAAGAACAACTGCGTTCACAAGTGGCTATGTTAGCTTTCGCCGGTGCTGAGAAAGTGCTTGAGTCTTCTGTTGACCAGTCTGCGCACAAAGACATGATCGACAAACTGGCTGCCAGTTTGTAAGCGAGGTGAATTGTGGCTGAACTGATTACCCTCGCAAGACCTTATGCCAAGGCAGCGTTCGCGTTTGCCCGTGACAATGGTGAACTTGCGAGCTGGGCAACACAACTGAAAACCCTGGCTATTGTTAGCGGTTACGACAAAGTGTCGCAGCTTGTTTCCTCCCCTGCTCTGACACCAGAGCAGCAAGCCAATACTCTTATAGAGATTTGTGGTGAGGAGTTAAGCCCGAACGTTAAAAACTTTGTTGAGTTGTTGGCAGAAAACAAACGCTTGGCATTGTTGCCCGAGGTGTTCACCCTTTTTGATGCGCTGAAAACCGCCGAAGAGCAAGCTGTCAACGTAGAGCTGACAACTGCCTTTGAATTGGATGATGCCAGCCAGCAAAAACTAGCGGATGCTCTCAGTGCCAAATTGGCGCGCAAAGTTAAGGTCAGCACAGCGGTTGATTCACAACTGCTCGCTGGCGTGGTTATCAAGGCAGGTGATTTAGTCATCGACGGCTCCATGCGCGGTCGGTTAGAGAAACTCGCCAAAGCAATCAATTCGTAGGATTGAGGAATAAAGCATGCAGCAGCTGAATCCATCCGAGATTAGCGAAATTATTAAGCAGCGCATCGAGAAGCTCGATGTGTCTTCCGAGTCCAGCAATCAGGGCACGGTAGTATCTGTATCTGACGGTATTGTTCGTATTAACGGCTTGATGGACGTTATGTACGGGGAAATGATCGAGTTTGAAGGTGGCGTTTACGGTATGGCGCTTAACCTCGAGCAAGACTCAGTGGGCGCCGTAATTTTGGGCGACTACTTCAGCATTGCCGAAGGACAAACTTGTAAATGTACTGGCCGTATTCTGGAAGTGCCGGTTGGCCCGGAACTCGAAGGCCGTGTGGTTGATGCCCTGGGTAACCCCATTGATGGCAAAGGCCCTGTCGACGCAAAAGAAACCGACGCAATTGAAAAAGTTGCCCCCGGCGTTATTTGGCGTCAGTCGGTCGATCAGCCGGTACAGATTGGTCTGAAAGCCGTTGATGCAATGGTACCAATCGGTCGCGGTCAGCGTGAGTTGATTATTGGTGACCGTCAAATCGGTAAGTCTGCCATTGCGGTAGACGCCATCATCAACCAGAAAGACTCTGGCATTAAGTGTATTTACGTTGCTATTGGCCAAAAAGCTTCTTCGATTGCGGCGGTTGTGCGCAAACTTGAAGAGCACGGCGCCATGGAGCACACCGTTGTGGTTGCCGCAACGGCCTCTGACCCAGCGTCTATGCAGTTTTTGGCACCGTTTGCCGGCTGTACTATTGGTGAGTACTACCGCGATCGCGGTCAGGACGCGCTGATTATTTACGATGACCTGACCAAGCAAGCGTGGGCTTATCGTCAAATCTCACTGTTGTTACGTCGTCCTCCGGGCCGTGAAGCCTACCCAGGTGACGTTTTCTACTTGCACTCGCGTCTGCTTGAGCGTGCCGCTCGTGTAAACCCAGAGTACGTAGAAAAACAAACCAACGGTGCAGTAAAAGGCAAAACCGGTTCTTTGACCGCCCTGCCTATTATTGAAACCCAAGGCGGTGACGTATCGGCGTTCGTACCGACTAACGTTATTTCGATTACCGATGGTCAGATCTTCCTCGAAGCTGACATGTTCAACTCGGGCATTCGCCCGGCGATGAACGCCGGTGTATCGGTATCTCGTGTTGGTGGTTCAGCGCAGTCTAAAATCATCAAAAAGCTATCAGGTGGTATTCGTACCGCACTGGCTCAGTACCGTGAGCTGGCAGCATTTGCCCAGTTTGCCTCTGACCTGGATGACGCCACTAAAGCTCAGCTTGAGCACGGTGAGCGCGTAACCGAGCTGATGAAGCAGAAGCAATACTCACCCATGAGCATCTCGCAAATGGGCTTGGTTCTGTACTGTGCTAATGAAGGCTACTTAAAAGACGTAGAGACCAAAAAGGTTCTGGACTTTGAATCTGCCCTGCTCGCTTACGCGGCATCAGAGCACGGTGAGTTGATGGATAGCATCAACAAATCGGGCGATTGGAACGGCGATTTAGAAGCTCAATTTAAAGCCTTGGTTGATAAGTTTAAGTCTAGCCAAACCTGGTAAGTTGGTGGTGCGCTGTGCGCACCACCTTTGAAGATATCTTGAGGGCCGAGTAATGGCAGGCGCAAAAGAAATTCGCACACAGATTTCGAGCATCAAGAGCACGCAAAAAATTACCAGCGCGATGGAAATGGTCGCCGCGAGTAAAATGCGTAAAGCTCAAGAGCGCATGCAGTTAGGTAAACCTTATACCTCACGGATGCGTTCTGTAATCGGGCATTTGGCTAACGCCAACCCCGAGTACACGCACACCTTTATGAAGCAACGCGAGGTAAAGCGCGTTGGTTTTATTGTGGTGTCTACTGATCGCGGTTTGTGTGGTGGCTTGAACACAAATTTGTTCAAAGCAGCTCTACAATCCATGCAAAGCTACAGCGCGCAAGGCAGCAGTATCGACTTGTGTTTAATTGGCGCTAAAGCCACTGCATTTTTTAATCGCTTTGGCGGCAATATTGTCGCGAGCACGCGAGATATTGGTGAAGCACCTAGCGTTACCGACCTAATTGGTAGCGTAAAGGTGATGCTGGACGCTTACGCCGACAACCAGATTGATAAGCTGTATCTAGTGAGCAACGAGTTTGTTAACGCAATGACTCAAAGTCCACAGGTGCAACAGTTGCTGCCGCTAGAGGCCGATGATGATAAAGAACTGCAACATCATTGGGATTACCTATACGAGCCAGACGCTGAAGAGTTGTTAGATGGCTTATTGACTCGTTACATTGAGTCGCAAGTTTATCAGGCTGTGGTCGAAAATAGCGCGTGTGAGCAAGCGGCTCGTATGATTGCTATGAAGAGCGCTACCGATAACGCTGGCGATATGATCGACGATCTGCAGCTTGTGTATAACAAAGCGCGTCAGGCGGCGATTACTCAAGAGCTTTCAGAAATTGTTGGTGGTGCTGCTGCTGTTTCTTCATAACAGCCAGCCTTACACAGAAAGAATTTTAGCTTAAACCTTCAGGCCACTAGCCTGGAATAAAGAGGAACCGGAAATGAGTAGCGGACGTATCGTACAGATTATCGGCGCTGTAATTGATGTGGAATTTCCACGCGATGAAGTGCCACAAATTTATGATGCACTGACCATCACCGAAAAAAATCTGACTTTGGAAGTGCAGCAGCAATTAGGTGACGGTGTGGTACGCACCATTGCACTAGGCTCCTCTGAAGGTCTTCGTCGTGGTTTGAGTGTCGAAAACACCAAAGATGCTATTAATGTACCCGTGGGTAAAGAAACCCTGGGCCGCATTATGGACGTATTGGGTAACCCCATCGACGAAGCCGGCCCTATTGGCGAGCAAGAGCGGATGAAAATTCACCGCGAAGCTCCCGCCTACGCCGAGCTTGCCGCATCTAGCGAATTGCTAGAAACCGGTATTAAAGTTATCGACTTGGTATGTCCATTCGCCAAGGGTGGTAAAGTTGGCCTGTTTGGTGGTGCCGGTGTTGGTAAAACCGTAAACATGATGGAGCTGATCAACAACATCGCTAAAGAGCACAGTGGTCTATCTGTGTTTGCCGGTGTGGGTGAGCGTACTCGTGAAGGTAACGACTTCTACTACGAGATGAAAGAGTCCAACGTATTGGACAAAGTTGCCATGGTGTACGGTCAGATGAACGAGCCACCGGGTAACCGTCTGCGCGTTGCACTGACTGGTCTGACAATGGCCGAGAAATTCCGTGATGAAGGTAAAGACGTACTCTTCTTCGTTGATAACATCTATCGTTATACTCTTGCGGGTACCGAAGTATCGGCTCTGCTGGGTCGTATGCCATCGGCGGTAGGTTATCAGCCAACACTGGCCGAAGAGATGGGCGTACTGCAAGAGCGTATTACCTCGACTAAGACTGGCTCTATTACGTCTATTCAGGCCGTTTACGTACCTGCGGATGACTTGACCGATCCATCGCCAGCAACCACCTTTGCTCACTTGGATTCGACCGTTACCCTGAGCCGTGACATCGCCTCTAAAGGTATTTACCCAGCGGTTGATCCACTGGATTCTACCTCGCGTCAGCTCGACCCGTTAATTATTGGTCAAGAGCACTACGACGTTGCCCGTGGCGTGCAGATGGTACTGCAGCGTTATAAAGAGCTGAAAGACATCATCGCTATTTTGGGTATGGACGAGCTGTCTGAAGAAGATAAGCAATCGGTAGCCCGTGCGCGTAAGATCGAGCGTTTCTTGTCACAGCCTTTCCATGTTGCGGAAGTATTTACCGGTTCTCCTGGTACTTACGTATCGCTGAAAGAAACCATCCGTGGTTTCCAGGGCATCCTGAGCGGCGAGTATGATCACCTGCCAGAGCAGGCGTTCTACATGGTCGGTACGATCGACGAAGCGATCGAAAAAGCCGAAAAAATGAAGTAATTGGGTCGCGGCCTAGGCCGCCCCTTCAAGCTTAAGAGGCAGATTATGGCAATGACTATACATTGCGATATCGTCAGTGCAGAGAGTGAGATCTTCTCCGGGTTGGTAGAGCTGGTTGTGGCTACTGGTTCTCTGGGTGATCTCGGCATTACCTACGGTCACGCGCCTTTGCTGACAGGTCTTGCACCAGGCCCGATTCGCCTGAAAAAACAGGGCGGAGAAGAAGAAGTGTATTACGTATCGGGTGGCTACTTAGAGGTTCAGCCAAACCTTGTCACTATATTGGCCGACACCGCTTTGCGCGCCGGCGATATGGATGAGGCCGCCGCTGAAACTGCTAAGAAAGAAGCCGCCGCTAAGCTGTTGAGTCAATCGGGTGAAATTGATTACTCAAAAGCTGCGATTCAGCTGGCCGAAGCTTCAGCACAGCTACGCGCACTTCAGGCAATTCGACGCAACGCACGTAAATAGCCTGAACTTTTTGAGTCTCGGGTTGTTAAAAGGGTAGCTTTGGCTACCCTTTTTTGTTTGTATTGCGCTTTTGCTGGTGACCGACAAAACGGAGATTTACAGATGTTGGATGTCGTTATTCTCGCCGCGGGTAAAGGTACCCGCATGAACTCAAAACTGCCTAAAGTTTTGCATTCAATAGCGGGTAAACCCATGCTGCATCATGTGTTGGATACCGTTGCGCAGCTGGGGACCGATAACCTGCAAAAGCTAGTGGTGGTTGGCCACGGCGCCGAGCAGGTAGAGGCCACAATCGCTGGGCTAAATTGCCACTGTGTGACACAGGCGCAACAACTTGGTACTGGCCATGCGGTACAGCAAGTTTTACCGCAACTGCGTGACGATGCCCTGGTGTTAATTCTCTATGCCGACGTCCCCCTGATACAACCCGAGTCATTAACCGGTTTATTGCAGTGTGCCGGGCCAGACACCATGGGCTTGATGACGGTTAATCTGGCTAATCCTACGGGTTATGGCCGTATCTTGCGCAATGGCGATGGCGACGTGGTTGCCATCGTTGAAGAGAAAGACGCCACCGCCGAGCAAAAACAAATCGGTGAAGTGAATACCGGTATTATGGCCGTACCGGCCAAAAAGCTCATCCAATGGCTGCCCGAGCTGTCTAACGATAACGCACAGGGCGAGTACTACCTCACTGACATTATTGCCAAAGCCCGTCACGCCGGGACCGCTATTAAGGTGTTTCAACCGGCTAGCGCCGAAGAGGTTGAAGGGGTAAACAACCGCCGCCAGCAAGCTAAGCTTGAGCGTATTTATCAACAGGCGCAAGCCGACGCCCTACTCGATCGCGGCGTGTATCTGGCCGACCCAAGCCGCTTTGACTGTCGCGGCGAGCTAACGGCCGGCCGCGATGTGGAAATCGATATTAACGTTGTGATCGAAGGCAAGGTTACGCTTGGTGACAACGTTAAAATTGGCCCTAACTGCCTAATTAGCAACTCTGTTATTGCGGCCAATAGCGAGATCAAAGCCAACTCTATACTGGAAGATGCGGTGGTCGCTGACGGGTGTGTCATTGGCCCATATGCCCGACTGCGCCCCGGTACCGTATTAAAAAGCGGCGCTAAAGTGGGTAATTTTGTCGAAACCAAAAAAGCGGTTATTGGCGAGGGCAGTAAGGTCAATCACCTGAGTTATATCGGCGATTGCGAGATGGGGGCCCGGGTTAATGTGGGTGCCGGCACCATTACCTGTAATTACGATGGCGTTAATAAATTTACCACCACCATTGGCGACGACGTTTTTGTCGGCTCTAATTGTGCTCTGGTGGCACCGGTAACCTTGGGCGATACATCTACTGTCGGTGCCGGCAGTGTGGTGACCCGCGATGTGGCCGCCGATGAGTTGACCGTGGCCCGTGCCCGTCAGCGCTCTATTACCGGATGGCAGCGCCCGGTTAAACAGCCTAAATAAGGCTTAACCTTTATTGCGAGATATTCTGTGCAATGGATTGAGATTATTGTACTGGCGCTAATACAGGGGCTGACAGAGTTTTTGCCAGTTTCCAGTAGTGCTCACCTATTGCTTGTCCCTTTGTTTACTGATTGGCCCGATCAAGGCTTAGCCTTTGATATCGCGGTTCACTTTGGCAGCTTACTGGCTGTTATCTTTTATTTTCGCGACGACTTAATAAAGCTTGCGCGTGCTTGGCTGGGGTCGATTATCGGCGCCGGCATGAGCCGCGAGGCGCGGTTGGGTTGGGCCATTATCTGGGCCACTATTCCCGTTGGTATTGTGGGGCTATTGGCAAAAGATATCATCGAAACCTCGATGCGCACCGGCTATTTTATGGGCTATAGCTTAATTGTGTTTGGTTTGCTGCTGGGCTATGCCGACTGGCGTTATCAGCGCAAGTTTGCGGGTAATCCCGCTCGCGCCAACAGTGACGAATACCATCTAAGTAAAACACAAATTGTGGTTATAGGCTTAGCTCAGGCGTTGGCCCTGATTCCAGGTACATCGCGTTCGGGCATTACCATCACGGCGGCACTGCTGATGGGGGTTAACCGCGAGGCGAGCGCACGGTTTTCATTTTTGCTGAGTATTCCGGTTATTGTTTTGGCCACCATGCTGCAATCGGTTGAGTTAGTGTCCGAGCCGTTACCGGTTGGCTGGGGTAAATTGCTGGCGGCTACGGCTATTAGTGCCGTGAGTGCTTACCTGTGTATTCGGGTATTTTTGGCGTTAATCCGACGTATTGGTATGCAGCCGTTTGTGCTGTATCGCTTGCTACTCGGGGCGTATTTGCTCTACTGTTTTTACTGATATCCATGACTTCTCCCGTAACAAAGAGGAAACAAGAGATGGTCCGCTTGCGTATCGTGCAACTGTTTACTGTGATGCTAGTAGCTGTATTTGTCGCATCCTGTACCACATCGGGTAAAGTGCCTGGCACAGCGCAATTGCAGGTGCTGCCTAAAAGCCCCAATGATCAGCGTGATTATCACACCTTTACATTACCCAACGAGCTTCAGGTCGTGCTGGTTTCCGATCCAACCCTCGAGGTATCTGGTGCATCGCTTAGTGTTGGGGTTGGCAGCTATCAAAACCCTAAAGACTTTCCGGGGTTGGCGCACTACCTTGAGCACATGTTGTTTTTAGGTACAAAAAAGTACCCAGAGCCCAATAGCTTTCAGACTTTTGTGCAAGAAAACGGCGGCTACTCTAATGCCTATACCGCCACCGATCACACCAATTATTTCTTTCAGATAGGTGAAGGCGCGCTGCAGGAAGCACTGGATCGGTACAGCGACTATTTTAAATCGCCCACCTTTGATAAAGACTATAGCGATAAAGAACGCAACGCGGTAGACAGTGAATGGTCTATGGGTAAATCCAATGACGGCCGTATTATGAACCGCCTGCGCGGTATTACCGCCAACCCCGAGCACCCGGCGCAGCGAATGTCAGTGGGCAACTTAACAACATTAGTCGATCAAGGCGATCAAACCCTCTATAGCGAGATGCGAGCGTTTTACCAAAAGTACTATTCCTCGAATAACATGAAACTGGTGATATTCGGCAAACAAGATACGGCCACACTAGCGGCATTGGCCACCGAGTATTTTTCAGATATCGACAATAAAAAAATAGCAAAGCCCGAAATTACTACTCGCGGTTTAACCGAGCAGCAGCTGGGCGAACACATTTATTACCGGCCACAAAAGCCCATGCGCCAGCTGGTAATGGAGTTTTCTATTAACGACAATTCCGCTTTATGGCCGGTAAAACCCAACCGCTATATCGCTAACCTTATTAGCTCGGAAGAGCCAGGTACAGCGGCGCAAGTGTTACGCGATAAAGGTTGGGTCGATAATTTTACCGCCTCTGATAGTGCCGATTATTACGGTAACGATGGCATCTTTACCATTAATATTGGCTTAACCGAACAGGGGCTAGCCTACCAGGACGAAGTTATCGCAACGGTATTTAAGTACCTTGATTTAATCCGCGAGTCTGGCGTCGACCCGGTCTACTATCAAGAGTACAAAGCCATGCTCGCTAAACAGTATAAAGACTTGCAAGTGCCCAACGCGATGAATCAGGCAACGCACTTTTCGCAAGCGCTGTTTTCGTTGCCGGCAGAACACTTAAACGATGCCTTTTATATCTACGATCATTTTGATGCCGAAGCAATCAATACAGTGTTAGCACAACTAACGCCTAAGCGGGCGCGCATTTGGCATATTAACCCCAGCGTTGATGTGGATACCGCGATCCCTTATTACGAAGGTGAGTATCGTGTTGCTAGCTTCAGTGACACTGAGTTGCAACAGTGGGAGACGTTTGCCGATACTCTGGAGCTGACATTACCCGCCGAAAATGATTTGTTTAGCTCGGGTAAGGCTGAGGTGGTTGAGGCAACCATTATGAGCCCGTTGCAGGTAGTCGATCAGCCAGGGCTTGAGGCGTGGCTGGTGCACAGTGAATTTCACCAGTCAGAGCACGGCTATCTACAGGTCATGTTTAATACCGACTTACCCCTGCAAAGCGCCAAAAATAATGTAATGAGCGATTTAGTCAATCGCATTTTTGCCTTGCAAACCACGGCCCTGCGCGACAAAGCGGGTCGCGCCGGTATTGGTATGGGTATCGAGCGGCCGCGCAACAACCACGCTCTAACGCTATCGGGTTACAGCGAAAAACACCCACTGCTCTAACAGCGGTTGTTAACCCAGTGGGTTAATATGGATATTAATCAACAAGAGTTTACGATTGCCAAAGAAGGGTTTAAAGATTGGTTGGATGGCCGCGCTAAAGAAGAGCCAAGCCGCCAGTTATTTACCGAGTTAAACCGTATTATGGTCGATCCCAGTTGGACCGATGAGCAGCTGGCCAACGCCTTAAACAAGATCAGCCTGAAAGATGTTAACCAATATCAACAGGATTTGGTAAACAACAACCGCATACGGATGTTCGCGTTTGGCAACTACAGCGAAGCCACGGTTAAGGAGTTTGCGCAAATAACCCAAACCACGATGTCGCCCGGTTGGCAGCAACGAGACCGCTTTGTTGCCGCCGTTAACAAACCCGCCGTGGGCGAGCACACCAATTACCGGGGCGACATTGCGAAAACCGACAATGGTTTGCTACATGCCTATTACTCCGATAACACCGAGCTTACAACGGCCGCTCAGCTATTTTTATTAAACTCTATCTTCCAGCAGGCGTTTTATAATCAGTTGCGTACCGAAGAGCAAATTGGCTATGTGGTCGGTAGCAGTATTGATCGCATTGGTGACTACTGGGGGTTTATCCTCTACGCGCAAACCACCAACACTGAGCTGGCAGACTTAAGCCTGCGCTTTAACCGGTTTGTGGAAGAATACTGGCCTCAACTGCAAGCGTTGGACGAGGCTGTTTTAGAGCAATTGCGCGCCACCGTCATCGCCCAAATCAATCAGGCGCCGGGTAACTTTTACGAGGAATACCCTAAATACCTCAATGATTTTTACCGTGGCAACGACAAGTTTGATACCCGGGCCCGGCTAATTAACGCTATCGAGCAGACCACCAAAGCGGATGTCGTTACCGAGTATCAAGACCTGATATTGCAGCAAAACGCCTACCGGGTGGATGTCGAGCTACAGGGCACTCAGTCTGCGGCCGAGTAGCTTTTGCGACCTTCTTCACCCGCCAACTCCAACGCCGGCGCTGTCAGCTAAATGCTGCCAGCGCCGTTTTTTAGGTAATTCCTGTTGGGGTAACGCTACCATCGGGGTTTATTGCTGTTAAACTTTCGTTTTGATACAATTTCTTTCGTTTCGAAACAATCAGACCCCGTTATATGGCCAAACGTAACACTCAATGGCGCCGCCGTACGATTCTTGACCTTTTGGCCGACAGTGGCGAAGTCAATGTCGATGCTCTGGCCGAGCAGTTCCAAACTTCAGAGGTTACGATCCGCAAAGATCTTGCCGCGCTTGAAAGCAATGGGTTATTGCTGCGCCGCTATGGCGGCGCTGTACCCCTCCCCCAAGATTTGCTGCGCGATGCGGCGGCCAATGTAGCCTCGCCGGTAAAGCAGCAGATCGCCCGTGCAGCCGCTGGTAAAATACGCGATCACAACCGCATTATTATCGATAGTGGCCACACCACGGCGGCCTTGTTGCCCGAGCTGTCGCAGCGGCGTGGGCTGGTGGTGATGACCAATTCGCTCTCCATCGCCAACGCCTTGTTAGAGCTGGAAAACGAGCCGACTTTGCTAATGACGGGAGGCACCTGGGACGCGCGCTCGGAGTCGTTTCAGGGGCAGCTCGCCGAGCAGGTGCTGAATGCCTACAACTTTGATCAGTTGTTTATTGGCGCCGATGGGCTCGATCTGGAGCGAGGCTCCACCACCTTTAATGAGCTTTACAGCGTGAGTCGGGTTATGGCCAAAGTCGCGCGCGAAGTTATTGTCATGGCTGAGGCCGAGAAGTTTGGCCGCCGTATTCACAACCTCGAGTTGCCCTGGGAGTCGATTACAACCCTGGTAACAGATTCTAATATTGCCGCTGCCGATCGCAGTGCGCTGGAGGCGCGCGGAGTCGAAGTGATTGTCGCCAGCGCCCCGGTATAACCTCAGGAGTTAATATGTGTGGAATAGTAGGCGCAGTTGCGCAGCGTGACGTCGCGGATATTTTACTCGAGGGGCTGCGCCGCTTGGAGTATCGCGGCTATGACTCGGCCGGTTTGGCGGTAATACGCGAAGAAAATAATCTGGTGCGCGTGCGCCGCTTAGGCAAAGTACAAGCGTTAAGTGATGCGCTGGTTGACCCGCTACCCGGTGGCACAGGCCTGGCTCACACACGCTGGGCGACTCACGGTGAA
>NZ_CAXBFW010000040.1:0-19310 GCF_963975215.1 uncultured Gilvimarinus sp.
CGTCCATTTTTAGCACGAAAATACCGCCCGAGTAGGAGCCGTAAGACATCCACAAGTCGCCGTTTTTGTCGAAAAAGGCTGTGGGGTCAATAACGTTGGGGTGGATGTTGGCGTTAAAGCTGTCTAACCCGCCGACGTTGTACTCGCCTTGCATCTCCGCGTCGGTTTGGCCGGAGTACAGAAACACCCCCTGATCTTCATAGGGGCCTTCTACATTGTCCGACACCGCTACACCTAAATAAGAGCGCGGGCCGTCGCACTCGCCGGTAGCGGGCTGGGTGCAATGGTTGTAGTAAAAATAGTAGCGGCCATCGGCCAGGCGAATAATATCGGACGCCCAGGAGCCCACCGCGCCGCCGGTCCATGCGATGCCCTCGGCAATCTCAGAGGCGTAGGTGTTAAACAGTGGGTTTAAATCGTTTACCTCGTTGGCGACCAATTCCCAGTTTACTAAATCGCTACTTTTGGCAAAGCCTAAGTGCGAGCCCACCACATAAAACGTGCCGTCTTCGGCGCGAATGATCGAGGGGTCATGCACCGCTACGTCGTTAAAGTTAACCAGCGCCGGGTTAATGGTTGGGTCCGGGTAGGTGGTTAATGCCGCCGCCGATGAGCTGCTGGAGGAGGGCACCGAGCTTGATGACTCTGAGCTGGATGAGCTTGAAGGCTCTGAGCTGGAAGAAGCCGGGCTTGAGCTGCTTGAGGCCACAGAGCTAGAGCTTACTGAGCTTGATGACACAACCACACTTGAGGCTTGTGA
This sequence comes from uncultured Gilvimarinus sp., assembly GCF_963975215.1. Classification (GTDB taxonomy): domain Bacteria; phylum Pseudomonadota; class Gammaproteobacteria; order Pseudomonadales; family Cellvibrionaceae; genus Gilvimarinus. Next base: position 761 of record NZ_CAXBFW010000040.1, read on the forward strand.
GCTTGAGCTACTGGCAACAGGGTCGCCGTCAGATGAAGATGACGAGGCCACCGAGGAGCCGGAAGAGGTAACGCTGGAGGCCGATGACGCGATACTGGAGCTGATCGAGCTGGATGATTCGCTGCTTGATGAGACAGAGCTGGAGACCACGCTGCTGGAGGACGCTGAGCTGGTCGGCATACTGCTGGTTGAGCTGGAGGAGGTGTTGTCGTTACCGCCAGAGTCGCTACCGCAACCGGCCACAGATAACACACTCATCGCGAGCGCGAGAGCACGTATAGACATAGAGAAACCCCTTATTATATTTAGATTAATTGAACTATGTATGCTTAATAAGTATTACAATAATAAAATATTATTGATAAGTAAAGTAAAGCCGAAGTGTGGCTGGGGTTAGGGGGCGGTTAGGGATGGCTGGGTGAGGCTGGCCGGGCACGATTAATACGCGCGAGTTGGCGCTTGAGGCGTTAAACCTCATGTAGGTAAGTGCTAGAGATGGATTGGTTGGGGCTAGGCTAGGGTCGCCTGGCCAGGAGGGGTTGCCTGACACACGGGCGCGTGTCAGGCAAAGGGCTTAGTGCTCGTGGCCGCCAGCACCGTGGGCGTGACCGTGGGTTTTTTCTTCCTCGGTCGCTTCGCGAATGTCGGTGATCTCAACGTCAAAGTTCAGATCAACACCGGCCAGCGGGTGGTTGGCGTCTACGGTAACCATGTCGCCGTTAACCGCGGCAATGGTTACCACCTGCATACCGTTTTCGGTTTGCGCGTGAAACTCCATGCCTTCTTCCACTTTGTCGACACCGGTGAACATGTTGGATGGCAGCTCTTGCATCATCGCATCGTTGCGCTCGCCGTAAGCTTCAGCGGCGGGTACTGCCACTTGTAGCTTGTCGCCAACTTGCTTGCCAACCAGTTCTTTTTCCAGGCCGGGGATGATGTTGCCGGCACCGTGCAGGTACGCCAGCGGCTCGCGGCCGTCAGACGAATCCAGTACTTTGCCTTCCTTATCGGTCAGGGTGTAATGGAAGCTGGCAACGCAGTTGTCAGAGATATTCATAAAAATAGCCTTTGCTTTTAGTGAGTGAACTGTGGCGTTTCATCTGCCTCGCAGAGCGCCTTAATTAAATGACGAGATCTTTTGCTTGTCGACCTCGGCCTCGTCGATGTTGATGGTGTAAACGTCGCCGTCTTCTTCTTGCTGCATACGCACCAGCAAATAATCGTACTTAGGGGCCATCCAGGCATAGGTAACCCGATCGCTGTCTTTGCGGGTGCGCTTAATTTTAACTGTGTCGACTTCCCCCAGCGGGGTCTTCAGGCGCTCGTTGCCTACAATGGCAAAATCGTATTGCTTGGTTTTGCCACCATCGGCAATGGTGTAGGCCAGATTCTCGGTTTTGCCGGCGATTAAATCGCGCTGCAACTGCACCTGAAAGCTGACCTTATCTTGCGTCCCCACGGGTACATCCATCTTCCATGGGTTGTCGTTAATGTCGTTGATTACCTTGCGTGTATCCCAGTCGAAGGTAATGCGAGCTTTGCGATCGCGGCCCAGGCCCGAGCGATCGTAGCTGTAAAGCTCCGGTTGCAGTAGCTCGCCCTCTGGCGAGCTAAAGGTGCTGGTCTCTTCGATGCTTGCTACCAGCGAGTCGGCAAAAAAACGTAGCTTGTGGCGGTTGTCTCCCAGCGGTATCAGCTCGTGGGTGACGGTAACGGTCATGCCGTAAACCGATGATTTATAAATGTTGCGAAACTGGTTGGGCGGTGCTGGCTCGTCGGCAGCATTGGCTGCTGGTAACCATAAGCCGGCGGTCAGTGTCGCGCCCGTGAGTAACCCTAAGGTCAAGCGTTTGAGTCGAGTCATAAATCCCTATGCTTGCGGTTGTGAGTTCCTTACTTGGTAACCGCTGGGCGGCAAAGGTTCACCGTCAAGCAGTACCCGATTCGCGTTCATGACCAGACGCCCTTCACAAAACCAGCGCACGGCCATGGGGTAGATAATATGCTCTTGTTGTTGCACGCGTGCGGCAAGGCTCGCGGCATCGTCGCTGGTTGCCACGGGCACTACCGCCTGAATGGCCGCCGGACCGCCGTCTAGCTCGGCCGTCACAAAATGCACCGTTACGCCGTGCTCGGTATCGCCTGCCTCCAGCGCCCGCTGGTGGGTATGTAGCCCTTGGTACTTAGGCAAAAGCGAGGGGTGAATATTGAGCATGCGCCCGGCAAAGTGGTTGGTAAATGCCGGTGTTAAAATGCGCATAAAGCCGGCTAACACAACCAGCTGCGGTTGCAGTGCATCGAGCTGTTCGGTTAACGCCCGATCAAATGCCTCGCGGCTGTCGTACTCTTTGTGATCGAGCGTAATAGCGTTAATGCCGGCATCGCGCGCGCGTGTTAAGCCGCGCACATCCGGGCGATTACTGATAACGGCGACGATATCGATGGGCAGCTCACCACTTTGCTGGCCCTCAATTAATGCCTGCAGGTTGCTGCCACTGCCCGAGATAAGCACAGCGACGCGTGTTTTAGGGCTCGTCATGCTCAGTGTAAGCCGTCCAGTTGTACTTGCTCTTCGCCCGCCGCCGCATCGGCGATGTGGCCTACCAGCAGCGCTTGCTCGCCGGCCGCTTGCAACTGGGCGATGGCCTCGTCGGCGCGCTCGGCCGGTACCGCGATGATCATGCCGATACCGCAGTTAAAGGTGCGGTACATCTCGCGCGAGTCGACATTGCCCGCCGCTTGTAGCCATTTAAAAACGGCTGGCAGCTCCCAGGCGGTGGTGTCAATAACCGCTTTGGCGCTGTCTGGCAGCACCCGGGGGATGTTCTCTAGCAGGCCGCCACCGGTTATGTGCGATAACGCGTGTACTGGCAGCGTTTTAATCAGCTCGAGCAGCGGTTTAACGTAAATGCGGGTAGGGGCCATGAGTGCGTCGGCTAAGCTCACACCGCCGCAGTCTTGCTGTAAATCGGCGCCCGAGACTTCGATGATTTTGCGAATCAGCGAGTAGCCGTTAGAGTGCGGGCCGCTTGAGGTAATGCCAATCAGGGCGTCACCGGTGCTGACTTTACTGCCGTCGATGATCTCGGACTTCTCTACCACGCCGACACAAAAGCCGGCTAAGTCGTAATCTTCGCCCTCGTACATGCCCGGCATCTCGGCGGTTTCACCACCTACCAGGGCGCAACCGGCAAGCTCGCAACCGGCGCCAATGCCGGTGACTACGTCGGAGGCAACGTCCACATTCAGTTTGCCGGTGGCGTAGTAATCGAGAAAAAACAGCGGCTCGGCACCGGCGACAATCAGATCGTTAACGCACATGCCGACTAAGTCGATACCGATGGTGTCGTGCTTGCCTAAGTCCATTGCCAGGCGCAGCTTGGTACCCACGCCATCGGTGCCCGATACCAGCACCGGCTGGCGGTAGCCTTCGGGCAGCTCGCACAGTGCGCCAAAGCCGCCAAGGCCGGCCATTACTTCCGGGCGACGGGTGCGTTTGGCAACGCCTTTAATGCGTTCTACCAACGCATTACCGGCATCAATGTCGACACCAGCGTCTTTGTAACTTAACGATTGCGGGTTTTTCTCGCTCATAGCGGCCTAGGATCTCGTGTGCTGTGCGCCGGCCTCGACTACCGGAGGGCGTCAATGGGTGGGGCGCCGGGTCTGAAAGGCGCATATTCTAGCAGTTAATAGCGCCCAATTGCAGGTAAGGGCGGTGATATTTCGCCCGCGCCGGCAATTTTATCCCGCAGATTATCGCCACTTACTGCGCGCTACTACAAGAAAAGCACCGCATTGCCTGTTACAATGCGCGGGCTTTATTGTCAGAGTTCGGCAGCTGGGAGACGAGACGCTGATTATTCGATACCTATTATTTATCTGCACCCTGATACTGTCCGGCGTCGCTGGCGCCGATCAAGTGGTCGATCTCTATAGTGCCGATGCGCTGGTGAAGTCGCAGTCCGAGGCGCAACGCGCCGCCGCGGCCAAGCAGGCATTGGCCGATACTTTGGTTAGGGTGTCGGGTTCGACGACGGTGGCGGACAACCCGGCGGTGCGTCAGGCGTTGGTGCGCGCTCAGGATTACGTCTACGAATACAGCTATGCCTCGACTGACGAAGCCCTAGAGGCGATCGACGGCACCCTGGTGCCTGCCTCACGTTTACAGCTTAAGTTCTCGCCACCGCTCATCGAGCAGTTACTGCGCGATGCCAACCTTGCGTTTTGGCCTGCCAATCGCCCCACGGTGTTGGTGTGGCTGGTAACCAATACCCCCTCCGGGCGCGACGTGGCCAGTGATTTACCCACATTAACCGTTTTGCGTGAGCACGCCGACGAGCGCGGCTTGCCTTTAATGGTGCCCCTGTTTGACTTAGAAGATCATCTGGCTATGCCGGCTGACGCTTTGTGGCAAATGGACGAGCGGCAAATACGTGAGGCCTCCGAGCGCTACCGGGCCGACGCTATTGTAGTGGTGCGCGCCTCCGAGTTGTCGGGGCAGCGCTGGCGCGCCGATTGGCAGCTAATGCATGCCGATGGCACCCCAAGTTTTGATGCCCAAGGCGAGTCGCTTGAATCGTTACTGCCTGCGGTAGTCGATACCGTGGCTGACTTTTTTGCCAACCGCTACGCCATTAGCCCCAGCGAAGCGGGCGATGCCAATGTGGTGTTGCAGGTGAATAATGTCGAGAGCTTTGCCGACTATAAAAAGGTCGAGCACTACCTGGCGCAATTGGCGCTGGTGCGCCGCACTCAGCTGGCCAGTTTAAATGCCGACGGCTTAACCCTGCGGTTATTTACCGAGGGCGATGTGGCCCGTTTGCAAAATACGCTGGCGCTGGGCGGGGTATTGCTTCCTGCCTCCGAGAGCGTCAGCCTGCCCAGCAATCGCTATTTGGTGCCGGGCACAGATAATGCTCCGCTGCAGTATCGCCTAGCTCGCTGAGGTCGCCTAATGTCAACTCCGCAACAGCTGTCATTAGGCGTCAGCTTAAAAGACGACGCCACCTTCGATAACTTTTACGCCCCCCCAGGCTCTGGTAACGAGCAAGTGATTCGCGCTTTGCGCGAGCAAGTAGAGGGCGCGGGCGAGCACTTTTTGTATTTGTGGGGCGCCAGCGGTGTGGGCTTAACCCACCTGCTGCAAGCCAGTTGCCACAACGCCGAGGCGCGCCGTATGGCGGTGCAGTACTTGCCCCTGCGCGAGTTGACCGGCTTTGCCCCCGAGGCGCTGCTGGATGGCCTGGAAGAGTTAGATATGGTGTGCCTGGATGGGCTGGAAGCCGTCGCCGGCGACCCCGCCTGGGAGCGCGCGCTGTTTAACCTGTATAACGCATTGCGCGACGCCGGCCGCTTATTATTGGTGGCCGCGCCGCAAAACCCCCGTGAGCTAAATATTCAGTTGGCGGATTTGCGCTCGCGCTTGCAGTGGGGCGTTATCCTTAAAGTGCAACCGCTGGACGATACCGATAAACAACAGGCGTTAATGCGCCGCGCCCGCGAGCGCGGTATGGAGCTTAACGAAGAGGTTGCCAGCTACATCGTGCAGCGCGTACCGCGCGACATGAACCAGCTGTTTTGCTATTTGCACCGGCTCGATCACGCCTCCCTGGCCGAGCAGCGCAAACTGACCATCCCGTTTGTGAAAAAAACGTTGGGGTTATGATGGAATGTCAGACGTCGGATGTCCGACGTCTGACGCAAGCCTTTGCTCTTATGCATCAGACCTCAGACCTCAGGCCTCAGACTCTCCTCCCTTTAACCATTCTTTGCGAACCCTAATATAGTCCGCATCGTACTTCGCGCTACACTCGTTGGCGAAAACAACAATATAACGAGGAAGAGCCCATGAAGACTTTTAGCCCCCATGCCCTGGCGGTTGCCTGCAGTGCTTGTTTAGCGCTCGCCGCGTGCGGCAGCAATAACGCATCAGATCAAACCCCGAACCGCAGTGTCTCATCGCCGGTAAGCTCGGCGCCCGTTGCCAGCGGCTCGTCTAGCGTGGCAAATACCAGTGATCGTATTTTGTTAAATCAGGTGGGGTTTGCCGCTGCCGGGCCCAAAGTGGCGCTTATCCCGCAAGTTAGCGCCGCGACTTTCAGCGTGATTAATGTGGCCACCGGCGCCGAGGTAGCCAGTGGTGAAATCGGCGCTTATCAGCCGTGGCCCTACGCCAGCGGCTCCGTCGCCCAAGCCGATTTTAGTGAGCTTGATGCGCCGGGTGAATACCTGCTGCGCGTGGCGGGCCTGGCTGACTCGGATACGTTTGTGGTGGCCGACGACCCTTACCGCGAGCTAAACAAAGCGGTGATTAAAGCCTATTACTTTAACCGCGCCAGCACCGCGCTGGAGCCGCAATACGCCGGCGATTGGGCCCGTGCCAGTGGCCACCCGGATACCGAGGTGCGGATTCACCCCTCGGCGGCCACCGATGAGCGCCCGCCCGAGAGTGTGATCTCATCGCCCAAAGGCTGGTACGACGCGGGTGACTATGGCAAGTACATTGTTAACTCGGGTATCTCGACCTACACCTTGCTCGCGGCGCTGGAGCATTACCCCGAGCTATACGCCGAGCGCGAGCTAAACATCCCCGAAAGCGGTGACAACATACCCGACCTGTTGGACGAAACCCTGTGGAATGTCGACTGGATGTTAACCATGCAAGACCCGGCCGATGGCGGTGTTTACCATAAGTTAACCACCAAGAATTTTGTTGGCAAAGTGATGCCGGCCGATACCCACGAGCCGCGCTATGTGGTGCAAAAGGGCACCGCTGCCACACTGAATTTTGCCGCGGTAATGGCCGCCGCCAGCCGGGTGGTGCGGCCCTATGACAGCACTCGCGCCAGCACTATGTTGCAGGCGGCGCAAAGCGCGTGGCAGTGGGCCGGGCAAAACCCCAATATTGCCTACCATCAGCCGGACGACGTAAGCACTGGCGGTTATGGCGATAGCGATTTCTCGGATGAGTTTGCCTGGGCCGCCGCCGAGCTCTACATCACCACCGGCAAAGACGCTTACTATCAGGCCATCAAGGCCGAGGCTATCGGCAACCAGGTGCCCAGCTGGTCGCAATCGTTGGGCCTGGCATGGATGTCGCTCGCGGCTCACGCCGACACCTTAACCGCCGCCGCTGACAAAGCGCTGATCCGTAAACGCGTAACGGATTTGGCCGACACTATCCTGGCTGCTGGCAACGAATCGGCCTACGGCGTATCGATGACCCGGCCCGATTTTGTCTGGGGCAGCAATGGCGTGGCCATGAACCGCGCCATGATGTTGGTGCAGGCCTATCGCCTTACCGGCGAGCAAAGCTACATGGCGGGCGCACAGGCGCTGCTTGATTACGTGCTGGGCCGCAACCCCACCGAGTACAGCTTTGTCACAGGCTTTGGCGCGCGGCCGCCGATGGATATTCACCACCGGCCATCGGTAGCCGATAATGTGGTTGCGCCGGTGCCGGGCTTTTTGGCCGGCGGCCCCCACAGCGGGCAACAAGACGATTGTGACTACCCCTCAGATTTACCGGCCGAGTCATACGTCGATCACTGGTGCAGTTATTCCACCAACGAGATCACTATTAACTGGAATGCGCCTTTGGTGTATGTCACTGGGGCGTTGGAGGCTTATTATTCGGAGTGAGATAGGCTGACGTCGGAGGTCTGACGTCAGACGCTTAATGCAGAATACAAAGCGCGGAGCGCAAAAACAAAAGAGGGTGGACTTAAATGTTCACCCTTTTTTATTCACTTTAGCTTGTGCGTTCACTTGACAATTGTTGACGCAAACCGCGTTCAACTGTATCCGACATCCGACATCCGACATCCGACATCCGACATCCGACATCCGACATCCGACATTTCCTAAATTTCCCCACAAGCCTGATTCGCGGGCACAGCCACGTCCATCATTTTGGGGTTGGGCAAATCCAGCGAGTTCATTAAGTTTACGTATTCCTCTACATCTTTTACTTGCAGGCGTGGGTTGTGGGCGCTTTCTTCGCCGATGGTGCTGACCATCCAGCCTTTGTAATCGTGGCCGGGGTAGACCCAGGTGTCGGCGGGCAGCGTTAATAAATTGCTGAACAAACTCTGGTACTGATCCCGCGCATTGCCGTTTTGAAAGTCGGTGCGACCGGTGCCGCGAATTAACAGGGTATCGCCGGTAAACACATAGGTCTCGCCGTCTTGCTCCAGCATAAAGGTGTAAGAGTCGTCGGTATGGCCAGGTGTGTAGAGGGTTTTTAATATCAGTCCGCCCACGCTTAAGGTATCGCCATCGCGGTAGGTGCCATTGGCGCAGTCGGCTTTGGACTGCTCGCCCACCCGGGTTTCGCAACCGGTTAGTTCGCGCAATTTACCCAGCGCCGTAATATGGTCGGCGTGGGTGTGGGTGTCGATGGCCAGCACCAGCTTTAATTCCAACTCGGTTAACAAGGTGATGTAGCTGTCGGTGTTTTCTATCACCGGGTCAATCAACACGGCTTCGCCTTTATCGGCTAATAAGTAGGTGTAGGTGCTGGATGTTTTGTCGAATAATTGTCTAAAAATCATCGTTAAATCCTCACGAGAATAAACTTACGATTGAAATGGCCACTAGCGATACGGCAAATACTTTTTGCTTTAGTACGTGGTTAATCTTGCCGCTGATCCACTGGCCCAACATCATGCCCGCAATGCCGCCGGCGGCTATTTGCCCCAGCATATTCACGTCTAAGGCGCCGCCCATTTGCCAGTAGCTGACAAACCCAGCGCCGCTGATAACGGCAATAATGACCAGCGATGTTGCCACCGCCTGAGCCATACCAATACGGCTTAAAAACAGCAGCAAGGGGACAATCAAAAAGCCGCCGCCCACGCCAAACAAACCCGACAGTAACCCCACCAGCAATCCACCCAGCGCCAGCCCGGCCATACAGCGCGGACGCAGTTGCAACTGGCCTGTGGGGCTTAAGCGGCACAGCGGACCTTCCAGGGTATAGTCGCCCGGATTGGCGCGGGTGACCTTGGCGTCTTCTGGCGAGCGCACGGCGCTGATGTACATACGCGCGGCGATAATCAATGCCAGTAGATTAAACCCGATTAACAGCGCGGTTTCCGGCAGTCGCTGCGCCAGCCATTGCCCCACCGGCGCGCTGATGACACCGCCTGCGCCCAGAACCAAGGCGGGCACCCATAAAATACGGTGACTACCCCGATTGCGTAGGCTGCCGTACAGGGCGCTGGCGGCCACCGCGGCCAGAGCAATGCCCGAGGCCTGTTGCATGGGCAGTTGCAGCAGAATAATCAGCAGGGGTACGGCAAATACCGAACCCCCCGCGCCGGTCAGGCCCAATACCAGCCCAATGACAACGCCAATGGCCGGGGTCATTAACAGCTCCACATTACCCCCGTTGGTTCCAGCTCATCCGCGCCAGCAACATGCCCATGGCGCAGGTGTCAGTGACGCCGGCAAATACCAGGCCCGCCCCCACAAAGCCCGACAGGGCGTAAAAAATGGGGTTGAGCAGGGCGCCTAAAATAACCCCCATCAATACCAGGCTGCCGGCGGTGATGCGTACCTGACGCTCAAGCGATATCACATTGCTGTCACCTTTTTGTAGCGGGGCATTGTCGTGCTGGCTTAGGGCGTTTACCCCGCCGGTGACAATAATCAGCGGTTCATCCACTTTGCCTGCCAGATTATTTGCCGCCATTTCGGCTCGTTTGCCACTTTGGCACATCAGGTAAATGGGCTTGCCCTGTTGGCCTCGGGCCGCCATTTCGGCTTTAACCCGCTCGGCGGTAATCTCTTGCACCGGAATAAAAATACTGCCGGGTACATGAGCATTAGCCGTTTCGGCCGGGGTGCGTACATCCACCACGCAGCAGTCTGGGTGCTGGTTTAAAAACTCTTGAGGGGTTGCGGTTTTATGGCTCATGGTTGCTCTCCAATTGGCACGCCACTAGGGGCAATAAATACTCTGTAATACTTCAATAATCCGCACCGCGGCATCGCCGTTTAAGCGGTAGAAAATCTTTTGTGAATCCCGCCGGGTTCTAACCAGCTCGGCCTCGCGCAGGGCGGCCAGGTGCTGCGACAGGGCCGATTGCGATAGCGGCACCTGGGCATTCAAATCGCTCACGCTCATCTCGCCGCCAATCAACGCGCACAAAATCATCAGGCGCTTTTCATTGGCGAGCATTTTCAAAAGGCCCGCCGCCTGAGCAGCGTTGGCCTGCAGTTGTTCGGGTGTCATGGGTTGGTTCATGTTTATCCCTCCTCGCCCTTATAATATTAGAAGTATCTAAAATAGCAATAACTAAATTAGATTATTATAATGTAAGAGGTGAAATTTTTATCCCTTCTCACGAGTGGGGCGCCAGTTAACGGCCTGTTAAGGTACAATGCGCGCAGTTTTTTAGTGGTTGGACGGATATGCGGGTATTAATTGTTAAATTGAGCTCTATGGGCGACTTGGTGCAAACGCTGCCCGCCGTTAGCGATGCGGTGCGCGCCATTCCCGGTATCCGGTTTGATTGGGCGGTGGATGAGGCCTTTGCCGAGGTGCCTACCTGGCACCCGGCGGTAGAGCGCACTATTGTCTCGGCCCACCGACGCTGGAAGCGCAATATTAAAACCGCCTGGCAGTCGGGTGAGTTAAAAGCCTATTGGCGTAAGCTGCGCGAGCGCGAGTACGATTTAGTGCTGGACGCGCAAACCAGCTTTAAAAGCGCCACCGTAGCCCGTATGGCGCGCGGTTTACGCGCGGGGCCCGATGCCGACTCGGTGCGCGAGAAGGGCGCCCATCTGTTTTACCAGCGCCGCTTTGAGGTGGCGCAAGATATTCTCGCGGTGGACCGTTGGCGCGATTTGTTTGCCGCGGGCCTTGAATACTCGCGCCCGCAAACGGCGCCCGATTTTGGCCTGCAAGATAAAACCTGGCCCGCGCAAACCGTCACAGATAAACCCTATATAGTGGCCGTGACCAACGCCAGCTGGCCCACCAAGTGCCTCCCCAAAACAAGCTGGCAACGCTTAATTGAACACGCCGCAGCGGCGAATTTAGAGGTGTTATTGCCGTGGGGCGCGCCTGTCGAGCGCGAAACCGCCGAGGCTATTGCTAACGGCCACGCCAATGCTAAAGTACTCGAGCGCATGAGCTTGACTGAGCTTGCCGGGCTTTTGCACACAAGCCGAGGGGCTGTGTGCAATGATACGGGCCTGGCCCATATTGCCGCTGCGCTTAATGTGCCTACGGTAACCGCTTATGGGCCGACGGACCCGGCGCTGATTGGTGCCACCGGCCCACGCTCGAGCCATATTGTTGCGCCTGGCTACCTATGCGAGCAGTGCGGTAAACGTTTGTGTCGCCACCCGGACGCCAGCGCAACAACCGATTTTGTGGGCAACCGCCCGCGCACATTGGCCGCCATTACCGGCGACCAACTGTGGCAAGCACTTACCCAAATTCAGAACTGATACAAGAGACACTTATGACCGTTCGCACTCGTATTGCTCCGTCGCCCACCGGCGACCCCCACGTTGGCACCGCTTATATTGCGCTGTTTAACCAATGCTTTGCCCGCCAGCACGGCGGCCAGTTTATTCTGCGCATTGAAGACACCGACCAAACCCGTAGCACGCCCGAATCCGAGCAAGCGATTCTCGATAGCCTGCGCTGGTTAGGTATCGACTGGGACGAAGGCCCGGATGTTGGCGGCGAGCACGGCCCCTACCGCCAGAGCGAGCGTATGGGTATTTACAAACAATACGCCGACGAGCTTATAGAGAAGGGTCACGCCTTTTACTGCTTTGCCACCAGCGAAGAGCTAGACGAAATGCGTCGCGAGCAACAAGCCCGTGGCGAGACGCCTAAATACGATGGTCGCGGCTTAAAACTCAGCGAGGCAGAAGTACAGGCCAAGCTTGCCGCCGGCGAGCCCTATGTAGTGCGCATGAAACTGCCGGAAGAGGGCGTGTGCGTCATTGACGACATGCTGCGTGGCAACATCGAGATCGAATGGTCACAAGTCGACATGCAAGTGCTGCTAAAAGCCGACGGCATGCCCACTTACCACCTGGCCAACGTGGTAGACGATCACCTAATGGGCATCACCCACGTGATTCGCGGTGAGGAGTGGATTAACTCTGCCCCCAAACACTTAAAACTGTACGAATACTTTGGCTGGCAGGCGCCGGTACTGTGCCACTTACCGCTGCTGCGCAACCCCGATAAATCTAAGCTCAGCAAGCGCAAAAACCCCACCAGTATTTTGTACTACCAGCGCGCCGGTTACCTGCCCGAGGCGGTACTTAACTACCTGGGCCGTATGGGGTGGTCCATGCCCGACGAGCGCGAAAAATTTACCCTTGCCGATATGCAGGCTAATTTTGATATTACCCGCGTTAGCCTGGGTGGGCCCATCTTTGATGTGGAAAAGCTCAGCTGGCTCAATGGCCTGTGGATACGTGAAGACCTAAATACCGAGCAACTGGCCGACCGCTTAGGCGAGTGGGCACTTAACCGTGACAACCTATTAAAAGTGCTGCCCCACGCTCAGTCGCGTATGGAAACCCTGGGCGACTTTATGCCCCTAGTGGCCTTTTTAGCCTCGGGCCAGCTGCCGCTTACGGAAGCGCACTTTGCCGACAACCGCCTGCCTATGGACGAGCAAAAGCAACTGCTGCAATTTGCCTTGTGGCGCTTAGAGGCTCTGCGTGTGTGGGACCGCGATGAAATCTTTAACACGCTTAAAGAGTTGGCCGGGCAAATGGATATTAAACTTAAAGACTTTTTGGCCCCTATCTTTATCGCCATCGCCGGCACCACCGCGTCTTTCTCGGTCATGGATTCTATGACTCTGTTGGGCCCGGATATGAGCCGTGCAAGGTTGCGTCAGGCGATTAATATTTGGGGTGAGGTGGGTAAAAAGCAGCTTAAAAAGCTGGAGAAGGCGTATCAAGGGTTGGGGCAGTCGGCTGATTGACCCTAGCAGGGTGTTGAAAAGCTACCTACGTTTTTCAATAGCCTGCTGGCTCTAGTGGCCGGCTCTTGCGTTTATCGCAGAGCCGGCCGTAGCACTTAATATAAAAGAGTGCTTTTTGTTGACCTTTAGGTTGCCAGATTTTTGCCAGCTAATGAAAGTCACGCGATGACAGGGCCAGACCATCAAGCAGGTGATCCAGACTTTCCAGTTTGCCGGCAATGACATGAATCACCTCCCCCTCTCTTTCTATAATACCTTTAATGCGTAGTAGCTTGGCCGCCAAAAACGGCGCCTTTTGCGCGCGCGCGGTAGCGGACCAAACCACAACGTTAATATTGCCGGTATGGTCTTCTAGCGTTACAAAGGTTACGCCTGATGCAGTGCCGGGGCTCTGGCGGCCGGTGACCACTCCGATAACACTGACCGGTGATTGATGCCGCTTGTGGATTAAATCGCAGGCAAACGTAAAGGGTGGCAGGCGTTGCTCGGCCAATAGTAGCGATACCGGGTGGTGCTGCAAACTTAGCCCAAGGTTAACGTAATCCTCAATCATATTTTCCTGCGCGCTGGGCGCAGGCAGTTGCACTTTTGATGGCAGGCTATTGCCTAGGGGTGCTGCCGACTGCAATGTTTGCTGTAAAGGTTTGGCGGTTTCCGGTGTGCGTTTCATTAACTCCCAGCGGCTTTGGTAGCGGTTGCCGGCCAGCGTAGTCAAAGCATCGGCGCTGGCAAGTGCTTGCAACGTCTGGCTGTTAAGCCCGCAGGTTTTAAGTGTTTGCAGGCTGATAAAACCTGCGCCGCGTTTGTTAATAAGCACCTCGGCCGCCTGGGGCGCCAGGCCTTTTACCTGTCGTAACCCCAGCCGTATAGCCCAGCTGCCGGAGTATGGCTCCAGCGTGTAATCGTAAAGAGAGCGATTAACGCATACGGGCAGCACGGTGTGGCCGTGGCGTACAGCGTCCTGCACCAGCTGCGAAGGAGAGTAAAACCCCATGGGTAAGCTATTTAATAGGGCGCAATAAAAAGCTTGAGGGTAGTAGTGTTTTAACCAAGCCGAGGCGTAAGCCAGTAGGGCGAAACTGGCTGAGTGTGACTCGGGAAAGCCGTACTCGCCAAACCCGCAAATTTGGGCAAAAAGCTGTTCGGCAAAACTTTGGGTGTAACCGCGCTCCAGCATGCCGTTAATGAGTTTGTGTTTAAACTGCATTAACTTGCCGCTTTTTTTCCAGCTCGCCATGGCGCGGCGTAACTGATCTGCCTCGCCACCGCTGAAGCCGGCCGCCACCATAGCCAACTGGATGACTTGCTCCTGAAAAATAGGCACACCCAGGGTGCGCTCTAAAATTGAGCGAACATCTTCCGATGGGTAGCTCACCCCCTGTTCGCCATCGCGGCGCTTTAAGTAGGGGTGCACCATACCGCCTTGAATAGGGCCGGGCCGCACAATGGCAATTTGAATCACCAGGTCATAGTAACTGGCTGGCTTTAAACGCGGCAGCATGGACATTTGCGCGCGCGACTCTATTTGAAACACGCCTACCGAATCGGCTTTTTGCAAGTCTGCGTACACCGCCTGATCATCCATGGCGCGGGTAATCTGGTATAGCTCATAGCGCTTTTGATGGTGCTGTTCAATCAGGTTTAGCGCTTTGCGAATAGCGGTTAGCATACCGAGGGCAAGCACATCGACTTTTAATAGCCCTAAGCTTTCTAAGTCGTCTTTATCCCATTGAATAACCGTGCGCTCTGCCATGGCGGCGTTTTCTACTGGCACCAACTCGTACAAGGGGCCGCTGGAGATGACAAAGCCGCCTACGTGTTGTGATAGGTGCCGGGGAAACCCTATTAAACTTTCGGTGAGCTGAATAAGCTGTTGCGCGGTATGGGATTCGGCATCAATGCCCAGTTCGGTAATTTGCTCTTGCCAGGGCTGGTTGGTATCGCGCCGGTTGATGTTTTTAATGTAAAAGTCTAACTGGGTGTCGTTAAACCCCAGAGCTTTACCCACATCGCGTAGCGCGCTTTTGAATCGGTAGCCAATGACCGTCGCGGCCAGAGCAGCTCGCTCGCGGCCGTATTTTTTATAAATATACTGAATAACTTCTTCGCGTCTTTCGTGCTCAAAATCCACATCAATATCGGGCGGCTCGTTGCGCTCTTTAGAGATAAAACGTTCAAACAACACGTTAATATGACGCGGGTCCACGGCGGTGATCTCCAGGCAATAACACACCACTGAGTTGGCCGATGAGCCTCGCCCCTGATACAAAATATGTTGCTCGCGGGCAAAGCGCGCAATATCGTCAATGGTTAAAAAGAAGTGGGCGTAATTCATCTGTTCAATCAGCGCCAGCTCTTTTTTTATGGTGGCGGCAATGTGTTCGGGCACACGTTCTTTAAAGCGTTTTTGGCAGCCCTCGGCCACGCGTTGGCGCAAGTAGTCCATGGCGCTTAGCCCGCGGGGTATAACCTCCGATGGGTATTCGTATTTCAGCTCTCCCATATCAAACTGGCAGCGCTCGGCAATATCCAGGCTCTGTTGCAGCCAGCGGGTGTTAAATAAACGTTGTAGCTTGCTAATGCTGCGCAAACTGCATTCGGCATTGCTGAGCAAGTCGCGCCCGGCCTCTTTTACGCTAGTGCCGAGCTTGCGGGCGCTTAGTACGTGTTGCAGTGCAAGGCGCCCGCTGTGGTGCATCAGTACCCCGCCGCAGGCGACCAGCGGAATATGGTGGTGGTTGGCCAGTTGCTCCAGCCGCCGGTTGTGGGCCTCTTCGTTGTTGGTAAGGTGGCGCTGCATGCCAATCCACAGTCGTTGGTCGTGGTATTTTTTTAGCCAGCTAGCCTGTTCGTTTTGATGGTCGTCACCGCTTGGCAGCCAAATTAATAAACAGTGTTTGAGTGAGGCGATATCCCAGCGGGTTAGCTCGTAGTGGTTTTTTCGGGTGCGGCGTCTGGCGTTAGTAATAATTCGGCACAGCTCGGCGTAGGCTTGGCGGTTGGGGCAAAGCGCCACCAATTTAATGTCCGTTTTAATATGCAGCAAGCTGCCGACAATTAATTTTATGGGTAGTTTGTGATCTTTAATCGCGGTATAGGCTTTAACCACGCCGGCTACTGAGCACTCGTCGGTGATGGCTAAGGCGCGGTAACCTAATTCGCACGCGCGTATTGCCAGCTCCTCGGGGTGTGAGGCGCCAGTTAAAAAAGAGTAGTTACTCTGACAAAACAACTCGGCGTAATGCATAGCGTAATAACTGTGTTGGCCTTAACTAAAATAGCCGTGGATATGCCAATTTTTATCGGGCGGGTTAAGCGAGCGGTATACCCATAGCCAGCGCCCGGCCCGGTTGCGGGCCACAAAATAATCGCGCGATAGGGTTTGTTGATCCCACCAGCCGGTCACAATACGCTCCGGGCCATGCACCAATACCAAAGGTTCGGCCGTGGCTTTGGGTTTGCTTTTTAATAGGCTGGGCCTAAGTGAATGCGGCGTAAGTGCACAGTGTTTTGCGGTATGGGTGGGGGTTGTATGGCCCGGCCTAAAGTCGTTAGTTAGCGCGGTTTGAGTAATGGCATCTCGCCCCAGTTTGGCTTGTAAGCGTGCCAGTAATTGCGCCGGTGTAATCGCGGGGTGTTCTCCAAATAAATCACCGGCTATTGCCTCGCGGGCAAAGGTGCGATGGGCGCTTAATGTGTAGGCGTAAACAGGCTCCTCCAGGCTTACCGACTCCAGCTTAAGCTCAATTAAACCCTGCCATAGCGGCGCCGAGTCTTCGCCTGCGCCGGCGTAAACCTCCAGGTTAACCAGCCGGTCGCGCCGTAGGTGCAGGGTAAGTTGTAATTGCTCGGTTACCTGATCGCGCTGGCGTAAAAAATGTTCTAGTGACTGCAGTGTTAGGTTTAACGGTGGCAGTAGCGCCGCCGTTGTATCACTTTCGCACACAAGCTCGCGGTACTGCTGAAAGTGCGCCGGCGGAATGTAAAAGTCTACCGGGTGTGGTTGATCGCCGGTAAGTTGTTGCAAGTAACGCAGGCTAGCGGCATCGATCCGCTCGGCCAATTCTGAGCGCGGCAAAGCCGTTAATTGCCCTAGGTTTTTTAAACCCAGCCTTGCTAGTTCATGTTGTGCTCGCGGCGCTAAGTCCGCCGCGCTAAGCGGTAAGCTTTGCCACTGTTGGGTTAGCGGTTGTTGCTCGACGGTGATGTGGGTAATTTCGCTTCTTGCTACGGCGCGCGCGGTAAAGGGGCGCAGGCCTGTGGCGGCGAAGTGGCGCAAGCGCTCATGTTGCAGTTGCTGTTGTATGGCGTGCCAGTAGGGTGTTAACCCTGTGTAATAACGCAGCATTGGGCCGGCTTTTAACAGTAAACCGTCGGGCTCAAATACGCTGATATCCGCACTTAACGGGTAAAGACTGTGCGCCAACTCCCGCAAACGCTCGCCACTAAACTCCGGGCGGTAAGGCACTACCTGCAACTCACGGCTTAAAGAGCAGGCCAGCGCCATGCCCATGCCGGTGCGTACACCCTGTGCCTGAGCCGGGGGGTTAAGCTGCAACACGTGAAAGCGCTGCTCACAAACCACGGCCAACGGCTGCGGGGAGGGGGGCAGGCTATCCAGCTGCAGGGCCGGAAAGTGAAGGTAAAGCCAAAGCATATTATGGCTAGGCCCGCTGGCGCCGCCCCGGTTGCGGTAGCGGGTGAACATTGTCAGGTAGTGGCTCCAGCACCAGCTCGGGCCAGTGTTGGCGCCAGTCGAGCAAAATAGGCCCGGTGGGCCAGCCGCCTTTACGCTTGGTGACGCTCACTTGCAATCCGCTGGGGGCGGGGGCAAGGCTCATGCTCAAGGTTAGGGGCAGTGACGGAGCATGGCGCGAGTAACCTTGCAGCAGCCACAGTGCGCACGGGCCTTTATCGCACGCCAATTGCAGGCGTTTAACGTCGGCCACGGCAAGATCTTGCTGCCATATCAGCACGGCCAGGCAGCAACCACTTTGCAGGCATTGCCCGGCGCACCACAGGGCCTGCTTGTGGTCGGTACGCACGGCGTAAAGCTGCTCGCTGGAAAAGCCGGCATTTACCCAAAAATCGGCGCAGAGGCTGCCCGGCGGGTTGATTAGCACAATCAATTTGCGACTATCTTGGCGCAAATAAGGCATCAGCAGGCGCAGCTCACCAATACCGGTATCCGACTGTAAACGGCACACGCCAGAGGTGGGCAGGCCGCCGCCCAGGGCATTGTCTAGCTCCGCAAAACCACTGGAGCGTACAGCCGCCGGAGGGCTGAGTTGCCCCCCGCGGTAAATGCGGCGTTCGCGTAGTAGTTGTTCAATGTCGGTCATGGTTGGGCACTGATGAGCTGTATGTATATACAGTATAGTGGTTTAGTTTAGTAATTCAAGCGGAGTGTGATGGGGTAAGTTATGGGTCCTCACAGGATTTGAGGTGCCGCTTTAGGTTGTGTGGTTGGGCGCTGCAGGCCTGAAACTAATGACTCTCTATGCTGATATCTGCCTCACGTTTGTATGCGCACCTCTTTCGGGGCCTTAGCTCAGCTGGGAGAGCGCAACACTGGCAGT
>NZ_CAXBFW010000041.1:0-17861 GCF_963975215.1 uncultured Gilvimarinus sp.
CCGTAATGGGTGATGGGTCGGTGGTGGTGATCTTGGATCTGCACGCCTTAATTCGCGAGCAGTTGGCGCTGGGCCTGGCGGAGTCTACCTTGCTCGAGCCCTTTGCCAGAACAGAGCACGCCGATAAAGAAGATGACGAAAAAACCGTTATGGTGGTGGATGACTCGGTGACGGTGCGCAAAGTGACCGGCCGCTTCCTGGAGCGCGAAGGCTATCGTGTAGTGACAGCAAAAGATGGTGCCGAGGCAATCTTACTGCTGCAGGATACCGTGCCCGATGTTATGTTGCTCGATATTGAAATGCCGCGGATGGATGGTTTTGAGGTGGCAAAAAATATTCGCACTAGCTCGCGCCTTAAGCATTTGCCAATTATTATGATCACCTCGCGTACGGGTGAAAAACACCGTGAGCGAGCCTTTAATTTAGGTGTTAATCGCTATATGGGTAAGCCGTACCAAGAGGAAATCTTGCTGGGTAATATCCAAGAGTTAATCGACGAGCAGGACGAGTAACCGCGTGAAACCCCTGGGGTTGGGATTGTTAGTCGATAGCGAGCATAAGCTGCGACAATTAAGTGCGCTGGTGGCGCAAACGGGGCAGCGAGTCGACTATAGTTTAGCGCTGTCGAAAAGCGAGCGCTCGGCACTACCCGATTTAGATGTAGACGACTTAGAGCGTATTGCGGGGCTGGATGCCTGGTTGGTTGACGTTACCCACGTCGAGGATGAGCGCTGCGGAGCCAGTGAAGTATTAACAGTGCTGTTGGCGACCGCCGAAGTACCGGTACTGCTGAGCGATAGCAGTGAGGTTAGCGCTGATGCCGCCGCGCGGCTGCAGTGGTCGAATCGTTTGTGCTCGCGCCTGCAACGTTTGATTGGCGAGGTAAACCTCGCGCACTGTAAGCCGGCGCAAAAAATTTGGGTGCTGGCCGCCTCGACCGGCGGCCCGCAGCCGGTGCGTGAGTTTCTGCAGGCGTTGCCGGCTGGTTTAAATACCGGCTTTTTGTATGCCCAGCACATTGATCGTGAGTACTGTGGCTCGCTGGTTACCATGCTTGGTAAAAGCGGGGCTTATCGCGGTGTCATACCCGAGCAGGGCGCGGTGATTGAGCCCGATACCGTGGCGATTATTGACCCGACGCAAAGAGTTGAAGTGCTGGAAAACTGCACGCTCGTGGTATACGACGAACCCTGGGGGGGGCGTTATCAACCCTCCATTGACCAGCTGTTGGCCAATGTGGCCAGTGTAAAAAAAGAGCAATGCGGTGTTATTGTGTTTTCTGGTATGGGAAACGATGGCGCTGCTAGTTGCCGGTTTGTAAAACAGCACAAAGGACAGGTTTGGATACAGCAGCCCGACAGCTGCGTAGTCGACTCAATGCCACTGGCCGCCCAGGCCACTCAGACTGTTGATTTTACCGGCACGCCGGCTCAGCTGGCCGCTAATTTTATTGATTACATCAATCAAACTAATGTGATGAAAGGGGCAGTAAGCTCATGAGAGCGGAACATCAAATAGAATCCGATCAGTATCAAGAGGTGGCGAGCTTGTTGGTGCCTCTTAGCGAGTCTCTGTTGCTGTTGCCCAACGTTACTGTCGCCGAGATTGTGCCGGTAGCGGACATTCAGCCAGTAGACAACGCCCCCGACTGGTTGTTGGGTGAGGTTAATTGGCGTGAACTCGATATTCCGATTATTTCTTTAGAGATCATGAACGGACAAGCGCGCCCGGGTTTTCATAGCCGCTGTCGGATTGCGGTGCTCAATACCACCGGAATTAACGATTCATTAAGCTTTATCGCCATTTTGACTCAGGGCTTACCTCGTTTGGCTCGCGTTACGTCAGACGAAATTGCCGAGTTAGACGATGTCCCGCCAGCGGAGTACGACGATCTTGTGGTTACCTGGGCCGGTGAGCGAGCGGTTATTCCCGCCCTGGCGAAGATCGAGCAAGCCTACCTGACGTTTTCCTCACCGCGCTAATCAATAGTCTTTGACCTGTGGTGTTTTGCCCCCGTGGCGGCGCAACAGGTTTGGTGATTGAGCGACACGCAAAAAAAGTGCGCCACATAGCGTTGCCCAACATGACGTTAAGCGCAGCACGTGCGTAACCTTTGCGCTAACTTGACGCACCTATTGGCAGCGAAGATACTCTCCCTATGACGACTCAATACGGTAATACCACAGCAATGATTGCCATCGCACCCTAACGGGCGGCGCTGGCGATTGTGACATAAGCCCGCTGCAACCAGGCGGGCTTTTTTGTGTCGGCCTGAGCGTTTATTCTGCGGCGTAGAAGGAGACATTATGGAATTTTCACGGTACTCGTTAAGTTTAAATGAAGTTCGCCTCGAGCCCTTACAGCCGCATCATTTGCCCGGCTTAACGGCCGCTATTGCCGATGGTAATTTGCATGAGTTGTTTCTGACGATTGTGCCGGCGCCGGAGCGGTTACAGGCATTTTTGGCAAAAGCGCTGGCCGATTATCAGGCGGGGCTGGGTCTTACTTACGCGATTATTTATCAGCCGGATAATACGGTGATTGGCTCGACCCGTTTTATGCGTGCGGTCCCCGAGCACCGCCGGGTTGAAATTGGTTTTACGTTTCTTGCACAGCGCTTTCAGCGCACGGGGGTAAATACCACGGCTAAATACTTATTGCTGTGTCAGGCTTTTGAGCAAATGGACTGTCTGAGGGTCGAGTTTTTAACCGACTGTCTCAATCGCCGCTCGCGTAATGCCATTGAGCGTATTGGCGCAAAATACGAAGGGCTGTTGCGCAAGCATATGCAGATGCGCGATGGGCGTATACGTGATTCGGTGCTTTACAGTATTACGGCCGATGAATGGCCCGGTGTTAAGCAGCACTTAACCTTTATGATGCAAAATCCCCCCACTGATACTGCAGCACGCTAATGGCCGCCAGTGGTGCGGTCTCTGTGCGCATGACCCGGGGGCCGAGTGTCAGCGGATTAAAGCCTGCGTTGCGCGCGGTGATAATCTCATCTTCACTAAGGCCGCCTTCGGGCCCAATCAGTAACGCGGCGCTGTGTGGCGTAAGCGCTGCCGGTAAGCCCTGGCTGTCGCGATGATGCAAGACAAACTTTTGCTCTGCATCGGCGCTCGCTAAGTAGTCGCTTAACAGGGTTAGCGGCGCAAGCTCGGGCAGGCGGTTGCGCTGGCACTGCTCGCAGGCACTGATGGTAATCTGTTGCCAGTGTTGCCACTTTTTTTCCAGGCGCTCACCTTTAAGCTTTACCTCGGTGCGCTCTGTCACCAATGGCACGATACGCGTTACACCGAGTTCGGTGGCTTTTTGTAGAACCAAATCCCAGCGCTCGCCGCGTGATAGTCCAACAGCCAGCTCAATGGCTAGCGGAGACTCCCGCTCGTCGCCGTCGTAGGTATCCAACGTGACCTCGATGTACTTTTTGGCCACCTCGGTAATGGCGCCATAATACTCGCCACCCCGGCCGTTAAATACCACCAGTGGGCGACCGGCACTCATGCGCAACACTTTGCCTAAGTAGTGCGCCGCGTTGTCATCCAGCCGGATGGGAGTGTTAAGGCTGAGCTCTACGGGGCAATATACACGTGGGATGCGCATGGCTTATTTGGTCTTAGCTGAATGTCGGAGTAAGATCATAACAGGACTCAGCCGGGTGAATGAAGTCATCCAATCCATGGTGGCTGACGTAAAGCCTATACCGCGAGTAACTTAATTCTCATACAACAGGATTCGAACATGAAAACCTCAATGGCTCTAATCGTATCACTGGCTTTTAATGGCGCTTTAGCGCAGGCGGCCAGCTGCCCGGCGTATTTAGAGGGCGAATACCGCAAACTGCACTCCACCGAGAATGCGAACTTGTGCGAGCTATTAGCCGGTAAAGATGCGCTGATTGTGAATACTGCTAGCCACTGTGGTTTTACGCCGCAATTTGAGGCGTTGGAGGCGTTGCATCAGGAGTATGCCGATCAGGGGCTCGTGGTGGTAGGCTTTGCCAGTGATGACTTTAAGCAGGCTGCCAAGTCCGAAGAAGAGGCCGCCACTATTTGCTACACCAACTACGGCGTGAGCTTTACCATGCTGGCCCCCACCCCCGTGACGGGCGAGCAGGCCAATGGTTTGTTTGCCTATCTGGGGGCTCAGAGCGAGCAGCCGGGCTGGAACTTTAATAAGTACCTGCTGGATGGCGAGACCGGGGAGGTGCAGCACTTTGGCAGCAAGGTAACCCCCGATAGCGACGAGCTAAAGGCCGCGGTCAAAGCTGTATTGCAGCCCTGATTATTCTTGCTCGACGGTGACACTCACGTCACCGTCGCTAGCGACCCAGACATTGACGTCCATGGGCTGGCAGCACACATGGCAATCTTCTGTGTAGCGCTGCGTGCCGGCGGAATCGTCGATTAGCAGAGTTAGCGGTGCATCGCAAAAAGGGCAGTGCACCGGTTTTTCCAACAGGTCGGCCACGGTTTAAAAGCGGTAATCCAGGTTGGCGCTAATGGCGGTAAACTCCTGGCTATCGACATCGGCCAGGTTTTTATACTCAAAGTTGAGGTTCCACTGAGGGGCGATATACCAGCCAAAACCTAGGCCCCAAGAGAAGCCGTCGGTGCTGAGGTTGCTGCTCTCGATGCTGTAATCGAGGCTGGAGTAGCCCAGCAAAGCATAAAACCGGCCGTGTTGATTGGTCGCTTCGGCGCGGTAGTAAATAGCCTGATAATTATCAATATCCATATCAGCCTCGATGGTGTCGTCGCCATCCAGATAGACGGTGTCGGCGCCCAGGCCTGTGCCGTAGCGCACTTCGGCGCCCAGCAAGCTGTTGTACTTGTAGCCGGCAAACAGCTCAGCTACCCATAGGTCGGCGCCGTCGTAGCTTCTTTCGTCGTCGGCATTCACCGCCGAGACGCCAGCGCCGGCAAAAAAACCGCGCTCGTTATCGGCGAGGCAGGCGTTGCTGGCCAGCACAGTTGCAGGTAGGGCGAGTGCTAATAAAGTACGGGTCACATTCATAAAAATTACACTGTGTTGGGGCCAATGCCTACGCAGACTAAAAAATCCACGCGATCATCAGCCAGATGATAATAAAAAAGGTAAAAAAGCCGCCGAGTACAAACTGTATCTCGCCAATCAGCCCGTCGCCGGAGGTTATGGCAAACACTACGAGCAGCGCGGTGGTGACAAAAAATGAGATAACGGCCGCGTCTTTAAGGCCTAAGCCCTGCGAGAAGGCTCCGTCGGTAATATCGCCGAGCATTGGCAGTAGCAACACGGTGGCAATCACCGCTAACAGTAATACCGCCACAATGCCAATAAGGGTGGCTCGCGCCTGACGCTTGTCCTTTTCGTCGCTGCCCATAAACGCCTCGGTTAGTCGTGAGCTTTAATGATGTCTCGCACGCGGTTTGGGTCCGGCATGCCCACAGCGATAATCTCGGCCGAGTCGCCAGCGGTGTAGAGCTCAATGGTGCCGGTGCCAAAAATACGGTTCCAGAAGGACTGCTTTACTTTAACGGTACGGATGCTGGTAATGTTCAGCTCCGAGCGCTCTTTGCTCAGTAGGCCTTTCTCATACAAAACATCGGATTTGGTTACCATCAGGCGCGATGATTTGTTGTTGAGGTGCCATATCAGCAGGATAATAATGCCAATCCCCACTAGGCACAAAAGCAGCGCCAGAATAAACCCCAAAGGATTGTTTTTAAACATCACGGGGTGTTCGTCGTACAGTGCTTCCATGGTGTGTCCTAGGTTAGTTTTAGTCCGGCAATGCCCGTGAGTATAAGGGCAATACAGACAAGGCGCAAAGCCGATACGGCCTCACCAAAAAGGAATATGCCGAGGATCACAGTCCCCACCGCACCAATGCCACTCCAGATGGCGTAGGCGGTGCTAATCGGCAGTTCTTTCAGCGATAAGCCCAGTAACGACAGGCTGATAATAATGGCCACGAGTGTGGCAACGCTGGGCCAAAGGCGGGTAAAACCCTCGGAGTATTTTAAGCCCACGGCCCATACAACCTCGAATAGCCCGGCTAAAAGCAAGTAAAACCACGACATGTTTGGTAATCTCATCGGGGCGGGGTCGTCCCCGGTTAGAGATAGTCAGATAACTCTGCCGCTCGGGTCGTCCCGCGCGGGTTGCGGGCCAAGCAGTGTGGCCGGCAACATAGGGTAAAGTAAGGATATTCGACGCTATTTTCAAGGTGGTTTTTCACAGTGGTAGCGCGGTGACGGAATCAAGGTTCGCCACAGGCCGTGGCGATATCTACAGCTCAAGGCAGACGAAGGCTCAGGAATGTTAGAAGCAGTATGGATCGCGTGTGCATTCACGCTAGGGTTAATGGTGCGCACGGTTGGGTTGCCGCCATTGGTGGGCTATCTGGCCGCGGGCTTTGCCATCAGCGGCTTGAGCCATTTTATTGAGTTGCCGGCCAATGGCGATGAAATTATCGCGCATGTGGCGCATATTGGCGTACTGCTACTGTTGTTTACCGTTGGGCTAAAGCTCCGGGTGCGCAACCTGGTGCAGCCGGAGGTGATCGGTGGTGGCATCCTGCACTTTGTGTTGGCCGTCGCCTTGCTAACCCCCGGTATGTACATGTTGCTGGACGTTACCTGGTATGAGTCGGTGCTGCTGGCTATTGCCCTGTCGTTTTCCAGTACCGTACTGGCGGCGAAGGTTTTGGACAGCAAGCGAGAGCTGCGGGCGTTTCACGGCCGGGTCGCTATTGGCATTTTGGTGGTGCAGGATCTTATTGCACTGCTGGTTATCTCCGTCGCTAGCGGTAAAGTCCCCTCTGTGTGGGCACCGTTGGTGTTGGGCCTGCCGCTGCTTAGGCCCGTCCTCTTTAAATTATTAGATGTGTGTGGTCACGACGAGCTGATGGTTCTGCTGGGGCTGTTGCTGGCGCTGGTGGTTGGCGGGATGGGCTTTGAGGCGCTTGGGTTAAGCTCCGAATTGGGCGCGTTGGCTTTTGGCGTGTTGCTGGCGCAGCATCGCCGTGCCACCGAGCTGTCCAACTCTTTGTGGAGTATCAAAGAGGTGTTCCTGGTCGGCTTCTTTTTGCAAATTGGCATGAGTGGCCTGCCGGGCAAAGAGGCCTTTATTCTGGCGGCGGTTGCGATGCTGTTATTGCCGCTTAAGGGTGTCGGCTTTTTCTTATTGCTGGTGCTGTTTAAGTTGCGCGCACGCAGCGCGTTTCTGAGTGGTTTGGCCCTGACAAACTACAGCGAGTTTGGGCTTATTGTGGCGGCCGCGGTATTACCCGAGTGGCTAGTGCCGCTGGCTCTGGCAGTGGCGGTTTCTTTTGTCGTCTCGGCGCCCCTTAACCGGGCGGCGCACCCCTTTTATGAGAAGCTGTCACGCTGGCTGTTGCCGCTCGAGCGCAACATTCATCACCCCGATCAGCAGCCAATCTCGCTGGGTGATGCCGAGGTTTTGATATTTGGTATGGGGCGCACCGGCACGGCCGCCTACGATCAGCTCAGCGGTAAAACCACCAAATTAATCGCGCTCGACTCCGACCCGGGTAAAGTGGATCGGCACCGTAAAGCCGGGCGTGCGGTAATGTTTGCCGACGCCGAGGATCAGGTGTTTTGGCAGGGCGTGGAGATGAGCAGCATCCGTGCGGTGATTCTCAGCATGAGCGATCTGGAGGCTAAGATCATCGCTGCCCGCCAGTTGCGTCAGCGAGGATACAGCGGCTTTATTGCCTCCCACAGTTTGTTTCAGGATGAAGCGGATAAAATTAACCTGGCCGGTGCCGATGAAACCTATCTGACGATGTCTGAGGCGGGTGTGGGGCTGGCCGAACACGTACAGGAAAAAATGGTGACATCAGCCGAGCGGGTGTAACAGCCTGCTAGAGCGTCAGCGGGTATTCTAATAACGTGAAGTGCAGTATGTTCACACCAAAATGTGTGGCGATGGCGGCACTAAAACGGCCCGTGTATTGGTACACCAGCGCATAAACGCCGCCGGCTAATAAAAAGAGCCAAAATAGCGGGTGCGTAATAGGCGCATGGGCCAAAGTAAAAATCAGTGTCGCAACGGCTGCGGCGCTCCACTGTGCTGCGCGTGTTTTTTTTGCTCCGACGGTTAGCGCGAGCTTGGCCAAGCCGTCTTGCAGCAGCAATCTAAAAAAAGCCTCTTCGGCCACCACGGTAATCCCGACATTAATAAGCACAAACCAAAGGATGCCGTCGGGCAATTTGGGCTGCCAGCCGATTTGAAAGATAAACCGCGCCGCGCATAATATGGCCAATATCCCGCCGCCGATGAGCAGCGCTGTCGGCACTCGCCTTTTGCGCCGCCCTAAACCGTAAGACGACCAAAGCCAAATAATAATGACATAGCCTGCCAACGCCTTGGCAAGGTTGGCGTAGAGCGTAAACTCTAAATCGCCAAAGTGATGCGCCACCGGGTAGTTGAAATCGCCAGGCCGGTATAAGGCAATGGCAAAGCCAGTTATTAACGTAATGAGCCAAAGGCTCAGCGCAACCCAGGCGTTGGCATCGCGGTTTATGGTAAGCCAGGCGTGTAACGCGATAAGCAAGGTAAATACGGGCAGGGCGATGGCATTGGCAAGTGGTAGGTTTCCGCTGGCGTAAAGTGCACTGCTAAGCGCAACCAGGGCAGCGCTTAGCAGTGCGCGTTTTTGCGTCGTCGACTGCCATGATAGGTGCACTGTTTGCCTCCCGGGCGACTCCCTGTGCCGTGTGTAATGGCTCGTTGCTAACGGTTGCGTTGGTAAAGCAAATCCCACACGCCGTGGCCGAGTTTTTCGCCGCGCTTTTCAAACTTAGTGATGGGGCGGTAATCCGGTCGCGGCGAGTATCCACCGTCCGTTTGGGTGTTGCTATAACCCTCGGCGGCGTCCATCACTTCTTTCATATGCTCGGCGTAGTTTTCCCAGTCGGTGGCAAAGTGTAGCAAGCCACCTGTTTTAAGCTTGCCGCGTATACGCTGGACAAACTCGGGCTGAATAATACGGCGCTTGTGGTGCTTTTTTTTGTGCCATGGGTCGGGAAAGTACACTTGCACGCGATCGAGGCTGGCATCGGCAAAGCAGTCATCCAGTACATCGGTAGCATCGGCCATATACACTTTTAAATTGTCGACGCCAGCTTCACCGGCGGTGTGGATTAAACGGCCGACGCCCGGCGGGTGAACCTCAATGCCGACGAAGTCTTTGTCCGGCTCGTTCAGCGCCATCTCCCGCAGAGAGTCGCCCATGCCAAAACCAATTTCGAGCACCAGCGGCGCCGTGCGGCCAAACTGCTCGTTGGGTTCAAAACTTCCGGCAAATAAGCTGGCACCGTATTTGGGCCAGTATTGTTGAAAGGCTTTTTTTTGCCCGTCGGTCATGCGACCGGCACGAATCACAAAGCTGCGGATGGATTTGTCTTTAAACTCGGGGCGAAACTCTGGGATGTCGGTCATGTGGCAGTGTGAGATCCTTAAAAAGATTTTAATGCGGCGATAAAAAGGCTCAGCCAGCCGAGCAGCAGGCATACACCGCCCAGTGGCGTGACGGGGCCAAACAGGCCAATACCGGTGAGGGTTAGTGCGTACAAGCTGCCGCTAAACAGCAAGGTGCCGGCGATAAACAAGCCGCTGGCGCGTGTTAGCCAAGCCAGAGCGCCCGTTGGTAGCTGTTGTAGCGACCAAAGCCCCACCAGCAGCAATGCCAGAGCATGGTACATCTGGTACTGCACACCGGTTTGAAAGGCGCCGAGTAATTCGGGGGGCAGTTTACCCTTTAACCCGTGCGCGGCAAAGGCGCCCAACGCTACGGCGATAAACCCATAAGCGGCGGCGACACTGAATATAAATTTGGGCATGGTTTATTCCGTGGGATATTCAGCCAGTATTATAGCGGGGCGAGTCGCGCAAATGCAGGGTAATAACAGCTGACACAAAAAAGCCGCGCAGTGCGCGGCTTGCGGTGGCCGGTGCGGTTGGTTTAGGCCGCTTCGGTCATCATGTTTTTAACTTTTTTCATGGCGTTTTTCTCGAGCTGGCGAATGCGCTCGGCGGATACGCCATACTCGGCGGCCAAATCGTGCAGGGTAGATTTGTCGTCGCTTAACCAGCGGCGCTGCAAAATAGTGCGGCTGCGGTCGTCCAGCTGCTCCATGGCGTTCTCTAAGCTACTGACGCTGGTCTCTTCCCAGTTGGCGGCTTCAAGCTGCGCAGCAGGGTCCTGACGTTTGTCTTCCAGATAGTGCGCCGGCGCGACAAAATGGCTGTCTTCATCGTCGTTTTCCGGGGCGTCAAACGCGGCGTCGTAAGAGGAGAGACGGCTCTCCATCTCGCGCACGTGTTTAACGTCGACGTTTAAATCTTCGGCGACGGCTTTGGCTTCATCGTTGGTGAGCCAGGCCAAACGCTTTTTAGCGCCGCGCAGGTTAAAGAACAGTTTGCGCTGTGCTTTGGTGGTGGCCACCTTCACAATGCGCCAGTTCTTTAAGATAAATTCGTGAATTTCGGCTTTAATCCAGTGCACCGCAAACGATACCAGACGTACACCTTTTTCTGGGTTGAAGCGCTTTACTGCCTTCATCAGGCCGACGTTACCCTCTTGGATTAAATCCCCCAGCGGCAGACCGTAGCCATTGTACGAGCGGGCGATATGAACCACAAAACGCAGGTGCGCCATAACCAACCGGCGGGCGGCTTCGAGGCTGTCGTTGTAGTAAAGGTCTTCAGCGAGGGTCTGCTCTTCTTGTGCTGTGAGAACAGAAAAGCCGCTGACAGCCTGCACATAGGCATTGAGGTTGGCACCCGGTGCGAGGTTCCCCATTGGCTGTAGGCTTGTGCCCATAATTGTGACTCCCAGTAAATACCGATTTAACCCTGCGCCTTAATTGCAGGGCCAGTTAGTCTAGCACTGATTCTTTGAGCCTGCCAATACCGGAAAGTTCCCTTGCATAGATAAAAAATCTATATAAAACAAGGGTTTGACGATTCTTAACTGGGGCGACTTCACAGTGTGGACAAAAGACTTCACTAGCGTGGGGCAATTTGTGCCAAATGACGGCCCACCGCAAGCCAAGCCCCGGCAAGGCCAATCAGCCCCGCGGCCAGCACCAATTGCAGGCTGTGGGTCAGGCTCAGGCCTCTGAGACTAAACTCGCTCTGGTAAAGTTCCGCTAGCGAGGCCACCGGCGCCTCGAGCCAGGCGAGCCCCAGCGCCAGTAACAGCAGGGCGATTAGCCCGCCGCCCAGTCCGTACCAGAGGCCGGTGTAAAGAAATGGCCGGCGCACGTAGGCATCGGTGCCGCCCACCAGCTTAACCACTAAAATCTCGTCGCGCCGGCTCTCGATGGCGAGCCGGATGGTGTTGCCCACCACCAACAGCAGGCCTAATGCCAGTAGCGCGGCCAGAAAAAACACTCCGCGGCTGGCCAACTCGACGAGTTGCTCCAGACGCTTAACCCACATCATGTCCAGCCGTGCATCGTCACTTAGCCCGTGACTGTTTAGCTCGTCCAGTAGTGCCTGTAGTGCGCCACCGGTGGTCTGATCGCTCGGTTGCACCAGCAGCACTGGCGGTAGCGGGTTTTCGGTTAAATCATCCAGTACTGTGCCAAGGCCAGAGTAGGTTTTAAACTCTACCAGGGCCTGCTCGGGGCTCACGTAAACGACTTCGCTGATCTCTGGCCTGTCTCGCAATGCGCCTGCCCACTGCTCAATGGCCTGGGGTTTGGCGGCGGGTTTTACAAACACCGAAATTTGGCTCGAGTCCTGCCAGTGATAGCCCAGCGACTCGATGTTGAGCAGCGCCACATAGAGGGTGGCGGGTAGGGCGGTGGCGATGGCAACCACCAGCCAGGTAAGGGTGCTTTGCAGTGGCGAGCGCAGCAGGCGCAGTAAACTTTGGATGGCGCAATCGCTGTGGTGTGCCTGCCAGGCTTCTAGCCGGTGGCGCCAGGCGGTTTTGCTCTGGATCGCGCCCTGAGCGCGCGGCGCGGGCTTGCGTGGTGGCGGCGCCGGTTTGCGCTTAGGGTTAAAGCGGTTCATTGCGGCGTACCACCGGCAATCACCCGGCCCTCGGCCAGTTGCAGTACGCGCTTATTCATGCGCTCGATTAAATCGATATCGTGGGTGGCGATCATCAAAGTGACGCCCAGCTCATTAAATTGGCGAAACAGCGTCATGATCTCGGCCGAGAGCTCCGGGTCGAGGTTGCCGGTGGGCTCATCGGCCAGCACTAAGGCGGGCTTATTAACCACCGCGCGGGCGATACCCACGCGCTGTTGCTCGCCGCCGGACAGGGTAACCGGGTTGACCCGCTCTTTGTGCAGCAGCCCCACTTTATCCAGCGCCGCGCGCACCCGGCGGCCGATATCCGAGGCGTGGTAGCCGGCCACCTGAAGTGGCAGGGCGACGTTATCAAACACGCTGCGGTCAAACAGTAGCTGGTGGTTTTGAAACACTACGCCGATGTCGCGCCGGTAGTGGGCAATACCACTGCGTCTGATGGCGCTGGTGTCGCGTCCGCCAATTTCGATATGCCCGTTACTGGGCCGCTCCATCAGCATAATAAGCTTCATCAAGGTGCTTTTGCCGGCGCCCGAGTGGCCGGTTAAAAACACCATCTCGCCGCGGTTGATTTGCAAATCAACCCGGCTGAGCGCCTCCTGCCCGGTGGCGTAGCGTTTGGTGACGTTCTGAAAGCGAATCACCGCTCAAACAATGCCTCGATAAAGGGTTTGGCCACAAACGGCTGCAAATCGTCGATGCCCTCGCCAATGCCGATAAAGCGCACAGGCAAGCCAAATTGTTTGGTAAGCGCAAAAATCACCCCGCCCTTGGCGGTGCCGTCGAGCTTGGTCAGGGCGATGCCGGTGACCCCGGCCGATTTAATAAAGTGCTCGGCCTGGCTGACGGCATTTTGCCCGGTGCCGGCATCCAGCACCAATAAGGTCTCGTGGGGGGCGCTGTCATCCAGTTTGCCCATCACTCGGCGCACCTTAGACAGCTCCTCCATCAGGTGATCTTTATTGTGCAGGCGCCCGGCGGTATCGGCGATCAGCACATCAATGCCGCGCGACTTAGCCGCCTGGACCCCGTCAAAAATGACCGAGGCGCTGTCGGCACCGGTATGTTGCGCAATAACCGGCACATTGTTGCGCTCGCCCCACACCTGCAGCTGCTCGACTGCCGCGGCGCGGAAGGTATCGCCGGCCGCGAGCATCACCGATTTGCCTTCGCCCTGTAAGCGCTTGGCCAGCTTGCCGATGGTGGTGGTTTTACCCACACCGTTCACGCCGACAATTAAAATAACGTAGGGCTTTTTACTGGTGTCGATAATCAGCGGCTGCTCGGAGCCCGCGACCAATTCGGCCAGTGATGCCTTAAGGGCGTCATAGAGTGCTTCGGGATTAGCCAGCTGCTTGCGCGCTACCCGGGCGGTTAGGTCATCAATAATGTCGGTGGTGGCCTCGATGCCCACATCGGCTACCAGCAGTTGCGACTCGAGATCTTCCAGTAGCTCATCGTCAATTTCTTTTTTACCCAAAAAGATATTGCCGAGCCCTTCAGAGAAGTTGCTGCTGGTGCGCGACAGGCCGCGCTTGATACGGCCGAACAAACCCTCTTTGACCACCGGTGCTTCGGGCACGGGCTCGGCAGGCGGCACCTCGGTGGCTTGCGGCTCGGGTTCGGCGGCGGGCGCTGCAGGAGTCGGCTCGGGCTCAATCAGAGCGGGGTCCGGCACCTCTGGTTCGAGCGGGACGGGTTCGGCCTCGGGCGGCTCGCTTTGCGCTTGCTCGTCTGCTTCGGGCTGCTGTTGTTCGACTTTTGGGTCGTCTTTGGGGGCGGATTTTCTAAACCGTTTAAAGAACATGTGGGTAGGCGGCTCTTATCGCTGCTAGACAAAGGCGCTATCCTACCACTTCTGACTAGCGGGGGAGAGTGATAGGTGGCAAAACAAACGCGGCGACAGCCGGCCGGGGACACTTTGCGCCAGCCATTGCGGTTAATTGGCGGGCAGTGGCGTGGGCGCAAGTTACAGTTTCCTCTGTGTGATGGCTTGCGCCCTACGGGCGATCGCATTCGCGAGACGCTGTTTAACTGGTTGGGCCCTTATGTGCCGGATGCTGTCGGGGCGGATTTGTTTGCCGGCTCCGGCGCGTTGGGTTTAGAGGCGCTGTCGCGCGGGGCCCGCTCAATGACGTTTTGCGAGCGCGACCCGGCGGCCGCTAAAGCGCTGGCTGGCAATTTAGCGCTATTGGGGGCCAGTGGCGGGCGCCTGCAGCATATGGATGCCCTGCAGTGGCTGAACAGCAGCCTTATAGAGACACCGCTGGAGCTGGTGTTTCTCGATCCACCGTTTGCCGCCGATTTATGGCAGCCGAGTATCGATGCTCTCGCGGCGCGCCCCTGGCTGGCCGATGGCGCCGCGATTTATATTGAGTCGGGGCCGGGCAGTGTGTTTCAGGTTCCCGATACCTGGGAGCTGCACCGTGAAAAGCGCGCGGGTAGTGTTTGTTACCGGCTGTATTTTTATCGTGCCGACTAGCAAGGACTGGGCTATTTTTGTAGTATCCGCCCACACCGCATGTCACACAGAGAATAAACTATGCGCAAGGTTGTATACCCCGGCACGTTCGACCCCATTACCAATGGCCATAAAGATCTGGTAGAGCGCGCCTGCCGTCTCTTTGATCGTGTGGTGGTGGCCGTGGCGGCCAGTAACCGCAAAGCCCCGATGTTTGATTTGCAGCAGCGGGTCGAGTTGGCCCAAAGCACGCTCTCGCATCTGGATAACGTGGAAGTGTGCGGCTTTGATAATTTATTGGTGGACTTTGTTCGCGACTGTGGTGCGCAGGGTGTTGTGCGCGGCTTGCGCGCGGTGTCCGACTTTGAATACGAGTTTCAGCTGGCCAACATGAACCGTGCCTTAGCACCGGATATGGAAAGCTTGTTTCTGACCCCGGCCGAGCATTTGTCTTATATATCGTCGTCGATTGTGCGTGAAATAGCCGTGCTGGGCGGCGATGTGAGCAAGTTTGTCACCCCGGAGGTCGAGCTGGCGCTCAAGGCGAAGTTTCTCGCCCGCTAGGGTTGGTGGTTGGCGCGGCGCCGGGTAGCTCGATAACAACAAGGTCAGCATCGGCGGCGTTAAACTCGCCGTAGTACTGATCAAAAAGCGCATTTAAACTGCCGTCTTTACGCGCAGCCTCTAAGCCAAACGTTAAGCGCTCGGTGATGTGGGGGTGGTTGTGGCTAACCTGGGCATACACTGGCAGCGGGTAGTAAACGATGAGGTTGTCAACGATAACCAGCTGCGCGGCGTGCCCGGACTGTGCCAGTGCTTGCTCGGCCTCCAGCACGCCTAATGGTAAGTAATCAAACCGGCCGTGAGCGAGCATATTAAAGAGCTGAGTGATGCTGGCGCCCGTGGTAAAAGGCAGCTGTGCGTCGCGAAAGAACTCCTGATCAATCCAGTCAAAGCCGAGCCCCGCGGTAAATTGTCGCAGTTGCGCGAGGCTCTTAATCTTTCCAAAGTCAGCGGCCTGATCGCGCCTGACGATTGCCTGACGCCGGCCCAGTAAGCCCTGTAGTAATGGGGTTGGAATTATTATTAATGGCTGTTCATCTGAGTCCACCCGGTAGGCGAGCGCCGGGGCCGTGACTACCTGAGCCATAGTGCCTTCGCTAAAGTTGCGAATTGTTCTTGGCCGCGAGAGCGTGCTGTTGGTTACTTTCAGCTCATAAGGGCCGTAGCGCTCGCGGCTTTTTTCTAACGCTAGCCTGATTACCGCTGTCTCGTGGGCTTTGCGTGATTCGCTTACGCCGCCAATCCAGAGTTTTATTTCGGTGGCGCCGGCGGTGTCGGTAGGCCCGGTTGTATTTTGTTGTGTGGCTTCTGCGTTGGCGGCGTTGAGTGATTGGCAAAGTAAAAGTGTTGCCGCGGTTAGGTACAGGCGTACCATCGTACAAAAGTTTGTCGCTAAAGCGGGCGCGGTCAACGTCATAGTCTGGAATGCTTCTTCTATCTCTCGAATTATAGGATATAGTTTAGCGTATTTATGGGTAGCTGAGTCATGTTGCGCCATAGGGCGCTTGAAACCGGTTACATTGTGCGGCATTATTCGCCCGCACAGGCCGGCCGGTAGGGGCATGGCCGCTGTGGCAAATTAGGGCGCTAACAATAGGTAATTCATGAGTAACGATATTCAAGGTCAGACACGGCGGTTAACGCAGTGGTTTGCACGCGATGCGCTGCCGCTGTGGAGTGAGCGGTCTATTCATCCGGATTTGGGAGCCAGCTTCGAGCGCTTGCGGCCCGATGGCGAGGTCGACGTAAAGGCTAACGTGCGGGTGCGGGTACAGGCGCGTCAGGCGTTCTTTTTTGCCGCTGCTCATAGCCTTGGCTGGTGTGATCGCGGTGCCGATATTGCGCATGGGTTGCTGGCGTTTGTCGAGTCGAATGCGGCACACCCCACCGCCGGTGGTGGTTTTACCCACCTGTTAAACCCTGAGTTTGAGGTTATCGATACCAAGCAAGATCTGTATGACCACGCCTTTTTTTTGCTGGCCTACGCGTGGCTGTACCGGGTGAGCGGCGAGCGCACAGCGCTGGATAAAGCCGAGGCTCTGGTGCGGCATCTTGATAAACGTTTTGCGGCCGATTACGGCGGTTGGGCCGAGGGCGATTACGCCTATAGTGTGCGCCGGCAGAACCCGCATATGCACTTGTTTGAAGCCTGCATGGCTTTATATGAGGCGAGCGGTGAGGCGCACTGGTTAGCCCGTGCCGGCGAACTGTTTAGTTTGTTTGAGTCGCGCTTTTTTTGCCCGGAGCAAGGCGTGCTTTTTGAGTTTTTTAACGCCGACTGGACGCTGGCTGAGGGCGCTACCGGGCAAGTGATAGAACCTGGCCACATGATGGAGTGGGTCTGGCTGTTGGATTGGTACGCGCGCCTGAGCGGGCAATCGGTTAGCCGCTACACCGGTGTGCTGTATCGTCGCGCGCTGGAGTTAGGTTTAAAGGCAGATTCGGGTTTGCTGTTTGATTCGGTCACCCCGCAGGGCGAGGTGCTGCAACACACTAAGCGTTGCTGGGGGCTAACCGAGTTAATTAAGGCCAGCCTGGTGATGGCCCGCGAGGGAGAGCCGGGCGCTGAAGCGCGCGCCGCCGAGGCGGTAAACACACTGTTTAGCTATTACCTGTGTGGCACGACTCCGGGCAGTTATGTCGATCAGCGCGGCCAAGACGATGAGATCGTAGCCGCCGAAGCGCCGGCCAGTACCTTGTATCACCTGATTGTGCTGGCGCAGGAGCTGATGCGCTACTGCGATGAGCTACCCGGTCAGCCGGCCGTTGCCCGGTAATGGCCAGCCGTCTTGTCCTGCGATGCAGGCGCAAGGCGGTTGGCGCCGTTTAGTCTTTGCGGGGTACAGCGGTGCTTTTGCGGATCACAAACTCAGCCGGCAGCACGTTTTCCTCTTGGGCGAGTTCTTCCCCCTCAATTAAGCGCAGCAGCATGTCCATGGCCAGTTTGCCGATCTCCTCGGCGGGCTGAGTGACGGTGGTGAGGCTCGGGTCGCAATAGCGGGCGTAGCTGATGTCATCAAAGCCGGTGACGGAAATATCTTCCGGTACACGCAGGCCGTGTTGCTTTAGGGTTTGGATGGCGCCAATGGCCATTTCATCGTTCATGCAAAACAGCGCCGTGGGTTTGTTTTGCATGGCGCAAAATTGCTTGGCACTGTTTAGCCCCGACCAGGTGGTAAAGTCGCCCTCCGCTATCA
Source organism: uncultured Gilvimarinus sp. (assembly GCF_963975215.1). GTDB lineage: Bacteria > Pseudomonadota > Gammaproteobacteria > Pseudomonadales > Cellvibrionaceae > Gilvimarinus. The sequence continues at coordinate 17,776 of NZ_CAXBFW010000041.1, forward strand.
GCGATTTATCAAACTCGATTCCCGCCGCTTCAAGGCTCTCCAGGTAGCCGGCCATCCGGTCAATCGTGTGGGGGTTGTCTTTAAGG
>NZ_CAXBFW010000042.1:0-16825 GCF_963975215.1 uncultured Gilvimarinus sp.
AGGTAAAGCCGCACTCTTAATAAGCACCAAACCTAAGTAACGCTTAAATTAAGCTCACCCCTCCCGCGAAGAAGCGTGACGCCGACTAGGATGAGAAGCTCAGCCTCTTTGAATGTGGCGCGTTACCTGGACGACCTATTGTTTGTTCCAACTCGCTGGATTCCGGGTCTACGCTGCACTACGCCCGGAATGACGGTGTAGGTGGTTTTGTGTCTGCGTCATTCCCGACCCCGATCGGGAATCCAGTGTCTATGGATGTGGCACTTGGCTGATACAGGCGTACCGTTTGTTTAAAGTCACTGGGTTCCGGGTCTAGGCTGCGCTGCGCCCGGAATGACGGTGTCGGTAGTTTTTGTCTGCTGTCATTCCCGGCCACAATCGGGAATCCAGTGTCTATGAGTGCGGCACTTGGCTGATACAAACGTACCGTTTGTTTAAAGTCGCTGGATTCCGGGTCTACGCTGCGCTACGCCCGGAATGACGGTGTAGGTGATTTTGTGCCTGTTGTCGCGCCCGGCGACCTCGACGAGCATGAGGTTTAAGAAAACACCACCTGCCTCAGGCATCCAACGTCTATCGGCCAAAACGATCGCACACACGGAGGGGTGCCATTGGCAACGCCAATGCGAGGCGCAAAAATCCAGCAGAGTCACACCTCTGCGCCAGACTTTTTGCGGCGACGCAATAAAAAATATAGGGACGTATTTTTTATTGCAGTAGGTAAAATACACGATCGCGCACACGGAGGGGCGCCATTGGCAGCGCCAATGCGAGCCGGTTCAATCCAAGCAAAGCCGCGCCTTTGCGCCGGATTTAACCGGCGACGTCGCAAAAAACACACGGACGTGTTTTTTGCGACAATAGGTTAATAGCCATCATCCTGCTGACTAAAATACTCCGCCGCCAAATTATCAAAGCGGGTGTATTTACCCACAAACGCGGCGCGTACCGTGCCCACCTCACCGTTACGTTGCTTGCCCACAATAAGTTCGGATACGCCTTTCTCGGCGCTGTCTTCGTTGTAGTATTCGTCGCGGTAGATAAACAAGATTACGTCGGCGTCCTGCTCGATGGCGCCCGATTCACGCAGGTCGGAGTTCATGGGGCGCTTGTTGGGGCGCTGCTCGACACTTCGGTTGAGCTGCGACAGGGCAATAACCGGGCACTCAAATTCTTTGGCCAGAGCTTTCAGGGCGCGGGAGATTTCCGAAATCTCCTGGGTGCGGCCCTCGCTGGCGCCGGCCACCTGCATCAGCTGCAGGTAGTCGACCATGATCATGCCGGGGTTGCCGTGTTCACGTGCTACGCGCCGGGTACGGGCGCGCATTTCTTGCGGGGTTAGGCCGGGGGTATCGTCGATAAACAGCAGTTTATCTTTCATCTTACTCACGGCGGTTGAGAGCTTGGGCCAATCTTCTTCGGTGAGTTTACCGTTGCGCATATGGCCTTGGTCGATGCGCCCGATAGACGACATCATCCGCATCACCAACGCAGCCGAGGGCATCTCCATACTAAATACCAGCACCGGCTTGGGCTGGGTGAATATCGCCGCTTCGACAAAATTAAGCGCCAGCGCGGTTTTACCCATCGAGGGACGCGCGGCAAGAATAATCAGCTCGCCCGGTTGCCAGCCGGAGGTTTTGCCGTCCAGGTCCGTCAGGCCGGTGGTTACCCCGGTAACGTCGTCGCCGGAGCGGAATAGCTCGTCGATACGCTCGACGGTTTCTTTTAAAAGGCCGTTTACTTCGCGCAGGCCACCGTCTTTGGGGCGGTCTTCAGCGATTTGCGCCACGCGCTTTTCGGCCATTTGCAGCAGATCGTCGGAGTCTAGCCCGGCGGGGTTAAAGCTGGATTGACTAATCTCCTGGGCGGCAACAATCAGCTGCCGTAAGGTCGAGCGCTCGCGCACGATGCGGGCATAGGCGGTGATGTTGGCGGCGCTCGGGGTGTTGGCCGCAAGCTCGACTAAATAGCCCAAACCGCCGGCATTTTCCAGCTCGCCGTGGCGCTCCAGCGCCTCGGACAGGGTTACCGCATCCAGCGGCTGGCCGTCCTCTTGCAGCTCCATCATCATCTTTAAAATCAGGCGATGATCTTCGCGGTAAAAATCGACCTCTGAGGCGATCTCTAACACCGCATCCAGACGGCTGTTGTCGAGCATCAAGCCACCGAGCACCGACTGCTCGGCCTCAACCGAGGTGGGCAGCATGGGCGCCCCCTGAGGCTGGGAGGGCTCGCGGTACTGGGCGGTGGCGTCGCTGGGCATAGAACTGAGATCCAAACGTAGCGGATTAATCGGGGTGTTGTTAGCGGGCAAAAAAAACGGGCACCACAACAACCGGTTAAGGTTGTCGATAGTGCCCGATTTTTATCGCTTTGTCAGCGTGAGCGTGCGTTTACCTAGCGGTAACGATTACTCAGCAACAACAGCGAGTTTTACAGCCTGGATGATATCGGCGTGAACTTGTACGTCAATGTCGTACTCGCCCACTTCGCGAATCGCACCCTCTGGCAAGCGTACTTCCGCTTTAACAACGGCAACGCCAGCGGCGGTAATCGCTTCAGCGATATCGCGGGTACCGATAGAACCAAACAGCTTGCCTTCATCGCCAGCGTTAGCTTCGATGGTGACAGACAGTTCAGCCAGCTTATCGGCGCGAACTTGTGCTTCGGCTTTTTTGGCTTCAGCGGCGGCTTCGAGCTCGGCGCGACGCGCTTCAAACTCAGCAACATTTGATGCAGTGGCAGGAATAGCCTTGCCTTGTGGAACCAGGAAGTTGCGACCGAAGCCGGCTTTAACACTGACTTTATCGCCAATGGCACCCAGTTTACCCACTTTCTCGAGCAGAATAACTTCCATCTCGTTTACCCTCTACGTTTAATTAGCTGCGCGGCAGCTATGCCTTAGGCCTAAGCCGGCCGCGAAAATTCAACCACGTGTCGCAAAATGCGACTATAACCAACAGTGCTGTCAAAGGCTGCAGCACCACCATTGCGATATACAACATAACCAACCACTGCACCCCCATACCCCGGGCGGCGACGATGGCGTGTACCAGTGCGATACCGGCAAACAGTAAAGGCTGGGCAAAAACCAACACCCACATACCTGTACCCTCACCGCGCCAGTAGCAGTAGGCCACCGCTAACGCGCATACCGTTGCCGGCAATGGCGCCAGGCGCATGGCGCGAAACTCTGCCGCAAACCCACCGGGGTTATACAACAGCGATTGCCACCAGCGGGCCAGTATCAGCCCCAATACACCACTTAGGGTGGTCATGGCCGCCATCAGAGCCAACACTAACGTCGTGTCGGGCACCGGCAAACCCAGCGGCTGATCGGACTGCGCCTGCAGCTGATTAAACAGCTCGGTGCACAGCTCTACCATGCGGGCTACCGCCTCTGGCATTAGCAGCGCCAGCAGTAAAACACCTAAGGTGTTACAGGCCACTAAGGCCATTAAGGCGTATTGCCAAAGTGCCGATCGGCGCAAAATTGCGGCCCCGACACACACACTGACAACGCCCGTTACTGCCAGCAACGCACTTTGTTGCTGCATTACCAGCAGTACAATCGCCGGTAATATCGCCCAGAGCAAAATCAGCACGCCATTGGCAGCGCCGCGCCTGAGCGTTACGAGTGCAACAGTGGCCGGGCCCAGTAATGGTATCCAGTGCCCAATCAGTGCAACTATTGCAGCCTGTGTGCGGCCGCGCATAATAAATTCAGCGAGCGCACGCACAAGTCAGTCTCTTACTCGTGGCTGTCCGTGTACGGCAGCAGAGCCAAATAACGCGCGCGCTTAACAGCAGTAGCAAGCTGACGCTGGTATTTCGCTTTTGTACCTGTGATACGGCTAGGTACGATTTTGCCAGTTTCAGTGATGTAGGCTTTCAAGGTTTCCAGATCTTTGTAATCGATCTGCTTGGTGCCTTCAGCGGTAAAACGACAGAACTTACGACGGCGGAAAAATCGAGCCATTGGTTACTCCCCCTCTTTTTCGGTAGTCTGTTCTTCAGCGGAATCGTCAGATTCGTTTGAAGATTGTTCGTCAGACTCGTCACGACGCTCTGGACGAGGTGCGCGTGGCTTGCGCTCACGGCTCTCTTTATCAGCCTTAGCAATCGGTGACTCTTCGGTGATCGCTTCATCAGTGCGGATAACCAGGTTACGCAGCACAGCATCGTTGTAGCGGAAGTTGGTGGTCAGATCTTCGAGCGCTTCATCACTACACTCAACGTTCAAAAGAACATAGTGTGCTTTGTGGATTTTGTTGATGGAGTAAGCCATTTGACGGCGGCCCCAGTCTTCTAAGCGGTGAATCTGACCACCACTACCGGTAACCGTCGCGCTGTAACGCTCGATCATGCCCGGAACCTGTTCGCTCTGGTCCGGGTGAACCATAAAGATAATTTCGTAATGACGCATTAATCGCTCCTTACGGGTTGTAGCCTCCCGGCAATCCGGTGAGACAAGGAGTGGCTCTCTTGGTAGCCGGTAAAAGCCAAGAGCCGTTAACCTGGGGCGAGCGCGAGACGCACGTACCCCAAGGGCGCGCTATTCTATGGAGTTTACCGGGTGGATGCAAGGTTAAATTTTAAACAGAGCCGGGCGCCACCATTACCGTGACAAGCCCCGGCAATGGCAGCGCTGCAAAACTCGGGGTTAGCTGCCGCCAAGCACCTGTTTAAGATACGCGCGCAACAAGGCGATTTTGCCGGGCGACAACGCCCGCGTTAGGGGCATATAGAGTGTGGTGGGGCGATAACTGTCATCGATACGTTTTAACAGCTCAGCGGCCACGGCCTTAATGGTAGCCTCATCGTTTAAGGGGATACGCTTGGACATCGCCGGAAACAGCACATAAAAAAACCGCAAACAGTGGCTGTACACCTCTTGCCAGGGGATGTTACCGGCATTAATCAAGGCGCTGTAATCATGGGCGGGGTACTTGCGAAACGCCACATGGTATTGGTTGGCGCACACGGCGTCTATTTGCAGCAAAGAAAAGCCACTGGCATCGCTAAAACCTACCTTAATCGTCACTTCACTCGCGCCGGCAGGCACCTCGACCACCGCGGGAAACTGCAGAAACGAACCATTATTTAACGTACCCGGCGCCGCACTGGACAACTGCAGTACCACCGGCGTGCGCACCGGCCCACCCAGCTCTGTCACCTGCACCGTCAGCAACTGGCCGGTCTCGTCCGGGCTGACATAAAGGTTGCGCTCATCACTGGTAATGCGCAGGCGCGATTCGCCAATTTGCAGGGCATTTTTTTCGCTGGTGATACGGATCGGCTCGGCTTTCAGCTGAGCCACGGCCTCGACGCTCAGGGGAATATCGTACAAGCCGCCCCATTGATAATAGCCATCCGGGTCTGACGGCACCGTGGCCACGTCTTGATTACCGGCAAAGACAGTCAGGTTGCCGTAATCCAGATTGGGGCCAATGGGGCCGGTGTTGGCCTGGCCGCTGGTGCGAATATTGCCGCCCTCAAGCGCCGCCACCAAATCTAAACTCAGCCGCGCGCCCGCCTCATCCAGCCACGCCAGGCCCTGAGCACCGCCCAGTGTAAAATTTTGCAGCAGCCGGCCCGGCGGGTCGGTGGCAAGCTCGCTGCTATACCAGGGGCCAATGCTGCCAATTACCCGCCCCAACGATGGGTTGGCGTTATTTTGGTTGTTGTTAAGATCGGCCTGCACACTGTCCGAGTCGCGTCCCGGAAAACACTCAAACAAGCTATAGCGCACCACCACACCCTGACTGCGCGGGTCATCCATAATGGCCTTTAACACCGGGTCACTCTTATCAATACAAACGATATCCTGCTTGCGAAACGCCAACTGAAAGGTGCCACTGGCCCAGGCCGAGCCCGGTGTTACATAAGGCGGCTGGACACGACTGGGGGAATAACGCAGCCCCAGTAAGCGCGAGTGACTAACCGCATTGCCGTGCACCAAAAGCGCCGGCGTATCGCCCGAGCCCACTTGCAAACCACCGGCATAGATCTGCGTGGTCACCGAGCTGGTGGGGTCAATATCCACCATTACCGCGCCACCGTATGGGCCTTTGCCCGTGCCGGGCTCCAGCCCACCCAACAAATACACGGGTAAATCTTGCAGCGCTCCGGATTGGCTCATCGCGCCGGGCTGGCCGCTAGATGACACTTTTGCCTGCTGCAACACCACCTGGTGATCGCCATAGTAGTTCCAGCCGCCGCGCACAAAGTAGTTTTGGCCGCTGGCGTTTTTAACATTCTCGCGCAGATACTCAATCACCTGATCGTCGCTCTGGTTGGAGCACACTGACGCGTCGTTCAAATCGAGTAGCGGTTTATCGTCACTGCCGTATTGATCGTTATTGGCGGTATCAACATTGATGCTGATGCCGCCATAAAAATTGATTCGCGGTCCGTTGAGATAACTCATGGCGACTCTCCTTGTGCAGGATCTGGCTGTGCAGGCTCTGGCTGTTGCGCAAACAAAAAGATAAAGCTGTAGTTAGACTTTACGGCGCCGCCCGGCACCCGCGCCGTGCTGTGGCAATCCATACAACTACTGGTGGGCTGAATGTAACTCTCAAGCGCCGTGTTGGCGACCGTACCGGGAAAAGGTGTGCCCTGAGGGTTGCCCGGATCGTTCGGGTCGGTGGGCCACTGGGGCGAAATCAACCGGTAATACTGAAACGGCGTACCCCGTACGCTGGCCTGCCAACGCTGATTAACCGCCATCACCTCATCGGTGATGGCGGTAACCCGGGTAATTTGGTTTGGGGTGGTAAAGGGCGCGCCGGAGCTTAGCGGCGATACATTAGGCTCACAGTAGTCACCGGTGCACATATTGTTGTGATAAGACGCCATCACACCGTCGGCGCCCTCGGTATTATCCACCTGCTCAAACGTCGCCCAGCTCCACTGCGGGAACCCCGGCGCGCGATACACAATATGCAGCCCCACCAAACCGACCTTTGCCTCGTGCGTGCGGCCGGTAGCGGCGCCCTTACTGTCATACTCAGCCACCTGCGCCCGCATCGTGTGGTAACGGCTGTGATCGTCATTTGAGGTCAATACCCGCCAGGCGGCTTTTACTTCCAACGCCCCCTCGGGAAAGTCGATGGCATCGGCGGCATTGACCGTACTGGCGTTGTAAAAGCCATTGTTGGTCACGTAATCGTAAGACGCCTCATTGACCGAGATCGAATAGTAGGTGGGGTTGCCCTGCTGATCGGTTAGCCAGCCGCCCACCGCCTGCCTGATGGACTCCTCCACCGGTAGCCCCGCCGGGGCCTTGGCGCGATACGTTAAGACAAACTCCATGGTCTTGCCCGCATCCCAGGGGCCGGGGTTGGCGGCGTTGGGCAAAAACAACTGCCCGGTGGTTTTGTAGCTTTGCCACACGGTATCGCCGGAGGAGCCAAAATCCGCACCACAGTCCGGCTCGCCGCGCTCGGCACTCGCCGGCCAGTTCAGGGCGATAAACTGTAACCATGAGAAATCTGAAAAGGCTATGACCGAGCCATCGGGCGGCGGCGCCTGAACAGGCAGCGTACAAATAAGCGGAGTTTTGCGTTGGGTATGGCTATCGCCCGGGGGCGATTGATCCACCGCTGTGGCGGTATCCGTTAAGGCAACAGGCGATAAAAGCAGTGCAAAGTACAGCGCCCACCTACCCCGAACCTTTGTATTGTTATAGGTCATTCTCAAGCTCCTTTTGATAAAAATGCCTCTCAAGTTTGGCGCAGTGCGTCGGGCTGTCAAGCATTAACGCAACCGCTGCTTAACGGCGCACAAAAAAAAGCAGCCCGCAGGCTGCTTTTTTACGATCAACGGTTTAGCGCGTAGCTAGCGTCTGTTAATTGCCATAGACAGGAAACTTGGCACAAACGTCCAACACTTTTTGCTTAACCTCGGCAATAACTGCCTCAGCGTTGCCGTTTTCCAGGCCGTCCAACACGTCACACATCCAGTGCGCCAGGTCGGTACATTCGCTCTCGCCAAAGCCGCGAGTGGTGATGGCCGGCGTACCGACGCGCAGGCCGCTGGTGACAAACGGTGAGCGCGGATCGTTAGGTACCGCGTTTTTGTTTACAGTGATATTGGCTTCACCCAAAGCCGCATCGGCGTCTTTGCCCGAGTACTCTTTACCAATCAGGCTAACCAGCATCAGGTGGTTTTCAGTACCGCCGGACACCACATCCAGGCCGCGCTCGATAAACACTTTAGCCATGGCCTTAGCGTTGATTACAACCTGTTGCTGATAGGTTTTGTACTCATCGCTCATGGCCTCTTTAAAGCTAATCGCTTTAGCGGCAATCACGTGCATCAAGGGGCCGCCCTGACCGCCGGGGAAAACGGCTGAATTCAGTTTCTTTTGAATGTCTTCGTCGGCGCCGGCCAAAATCAAACCGCCGCGTGGACCGCGCAGGGTTTTGTGAGTGGTCGAGGTCACCACGTGGGCGTGCGGCATTGGGCTGGGGTAAACACCCGCCGCTACCAAGCCTGCTACGTGGGCCATGTCTACCAATAAGTAAGCGCCTACTTTGTCGGCGATCTCGCGAAACTTAGCCCAGTCCACCACCTGCGAGTAAGCCGAGAAGCCCGCCACGATCATTTTAGGCTTGTGCTCCAGCGCCAGACGCTCGACTTCGTCGTAATCGATCAGGCCGGTATCGGGGTTTAAGCCGTACTGGTAAGCGTTGTACATCTTACCCGAAAAGCTCACTTTAGCGCCGTGAGTTAAGTGGCCACCGTGGGCCAGGCTCATGCCCAGTACCGTGTCGCCCGGCGCACAAAGCGCGGCGTACACTGCCGAGTTAGCTTGCGAGCCCGAGTGCGGCTGTACGTTAGCGTAAGCGGCGCCAAACAGTTCACAGGCGCGGTCGATGGCCAGCTGCTCGCTGCGGTCGACGTACTCGCAGCCACCGTAGTAACGCTTGCCCGGATACCCTTCGGCGTACTTGTTGGTCAGCTTAGTGCCCTGCGCGGCCATCACCAGCGGGCTGGTGTAGTTTTCCGAGGCGATCAGCTCAATATGCTCTTCTTGACGACGGCTCTCGTTTTCGATGGACGCCCAGATCTCGGGGTCGTAATTTGCAATGGTCTGGTCTTTATCAAACATGGACACTTCCTACGCTAACGGGTAGAACGCCAAAAAACGACACGGGCAAAAGCACTGTCGGGCTGACGGGACTACCAAGACTAAAAAAACCGGGAAAAAAGAAGGCGGGATTGTACACCAATCAACCAGCGCTGTGCCACGTTAAATTGGGGCGATTAGTCAGATGCCCGACGCCTGATACCGGGCGCGATTCACGAACCTTTTGGGTTAAACCACAAACGTGGGCCCACTGCGCTCGCCGCGGGCAAAGGCATCCAGATTCTCACCCGTAACACGGGCAATCTCGGCCAGCGCCTCGCGGGTAAAAAACGCCTGATGGCCGGTGACCAACACATTGGGAAAGGTGGTTAACCGGGCAAACACGTCATCCTGAATAATGGTGCCCGAGAGGTTATCAAAGAACAGGTCGCCCTCCTCTTCGTAAACATCGAGCCCCAAATAACCGATCTGGCCGCGCTTTAAGCCATCGATCACCGCTGGGGTATCAATCAGCGCGCCGCGGCTGGTGTTAACCAGCATAACGCCCGGCTTCATTTGGGCGATGGTATCGGCGTTAATTAAGTGCCGGGTGGCGGGCAATAAAGGACAATGTAGCGAGATAATATCGCTCTCGGCCCACAGCTGCCCGGTACTCACGTAGGTAGCCATGGCCGCCATTTCGTCGTTAACCACCGGGTCGCTAACAATCACCCGGCAGCCAAAGCCGTTCATGATGCGGGCAAAGCAGCGGCCAATTTTGCCACTGCCCACCACCCCCACGGTTTTGCCGTGCAAATCAAACCCCAGCAGACCATCGAGCGAGTAATCCTGCTCGCGCACCCGGTTAAACGCCCGGTGAATATGTCGGTTTAACGCCAGCACCAGTGCCACGGTGTGCTCTGCTACGGCATGGGGTGAGTACTCGGGCACCCGGCACACCGCCAACCCCAAACGCCCGGCCGCAGTCAGGTCGACATTGTTAAAGCCGGCGCAGCGCATAGCGATCAGGCTAACGCCATAATCGGCCAGCTGGGCGAGTACCGGCTCGTCGAGGGTGTCGTTTACAAAGCAACAAACGGCCGCAAAGCCGGCCGCCAGCGGGGCGGTTTGCGCGTTAAGGTGCGCCTCGATAAAACACAGCTCGTGCTCCGATGCCGCCTCTAAGTAGAGGCGGTCATAGGCTTTGGTGTTAAACACCGCAACGCGCATAATCAGGCCTAGGGCTCAATTTTCTCAACGCTGACTGGCTCTACCCGGAAAAAGCCAATGCTCATGGGGTAGTTTTGTATAACGCCGTCTTTGGCGCGAATAGCGCCGATAATAATAAAGATAATAGAGACAACGCCCAGCGCGACCATTAAGAACACACCGACCACAACCATCATTAAAATAAGGCAAACGACAAAGTAAATAAACGAACTGATAATCCAGTTAAACACCACCTTGCCCTGCTGATCGATGTAGGGGTCGTCGCGCTTAATAATCCACAAAATCAGCGGCACAATCCATCCGCACATAGGCACCACAAAACCACACAACTGCGAAAAGTGCAGCAACATACTGTAGGTGCGATTATCCATATCCCCGACCGGGTCGGACTTGGCGGCCGAACTGCTGCCCAGCGCTTTGGCCTTGGCCTCGTTGTACTCTTCGTCGCTGATCAGGCCTTTTTCTTTTAATTCGTTCAGCTTTTCTATTTTATCCAGATCCATCTTGCACATCCTGTCGTGGTGATTAGAGCACCCAGTATAGTGCGATTACACGGCAGCACCAAACCTAACCACTAACCCCGGTTGCGGGGCGGCGCTGGCCCTGAACAATGCGCTCGAGGCGGTTTTCAAAACCCAGCGCAGGCTGAAAAAACATGGCCTCGCCAGCCACCAACATTTGCGCTAATCGCTGACGCGGCAAAGTACTAACGGGGCGCCCCAAATGATCATGAAACACGTATTTATCTGTCGACTGCAGCAACATCACCAATTCGCACTTAACGCTTTGTTCGCCGTCTAGCTTTAGCTCGGCCCAACTGCCAACCGTTAGCCGGCCCACCTCGGATAACGCCTCGTGCAAACGCTGCCGGGCCAGCGCCTGGCTGGCGGCTTCGCGCTGGCGCTCCAGCGCCAACTGCTCGCGCTTAATACGCTGCTTTTGCTCTAGCATTGCTTTAATACGCTCGGCCCGGGTGGCGGCGTGGCGCCGCAAGCGGTCCCGCTCGCGTTGCTCGCGCAAACGCTCGGCACGCTCAATTCGTTGTTGCTCTAATTGTTCCGCCACGCGGCGCTCGCAGGCCAGCTCGGTGTGCGCATACTCTAAGCGCGCCAAGGCTTTGTTAAGCGCCGTACTATAGGCCTGCACCGGCAACAAACGCCGCGCCTCGCCCGATTCCAAACAATCAATAATTCGCCCCACCGGTGCGGTTAAGGCGCGGTGCCCGTCACGGTTAACAAACAACAACTCGTGACTGCCGGGGGGCTGAAGTAAAAACTGGCAACGCAACACACCTTCAAACTCGGTGCGATACGCCAGCCAATCGCCACACTGTAAACCGTGCGGCTGCAAATCGCGTGCGCGCGGCTCGGCGCTCGGGGCATCGGCCTTATTCGACTGGCGCCCGCCAAACAGCGGCGGGGCAATAATCATTTCGGGGCTCTCGCCCGCGCTGAGTTTATCGACGCAGACGATCACATCGGTAACAAACTGATGGTAGTGCTCAAACACACAGTTGTGGGGAGGCTTTGCCATGTTTAAGCGAGCAACAAAAAGCGCGGCATTTTGGTGAAAGCGCTGCCATTGCTCTGCGGTTTTTACCGGCCTCAGGCAGCCGATCAGGTCGCTTACGTTATCCGTCCAGGTGCTCCAGAGTTCGCGCTCGTCATTAATCAAGTAGTACTGCAGGGCGGGCCGAATGGCGTTGTTCACAAACTCGTAAACAGGCTCGGGCAAGCTACAACCGGCGAGGTGCTGGTTTAAAAAAACAACCACCTCGCGGTGTGCCTCGGAAACGCTCTGGCGGCCCAACTCCGATTCGCGAATACGGCGTGCCAGGGTGGCCGCGCGATCCAGTTCCCGGTCGGCCCGGCGGTTAAAAGCTTGCAGCGCAGCCAAAGCCTCGGATGATGAGCCGGACTCCAGCACCGCCAACAACTCATCGGTACGGGCCAGAAAGCGCTCGCCCAAACGATCCAGCCCCGGGTACCAACCCTGCCAGTGAAAACACAGCCGATCGAGTTGCTCACACCATTCGGGCAGACACCATGTCAGGCAATCGTCGCGCGCGGTTAAACGTGGCAGCAGTACCTCTTGCAGGCGGCGCACCCGATCACCCAGGGCGCGATCCACATCGATATTTTCTTGCAGCGCGCGCAGCAGCCATACGGCCACCAAACCCTGCGCATCCGCGTGGGGGAATTGCGCCCGATAGGAATCCCAGCTGACTTTACCCCACCCTAATAGTGGCAATAAATCGGCGCTCGCTAAAGGCTCACAAGCCCCTCGCCACTGGCCTAAGTCGTCCAGCAATGACGCCAGGCGGTGGGGGGCTTGCCGGTTAACGTGCTTCATCAACATCCTCGTTTAGACACCGTGCTTTAGCCACACGCCACCGGTGCATATAGCAATAAAGCGGCCAATCGCCCCAGCGAGTTTAATCGGGTTATAGTAAGCCTTGGCAGGGATGGCACTGGCCGCCGGAGCGCACGCTGCAGGTGCAAACAGTCCAATTGGCGCCATGCTTTGAGGCAAATACGGAAGGCCCCGTGGCTAGGTATAAATTCTAGCAAATGTTGATTTTTGCGACAAGACGATTTAACAACCTGGGAATGCAAAAAGGGCCGGCAACGCATTGCGCTGCCGGCCCTTAAGTTCCCACCGCTATTGGCGGAGCATCGGGTTAATGATCGTGGTCGTGCTCCTCGGTGGCACTGCCCAGCCAAACACCAGCGGCCGGGGCAAAACTCAGCGACCACGCCTGGGCCAGCTCACCGTCTTCCAGGTCTACCGGAATCACTTGCTCGGCGGCGCTATCCAGCACGTAAGCCATATGCCCGTCTGGCTGAACGATTAGCTTAAGAGAATCGGCCTCGGGGTTTTGCAACACCGAAACACGCGTCTGCTCGGACCAATCGTGCGCGTCCAACACCACCAGCTCGCCATCGGATTGCAATATGGCAAAAGCCTCGCCCCCCAGCACAAACTCATAGCTCACCGCGCTGACGCCATCGGGCAAACTCACGCCCAAGGGTTGCAGCTGAGCAGCGGCCGGGTCGGCCAGATAAAACTGCCCCGAGGCAATGGCAACCGCCTGCTCTACATGATGGTGCGCGCGCAAGGTGCCCACCCGCATACCGTCGGTAAAGTCATCGGCGTTGGCGATTTTACTCGCGCTAAAATCGCTCGACTCATCAATGATCAAAACGCCGTCTTCACAACCGAATAAAATAAAGTCTTCATTTTGCGCACTGCCGTGCAAGCCGGGGCACGGCTCGGCAAAGGTCAGCTCGTGCTCGTAAAGGCCATCGTGCAAATGGTACAAACCAACCGCCGCCGGCAATGTGCTACTGGTGGCGGCGTCGCGCTCAGTCGCCAGCAAGTGCTCGCCGCGCAGCTGCGCCGCACCGTGCATATTGGTGCTAAATTGCAGAGTGTTTTCTAAGCCGTTGTCGGCAATGGTGGCATCGCTAAAGGTGGCAACGCCGGCTGCGTCACCGGTCTCGCCGTTGCCATCGTAAAACACCGCCGCACCATCGTCAGCCAGGGTAAAGTGCGTGGGGCGCACGCCATCCAGTGTAAAATCCATAATGGCGGGTGCCTCGGCGTAGGGGTGATCGTGATCGCCGTGATCTTCAACCCAAACGCCGCCATCGACAAAGCTCACCCAGTTGTCATCGCGGTGCACAAACGCTGCGTAGCGATAACCCGGCACCGGGTAGACATAATCAACCGGAACCGGCAAGTTCAGTTCGGCCACTTCGTCGCCATCGTCGGCGGCAAAAATGTGGACCTGCCGAGAGCCCTCGGCAACCAGCAGTAATCGCGCCGCGCTGGTGGATTCATCGTGGTCGTGCTCGCCCTCATGGTCGTGATCTTCGTGGCCGGGCTCGGCGACGTCCTGCGCATAAATATTGGTTTCGTTGTCGCCGCAAGCGCTTAGCGCCAGCACTAAAAACGCGGCGAATATCGGGGTCATTTTAGAAACGTGTTGCATCGTTACTTCCTTAAACGGTGAATTAAAAAGTGGCTCGGATACCGGCAGAAACCGAACGCGCAGCGCGCGGCGCGATATCTTTAATAAATGAGCTATGGACGCGCGCGGTTTCGTTCAGCAGGTTGTCGCCGCGCAGGTAAACCCGGGCATCGCCCAACAAAGGCAAGGCGTAACTCACCTCGGCATCTACCCAGGTGTAATCGTCGGTGCTGGTTTCCAGCGCCGCGGTGTTATCGGCCTCAAAGTAGTGGCTGGCGCTGGCATTGATCTTCCAGGCGCCCGCCTCGTAATCGGCCGCCACGCCGGCACGCAGCGGTGGTATGCGCGGCAGGTTACCGCCACTGCGCAACGTAGCGCGGGTATAGTCGGTGGTTAAGCGCAACGTCAAAGGTGCCGTTACCTGCCAATGAACCTCACCCTCAAATCCGTAGAGCTCGGCATCGGCGGCGGTAAATTGATACACCGGTAATAACTCGTCCACGTGCTCATCGTCGGCGTGATCGTGCTCTTCGTGGGCATGATCGTGGCCGTGGTCATGGTCGTGCCCCGACTCACTCTCCAACCCGGTGGCGCGGGCGTAATAAAAGTTGTCGACGCGGTTATAAAATACCCCTGCCACAAAGCCCACATCGCCGGCAAACTTACGCAACGAAATATCAATGTTGTTAGAGGTTTCTAACTCCAGTGGTTGCTCGGAAAAATTAACCACCCAGTCGCCCGCATCGTTAGCGACTATGTCAAACAGCGCGCCCACTTCATAAGAGCCCGCGCCCAAATGCGGCCCCAACGAGAGCGACTCGGTCGCCGATGGCGCACGCTTGGCATGGGAGACTGACACAGCCAGGTTATAGCCATCGGTAAAGTCCCACACGGTGCCAAGCGACAAACTGTAGGGGTTAAACGCTTGCTCCACTCGGTACAAACCGCGCTCGGCCTCACCATCTAAACGCACGTCCGAGGCGTCAACTTCTACCCGTTCAACACGCGCGCCCAGCTGCAGCAACCAATCGCCAAAGTGTTTTTCTTCCATCAATGCCAGGGCAAACGAGTCGGTAATTGATGGCGGGGTAAAGGCCTCCTCACCTTGCGCCCAGGTGTCTTCGTGCTTGACGTGCACACTTAACGCGCCGCGCCATTCCGCCAGCGGCTGATGAAACAACTCCAACCGCGCCTCATGCAACTCGTTGCCAAAGGTGGTACCAATGGCATCTCCCTCAAGCTCGCGGTGCTCGTAATCGGTATAGCCGTAGCGAAAATGCGCCTCCGCCAACAAGTCGTGATCAAAGCTGTACTCATTCACAAACTGCAGGCGATCTTGGCTGAGCTCGGCCTGAACGTCGACGCCGTCGTGGCTGTGCCCGGGGATGCCGTAAGTGCGCTCTAACCGCCCAACGCTGATGCCACTAAAACCGTTGTCGCTTAAATAGCTGCCGCCAATGGTGGCACCCTGACTATCGTAGGCCGAGTTTTCCAGCACGCCGTAGGTGCTGTCACCGTCCGGCTCCGCTTCGGCGTAGCCCGGAATCTCTAAGTCATCGGCCTCGCGCCAAAAGCCATCCACATGAAACGCAAAATCACCCGCGCCGGCATTCACGCTACCCTGCACCACGGGCTCGTTGTTGGCGCCGTTGTACTCCAGCTGCCACTGGCCAAAGGTGTCGGTATCTTGGGGGATGCGATCGTCCACCACATTCACCACACCGCCCACGGCGCCACTGCCGTAAAACAGCGTGGCCGGGCCGCGTAGAATTTCAATCTGCCGGGCGGTGGTCGCCTCGGCGGTCACGGCGTGGTCCGGGCCGCTGCGCGACACATCGCCCACGTCTAAGCCGTTTTGCGCCACCAGCACCCGCGGGCCAGATAAACCGCGAATAATAGGCGTACCCGCCACCGGGCCGTAATAACTGGAATGCACACCCACTTGCTTACCCAGAGTGTCGCCCAAGGTCGCGCTTTGCTGGTCGCGCAGCGAATCGCCCTGCAACACCGTTACCGGCGTGGCCGACTCCAACTGCGACACATGCCACGGCAAGCCGGTCACATCGACAACCTCCATGACGGTTCCGTCTAGCGTGATGTGCAGCGCCTCGTCGCCACCGTGCACATGAACGTTTTTGTGCATATAGCGCGGCGCGCGAACATGCAGCTCAACGTCGTCGCTGGACAACTCCGGCAACACAAACTCGCCCGCGGCATTGGTGGTCGAGGCTGTTCGCGTACCCACAACTTGTACTGTGGCGCCACTAACCGGCAGGCCAGCATCGTCTTGCACCACACCCTGAATCGTGGCGGCACTGGCCAGGCTCGACAGGCCCAAACACCCCAGAGTCAATAAAGACCGTTTCAACACAAAACCCCCTAAACGGAACTGATAAATTTGATGAGTCGGCGTATACTCGCCTCAAGGATCATTATGTTATAACGTAACAACAAAGAATTGCAACAATATAACACTTATGGGGACGGTGGACGGTGGACGGTGGACGGTGGACGGTGGACGGTGGACGGTGGACGGTGGACGG
>NZ_CAXBFW010000043.1:0-15652 GCF_963975215.1 uncultured Gilvimarinus sp.
CGCGAAGGTGGTCGTACCGTTGGTGCCGGCGTGGTTGCCAAAATCATCGAGTAATAGCTCGGTGTTAAAGGCGGGCTTAGCCCGCCTTTAATTGTTTCTAGGCCAGTAGTTCAATTGGTAGAGCGTCGGTCTCCAAAACCGAAAGTTGGGGGTTCGAGTCCCTCCTGGCCTGCCATTTTTGTCATTTGTTTGATTGGGTTGTGAGCAGAATGAGTACAAAAGCCGAGCCAAAAGAGTATCGCCTTGATGTCGTAAAGTGGCTGTTGGTGATTGCTGTCGTGGCGGTAGGTGTGGTGGGTAACTCCATGTACTCTGCGCAGCCGCTGTTGTATCGGGTTCTGGCGCTGTTGGTGCTGGGGGCTGTTGCGTTGCTGGTTGCTTTGCAAACTGCTAAAGGCAGTGCGCTGTGGCGTCTACTTCAGGAGTCTGTGGTTGAGGTGCGCAAAGTTGTGTGGCCTACACCGCAAGAGACAAACCAAACAACCTTATTGGTTGTGGTTGTGGTCGTTATAATGGCGTTAATTCTTTGGGGGCTGGACACTTTGTTCGGTTTCATTGCAGCCAAAATAATAGGGTAGGTGACTCATGGCGAAACGTTGGTATGTAGTGCACGCCTATTCTGGTTATGAAAAAAAGGTAGCTGCCTCTCTGCGCGAGCGGATCGAGCGCCACCAGATGGAAGAGTTGTTTGGCGATGTGTTGGTCCCCACTGAAGAAGTGGTGGAGATGCGCGGCGGGCAAAAGCGCAAAAGTGAGCGCAAGTTTTTCCCGGGTTATGTGCTGGTGCAGATGGAGTTAAATGATGACTCCTGGCACTTGGTGAAAGATACCCCGCGGGTTATGGGTTTTATTGGTGGTAAGGCTGACCAGCCTGCCCCTATTACCGATAAAGAAGCTCAGGCCATTCTGCAGCGGGTCGACGACTCGATTGAGAAGCCTAAGCCTAAGACTATGTTTGAGCCGGGCGAGATGGTCCGGGTTACCGATGGTCCTTTCAATGACTTTAATGGTGTTGTTGAAGAAGTTAATTACGAAAAGAGCCGCCTGCGTGTTGCTGTGCTTATTTTCGGTCGCTCTACTCCAGTAGAGCTGGAGTTTGGTCAAGTCGAGAAGGCTTGATCGCTCTGACAGTAAGATTTTTATTGCCCTTCCTTTGCTTATGGCAGAGGGGGGTTTTTGCGTCCTTGAGTGGTAAATCTACTCAGGTAATCGGGGAGCCAGTGACGGGCGATGCAAATTGCCTTGAGGCGTTAACCACCCATTTTTGGAGAGTGATATGGCTAAGAAAGTAACAGCCTACATCAAATTACAAGTTGGTGCAGGTAAAGCAAATCCAAGTCCACCAGTTGGTCCGGCGTTGGGTCAGCACGGTGTAAACATCATGGAGTTCTGTAAAGCGTTTAACGCACAGACTCAAGGTATGGAAGCTGGTGCGCCAGTTCCTGTTGTGATCAGTGTTTATAGCGATCGCAGCTTTACCTTTACCATGAAGACTCCTCCGGCTTCTTACTTGTTGAAGAAAGCCGCTGGCATCAAGTCTGGTTCTAGCAACCCTAACACCAAAAAGGTCGGCAAGGTAACCCGCGCTCAGTTAGAAGAGATTGCGACTACCAAAGAGCCTGACCTGACCGCGGCCGATATGGACGCCGCAGTGCGTATCATTGCCGGCTCTGCCCGTTCAATGGGTCTTGATGTGGAGGGTGTGTAACATGGCTAAATTATCTAAGCGCCAGCGCGCTATCGCTGAAAAAATTGACCGCAATAAGCTGTACAGCGTAGCGGATGCCGTGAACCTGCTGAAAGAGATTTCTAGCGTTAAGTTCTCAGAGACCATTGACGTTGCGGTAAACCTGGGCATCGACCCACGTAAATCCGATCAGTCTGTGCGCGGTGCAACTACCCTGCCTAACGGTACCGGTAAAGATGTACGCGTTGCTGTTTTTGCGCAGGGCGCAAACGCCGATGCGGCAAAAGAAGCCGGTGCTGACTTAGTCGGCATGGATGAGCTTGCAGCTGATGTTAAAGCGGGCAAGATGGATTTTGACGTGGTGATTGCGTCTCCGGATGCCATGCGTGTGGTTGGTCAGTTGGGTCAAATCTTAGGGCCTCGCGGCCTGATGCCAAACCCTAAAACTGGCACCGTAACTCCAGATGTGGCCACAGCGGTTAAGAACGCTAAAGCCGGTCAGGTACGTTACCGCGCCGATAAGGGCGGTATCATCCACGGCGGCATCGGCAAGCTGACTTTTGAAGCCCAAGCTATTCAGGAAAACCTTGAAGCGCTGCTGAATGACCTGAAGAAGGCCAAACCAGCAACGGCTAAAGGTGTTTATTTGAAGAAGATCGCACTGAGCACGACCATGGGTCCAGGCTTGGCGATCGACGTATCTTCACTGGCTGTATAACGGTCAGAACGAACTTTGGGGTCTGCGCTTGCGCAGGCCGTCAAAGACCGTAGGCGACAGGTCGCAGTTGGGTTTGTCTTAATATTAGCCTACGCAGACGGTGGACCCTCTTCGGCTGAGCCGAATGAATTCACCGATTCATGACTGCAAGATGATGGTTGTCTTGTGGTAGTTAAGAAAAACGACAGTTTGTAACTGTCAAACCCAGGAGAAATCCCGTGGCATTAGGACTTGAAGGTAAGAAAGCGATTGTCGCTGAAGTCCAGGAAGCTGCGAAGGGCGCTCTGTCAGCGGTTGTTGCCGATTCACGCGGCGTAACTGTAGACAAAATGACTGCCCTGCGTAAAGAGGCTCGTGAGAACGGCGTTTGGTTGAAAGTCGTTCGTAACACACTGGCCCGTCGCGCTGTTGAAGGAACCGATTACGAGTGCTTAATTGAAAGCTTCGTTGGTCCTACCTTGATTGCGTTTTCTAGTGAGCACCCAGGTGCTGGCGCGCGTATCTTACGTGAGCACGCTAAAGGAGACGATAATCTTGAGCTTAAGTCTGCCGCCTTTGAAGGTGAGCTGGTTGATATCGGTATGTTGGCAACGCTGCCGACTTACGACGAAGCCGTGGCTAAGCTGCTGAGCGTGATGAAAGAAGCTTCTGCTGGCAAGTTGGTTCGCACTTTGGCGGCCGTTGGCGACAGCAAAGAACAGGAAGCCGCTTAATTAGCAGCTTTACTCAACGTTTAATTGAGCCAATGGCTCAACACAGATGGGAATTTGAACATGTCTGTTTCTAAAGAAGATATCATCGAAGCGATTGCTGAGATGTCAGTAAAAGATGTTGTAGAGCTGGTTTCTGCAATGGAAGAAAAGTTCGGCGTATCTGCTGCAGCTGCTGTTGTAGCTGGTCCTGCTGGCGATGCTGGCGGTGCTGCTGAAGAGCAAACCGAGTTTGACGTTATCATTACCGGTGCTGGCGAGAAGAAAGTTAACGCCATTAAAGCCGTTCGTGAAATCACCGGCCTTGGCTTGAAAGAAGCTAAAGCAATGGTTGAAGAAGCGCCTAAAGCTATTAAAGAAGGTGTTTCTAAAGAAGACGCTCAAGCTGCTCTGGCTAAGCTGGAAGAAGCCGGTGCTACCGGTGAGCTTAAGTAAGCTTACTTGCGTGCACTACGTCTGACACATGCGGTTAGACGTCAGGCTGGTGGGTTTTCCCGCCAGCCTTTTTCCGTTTTCGGCCATTAATTTGGTCAGGTAACAGCAAGGTTACCGTTGGCTGTTGAGCACCGAGTTTACCGGTCCGCTTGCAGCTAGGATAGTTTAGCGAAACGCTGCGGCGTTTCAGAGGCTTCACAGCCCGATCCGTGAACAAGCTGGGGAATACAGATGGCTTACTCATATACTGAGAAAAAACGTATCCGCAAGGACTTTGGCAAACTGCCACACGTCATGGATGTCCCTTATCTATTGGCGATTCAGCTGGATTCTTACAGAAAATTTACCCAGGCCGATGCGTCTGGTGAAGAGCGTTTTGACGTAGGGCTACACGCTGCCTTCCGCTCTGTATTCCCAATTGTCAGTTACTCTGGCAATGCCGCCCTAGAATACGTTAGCTACGTGTTGGGCAAGCCCGCATTTGACGTTAACGAATGTATTTTGCGTGGGGTTACTTACTCGGCGCCGCTGCGCGTTAAAGTTCGACTGATTATCTACGATAAAGACTCAGCGAACAAAGCGATTAAAGACATTAAAGAGCAAGAAGTCTACATGGGCGAGATTCCGCTCATGACTGAGAATGGTACTTTTGTTATCAATGGTACCGAGCGTGTTATCGTCTCTCAGTTGCACCGCTCACCCGGTGTTTTCTTCGACCACGATAAAGGTAAGACACACTCATCTGGCAAGCTGCTGTATAGCGCCCGGATTATTCCTTACCGCGGTTCGTGGCTCGACTTTGAATTCGATCCTAAAGATCTCGTATTTGTTCGTATCGACCGTCGTCGTAAATTGCCTGCGTCTATCTTGTTGCGTGCGCTGGGCTTTAGTACGCAAGAAATGCTCGATATGTTCTTTGAGACCAGCTCCTTTACCCTGGGTGCCGACGGTCAGTTTACCTTTAAAGTGGTCCCGTCGCGCCTGCGTGGTGATGTGGCGACTTTTGATATTAAAGACAACAAAGGCAAAGTGCTGGTTGAAGAGGGCCGCCGTATTACCGCGCGTCATATTCGCCAGCTAGAAAAAGCCGGTGTTGACGAAATGGCCGTGCCCGCCGACTACTTGTTGGGCCGTGCCTTAGCAAAAGATATTATTGACTCCGATACCGGCGAAGTGCTGCTGGAGTGTAACACCGAAATTACCGCCGACACTTTGGATGTGTTGGGTAGAGCCGGTGTCGATACTATTGAGACCCTGTACACCAACGAACTGGACTGTGGCCCATTTGTTTCTGAAACATTGCGCGCCGATCCAACCCGTACGCAATTAGAAGCGCTGGTAGAAATCTACCGCATGATGCGTCCGGGCGAGCCGCCAACCAAAGAGTCGGCCGAAGCCCTGTTTAACAACCTGTTCTTCACCCAAGAGCGCTATGACCTGTCGGCCGTAGGCCGCATGAAGTTTAACCGTCGTCTTGGCCGCGAAGAAGAGTTTGGCGAAGGCGTATTGTCTAATGACGATATCGTCGATGTCATGAAGACCCTTATCAATATCCGTAACGGCGCCGGTGTGGTGGATGATATCGACCACTTGGGTAACCGTCGTATTCGCTCTGTGGGTGAGATGGCCGAAAACCAATTCCGCGTTGGTTTGGTTCGTGTTGAGCGCGCTGTTAAAGAGCGCTTGTCGATGGCAGAAAGCGAAGGCCTGATGCCGCAAGACTTAATCAATGCCAAGCCTGTGGCCGCTGCAATTAAAGAGTTTTTTGGCTCTTCGCAGTTGTCGCAGTTTATGGATCAGAACAACCCGCTGTCTGAAGTGACGCACAAGCGTCGTGTTTCGGCGTTAGGGCCTGGTGGTCTGACCCGTGAGCGTGCCGGCTTTGAGGTGCGCGACGTGCATCCGACTCACTACGGTCGTGTTTGCCCAATTGAGACGCCAGAGGGGCCAAACATTGGTCTGATTAACTCGTTGGCGACTTACTCGCGCACCAACAGCTACGGCTTTTTGGAAACCCCGTATCGCCGTGTTAAAGACGGCCAGGTAACCGACGACATCGAATTTTTGTCGGCGATCAACGAAGCTGAGTTTGTTATTGCTCAGGCATCGGCCAAGCTGGACGAAAGTGGCAAGCTTATCGAAGATCTGGTTTCGGTGCGTCACCGCAGTGACTTTACCCTGAAGAGCCCGGCCGAAGTTGAGCTGATGGACGTTTCGCCGCGTCAGGTGGTGTCGGTGGCGGCCTCTTTGATTCCGTTCCTCGAGCACGATGATGCTAACCGCGCCCTGATGGGTTCCAACATGCAGCGTCAGGCAGTACCAACCCTTAAGGCTCAGAAGCCTCTTGTGGGTACCGGTATGGAGCGCAATGTTGCGGCTGACTCTGGTGTGTGTGTGGTCGCTAAACACGGCGGTGTGATCGATCGTGTGGATGCTGGCCGTATCGTGGTTAAAGTACACAGTGATGAAGTTGAGGCCGGCGATGCTGGTGTCGATATTTACAACTTGATCAAGTACACCCGTTCAAACCAGAACACCTGTATCAATCAGCGCTCTATCGTCAATGTTGGCGATGTTGTACAGCGTGGCGACATCCTGGCCGATGGTCCATCGGTCGACATGGGTGAGTTGGCGCTGGGGCAGAACATGCGTATCGCGTTTATGCCCTGGAACGGTTACAACTTTGAGGATTCGATCCTCGTCTCCGAGCGCGTGGTTCAGGAAGATCGTTTTACCACCATTCACATTCAAGAGCTGACTTGTATCGCTCGTGATACCAAGCTTGGTAGTGAAGAGATTACCTCGGATATTCCGAACGTCGGTGAGAATGCCCTTAATAAGCTAGATGACTCGGGCATCGTTTACATCGGTGCTGAGGTGGGCGGCGGTGACATCCTGGTGGGTAAAGTTACCCCTAAAGGTGAAACCCAGCTGACGCCAGAAGAGAAGCTGCTGCGCGCAATCTTTGGTGAAAAGGCCTCGGACGTAAAAGATACCTCGCTGCGTGTGCCTTCCAGCACCAAGGGTACGGTTATCGATGTTCAGGTATTTACGCGCGACGGTCTGGAAAAAGATCAACGCTCGCAAGAAATTGAAAAAGCTCAGCTCGACGAAGTTCGCAAAGATCTGAACGAAGAGTACCGCATCATGGAGGCGGCAACTCTGGATCGCTTGCGCTCAGTTATCCGCGGCGAGAAAGTAGCCGCCGGTAAGGGCGTTAAGAAAGGCGATGTTTTGTCCGATGAGGTGCTCGACGATCTGGAAACAGAGCAGTGGTTTAAGCTGCGTGTTTCTGACGATGCGCTGAACGAGCAAATTGACCTGGCCGAAGAGCGTCTGGCCGAGTGCCGTAAAAACCTCGACGAGCGCTTTGAAGACAAGAAGCGCAAGCTTTCAACCGGCGATGACTTGGCTCCAGGCGTACTGAAGATCGTTAAAGTGTACCTTGCTATTAAGCGTCGCATTCAGCCAGGTGACAAGATGGCTGGTCGTCACGGTAACAAAGGTGTTATCTCGGTCATTATGCCGATCGAAGATATGCCATACGACGCCAACGGCGAGCCGGTAGATATCGTACTCAACCCTCTGGGTGTACCGTCGCGGATGAACGTAGGTCAGATCCTCGAGACTCACCTGGGGATGGCGGCCAAAGGTCTCGGTGTAAAAATTGACGAGATGGTTCGCCAGCAAAAAGCGGTTAACGAAGTGCGCGGCTTTTTAGAGACGATCTATAACGAAACCGGTGATGTATTTGCCAAAGAAGATCTGGCAAGCTTCAGTGATGATGAAGTGATGGATCTTGCCAATAACTTGCGCGATGGTGTGCCTATGGCAACACCGGTGTTTGATGGTGCTAAAGAGCATGAAATCAAAGCGCTGTTGCGTTTGGCGGATATCCCTGACTCGGGCCAGATGCAATTGTACGATGGTCGTTCAGGCGATCCGTTCCAGCGTCCGGTCACTGTGGGTTACATGTACATGTTGAAGTTGAACCACTTGGTCGACGACAAGATGCACGCCCGTTCGACAGGCTCTTATAGTCTGGTTACTCAGCAACCGTTGGGTGGTAAGGCGCAATTCGGTGGCCAGCGCTTCGGTGAGATGGAGGTTTGGGCTCTGGAAGCATACGGCGCCGCCTACACCTTGCAGGAGATGTTGACCGTTAAATCGGATGACGTAGCGGGCCGTACCAAAATGTACAAAAACATTGTTGACGGTGACCACCGTATGGAGCCAGGTATGCCTGAGTCCTTTAACGTTTTGGTTAAAGAGATTCGTGCCCTTGGCATCAATATGGAACTGGAACAAGACGATTAATCGTCCGTCTGATACTTAATCGGTAAGCGCGGGGGTAAGGCCCCCGCCCATTGTGCAAATTGCACTTACTGGAGCCCACTGGAGGAAGTGCCTTGAAAGACTTACTTAATCTGCTCAAGTCCCAGGGACAAGTCGAAGAATTCGATGCGATCCGTATCGGTCTGGCATCACCAGAAATGATTCGCTCTTGGTCGTTTGGCGAAGTTAAAAAGCCTGAGACCATTAACTACCGTACTTTTAAGCCTGAGCGCGAAGGCTTGTTCTGTGCCAAAATTTTTGGCCCGGTAAAAGACTACGAGTGTTTGTGCGGCAAGTACAAGCGCATGAAGCACCGCGGTATTATCTGTGAAAAATGTGGTGTTGAAGTTACCTTGGCCAAAGTACGCCGCGAGCGTATGGGGCATATCGAGCTGGCAAGCCCGGTTGCTCACATTTGGTTCTTAAAATCTCTGCCAAGCCGTATCGGTTTGTTGCTGGATATGACCCTGCGTGATATCGAGCGCGTGCTGTACTTTGAGTCGTATGTTGTGACCGATCCGGGCATGACCACGCTTGAGCGTGGCCAGTTGCTGACGGACGAGCAGTACTTTGAGTCGATGGAAGAGTTTGGTGACGAATTCGAAGCCCTGATGGGCGCCGAAGCAATCAAGAACTTGATGTCGGCGATCAATCTCGAAGAAGAGATTCAGTACCTGCGTGAAGAGATCCCGAACACCAACTCCGAAACTAAGATCAAAAAGTTCTCTAAGCGCCTGAAGCTGCTAGAGGCTTTCCACTTCTCGGGCAACGATCCAGAGTGGATGGTGATGGAAGTTTTACCCGTGTTACCACCGGATTTGCGTCCGCTGGTGCCGCTGGATGGTGGCCGCTTTGCGACTTCAGATCTTAACGATCTGTACCGTCGGGTGATTAACCGTAACAACCGCCTGAAGCGCCTGCTGGATTTGAATGCGCCTGACATCATCGTGCGCAACGAAAAGCGTATGCTGCAGGAGTCGGTTGATGCGCTGCTCGATAACGGCCGTCGCGGTCGTGCGATTACCGGCTCTAACAAGCGTCCGCTGAAATCTTTGGCCGACATGATCAAAGGTAAGCAAGGCCGCTTCCGTCAGAACCTGCTGGGTAAACGTGTCGATTACTCTGGCCGTTCGGTTATTGTGGTAGGCCCGACTCTGCGTCTGCATCAGTGTGGTCTGCCTAAAAAAATGGCACTTGAGCTGTTTAAGCCGTTTATTTTTAGCAAGCTTGAATTGCGTGGCCTGGCCACGACTATTAAAGCCGCCAAGAAAATGGTTGAGCGTGAAGAGGCTGTCGTTTGGGATATTCTGGACGAGGTTATTCGCGAGCACCCGGTACTGCTTAACCGTGCTCCGACCCTTCACCGTCTTGGTATTCAGGCGTTTGAGCCGGTACTGATTGAAGGTAAAGCGATTCAGCTGCACCCGCTGGTTTGTGCTGCGTATAACGCTGACTTTGATGGTGACCAAATGGCGGTACACGTACCGCTGACATTGGAAGCGCAGTTAGAAGCTCGCGCCCTGATGATGTCGACCAACAACATTCTGTCGCCCGCTTCTGGTGAGCCTATCATCGTACCGTCACAAGACGTGGTATTGGGGCTGTACTGGATGACCCGTGAGCGTATTAATGCTCAGGGTGAAGGCATGGTGTTCGCCGACATTGAAGAGGTTTCGCGCGCTTACTATGGTAAGCAGGTTGATCTTCAGGCGCGCATTAAAGTGCGTATTCACGAGACCATCGTGGGTGCCGAGGGCGAAAAGCAAAGCGACGTGCGCATTGTCGACACTACCGTGGGCCGCGTTCTGTTGTGGGATATCGTCCCGGAAGGTATTCCTTTTGAGATGATTGATCGCCCGATGGTTAAAAAGGCGATTTCGGCTGTTATTAACCACTGCTATCGTGTGGTTGGTTTGAAGTCTACCGTTATTTTTGCCGATCAGCTGATGTACATGGGCTATGACTTCTCGACGAAGTCGGGTTCATCGATTGGTGTGAACGACTTTGCCATCCCAGATGAAAAGTACGAAATTGTTGCCCGCGCCGAAGGCGAAGTAAAAGAAATTGAAAGTCAGTTTGCGTCTGGTCTGGTAACTCAGGGCGAGAAATACAATAAAGTCATCGATATCTGGTCACGTGCTAACGACCTGGTTGCCAAGTCGATGATGGACGGTATCAGCTTTGAAAGCGTGATTAACCGCGATGGCGAGGAAGAGCAACAAACTTCGTTTAACTCGGTTTATATGTACGCCGATTCAGGTGCTCGTGGTAGCCCGGCGCAGATTCGCCAGTTGGCGGGTATGCGTGGTCTGATGGCTAAACCAGATGGCTCGATCATCGAAGCGCCTATTACGGCAAACTTCCGTGAAGGTCTGAACGTAGGTCAGTACTTTATTTCTACGCACGGTGCCCGTAAAGGTCTGGCCGATACCGCACTGAAAACGGCTAACTCGGGTTACCTGACTCGTCGTTTGGTGGATGTTGCGCAAGATTTGGTTGTGACCCACGCTGACTGTGGTACCGACGAAGGCCTCGAGATGGCTCCGGTTATTGAGGGTGGCGACGTTATTGAATCGCTGGGTGATCGCATCCTGGGTCGTATCGTTGCCCGTGATGTTGTGCGTCCCGGTAGCGATGAGATTTTAGTCTCGGCCGGCACCATGATTGACGAAGCCTGGGTTGAGCGCGTTGAAGGTATGGGGATCGATGAAGTGCTGGTGCGCTCGCCGATTACCTGTGAAGCGCGCACTGGTATCTGCTCTATGTGTTACGGGCGTGATCTGGCCCGTGGTCACCGCGCCAATATTGGTGAGTCGGTGGGTGTTATCGCCGCTCAATCGATTGGTGAGCCAGGTACCCAGCTGACTATGCGTACCTTCCACATTGGTGGTGCGGCATCGCGAGCGTCTGCGGCAGACAACGTACAGGTTAAGCAAGAAGGTACGGTGCGTCTGATCAACATTAAAGTTGTGTCGAATAAAGCCGGTAACCTGGTGGCGGTATCGCGCTCTGGTGAGTTGGCTGTGGCCGATGCCTCAGGCAGTGAGCGTGAGCGCTACAAAATTCCTTACGGTGCTGTGATCTCTGTTAAAGACGGTGAGAAAGTTGACGGCGGTCAGGTTATTGCTAAGTGGGATCCGCACACTCACCCGATTATCACCGAGGTGGCGGGTAAGGTTAACTTCTCGGGTATGGAAGATAACCTCTCGGTGCGTCGTCAAACTGACGAGCTGACAGGTCTTTCCTCGATTGAGGTTATGGACCCGTCGGAGCGTCCGTCGGCCGGTAAGGACATGCGCCCTGCTATTACCCTGACTGACGGCAACGGCAATGACCTGTGCTTGCCGAACACGACGATGCCAGCGCATTACCTGCTGCCTGCTCACGCTATTTTGAGTATCAGCGATAATGACGACATCGAAGTGGGTGACGTACTGGCTCGTATCCCGCAAGAAGGTTCTAAAACGCGTGATATTACCGGTGGTCTGCCACGTGTGGCCGACCTGTTTGAAGCGCGTAAGCCTAAAGAGCCGTCTATTTTGGCAGAGATCTCGGGTACCGTAACCTTCGGTAAAGAGACCAAAGGCAAGCGTCGCTTAGTGATTACCCCAAGCGATGGCCAGCCGCTGGACGATGGCTCAACCCATTACGAAGTGCTGATTCCCAAGCACCGTCAGCTGACTGTGTTTGAAGGTGAGCAAGTTGTGAAGGGTGAGGTTGTATCGGATGGCCCGAGTAACCCGCATGACATCCTGCGTTTGAAAGGTGTGGAGGCTCTGGCGAGCTACATCACCAATGAGATTCAGGACGTTTACCGCTTACAGGGCGTAAAGATTAACGATAAGCACATCGAAACCATCGTGCGTCAAATGCTGCGCAAGGTTGAGATCACCGGTATGGGTGACTCGAGCTTCGTAAAAGGTGAGCAGGTTGAGTTTACCAATGTGCTGATCGAGAACGAGCGTCTGCGCGCCGAAGACAAGCAGCCTGCGCGTTTTGAGCGTCAGTTACTGGGTATCACCAAGGCATCGTTGGCGACCGAGTCGTTTATTTCGGCGGCCTCGTTCCAGGAGACCACACGGGTACTGACCGAAGCGGCGGTAACCGGCAAAAAAGATGGTCTGCGCGGCCTGAAAGAAAACGTTGTTGTTGGGCGCTTGATCCCAGCCGGTACGGGCCTTGCCTATCACGCAGAGCGTAAGCGCGTACGTGAGGAGCAGCTCGAATTAGCTGAAACAGGTGTAAGTGCGGAAGATGTCGAAGCGGCATTGACCGAAGCGCTTAAGTCTAGCAGCGAGTAAGATTGGCCCCACGGGGCCAACAAGGCCGGGTTGGGTGGTCGCCCATAGGGTGATTTTTGCTCAATTCTGTCTTGACGAGAGTGGGTGGCGTCATTACAATGCGCCACCCACTTTCTTTGAAGTGGGGGGATGGCACGTTTGTCCTCTATTAACGAGCCTCATTTGAGGCGTTTATATATCTGTGGAGTTTATTTTCATGGCAACGATCAACCAGTTGGTTCGTAAGCCGAGAAAACGTAAGGTTCAAAAGAGCGACGTTCCTGCTCTACAAGCTAACCCGCAAAAGCGTGGCGTATGTACCCGCGTTTACACCACTACACCGAAGAAGCCGAACTCAGCACTGCGTAAAGTATGTCGTGTTCGTCTGACCAACGGTTTTGAGGTGACCTCCTACATTGGTGGTGAAGGGCACAACTTGCAAGAGCACAGTGTAGTACTTATCCGTGGCGGTCGTGTAAAAGACTTGCCTGGTGTGCGCTACCATACTGTTCGCGGTTCACTGGATACTGCCGGTGTTAACAACCGTAAACAGGGTCGTTCTAAGTACGGTACCAAACGTCCTAAGTAAGCCTCGCGCTGACTCAAGACATACGTTTTCGGTCTAGAACCGAGTAAGGCTAAGCGCAGACCACCTAAGGTGGAAGTCGTCTTAGACAAATCCTGAAGAGAGGCTATTAAAATGCCAAGAAGAAGAGTTGTCGCGAAACGCGAAATCTTGCCGGATCCAAAATACGGCAATGTTACTCTGGCAAAGTTCATGAACCACGTGATGATCAGTGGTAAAAAAGCCGTTGCAGAAAGCATCGTATACGGCGCTATGGACATTGTGAAAGAAAAGCTTAACCGCGATCCCATCGAAGTTTTCGATGAAGCGTTGGAAAACATTGCTCCACTGGTTGAGGTTAAATCTCGCCGTGTGGGTGGTGCTACCTACCAAGTGCCTGTTGAAGTGCGTCCAGCACGTCGCTCGGCGCTGGCAATGCGCTGGTTGGTGGATTACTCGCGTGGCCGGGGTGAAAAATCTATGCCCCAGCGTCTGGCGGGTGAGCTGATTGACGCTTCGCAGAACAAAGGTTCTGCTGTTAAAAAGCGTGAAGATGTACACCGTATGGCTGAGGCCAACAAGGCGTTCTCTCACTTCCGCTTCTAAGTTTGTAAGCGGTGAGAAACAAAAGGCAGCTATCATGGCTGCCTTTTACCATTTGAGAATCAGAATTCGGGGATTACAGCCGTGGCACGTAAAACTCCAATTGCACGCTACCGCAATATCGGTATTTGTGCCCATGTGGATGCTGGCAAAACAACGACCACCGAGCGCGTTCTCTTCTATACTGGGCTGTCCCACAAAATTGGTGAAGTACACGATGGCGCCGCGACCACCGACTGGATGGCGCAGGAGCAAGAGCGTGGCATCACCATCACCTCCGCTGCGGTAACCACCTTTTGGAGTGGTATGCGCAAGCAATACGATGAACATCGTATTAACATTATTGATACCCCCGGACACGTTGATTTCACCATTGAAGTAGAGCGCTCGTTGCGCGTACTGGATGGGGCTATTGTGGTTCTGTGTGGCTCTTCTGGAGTACAACCTCAGACCGAAACCGTATGGCGCCAGGCCAACAAGTACCACGTGCCGCGCATGGTGTTTGTCAATAAAATGGATCGTACCGGTGCCAACTATATGCGCGTTGTCGAGCAGTTGCGCGAGCGCCTGGGTGCCAATGCCGTCCCCCTGCAAATGACCATCGGCTCGGAAGACGAGTTTAAAGGGGTGGTCGACCTGGTTAAAATGCAGGCGATTCTCTGGAATGAAGACGATCAGGGCATGACCTTTGATTACGCAGAGATTCCTGCCGAGTTGCAAAGCACTTGCGACGAAATGCGTGAGTATTTAGTGGAGGCTGCGGCCGAAGCTGATGACGAATTAATGAATAAGTACCTGGAGGGGGAAGAGCTCTCCGAGGATGAAATTAAAGCCGCGCTGCGTAAGCGCACATTGGCGAATGAGATTGTCCCGGTATTGGGCGGCTCGGCCTTTAAAAACAAAGGCGTGCAAGCGGTACTGGATGCGGTTGTTGAGTACCTGCCGGCGCCCAATCAGGTTCATGCCATTGAGGGTGTGCTGGAAGATGGCGAGACTGTCGAAGCGCGAGAGGCTGATGACAACGCCCCCTTCGCAGCCCTTGCCTTTAAAATTGCCACCGACCCATTTGTGGGTACCTTAACCTTCTTCCGGGTGTACTCCGGCACCTTAAGTACCGGCGATACTGTGTTTAATCCGGTAAAAAGTAAGAAAGAGCGGGTTGGCCGAATGGTGCAAATGCACGCCAACGATCGCCAGGAAATTAAAGAAGTTCTCGCGGGCGACATCGCGGCCGGCATTGGCTTTAAAGACGTTACCACTGGCGATACTTTGTGTTCGCCCAAAAGCATCATTACGCTTGAGCGGATGGAGTTTCCCGAGCCAGTAATTCATGTGGCGGTTGAGCCGAAAAGCCAGGCCGATCAGGAAAAAATGGGTGTGGCGCTGGGTAAGCTGGCACAAGAAGACCCCTCGTTCAGTGTCAAAACCGACGAAGAAACCGGCCAGACTATTATTGGTGGTATGGGCGAGCTGCACTTAGACATTATTGTCGATCGTATGCGCCGCGAGTTTAACGTCGAGGCCAATATCGGTAAGCCGCAGGTGGCCTACCGCGAGCGTATTACCAATACCTGTGAAATCGAAGGTAAGTTTGTGCGTCAATCGGGCGGCCGGGGACAGTACGGTCACGTGTGGCTCAAGTTTGAGCCGGCCGATGATGACAATGCCGAAGGTTTGGTGTTTGTGAACGAGATTGTTGGCGGCACAGTACCTAAAGAATATATTCCGGCCGTTAGTAAGGGCATCGAAGAGCAAATGCAAAACGGCGTGCTGGCGGGTTACCCATTGCTGGGTCTAAAGGCCACGCTGTTTGACGGCTCGTTCCACGATGTTGACTCGAATGAAATGGCCTTTAAGATCGCAGCTTCTATGGCCACAAAAAAATTGGCAGAAGACGGCGGTGCGGTGTTACTTGAGCCGATGATGAAGGTTGAGGTGGTAACGCCTGAGGCCAATATGGGTGACGTGGTGGGTGATTTAAATCGCCGCCGTGGTGTCATTCAGGGTATGGATGAAAGCTCCATGGGTAAAGTTGTTAATGCTGAAGTACCGCTGGCAGAGATGTTTGGGTATGCTACCGATTTACGCTCCGCAACTCAGGGCCGTGCCACTTACAGCATGGAGTTTTTGGGTTATGTTGAAGCGCCTAAAAACGTCACCGAAGCGGTAATGGCGAGTTAGCAACGTGTAAGTGAATAATTGATTCTGATTGATTCATTTTAGAGGAAAGTAAAGTGGCTAAAGAGAAGTTCGAACGTAATAAACCCCACGTCAATGTGGGTACCATCGGTCACGTTGACCACGGCAAAACCACTCTGA
>NZ_CAXBFW010000044.1:0-15105 GCF_963975215.1 uncultured Gilvimarinus sp.
GGCATTGTTTTGGGGGCTGTTTTGGCCCGTCAGTTACGGGTTGTGACCGGCGATAAATTGACCTTAACACTGCCCGAAGTTTCTATTACGCCTGCCGGGGTGTACCCCAGAGTAAAACGCTTTACCGTGGTGGGCGTGTTTGAGGTGAACGCTCCGGTGGATCAGGAATTGGCACTCATTCATATACGCGATGCCGAAAAGTTATACCGCAGTCAGGCTCCCATGGGGCTGCAATTAAAGTTTACTGATATTTATGAGGCGGGCGCGATTACCAGCCGGCTGCGGCAAAGCTTAGGGGATGAATACCGCTGGCGGGATTGGAGCCAAACCCAGGGCAGTTTGTTTCAGGCCGTTAAGATGGAAAAGGTCGTGATCGGGGTCTTGCTTAGTATCATTATCGCCGTTGCCGCTTTTAATATTGTCTCCAGCCTGGTACTTATGGTGGCCGATAAACGCTCCGATATTGCCGTGCTGCGCACCCTTGGCTTAAATGCCCGGCAAATTATGGGTATTTTTATTGTACAGGGGTGTGGGGTTGGGGTTATAGGCACGGCGGTGGGAGCCGTTAGCGGCATTCTTCTGGCGTTATACATCAGCCCGATAGTGGCATTTTTTGAGTCGCTTACCGGGCGTCAGGTGTTTGATGCCAACATTTACTTTATTAGCCATCTGCCCTCGCATTTGCAGTGGCTCGATGTTGTTATGATTTGCTCGCTGGCGCTGTTGTTAAGTTTGCTGGCAACGCTTTACCCCGCTTGGCGGGCCGCTCGAATCCAACCTGCAGAGGCCCTGCGCTATGAATAATCCATCATCCCCGGCGGCCGTGCTGCAGTGCCAGTCCGTTAGTAAAGCGTATACCCAGGGTCCGCAAGCGATCAGCGTATTGCGTGATATTCAGCTGCAGGTAATGCCAAGCGAGCGCGTGGCGATTATTGGTGCCTCTGGCTCGGGCAAATCTACGTTGCTTAATATTCTGGGTGGTTTGGATTTGGCCGACTCGGGGGAGGTGACGGTTGCCGGGCAAGCGCTGTCGCGTTTAAGCGCCGATGGCCGGGGCAAGTTACGCAACCGCTCGCTGGGTTTTGTCTATCAGTTTCATCATTTATTGGCCGAGTTTACCGCACTAGAAAATGTCGCCATGCCATTGTTAATCGGTAAGCTAGATAGTGCCACGGCAAACGCCCGGGCCCGAGAGATGCTCGGGCAAGTGGGGCTGGCATCGCGCACCAGCCACAAGCCGTCGGAGCTTTCAGGCGGCGAGCGTCAGCGCGTGGCTATTGCCCGGGCGCTGGTAACCGAGCCGGCTTGTGTGCTGATGGATGAGCCTACAGGTAATCTGGATGCGCACTCGGCGGCCGATATTCAGGCGTTAATGCTGGACTTAAATCAGCGCATTGGCACCAGCTTTGTGGTGGTTACCCATGACCTGACATTGGCGAGCAAAATGGACCGGACTTTAACGCTGGCCGACGGCCAACTTCGCGCCCATAACGGCCAGGGGTACACGGGTGTTTAATCGCTTTACCTTAACCTTGGGGCGGCGCTACGCGACCTCGCGCCAAGGCAGCCACCTGGTGAGCTTTATCTCCCGGATGTCGGTGATTGGGCTGGTTATTTCGGTGGCGTTGCTTATTTTAGTGATGGCGATTATGAACGGCTTTGACCGCGAGCTGCGCGAGCGCATCTTACAGGTGATGCCTCAGGGAACCCTCTACAGTCGCGAGGGTATTGCCGAGCCAAGCCAGTTGATGCAGCAGGCGCTGCAGCACCCCGAAGTAGTGGCAGCGGCGCCTTTTGTCAGTGTGCAGGGCTTATTGGCCAAAGGTAAAAGCGTTGCACCGGCGGGTTTGTTTGGCGTGGTGCCCGAGCTTGAAATTAAAGCCTCGGGGGTTGATCAGTATCTTCGCGAAGGGCGCTTGGCCGAGCTTGGCGATAACGCCCACGGCGTTATTTTAGGCAGTACATTAGCCGAAAGTTTAGGCGCGGGTGTGGGCGACAAGCTTTCACTGATTATTCCCCGTGCGGGTGATGGCAGAAGCAGCCCCAGTATCTGGGCGCTTGAGGTGATCGATATTCTGGTGACCGGCACCGAGATCGACAACAAGCTAGCGCTAATGAATTTAAGCGCTGCCTCGAATTTAACCGCGTACCCCGGCAGGGTGAGCGGTGTGCGGTTAAAGTTACAGGATTTGTTTCGCGCCCCTACCACCATGTATGAAATTACGGCCTCTTTGACCTCGGGTATTTACGGGAGTGACTGGACCCGCAGCCATGGCAATTTGTATCAAGCGATACATATGTCGAAAAAGTTAGTGGCGTTACTTTTACTGCTGCTGATTGGTATTGCAGCCTTTAACTTGGTAACCACCCTGATTATGGTGGTGGTCGATAAAGAAGGGGACATTGCCATTTTGCGCACTCAGGGTGCGACCAGCGCTGAGATTATTGGTATTTTTTTGATTCAGGGCGGCTATATCGGGATTACCGGCACTTTGATCGGCGTTGTCCTCGGGGTGATTTTTTCTTATTCGGTTACCGCGGCCGTGGCGGGACTCGAGCGTTTAATTGGTTTTCAGTTCTTACACTCGGATGTTTACCCGGTGAGTTATTTACCCGCGCAGCTGCTGTTAAGTGACGTGCTGTACATCGCCGGTGCCGCCTTAGTACTAAGTTTTGTCGCCAGCATTTACCCGGCGTGGCGGGCCGCCCGCGTACCGCCGGCCGAGGCGTTAAGGCACGAATAAGAACAAAAGATGCCGTTTATTGTTTAGATCGGGCGTCAGTCGGCGCGTTTTAAGCGCTCTTTGCGGCGTTTATTCCAACTGCGGGTAACGTGCCAGCGCCAGAATATCTGCATGGTGATGTAACCCAGGCCGCCAAACACAAAGCCTGTTAGCACCGACCCTAGCAACAAAGGCTTCCAGATCAGAGCAAACTCCTCTGCCAGCCACGCCCAGGATAGCTCGGTTGGGGCGCTAACTCTGGGCGACTCCAGTATCCAGCGGCCCAGTTGGTAGGTGGCGAAAAAAATAGGCGAGATCGTCAGTGGGTTGGTAATCCACACCAAGGTCATGGTAATGGGCAGGTTACAGCGCACCCAAAGCGCGCACAGTGCCGCGAGCGCCATTTGCCCGGGTAAGGGCAAAAACGCGAGAAAAATGCCAAAGAAAAACGCCAGCGACACCGAGTGCCGGTTTAAGTGAAACAGGTTGGGGTCGTGCAATAGATCGCCCAAAAACTGTAGAGCTGGCTTGTCCTTTACCGTGGTGGCGTCGGGTAAAAAACGTCTGATTATCTTACGCGCCATCTGGTTAGTCACACTACGACTGCTAAGAAAGAGGGCATATTATGCCCACAAAAGCTCGGCTTAACCACGTTTAAGCGGGGTTAAGTCATTCTTTGAGCTGTACCGGCTGCTACACTGGCAGATAAGCATAAGATAAAGCAAGGATGAACTGTTACTCAGGGACGATATGTACCGCTCATTTATGGCATTAATAGCCGGTTTAACGCTGCCGGGCTTGCTACCCACCTTACTACCTTTAGGCCCTGTGCTGGTTGTCGCGGCGAGCTTGTGGCTTGTCTGGCTTATGGTGCGGCGGTATTGGCCGCGCAAGCCGCACACGTTATGGACAATAGCCGCGCTCTTTACCTTGGGGTTGTGCTGGGGCAGCTGGACATTGCACGCATTGGTGGCCAATCAGTTGCCACTGTCGCTTGAGGGAAAAGACATCCCGTTACAGGGGCTCGTTGCTGCGCCGCCACAACATTTTGATGGTCGGGTGCGGTTACTGCTGACACCAAGCCCGGAGGGCGAGTGGGGGAAGCTGCTGCCCCAAAAAGTACAGATCAGCTGGTATCGGCCGGACGACTGGGCCTATAAGCTTGCCGCGGGTGACACGGTGGCCTTTACCGTGCGCCTAAAGCGCCCGCGCAGCTTTGTTAACCCGGGCGGGTTTGACTATAAGTTGTGGCAGTTGCGCCGGGGTGTGGGGGCGGTTGGGTATGTACGTCAGAGCAATAATAACCAGCTTGTTGCTAAAGGTAAGCCTCAGGGCGCCAGCGCCCGGCTCGCTGCGTGGTTAGAGCGCGAAAAACCCGCTAACCGGGCCCTGATCTCGGCGCTGCTGTTGGGCGAGCGGGGAGGCCTATCTCAAAGCCAGCGTCAGTTGCTGCAAATAACCGGCACCAGCCATTTAATTGCGATTTCCGGGCTTCATATTGGCCTAGCTGCCGCGTTGGGGTATCTGCTGGCGCTTGGGTTGGGCAAATTAATATCACCGGTGGTTCCGCTGCGGGCACATGTTCTGGGGTTTGCTGGCGCCGCTCTTTGTGCCTGGAGTTACAGTGCATTGGCCGGATTCAGTTTGCCCACTCAGCGGGCGCTGGCAATGTTGCTGATGCTATACGTCAGCCGCCTAAGCGCTAGGCACTGCGGCGGTGGCGTCATTCTGTTGGCGGCGGTGTTGGTGGTTTGTACGCTCGACCCGCTAAGTTTGCACGATGCGGGTTTTTGGTTGTCGTTTCTTGCCGTGGGGGCGCTGATTTTAGTGTACGACGGCGCCCTGACACCAGCCAGCCGGTGGCAGGGGTTGTGGTTGCCCCAGTTGGTGGTGTTTATCGCATTGTTACTGCCGTTAGGTGTGTTCTTTGGTGAGGTGTCGCTGGTGTCTCCGCTGGCTAATCTGGTGGCGATTCCGCTGGTGAGCATCCTGGCCGTGCCGTTAATTTTTGCCGCTGCCCTTGCCAGTTGGCTTAATGCCGGGTTGGCCGCCGGTCTGTTATGGCTGGCCGACCGGGCGCTGGATGGGCTCTGGTGGTGGTTACAGTGGTTCGCTAAGGCTCAGGCGGAATACGGCTGGCCTGTTAGTGTCGCCTGGTGGCCGCAGCCGTTAACCCTGTTTCTGGTGGCTTTGGCTGCGCTGGGGTTATTGCTGCCCAGAGCGCTTGGCTTACGTAGCGCCAGCATCTTATGTTTGCTGCTGGCGCTCGGGCTTCCTAAGCCTGAGCCTCCCGGGCTCGCGTTAACCGTCATGGATGTGGGGCAGGGCCTGGCTGTGGTGGTCAGGGCGGGCAAGCGCACCTTGGTGTACGACACCGGCCCACACTACAGCGATAGCTTCGATGCCGGGGCCGATATTATCGCCCCGTGGTTGCAGTCGCTGGGAGTAACCCAGTTAGATACCTTGGTTGTGTCTCACTCTCACGCCGATCATGCCGGCGGTGCCTTCGGGTTGCTGTCGCTTTTGCCCGGTTCGGCGATTTATTTAGGCGAGCCCGTGCCCGCGCTTGAGCGCGATTTATCGCCCCGGCAGCGCTCGTGTCATGACCTTGGTGGTCAGGGCGGGTTATCACAATCCTGGCGTTGGGCACAGCTGCAGGTCGATCTGTTAAGTTTACCGGGGCAGCGGGGCCGCCGTGGCAATAGCGCCTCTTGTGTGGTTCTCTTGCGGTATCAAAATCAAACGGTATTGTTGCCGGGGGATCTGGAGCGCTCACTGGAGCCGGCACTGGTCACACAGCTGGCGGCGCTGGGCGTTACCCGATTAGATGTTTTGGTTGCGCCGCACCATGGCAGCAAGAGCTCATCCAGCGCTCAGCTGGTGGCCGCGCTTAAGCCGCGCTCGGTGGTGTTTAGTGCCGGCTTTAACAATCGACACGGTCACCCTCATGAGCAGGTACTGCAGCGTTACCGCGAGGCGGGTTCGGTGGTGTTTAACACCGCCCACGACGGTGCGGTTAGCTTTGTTAGCGATGCCGAGGGCAGGTTGCAAGCGCGGCGCCTGCGGCGAGAGCAGCGGCGGCCCTGGCGCGATGAATAAGCCGTGGCAACAGGTCACATTAGCGCAAGCCGGCTAACCCTAATGCTTGCAACTGTGGTAGTGTACAGCGTTTTTAACAGCCTCTAAAATTGTGCCAACACTCAGGCATAATCAGCGTAGGCATCCAAAAAAAGTAGGCCCCGCCAAGGGCCTATATAAAGAGGAACCCACCCGTGTTTGAAGTTATTGCCGCCGGCGGCTGGTTGATGTTGCCGCTTGTACTATGTTCCATTGCCGTGCTGGCCATTAGCGCCGAGCGATACTGGAGTCTCAACCCGGCCAAAATCGCGCCGCGGCATTTGTTGGCTCAAGTGTGGGGCTGGATTAAAAATAACCAGC
This sequence comes from uncultured Gilvimarinus sp., assembly GCF_963975215.1. Classification (GTDB taxonomy): domain Bacteria; phylum Pseudomonadota; class Gammaproteobacteria; order Pseudomonadales; family Cellvibrionaceae; genus Gilvimarinus. The sequence continues at coordinate 6,162 of NZ_CAXBFW010000044.1, forward strand.
TGGATGCCGCCAAGTTAAAAGAGTTAAAGCAGTCGTCCCCTTTGGGCGAGATATTGTCGGCGGGCCTGAGTAATTCCAAGCACGGCCGCGAGGTAATGAAAGACAGTATTCAGGAGGCTGCGAATAAAGTTATTCACGAAATGGAACGTTTTATTGGTGTATTGGGCACCATCGCGGCCATAACACCACTGTTAGGTTTGCTGGGTACGGTGTTTGGCATGATCGAAGTGTTTAACGCCATTATGATTAAAGGCACCGGCAATGCCGGCGTGTTAGCCGGTGGTATTTCGCAAGCGCTGATAACCACGGCAGCCGGTTTGTGTGTTGCTATTCCCGCGATGATTTTTCATCGTTTCTTTCAGCGCCGCATCGATTCGCTCGTGGTTACCATGGAAGAAGAGGCCATTAAACTGGTTGATGCCTTGCACAGCGATCGCCGGGTCGATGTGAAAGTAAAGAAGTAAGCGGAGGCCGCCTGTGCAATTTCGTCGTCAACCCCGCGAAGAAGACAGCATTAACTTAACGCCACTGATTGATGTGGTTTTTTTGCTGCTGATCTTTTTTATGGTTTCTACTACGTTTACCAAAGAAACCCATTTAGAAATTGATTTACCCGAAGCCGTCGGTGAAGCGGCAACCAGTGCCGAAGACCCGCTGGAGATTATTATTAATGCCGCCGGTGAATACGCGGTAAATGGTCAAAGTCTGGTCAATAATAAAGCCGCGACACTGCGCTCGGCGCTGAGTGAAATGGGGCAGGGTGATACCTCACGCGCGCTGATCATTACCGCCGATGCCAACGCACCGCACCAGTTTGTGGTGCGGGCAATGGACAGTGCCGGACAACTGGGTTTTGCCAACATGAGTATCACCACCCGCCACCCGGAGTCTGAGTAGTTAGCTATGGGGCACAGCGCTGATCGCGACGCTAAGTGGACATCGGCCTGGTACGGCAACAAACGCTGGGTGTACGCGCTCTTGCCTCTTGAGGGTTTATTCCGCTTAGTGGCTTATTGGCGTCGCGCCTTTATTGTGCGCTGGCGTCAGGTAAATGTCGGTGTGCCGGTCATTGTGGTGGGCAACATCAGTGTGGGCGGCACGGGTAAAACGCCGTTAATTATTGCACTGGTGAACCGTTTGCAAGCGCGGGGGTTAAAGGTGGGAGTGATCAGCCGTGGCTATGGCTCGGCGGCTCCTCAATACCCCTATGTTATTTCAGAGTCATCCAGCGCGCGCGAAGCGGGGGATGAGCCGCTTAGCATTTGGCGCGCTACCGGTTGTGCGGTTTGTATCGATGCCGACCGCGTGGCTGCCGCCCGAATATTAAAAAGTGCCGGCTGCGATGTGTTGTTAAGCGATGATGGGTTACAACATTATCGCCTGGGGCGGACGCTGGAAATTGCCGTTATCGATGCGGCCCGCGGTTTTGGTAACGCGCACTGTTTGCCGGTGGGGCCGTTACGGGAGCCGCACTCTCGCTTAGCCAGCGTCGACTTTGTGGTCGTCAACCAAACCTCTTTGGAGGGCGACACCGCCTACCCGCGCCATTACTATAATATGCGCTTAGAGCCCAAGCACTGGTTTCGGGTAAAAGATTTAAGCCGGTTACCGTTAGATTATCTGGCTCGGGGTAGTCATGTTCACGCGGTGGCTGGCATTGGTAACCCCGATCGCTTTTTTGCCACCTTGAGTAAGCTAGGCCTGGTATCTGAATGCCATATTTACCGCGATCACCATACGTTTACCCGCGATAACTTTCAGTTTCGCCAGAGTTTGCCGGTGGTGATGACCAGCAAAGATGCGGTGAAGTGCCAGAGCTTTGCCGAGCCTGAATGGCTCGCGCTGGAAGTGGATGCGGTACTGGAAAAACGTTTTTGGCCTAAGTTTGAGCACCAGCTGGATGCGCTATTTCCGTTCGAGTAATGGTGTACTGAATAAGAGCCCTTAAGTGACTAAAGCGTTTTCAGAGTCCGAGAAAATATTACATTTGTGTGAGTAAAATCATGAGCTTTACGGTTGTTATCCCCGCACGCTACGCATCGACCCGCCTGCCGGGTAAACCTCTAGCCGATATCAATGGTCGGCCGATGATCGAACACGTGTATCGCCGTGCCTGCGCCAGCGATGCCAGCCGGGTGATTGTGGCCACCGACGATCAGCGCATTGTGGAGCTGGTAAAAAGTTTTAACGGCGCGGTGTGTTTAACCCGCAGCGATCATGTCTCGGGCACTGACCGCCTGCAAGAGGTTGCCGCGCTGGAGAAAATGGCCGGGGATGACATTGTTGTTAATGTGCAGGGCGACGAACCGCTTATTCCACCACAGGTGATTAATCAGGTCGCCGCTAACTTAGCGCAAAACCGCACGGCCAGCGTGGCCACTTTATGCGAGCCACTGAGCAGCTATCGCGAGTTTCGCGACCCCAATGCGGTTAAAGTTGTGTACGATCAGAGCAACCTTGCCCTGTACTTTTCGCGGGCACCCATCCCGTGGCCGCGAGATAACACCGAGGTGTTGACTGAACAGCCAGTGCCCGAAGGCTTTCCCGCCCGCCGACATATTGGGACCTACGCGTATCGTGTGTCTTTACTTGAGCGATTTGTTACCTGGAGCCCCGCGCTTTTAGAGCAGACAGAGTCGCTTGAGCAGTTGCGAGTGATGGCCTACGGCGAGCGGATTCACGTCGATGAGGCTTGTTGTCAGGTTCCGGGTGGTGTTGATACTGAGGAAGACCTGGCCCGGGTGCGGCAATTTTTACAGGAGCAAGACCAATGACGGTTAAGGTTTTGTTTGTTTGTCTGGGGAATATTTGTCGCTCTCCGACCGCTGAAGGGTTATTTAAAGCCCGGCTGGTTGACGCTGGACTTGAAGGCGAGGTCTTGACCGACTCCGCTGGCACGGCTGGCTGGCACGTGGGTAAAGCGCCCGACGCCCGCGCCATAGCTGCGGCCGCCGAACGCGGTATCGATATTAATACGTTGCGGGCCCGCCAGGTGACGACAAAAGATTTTTCGGAGTTTGATTATATCCTGGCTATGGATAGCGCCAACCTTGATGACTTGCAGAGTCTTTGCCCCGACGATTACCCGGGGCGGTGCTGTTTATATCTGGACTTTGCTGAAAACGCCCCCGAGCGCGAAGTCCCCGACCCCTATTATGGCGGCGCCGAAGGTTTTGCTCACGTGTTAGATCTTGTTGAGCAGGCGGCCACGGGGTTGCTTGCCGACATTCAACAGCGCCACTTGGCCCGGAGGTAAAGTGGCGCTGTTTCTGCCGGAGTTTGATCTGCAACGTTTTAATACCTTGGCGATTGGCGCGCGCGCGCGCTTTTATGTCGCCGTTAGCAATGGCGATGAAATTCTTGAGGCCTTGGCTTTTGCCCGCGAGCGCGAGCTGCCGGTACTACCCTTAGGCGGCGGCAGTAATATTGTGTTGGCAGACGACTACCCGGGGCTGGTTATACACATTAAATTGCTGGGGGTAGAGCAGGTTGGCGAAGACGCCCAATCGGTGTGGGTGCGCGCTGCGGCCGGAGAAAACTGGCACGAGTTTGTGCAACACTGTTTAACGATGGGCTGTTATGGTCTGGAGAATTTAGCGCTAATTCCCGGCTCTGTCGGCGCCGCGCCCATACAAAATATTGGCGCCTACGGGGTCGAGCTGCAACAGCGCTTAAGCGAGTTGTCTGCCATTGATATTCGCTCGGGGGTGCCCGTGACCTTTACCGCCGAGAGTTGTAACTTTGCCTACCGCGATAGTGTGTTTAAGCACAGTGCGCGCGATCGCTATATTATTACCTCGGTCACCTTTAAGCTTGATCGTGTTGTTAAGCCGGTACTTGAGTACCCAAGCTTACGTCAGCAACTACAGCTTGAGCCCGGTGATCAGCCATCGTCTGAAAAGCACTTTAGCGCACAGCAAATAGCCGATGCTGTTATTGCCGTCCGGCAGGAAAAGCTGCCCGATCCGGCGGATACCCCCAACGCCGGCAGCTTTTTTAAAAACCCTATTGTTGCCGCTGGCGAGTTTACGGCGCTGCAGCAGCGCTACCCGGATATTGTCAGTTATCCTCAGGCTGATGGGCGGGTTAAGCTGGCGGCGGGATGGCTGATTGATCGCGCCGGTTGGCGTGGTTATCGCGCCGGTGATGTGGCGGTGCACTCTGAGCAAGCGCTGGTTATTACCAACCCGGGGCGGGGCGCCGGTGCCAGTGTGTTGGCGCTGGCAGATGAGATTACCACATCGGTATTTAAACAATACGGTGTGAGGCTGGAGTTAGAGCCCCGGGTGTACCCAGCGTAAATCGTTACACGGCAACTTATGGCTGATTGTTTATGTCGCAGCAACCCGATTTATTTGCCAGCAAAGAGCCGCAAAAACTGATTTGTGAAGACGGCCAAGCCACCTTGTACCCGCAGTGGTTACCGGCTGCGCGCCGGGCTGACTTACTTGCGCAGTTGCCAACAACCCTCGCGTGGGAGCAAACCCACTTGCACATGTATGGTAAGCGCGTTGCTATCCCACGGCTTAACGCCTGGTATGGCGACGCCGGCAGCCGTTACAGTTACTCCGGTGCTTTTTTTGATCCACGCCCCTGGACGCCGACCCTGCAGCAGCTGCGCGACGAGTTGTCCGATGTCGCTGGCACGGAATTTAACAGTGTGCTGGCTAACTGGTATCGCACGGGCCGTGACAGCGTGGCCTGGCACAGCGATAACGAGCCGGAGCTGGGGCCGGAGCCCACTATTGCATCGCTGAGTCTGGGTGCCAGCCGGGTGTTTGTTTTGCGCCATAACAAAACCCAGCGGCAAGTGCGTGTTACCTTGCAAGATGGTGATTTGTTAATAATGTCCGGGCGCCTGCAACACGCCTGGCAGCACCAGCTGCCCAAAGTGGCTGGTCTGACAGAAACACGCATTAACCTCACTTACCGGCGCGTTTGGGCCTAAGCCGCAAGCGCCGCTATCGCAAATAAGAATAATTCTGCTACTATGCCGATGAGCCGAAAGATTCTTTATCCGGACAGAAAAGATCATTTCGCCCGATATTAAAACAAAAAACGGCCATCCGGCCGGTACTTGATGGCAGCATCAAGGGGGGAAAGTGACCAGTATTTTAGTTGTAGATGACCACGACTTGGTGCGTATGGGCATTGTCCGAATGTTGGATGATGTGCCAGGGTATCGGGTGGTGGGCGATGCCAAAAGCGGTGAAGACGCCATCCGTATGGCCCGTGAGTACAAGCCCGACGTTGTGCTGATGGATGTAAAAATGCCCGGTATGGGTGGCCTTGAAGCCAGCCGTAAAATGCTTGCCGCCAACCCGTTGGTTAAAATCATCGCCGTTACCGCTTGTGACGATACGCTCTATCCCGCGCGCCTATTGCAAGCCGGGGCGGTGGGCTATGTTACCAAAGGCGCCGGTTTTACTGACATTACCACGGCTATCGATACCGTTGTGCGCGGTAGGCAGTATATGAGCAGTGGCATTGCCCAACAGCTAGCGCTGCGCAATGCCACGGGCGATCAGGACGGCTCACCCTTTGAGCGCCTTAGCCAGCGCGAGCTGGAAACCGCCATGATGATTGCCGGCGGCCGACGGGCCCAAGATATCGCGGCAACCTTTTCGGTCAGCCCGAAAACCGTTAACACTTATCGCTATCGTATATTCGATAAGCTTTGTATTCACTCGGATGTCGAGCTGGCACTGCTGGCGGTGAAGTATAACCTGCTAGACCCGGAGGCCGTGGTTTAGCGTTAGCCACGCCTATTTGCGCCAGATGCGCGCAACGCTATACTAGCGCGCATGGTTGAGACTCCCCAAGAACACCCCGAATCCTTTGACGCCAAACGTTTTTTGGCGAGCCAAACGCGCGCGCCTGGCGTTTATCAGATGTTTAACAGCGCTGGCGATATTTTATACGTTGGCAAAGCTAAAAATCTTAAAGCCAGACTCTCAAGCTATTTTCGCGCCAGTGGCCTATCACCCAAAACGGCGGCGCTGGTATCGCGTATTGCCCGGGTCGAGGTGACGGTTACCGGCAGTGAAACCGAGGCGTTGATCCTTGAGCAAAACCTGATCAAGGCGAACCGTCCGCCTTACAATATTTTGCTGCGCGATGATAAATCCTACCCCTATGTGTTTATGTCATCGGGCGAGCCTTACCCACGTATTAGTGTTCACCGCGGGGCCAAAAAAAAACGCGGCGATTATTACGGGCCTTACCCCAACGTCGGGGCCGTAAAAGACAGCCTGAGCTTCTTGCAAAAGACCTTTAAAGTGCGTCAGTGCGAAGACAGTGTGTTTAAAAATCGCTCCAGGCCGTGCTTACAGTACCAAATAGATCGCTGCACCGGCCCCTGTGTCGACTTAATCAGCCCTGAAGACTACGCCCGTGACGTGCACCATACGCGTATGTTTTTGCTGGGTAAAAATGCTCAGCTGATGAGCGAGCTGGCCGACGATATGGAGCGCGCGGCCCTGGCCCAGGAGTACGAGCGCGCCGCCGAGTTGCGCGATCAGATCAGCGCCTTGCGCACCGTTCAGTCGCAGCAGTCGGTAGAGGAGGGCAGTGCCGATATGGATATCGTTGCGGTTGCGGTGCAAAGTGCTACCGCCTGTGTGCATGTGCTGTTTATTCGCCAGGGGCGTATTTTAGGCAGCCGCAGTTACTACCCAAAATTGGGGCTGGCGGAAGGCGAGGCAGACATACTCAGCGAGTTTTTGCCGCAGTTTTACCTGGGGGGGAGTCGCGATATCCCCGCCGCTATTGTGACTGAGTGCGAGCTGCCGGACTCTGGCTTGTTAATGGATGCGTTAGCTGAATCGCGCGGCGCTCGCGTGCAGATTACCCATAAGGTGCGTACCCACCGTGCGCGCTGGGTCGATATGGCCCACCAAGCCGCCGAGCAAAATATTATTGCCCGTATTAACTCGCGTAAATCGGTTACCCACCGCCTGTTGGCGCTACAGGATGTACTGGGGCTGGACGAAATGCCCGCGCGTATGGAGTGCTTTGATATTAGCCACTCCAGTGGTGAGCTAACCGTCGCCTCATGTGTGGTGTTTGACAAAGAGGGCCCGGCAAAATCCGATTACCGCCGTTTTAATATCGACGGCATTACGGGCGGCGATGATTACGCCGCTATGGCTCAGGCACTCACCCGGCGCTATACACGTTTGCAAAAAGGTGAGGGCAAACTGCCCGATATTTTATTCATCGATGGCGGCAAGGGGCAGCTGGGCGTGGCCGAAAAAGTAATGGCCGAGCTCGGGGTTAATAATGTCTTGTTGATAGGCGTGGCCAAGGGGACAACCCGCAAGCCCGGCTTTGAAACCTTGTATCACAGTGGCACAGGGCAAGAGATCGTGCTGGGTAGCGATTCACCGGCGTTGCACGTCATCCAGCAAATTCGCGATGAGGCGCACCGCTTTGCGATTACGGGGCATAAAAATCGCCGCGATAAAAAGCGCAAAACCTCCACCCTGGAAGGGGTGCCGGGGGTTGGCCCGTCGCGCCGCAGAGAGTTACTGCGCCACTTTGGCGGGCTACAGGATATCCAGCGTGCCAGTGTCGACGACTTAGCGCGGGTAAACGGCGTAAGCCGTAAACTGGCGGAGGATATCTACGGGTATTTTCATCCGGACTAAGCCCTTACAGGTGATGCTTAGCTCTTGTTAAAAAGTGCGCGAGTCGCTTACAGCGTTAGCGCAGGTAGTGTATTATCATGGGCTAAAGCGGGGCGCCAGTCGGCCGCTCCATCCCAGATGCCAACGCTGTAAAAGAAGTCGCTTATGACATTAGCCAATCAACTCACGCTTATTCGCATCGGGTTAATCCCCTTATTTGTTCTGGTGTTTTTTCTGCCATTCCAGTGGGCCCATATCACTGCCGCTATTATCTTTAGTGTGGCGGCTATTACCGACTGGGCCGATGGCTATGTGGCGCGCAAGTACAACCAAAGCACCAAGCTAGGCGCCTTTTTGGATCCGGTGGCCGATAAATTGATGGTGGTTATCGCGCTGGTGTTGCTGCTTACCTTGCACCCGGTGGCGTGGTTTGCGGTATGTGCTTGTGTCATCGTTGGCCGTGAGATTGTTATATCCGCCTTGCGCGAGTGGATGGCCGAGCTGGGCCAGCGCGCCAGCGTTGCCGTCTCTTATATCGGCAAAATTAAAACCACTCTGCAGATGGTGGCGATTATTGTTTTGCTGGCCAATATCCCCCAGCTGTTGTGGCTTGGCTACATTGCGGTTGTGGCCGCAGCGGCCTTGACCTTATGGTCGATGATTTTGTATTTAAAGGCTGCCTGGCCCTTCCTAATGGCCGGCACAAGCACAAACGACGAGTAAAAACCACGCTAACTGTATACATATCAAACGTTTACAGAATTAAAACCACCCTAAAAGGGTAAATAGAGGTAGGTTTTTCTGATTATTTACGCTAGAATGCCGGCCTCAAAACGGCGCGATAGCAAAGCGGTTATGCTCTGGATTGCAAATCCAGCTAGCCCGGTTCGACTCCGGGTCGCGCCTCCATTTTCCTCCCGTTAGGGAAATGAGCCAGAGAGTGATTCTGGTGTAGCACTCAGTAGGGGCCAATCTCTACTATAAAAAATATCTCCCGATATGCCCGGGTGGTGGAATTGGTAGACACAGCAGACTTAAAATCTGCCGATCTTAATTGATCGTGCCGGTTCAATTCCGGCTCCGGGCACCATTTTCTTGCTTCGACTCTCTAATTATCCTGTCCGCAGTGCCAGCGCTTCGTAAGATGGGCCAGAATTGAACCGGTCCCCGTTTCAATGGGTTCGCGCATCCTGCGCTCAGCCCTGCGGGCCAGCAAAGCTGCCTAAATTTGCTCCCGACAAATTTGTCCGGCTCTGGGCATGACGTACAGGGACGTATTAATGTCGCGGGCGCAGGAAGCGCAGGAGCGACCCATT
>NZ_CAXBFW010000045.1:0-14921 GCF_963975215.1 uncultured Gilvimarinus sp.
CGAACCACCGACCCCTACCATGTCAAGGTAGTGCTCTAACCAACTGAGCTACGGTCGTACAAAAGACGGGGTTGTCAGCGATACTCGCTTGGCAACTGGGCGCGAACTTTAGCAGCCCCCCTATTATCGCGCAAGTATTTTTTGTGCCCAAAGGTAACAATTTTATACAACATTCAGAGCTAAGCTATTGAATAATACGACTTATTGTTCGGTAGATCTCACTTTTTTCGGTAAAAACACGTATACTAATTCGTTAAGGAATCATTGCAGCGTGATGCTCAACCTAAGGCTTCCCACCATGCTAAAAGCGCTTTTCGAATCCTCGAGAACCACTAAGCGGCTTATATCGCTGGTCTACGATACGCTGGCAATCAGCCTTTCGCTTTATATAGCCATCTGCCTGCGCCTGGGAAGCTTTGAGATCCCCATCACTGAGCGTGAGCTCGCCACCCTTGCTATCACCATTATTTTCACGCTTGGCGCATTTATACGCATGGGCATGTATCGCGCTATTCTCCGCTACATGACGCCTCAGGCGCTCAATACGGTGTTTTTAGGCAGCTGCTTCTCAGCCTTAATTTTGGCGGTGGGAAGCTTCTTTACCCACTCCTTTATTCCCCGCTCGGTGCCCTTTATATATCTGACTATCGCCCTGATACTGCTGGGCGGGCCACGGCTATTAGTGCATCACTTAGTTATGATGCTGAACGGCAGCCATCACGGTAAACGCGAACCTGTGATTGTCTATGGTGCGGGCTATACCGGGCATCAACTGCGGTTGGCACTTAAGGCGACAAACTATAAAGTCGTCGCCTTTGTAGATGACGACACGGCCCGCCAGGGGTCAGTATTTGCCAATATTAAAGTGCAAAATCCGCAGCAACTACCCGATATTATCCGTAAATTCGGCGCCACCCGGGTGCTCTTAGCGCTTGGTAATACACCGCACTCGCGCCGCGCGCAAATTATCAAACGCTTAGAGCCTATGGGCGTGTCGGTGCAGACGGCACCTGCGATCCCCGATTTAATCAGTGGCCGGGCGAGAATAGAACACATTCGCGATGTCGACATTGAGGATTTACTTGGCCGCGACCCGGTTAAAGCCAACAACAACCTACTCAGTGCCTGCATTACCGACAAAGTCGTCATGGTAACCGGCGCAGGTGGGTCGATAGGTGGCGAGCTGTGTCGGCAAATCATGCTGCAATCGCCCAAGCGTATCGTTCTTTTTGAGTTAAACGAGTTTAGCCTTTACCGGCTTGAGTCCGAGCTGAGACACATAGCCGAGAACAATAAGCTCAATACCGAAATCACCCCCCTGCTCGGCTCGGTGCAGCGTGAGCACCGGGTAGAGACCGTTATGCGCACGTTTGGTGTGCAAACGGTTTATCACGCAGCCGCTTATAAACACGTACCTCTGGTGGAGCATAATATTGTCGAGGGCGTACGAAACAATGTTTACGGCACCTGGTACACCGCCGAGGCCGCCATACGCGCTGGCGTAGAGTCGTTTGTTTTAATCTCCACCGACAAAGCCGTACGTCCAACCAATATTATGGGCGCCTCAAAACGTATGGCTGAGCTGGTTCTGCAAGGGCTCTCACATCGCCAAAGCAGCACCCGCTTTACGATGGTTCGGTTTGGCAACGTATTGGGTTCATCCGGATCAGTGGTGCCGTTATTTCGGCAACAAATTAAAGTGGGGGGGCCGGTCACCGTCACCCACCCTGAAATTATTCGTTATTTTATGACCATCCCCGAAGCCGCTGAACTGGTGATTCAGGCCGGAGCCATGGGTACCGGGGGTGATGTGCTGGTACTCGACATGGGCGAACCAGTTAGAATTGTCGACCTGGCCAGACGTATGATCCATTTATCGGGATTAACCATTAAAACCCCGGACTCCCCCGAGGGTGATATCGAAATTACTTATTCAGGATTGCGCCCTGGTGAGAAGCTGTATGAAGAGTTACTGATAGGCGACAATGTTACCGGCACCGCACACGATCGAATCATGCGAGCCGAAGAGTTTTGCCTAAGCTGGACCGACACCGAAATTCTTCTCAACGAACTTGACCGGGCCTGTCATGAGTACTCCTGTGATCGAGTGCGTGAGCTGTTAATGCGGGCACCGACCGGCTACGCCACCGAAGAGGCCTTAGGAGATGCAGTATGGCTTCACAAAACCAACACCGCACAACTGCGTATTATTAAGTAATAAAACCCAAGGCACTGTAAGCTGGACGTTATTTTTGCGGCTCAGCTCTGCCAGCGTTAAACCTTAGCGTCAAGACCAGCAAAGGTGCATAACTAAGCAGTAGCATTAACCATCCAGGTAACCACCCGCGTGCTGCCACCCACGCCATTGGTAGCAGCCACAATACATTCAAGCCCAGCACAGCCAAGGTCACAATTACATGCGAGTCAAAGTGTCGCGCTGCATATTGATAAGCGTGAGTACGATGCGCCTGATAAACCGGCTCCGCGCGGGCCAACCGCTGCAGCAAAGTGACGCTGGCATCGACAATAAACACCCCCGACAAAATAAGGCCCGCCCAAAATAAATTTTCTTCGGCACCACTGAGGGTAAACAAAAAACCCATAATGAGTACGCCGAGAAAGCCGCTGCCTGCATCGCCCATAAAAATTCGGGCGCGAGGGAAATTCCACAAAAGAAAACCTGCAACACTGACCAGCACGCACAACGCGGGTAGAACTAACTCGGAATCTCCAAAGGCGTACGCCAGCGCACCATAACCGGCAAAAACAAACATCGCCTCCAGCCCGGCAATACCGTCAATACCGTCCATAAAATTAAAAAGATTGATATACCAGGCCGTAAGCAGCGTTAACAAGCAAATGCCAAGTACACCTGCCGCCACATTAAAGGTTAAAACATATACCGCGAAATCGGGTAAACAGAGGGTCAAGGTTAACCCTGCCACAAGGTGTATCAGCAGCCTAATCCCCGAGCGAACATGGCCGTGATCATCCCAAAACCCGACGGCAGCCACTGCAAACGCTACCAGTACGACAATCGCTAGTGATTCAAAAGCCGAGGAGTCAGCCCTCTCCCCCAACAGCCAACCACCGATAAAAATAACGGTAACCATTAACGTTACCGCGAGGCCGCCCCCGCGGGGGGTCGGTAGCGTATGAGAGGTGCGCCCGCCCGGTCGATCAAGCATTCCCCGGCTGATGGCGTACAAGCGAATCGCCCCTGTTAACAGGGCTGTTAATACAAAGCTAATGGTTAAAACAATCGCTATCTCGCTAAAGGCACTCACGTTCGGTGCCTCACAACATGACGCTCGGTGGTGCTCCAGCGAAAAGCTTGTGCGGTTCGCATCAAGCCATCGTGAATCGAAGACGGTGGTACCCACCCCAATAAGCGTTGCGCTTTACTGGTATCTATTTGCAGTGAGCCACAAAGTTTGGTGGCGAGCGAGCCCTTCCCCAGCATCCTCGCAGACAAGGTCAAAAGCTTTTGCGGGCAGTGAAAAAGCACCGAACGACGGCCCAGCCCCTCGGCCAGCATCTGGAGTAACTCAGGTGTGCTAACATCTTCGCCGTCGGCCAGTAAGAACAACTGATTGGCCGCCGATGGGTGACGAATAACAACTTCGATAAAATCAACCAGGTTTTCAACCCCAAGCAATGAGCGCTTATTCACAACCGATAGCAAGGGCAGCGGAATACGCGAATCTACCCACTGCAACATAGAGTGAAAATTTGCTTTAACGCCCGGCCCATAGACTAAAGGGGGACGAATAATAACAACCTCCATGGCAGCGCTCGCTGTAATTTCCCACAGCGTTTGTTCTGCGCGATACTTAGACCAGGCATAGGCCCCTCTAGGACTCGGGCAATCAACTTCACTAAAAGGCCTGATGTTTTTAACACCATTAACGCCGATTGAGCTTATAAAAATAAATCGTCTCACTCCGCTCAACGAAGCGGCCAGAGCCAGGTTACGGGTCATCTCAATATTCATTTTATCGTACAGATGATAAGGGTCTGCCTCGTTCTCTTGCAAAACATGCGCACGTGCCGCGGCATGAATGACGGTATCGACCCCTTGTAAACTTTCGCACCACTGTTCAATAGTCAAATCTTCTGAGACCCTAATCTCATCATCACTCATGGGCTGGCGAACCCCCGCAACCACCTGATAACCGCCCTCGCGCAGTAGACCTGCCCGCAAGTGCCCGCCCACAAAGCCATTGGCACCGGTTATAAGTACCTTTTGCTCAAAGCTCACCCGGGCCTCCCGCTTCACCCTGATAGTAATCGGCAAATCGAATGACATCGTCTTCATCAATACGATCTCCGGTTTGCACTTCGATTAGATCCAGTACCGAGTCGCCTGGGTTTTGCAGCGTGTGAACATCGCCCACATTAATGTGTATCGATTCATTTGCGTGCAGAATCTGCTCGTGCTCACCGATTCTCACTTTGGCTGTACCTTCCAATATCACCCAGTGCTCAGCACGATGACGATGCACTTGCAGGGCCAACTTAGCACCTGGCTTTACTTTTACATGCTTGACTTGATAATGCTCACCTAAATTTACCGTCTCATAGCTCCCCCATGGACGATAAACTTTTTGATGCTGGCGAATTTCTGTACGGCTATTGGATTTTAATTGGTTGACTACAGTTTTAACTGTTTGTGAGTTTTCACGCGCCATAACCAGCAGTGCATCGTGCGTATCAATGATCGCAATGTCGCTGAGGCCCACGGCTGCCACTAATCTCGAATCAGAGCGAATAAGTGAGTTGTGGACATTCTCCACCACAACGTCCCCCACTAAAGCATTACCGTTATCATCCTTTTGTGCGTGCTCGTATACCGACTGCCAGCTGCCGATGTCACTCCAGTCACCGTCATAGGGAATAACAGCTCCCTTTTCGGTGCGCTCCATAATACCGTTATCAATTGAGATTGAAGGAGCACGGGAAAACGCCTCCGCCCCAACCCGAATAAAATCAAGATCGGTGTAACGCTCTGCCATCGCAGCGGCAACGGCATCATACACCGCGGGCTGAAAGCATTTAAGCTCGGCAAGGTAAGTCTCTGGAGTGAACATAAACATACCGCTATTCCAGTAATAATTACCGGCATTTACATAGCCTGTAGCGGTATCGAGATCTGGCTTTTCATGGAAGGCTTTGATCGGTGAGACCTGGCCATATTGCGCAGCTTCAATATAACCATATCCTGTCTCTGGATAGCCAGGCAAAATCCCAAACGTTACCAAGGCACCATTGACTGCACGCGAATACGCTTCTGAGACAACCTCAGAAAAGCGCTCCGCGTCTCCAATTAAATGATCGGCCGGCAATACCAATAAACTCGCGCCCGGCGCGTATTGCTGCACCTCAAAAGCAGCCAGTGCGATAGCCGCCGCCGTATTGCGCGCGGCGGGCTCGAGCATAATGGTACCGGCTATGCCTAGCTCCAACATCTGTTGCGCAATAAGAAAGCGATGATCGTTATTGCACACCACTACCGGAGCTGACTCGATCCCGCAGCGCCCTACTCGCGTGAGTGTTTGTTGGATCAAGCTCTGGTGAGGGTCAGTTAAATTAATGCACTGCTTCGGATATAGCTCGCGCGACAGTGGCCACAAACGATTACCTGAACCGCCTGCAAGCAAAACCGGTATAATCATAACGTTTCTCTAATAGCGTAAAAGGCCCCCTCGCAGGGGGGCACCAGCACCTATTTTGTCACAATAAACGGCTATTAGAAAACGCGAAAAGGTTAGATGGCGGCCCTATGTTCAGGGGCTACCAAAGCCAAAGCTGGCGGCTGCACAGGGCGCACCAAAGACCGGCCAACGCTATAGTAATAAAAGCCCCGCTGAGCGAGTAATTCCGGGCTATAGACATTGCGACCATCAAAAATTACCGGCTCAGCCAATGCTGTAGATAACACGTCAAAATCAGGGGCCCTGAACGCCTGCCACTCCGTCACCACCACCAAAGCATCGGCTCCTTCAAGCGCCGACTCTTTCGTACCACACAGGCGCAAATCAGTGCGCGCCCCGTAAATACGTTGCGCCTCGTCCATAGCCTCTGGATCATAGGCTTGGACTTTGGCACCAGCTTGCCACAAGGCCTCCATCAATACCCGGGAGGGTGCTTCACGCATATCGTCGGTATTGGGCTTAAACGATAACCCCCACAGTGCAAAGGTTTTGCCTTTTAAATCCCCGCCGTAGTGCGAGCATATCTTGGTAAACAGCGTGTTCTTCTGGCAATTATTACGATGCTCAACTGCTTTTAACACATCGGCCTCAAAGCCAGCGGTGCGGGCAGTGCTAATCAGCGCCCTAACATCCTTAGGAAAACAAGAGCCGCCATAGCCAACCCCGGGGTAAATAAAGTGATACCCAATACGGGGGTCACTGCCAATACCCAGCCTTACCGCCTCTACATCAGCGCCTAGTTTTTCTGCCATATTGGCAATCTCGTTCATAAAGCTGATCTTAGTCGCAAGCATACAGTTGGCCGCATACTTGGTAAGCTCCGCACTGCGAACATCCATAACGATAATTTTTTCATGATTGCGATTAAAAGGCGCGTAGAGTTCGCGCATGGTAGCTTCGGCAGCATCGTCACTGGTGCCAATAATAATGCGATCAGGCTTCATGCAATCAGCAAGTGCAGAGCCTTCTTTTAAAAACTCAGGGTTTGAAACAACCGGAACCGAGAAACTCTTACCGCGGGCATCGAGTTTCGCATCAATACACTCGGCAACCTGATCGGCGGTACCCACCGGAACTGTCGACTTATTGACCACCAAAACCGGCCGGCTGAGTACCTCACCCAAGGTGTTTGCGACACTTAGCACATAGCGCACGTCTGCAGCACCCGACTCATCCGGGGGAGTCCCCACAGCGATAAACTGCACGTCACCGTGCTCGACACCGTCGGCAGGGTTATGGCTAAAAATCAGTCGCCCGCTGCGATGGTTTTCGCGTACAACCGCTTCCAGGCCTGGTTCATAGATGGGAATATGCCCTTGATTGAGGCGATTTACTTTTGCCTTGTCGACATCCACACAAACCACCTGATGGCCCACTTCCGCAAGCGCGGCCGCCTGTACCAAACCAACATAACCCACACCAAAGACTGTAACTTTCATCGCCTGCCCCACTGTCACCTATGAGATTACCGCCAGAGCAGGTCACCGTTAAGCAACCCCGCTCAGCGAGTTACGCTCAGTAAAACAATGGACTTTTACAGTTGTATGAATTTTATACGACAGAAAGGTTACCAGGCTATTCGCCCGCGACACCCCGAATGGGGCGAATACTGCCCCATGATTTGCAACCGGGACAGAGCCAGTGCAAGCTGTTGCCGGTAAAGCCACACTTATTACAGCAATAGCTCGGCTTCTCCGCAATCACCTGATCGACTAGCTGCTTTAGCAGCTCAAGGTTCTCTTTCGCCTTCCCCTCTGAGTGAGGCAAATGCAATTCAACCAGCCGATTAAGGGTTCGAATACTCGGGGTGCGCTTGAGCTGCTCAGCGATAAAATCGGCGGCAACGTAATCGTCTTGGCTCCAGCGGAGCCGATCAGCGATCTTGATGATTAAGGTATTACTGGGGTGCTCGCGGAGCAATTGCTGTAAGTAGTTATCCAAAGTCCGCGACTCACCGAGCCGCTCGTAGCTTTCTATCAACGTATCCAACACCTCTACCAGATACTCAGGATCCTGTGCGGGTATTCTGTGAATATGCTTGATCGCCTCACGATAACGGCCCAACGAAAACTCGAGCCGGGCAAAAAGGATACTCGCGCGCGCCGACGACGGATCGAACCGCAACGCCTCCTGAAGATGCACCCGCGCTTTGGTGGTATGTCGCGATTCTAGGTCCTGCAGGGCTTGCTCGCACGCAAAGTGTGCCTGCATTTGCTCCAACCCCTGCCCCTGATCGGACTGTTTGGCACGCCGCTCTAGCTGACTGGCCATTGCGATGGCGTTATCCCATTCGTTTTCGTCTTGATAGATTTCAATTAAATGTTCGAGCGCCTGAAGCTTGTACATTGACGAGAGCTTTACAAGCTCCAGCAGCAGTGCCTCCGCCCGATCCAACAAGCCGGCTTTGATATAATCTCGCGCAAGCTCAAGCTGGGATTCGTGCTGTTGTCGTACATTAAGACCTGGACGGGCCAGCAAGTTTTGATGGATTTTTATCGCCTTGGTAACTTCACCGCGCCGACGCAGCATATTACCCAGAGCCAGATGTGTTTCGAGGGTATCGCTATTAACCGCTAAAGAGCCAATAAAGGCATCTATCGCACTATCGGGCTGCTCATTAAAAAGATAACTCAAACCTTTATAATAATTAAGGGCGTAGTCTTTAGGATACTGCGCTGATTTTCGGCGAGGGTGCCAGCGGCCCAAGGCAAAGCCAATTGCCAAAGCCAATAGCAGCAGCCCGTACATCAGGAGGTCAGCCATTAGGTTAGGTCCGCAAGCTTTGGCTTCTCAGTGTCTGTATTTCCTGCTCTAGCTTTTCATTGCGGCGGCGCACCGAGACCAGGCTTCGGCGCAGGGCCATGGAAGGGATTAGGTTTAACACAAATCCTAGCAACAACCCAAACAGGGTAAAAATAAGCAACCAAATGCCAAGTCGCAGTTCAGGCAAAACATTTCCCAGTAAGGTTACAGTAACTTCCGAGGCGTTCTCAGAGTTAAAGATAAACCCTATTACGAGCGCCGCCAATAAGACCAGTACGTAGATCCATCTGCCAATGCGCCTCATAGAAACCTCTCTAGGCGTGGAAACATATTAATGCAACTCAGGAGTGAATGCTTTCATTAACCCGGTCACGCATCTCTTTACCGGGCTTAAAGTGCGGTACAAACTTACCCTCTAGCTCTACGGCGTCGCCAGTTTTGGGATTGCGGCCCATACGTGGTGCACGGTAATGCAGAGAAAAGCTGCCAAAGCCACGAATTTCGATACGCTCACCTTCAGCTAGCATCTCAGACATATAGTCCAATAGGAGCTTTACCGCCAATTCGACATCTCTGACGGGTAAATGATCTTGCTTTTCAGCGATATATTCAATCAATTCAGATTTAGTCATGGCCTGTTCTCGAGTACGTTGTTGTTCAGGCTTAGTCGTGCTCAGCGATCAGACTTAGCTTATAACGACATTAGAGAGGACGCAATACTTGATGGACAGTTTATGAACAGAAGGTAAGTTATTGATCTTAATCTATTATCACCTTGACGTTGGCACACAATACCCCAAAATGTCAGGCATAAAAAAGGCCGGCACAAGGCCGGCCTTTTCTAAGAGGTAGCGAAATTAGTCTTTCGCTTCCATCTGAGCCTTGATCAGGTCACCCAAGGTAGTGGCTGGAGCTGCTTGCTCAGCCTGCTTGCTTGAGTGCTCTTTAATCGAGGCCTTCTCTTCAGCAACGTCTTTAGACTTCACAGACAGGCTGATAGAGCGGTTTTTGCGGTCAACGCTAATGATCTTAGCTTCAACTTCTTCACCTTCTTTCAGCACGTTGCGCGCGTCTTCAACCTTCTCGCGTGACAACTCAGAGGCCTTCAGTACAGCTTCTACGTCGTCAGCCAGGGTGATAACCGCTGCCTTAGCTTCAACTTCTTTAACGATACCCTTAACAACAGCGCCTTTGTCGTTCTCAGCTACGTACTCAGAGAACGGGTCGGCTTCAAGTTGCTTGATACCCAGTGAGATACGCTCACGCTCTGGATCGATTGCCAGTACAACGGTTTCGATCTCGTCGCCTTTCTTGTACTTACGCACGGCTTCTTCGCCGGCTTCGTGCCAAGAGATGTCAGACAAGTGAACCAGACCGTCGATGCCGCCGTCCAGGCCGATGAAGATACCAAAGTCAGTGATTGACTTGATCTTACCGGTGATTTTCTCACCTTTGGCACAAGTGCGGGCAAATGCATCCCACGGGTTCTCTTGACACTGCTTAACGCCCAGAGAGATACGACGACGCTCTTCGTCGATATCAAGGATCATCACTTCAATTTCATCGCCAACATTCACAACTTTAGAGGGGTGAATGTTTTTGTTGGTCCAATCCATTTCAGAGACGTGAACCAGACCTTCAACACCCTCTTCCAGCTCTGCGAAGCAACCATAGTCAGTCAGGTTGGTCACAACCGCTTTAACGCGGGCGCCTTCAGGGTAACGGCCAGTAATTTGCAACCATGGATCTTCACCCAGCTGCTTCAGACCCAGTGATACGCGGTTGCGCTCACGGTCAAACTTCAGCACTTTAACGTCGATCTCGTCGCCAACGTTAACGATTTCGCTTGGGTGCTTGATACGCTTCCAGGCCATATCGGTGATGTGCAGAAGGCCGTCGACACCGCCCAGATCTACGAACGCGCCGTAGTCGGTCAGGTTTTTAACGATGCCTTTAACAACCATGCCTTCTTGCAAGGTTGCCAGCAGCTCTTCACGCTCAGCTGAGTTAGCTTGCTCCAATACCGCGCGGCGAGATACCACAACGTTATTGCGCTTTTGGTCGAGCTTAATAACTTTAAAATCCAGCTCTTTGTTCTCGAGGTGAGCAGTTTCACGTACAGGGCGCACGTCAACCAGCGAACCTGGCAAGAAAGCACGGATACCAGCAACGTCAACGGTGAAACCACCTTTAACCTTACCGTTAATAACACCTTTAACCACTTCGTCTGCAGAGTGTGCCGCTTCCAGCACTTTCCAAGCTTCAGCGCGCTTGGCTTTCTCGCGAGACAGGCGGGTCTCACCGAAACCGTCTTCTACGGTTTCCAGTGCAACTTGTACTTCATCGCCTATTTCCAGCTTAACTTCACCGTTTTCATCGATGAACTGGTTAGCAGGGATAACACCTTCAGATTTAAGTCCGGCGTGTACAGTTACCCAATCTTTATCGATATCAATTACCACACCGGTAACGATGGTGCCGGGCACCATATCGACTGTTTTTAAGCTCTCTTCAAATAACTCAGCAAAACTTTCGCTCATGGTCACAAAATTACCTATAAAAGTAGCTGCGGGCGAGCTGTAACTCGACGCCCCAACAGCAAACCGTAAGGCCAGACATACGGGTTGATGGATGATTTACACAAGCCGCCCTTAACCTGGCGAGTAACGGCTTGCTACCGCTGAGCCTACGTAAATTAACGATGGGTATCAGCAGGTCGGGCAGGCTAGCAGAGAGGTGGTTATTTAGCAAGCAATATTTAACAAAACACCGGCGCACTGCCGTGGCCGGTGTTTTAAAGGCGCTAAACGCCATTGCGCGAAGGGCTAGCTGCAGTAAGTGGCGCGAATATACTCTTTAACACCCTCACCCACTTCACTGTTGCGCGTCGCGTAGGCGATGTTGGCAATCGCATAACCCGTCTTGCTGCCGCAGTCGTGACTTTTACCCACCAACTCGTAGGCCTCAACCGTTTCCCGCTCAAGCAGTTTGTCGAGCGCGTCGGTTAGCTGAATTTCGCCACCAGCACCTGGCTGGGTTCGCTCCAGCAGCTCCCAAGTCGCGGCCGACAATATATAGCGCCCAACGATAGCGAGGTTAGAGGGAGCTTCATCGGACGGCGGCTTTTCAACCATCGCATTAATTTTGTGGCTATTGCCGGCACCGATGTCGGCGCCACCACAATCTACCACCCCGTATTTATGCACCCACTCCCAAGGCACACCCTCCACCAAAATTTGGCTGGCGCTGGTTTCATCAAATCGACGCACCATACCGGCGAGGTTCTCTTTTTTAAGATTACACTCGTAGCTGTCCACCAGCACATCCGGTAGCAATACCGCGAAGGGCTCATCCCCTATCACAGGCTTAGCGCATAAAATTGCGTGTCCCAGCCCTTTGGCCTCGGATTGTCGCACCGAGATCACCGTCAACCCCGGTGGCGTAATCGACTGAACCTGCTCCAACAAAGAGCGCTTTAAACGTGCCTCCAGTTGCGCCTCCAGCTCAAAACTGGTGTCAAAATGGTTCTCAATCGAGTTCTTGGAGGCGTGCGTCACCAAGACAATCTCTTTAATTCCCGCCGCTGCTGCTTCATCTACAACATACTGGATCAAAGGTTTATCGACGACTGGCAGCATCTCCTTGGGGATTGCTTTAGTCGCTGGCAGCATACGCGTGCCCAGCCCAGCTACCGGAATAACCGCTTTTTTGACCTGCATCCTATACTCCTTGTTTCAACTGAAATCGGGATTAGCTATCAAGTAACGCTAAAATTTCGTCGGTTTTTGCCTGCATTAAAACCTTATCGGCACGGCTCTCAACGTTAAGGCGCACAACGGGCTCGGTATTCGACATGCGCAAATTAAAGCGCCAGTTCTCAAATATCATGCTCACGCCATCGGTTTCATCAATCTCTAAAGCGTCGGCCTTAAAGTGGTCGCGTACATTGGCGATTGCCGCTTTGGCGTCAGCTACCTCGCGATTAATTTCACCCGGAGACGGAAAACGCGCAATACACTCTTGCATCATTGAAGATAGCGTCGCGTTTTTACGACACATTAATTCAGTCACAAGCAACCAGGGGATCATGCCGCTATCGCAATAAAAGAAATCGCGAAAATAATGGTGCGCACTCATTTCGCCGCCGTAAATGGCGTCTTCTTTGCGCATTCGCTCTTTGATAAAGGCATGCCCTGTTTTTGACTGGACGGCTTCGCCACCGCACTGCTCGGCGATATCAATGGTATTCCAGGTTAAGCGGGGGTCATGCACTACTTTACCGCCCGGCTCTTTGATCAAAAAGGCTTCGGCGAGCAAACCGACGAGATAATAACCTTCGATAAACTCTCCCTTCTCATCAAAAAAGAAGCAGCGGTCAAAGTCGCCATCCCAGGCGATACCCAGATCGGCGCCATGTTGCAGGACTGCATCACGGGTCGGTCCACGGTTTTCTACCAGCAAAGGGTTGGGGATACCGTTGGGGAAGGTCGGGTCGGGCTCGTGGTGAACTTTAATAAACTCAAACGGAAGGTGCGACTCCAGCGCATCGATAACATGGCCTGCCGCGCCATTACCGGCATTTACCACGATTTTAAACGGTTTAAGCTGAGCGACATCGACATAGCCTAATAAGTGTTCAACATAGGCATCAAGCGTACTTTGTTTTATCAGCTGTCCCCGGGCCGCCGGATCTGCAGGAGCAAAGTCACCCTCCTCCGCCAAACGCTTAATATCCAGCAGGCCGGTATCGCCGCTAATAGGTTTGGAGTTCTCACGGATCGGTTTCATGCCGTTGTAATCGATCGGATTATGACTCGCCGTCACCTCGATACCACCGCTGGCCTCAAGGTGACTGGTAGCAAAATACACCTCTTCGGTGCCGACCATGCCAATATCAACCACGTCAACGCCTTCGTCCCGCAAACCGTTACCCACAGCCGTTTTAAGCGACTCGCTGGTTTCCCGCACATCGCCGCCCACAACAACTGTTTTAGGCTTAAGATACTGCCCATAGGCGCGGCCAATTCGGTAGGCGATATCCTCATTCAGCTCTTCGCCGAGCTTGCCCCGGATATCATAGGCTTTAAAACATGTCAGATTTTTTGAACTCACTGCCGACTCCATCGTTGAGTGATCTACTATTTCCAAGTCCGGCGTCGCGCGCGTCGCACCCGCGCCAAACTGAGGCATAAATGTAAAATATTCGAAACTGTGCACCACTTTTACCAGCCCATTCGGCCGGCGCCCATCTAATGGGCAGCTTACGTGCTACTCACCCCAGACTTACTAGCTCAAAGCAGGTTTCGCACCAACATGGGGAGATTGTAGTAAAAAAGGTAGGTGCCAGATTAAGTGCCGATTGTGACCATCATATGTGCAAGCACCTGTTCGATGCTTAAATGGGTGCTATCAATCAGCTCAGCGTCGGCAGCAGGCTTTAACGGCGAGCTTTCCCGAGATTGATCACGCTGGTCGCGCGCTTCGATATCGGCGATTAAAGCCGCCAGGTCAACCTGCTCGCCGCGCTCAATCAACTGCTGATAACGACGCTGTGCCCGGGCCTCGGCACTCGCCGTTAAATAAAACTTATGCTGCGCGTTGGCAAATACAGTGGTTCCCATATCGCGCCCGTCGGCCACCAACCCCGGGGCAACGGCAAAATCGCGCTGACGCTGCAGCAAAGCCCTGCGTACAGGTTCAATCGCGGCCACTTCCGAGGCACGCATACTCACCGCCTCCTGACGAATCGCTGCAGTGACATCGGCCCCCTCTAGGTGCACCGCAACGCCAGCGTCGGCAGGGCTAAAAACAACGTCTAGGTTAGCGGCACACGTTACCAAACCGGCCTCATCGCTAACCGCTATGGCCTTATTTAGCGACGCCAAAGCCACCAGGCGGTACAAGGCTCCGCTGTCGAGCAAGTGATACCCTAAGCGCTGGGCGAGCAGCTGACTTAACGTACCCTTGCCTGCACCAGAGGGGCCGTCAATGGTAACAATCGTGCACACTGGTTCACTGAGCATCTTGAGCGATCCCCGTAATATCAGTCACTATTTCACGGCAAGCAACCATCGGATCACTGGCCTCAGTAATAGGACGGCCAATCACCAGGTAGTCGCTGCCAGCGCTGACGGCATCAACCGGTGTCATAATGCGTCGCTGGTCGCCCTGGGCCGCAAAGGCGGGCCGAATGCCTGGCGTTACCAGCGCAAAGTCTAAGCCACAAGCTCGCTTGAGCGCAGTGGCCTCCTGCGCGGAGCAAACAACACCATCGAGACCCGCCTCTTTAGCCAGGCCAGCCAAAGACAGCACCTGCTCTGCGGGCGAGCGCTGAATGCCAATTTCGTTCAGATCGCGCGCATCCATACTGGTTAATACAGTCACCCCAATTAACAAAGGCGGCGACGTAAATCGTTCAAGTTCGTTTCTGGCGGCCTCCATCAT
>NZ_CAXBFW010000046.1:0-14564 GCF_963975215.1 uncultured Gilvimarinus sp.
CGGTCTGTCTCACTCTCATGCAAAGGTAAGATCAACCATTTAATCCGCTTACCCCTTATAATTTTGGGACTTGAGCGTTAACGTATTTTCGGGTGTATTTTTGATGTTGGTGCCACAAGTAGATTTCAACACATACGGTACGCTCTTATAACCACCCCAACTAGACAAAGTGATCAGCTAACTCTCAATAAACCTTGGGTAGCTCATTCCAGACCGTCGTATACGAAGGCGATCTGTATGACTGCCGCATCGCCCATTTTTTCTTTAAGCCTTCGGCGGCCGAGAAAGCGGTTCCGCTTCCAAACCGCTTATTCACCGCATCCAGTGTCGCCATCATTTTTGTCGATCGAAGTGGCTGTGCTACCTGAAATAAGTCTCCCTGGCCATACGCTGGATCGATGAGGTCGATCAGGCCAACGCCTGACTTAAGATATTGATACCCATCCTTGTAGAGCGATCGAATCGCTTGCTTGGCGGCACGTGTGATCAGACGCGTGTCGTCGGTCGGGTAGGGCAATCTCACAGTCACAGACTTGGAGTAACGTTTCTCCGCAAAGGGCGAGGTTTGCAGGAATACCAGGATCTCACGCACCAGGTGCTTTTGCTTTCGGAGCTTTTCACTGGCACGACTGGCATAAAGTGACGTCGCCTGCAGGATGGGCTCTATCGTACTCGCTCTCTCGCCAAAAGATCGCGTACAGTAGATTTCGCGTTTCGCCGGCGGCGCATCCTCCAGGGGGAGGCAGGATATGCCGTTCAGCTCCTCGATCGTGCGCTCTAGGCAAACGCTGAAGTGCTGCCGTGCCTGCTTGGGGTTCATGCTCGCCAGGTCCCACCCGGTGGATACTCCCTGGGCGTTCAGTCGTGCCGTCAGGCGCCGGCCGACACCCCAGATATCGTCCACCTTGGCACGCCTGAGCAGCCATTCACGTTGTTCCTCCCGCTTCACAATACATACGTAGTCCAGAGCGGGGATTTTCTTCGCAGCCCGGTTAGCCAGCTTGGCGAGCGTTTTGGTTGAAGCCATGCCGACGCCTACTGGAATTCTGACATCGCGCCAGACAGTATCTCGGACTTTCTGACCGAATTGCTTCAGGTCGCCATCAGGGCACCATGGCCGAATGAAGACCTCATCGATGCTGTAGACCTCAAGGTCCTCGGCAAACTCCTGCAGTGTGGCAACCACACGGCCAGACAGGTCGCCATAGAGCGCATAATTGGAACTGAATATCGCTACATTGTGCCGCCTTAGCAGCGGCTCAATTTTGAAGAATGGCTCCAAGTCGGGAATGCCAAGGGCTTTGGCCTCCCGGCTCCTGGCCACCACAAACCCGTCGTTATTTGAGAGCACGACAACGGGCTTCCCCCGGAGGTCGGGCCTGAAAACCTGTTCACAGCTTGCATAGAAGCTATTGCAATCAACCAGGCAAAACATGGTGATACCTCACGGATGCCACAACCACCCCCTCTGAAACCCACTCCATATCGGCGCTACACTCGATCGGAGGGTAGAGGTCATTCCCAGAGAGAAGCCGGCGATATTTGGTATCCAGGACTTTGCAGGTCAGCTCGCCTTCGACGGCCGCGATAATCACGTTACCGTGGGCAGCCTCGATGGAACGATCGACAATTAAGAGGTCCCCATCGTAGATTCCGAGCTGCTGCATAGAGTCACCCTGAGCTCGCACAAAATAAGTCGCCGCTGGTCGCTTGATTAGGTGCTCATTGAGATCAAGGGGTCTTTCCAGGTAATCGTCAGCGGGGGAGGGAAAGCCGGCGCGGACGAGGCAGCCGTGCAACGGGATCTCGATCGAAAGCCTGTCTAGCGCTAGGGGGATAATCTTCATCATTAACCTACACTGTGAATATATACAGTATGGTGGCGGATTTGCTTGGCAAGTCAAGTACATTTACGGCGATGTGGAGATAAAACCGTGCGCGGTCGCTTCTATATCTCTCCCTCGGCCGCTTAGAAGCGGTTGAGGGAGACGTTACTACGCTAGATATGTCGATTCTAATGCCTCGGAGGTGGGCACGGTTATTAAGTTGAGGTGGGCGTTTCCTCTAAAAGCTCTTGACTTGTGTGTTAGACATAGGTTTATGGTGTGGGTTATGTTGCTGGTTTCCTTAAAATTCAGCTCGATTAGAACTAAAGTTGAAGCTAGATCTAGAGCCCAAAGGAAACCTACCAGGCTAGAGGAGCTAGAATGAAGGTTGTCGAAATTGCCAGAAAATTAGAAGTTACAGCTGATACTGTTCGATTCTATACGCGGATCGGAATTCTAAATCCAACCAAAAATTATGCAAATGGTTATCGCGAATACAGCTCAAGCGATGCAAGTAGATTAAGGTTTGTCTTGAGTGCTCGGCAGCTTGGCTTTTCGGTCGAGGATATTCAGAAAATACTGGGTCATGCAGACAATAAAGAGTCGCCATGTCCGACAGTGCGACGCTTGATTGATCAGCGCTTGCACGAGACGGAACAGCGTTTTCAAGAGGTGAAGTTGTTGCGAAAGCGAATGAGGGAGGCCGTGACCCAGTGGAGTAAGGAGCCTGATAAGGTGCCCGATGGTGACATGATCTGTCATTTGATCGAAGGGTTTTCACTACAAGCGGAAGAGGAATAATCATGAGTAACGATATTGTCACTACCCAGTCAGGCGTACGAGGGTGCTGCTGCGCAAAGCCTCCATTAGTCAACGCTAGCGGCGAATCATCGAGTACTGATAAAGGTATGCCAGTTTATAAATTGTCCGTTAAAGGCGCGCATTGTGGTAGCTGTAAGACTAGTATTGAACAGGCGCTGAGTTCGGTGACGGGAGTAACGGCCGCTACAATGGACTTATCAAGTGGTATTGCTTTGGTGTCTGGATCAGTAGCCGCAGACTCTCTTTTAGAGGCGCTCGATGGCGCAAGTTATTCAGCCAGCATTATAGATTAATTAGGGGGCAACCTTATGAGTACAGCCGAGACGGACTTAGATAAAGCGTGTCATCAGCCCGGCGCCGATAGTATGCAGGCGCAACAAGAAAACCGCCAAAGTGATGACGGTATCCATCATGAGCTACTGATCGATGGCGCTAGCTGTGGTAGTTGCGTTGCCAAAATCGAGTCGGCCCTGAAGCGTGTCCCTGGCGTAACTTCGGCCGAAATGAATTTTGCGCAACGCACGGTTAGCGTGTTTGGCGACGAAGATGCCTCCGCGTTAATTAAAGCGATAGAGGCTGCCGGCTACCGTGCGACGGTTAGCGCGGCCGAATCGACTGATGATGTGCTCGCTGAAAAAGAAGCCGCCGATTTGTCGTATTATCGTCGTTTAATGCGCGAGATGACGATTGCGTTATTACTTGGCGTGCCGTTGATGATCTACAGTATTCTCGGCGGAGAGATGGCCGTAACCACCACCACTGAGCGGACAGTGTGGTTGTTGGTAGGCGTGCTAACCCTTGCGGTAATGGTGTTTTCGGGTAAGCATTTTTATATTGGCGCGTGGCAATCGCTTAAGAACCATTCGGCCAATATGGATACATTAATTGCGTTGGGCACGGGCACCGCTTGGTTTTATTCGATGGTGGTTGTGCTGGTACCTTACCTGCTGCCCGAGATGGCTCGGCATGTGTACTTTGAAGCCACGGCTATGATTATTGGCCTAATTAATTTGGGGCTGGCGCTTGAGTTAAAGGCGCGGGGGCGAACCTCCGAGGCGATAAAACGCTTGATTGGCCTGCAGCCTAAAATGGCGCGAGTTATACGCGATGATAAAGAGCTGGATATCGCCATTGATGAGGTTGTTTTAAATGACGTGGTGCGTGTGCGCCCCGGCGAAAAAATCCCCGTTGACGGTGAGGTAGTCGAGGGCCACTCCGCGATTGATGAGTCGATGCTGACGGGGGAGCCCATGCCGGTAGAAAAATCTGAAGGCGATGAGGTGGTAGCTGGCACTATCAATAAATCTGGGTCAGTTGTATTTAAAGCGACCCGTGTGGGTAAAGATACCGCATTAGCGCAGATTATTAACATGGTTAAGCGCGCACAAAACTCAAAGCCGCCAATCGGGCGTTTGGCTGATGTGATTTCGGCGTATTTTGTGCCGGTGGTTATGATTACCGCCGTGGTGAGTGCGCTGGTGTGGTTAAACTTTGGGCCAGAACCTACCGTGGCTTTTGCCATTGTGTCTGCCACAACGGTGTTAATTATTGCATGCCCCTGTGCCTTAGGGCTGGCAACGCCTATGTCGGTAATGGTTGGTATTGGTAAGGCTGCCGAGGCGGGGGTATTGATTCGCAATGGTGAAGCCTTGCAAACCGCATCTAAAATAACGGCAATGGTGTTGGACAAAACCGGAACCATTACGTTAGGTGCGCCCAAAGTGACGGATATATTGGTGGCTGACGGGCAAGATGAAAATACAGTTTTACAGCTGGCGGCGACTTTGGAGGCCGGCTCAGAACACCCATTGGCAATGGCCATAGTAGAAAGCGCCAATGAGCGCGGGCTAGATGCCGGTAAAGCGTCTAACTTTAACGCCATTGCCGGTCACGGCGTACAGGCGGATGTGCAGGGTAAGACGCTGCTGTTTGGTAATGAAAAGCTTATGCAAAAGCATGGCGTTGAGCTAGGCGGATTTGTGGCAAAAGCGCAAGCACTGGCGGCTGAGGCGAAAACGCCCATGTATTTTTCCGTGGATAATAAATTGGCGGCCATTATCGCCGTTGCAGATCCGGTAAAAGATGACTCCATTGCTGCGATTAAACGTCTGCAAAGTAACGGTGTTCGCGTGATAATGCTCACAGGTGATAACCGAGACACGGCTAAAGCGGTAGCCGATAAAGTTGGTGTTAAAGAGTTTTTTGCCGAAGTACAACCAGACGATAAATCGAAAAAAGTACAAACGCTACAAATGGAGGGCGAGGTGGTTGGTATGACCGGCGATGGTATTAACGATGCGCCGGCATTAGCGATTGCCGACGTAGGATTTGCTATTGGCACCGGGACTGACGTCGCGATCGAGAGCGCCGATATCACCTTGATGCGCGGCTCTTTGCATGGTTTGGCCGATGCTATCGCTATTAGTAAAGCAACCTTGAGTAATATCAAGCAAAATCTATTTGGAGCTTTTGTATACAATGCTGCGGGGGTGCCTTTAGCTGCAGGTGTTTTGTATCCATTTTTTGGCGTGTTGCTAAGTCCGGTGATTGCCGGTGCTGCTATGGCATTCTCATCACTCACAGTGGTGACTAATGCTAACCGTTTAAGGTTGTTTAAGGCTAAGGAACACTAATAGGAGTTCTCAAATGTTATTTGTCAATCTCGCAGGCATTGGGTTGATCGTACTAATAGTGTGGTGGTTTTGGGTGTATAGACCAGAGCAAGTGGTGGGCGAAGACGATACAGTGATAACTGTTGAAAACGGAGCTTATACTCCATCGCGCCTTCAGATAGCCTCAGGGCGTCCAATGGTGTTATCGTTTTTTCGGAAAGATCCATCTCCGTGTTCTGAAATTCTGCTAATTCCTGATCTGGGAGTCAGTGAAACTCTGCCATTGAATAAACCTAAATCCATTGCTCTTCCTGCATTGGATCCAGGCGAATATGAATTTCATTGTCAGATGAAAATGTATCAAGGAAGCATTACCGTAAGTGAATAATTGTGAGATATCTGGGCTCGGCTCGTCGGATGTCTCGATTAAAGCGTGGATCCGTTTTTAATCTTAACGCCTTTGTGAGGGAGGCTTGCAATGAATCAGCATAGTAAAGCCATCACGCCAGGGTTTCTGACCAAGTATTCCTTACCTCTGGTCGGGCTTGATGAGGAACAAGTTGAAATTATTGAACGTGATATTAGTGAGTTAACTGGAGTCGATCGGGTTTCGATTCACACTCAAGGATCAACTTTGATAGTTCGATATGATGCCTCTCTCATTAATATTGATGACGTGATACTTACGCTGCATGATTACGGTCTTTTACTGGTCGATAATTGGTGGGGTCGAATAAAGCTCAGCTGGCAGCGTCAAATAGATAGTAACATTGCCGACTCCGCTAAGTATGAGGCGCACTATTGTAATCAGGTCCCAAAGAGGTGATGGTTTAAATTTTTATTGAATGAGCGGGTATTCTTAAACTGTTCTTTGGCTCCTCATAGTCTCCATCTTATGGAATGGTGATGTTTCTTAAACCTATGTTTTGGACATGGGTTACTTTGTATGGAGTCAGCTCCAAATAAAATATTATGTTTCTGCTTTATGTGTCTACTTTTTGTGGGTAACTTGGCATAAAAATGGAATGGATTCTGCTTCTTTTTGTTGGGTGTCGAAAAGCCTCCAATACACGTCTAAAAAATGTAAGGATTACACCATGAGTTACAAAAAATTTGCATCAATGATAATCACCTCTACTATTGTGATGTTCATTATGATGTACCTAAACACGTATGCCGTATCGCATGTCTGGTTTAGTGAGACGCGAACCTATATGGCCCTTTACATGGGGGCAGGAATGGCCGTTATTATGCTTTCCTTTATGTTGGGGATGTATAGAAACAAGGCGCTTAATGTCAGTATATTTACAGTCTCCGTTGTTGTTTTCAGTGTTTGTGTGTATTTGGTGAGGTCGCAAGATACTGTTGCCGATGAGTCTTGGATGAAAGCTATGATCCCTCATCACTCCATTGCGATTCTTACCAGTGAGCGAGCTAATATCGACGACCCAAGAGTTCGAGAGCTAGCCGATGGGATTATTAAGGCCCAGCGTAAAGAAATAAAAGAAATGGAATGGTTGATTTATGATATTGCGAAAAACGGAGCCGCGAGTTCAAAGCAAGAGGCGATGTCACGCTCAGTTCCAACATTTAAAGGACAACTAAATAAAGGAGAGTGATATGAGTAAAACTGCAGTTTTATACCGTATGGAAACCGCTGAGCATATATGCCCGTTTGGTTTGAGGTCTAAGGATTTGCTCAAGCGCGAAGGTTATAAGGTGGATGATCGTAAATTAACCACTAGGCAACAGGCAGACGAATTTAAAAAGCAATATGATGTTGAAACCACCCCCCAGACGTTTATCGCTGAGCAGCGCGTAGGGGGCTATGACAAGCTTCGGGAGTATTTCGATAAAGGTTCTGCTGGTCAAAGTGGGACCACATACGCTCCGGTTGTTACGATTTTTAGTGTGGCGGCATTAATGGCAGTTGCTTTCCAGTGGGCGGTGGCTTTGCCGCTGCTGTCAATTCGTACACTCTTGCTTTTTATTGCGGTATCTATGGTGATGCTGGCAGTTCAAAAGCTACAGGACTTATACAGTTTTACGAACTCATTTATCACTTACGACCTTTTGGCCCAAAGAAATATTCGCTATGGTTACCTTTACCCGTTTCTTGAAGCGTACGCTGGGGTCGGTATGATTGCGTCGATTGGGGCTTTATGGGTTGCTCCGGTGTCCCTCTTTATCGGGGGGGTTGGGGCAGTCTCGGTGTTTAAAGCCGTCTATATCGACAAGCGGGAGCTAAAGTGCGCTTGCGTGGGCGGCGATAGCAATGTTCCTCTCGGGTTTGTGTCTTTAAGCGAGAATCTGTTTATGATTGCCGGCGGTGTAATCATGCTGGCATTATAAGTGTTTAGTCAAAACAGGAGCGTCTTTGCTGACGCCCCAGTTTATTGGGGGCGTATGCCAATAAGAAAAGTAATATGGATAGAGTACTGCTAATGGTCACGTTTTAGTGGCCGTGGTTTTCAGCTGCATCAGCTCTAGCGGTTAGTATCTGGTATTGCGTTTGATTAAGTTTCGGCAGCTTATTGATAAATGCTACCATATTCCAGATACGCTCATCGTCATGTCCCGGTGCCCAAGCTGGCATTCCCGAGGCTTTAATTCCATGCTTTATAATCCAAAACTGACGTTGCAGAGAGTATTGATTGCTGCTTGTACGCTCGTTGTGACTATGCTCTTTTTTAGGTAGCGATAAGTTGGGCGGTACAGGGTAAAGCCCCAGAGTAAAATCACTTTGACTTTTACCAGGTTTGAGGTGGCACCCGCTGCACATGTCATTGTAATCCGCGCCGCCTGCAAGTAAACGCTCGGATGTGTCTAAATTAGTTGGCACTTTTATGTCGCTCGCAGCGCGAGCGATTGACTGCTCCCTAAGAGTTTCTAGGGCCCAATAGGTGAGGGCGTTGTGAGGTGCGTCTGCACCCATTGGGTATAGCCCCGAGTAAAGAAACCCAGCTGTGCCCAAAATGATTACGCCAAAAGTCAGCAATAGGCATTTAGTGCAATTTGTAATTTTGAGCACGTCAGAGTCCTCTTGTTAAAGTTTATGGATGGCCAAAAATGTGTCATCGGGTTTAGTGATTGTGCTCTGATGATTCTTCATGCATGTCTTTTTGTTGATGATTATTTTCTTTTTTATCGTCTTCTTGTGATTCGTTTTTCTCATGCGTTGCTGGCATACATTTTTCCATCATGGCTTTCATTACGGGATCATCATGATCCATTTTACTGTGGTCCATGTTCTTCATGGCTGCGCAATCAGGCTTTTCTGCATCTTTCATATGTTCTTTAGGGTCGTGAGCTTGTGCCGATAAACTGCTTACGATCGCGATAACTGCAATTGCCTGTGGTATTAATCTAATTTTCATAATGTAGCCTCATTAGTGTGATGTTAGTGCTAATAGTATAGGTGGTTTGTGTAAGCTTCTTTAAAACCAGAATCTCAAGCCTGCAACAAGCTGAGTATCGCTGACAGCCTTACCAGATGCTCGACGATAATCGGCAGTGTTTCCGTAACTATCGATCCACTCAACCCCAACGTAAGGCGCAAACTGGCGATTGAACTCATAACGTAGGCGCAAGCCAATCGCTAGATCAGATAACCCTTTTCCTAAACCGTTGTCTGGGTCGTCTTTACCGTACAGATTTACTTCGGCACGTGGTTGTAATATTAATCGCTGACTTAACATTAGCTCGTACTCCGCCTCAAAAGTCAGCGCGGTGCGTCCGTTATCCCCGATATAAGCGGCTGTATCCAGCTCAAACCAGTAGGGCGCCAGCCCCTGAATCCCCAAAGCTAGCCATTGGCGATCTTCGCCCTCGTCGTATTGGTCGAGTCGAATACCTAGTTGTGTGTCAAAGTACGCATTGAATGCGTGCCCCCAGAGTAAGTCAGTTGTACTTTCTTCTATGGTGCCGTCAGCAATATCTCCTTCTGCTTTAACAACAAATCGATTGTAAGTGGTCCCGTACCAAGCTTGTAGGTCGTAAACCGTGCTGTTTGCACTTTCGTTGTATTCAAGTCGATCACCTAAAACCGACCAGAACGCGTGTTCATCGGCGAGCTTGAGCTGACGTGGTGCTTGCTGTGCATAAGGGCCTTCAGTAAGGGTGTAGCCGCCGGAGTAGGCGTGAGGGTCACGCGCGTCACTCGGGGCGCTACCACCTTGCATTTGCATTTCCCCGTGATCCATTTGCGCCGTGGCTGCATTTGCACATAGCGCGGTAGCGGTGACGATTAAGCTTAAAATCGATTTATTCATGAAACCACCACTTCGCGGAACATTCCCGCGTCCATATGAAAGAGTAGATGGCAGTGCCATGCCCAGCGCCCTAAGTCGTGTGGCGTTGTAAGAAAACTGATACGTTGCGCCGGTTGTACGGGTATCGTATGGCGGCGTACCCGTAAATCGCCTTGATTGGTTTCTAGCTCGCTCCACATGCCGTGTAAGTGCATAGGGTGGGTCATCATGGTGTCGTTCTGTAAAATAATTCTGATGCGTTCGCCGTGAGGTAGCGATACCGGTGTACTCTGGCCGAATTCGAGGCCATCAAACGACCAACTGTAGCGCTCCATATTACCGGTCAGGTGTAGTTCAAGCTCCTTCACGGGTATGCGATGATCATCCAATATACCATCGACAGATTTAAGATCGGCCAGGGTTAATACGCGGCGGCCGTTATTGCGTAAACCAATGCCCGGGTCGTCAAGGTTGGTGCGCGGCATATCGACTCGCATATCCACCGACGCGTCATATTCGCTGCGCGCGTGATTTACCGTTTGCGATGGCGTGGCAAGTGGGTTCTGGGGAGAGTGATTCATGTTATGTGCGCTGTGATCCATCGCCATAGCACCGTGCATCGGAGCGTTATCGCCGCTGATTTGTCCCATGGTGTGCTCGCTTGCGGTGGTTTTATTCATGCTGCCGTGGTCCATACCTTTATGGTCCATCCCCTGCGAAGCCATTGCGCCCATCATGTCGGCCATCGTTAACCACTCGACGGCATCGAGTTCGGGCACCGGGGCGGATAACCCTTGTTGTGTTGCCAGGGTACCCCGAGCGAAACCACTGCGATCGATGCTCTGAGCAAAAATAGTGTAGGCATCCTCGCTTGGTTGCACCAGCACATCGTAGGTTTCACCCGGGCCAAAGCGAAATTCATCGACGGTCACTGGTTCCACATCCTGTCCATCGGATTGAATAACCGTAAGTTTTAAGCCGGGAATCCGAACATCATAAAAGCTGTTGCTCGCCGCATTGACAAAGCGTAGTCGGATGCGATCGCCAGGCTGAAAAAGCCCAGTCCAGTTACCGGCGGGTGTCGTACCATTCATCAAAAATGTCATGGTGGCAGCCGATAGATCTGCCAGATCAGTGGGGCTCATGCGCATTTGATTCCACATCTCCCGTTTCTCTAGAGCCTCTTTAAATCCCATATTTGCAACGTCGCGGGTAAAGTCGAAAAAGGTGGGCTGGCTAAAGTTGTAAACGTCGCTTTGCACCTTCAGTTTGCGGAATGCGCTCATTGGGGCTTCATCAGTCCAGTCGGACAATTGAATGATGTGGTCTTGATCGGAGGCGTGCCTCTCGCCATCTTTTGGTTCGATAATTAGCGCGCCGTACATGCCCGTCATTTCCTGAAAGCCGCTGTGTGAGTGGTACCAGTAAGTACCGCTTTGCTGTAGCTTAAACCGGTAGACAAAAGTTTGCCCCGGCGCAATCCCCTTAAAGCTAATGCCCGGTACGCCGTCCATCTGAAACGGCAATATAATTCCGTGCCAGTGAATAGAGGTAGACACAGGGAGCCTATTGGTGACCCGAATGGTAACCTCATCTCCCTCTTTAAAGCGTAATGTTGGGGCCGGTATGGAGCCGTTAATCGTGGTCGCTGTCCGTGTTATGCCGGTAAAATTGACCGGTGATTCAGCGATAACCAAGTCGATATCGGTGCCGCTGAGCACGGGAGCCTCTCCCAGCGCCGTCATGCTCGCTTCGGCGGCTTGTAGCCATGCGGGTGATGCTGCCAGCACGCCGCCGGCTGCCAAACCTTGTACAAAGCGACGTCGACCAAGCTGTGCGGGTTGTGTATCACGCGAAAACCATTTCGTCACGGTTAGCACTCCAGAGTGAAAAGGGTTTAAAGTTGATTACATGTATAGAGCTTAAGCTTAGTCGATAGCGCCTTGCACCGAAATGACCTAAAGATTACAAAGCTGTAATCTTTAGGTCATCTTGTCGTGGGTATGGCACGATTAAGCTCGGTCGTGTTTAAAACGTGGAGCGACGCACTTATGCGTATATTGGTGGTTGAAGACGAAATCAAAACGGGTGATTATTTACGCCAAGGGCTGACCGAGGCGGGTTTCATGGTAGTGCTGGCCCGTAACGGTCTGGATGGTCACCACATTGCGATGACGGAATCCTTTGAACTGATCATTTTGGATGTCATGCTGCCAGATATCGACGGTTGGCGAATCTTGCAGGCATTGCGAGAGGCAGGCAAGCCTACCTCGGTGTTGTTTCTCACCGCGCGGGACAGTGTGGCAGACCGAGTGAAAGGCTTGGAGCTTGGTGCGGATGATTACCTGGTTAAGCCTTTTGCTTTTGTCGAGTTACTGGCTCGCGTACGCACATTACTGCGTCGTGGCACCGCATCAACCGTATCAGATCACATTAAAATAGCCGATCTCACGCTCGACCTTCCACGTCGTCGTGCTATGCGAGGCGGGCGTAAAATCAGCCTTAGTCATAAAGAGTTTTGTCTGCTTGAATTTATGGCGCGTCGGCAGAGTGAGGTTTTGCCACGCTCGCTAATCGCGTCTCAGGTCTGGGATATGAATTTTGACTCAGACACCAATGTGATTGATGTGGCTATTCGTCGGTTGCGAGCAAAAATTGACGATGACTTTCCGACCAAGTTAATTCATACGGTGCGTGGTATGGGTTATAAGCTAGAAGTGGAGGACGACAGTGAGGCGGGATAAGCCCAGCGGCCGTCGACCGCTTTCGCTCACCGCTCGGGTTATGATTTTTGTGGCAGCGGCTATCGGCCTAAGCCTATTGATTATAAGTCAGCTGGTGCAGGATGCTGTCAAACACCACTTTGCCGAGCAAGATGCGGCTGAGTTGGTGGTAATAACCAATGCGGTAAGGCAGTCAGTACTTGCCAATGATGGTGCCACGCCGCTATCAGAAGTTTTGCCTCACGCGGTATCGGGGCATCACGGTGTATATTTTCAAGTATGGGACAGTCAAGGGAGTCTCTTGTATGGACCGACGGAACTAGAATCAGCGCAAACGGTTCCCACTTTGACGCCTGTATCCAGCATAAAGGCGGACAACTTATACACATGGACGGTTGATAACACGACCTATCGCGGCGCGGTGACGAGTATACGTTTTAAGGACAACACTTACCTCGTTGTAACCGCCATCGACATGAATTTTCATATACAGTTTCTTCGAAATTTCCAGCGTAGCTTGTGGCTTATTATGGCCTTTGCGGGAGGAATAACACTGCTGGCTGCATGGTGCGGCGTTCATCAAGGGCACGCTCCGTTGCGTGGTTTAAGTGACACCATGAGCGATGTGCAAGCTGATCGATTGCATGTGCGTATAGAGCCAGCCGCGGTGCCCATTGAACTGCAAAAGTTGGTGGTTTCGTTTAACGGCATGATTGAGCGACTGGAAGGTAGTTTTACCCGGTTATCCCATTTTTCTGCGGATATTGCTCATGAGCTTCGAACCCCCTTATCCAACCTTATTACGCAAACCCAAGTGGCTCTTGGTCAACCCCGATCTCGAGATGAATACCGTGAGCTTCTTTACTCAAACTTAGAGGAGCAAGAGCGTCTGGCCAAAATGGTGAATGATATGCTGTGGTTGGCCCACAGTGAGCACGGGCTATTAAAGTTAGTGTGGGAGGAGGTGAATCTGAGGCAAGAAGTATTGGATCTGTATGATTTTTTTGGAGCGTTATCAGAAGATAAAAGTGTAAATCTAGTGTTGGAAGGTGCGGCACCAAATATACTGGGTGATCGATCTATGCTAAGGCGTGCTCTGTCAAATTTATTATCTAATGCAATACGACATACTTCAGCAGGCGAGAAAGTTCTCGTGGAACTGAGTGCCCCAAAAAATGGTGGTGCGTTACTTACTATAAAAAATCCGGGGCCAGAGATACCGGTTGAGCATTTGCCGAAAATATTTGATAGGTTTTATCGTGTAGATCCCTCTAGGGCACGTCATAGTGACGGGGTGGGGTTAGGTTTGTCCATAGTTAAGTCGATTGTAGAAGCGCACAACGGAAACATTAAGGTCTCATCAACAAATAAAGTAACTTCGTTTAGTTTGTTGTTTAAATGATTCGTCGTGTTTTTAACTCGATAAGCAATGATTGAAGTTGATAAAGGTTAATTAATTGTTTAACAAATCCCAAAAAGGAGATTGTCCATGACTATATTTCGAAATTCAAAAAAACGATATACGTCGGTCCTAATGAGTATATTTCTAGTAATTACTTTCTTGGCCAATTCGCAGTCAGTGATGGCTCGTGACTCCCAAGAGGCTACGCTATACAAAAAACCGAGTTGTGGCTGCTGTGAAGAATACGCGACATATTTGCGTCAGTTTGATTATAACATCGAGGTCGTTGAGACTTCTCAGGTGGATAAGTTTAAAGCTGAATACGGTGTGCTACCTACACTGCAAAGTTGTCACACCATGACGATCGAGGGGTACGTTGTTGAAGGCCATGTTCCAATAGATGTCCTAAACAAGCTTCTGCGCGAACGGCCAGAGATTCGCGGTATATCGCTTCCTGGAATGCCCCAGGGTTCTCCAGGGATGCCAGGTCTGAAACAGAATCCCTTCGTTATTTATGAGGTTTCTGATGGCGAACCATCCATTTATGTTACAAATTGATCCAGAGGAAGGACTCTTTTGTATTAGGGGCTGACCTGTCGCTCGCGGTTAACGATGAAACCGTGGCTCAGGGGAGCATGGACGCAACGGTTCCGGCACGCTTCGGTGTGGACACATTCGGTATCGGCGAAGATACAGGCCAGCCAGTGAGTGTGGCTTACAAGCCACCGTTCGCATTTACAGGGGAGATTGAAAAAGTGACGGTGGACATTAAATAACTGATTCAAAAAACACTAATCGCGTAATGGAAGCGGGAACGAGCACTCTAGTAAGCTTGTTGCCGGTTTCCATGCGGAGTGTAAACCGGCGTGTTGTGGGTAGTGTTCATAATTCTGTGTCGTTTCTTTATCATTAGCAAAAAAAGAGATGAC
>NZ_CAXBFW010000047.1:0-8855 GCF_963975215.1 uncultured Gilvimarinus sp.
ATAAAATGTCCGAGATGACCTCGGGTATGGGTATGCCCCCCGGTTTTAAAATGCCATTTTAAGGCGCTTATTATTTTATGTTCAGTCCGCTTATCGATGAGTTAATGCACGCGCTTAAAGTGCTGCCAGGGGTCGGCCCTAAAAGCGCCCAGCGCATGGCGTTACAGCTGTTAGAGCACAACCGCGAGGGCGCCTCGCGTCTGGCCGATAGCCTGCAGCGCGCGGTCGAGGGCGTTGCCCGTTGTGGCCGCTGCCGCACCTTAACCGAGCAGCCGCTGTGCGGTGTGTGTGCCAGCGAGCGGCGCGATAACTCGCTGTTGTGCGTGGTCGAGACGCCAGCCGATGTGCTTGCCATCGAGCAGGCCGGTAGTTATCAGGGTAAGTATTTTGTGTTGCTCGGGCATTTGTCGCCCATCGACGGCGTGGGGCCTGAGGATATCGGCATCGATCAGTTGCTGGCGCTGCTTGAGGCGGAGCCGGTGGCCGAAATTATTTTGGCCACTAACCCCACGGTGGAGGGCGAGGCAACCGCTTATTACATCAGCGAGCGGGCCAAAAAAGCCGGTATTAACGTCACCCGCATTGCCCACGGCGTGCCCCTGGGGGGCGAGCTTGAATACATCGACGGTGGCACACTGGCCCACGCGTTTAGCAGTCGCCGCTCACTTTAATTTAGCGCGCTTTTAAAGTGTGCCCGTCTTATTAGGTAGTTATGGCTATTCCAACAGATCCGATTTGGGTTGATACGCTCGATCAATTAACGCCGCTGTGTCAGCGCTGGCGCACTCAGGCGGCCATTGCGGTTGATACCGAGTTTATGCGCAGCGATACGTTTTACCCGATTGCCGGGTTGATCCAAATCGGTGACGGTCAGGGCTGTTATTTAATTGATCCGCTTGCGTTTGATGACTTAACGCCTCTTACTGAGCTGATGCTCGACGAGCAAGTTACCAAAGTGTTACACGCCTGCTCGGAGGATCTTGAGGTATTTAATACCTTGTTGGGCGCCGTGCCGGGCCCCATTTTTGATACGCAAATTGGCGCCGCCTTTGCCGGTTGTGGGTTTTCGTTGGGCTACGCCGCGCTAGCCCGGGATTTGCTCGGGGTAGAAATACCCAAAGGTGAAACCCGCTCCGATTGGTTGCAGCGCCCGCTTAGCGTGGCGCAGCTTAAATACGCCGCGTTGGATGTGGCGCACCTGCTGATTGTGTACGGCAAGCTGCTGCAGCGTTTAAAAGCGGATGATCGGCTCAGCTGGGTCAAATCCGATTGCGCCGACTTAGTCGCCGCCGCTCGCCAAGAGGCCGATCTGGACGGTTATTACACTCGGGTTGGCCTGGGCTGGAAGTTACAGCCTAAAGGCTTGGCCGTGTTGCGGGCGCTTAGCTACTGGCGTGAAGTCGAAGCGCGCCAGCGCAATATTCCCCGCAACCGCCTGATGAAAGAGCAACCCATGTACGAGCTTGCCAGGCAACTGCCCGATCAAGTCAATCAACTTAAACGCATAGAGGGAATGCCCCGGCGCACTATCACTGAAGATGGCGAAACCCTGTTGGATATTATTGCCCAGGAGCTGGCTAAGCCCTCTGAGAGTTGGCCCGAGCGGCTCGACCCGCCGTTGGGCCGGGAGTATGGCTCCTGGATGAAAGCACTTAAAGCGTATGTGTTAACCCAGGCCGAGTCCC
The DNA here is from genome assembly GCF_963975215.1 of uncultured Gilvimarinus sp. Lineage (GTDB taxonomy): Bacteria > Pseudomonadota > Gammaproteobacteria > Pseudomonadales > Cellvibrionaceae > Gilvimarinus. The sequence continues at coordinate 1,686 of NZ_CAXBFW010000047.1, forward strand.
ACGAGTTACCGCCGGAAGTGTTGATCCGCAAAAAAGAGTACGAGGCGATTGTGCGCAGCGCTATTGTCGGTGCGCCTCAGTTGCCAGAGCGTTTAAACGGTTGGCGCTATGATGTGATTGGCGCCGGTTTACTGCAAAAAGTACAGCAACTGCGCGATGGAGCAAATACATGAAGGTGATCTGTCAGATTTATCGCAGTAAACGCGAAGAGGGTATGTACCTCTACTGCCGCAAAGAAGATGGCTTGGATAAAGTCCCCGAGCCACTGCGTAAACGCTTTGGTGTGGCGGAGCCGGCGATGGTATTGGCGCTAGACGGCAATCGCAAGCTCGCCCGGGTGGATGTCAATAAAGTGATTGCCAGCTTAGATGATCCTGGTTACTACCTGCAGTTGCCACCGCGGGTAGAGCCCGATGCGCAAGTCACCGATATTCAGTCTCGCAATAGTAAACTGTCCTGATGGCGGCGCGCGTCTTTTGGCAAGAAAAATCCCTGGCGCAAATGACGCCTGCCGAATGGGAGTCTGTGTGCGACGGTTGCGGTAAATGTTGCCTGCATAAGCTCGAAGATGAAGACGACGGCGAGGTCTACTACAGCGCCGTGGCCTGCCAGTTGCTGGATACCGATACTTGCCGCTGCACAGATTACCCCAACCGCAAAGCGCGGGTGCCGGAATGTTTAACTTTAACGCTCGACGATCTGCAAGAGTTTGAATGGCTGCCCAGTACCTGCGCCTACCGTTTGCTGGCCGAAGGTGAACCTCTGCCCGACTGGCACCCATTGGTCAGTGGCGATTCGGATGCAATTCACCGCGCGGGTATGTCGGTAGCCGGTAAAGCGGTGCCCGAGGCGCAGGTAGCACCGGACGAGCTAGAAGAGTATATAATTCACTGGGTAGTATAACTTAGCAAATGGGGAGTAGGGCTTGAGTGAGTCGATGATCGCCTGGGGCGTTTACCTGATAGGCGCTTTGTTGTTGGTATTGTTTGGCTGGCGTATTGCCCGGCCATTTTCCCGCTATGCACAGTGGTTGTTTGCGGTGTCTATTGCCGTACTACTGTTTACCCCGTTTAGTTTGAACCTGGAAAATCACCCGGCGGCATATGCCCCAGCATTATTTGTGGCTGTGTTAAACAGTGTTTTTCTGGGGGTAGAGGAGGGGCTCGATGCCGCCGTTACCCTCGCGCTCATTTGGCTGGTCGCACTGGTGCTAACCTTAGTGTTATTACTGGTGACCCGCAAACGTCATCGCGGCGCACAAGACTCGACCCAAGGCGAAGCAAGCGCGCCTGCAGAATAATAAAATGTACCGCAGCGGCGAGCCCGCTAAAGAGTGCCGCATTATGGCCAAGACTCATCGGATAGCTCACGACATTGTTAATACACTATTAGGCCAGATCCAGCGTCGTCCGGGGCGGCTGTTAGTGATGGCCGTTTTACTGTGGCCGATGTTGGGGGTTGCCCCAAGTGTGGCCGACGAGCCATCGACCACGGCCGACGTCCGGCTGCTGGTGGATGTGTCCGGCAGTATGAATCAGTCCGACCCGCAAAACCTCAGGGCCGAGGGGCTAACGCTACTGAGCAGAATGTTACCGGCCGATACCCGCGCCGGTTTGTGGAGCTTTGCCGGCAATGTTAACGAGGTGGTGCCGGCGGCCTCAGTTGATGCCAATTGGCGCCAACGCGCGCTTGAGTCACTGCAAAAGCTTCGCTCAAATGGACAGCTCACCGACATAGGCGCGGCCCTGGCCCGGGCCGGGCGGGCGCCCAAAAACGCGGCACAAGCGCATATTATTTTACTGACCGACGGCAAGGTCGATATCCACCGCGACCCCGAGCACAATACTCGCGAGCGCGATAGCATTCTTACCGAGCTGATCCCCAATTTAGTCGCGCGCGGTTTTGTTGTTCACACCATTGCGTTATCCGGCGATGCCGATGCCGACTTGTTGCAGCGCATTGCCAGCGCCAGCGCGGGCGAGCACCGGGTGGTGACCAATCGAGATCAGCTGGTCTCCGTGTTTGTCGATATTCTCGATCAAGCGGTGCCGCCGCAACGATTACCCCTGAGCGGAGATGGGTTTAATGTGGACTCCCGGGTCGCGGAGCTAACGGTGTTGATGTATCACCCGGCTCAAGCCGCCACTAAACCACATTTACTCGACCCGAAACTTGCACGCATAAGTGAGCAATCTCAGGCGGCGGGGGTGCGCTGGGTGTCGCGCCCGCACTATGATTTAGTGACTATCCCCGAGCCCCATAGTGGCCGCTGGCAGCTGCTCGATGGCGGCAGCGAAACCAGAGTCAGTGTATTAACCGACCTGACTTTGCAGGTACAGCCGCTCGCGCCGACGCTGCTGCCGGGCGAGCCCATTACGTTAGATTTTTCACTGCGCGAGCGCGGCCAGCTGGTTATCGACAACCCACTGCTGGAGCAGCTTCGTGCGCGCGTGAGCATCGCCGCTTACAACGGCGATGGCAGCCTGGCGGAGCCACGTTCACAAAATGTCACTCTGGTTCCGGCGGATGAGCGCGGCCATTTTTTAGTGCGTGCGGTTACCCCGGAAACCCCCGGGCGTTTTCAGCTGAATCTGCGGGTCGATGGCGCCACCTTTAGCAGACAGTATCAACGCAACCTGGTGGTGGAGCCCAAGTTTAGGGTGCAGCTGACTAAATCGCTGCAAGCGCAAGGCAGCGGGGCGACGGTAAGCTATCAAATAACTGTGACGGCGGCGCCATCGCTGAACGCTGATAACACCGAGCTGGTGGCGCATATCAAAGATTCCACCGGCGCTAGCGCTATGCAACCACTCGCTGGCCTGCCCGGTGGCGGTTGGGGGCTTACCATTACCCCTGACAACCGCGCTCGCTACGTGGTGGAGCTGCAGGCCAAAGGCACCGACCATAACGGCCGGGCGTTTTCTCAGGCGTTGCCGCCACAGTATTTTAGTTACCCGGCTGAGGGCGACCCGCAAGAGGTCGTCGAGGATGAAACCTTGCAGGCCTTAGAGCAGGCACTGCTCGACGAGCGCGCGGCGTTAGCGCGCGAGCGCAATGAGCCGCTACCGCAACCGCAGCAGCCGGTGGATGAGACGGCGTCATCGGCACAGAGCTCTTCGCTAAAAAGCGCGGATGTTGCACTTAAGCCTACAGAAAAAGGTGGCACCCGATGGTGGTTGGTGGTGTTAATCGCGCTGTTTAATGTGGCCTTGCTGGCGTTAGTCTATTGGTTGTACCGACGTTTTAGTGGCAAGTCGATGGAAGAAGAGCTGGGTGAAATTGAGCAGCAGCTAAGCGACGAGCAAGACCCTGCCGCCGAGCAAGAACTGGAAGCAGGCGCCTTTGATGACGTATTTGCCGATATGGGTGAGCCGGCGGTACAGCTAGATGATGACGACTCCGGGGCGCAGAAGGATAAGCCGGCCACACCGGATAATCGCAATGACAACAAAGGCACTGGGCAGTGATTGATAGCCAGCTAAGTGGCGCCGAGCGAACTCTGTGGGTTGTGCCGCTCGCGGCTTACCCCGACGTAACCCGGCAGTTTCGCCAGTGGGGGCAGAAGGTAAAGTGCGGCAAAAAAGATCGTGTCTACGCCCTGCGCGAGGCGGGCCAGCTACTGGCAGCGGCGCGAGTGCTAGAGCCCGCCGCTGGCTGTTTTTTGCTGCGCAGCTTAACGGTGGACCCGTCGTTGCGCCGGCAGGGCTTGGCCCGCGAGCTGATGCAACAGATACAGCGCGAGGCCCGCGAGCCGGCACTGTACTGCTATGCGCTGGACTATTTACACGAGTTTTATCTAAGCCTGGGCTTCGGCTCGCTGGCAGCGGATGACGTGCCAGAGCCTATTGCCGAGCCCTATCGGCGCTATCGCGAGCGAGGTAAATCGTTTGTCTTGATGGGCTGGCAGGCGCAAACTGAATCAATCTTTAAGGAGTTTTAGGGTGTGCGAATTGCTGGGCATGTCGGCCAATGTGCCGACCGACTTATGCTTTAGTTTTACCGGATTATTGCAGCGCGGTGGTGGTACCGGCCCGCACCGCGATGGCTGGGGCGTGGTGTTGTACGAGGGGCGCGGTATCCGCGCCTTTCGCGATTGGGCGCCCAGCGTTAGCTCTGAGATCGCGCAGCTTGTTAGCCGCTTACCCATGAAGACTTGTATTGCCATTAGCCATATTCGCGAGGCTAACGTCGGCGCCGTTAATTTAGAAAATACTCACCCCTTTGTGCGCGAATTGTTTGGTCGCAACTGGAGCTTTGCGCACAATGGGCAGTTGGCCGGTACTGAGGCATTAACTCTGGGGGATTTTATTCCGGTGGGCAGCACCGATAGCGAGCGGGCGTTTTGCTGGCTACTGGCACGTATTCGCGAGCGTTTTGCCTCCGGCGCCACGCTTGAAGCTGACGAACCCGCCTATTGGCAGCAGCTGCATCGCTGGTGCGACGAGTTGAGCCCTCGTGGGGTTGCCAACTTTTTGTTCAGTGACGGTCGCTACTTGTTTGCCTATTGCGCCACTAAGCTCAGCTGGATCACCCGGCGGGCGCCGTTTGGAGAGGCGCGTTTGTCAGACTCTGACTTAACGGTAGATTTTGGTGAGCACACCACCGCCAATGACATCGTTACGGTGATTGCGACTAACCCTTTAACCGTAAACGAAACCTGGCAGGCCATGACGTCAGGGGAGTTTATTGTGTTTGATCGCGGTGAAATTGCCTATCGGGCGCACCATAGTGCAGGGCTATAATTGCCATAGGCGAACTTGATGATTGAGCGCCTTGAAAAGCCACCATAATGAGCCCATCTTATAGTCATACCGATCATAGCGTGATTGATTAAATAACGGCCTGCGAATCCTTGTGGGCCTTAGTATTGATAAAGGAGCACAGCATGGAGATTGATATTGGTATTGAGCAGGATGATCGTCGTCAGCTAGCCGAGGGCCTGTCGCGGGTACTGGCTGATACTTACACCCTGTACCTTAAAACCCATAACTTTCACTGGAACGTAAAAGGGCCCATGTTTCAAACCTTGCACCTGATGTTTGAAACTCAGTACACCGAGCTGGCGGTAGCGGTGGACGATCTAGCCGAGCGTATCCGCTCGCTGGGCTACCCGGCCCCGGGTACTTACAAGCAGTACGCCGAGCTGTCCTCCATTAAAGAGCAAGAGGGCATTCCTACCGCCAAAGAGATGATCGCGCTCTTGGTCGAGGGGCAGGAGGCGGTGGTTAAAACCGCGCGCTCGTTGTACCCGCTGGTCGATAGAGCCAACGACGAAGCCACCGGCGACTTGCTGACTCAGCGCATCCAATTGCACGAAAAAACCGCCTGGATGCTGCGTTCGCTGCTCGAAGAGTAACAAACTGCGCCATGCCCTTTGTGGGCATGGCGCCCCCGCCTGTTATCTCATACCTCAACCCCTGGCCGTAAACTGGTAGAATGCGCCCCATCTGAATCTATAGAGGGACCCCTATGACCGGTTTACCCGCCGATATCGACACAGCGCTAGCCGGCGCCATGTTGAACGATGCCAATCGCCTGCGCCGCAAAGCCGGTGATATTGCCGCACGTCTGGCGCAGGGTAAGCCCGCCGATAAAGCCATTAACAAATGGCAGGCCGACCTGGAGGCCTCACACCAGCGGTGCACGGCACGGCGCGAGTGTGTGCCAAACCCGATAGAGTTTCCCGAGCAGCTGCCGGTCAGTGGTAAACGCGATGAGATTGCCGCGTTAATCCGCGACAATCAGGTGGTTGTACTAGCCGGTGAGACAGGCTCGGGTAAAACCACCCAGTTACCCAAGATTTGCCTGGAGTTGGGCCGCGGCGTGCGCGGCCTGATTGGCCATACCCAACCGCGGCGAATTGCCGCCCATACGGTGGCGGCCCGGGTGGCCGAAGAGTTGGCTTCGCCGCTGGGTGAGACGGTGGGTTACCAGGTGCGCTTTACCGAGCAGGCCGGCGACAATACTTTAGTCAAGGTGATGACCGACGGGATCTTGCTGGCCGAGATACAACAAGACCCTACGCTTGGACGCTACGATACGCTTATTATCGACGAAGCCCACGAGCGCAGTTTAAATATCGATTTTTTGCTCGGTTATTTAAAGCAGCTGCTTAAAAAACGCCCCGACCTTAAATTAATCATTACCTCGGCGACCATCGATGTCGAGCGCTTTTCCCGTCACTTTGATAGCGCTCCGGTTATCGAGGTGTCCGGGCGCACGTATCCCGTAGACGTGTGGTACCGGCCGCCGTTTGAAACCAGTGACGATGGCGACGGCGATACTTATCAGCCCATTTTGGATGCGATTGAAGAGATTGATCAGCACGAGCGCAAAAGCGGTAAGCGCGGCGGCGATATACTGGTGTTTTTAAGTGGTGAGCGGGAAATTCGCGAAACCGCAAAACGCCTGCGTCAGGCTGATTTACGCCACTTTCAGGTATTGCCATTTTACGCGCGTTTAAGCCTCGCCGAGCAGAACTTGGTGTTCTCGGCCCACCGCGGCCGGCGCATCGTGCTGGCCACCAATGTGGCCGAAACCTCTATTACCGTGCCGGGTATTCGGTATGTGATTGATACCGGTGTGGCCCGTATCAGCCGCTACAGTGTGCGCACTAAAGTACAGCGCTTGCCCATCGAGCCCATATCGCAAGCGAGTGCCAATCAGCGTAAAGGGCGTTGCGGGCGGGTGAGCAACGGTATTTGTATTCGCCTGTACAGCGAAGACGATTTTTTAAGCCGCCCAGAGTTTACCGATGCCGAGATTCTGCGCACTAATTTAGCCGCGGTTATTTTGCAAATGCTGCAGCTGCGCATCGGCGATATTCACAAGTTTCCGTTTGTCGATCCGCCGGATTCTCGTCAGATAAACGATGGCTTTAAAATGCTCGAAGAGCTGCATGCGGTAGATAGCCGCAAGCGCTTAACCGGCGATGGCCGCCGTTTGGCGCAGCTGTCGGTCGACCCGCAGCTGGCTCGTATGCTGTTGGCGGCTGACAAGCTCGGGGCGCTGGAAGAGGTGTTAATTATCGTCAGTGCGCTATCGGTACAAGATCCGCGCGAGCGCCCCGCCGAAAAAAAGCAAGCCGCCGATCAACAGCACAAGCGCTTTGCCGATGAGCACTCTGACTTTCTAGCGTACGTAAATCTGTGGCAGTATTTTGAGCAGCAG
>NZ_CAXBFW010000048.1:0-8793 GCF_963975215.1 uncultured Gilvimarinus sp.
CTCCGACCTCCGACCTCCGACCTCCGACCTCCGACCTCCGACCTCCGACCTCCGACCTCCGAGGGAGCTGGGGCGTGAACAAGAGGGCGAAGTACCTTTCTTAATTATTCTTTATCCTCTGTTAAGGTTAAATCGACTTTATGTTGTTATAGTAGTTGTCTGTATTTCATTTGTGCGTTTGCATTCCATATGTGAAAATTCCCGGATTGCGACACCAACGACTATATTTTTAGCTAAGCCCATATTGATACTAATAAGTGAGAGACCCATGAAGATAACTCTGTTCGCTGTCCTGGCCGCCTCGGCCGTAACCGCCGCTGCCACTCTGCCGGTCTATGCCGCCGAAAAAGAACCTTGGCAGCAGGCGCAGGAAACCGAGGTGTGGGAGCCGGTACCCGCAAAAGTCTCCGTCAATGAGGCGGGGGTTCCCTCTGATGCTACCGTTTTGTTTGATGGCTCTGACCTGTCTGCCTGGGAGTCGACAGATGATAGCTCGGCCGCGCCCTGGAAGATTAGCGGAGATGTGTTGGTCGCAGAACCAAAGACCGGTGATATTCGCACCAGGCAAGAGTTTTGCGATGTCCAGCTACACATCGAGTGGCAGCCACCCGCCGAAAAAGACATGGAGGGGCCGGAGGGGCAGGGGCGCGGCAATAGTGGCGTGTTCTTTCAGGAGCGTTACGAGGTACAGGTGCTCGACTCTTTTGGCGGTAAAACTTACTCCAACGGCCAGGCGGCTTCGGTCTACAAACAGCATATTCCCCTTGTGAACGCGACCAAACCTTTGGATGAGTGGAACGTTTACGACATCATCTATAAAGCGCCGCGTTTTGCGAGTGATGGTGAGGTGGAAACTCCGGCTTATATTACGGTATTGCACAATGGTGTGTTGGTGCAAAACCATGTCGAGGTCCAGGGGCCTACCGGGTGGATCGGTCATCCTCCTTATGAGGCGCATGGCTGTGCGCCTTTGCGGCTGCAAGATCACGGGAACCCATCGAAGTTTCGCAATATCTGGGTGCGCGAGCTATAAGGCTGGCCAGTAGACATTATAATTTGAGAGCCCAATTCATGAAATTTAATAAGAAGCTGCTCGGCGCTATGTTTGCGCTGAGCGTGAGCCCCACTTTTGCGGCTGATAGCGCGCCCACCGATTTTTTTCCATATTTGCAAGGTGGTGAGTCGCTGGCGCGATCAAGTGTTGAGTTTAGCGATGGACAATTGCGGCGGGCCGATGGCGGTGACCAATTATTACTGAGTGCCGGCGATAGGGTTGAGTCCAATGTTCATCTTGGCGACAGTGTATTAACCATTGAGTTTCTGGCCGCTTCGGGCACCAATGCCGGGGTTTACCTGCAGGGGCGCTACGAAGTGGCGCTTGCGGCCACCAGTGGCGGATTGAGTGTGGGTGGTGTGCGTGGCCGCGGCGACGAGATGAGTGCGATTGCTCCCGCCGAAGACGCAGCCAAACCTGCCGGCGAATGGCAGACACTTGAGGTTAAGTTCCGCGCCCCGCGCTACGACGAGGCTTCCAACAAAGTGGCCAGCGCCATGATCCTCGAGGCGCGCCTGAACGGTACATTAGTGCAAAAAAATACGGTGTTGTCGGGGTTTAGTGCCGAGCCGATTAATATGTGGGAGACCACTAGCGGGCCTGCCATGCTGCGGGTGCGTGCCGGGCAGCTGGCGGTGCGTTCGCTGAGTGTCCACCCGGCGGATTTTGCCAAAGTAACGTTACCTGATGAAAGTGGCGGCGCCAGCAATGAAGCCGAGCTGGTGGATTTTGTCGCGGTGGGTAAAAAAGCCTTTCAGTCTCTGGGCTGCAAAGAGTGTCACGCGGTAGCGGCCGATGACGCCAGCATGAAAACGGGCCCCAACCTCTTTGGTTTGTTTAAAAAGACGCCGCGAGATCGGGAGATTATTGAGGCGGCGGAAAACCACCACTTTACGGTAAAGGCCGATTTTAGCTACCTCGAGCGCAGTGTCAGAAGCCCGGCGGCCGAGCTGGCTATTCACGAACGTGGTGACAAACAGGGCGAATCATTTATGCCCATCATGCCTCCCTACATGAAGCAAACTCTGCCGGACAAACAGCTGGATGCCATTGGCTATTATTTGCAAACGTTAAACACCCCCTGGGAGCAAGGCCCGGTGATTAAATTGGTAGAGTCCTCGGGCCCGGAAAAATACGATCCGCTGCAGGACGACCTACAATTTTTGGTGACCGATAGTGTGCGTTTACAGCGTGGCCCGATGGAGGGTTTGTCGGCGCGCAGTATTCACGTCGGGCAGCCCAACGCGGTTAACTACAGTTTTGACCCGCGTATTTTAGGCGTCGCCAAGGTTTGGCAGGGCGGCTTTTTGGATATGACTGGTGAGCTGACCAACCGCGGGGGCGATGGGCTGAAGACGGGTTTTGAAACCCGTGAGATTGATCTGGGGGATGCCGGGGTGTTGTTTGCCCCGCTCAATACCCGCGGCGAGCCAATTGATTTCTCGTTTAAAGAGTCTGTGTTTCGCGATATGGAGGCCGTTAAAAACGCCCTGTGGAGCGACAAGGATCAGGCTGAGCTGATTGCGCAACAAAACGCACAGTTTTTGGGGTACGAGCGCCCCTCAAAAGATAAGGCGGCCGCTCCGACCTTCCGCTATCGGGTGGGTAAAAATACGCTGGCGGTTACCACTGATATTGCCGACTCGGGAGCTGTTACTATTTCGGTGACCGGCGAGCGCCCCGCAGAGCAGCGCTTTATGGTGGGTGTTGATGCTTTAAGTGGTGTGCAGGTTTCGGCCGGTCAGTTGGTCGATGGTGTTTGGCTGCTGCCTAAAGGCGATAGCCACGCTGAACTCTCGGCCACAATAGCCTTGGCGGGTAATGCCTGGAGCCCCAAGCCCACCGATTTTAATTATCGCCAGCAACCTTTGACTCGGGTCGAGGCCGTGGCGGATTTGCCAGCCGGTTACGCCATTGAAAATTACCTGCCGCCGCAGGATAACTATGGTCGCGACCAGCTCTTTGAAGCTCTGGGCCTGGCTTTGGCCGATGACGGCACTATTGTCGTCGCTACGCGCACCGCCGGTATCTGGCGTATCAAAGATGGTCAGTGGCACCTTTTTGCCGAGGGTTTGTTCGATAGCCTGGGCGTTCAGATTGAAGACGAGCACGGCCTGCAGCTGGTGGTTGGGCAAAAGGCCGAGTTGACCCGCATTACCGATACAGACGGTGACGGAATGGGGGATAAGTTTGAAACACTGTTTGACGCCCACGGCTATCACGGTAATTACCACACCTATATGCATGGCCCCGCACGCGCGGCCGATGGTGCTTACCATGTCAGCCTAAACCTCGCGCATACCGATGAGGCCGTTTTTAAGGCCGATGGCTTGTATATGGGATCTCAGGGGGGCTACAGCGGCTGGAATATCCGCGTGACGCCTGAGGGCGAATACAGTTTGTACGCCAGCGGTTTGCGCAGCCCGGCTGGCCTGGCAACCGGGCCCGGAGGCAAGCTTTGGTACACCGAAAACCAGGGTGAATTCGTCGGTACGTCCAAGCTGTTTGTGCTGGAAAAAGACAAATTCTATGGACACCCTAGCGGCTTGGTTGACCTGCCGGGCAAAAAGCCCGATTCGCCGGATATTCAGTGGGATCAGGTGGCCGACTCGCGTGAGCGAGCCGTCGTGCTGTTCCCGCATAATATTGTGGCCAATGCGCCGGGCAACCCGGTGTGGGATACCACGCACGGCAAGTTTGGCCCCTTTGCCGGGCAGATGTTGGTGGGCGATCAGACCCAGTCAAACCTGTTGCGGGTTGTGACTGAAAATGTCGATGGGCAGCGCCAAGGGGTGGTTATCCCCTTTATGTCCGGCCTGGAGTCGGGTGTTATGAGAGGGCTGTTTTTGCCCGACAACAGCTTGTTGGTGGGGCAAACCGGCCGCGGCTGGCAGGCAAAAGGTGGCCATGTGGCGGCGCTGCAACGGATACGTTGGGATGGCCAAACAACCCCTCTGGCTATTCACGATGTGAGTGCCAGTAATAATGGTTTTGTCGTGCGTTTAACTCAACCCTTAAGCACGGTTGACGCCGATGCTGTGTCGCGGGCGTTATCGGTTAATTCATGGTTGTATCGCGATGCACCAGATTACGGCTCTGCAGAGCTGGACATGCGCGATGAATCCTTTAACGTGACACTGGCGGATGATGGGCTATCGTTTAGCGTAACGCTGGCAAACACCGAGCAAACGGTTGTTCATCCGCAGCAGACGGCGCGTGTTTATCACCTGGCGCTCAATCCGGCGGGGCTCTTTGCCGCGCAAGCGTCAGGCCCGCTACATGCCTATTACACGCTGTATCAGTTTGCTGACTGAGCTTTAACGTTGAGGTGTGGTGGCTCTTTGGCTTTACCGCGAGCTGCCATGCTGGATTTTACCGGTGAGTTTTGTAACTATGCGCGTTTGCTCTTGTCGGCGTGCTTATGAACGAGAATACCGGAACACTTACCATTGATCTCTCCGCTATCGTCGCCAATTGGTGTGCGGTAGCGGCGTATGCTGACTCCTCTGTTGTCTCGGCCGTTATTAAAGCAGACGCCTACGGTTTGGGGGCTGAGCATGTTGCTCCTGCGCTGTATCGCGCCGGTTGCCGACACTTCTTTTTTGCCACTCTCCACGAGGCCATCGCGGGCCGCTCTCTGGTGGGTGCCGATGCGCAGTGTTACCTATTGAGTGGTGTGCCCGGCGGCTCCGAGGCCGATATTGTTCGGCATCGGTTGGTACCTGTTTTATCGTCTTTGATTGCTGTTAACCGCTGGCTCGCCTGGCGAGCTGGCGCCGGCTTTGATGCTGGCAGCGCGCCGGCGGCGGTTAAGTTTGATACCGGGATGACCCGCTCGGGGTTGGCGGTCGCCGAGTTGCAGCACTTATTGGGCGAGGCCGAGCGCTGGGCGAAGTTGTCTCCCGTATTGCTGATGAGTCACCTGGCGGTGTCTGATGAGGCCGATAACCCACAAAACCGTCGTCAGCGCGATGCTTTTTTTGCTTTGGGGGCGCAGGCTAAACGTTTGCAGCCAGATCTGTTATTAAGCCTTGCTAACTCTTGCGGCACCTACCTTGGGCGGGACTATCACGCCGATCTGGTGCGGCCCGGCGCAGCCCTCTATGGGTTTAATCCTGTGGTTGGCGGTGAGTCGCCCATGCTGCCGGTGGCCCGCTTGTCCCTTCCGGTCATGTCTTTGCGAACTCTGACGGAGCCATCGCCGGTTGGTTATGGTGCTGAGTATACAGCCCAGCCCGGGCAGGTATTAGCTGTGGTGGCGGGGGGGTACGCCGATGGTTTGCACCGTATTTTGGGGTGCGCAGGTTACGGTTATTGCCTGGGTGTCAAAGTGCCGGTGGTGGGGCGTATTTCTATGGACAGTACGGTTTTTGATGTAACCGCCGTGGCTGATGCCCGCGAGGTTTATGGCCAACAAGGGCTGAACATTGACGTGTTGGGCGAAGGCGACCTGTCGCTCGATGCGCTCACCCGGCGCAATCAGGCGTTGGGGTACGAGGTGTTGACCAGTGTTCGCTCGGGCCGATATCGCCGAATCTATCAGGGGGAGTAGCTAGGTGCAGCAAGATCAGCTTCAAAGTTTGCTGGCGGTATTGGCCGACGGTGAGTACCACTCGGGCAGTGAGCTGGGAGAGTTGCTCGGGGTGAGTCGGGCAGCGGTGTGGAAGCATCTGCAAAAATTATCCGAGCTCGGAATCGAGTTGGATTCGAGCCGGGGGCGAGGCTACTGCTTGCCGGGCGGTCTGGAGTTGCTGTCTGGGGCTAAAATTGTGGAGTGTATGGGTGCGAACGCGGAGCTTCTATCGTTGGAGATACTGCCGTTGGTGGACTCCACCAATACGCGACTGATGAGCCGCGCTGAGCAGCTGCCATCTGGTTTTGTCTGCGTTGCCGAACAGCAGAGCGCGGGGCGGGGCCGCCGGGGCCGCGCTTGGGTTAGCCCTTTTGCGCGCAACTTGTACTTTTCTCTGTTGTGGCGCTTTGAGGGCGGTGCGGCTGAGTTGGAGGGGTTGAGCTTGGCGGTCGGCGTCTGCATCGCCGAGGCGCTGGAGTCGTTAGGTATTGATGGGGTAAGCCTTAAGTGGCCTAACGATGTGCTGGCCGATGGTAAAAAACTTGCCGGTATTCTGTTGGAGATGAGCGGTGATCCGGCCGGCGCTTGCCACTTGGTTATAGGGGTGGGTATTAATGTCGACATGGCCTCGATGCAGGCGCTGGATATTGATCAGCCTTGGATTGACGTTGCCTCGCTGGCGCGCGCACAAGGGCTTGCTCCAATTTCCCGAAATACTTTGTGCGCGCGAGTGCTGCGCAACCTTTGGGAGTTGCTAGACGAGTACCCAGAACGTGGTTTCGCCTTTTGGCGCGAGCGCTGGATGGCGCGGGCGGCTTACCTCAATAGGTCGGTGCGCCTTGTTACGTCAAGTCAGCAAACGCACGGTACGTTGCTGGGAGTAGATACCAGTGGTGCCTTGCGGCTTGCCACCGATACCGGTGAGCAGTTGGTGTACGGCGGTGAGGTGTCTTTGAGACCTGAGTCATGATTTTACAGATTGATATCGGCAATACCCGGATTAAATGGCGCTTGCGTCTTGAGGGCCGTACTCTTGGCTCCGGCGCTAGCGCTCACGGAGACTACCGCTGGTTAACCGGGCACGGCATTCGGCGTGTGTGGGTTAGCTCGGTGGTGGTCGCCGAGTCAGAACGCTTAACCGAGATGCTAGCCAAATCTGGCCTGCCTGCGCCGGAGTTTGCCTTGTCTCAGTCTAGCTTGGGTGAGGTGGTAAATGGTTATCGGGAGCCACATACTCTGGGGGTTGATCGCTGGCTGGCGCTTTTGGGGGCGCGTCAGCGCGTTGCCGGGGCGGCGTTGGTGGTGGATGCTGGCACAGCGCTCACGGTCGATTTGCTGGCTGGCGACGGTCGCCATCTCGGCGGCTATATTGCGCCGGGGCTGGCGCTGATGCGGCAATCGTTAGCACTTAAGTCACAGGCGTTGGCGGTCTCTCCGGCGGTCTCTGCTGAAGCGTTGCCCGGCAGTAGCAGCTCATCGGCGATTGAGGCAGGTTTAGTTGCTATGGGGCGCGGTGTGATTGTCACAGGTTATGACGCGTTGGCGGCGGCTGGTTCCGGGCCGTCACTGCTGTTTACTGGTGGTGATGGCACTTTTTGGCAGGGCGTGCTGGGCGAGGGAGAGGTTGTCCCCGAATTGTTGTTTTCCGGATTGGAGCGCTATTTTCAGGCGCAGTAGTCGCGGTGGCGAGCGGGGTGCAGGTTGTGTTTAAGGATAAAGCAACGAGGTTGCTATGAGGGTACTATTTTTTGCGCTGCTCGGTATTAATGTGGCTGCACTTATTTTGCAGTTGACGGTGTGGCGCCCGGATATGGCGGATGGGCCTGGGGTGCGTCATCGGGCTGCTTCTGGTGAGCGGTTGCTGTTGCTGTCTGAGTTGCAACAGAGTGAAACTCAGCCGCCGCTGGCCTCCGGTCGGCGCTCGTCACCTGTGGCGCCGGAGGCGAGTGCCGCGAGCGGGTTGTGTGACATGGTGGGGCCTTTCTCTGCGCTGTTGCAGGCCGAGTACCTGCAGGAGAGTCTGTCAGCACTGGATGTGATGGCTGATGTGCGCGAGCTGGAGGTGCCGGAGGGGGTTGGCTACTGGGTGCATTTGCCGCCAGAGGCCAGTCGTAAAGAGGCGCTGCAGCGTTTGCATGAAGTGCAGGCGCAGCAAATTGATAGCTATCTGATTCCTAGGGGTGAGCTGGCGAATGGTATTTCTTTTGGTATGTTTTCGCGCAAGGCGCTGGCTGAGGCCAGGCTGGGCGAAATGAGGGAGCTGGGGTACGCCGCGCAGATGCGGGAAGTGACCCGTACTCATAAAGAGATTTGGGTGGTGCTGGCGGCCGGGGAAGGTCAAAAAGTAGGCGAGAACAGGTGGTCTGAGTTGCTCGAGGCAGAAAATGGCATCGAGAAACAACAAAAATACTGTCAGGGTGTTGCACCTGAGTAAAAGTTTCTCTAGAATCCCGCCTCCACGTTGAGACGTGCTTAGAGAAAGTGCTGGCGTAGCTCAGTTGGTAGAGCAGCTGACTTGTAATCAGCCGGTCGGGGGTTCGACTCCTCTCGCCAGCTCCATTTTCTCTGATGTTGTTGCTGTAAGCAGGTGAATTTCTTAGGAAAACCGGTTGACAGTGATAGGCCAGAGCCGGACAATGCCGGCTTGTTTTTCGCAGGGGTTCCCGAGTGGCCAAAGGGATCAGACTGTAAATCTGACGCGCAAGCTTCGGTGGTTCGAATCCACCCCCCTGCACCATTTTATTACCGCTTGGCGGTAGCGGCTAAAAGTCGCTGCGGCTGGAAGCCCTCCGGTTTTGTGGAGGTGCTTTGCGGAGCAAGAACTCAGCGGGCATAGTTCAGTGGTAGAACGTCAGCCTTCCAAGCTGAATATGCGGGTTCGATTCCCGCTGCCCGCTCCAGTTGCTGTGGTTTTAAAGCTCTTGTAGCTCAGTTGGTAGAGCACACCCTTGGTAAGGGTGAGGTCGGCAGTTCAAATCTGCTCAAGAGCTCCATTTTCTGGCTGCGGAAGAAGTGCTTTCGCGGCTGTTTTTGTGTGTAAGTAAACGGCTTGTTTGATGGCTAGTTGAGGAGGCGCTCGCAATGGCGAAGGAAAAGTTCGAACGTAATAAGCCCCACGTCAATGTGGGTACCATCGGTCACGTTGACCACGGCAAAACCACTCTGA
>NZ_CAXBFW010000049.1:0-7275 GCF_963975215.1 uncultured Gilvimarinus sp.
CCGATGGTAGTGTGGGGTTTCCCCATGTGAGAGTAGGTCATCGTCAAGCTTCTAAATAAACAACCCCATCCGGGCCTCCGGGTGGGGTTTTTTATTTAGAATACGTTGAGCTTCTCTCCCTACCTAGCACGAAGTGCCATGTGAAAGCCTCTGTTCCGCAGGAACGAGTGCTAGGGCGCGAACGCGTCGCGCAGCGATTACGAGCGCTGCTCGTAACCCAGTGTAGGTCATCGTCAAGCTTCTAATCTAAAATACCCCGAATCAGCAATGGTTCGGGGTATTTTTTTCTGTGGCCCGCATAACACCGCAGTGCTTGTCGATGACCAACTCTCACACGGGCAAAGCCCCGCTCTTTAAGTGTGGGGTTTGACTCGGGCCATCCGTGGCCCTCGCCCTTCGGGTAGCCTCCGGCTATCTAAAGCGGCACTCCATGCCGTTTTGTCCCCACGTGAGAGTAGGTCATCGTCAAGCTTCTAAATAAACAACCCCATCCGGGAATCACTCGCCCGTCCATGGGCTCGGCCTTTGGCCAGCTAGCGCTGTGCTAATCGGCTCCTGGCCGATTAGTCCGGGTGGGGTTTTTTATTTAGAATACGTTGAGCTTCTCTCCCTACCTAGCACGAAGTGCCATGTGAAAGCCTCTGTTCCGCAGGAACGAGTGCTAGGGCGCGAATGCGTCGCGCAGCGATTACGAGCACCGCTCGTAACCCAGTGTAGGTCATCTGCCAATCGATTCGCACTTGCTTTCTTACTCGTTAATCAATGTTGGGCTCGGCCTTCGGCCAGCTAGCGCTGTGCTAATCGGCTCCTGGCCGATTAGTCCGGGTGGTTTTTTTTATTTTGAATACGATGAAAAACTGTCCCGATCTAGCACGCAGTGCCATGTCATTCAGCACATCCCTGTGCTTCACCCTACGGGCAGGGCAGCTGTGCAAAATGTCAGGTCCAGCCGCTTCTTTTATGTGGCCACTCCATCGGTACCATTTTTGACCTCCGACCTCCGACCTCCGACCTCCGACCTCCGACCTCCGACCTCGCTCCCACATAAAATACTTTATTGCGTAGCATTCCGTTAGTCGCACCCCGTGAATTACTTTTAATCTTGGTTTAGCTTGGTATAGTCAAAGGTACTAGCACGCGATACCCACTTTTATGCAGTAGAGAGTCCATGGAAATTAAAGACACAAGTAATCTCGCCTTGTTTTTAGACTTCGACGGTACATTGGTAGATTTTGCCGCTACTCCAGAGGGGGTGGTGGTTTCCAGTGAGTTGCGTGACGTTTTAGCACAGTTGGCACTGCGTCTTAATGGTGCGTTAGCGTTAGTGTCCGGGCGCTCGATTGAGTCTTTAGGCGGGTTGATCAATTTACCCCTGAGTATGGCGGGTAGTCATGGTGCCGAGTGGCGTTATGGCGATGGGCCGGTTAGCAACACGGAGCTGGGCAATCAAAGCTTTAGGGAGATACGCTCGTTATTGCTAAGCTTTGCCGAAAAAAACCACCTTATTGCCGAAGATAAAGGCCATGCTGTAGCGTTGCACTACCGCAAAAACCCCGCCAAACAACCCGAGATAGAGGCCTATATTGCAACGCAATTGGCGCTGGATGATAGCGATCAGGTGCGAGTGATAAGGGGCAATTGCGTGTACGAAATCCAGCCTGTTGGGGTGGATAAAGGCGTCGCGATTGCACGATTTATGAGCACACCTCCTTTTAGTGGGCGTCAGCCCGTCTATATTGGAGATGATACGACAGACGAAGATGGTTTTGCCTGGGTGAACGCTCAGGGAGGGGTTTCCATCAAGGTGGGAGAAGGGCCAAGCTGTGCAAACGTTCGACTTTCCGATACTGGCGAGGTTCTTGCATTTTTGCAGTTACAGCTGGATAAGTTGAGGCAACTAGATGACAGAACGAAACTTGGAATTGGCGCTAATCGGTAACTGCGTCATTGGGGCATTAGTCGATAAAAAAGCAGAAATAGTTTGGAATTGTTTACCTCGGTTTGATGGCGAGCCAGTATTTAGCTCGCTGTTAAAAACCGACGACCCAGAAACCATTATGGGTACTTACGCTATCGACTTAGAAAACTTTAGTCATAGCGAACAACACTACGAAAAAAACACCGCTATTTTGGTAACGACCTTATACGACGCCAACGGCAATGGTGTAACGGTAACCGACTTCGTACCGCGTTTTATGCAGTATGGCCGTATGTTTAGGCCGATGATGCTCTCGCGCAAACTCAAGCCCATTGGCTCCCCTAAAATCCGCATTCGCCTGCGGCCCGCTTGTGACGATGGCTCTCAGGGCTACCGCAAGATTCAGGGCAGTAACCATATTCGCTATTTAGGGTGTGATATGGCGCTGCGCCTAACAACCGGGGTGTCGGTTACAGCCATTATGGATGAAACCTGGTTTATTTTAGATGGCGAACACTACCTTGTGTTTGGTGATGACCAGTCGATAACCGAGCCCATTAAGCAGTTAACTGAGCGCTTTTTGGTAGAGACGGAGTCCTACTGGCTCGAGTGGTCACGCTATCTGGCCATACCGTTTGAGTGGCAAGATGCCGTTATCAGAGCCGCAATTACGTTAAAACTTAGCGCCTACGAAGACACCGGCGCCATCATTGCGGCCATGACAACATCGCTGCCTGAAGCCAGCCACTCCGAGCGCAACTGGGACTACCGTTTTTGCTGGCTGCGCGATAGCTACTTTACGGTACACGCGCTAAATCGCTTAGGTGCCACTCGCACCATGGAGCAGTATTTACAATATCTTGTAAATATCGTGGCCGGAATGAGCGAAGAGCACCTGCAACCCGTGTTTTGTATTAATGGTACCAAGCAAATGCCAGAGCGAATTGCTCACAGTTTGCCTGGGTATCGCGGTATGGGCCCGGTGCGGGTCGGCAACCAAGCAGCTGAGCAAATTCAGCACGATGTGTACGGGGCGATTGTGCTCTCGGCCACGCAAATGTTTTTTGATGAGCGCATCCGCCGCCCCGGCAGCAAAGAGTTATTTGAGCTGCTAGAAACCATGGGCGAAAAAGCCTACACCTACTACAACCAGCCCGACGCCGGTTTGTGGGAGTTGCGCGGTAGCAAGCACGTGCACACTTTTTCTAGCATGATGTGTTGGGCCGCTACCGACCGGCTGGCCAAAATAGCACGTAAGCTTGAACTGTCGGAGCGTTACGAATACTGGAAAAAGGCCTCTGACACCATTCGTGATGCTATTGAGGAAAACGGCTTTAACAAAGCGCTTAACGCTTACACCGCCACGTGGGGCGGTGACACCATGGATGCCAGCCTGCTGCTGGCGTGTGAGCTGGGCTATATCGACGGGCGCGATTCGCGCTTTACCGGCACCATCGCCGAGATCGAGAAGAAGCTGATGCCCAGTGGCAGCCGCTATTTGTTTCGCTATGTCGTCGAAGACGACTTTGGCACCCCGGAAAACGCCTTTACGATTTGCTCGTTCTGGTACATTGATGCGCTGGCCTCTGCGGGGCGTACAGAAGAGGCCCGCGACTTGTTTGAAGATTTACTCTCCAAGCGCAACCACTTAGGGCTGCTGTCCGAGGATTTGGATCCAGAGACGGGCGAGCTGTGGGGTAACTTCCCGCAAACCTATTCAATGGTGGGCATTATTAACAGCGCGCGCATCTTAAGTAAAAAATGGGAGACTGAGCTATGAGTCGATTAATTGTAGTGTCTAATCGTGTTGCCAAAAGCGATGGCGCTAGCAAAGGCTCTGAAGGCGGTTTGGCTGTTGGTGTGATGGCCGCAATGGAGAAAGAAGGCGGTGTATGGTTTGGTTGGAGCGGCAAAATAGAAAACCGTAACGATGCCCCCAAAACGGAAAAGCGCGGCAAAATCGAGTACGTGACGGTCAACCTGCGCCAATCCGAATACAATCAATACTACAAAGGCTACGCCAATAGCGTCCTCTGGCCGCTGTTTCATCAGCGCCCAGAGTTAATGCGCTACAGCGATACGGATTTATCGGGCTATCTTAAGGCCAACCAAAAATTCGCCGATGAGTTGTTAAAAATTATTCAGCCCGGCGACACCATTTGGGTGCACGATTACCACCTAATCCCCCTGGGTAAAATGCTGCGTGATGCGGGTATTAAAAACCCGATTGGCTTCTTTTTGCACACGCCATTTCCATCGCTGGACTTACTGCGCACTGTGCCTGGGTACGACAAAATCTTAAAAGGGCTAATGCACTACGATTTGGTAGGCTTTCAAACCGAGGGCGACCACATGGGCTTTTGTATGGGCATCGCCCAGGGCCTGGGTGGTGAGATCCTTAAAAATGACAAACTGCGACTGGGCAATTTACACTGCACCGCCCGAGTCTACCCCATTAGCGTAGAAACCTCGGCACTCCATGGTGCCGCCCATGCCGGCATGCAAACGGATGAGTATCGCCGCCTGTTCAAAAGCCTGGGTGATCGCAGCCTGGTTATCGGGGTGGATCGCCTCGATTACTCCAAAGGTTTGGTGCAGAGGTTTCAGGCCTACGATAAGCTGCTGGGGCACTACCAAGAGTTTTTGCGCAAAGTCGTCTACCTGCAAATATCGCCCACCTCGCGCGGCGACGTGCAAGCCTACGGTGACCTTGCCAAACGTATTGACCGCGAAGCCGGCCATATTATCGGCACCTACGCCGACTTTGATTGGATGCCCCTGCGCTACTTAAACCGCGGGTTTCGCCGGCGTACTATTTTGGCCATGTACAACTTAGCGCATGTGGGTTTAGTAACGCCCTTAAAAGACGGCATGAACCTGGTGGCAAAAGAATACGTGGCGGCGCAAAACCCAGAGGACCCGGGCGTACTGGTGTTGTCCGAGCTGGCCGGTGCGGCCGACGAGCTAGACGCCGCCGTTGTGGTAAACCCCTACGATGTGAGCGCTATTACCGGCGGTTTGGCCAAGGCGCTAAACATGCCGCTGGACGAGCGAATCGACCGCTGGCGAAAAATGATGGACGTGCTGGAGGCACACGACATCCACGCCTGGCAGAGCCAGTTTCTGGGTGATTTAAAGCAAGTTACCGGCCCCAAGCTCGTTACCTCCAATAGCGCCTCGTAGCGCTAAGGTAAACAGCTGACGCCCACCCCGATCTGGGTGGGCGTTTTTTTACTCGATTATTTACCCCGCTAAAGGTTACCGCCAATCCTCATCGGGGCGAGAGCCCAACGTCTCTAAGGCGCACCTGCGACAATACGCCGCAGCTACCAGTTTGGCGGCTAGGCCGTATAATGCCTTTATGGCAACTTCTTATCTAACATTAAAAGCCCCGTCCGAGCATTACCGGCAAATTATTGTCATGCGCTCTATGGTAATTTTTACGCTCGCGATTACCGCCTCCTTGGCAAGCCGGTTTGGGATGGCGCACTTACCGTTAACCCCCATTCTTGTCGCCTTGCTGTTACTCACGGTGGCCAATGGCTTGTCGATACTGCGCTTGCGGCACCCCAAAAGCGTTACGGCGACAGAGCTTACCGCACAGCTTTTTATCGATATTATCGCAGTGGCCGCAATCGCTTATTTTACCGGCGGCGCCACCAACCCATTTTTAAGTTACCTACTGGTGCCCGTATGTATCGCGGCGGCAACATTGCCCTCTAAACATGCCTGGGCGGTCAGCGCGGTGGGGATTATTTTGTATGGCTTGCTGCTGCGTTGGTATGTGCCGTTGCAGTGGCTGGCACCGCCCGGTGGCGGGCACGCTCATCACACAAGCGGCCCCAATTGGCACGTGCTGGGTATGTGGCTTAACTTTGCCTTAAGCGCCATCCTTATTAGCTTTTTTGTGGTGCGTATGGCAAGTGCTGTTCGCGTGCAACAAGATGAACTTAACCGCCGCCGCGAGGAAGATTTAAGAGACGAGCAATTGCTGGCCGTAGCGACACAGGCCGCGGGCACGGCGCACGAGCTGGGCACCCCGCTCAGCACCATGAAAGTCTTGCTGGCTGATTTGCGCCAGGATGCCCAAGCCCGTACCGCTTTTGGTGACGATTTAGACGAGCTGTACCGACAGGTAAACCACTGCGCCGATATTTTAACCAGCCTGCGGGCGCGCTCGGATTTAAGCCGGCTGCATGAGCCTGCCGCGCTACCGGCGCGGGAGTACTGCCGCACGCTGCTTGATCACTGGCAACTACTGCGGCCAGAGTCGCGCTCTGAGATCCACATAAGCGATACGCTAACCGAGCAGCAGGTGCGGTTTCATGCAACCATTGAGCAAGCCATTATCAATGTACTGAATAACGCCGCCGACGCCAGCCCCGATCACCTAAGCATTAATGTATCGAGCAACGCCGACCATTTGGTGTGGCAGGTTAATGATCGCGGCGAGGGGCTGCCCGAGGCTGCGCTGCGCGCTTTAGGCAAAACATTTTTTTCCAGCAAGCCCGACGGCATGGGGCTGGGGCTGTTTTTAACCCACGCCAGTATTCAACGCTTTGGCGGTACCGTAACCCTGGCCCCGCGCCCCGAGGGCGGCACCACCACCACCATCAAACTACCGCTGGACGCTTAGCATGAGTGACGTCGCTAACTTTTTAATTGTCGATGACGACCCGGTTTTTTCCGGCACTCTGCAGCGCTCGCTTGCTCGTCGCGGCTATCGTGCCGATACAGCCCACAGCGCCGCCGTCGCCAATCAAAACGCGCAAGAGCGGCCATATCAATACGCCGTTGTCGATTTAAAAATTGCCAACGACTCTGGCCTTGATGTTATTGAAGCCTTGATAAAGCATCAGCCAAACATAGTTATGATAGTGCTAACGGGTTATTCCAGCATCGCCACCGCGGTACAGGCCATCAAACTCGGGGCAAAAAATTATTTATGTAAACCCGCCGACACCGATGAAATACTCGGCGCCCTGGGGATTAACGAAACCAGCGAACCGAGCATTCCCGAGCGCCCACCCTCGGTCGACCGGCTCGCGTGGGAGCATATCCAAAAAGTCCTGCAAGAAAACGACGGTAATATCTCCGCCACCGCCCGTTCATTAGGCATGCACCGGCGCACACTGCAGCGCAAGCTGACCAAGCGCCCGGTAAAAGATTAACATTTTAAAGCAGTCGGGCTGGCTGCACTGCCGTCGTTGTCGGCTACAGTGGAGTCCCGCGCCTTCCTCCTCGTCATTCCCGGCCGGGAATCTAGTGTCTTCGGCTGTGGCACGTTGCCGATACAGGCGTGCCGTTTGTTCAAAGTCACTGGGCCCCCGA
The DNA here is from genome assembly GCF_963975215.1 of uncultured Gilvimarinus sp. Lineage (GTDB taxonomy): Bacteria > Pseudomonadota > Gammaproteobacteria > Pseudomonadales > Cellvibrionaceae > Gilvimarinus. The sequence continues at coordinate 7,250 of NZ_CAXBFW010000049.1, forward strand.
TCGCCGCTTCGCTCTGTCGGGGGCGA
>NZ_CAXBFW010000050.1:0-5072 GCF_963975215.1 uncultured Gilvimarinus sp.
GGGCCTTAGCTCAGCTGGGAGAGCGCAACACTGGCAGTGTTGAGGTCAGCGGTTTGAAGTGCATGGAGGCACAAATGTCGCGGGCGCATGTGACTCACATGGATGTGAGAAAGTAGAACAACGCAGGAGCAGTTGTTGAGAGCGCAGGAGCGAGCTCAAAATGGCAGGATAGTCATTTTGCACAGCGGAGCTGCTCGTAGGGCCATGGATAAGGTGAATGCGTCGGAGAGGCAGAGAGGGCGGCCAGGGCCTGAGTGCATTGCTAGGCGGAGGTTCTTCAGTGCCGAGTGGTTATCGAAGTCCCGTTTGCTTCTTTTAAAGATATTTCAAAGTTCTCTCTGGCGCGTCTAGAGGAGCTTTTTGTTAGTGGCTTAGGGTACTTCTCGCCCTCTGTCGCCGGGCGGGGCGAAGCACTTTTCTGCTTGCTTGATCTCAACCGGTCAGCGCAACACATGCAGGAAATCTATCAGCGGGCGTTTTAAAGTCCAGGGGTTTCTGGGACATTCGTTTAGTTTTCTCGCAACTTTGTTGAGCTGAGCTTGTGAGTGTATGGCCAACAAGCTCAGCTCGCTGTCGTTCATCTGCAAGCCAAGCACTGCTTTGCAAACGCTTGCCTCATCTCTCGCTTCGGCCGATTTTAGCGGGCCTTCTCAGCAGGGGGGACCACAGGGCACACTCTCTTGCTGTCTATCAGACCCCCCTGAAGAACCAACAATTACGCTTAAAAATATTGCGCTTTCAGCTCCTGGTGCTGCTCAGCGCGCAAACGCGGCCCGTACTGGGTAACCACTTTAGTGGCTGCTAAGTTGGCAAACTCGCCGGCGCGCTGCATCGATTCCCCTTGGGTTAACGCATACAAAAACGCCCCCGCGTACATGTCACCGGCGCCGTTAGTGTCGATGGCGTGGGCTTGCTCGGTGGGGATGCTCAGTAATTTGTCGCCGTCAAACACTATCGAGCCTTTTGCGCCCAGTGTAATGGCAAAAGTTTTGGCAATGGGCTTGAGTGCCGCAATGGCATCGTCAAGCGTTTCGGTGTCGGTGTAGCCGAGTGCTTCATCGCCATTGCAAAACAGCAGGTCGACACCGCCGCCGATCATCTCGGCTAAGCCTTCGGCAAAAAACTTCACCATGGCCGGGTCCGATAAGCTTAGGGCGGTGCGGGTGTTGTTGGCCTCGGCCAGCTCGCGCAGTTTAATGGCGGCGGCGCGGCCGGTGTCTGAGCTAACCAAGTAGCCCTCGATGTAGGCCCACTGCGAGGCGGCGATGGCTGCTTCGTCTAGCTCCGCGACCGATACCGTCGCGCTGATGCCCAAAAAGGTGTTCATGGTGCGCTCGGCGTCGGGGGTAATCATCACCAGGCACTTGCCGGTAATGCCGTCGTGGCCGCCCAGGGTGGCGGGGTAGGCAACGTCGGCGTCGCGAATGTCGTTAAGGTAAAAGTCGCCGTTTTCGTCGCCGGCCACTTTGCACGAGTAAAAGTTGCGGCAGCCAAAATAACCCGCGGCGATAATGGTGTTGGCGCCCGAGCCACCGCTGGCGCGCTGCGAGGCGATGTCGTTGTCTTGCAGGTAGCCAATCAGCTCGGCCTGACGGGCTTCATCCACCAGGGTCATTACGCCTTTATCCACGCCCATGCGGGTTAAATCGTCGTCGGTCACGGTAATTTCGGTGTCTACCAGCGCGGCGCCGATGCCATAGATGTGGTATTGATCAGTCATGATGAGCCTTTTCGTCAGGGGTTATGTGTGGGGTTGGGAACGCTAAATGTTCGCAGTCGTCGAATAGATCACGCGCCAGCGTTGTATTTGGCCGCACATTATGCAAAATAAGCGCGCTCTAATCAAAGTGCGAGTAATCCGCTTGCCACCAATACAGAATTATCTATGACCAAACGCCGTACTCCCGCCCCACGCCGTAAATCCCGTAAAAAAACGGCCGCCAAAAGCCGCCATGGCTGGGCGCTGCTAAAACTGTGGTTTTGGTATGCCGTGGGCTTTGCCGTAATTGCCGGTGGCCTGTGGGTGGTGTATCTGGATTTTGTGGTGCGCGACAAATTTGACGGTAAAAAGTGGTCGTTACCGGCGCGAGTATACGCCCGGCCGTTAGAGCTGTACGAGGGTATGGCGCTAACGCCCACGTTGCTCGAGAGCGAGCTTAACGCGCTGGGCTACCGATTTGTCAGCCGCGTATCGGCGCCGGGGCAGGTTAGCCGTCACGCCAGCGGTGGGCGCGTTGGTTACGATGTGTACAGTCGTGGGTTTGAATTTTGGGATGGCCGCGATAAAGCTCGCCGCTTTGGCTTAACCGTTAGTCAGGGGCAGGTGTCGCGTTTGATGAGCGGCGATAAGCCTTTGGCCCTTATGCGCCTGGAGCCCGAGCAAATTGGCGGTATTTACCCCACCGCGCAAGAAGACCGGTTATTGGTGCAGTTGTCCGATTTGCCACCGCTGCTGGGCGAGACCCTATTGGCGGTGGAAGATAAAAACTTTCTCGATCACCACGGCGTGTCGCCGGTGGCCATCGCCCGCGCCGCGTGGGTGAACCTGCGCTCGGGCAACGTGGTGCAAGGCGGCAGTACCTTAACCCAGCAGCTGGTTAAAAACTTTTACCTAACCCACGAGCGCTCGTTAACCCGCAAGGCCCAAGAGGCCGTTATGTCGATATTGCTGGAGCTGCACTACAGCAAATCCGAGATCCTAGAAACCTATGTTAACGAGGTGTTTTTAGGCCAGAGCGGGGCGCGGGCCATTCACGGCTTTGCCCTGGCCTCACAGTATTACTTTCGTCAGCCAGTGTCCGAGCTGGATACGCCCAAAGTGGCGCTGCTGGTGGGCATGGTTAAAGGCGCCTCGTACTACAACCCGTGGCGCAACCCCGAGCGGGCCAAAAAGCGCCGCGATTTGGTGTTAACGGTGATGCACCGCGAGGGCCTGATAGACGACGCCGAGTTTAAAAGCGCCAAAGTCGCCTCACTGGGGGTAGTGGAGCCTGGCAGCAACGCCCAAACCACGTACCCAGCGTTTGTCGAGCTGGTAAAACGCCAGCTGGCCGAAGAGTACCAAGAGGAAGATTTAAAAAGCGAAGGCCTGCGTATTTTTACCACGCTCTCGCCCATGGTGCAGCGCCAGGCCGAAAAGGCCGTGGCCGAGCGCCTTACGTCGCTCGAATCGCAGTACAAGGTCGGGCAGCTGCAAGCCGGCATGCTGGTTACCTCGGTGGGTGCCGGTGAGGTACTGGCGCTGGTGGGCGATAAAAACCCACGCTACGCCGGCTTTAACCGCGCGCTGGATGCGCACCGCCCGATTGGCTCGCTGATGAAGCCATTTGTGTATTTAACCGCGCTGGAGCAGCCCACCCAATACAACCTGGGTACCACTATCTCGGATGAGCCGGTCACGGTAACCAGCGACGATGGCCAGTTGTGGGAGCCGCAAAACGCCAGCCGCCGCAGCCACGGCGAGGTGCCGTTAATAGAGGCGCTGGTGCACTCCTACAATCAGGCCTCGGCACGGCTCGGTATGCAGTTGGGGTTGGGGCAAGTGGCCGATACCCTGGAGCGTGCCGGCTTTGAAGGTTATATTCCGCCGGTGCCGGCTATGACGCTGGGCTCGGTCGAGATGTCCCCTTACGAGGTGGCGGGCGTCTACCATACGCTGGCCGCCGAGGGCAGTTACACGCCGCTGCGCGCCATTCGCGATGTGCTTACCGCTACCGGCGAGCCACTTAAGCGCTACCCGCTGCGTATCGAGCAGCGCTTTAGGCCCGAGAGTGCCTTTGAGCTGCAATATGCTCTGCAAGCGGTGTTGCGCGAAGGCACCGGCCGACGGGTGTACAATCAGTTTCCGGCCGATTTACCTCTGGCGGGTAAAACCGGTACCACCAATGATCAACGCGATAGCTGGTTTGCCGGCTTTAGCGGTGAGCATTTAGCGGTGGTGTGGGTCGGTCGCGATGATAACTCCGCCACGCCCCTGACCGGTAGTGGCGGTGCGCTGCAAGTATGGGCCGACTTAATGACCGAGCTGCCCACCCGGGGTGTTAACCTAACGCCGCCCGATGGTGTGAGCTTTGACTGGCTCGATCGCGCTACCGGTGCCCTGAGCGCCGAGGGCTGTGAAGGCGCCATTTGGCTGCCGCTGGAAACGGACTTTGCCCCGAGCCGCGCGGTAGATTGTCGGCTGGAGCAAAACAAACGCGACAGCAGCTGGTGGCACCGTTTTTGGAATTAATTTAATTTGCTCCGGGCTTGGGGATGTCAGGCTTGGGCCAAATACGTTAGGCGAATAGTTATGATGTGTGTTGTTAAAAAAGTAGGCTCGCTGGTAGCCATTGTGTTGTTGAGCGGTTGTGCCAGCAGCCAAATGGGCCCCGGTAGCGGCGCCCCGGTCGAGGACAGCGACACCAGCGTGCGCGTGCCGGGTATGGAGCCTCAGACGCCCGAGCGGCCCCGTAACGATGATCAGCCCGACACCGAAACCACTCAGGGTGAAGAACGTGATAACAGCGGTTGGCGAGTGGTTGAGCCGGTTCCGCAGCCAGAGGCGCCCGTGCAGGGCCGCAGCAACTCGGCGGTAGACTCTTTACTGGCACAGGGCCGCTCGGAATACCGCAACGGCGATTACAGCCGCGCTATTGCCAGCGCCGAACGCGCCCTGCGTATCGACCGGCGCAACCCGGCGGTTTATTTACTGCTGGCCGAGAACTACCAGCGCTTGGGGAATACCGGTCAAGCCGAACAGTTTGCTCAGCAAGGGTTACGCTATAGCCGTGATGATCACACGGTGGATGCGGCGTTGCGGAGTGTTTTGAGCGAGTTGTAGTTTGGCTCTCGGTCATACCGATCTCGTCATACCGGCCTTGAGCCGGTATCCAGCGGCTTTGTTACCTACGGAGTGCTGGTCGTAAAGTGGTAGTTTTCTGGGATGCCGCTAAAGCGGACTTTAATTTATAGGCCCGCGTCGCCGGGCGTGGCGAGTTACTTTTCTTTTGTTTGGGCAAAGTAAACTAACGAAAAGGCCGCTCTTGCGCTTCCATGCGCTCGCGGCATTAGTGCATCCGTGCACGTCAAAG
>NZ_CAXBFW010000051.1:0-4952 GCF_963975215.1 uncultured Gilvimarinus sp.
TGCAGCCGATGCCCCTCAGGGCCCCATTGGCGGCGCGCCTATCGCCTGTACCGAGGAGATCCGTTACGGTTTAAACATTGATCTGTGGGTGGATGATGAAAGCATCGATGCATGCGCCACCCAGGTGGTCGCCACCGATGGTGATTACTCGGAGGTGCTGCAGCCAAAAACTGGCCACTACGGGCCGGGCGGCTGCTATTTTTACGGCGCTCCTGAGCGGGCCGGTACTTATTCCGTTACCGCCACGCTTGACGGGTTTGTCACCCAGACCCAGACGGGCGTTGTCGTCTCGCAAGATGTCTGCCATGTGCAGCCACGCTGGCTGTGGTTTAATTGGCCGATGGGCAACGAGCCATAGTTTTACATCCAAAGGTTAAAAAATACCGCTCGCTATTTGCCCGCTCGCCAACGGTTTTTGGCTTTATCGATTTTGTGATGAAGTGTTGGCGAGTTTTTCTCGCCTATGGTGTGTTTCGGTGGCAGGGGGGCTGCCCGCCGGGGCGCACAGAGACTTTTGAAACTTGAGTCGTTAGCCTTCTTGCCTGTCGAATTTTGATCGTGTTGGTCGACTACCTCTTGTAGCTAATATTAGGGGGACTAAAAGATGAGATTTCTGTGCCTTGCCTTCGGGGATAAAGACGGCTGGATTTCGCTAAGCGATGATGAAAAAACAGATGTTTTAGCCCAGGATTCTGTCATCACGGGCGGCGGTGCGACTGTGGTTGCGGTTCGCCCCGAGGTAACCTCGGTACGCAACTGGGGTAAGCATCTAGAAGTTAGCGACGGGCCGCATCAGGCTGGTTTACCGCTAGCGGGTTTTTATATTATCGAGGCAGAAAGTGCTGCAGCGGTGGTCGAGCGGGTGGCGAATACGCCCTGCGCGCGGGCGAGAGGCGTCATTGAGATTCACCCGTTTTAGCCTGCAGTATTTAACCCATCACACATTCAGCCAAATTTGCCCCACAACAACGAGTAACACAATCAGTGCCCAACCACTGTAAAGCAATACTTTGGTGGGTAACTGCTCTGCTTTGTTTAATCTAAACCCGATAAGAATCAGCGAGGATACGCCCGCTTGCATCGCCATTAGGCCAAGCCCTTTGCGGACACTGGTGACGGTTGGCTCCATGCCAGCCAGTAGGGCGATGATGCCGACAATGGCAAAGGTGAATAAAAACCAGCTAAAGATTTTTAAGTAATGCAGCACGTGTGCCTCGCTATCGTCGGGGGTGGCAGGGTAAGCCTGCGCTCGAACGGTAGGTTAACGCAGTGGCGCCGTGAGTGACAAGTGACGTTGTCTGGGCGAAGCGATCGTTGATTGAGGGCAGACAACGACCGCTTACTTTGCGCTACGATTACAAACTTTATTGATTCATATGGGCGCGATACTCGCTCTGCCTCTCGATCATCCAGCCGGGGTACTCGGCGGGTAAGTGGCTGACGTTATCCAGCGCGGTGAGCTCGTCATCGCTTAGGCGGATACGCGCCGCTTGAATATTATCTTGTAGTTGCTCTGGCCGTTTGGCGCCGACAATAACGCTGGTGACGGCGCGTTGGTGAAGCAGCCACGCCAGGGCTATTTGGGCGACGCTAACGGATTTGCCGTCGAGCTCTTTGCCCGCGGCGATCTCGCGCATGGTGGTAATCACCTGGCTGCCGCGCTCGCGGTTAACCGGCGGAAAATCAAATTGGGTACGGCGGTTTTCCTCCGAGGCGTCTGGCCCTTCGTATTTACCCGATAAATAACCCCCCGCCAGCGGACTCCAAACCATTAAACCGATGTCTTCCGATTGCAGCATGGGGATAACCTCGCGCTCTAAATCGCGCCCCACAAGGGTGTAATAAGCCTGTAGCGACACGATAGGGCAAAGGCGGCGCGCCTCGGCAATGCCTACGGCTTTAACCACCTGCCAGGCGGCCCAGTTGGACAGGCCGATATGATGCACATGGCCGTGCTGCACCAGCGTATTGAGCGCCTCAAGGGTTTCTTTTATCGGAGTGGCGGGATCAAAGCCGTGAATTTGGTACAAATCGATGTAGTCTGTTTGCAGCCGCTTTAGGCTGGCTTTGCACTGGGTGAGAATGTGCCCGCGAGAAGCGCCGCGATGGTTGGGGCCTTCGCCCATGGGGCCCAGCACTTTGGTGGCCAGTACGATGTCTTCGCGCGGCACGTTAAGGCTTTTTAGCGCCTGGCCGAGTATAGTCTCGCTGTTGCCACCGCTATACACATTGGCCGTGTCGATAAAGTTAATGCCGTTCTCCAGTGCCAGTGCAACTAGCTCGTCGGCATCGCGTTGCTGCAACTTGCCAATTTTGCCCCACATGTCATCGCCGCCACCAAATGTCATAGTGCCCAGACACAGCTCGGAGACAAACAGGCCCGAGTGGCCGAGGGTGTGCATCGCCAGTGACGGATTTTGAGAGGGAGTTGTCATACATGTAACCTCGCGGTATCGGTGAATGCTGCGCGCTGGCAGCGTTGGGCTCATACTAAAACCCGACGGCCATAAGCGGTGTGCAGAAACTCTCGCATTCATGCACAATTCTATCAAGTCGTGTTTAAAGACAGCTCGCGTCACATAAGTAAGAGTATGCTGTGTGACGCTAAACTTGTTTTATAAAACTGAGTAGTCACAAATCTAGAGCCGAAGTAATGACAGTGAATGAGCTAACCTCGCCTGTATCTGGCGACTATGCGGTGTTTGTCAAATTGCGCTCACTGGTTGAGCAGCAGTGGCTTAGCGGTGGCCATGAGTGCGCTATTGACGGGCTGCGCCTGACTCGCGCGACAGAGCCCAGCGGTACGATTCGCGCAGTGTATCAAACCTCTTTTTGCCTGGTGCTGCAGGGCAGTAAGCGCAGTGCCATAGGCGATACTGCGCTGGAGTATCGCGCGGGGCAGTGCTTGGTGGCCTCGGTGAATGTGCCGGTTAACTCGCGTATCACCGAGGCGAGCCGGGATCGGCCCTACCTGGCATTGAGCTTGTCGGTTGACCCCGCCATGGTGTCGGAATTGTTGCTGGCACACCCGGAGGTGACCGATCGACGTGTAAGGCACAGAGCCTTGGTTAAAGGCGACGCTCCGCCGGATGTGCTCGATCCTCTCACGCGCCTTCTTGAGCTTTGCCAGCAGCCTGACAACCAAGCCGTGCTGGAGCCTTTGATTCGCCGTGAGATTTGCTGGCGGCTGTTGCGCTCGCCTATGGGCACAGCATTGCAACAGGCCGGTTTGTATGACAGTGAGACGGCCCGCATTGGTCGCGTAACGGCCTGGATGCGCGCCCATTACCCCCAGGCGTTTAAAGTCGCCGATCTGGCGCAAATGGCCTCTATGAGCCCCGCATCGTTTTATCGTCATTTTAAGGCTATTACCCAAATGACGCCGGTGCAGTTTCAAAAGCAGGTTCGCCTGCAGGAGGCAAGGCGACTGCTGCTGCACGAGCACGATGTTGCTGGGGTGGGCTATCAGGTGGGTTACGAAAGCCCCTCGCAGTTTAGCCGCGACTACCGCAAGTTGTTTGGTGCCCCGCCGGGCAAAGATGCTGCGGTTATGCGCTCGAGCGTGGCGATTGAAAGTACCGCCTGACGGGCTTTGGCAGCCGCCAGTGCGGTACGGCGTATATATTGGTGATGTCTGAGCCTGACTAATTTTTTAAGCGCGCAATAAAAACTGAGAGTGGAGATGAGTATGCAATACCCCATTAGCGGATCGTGTCAGTGCGGCGGTGTAACCTATCAACTGCTATCCGAGCCCATGATGGTGGTGGCGTGTCACTGCAAAGAGTGTCAAAAGCTTTCGACCAGTGCGTTTAGCATTACCGCGATGGTCGCGCGGGACTCGGTTAAATTTAACGGTAAAATGACCGAGTGGCGCCGAAGCGCCGCTAGTGGCAATATTAACGGCGCTATGTTTTGTCCTACATGCGGTAATCGTATTTACCATTTTAATCCGCAAGAGCCTGATAAAATTAAACTCAAGCCCGCAAATTTGTCCGATACCGGCATGATTAAACCGACGGCCCATGTGTGGGTAAGCGAGAAACAAGATTGGTATGATATTCCCGAAGGCGTCGCGGTATACGATAAGCAGCCTTAGCCCCCCGGTTAGCATTAAATAACGAGTAACTATGATTAAATTTTTCGTATGGTTATTGGCCATGATGGTTCTGCCGGTGTTTGGCCAAACGTCCGTGCCGGCACAAAAGCCACTTGAAATTCGCCCACTAACGCCGGGCGTTTATCTGCACACCTCTTTCAAACACATTGAAGGTTATGGTCTGGTGGATTCCAACGGGCTTATCGTTATCGATGGCCAACGTGCTTATTTGATCGACACGCCCTGGTCCGAGGCCGACACCCGGCAGCTTTTATCCTGGCTTGCCGATAAAAACTACAAGCTGGTGGCCAGCGTTTCGACGCACTCCCACGAGGATCGCACCGCTGGTATTAAATTGCTGAATGAACTGTCGGTGCCCACTTATACGTCGCAGTTAACCCAGACGCTGCTTGCGCGCGATGGCCGACCGTTACCCAGCCAGACATTTGCGGGCGATGAGTTTACGCTGGGGGATGGGCTTATTGAGTTTTATTATCCGGGGGCGGGGCACACCGAGGACAATATCGTTGCCTGGCTGCCCAATAGCAACCTGTTGTTTGGTGGCTGCCTGGTAAGAGCCCACGAATGGGAAGGGCTGGGTTACGTGGGCGAGGCCTCTATCCATACCTGGGCCAATTCGATTCGTGCCATTAAAGCCAAACAGTACCCGATTGAGGTGCTTGTTCCGGGCCACGGAGCGGTAGGCGATGCCGGGATCCTCGATCACACCATTAAACTTGCCGAGGCTGCCGCGCGCCCTTAGCTGTACCAAACACGCTGCAGCTTGCCTCTACGTAACTCAACGAGACCGTAGAAATACGTTTTTCACAAGCAACTCTACAGCCGTCTTCTTTGA